>NZ_JAIUMR010000005.1 GCF_022565475.1 Aliidiomarina sp. | reverse complement strand
GATTCCCCAGTAGCTCAGTTGGTTAGAGCGGTGGACTGTTAATCCATGTGTCGTTGGTTCGAATCCAACCTGGGGAGCCACTTTAAACGCCCAGTGCCAAGGTCACCACAAGCGCGCAAGCGCTTTTTTTATGCCTGCGATTCAGACCCAATCGACAATGAATGTGTGTTGCTAAACGACAGCGACAACAAAAGCCGCAATTGACGTACCCAGAATAGCCCCAGCAATGACATCACTAGGAAAGTGAACCCCTAAGGCAACGCGCGAAATGCCCACAAGCGTGGCCCAGCCATAGAAGAGCACGGCCCAGACTGGGAAGCTAGCAACCACAAGCGCCGCAAATAGAAATGCTGCGGTGGTATGGCCGGAAGGAAAAGAAAAGCGATCGGCAGGTTTAATCACGGGTTTAAACTTCCGTCGCAACCAAGGTCGATCCCGGCGCAACAGATTCTTTAAACCGATAAACAGCGGCACTTCAATCGCGAAGGCAATCAAAGCGCGTTGAATAAACAACATGCTGCCTTCAATCGCAGCAATCGCCGACAAGAGTGCAAATAAGGCGTAGTAAGGTCCATCACCACTGCGTGACAGCCAAAAAGCAAACCGGTTTTTTCTTAACGCCCGAGTTGCCTGGAAGACCCAGTCAAACGTACGTTCGTCAAGATCGCGAAGTCGCTGAAATATCGAAGCCAAGGCCCATCCTTATTCACTAATTGCCGCACCTACAGCGTGTGCAGATCGGCTATCTTACTTGAAAATCTTTAAACCTGCACCGAAATCCACGACCCCCTTATCCTACTCTCGGTATCAGCCTGAAAAAACCTACTATCTGTAAGTTGTTTCTCAGCGCCTAAACCTTGATAATAGCAGGTCGTTACCGCAATTCGGTGAACCGACACTAATCCGGATAGGAAGAATGACCGAAATCATCGTACTTTTAGTTGCTACCGTACTCGTCAATAACTTTGTATTGGTGCAATTTCTTGGTCTATGCCCATTCATGGGAGTCTCCAACAAACTCGAGACTGCCATTGGTATGTCGTTGGCGACCACGTTCGTATTGACCCTGGCATCTGTCAGCAGCTACTTGGTGAATCAGTATATTCTCCAGCCGCTTGAATTGATGTCGCTCCGCACCTTGAGTTTCATTTTAGTGATCGCGGTTGTCGTTCAGTTCACCGAAATGGTTGTGCATAAAACGAGTCCAACGTTATATCGCTTGCTCGGTATCTTTTTACCCCTGATCACCACCAACTGTGCGGTGCTCGGTGTCGCGTTATTAAACGTCAATGAACAACATAATTTCATTCAATCAATCGTCTATGGCTTCGGTGCTGCGGTAGGTTTTTCATTAGTTTTAGTTTTATTTGCCGCATTACGCGAACGCGTTGCCGCCGCGGACGTGCCTGCCCCGTTTAAAGGCGCCGCAATTGGTATGATTACCGCAGGTCTTATGTCGCTTGCCTTTATGGGCTTCGCCGGACTGGTGAGCGCCTCATGAGTTGGTTGTTTGGTATTCTGGCGTTAGCCGCACTAGCCATCATTGCCGGGCTTATTCTTGGTTTTGCTGCCATTCGGTTCCGGGTCGAAAGCGATCCAATTGTCGAACAAATCGATAGCTTGCTACCACAAACACAATGCGGTCAGTGCGGCTATCCGGGCTGCCGACCCTATGCTGAAGCGATCGCCAACGGTGATGAGCTCAATAAATGCCCACCCGGCGGTCAAGCGACCATCGATAAGCTTGCTGACTTACTTGGACGCGAAGCGAAACCTTTGGATGCGGCGCACGGCGAAGAAGATGTGAAGAAAGTCGCGGTGATTCGCGAAGACGAATGTATCGGTTGTACTAAGTGTATTCAGGCGTGCCCTGTAGACGCCATCATGGGCGCTGCCAGACAAATGCATACGGTCATCGCCGACGAATGTACCGGCTGTGATTTATGCGTTGAGCCCTGCCCAGTCGATTGTATTGATATGGTGCCAGTCGCAATTCAACCCGAGCGCTGGAAATGGGATCTCGAGCAGATTCCAGTCCAATACATCGACGGATCCGCTTCATCGCCAACGACTGAACAACAGGTTGAGACGCAGTGATAGAATTAACCACGACCAGTCCATTACATACATTCCCAGGTGGCATTCACCCCCCTGAGCGGAAAGCGCCGGCGAATTCAACGCCGACCAAACGTTTACCGCTTGCGGATAGGCTCTACGTTTCTCTGCGCCAGCACTCAGGGCTCATCGCTGAGCTGTGTGTCAGTGTCGGTGATCGGGTGACAAAGGGTCAGCCGCTGAGCAAACCGGGTGTCGACAATGGTTTACCCGTACATGCACCTACTTCAGGTGTCATCACAGCCATCACTGAGCATCCTCTCAACCACCCATCAGCCCTAACCGGACCGACGGTTTGCATTGAGGTCGACCATCTTGATGAATGGGGAGCGCGCGAACCATTGGGCGATTTATCAACGCTCTCGCGTCGCGAGATTCTCAATTATTTGCAAACGATGGGAATCGCCGGTTTGGGTGGCGCAGGCTTCCCTACCGCACGAAAAATTGCCGGTGCTCAGGGCATTGATGTACTGATTATTAACGGTGTTGAATGCGAACCTTACATTGCCGCAGATGACCGTCTCATGCGCGAACAATCCCAAGGGATTCTCCGTGGCAGCAAAATTCTGCAAGAATTGACTGCCGCCAAGCAAGTCGTAATCGCGATTGAAGACAACAAGCCTGAAGCCATCGCGGCGATGACAGCGGCATTATCGACAGACAACTCTGATTTCATCCTGCGGGTCATTCCAACGCGTTATCCTTCGGGTGGCGAGAAGCAATTGATTCAAATACTCACCGGCAAGCAAGTGCCAGCGAATCAGTTGCCGGCCGACATTGGCGTGTTGGTGCACAATGTTGGCACCGCGTTTGCGATTGCCAAAGCCGTCGATGCCGGCGAGCCCCTGTTGGAGCGCGTCGTAACCGTCACCGGTGAAACTGTTGCTGAACCTTGCACCGCTTGGGTACCTATCGGCACACCAGTGGGCCATGTGTTGCAATCCTGTGGTTTCAAGGCCGAGCCACAACAGCGCGTTATTATTGGCGGCCCGATGATGGGCTACACGATCCCATCGCTGGATGTGCCCGTTACCAAAACAACCAACTGTATACTCGCTCCTAGCGCCACGGAATTACGTCCTGCTGACGAAGAAATGGCCTGCATCCGTTGTGGTGCGTGTGAACAGGTTTGCCCTGCTTCGTTGTTACCGCAACAATTGCAATGGCTGGCAAAAGCAAAAGATTACGATGGTTTAAAACAACATCATTTGGCCGATTGTATTGAGTGCGGTGCTTGTGCCTATGTCTGCCCCAGCGAAATTCCTTTGGTTTACTACTATCGTCAAGCAAAAGCACAAATTCGTGAACAACTGATTGAACAGCAAAAATCAGAGATAGCACGGCAACGCTTCGAGGCCCGTCAAGCGCGTCTCGAACGTGAGAAGGAAGAGCGTCTAGAGAAGCATCGCAAGGCCGCTGAGGCACGCAAAGCCGCCCAAGCCGCACGTGCCGAGAGCAATGAAGAAGATCCGGTGCAGGCAGCGCTTGCTCGCGTTAAAGCCCGGAAAGCAGCGCAGGAAGAAAGCGCAAATGCGCCTGCTGTCGATGATAAGAAAGATCAAGTGGCGGCAGCTGTTGCGCGTGCCAAAGCACGCAAGGCGCAACGCGAAGCCGAGCAAAGTTCAGAAGCGGAAAGCGCAGCTGACGATAAGAAAGCCCAGGTCGCTGCTGCGGTCGCTCGTGCCAAAGCACGCAAAGCCGAACGCGAAGCAGCTGCTCAACAGGCAGAAAAAAATGGTGAGGACTCATGAGTTTTTTCATTGCACCATCGCCCCATCACCACCAAAAGCGAACGACAACGACCATCATGCGTCTCGTTTTATTGGCCATGGTTCCGGGTGTACTCGCGCAACTCTACTTTTTTGGATGGGGTATTTTCTGGCAGCTGATTATTGCCGGTAGCACAGCTGTTATTGCGGAAATGCTCTGCCTGTCTGCGCGCAATCGCTCACCGGTTCGTGGCATTCAGGACTATTCTGCACTGGTGACCGCAGCCTTATTAGCCGTCAGCATTCCACCGCTAGCGCCGTGGTGGGTGATTGTTATCGGTACCGTATTTGCCATTGTCGTGGTCAAACACCTCTTTGGCGGCATTGGCCACAACATCTTTAATCCGGCCATGGCCGCGTATGTCCTATTACTGATTTCATTTCCCGTCCAAATGACCAGTTGGCTACCACCGGTGACCTTGGCTGGCGATACAACAAGTTTTATTGAGTCGTTGCGCTTGATCGTATTCCAGTTCACCAGCGATGGTTACAGTGTCAATCAAGTCCGTGCTGTTGCAACCGGTCAACTTCTTGATGCCGTTGTGATGGCTACACCCTTGGATCAAATTAAAACCGACTTGGCGCAAGGCCTAACCTTGAGTGAAAGTTTACGCAACCCCATTTTCGGTGCGTTTGCAGGTCACGGCTGGCTCTGGGTCAACGTTGCTTACTTGTTCGGTGGACTTGTACTCCTTCAGCAGCGGGTCATTCAATGGCAAATTCCGGGCGCCTTATTAGGTACGCTTGCAGTAGCCACGATCATCGGCAGCATCGTTGCGCCAGACACCCTACCCGGCCTGAACATTCATTGGTTTAGCGGTGGCACCATGTTGGCTGCTTTCTTTATTGCCACCGATCCAGTTTCAGCAGCAACGTCGAATCGAGGCAAATTAATTTATGCCGCCTTAATTGGCTTGTTAATTTATCTGATTCGCAGTTTCGGCGGTTACCCCGACGCGATTGCTTTCGCTGTCTTGCTAGCCAATTTGTGTGTCCCTGTAATTGACCAATATACTCGTCCGCAGGCTTATGGCGACGTTCGAGGAGGCCAATAATATGCTCAAGAACATGCGTAAGAACGGACTAATTTTGGGTGCCTTTGCTATTTCCGCGACTGCCCTCATTGTCGCGACACAATTCCTCACCGCCGACCGCATTGCCACGCAAGAGCGAAACGAGTTGTTGCGGACGTTAAATGAACTTGTGCCGCCTGATCAACATGACAACGATCTCTTCAGTGACTGCACCATGGTGCAAGCAATTGATGTGCTAGGGCTTCGCGAGCAACCTGTCTATCGTTCACGTATGAACAACGAGCCTCATGCTTTGGTGTTACGAACAACAGCGCCTGACGGTTATAGCGGCGCCATTCACTTGCTTGTCGCGGTGAATATGCAGGCGCAGATTAAAGGCGTACGGGTATTACAGCATCGTGAGACACCTGGACTCGGTGACAAAATAGAAATTCAACGGGATAACTGGATTCTCTCCTTCAATGGCGAGCGTGTGCGCAGCGAAAACGACGCCCGTTGGCGTGTACGTCGAGACGGCGGCATGTTTGATCAGTTTACCGGTGCAACCATTACACCGAGAGCCGTGGTCGCTGCGGTGCAGCGCACAGCATGGTACGCACAGAACAATATGGACGCCCTTTTTGCCGCCCCCTCGAACTGTAGTGGCGAGCCTCTAGTGAGCGAGGAACAACCTTATGAGTACTGAGTATCAAACCTTAGCAAAAGACGGTTTGTGGGAAAATAACCCCGCACTGGTGCAATTGCTCGGCCTGTGTCCACTTCTCGCCGTAACTGGCACTGTCACCAATGCCCTGGGTTTGGGGATTGCGACCATGCTCGTGTTAGTCGGCTCGAATATCACTGTCTCCTTGGTGCGCAGTTGGGTACCGAATGAAATCCGTATTCCGGTATTCGTGATTGTCATTGCGACTTTTGTCACCTTGGTCGAACTGACCATGAATGCCTTTACCTATGGCCTGTTCATGGCGCTGGGTATCTTTATCCCGCTGATTGTAACCAATTGTGCCATTATCGGCCGCGCCGAAGCGTATGCGTCCAAAAACAACTGGTATCACTCCGCCTTTGACGGCTTGATGATGGGCATCGGCTTTACCTTGGTGCTCGTCGCGCTCGGCGCATTGCGTGAGATCCTTGGCCAAGGTACCCTATTTGCTGGTGCTGAATTACTCCTCGGCGAATGGGCACGGGATTTAAAAATCCAATTATTCTCGTTCGACTACCCCTTGTTACTGGCTATTTTACCGCCGGGTGCATTTTTAGGGATGGGTTTTCTGATTGCCGGTAAAAACTGGATTGACGGTCGCCGCAAAGCCAAGCTCGCCAAAGCGCCGATTGAGAAAGCTCAACGTGCGCGCGTAACGACAGTGAATTAAGTAGGTTATGAATCAACAAAAACGAATTGAAATACTCACCCGGCTGCGCGATAACAATCCGCACCCGACCACTGAACTGAATTTTAGTAATCCGTTCGAACTGCTGATTGCCGTTTTATTGTCGGCACAAGCCACCGACGTAGGCGTCAACAAAGCCACAGGGCCCTTGTTTGCCGTTGCCAATAACCCCGCAGATATGCTGGCATTGGGTGTTGATGGCGTTAAGGATTACATTAAAACAATAGGCTTATTTAATACCAAAGCCGAAAACGTGATTAAAACCTGCCGGATTTTAGTCGAACAACATGGCGGTGTCGTTCCTGAGAGCCGCGAAGCACTCGAAGCGCTCCCTGGCGTTGGCCGTAAAACCGCGAATGTCGTGCTCAATACCGCATTTGGTTGGCCGACGATTGCGGTCGACACCCATATTTACCGCGTGAGCAATCGCACTAAGTTTGCACCGGGAAAGACCGTTGACGCCGTCGAACAGCGACTGTTAAAGGTTGTTCCAGCAGAATTCAAAGTCGACGTGCATCACTGGCTCATTCTTCACGGTCGCTATACCTGTATTGCTCGCAAGCCGCGCTGTGGCTCCTGCTTAATTGAAGATCTTTGTGAGTATAAAGAGAAAACGGAAATTTGATGACTGAAAAACCTGAGATTAAAGATCGCTTTCGCGGCTATTTGCCAGTGGTCATTGACGTTGAAACGGCTGGCTTTAATCCGAAAACGGATGCGCTACTCGAGATCGCGGCGGTGATCGTTGACTTCAACGACGACGGCGAACTGGTGCCAGTCGCCACTCACCATGCCCATATCGAGCCGTTTGAAGGTAGCAATATTGAACAAGCGGCCATCGACTTTAATGGTATTGATCCGTTCAACCCCCTGCGCGGTGCTGTCTCCGAAGAAGAAGGCTTACGCGTGATCTTTAAAGCCATTCGCAAAGCGCAAAAAGCAGCCGGCTGCCAACGCTCAGTGCTCGTTGGTCACAACGCCAATTTCGACCACAGCTTCGTGATGGCCGCAGCCGAGCGGGCCAACCTAAAACGCAACCCGTTTCATCCGTTCGTCAGCTTTGACACTGCTTCCATGGCAGCACTCACACTCGGCCAAACCGTGCTTGTGAAAGCCTGTCACGCCGCTGGCATCGCTTTTGATGGCAAAGAAGCCCACAGCGCAGTGTATGACACCGAACGCACGGCCGAGCTATTCTGTTGGATGGTTAATCGTTATCAGAGTTTGGGTGGCTGGCCGCTAAAGAAATAATTTGTAAAGTGATTATGCATAAAAGCAAAACCCATCGAATTCGATGGGTTTTGCTATTTGATGCCTGATGCATTTCTTAAGTCGCGGTTTTTTCGTTCTTCATTGCTAGAACCACGACTAAATACAAGGTTATAAATATATTCAAACCCGGAATGAGCGATAAAGCACCAAATAACACGGGAGGCTTATTTCCAGCTTTAGCCAAGGCATAATTAATCACTGCCCAAAGCACATATAAAAATAACGTCGGAATGAGTAGTCCAGTGTTTATTTCCATAATAATCCCTTAAATTTTTAACCTCAGTATTGGATACCGCAGTATCGCCTTTTCCTCATGCCCTTACAAGCAATCACCTGGTACTCGTACCCAGCCATCCATCAGTACTCGTGCACTGCGGCTCATCAGGGCATGATGTAGTTTGCCCGTCGACATGCTTGAATGCGCCAAGATATCTACACCGATGAATATCTTCTAATCGCAGCTAATTTTAATTGTTATTTAACCGTTACTCCTTTCATATAACCGTTTTTTCCATTGACTAAAGTATACTTAAAAATCCCCTCAGTACATCGCTCGCACAGAAGAGCAGGTATCATTCTAAAGTCAACCATATCTATGGTTGATTTTAATCGTTCCCACGAGAACGGATCATGTTTTCGCTCGACCCCGTTAATTCGTTCGGTTTATCCCCGTGTGTACGGGGAACGGTAGCATCCAAGATAGTATCTCCGTCAGACTGACGGTTTATCCCCGTGTGTACGGGGAACGGTTGACCAGCTCGATTGCGTAGTATTTGTTAGGCGGTTTATCCCCGTGTGTACGGGGAACGGGAAGACTGTGGCTGCGAGGTCGTATGCCATTACGGTTTATCCCCGTGTGTACGGGGAACGGTGTCACCGTGAATATCACCGATAAAATAGATGCGGTTTATCCCCGTGTGTACGGGGAACGGATCAGAACCTGTTACTGTACCTGTGATATTCGCGGTTTATCCCCGTGTGTACGGGGAACGGGTACAGACAACGAAGCGACAGCGCTGTTACGACGGTTTATCCCCGTGTGTACGGGGAACGGGTCTTGAGCTTGAGTAGCTATTCAGTTTGATGCGGTTTATCCCCGTGTGTACGGGGAACGGGTCATTTTCGTTTCCCAACCGTTCCCGCTCTGCGGTTTATCCCCGTGTGTACGGGGAACGGGTCATTTTCGTTTCCCAACCGTTCCCGCTCTGCGGTTTATCCCCGTGTGTACGGGGAACGGTGTAGGTTGCTCAAATCGTCATTTAACGCCAACGGTTTATCCCCGTGTGTACGGGGAACGGACGCCCTGCCGGTAAATTACTAACCAAGCTATCGGTTTATCCCCGTGTGTACGGGGAACGGTTGTGTGTATCGGTCAGACCTGCGGCTTCCGGCGGTTTATCCCCGTGTGTACGGGGAACGGCATTCTTAATAGTCGTCATAACTCACCTCGCGCGGTTTATCCCCGTGTGTACGGGGAACGGTGAGTCCATTGGATTATCGGCAAATAAATGGGCGGTTTATCCCCGTGTGTACGGGGAACGGCACAGGCTTTCCAACTCCGCCACCTCATCAGACGGTTTATCCCCGTGTGTACGGGGAACGGGTAGGATTTGTGAAAATTCCGCGCAAGTTTTGCGGTTTATCCCCGTGTGTACGGGGAACGGAACACGAAATACCGTGTCTGCCCTGTCGCATACGGTTTATCCCCGTGTGTACGGGGAACGGTAATGCACCATCAATGGTTGTAAAAAATCTAACGGTTTATCCCCGTGTGTACGGGGAACGGGATACGGCTCATGGCGTCGTTGGCTTGCTCGACGGTTTATCCCCGTGTGTACGGGGAACGGAATTTCACACCAACCGTCTTTAAGCATCCGCGCGGTTTATCCCCGTGTGTACGGGGAACGGGCGATATTCGTAACCTCGCAGCACTGCCTCGACGGTTTATCCCCGTGTGTACGGGGAACGGGCTAATACTACAGCGCCATCAGAGTCAGCAAACGGTTTATCCCCGTGTGTACGGGGAACGGACAGATACGAGTCAAACGGTTTGGTCTGACAGCGGTTTATCCCCGTGTGTACGGGGAACGGTTCTCCTAGTGTGGTGAGAGCGATTGCTTCTGCGGTTTATCCCCGTGTGTACGGGGAACGGGAGTCGCGGTAGGCGCACTCGAATGTAGTCCACGGTTTATCCCCGTGTGTACGGGGAACGGTTGATCTTCGTCCATGCGCTCATAAAGTTCTTCGGTTTATCCCCGTGTGTACGGGGAACGGCCGCGCACCAATGCCGCCCTCGTTGAAGTAGGCGGTTTATCCCCGTGTGTACGGGGAACGGAGCGGCAATCACTTCGCCCGTGAATGTGCCTGCGGTTTATCCCCGTGTGTACGGGGAACGGGCCGCTTGAGTTATCATCTGTAGTTTCCAAGCCGGTTTATCCCCGTGTGTACGGGGAACGGTGACTTAATTCGTCGCAACTCCGCATTCTCGGCGGTTTATCCCCGTGTGTACGGGGAACGGCAGGTACAGGCTCGGTCAAGACAGGCTCAGTGCTGTTTATCCCCGTGTGTACGGGGAACGGGCTCTCGACAGCGCCGTCAGCCGTTGATTGCGCGGTTTATCCCCGTGTGTACGGGGAACGGAAACGTAGAGCACAGCAAGCATACTGCAGCAGCGGTTTATCCCCGTGTGTACGGGGAACGGAACAGATCCGTCGGTCAGCATGACCAGTCTAACGGTTTATCCCCGTGTGTACGGGGAACGGACTATCCGGATAACCCTAAATATTGGGAAATGCGGTTTATCCCCGTGTGTACGGGGAACGGGAACGGGTTGAAGATTCTGACCAACCAACGGACGGTTTATCCCCGTGTGTACGGGGAACGGCAGCGCTTCATGAGGCGGCGGACGGTATGTATCGGTTTATCCCCGTGTGTACGGGGAACGGCAATACCTGAGAAGCCACTCAGCGGAGTTGTTCGGTTTATCCCCGTGTGTACGGGGAACGGGAAGAAAACTACTTCACGTTGACGCCAGTTCGCGGTTTATCCCCGTGTGTACGGGGAACGGGTTGCGATCTAACCCCATATAGGCCGAGGCAGCGGTTTATCCCCGTGTGTACGGGGAACGGGGGTGATGGTGATTCTTGGTGCCGCGACATGCCGGTTTATCCCCGTGTGTACGGGGAACGGATCATGTGTTCAAGAAAGCGGCTATACTCTGGCGGTTTATCCCCGTGTGTACGGGGAACGGTTTGATCACCATTAACATCATCAAATCTTAATCGGTTTATCCCCGTGTGTACGGGGAACGGCAGAGTGTGTGTTACGCCAGCATTATCCTCACCGGTTTATCCCCGTGTGTACGGGGAACGGAATGGTGGATTGGCAAGAGTATTGTTGGAGAGCGGTTTATCCCCGTGTGTACGGGGAACGGATGTACTGAGGAAGATCGTTGGGCTGATAAACCGGTTTATCCCCGTGTGTACGGGGAACGGTCTAAAAATATAGCATTGATTTTTATAAGAAAAAACTCTCTTATAAATTCTACCAACTTTTTAAAGAGCAATAACCCTAGAATTCAACTTTTATCTGGTAAAAATGTAACTAGCCTTAAGCCGTCAAAATCGATTGGCTGCCGTCGATTTTCTCCGTAAGTTACAAAATCAAAGCCAGATTCATTATTTGTCGCCCAAGCCAAAACGACGTTTCCGTCCTCTGCCAAAGCTAGAACCTGTTGCCACAACATTTCGCGCACACGCTGACCGACGTCTCCAACATACACACCGGCCCTTACCTCTAACAGCCATACAGCCAAACGCCCGCGTAATCTTGGTGGTACTGCTTCTGTCACGATCATACACATACTCATTTAACTACTCCGATGACCATCATCTCCAATTGTTACTGGCTCTGGTAAGGCTGGTGGCTGTGCATCTGGGTATGGTTTGGGTGGAGTAATTTCTCCTGAGGCCAGTATTTCTTCTATTAACGGAATTAGGCGTTTTAGTGTTTTATCGGAACGGAATAAGTCTCGGCAAGCTAAGCGAATTTCTTTTTCCGGCGCGAATGGATTTTTTGCCGCTATACGAAAGGCTAAAGGAATAACGGTATCGAATTTTATTATATCTGCAATGTCATAAACAAAACTAAGTGGCTTCCCGGTATGTAGATAACCTATAGCAGGTGCATAACCTGCTGCCAGTATTGCTGCTTCGGTTATCCCATAAAGGCATGCTGTGGCTGCACTAATGCACTGGTTAGCAATATCTCCGGCTTCCCAGTCTTTGGGGTCATACTTGCGCCCCTTCCAATTTACCCCGTATTGTTTGGCAAGTAGCTGATAAGTTTGCCGTACTCGCGCGCCCTCAATTCCGCGAAGCTGATCTACACTGCGCCGCTGCGGGGCTTCTTCGCCAAAACGAAGTTCAAACATTTTACGCACTACTTTTAAGCGCAATTGTTCATCTAGTGCGAGTTTTGCTTGGTAAAGTAACTTGTCAGAACGAGCTCCTCCTGGCTGACCGGCGGAATAAAACCTCACTCCGCCAACACCAACCCACGTAATCAAAGTGCCTACTTCTGCTGCCAGTTTCATAGCCGCATGTGAAATTCTGGTGCCTGGCTCGAGCATTAAACAAGCAATAGAGCCAACCGGAATGTGCATTCGCTCACCGTTAACTTCATCGATAACAACAAAAGCACCATCTTTAACATCAATGCGTCCCATACCAATAAAGATCATTGAATTCCGTTCTTTCAACGGTATAGGTTTAAGTGGAATAAAAGCCATTAGTTACCGCCATCAATGTTTTGCAGCCCCGTGAAAGGTAACGCCTGTCGGCTTAATATTGTCATTTGCGAAATTGCCAGTGCATTTAATTGCTGCAAGCGTTCTCCTGCGGTAACTCCTTGTTGGATAAGATAGGCATTCATCGTTTCCAGATTAGCCAGGCACACCAACTGTTGAACATTGGCGTGATCGCGCATATTTCCTTTTGCACCTGGATTTTGCTCGCGCCACTGCCTAGCTGTAACGCCAAACAGCGCCACATTCAGTATATCAGCCTCATCAGCATAAACATGGCTGATTTGAGCTGGGGTTAAGGTGTCAGGGATCAGGTTTTGTTTAATAGCATCGGTATGAATAAGGTAATTTATCTTAGCCAGATTACGCCGGATATCCCAGCCAAGCTGCTGGAATTCTTGCTCTTTTAAGCGTTGAAACTCTTTAATTAAATACAGCTTAAATTCAACCGAGATCCAACTGGCAAATTCAAAAGCAATATCTTTTTGCGCATAGGTACCACCATAGCGGCCTGCTTTGGAAACAAACCCTATAGCACCTGTCTGCTCAATCCATTGTTTGGGCGTTAAGGTAAAACTGTTTAACCCAGCTTGCTTTTTAAAGTCATCGAATTCGATGACTTTAAAACCCGGATTATTCAGTTGCTCCCAAATCCCTAAAAACTCAATAGTATTGCGATTGCGCATCCAGTTACCGATAATAACTCCAGTCCTTTCTGCGTGCTTAAAACGTGCCATGTCGGTAATACAGATGTATTCGATTCCGTGTTGGGTAAAAGTAGTTATCTTCTGATCTAGTACCTCTATTTTTGATGCCATTGGTTATCCTCCGTGACTTAAAGTTATTACACCCGGCGCAGTAGCATCAGGCCGCAGCCGAAGGCTTTGGCCCGACCAATGCCCTGAGCAATTTGGCTTAATAACAGCTCAGGCTCGGTTACGGTGAATACGCCCTCATAATCAACAGTGCTGTAACTGATAACCGGCTGCTGCGCTTTTTTGCTGGTTTTGTGTTGGCTGTAAGTCATTACGCTAGGTTGCGTATCAAAACGAATACCCAAACGGGCGACCCGTTCATCTTTCAACAACCAGTTTAACGCTGCCTGCTCCATATGCTGCTGTATGATTAGCGGATCTTTAACACCCTCAGCCTGTGCACACTTTTTGGCATGCATCATAACGTCATGCCGCCGCCCTCTTTTGTCTGTATTCTCTGCGGTTTTGCTGGATACCGTAGGGTTGGCTCGTAACCGAAACGCCAATTTGTCACCTGCAGACAGCTTAGGAGCAAACAGCTTGGTTTCAACCTGAAATAATTCAGAGTTCAGTATGGGGGCGGTTTGCGATAGCACTAAATACTCCGGCATACCTTGTTGCCCGGACAAACCATTGGCCTGCTCTTCACGAAACAAAAAGTTTCGTTGCTGCTGCTCGGTGAAAAGTTGCCACAACAATTGGTGGCTGGCATAACTGCCCTTACGTTGAACGGCCAGCAGCGCATTATGTGCCGTGTTACCCGGTAAAAAGCGGACTCTGGAAAGATACATATTTAACGCTCCCTGCTTACCGTTAACTGGTGTTCAATCCGACTGGAGAATTGCCACTTGATCCGGTCACCTGGTTCATCCCATAACTGCCGACTTTGTACTGTAGCGCCAGAAACCTGCATGAGTTCAGAAGCACCCTGCCAGTAGTAAACACTCTGTCTTGGGTAGCGTAACCAAATGCTGTCCTGCTCAGTTGAGCCAAGCAAAGGTAAGACATCACTATCCAAGGCCTGCTGTAAGCAATCGGCATCTAAAACCCTGGGGTTTAATGGTGCCGCCAATGGGCAAGACTTTCGGCCCAAATACAGCGTAAAACGCGGTTTTAACAGTGCATCTGCTAGCTCAGGCAGCGTCACTGTCGCGGAATCCGTTAACCAAATGGCTACTAACCAAACACCATCATCCCTGTAATCACGGCTTGATAACACGGTATTTAGTTTATAACCTGGTGCGGCCAGCTCGCTTTTTCTATGCCGGTGTACCCGCTTCTTATCTGTCGATGGCACTTGCACTGTATGATAATCGCGCACTAAAACACCTGCGCTATATTCTTTTACCGCGAACTGCATTGATTGATACAGCTCATTTAGCTTTGCTTGCTCGGTACGTTTAATACCAAGTGCTGCGGCCAATAAACCCAGTATCGCAGAGCGGCCAGGGTGTGTTGCCGAGGGACGATCGCCCCCCACAGCGGCCTCGCCCCAACTGGCCATAGCACCATACAACCGAAAAACCAGATATTGCATATCGCCTCCTCATTAATCAGCAATAAAGGCGACTAATTCATTAAAACTGCCCTCACCGGTAACCGCATTAAGTTCTGCGCGACTATCAGCGCAAGGGCCATATACCTGATCAAAAATAGCTGCTTGACGCTGTAACTTATTGATCGCTTCAGAGGCCTGATCATCGCCAAAAACTGGCTTTAAAAACGCCACTGATAATGAACGAGGTTGTTGGTTACCTTTTTCCAACATCACATAACTAGCATAAGCACGAGAGGCAAAAGAGTTCTGCTTACCTTTGGGCGATACTTTTACTGCCGCTTCTGTTAACGCCGCGATGGCTTTATTTGCCAGTTCAATATCACCAGCCAGATTCTCAACCAACAGCTCTTTGTCGATGCAGATATAGCTGTAAAACAACGCAGCGGCGAATCCTGATTCGCCAATGTGTGATGCTCCACGATCTTCGAGGCCATCATTTAAATCGTCTACAGCAGTAAAGTAATCATCTTCCACCGCAACACTGTGGACACTAATGGCATGTGCCACCTGACAAGCGGCTTCAATGTTAAACTCAGGGCTAGATGCCAGCATACGGCCAAACATGGCAATATCCACTGCTGTTGTCGTATTGGTGAGCAAAGCCAATTCTTCATTGGATGGCGCTCGGTCTTCTGCAACCAATGTATCCAGCAAGTCAAAAGCAGCTTGCTGTTCAGTTGGGCTAATATGTGCCAATTGCTCGATTTCAACCGAGCCCTTTTTTAACTTACCGAACTGGCTAGCAATAGCCGATGCCCACTCAATCGCTTTTTTGTCACTAACCCCTTTTGCTTCTAACTGAAGGCGTAATTGCTCACCAAAACGTTTGCTACGTGTACCAATATGGCCGGCCAATGCCTGCTCAAATAAATCAGAGCAGCGCCAGTTACGTTTTAAACTTTGCGAACTCACCCGCAACCGCTCAGAGCCTCCCATACGAGCAGTTTTTGGCCGTCCCAAGTCATCGCGGTTTAAATTAGACGGCGCATAAGAAGTTAGTAAATGCATTTGAATAAATTTGCTCATGATATTTTCCTTAATTCATTATCAATTTGAGTTTTAAACTTTTTTCGGTTGTTGACTGTAGTAATCCAGTGCCCAGCGTACAGCAACGCGTTTATCTGCCCGGCGTGGTTGCTGTGAATAATGCTCGTCAAACCAGTCAAGAATGTCCTGAGTCAGCATTTTGAGGTTGGCTTTACCACCCAACTGTTTAACCAGGCGATGTAAACGCCGGAAAAAATCCTGGCTACTACGGGCACCTTGTAGCTGCTGCAAACGTAATTCACTCACAACCGCTTTATCTGTTTTGCTATCCCACTGGCCGAGGCTGCTGCCAAAACTACAACTTTGTGTTTCGGTAATATGGGCCAGCACAGCCGCTACCGTAGCCCAGGCTTCAATACTGTATGCCCGGTGCTGTCGCACACTTTCAGGTAGTGCCAGCCATAACACTCTGAAGCCTTCTGTCAGCATGGCTGCATCAGCACTATTACAGCGTCGAAGCTCCGCTCGATAGCGACTTGGCGCTTTCATGCCTTTTACTTGTTCAGTAGGCAAAGCCATTTGCTGCCACCAGTATTCGGCCTGCTGCACTGCCTGGCGCGTTAGGTCACGTTGTTGCTCATTCATGCTAAAGCCTCCTGCTCGGTATCAACGGCGGTAGGAATGTGATAAAACTGCTTGTAACTTTTTACTGCTTTGCCATTGGCAAACCAGCCTGTTAAGGCGCGACGGGATTGAATAAAACGCGCCATATGTTTATGGCTGTCATTACCTGACAACACCAATTCATCAAATATATCGGTTGCCGTATGCTTAAGCGCTAACAACCAACGTAATGCTGCTTCCGGCGGTAACGGCTCGCCACTGTTATCGTCAGCCAGCATAGTGGCTATAGTGTGATAAAACGCCTGCTCTGTGCGCTGCCAAAACTGCAGATCAATAAACGATGTATCGCCTTTTACATCACTAGGGTGACTAAACCAGGCTGATTTAATTTGAGTACGACATTGCCATAAAGCCTCGGCAGCAAATTGCTGCACTATTTTTATATGCTTTAGCAGGGTTTCGCGCTGATTAGTGGTTAAGTTAAATAATGGCAACTCGCTTGAATACCAACCACGGGCTTTCATATTGTCCATATCATAGCCAAAGGCCCACAGCCGCTGATATTCACCTTTGCGGCGTCCGCTAATTAGCCTCGACCTACCCAAGTTATAAATACTGACAACTTTTGCAGGTATATTGCCTTCCTCCTCATCCAGCATCGTCAGTGCTTGCCAGTGTTTATAACTTACGCCACCTGGCTGGCCTTTAGTCGATAAATTATCTTCATCAGGCTTTTTCGGGTTAATTCGATAATGGGTGAGCGGATGCCACCAACTGCCACTGTAGTTGTAGCCATAGTTTTGTGTACGGTAACTGCTAACAAACTGCTGGCAATGCGAGCCATTTAAATCACATACTGCATCGCCCTGTTGTACCTCCAACCTTATCCGCCTTGGCATAGCCCAGTACATATGCAACGGGTGTACATCTTTGGCATAAACTTCAGTGCCTTTTTGCTTACTCTCTTTAGTGGGCCCAAGCCACGGAAAAACGGCAGTGCTGTGTAAATCCGGCTCGTTATAAGAAAACTGTTCGCGGCTTAACACGTTTAGCCATAGCTTTTGCCATAAAGACGCTGTGGCATCATGTGGCAACACCAAGGTGGTAAGCGGCCCGCCGCCGCGCAAGCCGGTGCGATGCCCTTGCCCACCTGATGGCGCATTAATTTGCAAGGTAAAGAGCGCTATCGCTGCCATAGGTAATGATATCTGGTTATACAGACCTCGCTTTACGAAATGATCAGTATTCAACTTTAGGGTATTGCCGCCCGGTGCCTCTATTAGCAGCCCAGCTATTGGGCCTGCTTCGGCTTGCTCCAGCGCATCGTAGTCCTGCATAAAACGCGCTGCTTTAGCATTGTCAGAAATCAATTCAAAAGCGTGACGCCCTTTTTCCAGCGCACTGGTCAGTAATGGTAAATCTGGAGCCTGTTGATAGCTTAAAAGCCATTGCTCTTCATTTTGCGGAGCAAACAAGGTTTGCATTACACCAATAGCAAACTGATAAGCCGCGCCTTGAAAGTCTGCTCTTGGAAAAGCAAAGTCGGCAATATTAGTATCGGTCAGTTGGTTAAAGCAGATAATCTGCTGCTCGCCGTTGTGCGAACGCACCGGTATCCACGGATCAAAAAGTAAGTTCATCCATCCTCCTGATGAAAGGTGTGACGGTATTAACGCCACACCTTATATTGGTTAAACAGACTTACGGATTTTTATAGGCCATGCCTTTAATCCATATTTTCTGGCGTCTAACAACTGACCAGACTTGTCTTTTCTATAGCGCCTAAAAATAACTATGTAATCATCAACATCTGATTTCAGCATTTTATTGCCCTCAAAAGATGATAGAGGACTCTGACTAGGCCATATTGCAAGCCATACCTAAACCAAGTAGTATCAACGGTTCGACTCGTGAGCGTTCTTGGGGGGAAGCTGCCTCATTTACGCTCCACCTCCTAGGCACCGAGCCACTATACGCCCAAAAAACAAGCAAATCAACAAATAAATAAGCATTGATGCAAAGCATCATTAATATTCTGTCTTATTGAAAACATCTGTTAGTCAGCGTATCCTTGTCGCTTCTCTGCCGCGCAGAGATAAACCGCATTGATGCAATGCATCGTGTTAAACATGAAAGATGTTCCCCGCCTATGCGGGGTTTTCTTTAGGGCTGAAACCTATCTGAGTGGAATACTCAAAGTTTAAGTCATCTTCAGCCAACCAAAAGCGGGTAAATTTTGCCTGACGATATTGCTGTTTAAATTGCTCAGCTTGCGCCGGGTACTGTGCAGCAAAATCAATTAACTTATCTGCATGATGTTTTGGTAGTTTTAGTTTGCTTAGCGCCAATGCGTAGGCCTGCCCATCTGCCCATAGCACGATTTGCCCAGCAGCGTTACGTTTTAACAGTACAACTTCTACTGTTTCCATATCGCTGTAACGGGTACTAATATCGGTTTCATCTTCGTACCACTTTACGGCGCTGTCTGCACAGTAACCTTGAGACCAATCAATTGTTTGCTGCATGGCCTTGTTAGTTTTTCGCTGAATTTCACCATGATGCATCAGCTCGTCTTGCCACAACGCTTCTGGGATCTCTTTGCTGGCATGTTCGCCGTACACGGACTCAATCAGCAACCTGGCATCTTCCGGCATTCGTATGGCTTGTTGTCGGGTTAACACCCGGAGTCCCAGCCATAATTTACCTGCTGAACGATACACTAGCTGGGTATTGCGAAACTGCGCCGATAGCCAGTCTGCTTTGGGTGCGTCAGTAAATTCCGGGCAATGCACAAAGAGCAGTGGTTCTGGCCTTTGGTCTTTTATACCAGCCTTGTAACAGCCATTCACATCACGGGTATGACGATGCAAACGACCTGCCCGCTGAATTAAGTCATCAATCGCACATAAATCAGAAATCATTAAATCTGCATCGGCATCGAGGCTTTCCTGAAATACCTGGGTTGAGATCACTACCTTGCCTTTACGTTCTGCTGCGGCTGATTGCTTGCCTAAAGTGCACAGCACTTGTTGTTCAATGCGCTGCCGGTCTATTAGTGCAAAACGGCTATGAAACAATAAGCACTTCGCAGGGTTCGGTATTGCAGCTGAGACTAATTTGTAAGCGGCCAAAGCATCAGCAACCGAATTACATATCCACACCACCGACTGCCCTTTTGCTACCGCAGCAACTATTGTGGCAACACAATCGGAGGTTGCATGCAAAAAAGCGACATTCAGTGTACGACATACATCTGGGCGGGAGGCTAAAGCAACCTGGTGTAAACCTGCGCTGCTAACTTGGCTTGCGAGTGGAAAAGCATTGTTATACTCACAATTAGTTGGCTGGCCTAGAACCTCTAGCCAGCGTGTAACCAGCTGTTGTCGCTGTTGTTGTGCCAACGTTGCGGTTAATAAAATCACGCTACCGCCCTGTCTGGCATGGTGCTGCAATAAATCCTCTAATAGCACCAACATATATTCATCAGCTGCATGTACTTCATCAAAAATTAGCACCTTACGATGCAAGCCAACCATTCGTAATGCCTGATGCCGCCTTGGTAAGACAGCCAATAAAGCCTGATCTAAAGTGCCCACACCAACTGGTGCCAGTAAGGCTTTCTTCCGCGAATCAGCAAACCATTCATTACATACTACGGTAGCTGTTTGCTCATCCGGCTGATAGCTGGCATCTGCTGATCTATTTGGTAAAAGAATATCCCTGAAACTTTGCTCCATATCACGGGCACCGTGCGCCAGCACTATGCTAGGTGCATCTTGCTGATACATCTGCTGGTAGTGTGAAGTTACCCGCTTAAACATCGCATTCGACGTTGCCATTGAAGGTAAACCAAAATAAAAACCATCAGCCTCGCCTGCTGCCATAATCCGCTGAGTCAGCGTTAAAGCTGCCTCCGTTTTACCCGAGCCGGTTATATCTTCCAGAATAAACAGCTGCGGCCCCTCAGCAATTGGCACTGTGGCTGCCCACTGCTGTAATGGCGTGGGCTTAAAACCAAACTGCGGCTGAAACCCAGCAAAAGGTTGCACGTAAAAGACTTTAAATAAATCGGTTGCAGCAATGGCCTTCTCTGCCCGATTCAAAGCATCTGGCCAATATTCAGCTAGACTTAAAAAATCTGTTTTATAAGGGAAATATCGGGTATCTGAGCCCAACCAATCAGCCAAAATTGCAACACCAGCTAGGTGCCAACTTATTTGACGAAAACAACGCTGTACGTCTGCGGTAAAGAAACTGGCTGGCCACTCTGGCTGGAATAAGTTCGCAGCATCTTCAATAAAGCTTTTGGTATGCCGAATATTGGCTTCAACCAAATGGTCTTCCAGTTCAGTTAAGCGACCGGGGCGGATAGGTTTTCCATGATGTCCCCAAGTGGTATCCAATAATGTACAAAGTGTTTTCTCTAAGATATCGGATGGAAGTGATTGTTTTGTTATGAATGGCAAGTCTAAACCTTCGTCTAAAGCTAGTTGCCACAGTACCCAACCCAACATATCGTGTCTCGCTTTCGCACCATCATAAGGCTTGCGCACTTTAAACTGATGCAAAGCCTTGGTATCAAACAGCTTTAATGCCTGAAAAGCACCGCTAAACTTTCCCAAATCATGCAATGCCAAAGCGAATGTAAATATGTGTTGTAGTTGCTTGGGAGTAAGCTCAAGAAATGAGGACAACTCTTGACATGATTTATTGTTAGGGTTCAGCAAACTCCATCCAACGGCTGCCACATCCAAACTATGGTAAGCCAGTAAATGGTAATCTGGACCGTCTGACTTGGAGTCTTTTTTGGCTTTACCCCAGTAGCCAAAGTAACTCAAGTCACCTTGTAAATTGTTCATGTTATTTCCATTCCACAAGTCCCTCGCTCACACTCCACCCTACACCAGTTCAAAAACTGTTCAACCCCTGCGCACATTAGCTCGTAAAGTAACTTTACCTATCAACTCAAAAATCTATCGAATCAATGAAAAAGCCATTCTTTAACGTCATTTATATTTACCAACTCCAACTGCTGAGCCTCGGGATTTGCATGAAGTGTTGTAACGTTTACTTGCATTTGCTGTAACAGGTAATGCGCTAATGCAGCTCGAGTATTTACACACAGCTCGCCGTCTTCCATCGCGTAATCATGTGCAATAACAGCCCTCTGCTCAGGACTTAATCGTCGATCTGGAACAAAAATAAGCTCAATCTCCTTGTGCCAATTCGAATCGTTTTCTCCTGTCATTTCACTTCTGCCTAACAACTCAACATCTCCACGAAATCTACTCAAGACAAAGTCTCTATATTCTCGATGTTTTTCGCACCAAGCACGCAGGTGCCAGCGAAGTCCGGTATTGAAAAAAGAGTGTGGAGTTATTATCCGACCTTCACGATTAGGATTTTTAAGCGACACATAGTCAACCTCAGCTCGTTGAGAGGCGCGCTTTGCTTTAACAAGTTGACGTATAGTGGGCAGGTTTACTTGTCGCTGTGGAAGTTTCAAACTTGCGGTTGGCGAAGTTTTCTCACATGTGAATTGCGGTATGCACGAGGGGTTTGCCACCCAATTCAGATAATCATCTAAATTGGGTCGCACAATTTGAGGACAAAAAGTTGGAAGTACTCGGTATGCCTTCGTTAGTCCGTCAAGTAGGCAGTTCTTTGGGAATCTCTCACAGTAGATTCGCAAGTCTTGCCAAGCTTGTTGACGACTAATGGCAAACTGGGAAGTTAGCGTTCTGCTTTGTATCTCTGCTTCCCAATACAAAATAAATTCAATAAACGCTAATCTGCTGTGTTGGTCTAACTTGAGCATTCCACCTCCTGTGCGTACTCCTTTACAACAGTTTTATAACACAGTGGTGTGCAGAACAACAATTCCTTTATTACAACGAGCCCCAAACAAAAACTCCCGCAAATGCGGGAGTTTTTCTAACAGCTGACGCCGTGTCAGTAATCGTTTAAAAACAATCACCTGGCACTCGTACCCAGCCTTCCATCAGTACGCGAGCACTGCGGCTCATCAGGGCTTTCTTCACTACCCACTCGCCATCAACGAGTGCAGCTTCAGCGCCAACGCGGAGCGTGCCGGACGGGTGGCCAAAGGTCACTGCCGTACGTTCGCCACCACCGGCAGCTAAGTTCACTAAGGTGCCCGGAATCGCGGCAGCAGTGCCAATAGCAACCGCTGCGGTGCCCATCATGGCATGATGCAGCTTACCCATCGACAGCGCACGTACGTTCAAGTCGATGTCGTTCGCTTCGACAGCCTTTCCGCTCGACGCGCTGTAACTTGCTGGCGGCGCCACAAAAGCAACTTTCGGTGTGTGTTGGCGACTTTCCGCTTCAGCGATGTCGTTAATTAAACCCATTTTCACTGCACCATAGGCGCGAATGGTTTCAAACATCGCCAATGCTTTCGGATCTTCATTAATCGCGCCTTGCAGCTCAGTACCGCTGTAACCGATGTCTGCGGCATTGACAAAAATGGTCGGGATACCTGCGTTAATCAAGGTCGCAGGAAACACCCCAACGCCCGGAACTTCAAGCTCATCAACCACGTTACCGGTCGGGAACATGGCGCCCTCGCCGTCGGCTGGGTCAAGAAACTCAATGGGCACTTCGGCAGCTGGGAAGGTCACACCGTCCAGTTCAAAGTCACCGGTTTCTTGCACTTCACCGTTCGTAATCGGCACATGGGCAATAATGGTTTTCTGAATGTTCACTTGCCAAATGCGGACCACCGCCGTGCCATTTTCTGGAATACGATCGGCTGGTACGAGACCCGCACTCACGGCAAACGAACCGACTGCTGAAGTCAAGTTGCCGCAGTTGCCACTCCAATCAATAAACGGCTTGTCGATTGCGACCTGACCAAACAGGTAATCAACGTCATGATCCGCTTGCTGACTCTTCGACAAAATAACGGTTTTACTCGTACTTGAGGTTGCTCCGCCCATGCCGTCAGTGTGTTTGCCGTATGGGTCTGGCGAGCCAATTACACGCAATAAGATAGCGTCGCGCGCGGCTCCTGGTTGCTGCGCTTCGGCCGGTAAATCATCCAACCGAAAGAACACCCCTTTACTGGTGCCACCACGCATATACGTGGCAGGAATCTTAATCTGTGGTTTAAACATAGTTACTCCAACGCTAAAAAATGGGAGCAGTCGCCTGCTCCCATTGCCTAGTCTTACGTTTTAAGCGTTTGCTAAGAAGTCTTGTGCAAAGCGTTGCAACACACCGCCTGCCTCATAAATTGAGACTTCTTCGCCAGTGTCGAGACGACATTTCACTTGCACTTCAACTCGCTCACCATTGGCACGATGAATAATCAAGGTCATTTCCGCACCCGGCGCAATCTCACCTTCCACATCGTAGGTTTCGGTGCCATCGATGTTTAGGGTTAAGCGTGTGGTACCCGGCAAGAATTCCAATGGCAACACACCCATACCAATCAAGTTGGTGCGGTGAATCCGCTCGAAACCTTCGGCAACAATCGCTTCGACACCGGCTAAGCGCACACCTTTGGCCGCCCAGTCCCGTGACGATCCCTGACCATAGTCAGCGCCAGCAATGATAATCAACGGCTGTTTGCGTTCCATGTAGGTTTCAATCGCTTCCCACATGCGCATCACTTTGCCTTCTGGCTCAACTCGCGCTAACGAACCTTGCACCACTTTGCCGCCCTCGTCCTTCACCATTTCATTAAACAGTTTCGGGTTGGCAAAAGTTGCGCGCTGTGCGGTTAAATGATCACCACGGTGGGTCGCATACGAGTTAAAGTCTTCTTCCGGTACACCCATTTTCGTTAGGTATTCACCAGCCGCACTGTCCGCCATAATCGCATTCGACGGCGACAAATGATCGGTGGTGATATTGTCACCAAGCACAGCCAACGGACGCAGGCCCTTTAAGCTATTCGCACTCGCCAATGCACCTTCCCAATACGGTGGACGACGAATGTAAGTGCTTTGTGGACGCCAGTCGTACAACGGGTTCGTTTTCTCACCCATGTCGACCGAGATATTAAACATCGGGTCGTAGACCTTACGGAACTGCTCTGGCTTCACTGCTTGCTTCACAATCGCGTCGATTTCTTCGTCGCTCGGCCAAATATCCTTCAAGGTTACTGGGTTGCCATTCTGGTCATAGCCCAATGCATCTTTTTCGATGTCAAAACGAATAGTACCGGCAATCGCATAGGCCACCACCAGCGGTGGCGACGCCAAGAACGCTTGTTTGGCATACGGATGAATACGGCCGTCGAAGTTACGGTTACCCGACAATACAGCCGTTGCGTAAAGGTCACGCTCGATTATTTCTTCTTGGATTTTCGGGTCTAAGGCACCGCTCATACCGTTACAGGTGGTACATGCAAAGGCGACGACACCGAAGCCCAATTGCTCAAGTTCTGGCAGTAGCTCCGCATCTTCCAAATACATTTTTACGGTTTTCGAACCCGGTGCTAACGAGGTTTTCACCCATGGCTTGCGGGTTAAACCTAATTTATTGGCGTTACGGGCAATCAAACCAGCGGCAATCATATTGCGTGGGTTCGAGGTATTGGTACAGCTGGTAATCGCCGCAATAATACAAGCACCGTCGGGCATTTTGCCTTCTTCGTTCTCAACTGTACCCGAAATGCCGCGAGCTGCGAGTTCTGACGCAGGCAGCAATGCGTGCGGATTCGAAGGGCCCGCTAAATTACGACGTACTTTGCTGAGATCAAAGGTCAAAACGCGCTCGTACTCGGCCGTTTTCAGGCTGTCTGCCCACAAACCGGTTTCTTTTGCGTAAGCTTCCACTAACGCGACTTGCTTCTCGTCACGACCTGTCAGGGTTAAGTAATCGATGGTTTGCTGGTCAATGTAGAACATTGCGGCAGTGGCACCATACTCTGGCGTCATATTGGAAATTGTCGCGCGATCACCAACGGTCAGTTTGTCTGCGCCTTCACCGTAAAACTCGAGGTAAGCGCCAACCACCCGCTCGCGACGCAAAAATTCGGTCATGGCGAGGACTAAGTCGGTGCTGGTAATGCCTGGCTGCAATTTACCAGTCAGCTCAACACCAATAATGTCCGGTAAACGCATATACGAGGCACGGCCAAGCATTACGCTTTCGGCTTCTAAGCCGCCGACACCAACGGAAATAACACCCAGTGCGTCAACCATTGGCGTGTGACTATCGGTACCCACACAGGTATCTGGGAAAGCGATACCGTCACGAATCTGCACCACCGGCGACATTTTCTCTAAGTTGATTTGGTGCATGATGCCGTTACCCGGCGGAATCACGTCAACGTTTTTAAAGGCCGTTTTTGTCCAGTTAATAAAATGGAAACGGTCATCGTTACGGCGATCTTCAATCGCACGGTTTTTCTCAAATGCGTCTTTTTCAAAACCCGCATGTTCAACAGCCAACGAGTGGTCGACAATTAACTGGGTCGGCACTACAGGGTTTACTTTGGCTGGATCACCGCCTTTAGCAGCAATGGCATCACGCAATCCGGCCAAGTCGACCAATGCGGTTTGACCCAGAATGTCATGGCACACGACGCGTGCAGGGAACCATGGGAAATCTAAGTCGCGCTTGCGCTCGATAATCTGCTGCAAAGACGCGGTTAAGCGGCTTGGTTCGCAGCGGCGAACTAAGTTTTCCGCCAAAATCCGCGAAGTGTACGGGAGTTTTTCATAAGCGCCTGGCTGAATCGCTTCGACCGCTGCGCGGGTATCGAAGTACTCAAGATTCGTGCCAGGAAGCTGTTTGCGATATTCAGTATTCATAATGAACCACTAACTCGTCGTTGAATTGAATGTAGCGAAAAAAGGGAGAAGCGCTCGCTTCTCCCTTGGCTATTTTAGCGCTCGTTAAGTGCAGGCACTGGGCGTGGACCTGGGCCGGTGTAGTCCGCACTCGGGCGGATAATCCGGTTGTTCGCACGCTGCTCTTTCACGTGTGCCGTCCAACCTGTCACGCGCGACATCACGAAAATCGGCGTAAATAATTTGGTTGGAATGCCCATGTAGTGATACGCCGAAGCGTGGAAGAAGTCCGCATTTGGGAAGAGCTTCTTCTCGCGCCACATCACTTCTTCACAGCGCACAGACACGTCGTACAAACGGCTGTCACCAAACTCTTTCGAGAGTTTTTCAGACCACTCTTTAATAATGTCGTTACGCGGATCGAATTCACTGTAAATGGCGTGTCCGAAGCCCATGATTTTCTCTTTGCGCTCAAGCATGCCCATCAGAGTTTGCTCCGCGTCGTCCGCGTCTTTCATGTTCTCAATCAATTCCATCGCGGCTTCGTTAGCACCGCCGTGCAATGGCCCACGTAGTGAACCAATCGCGCCGGTCACACACGAAAAGATATCCGACAAGGTCGACGCACAAACGCGCGCCGTAAAGGTCGACGCATTGAACTCATGCTCTGCGTATAGAATCAACGAGGTATTCATCACTGCTGTATGCAGCTCGTTGGGCGCTTTGTCATGCAACAAATGCAGGAAGTGTGCACCAATTGAATCGTCGTCCGTTTGCGTTTCAATGCGCACGCCGTCGTGACTGAAACGGTACCAATACAACAAGATGCTTGGGAATGCTGCTAACAAACGCTCGATTTTCGCATCAGCTTGGCTAAAGTCTTCTTCTGGCTCAATGTTGCCAAGGAATGAACAACCGGTACGCATGACGTCCATCGGGTGTGCGTCAGCAGGAATACGCTCAAGCACGTCTTTCAATGCTTGTGGCAAGCCACGTTGTTGCTTCAAGCGTGCTTTGTAGTCAGCAAGTTGCGCTGCGTTCGGTAACTCACCTTTCGCCAACAAATAAGCCACTTCTTCAAAACTAACTTTGTCGGCTAGCTCTTTAATGTCGTAGCCATAATACGTAAGACCAGAGCCGCTTTTACCAACGGTACATAACGCTGTTTCGCCAGCCACTTGTCCGCGCAAACCTGCGCCACCTAATTTTTTCTCAGACATAATTCGTTCCTCTTATTTTTTCGAAAACAGGGCGTCTAATTTTTCTTCAAACGAGTGATAGTTTAAAAAGTCATACAGCTCGGCGCGGGTTTGCATGGTTTCGACCACGTCTTTCTGATCGCCCTTCGCCAAAATATTTTCATACACATTCAATGCCGCTTTGTTCATGGCACGGAAAGCACTCAATGGATACAACACCATTTCGACGCCGACGCCAGCGAGCTCATCTTTGTTGAATAGTGGCGTAGCACCAAACTCAGTAATATTCGCTAGTACCGGTACATTCAGTGCGTTGGTAAACGCTTGATACTGTTCTAAGGTATGTACCGCTTCGGCAAAAATTGCATCGGCACCGGCTTCAACACAGGCTTGAGCACGCTCAATGGCGGCTTCTAAACCTTCTTGTTGCAGAGCGTCGGTGCGCGCCATAATTAAAAACTGATCGTCAATACGGGCATCCACCGCGGCTTTTACCCGGTCAACCATTTCACCTTGTGACACAATTTCTTTATTTGGGCGGTGACCACAGCGTTTTTGCGCAACTTGGTCTTCAATGTGAAAACCAGCTGCTCCAGCGCGGGTCATTTCTTTCACGGTCCGGGCAATGTTAAATGCACCACCCCAACCGGTA
The DNA here is from genome assembly GCF_022565475.1 of Aliidiomarina sp. Lineage (GTDB taxonomy): Bacteria > Pseudomonadota > Gammaproteobacteria > Enterobacterales > Alteromonadaceae > Aliidiomarina. The sequence goes on along the minus strand of NZ_JAIUMR010000005.1, from coordinate 151,747 downwards.
TCCGCGTCCACTAATAAAGGCACGTCAGTTGCAGCAGTAATTCGGCGAATGTCTTCGCAGACGTCATTCAGAGAAGTCATGCCCAAGTCAGGTAAACCAAATGAGGCATTCGCCACACCAGCACCCGACAAATAGAGCGCTTTGTGGCCAACGCGCTCGGCCATCATCGCTGTGTACGCATTAATGGTACCGACGATTTGTAATGGCTTTTCTGACTGAATCGCTTGGCGTAATTTGGCGCCAGCACTGTGCATTTGTGTCATGTTATTTCCCCATCTGTTGCAATTGTATTTCAATATGGTGACGCGACGCGGACACATGCCGGCGCATCAATAAGTCAGCAAGTTCACCATCACGATTCGCTATCGCTTGGATAATTGCCTTGTGTTCGTCAAACGCCCGCGACACCCGCGGTCCGTTCATGCCTAGCTGTACGCGATACATGCGCATCAAGTAGTACAGCTCATCGCAAAGAATATTGATCAAATACTGATTTTTGCTGCCAAAAATAATCCGGTAATGAAAGTCTAAGTCGCCCGCTTCTTGGTAATAGCTCTCGCCTTCCCGCACCCGTTGCTCTTGCAGATGCTGATCGAGTAAGCGGCGCATGTCGGCAATCTCTTCGTCGGCCATGTGCTCCGCCGCAAGGCGACAGGCCAAGCCTTCAAGCTCCTCACGAATTTCATAGAGCGAACGCAGCCCAGCTGTCGACAGGGTCACCACGCGCGCCCCAGCATTTGGCGTGCGCTCAATTAAATGACATCGCTCGAGTCGCGCCAATGCTTCACGCAGTGGCGCTCGGCTCACCGCAAAACGGCGCGCAAGCTCAGGCTCACTGATCTTACTGCCAGCCGGAATTTCACCCGCTACGATAGCTTGTTGAATTTCCGCTAAAACGCGATCAGAAGCGGTAATGGGTGAACGCCAAACGGGGCTTTGAATCATAAAATTGTCGACAGCAAAAATGGAAAAACAATTTTAGATGGGATTTTAGACAACTTCAAGGCGTTCTTAAATTATAATTGTCGACAATCTGCTAAGTTGTTGAAACTTTGACATTGAACAAATTGGGATCAAAAAACCCAGCCACGAAGGACTGGGTTTTTACTGTTCAGTACTCGGTTATAAAACCGCGACTTACAGTTTATCGCTGTTCTTTGACAGGTAGTCAGCAACGCCTTTCGCGTCTGCTTTCATACCTTCTTGACCAGCAGTCCAACCTGCAGGACAAACTTCGCCGTGCTCTTGGTGGAACGCTAACGCGTCAACCATGCGCAGCATTTCATCAACGTTACGACCAAGTGGCAGGTCGTTGACAACTTGGTGACGCACTAAACCGTCTTCGTCAATTAAGAAAGAACCACGGAAAGCTACGCCCGCTTCAGGGTGCTCGACGTCGTATGCTTTACAGATTTCGTGCTTCACGTCAGCCACAAGTGGGTATTTCACTTCGCCAATACCGCCTTTGTCCACTGGCATTGCACGCCAAGCGTGGTGTGAGAACTGAGAATCAATAGAAACACCGATCACTTTTACACCACGGCTTTCGAATTCAGCTAAACGCTTGTCGAATGCGATCAATTCTGACGGGCAAACAAAGGTAAAGTCTAATGGATAGAAAAACAGAACCGCTTTTTTACCTTTAATTTCTTCGCTCAGGGTAAAATTTTCAACAATCTCACCATTACCCAATACTGCGGCAGCAGTAAAATCAGGGGCTTGACGACCTACTAGTACAGCCATTGTTCTCTCCGATTAATAGTTAATATTAAAACAAGCCAGCTAGGAAGTTTCCCCGCCTAGCTGGCTTTAATTGTTTTGTTCAAGACTATGATGGGGATGAAAAAAAACTTTTCAACCCTCAAGCAGATTAATCGCTTTCTTTTTCATCAACTTCCGGTGAAGCTTCAGCAATGATCGGTTGTAATTCGCCTTGCTGGAACATTTCGAGAATGATGTCACAACCGCCGATCAATTCGCCGTTCACCCAAAGCTGCGGGAACGTTGGCCAGTTGGCAATTTTTGGCAACTCAGCACGAATGTCTGGGTTTTGCAGAATGTCGACATAGGCAAACGGTTTACCACACGCCATAAGCGCTTGTGATGCTTGCGCTGAGAAACCGCAGCTTGGTAGTTTAGGAGAGCCTTTCATGTACAACAACACTGGATTTTCAGCGATTTGCTGACGGATCCTAGTTTCTGTATCTAAAGTTTGTTCAGTTTGGTTCTCTTGCATGAAAAACTCCTCGACGCAAAGGTCAATCAACTCATTAACAAAACGCTATTGTATCACAGCTAGAAAATCGGGTTGAAGCCCAAACCGAAATTCCCGAGTAATTCTCTCAACTTCTACCCCTTGAAATCCAAATGGACTACCTCCATGTATATAGGACACAGCGGTGAAAGCATTTCATTTCCACTGAAGTCCGCTATAATGAATCGATCTTTGACATTAGCGTCCATCTTAATTTCTTTTGCTAGTGTCACCACATGACAACCAATGGAGAAGCACATTATGGCTTTTGAATTACCTGCACTGCCTTATGAGAAAAATGCACTTGAGCCACACATTTCTGCTGAAACGCTTGAGTATCATTATGGCAAGCATCACCAAACGTATGTCGACAAGCTTAACGGTTTGGTTGAAGGTTCTGAGTTCGCGGGTAAATCGCTTGAAGAGATCGTGAAAACTTCAAGTGGCGGTGTGTTCAACAACGCAGCACAAGTTTGGAACCACACATTCTACTGGCATTGCTTAAGCCCAAATGGTGGCGGTGAGCCAACGGGCGCTTTAGCTGACGCGATCAACGCCAAGTGGGGTTCTTTCGACAAGTTTAAAGAAGCCTTCACCACCAGCGCTATTAACAACTTTGGCTCTAGCTGGACTTGGTTAGTGAAGAAGTCTGACGGTAGCCTCGACATCGTCAACACCAGCAATGCTGCAACCCCGCTTACCGATGACAGCTTGACGCCAGTATTGACCGTTGACCTGTGGGAACACGCGTATTACATCGACTATCGCAACGCGCGTCCAAAATACATGGACGGCTTCTGGGCGTTAGTGAACTGGGAATTCGCCAGCAAAAACTTCGGTTAATTCGCTGTTTTAGACCTCCCAAACAAAAGGCACTGTCATCGACAGTGCCTTTTTTGTTGGTGAGCTCTCACCTGCGTTTATTCTTTGTTGCGATACTTCTCAAACCAATAAATCACATACGCCGGTTTTGCCATGTGGTTACTAGGCCGTGTATGCAGCGCATGCGACGCACCCGGTACCCGCACCATAGCGGTGTCGACACCACGCAACTGCAGCGCCTGATAATACTGCTCGGTTTCCGAAATCGGTGTCCGATGGTCGGCCTCACCCGTGAACAATAAGGTTGGCGTGTTAACATTACCCACGTACGAAATTGGCGAGTGCTTCAAGTAATGCTCAGGGTTTTCCCACGGCAAGTCTGGGAACCAATACTGACTGAAGTAGTTATACATGTCGGCATTGAGCACAAAACTATACCAATTAATCACTGGGTTAATCGCCGCGGCTGCGCGGAACCGATCCGTATGGCCAATCGACCAAGTGGTGAGCACCCCGCCACCACTGCCACCGGTAATAAATGACTCGTCTTCGTTAATAAAACCCTTGGCAATCACTGCATCGACGCCATCCATCAGGTCGTCGTAATCATGACTTGGGTAGTTGTGATGAATCAAGTTGGCAAAGTCTTCACCATAACTGGTCGACCCGCGTGGGTTGGTATACAGCACCACATAACCCTGCGCTGCCATCAGTTGTAGCTCCATGGCAAAGTAAGGGCCATAGGCTGTGTGTGGTCCGCCATGAATTTCGAGAATTAATGGATATTTCTGACTTGGATCGAAGTTCGGTGGATAAATAATCCAACCGTGAATGTCGCGATTGTCCACGGACGACGCATACCAGATTTCTTCCACCTTGCCCGGTGTACGCTTGCGCAGCAAGTCTCGGTTTAGATGCGTGAGCTGCTGTGATTCACCATTTAATGTGACTGTCGCTAATTCGGCCGGTCGTTGCGTGCTAGCTTGGGTGTACACCACGCGCTCGTTATCCAACACGGCAAACTGGCCGCCTGAATACGGACGACTGTAGGCTAAGCCACCGAAATCAGCAGTCAATTCTCGACGGTCGCCTTGCAGTGGCTGATACGCAATTTTACCCTCGCCACGGTCGTCATAACTAATAAACAAACCGTTACCATTCGGTGCCCATTCAAAGTGACTGATGTGCTGATCAAGGTTCGCCGTTAGAGCGCGTACGCCAGATCCGTCGCGGCGCATCACATACAAGCCGTGATTCTGATGCGCAAGTTTACGATCATCAACGCCGGTAAAGGCTATCCATTCACCGTTTGGCGATAAGCGTGGATTGTTGTCAGGGCCATAGCGATCGGTCAATTGCGTAACCGTTTGTGACTCGAGGTCGAGCCGATAGATTTCCGTATTCAGTGGCTGTTTATGCTCGTCTTCACGGCGATTGGCGGAAAAATACAGGGCACTGCCGTCTGGAGCCCAAGACAGTGGCCCACTATGATTATAAGCGCCTTTGGTGAGCTGAATCGGCGTACCACCGTCAGCTGGCATCAAGTAAATATGACGGTAACCGGCTGGTAAATAACCGGCACCGTCTGCGCGATATTGGCGGCTGTCGATATAAATCGGCGCGTCTGCCCAACTTGCACCTGGTGGTTTGCCTGGCAAGCTCACTGGTGCTGAACGCTGTTCTGGCGTAAACATGATAAAGGCCAACCACTCACCGTCGGGAGACCAGCTCACATTGCTTGGACTGCTCGGTAGCTGGCTCAACTGCCCACTGCGACCAGAGTCGGCCCAATACATGTGCAATTGGCCATCGGCATTGTAGGCAAGGCGCGAACCGTCCGGTGACCATACCGGTTGGCTGGCGTTCTGTTCGAGTGGAGTCAAAGGCTGTAGCTGACTCCCGTCGTGCTGCATTTGCCATAGGCGCGTGCGACGGCGGTCAGTTTGTCGGTCCATCCAGTTGCGAACAAAAACAATTTGTTCCGACTGTGGGCGCGGTGCCGGCTCTGCCGCAAATTCCAGTAGGAAGACATCATCATATTGCAATGCGGACGGTGTGCTGGTTTCAGCCCATGCAGCCGCGCTCAAGGCAGTTGCTGCAAAGGTCAGCGAATAAAGACAGGATTTTTTTAGGGTTAGCATCGTGCGTCTCTTGTTGTTGACTGTGGCAGTCGAGTCGCACGATGTATTTCGGGTTCGTGCTAGTCGACCAAGTTCTCAGGAATCGAATCGCGAAGATCTTTCCAAATCGCGGCTGAATCATAGCCATACTGACGCACTAAGCCTAACGCGCCGTTATAGTCTTTTGCTTCAACCAGTTTCAAAAGTGCTGCATAGTAATTGCGCGCCAATTCACGGCCTTTCCCTTCCGAGAAATAAAACTGACCAATGCGCGCGTAGAGTCCTTTAAAACCATTTAATACCAGTACATAAATCGGATTGCCAGAGGCAAGTGCCAATTCATGGTTGAGTTGATAGTCAAAATCGGCAAACGCCTTGGGACTGTCTTCGAGTGTCTGCGCGGCACGCAAGACTTCTGCTGCGCGCTCCGAGTTTTGACGAATCGCTTGGCGAATGTAGATCGCACTAATATTAGTCCGCGCTGACAATAAGTGGTCGACCAAATCTGGCATACCTTCTTCGTCAAGGCGTGCTAACGTCTCGAGAATGTTTAAGCCTGAGGTTTCCCAAAAATTATTCACTCGTGTTGGTTTGCCATGTTGAATGGTCAACCAACCATCACGAGCGAGGCGCTGCAATACTTCACGCAAGGTGGTGCGCGTAACGCCAATGAGTTCAGACAACTCACGTTCAGCCGGCAGGATCGAGCCTGGCGCAAAGTCACCTTTCCAGATTGACTTTACGATAAATTCCTCTGCAAACCCTGCAGGACTTTTTGCTTTAATAAACATAAGTGCCTTTCTTTGCTACAAATTTCAGAATACATTAGGGCCAAAGTGGGATTGTAACTTGCCAGTAATGGTCGGACAAGTTTTATGATAGCATGATTCAGCGAATATCCGCTGAGTTAATTAACGAAGATAACAGATATGAATTCAAGCTCGAGATCTTTCTTCAGTAACATCGGCCAATGGCCGCAACAACGCTGGCCTTGGGTGCTTCTTGCCAGTGCCGCGACAAGCTTTATCATCATTGCGCTGTGGATGCAGCATGTCAACGATCAGGGGCCTTGCGAACAATGTATTTATCAGCGCACTGCGATGCTGGGCATTGCTCTTTTTGCATGGTTCGGTGTACTCGCACCCCAGCGCCTCGGCATTCGTCTGATTGCCTTTGCCGGTTGGTTATGGACGTCTTGGGCAGGTTTAGCTGCCGCGAATTACCATTTATGGTTTCAACGCGAAGCCAATCCACTGTTTACCAGTTGTTCAGCGATCCCGAATTTTCCGAGTTGGGCACCGCTGCACGAATGGCTTCCGAACGTGTTTGCGATTACCGGTATGTGCGGTGACGATGGTTGGCGGTTGATGGGCTTGAATATGCCGGAGTGGATGCAAATTATTTTTGCGACTTTCTTTGGCCTTGGCGTTTTCATGTTAGCGATCCGACTGATCACGACACGCCGTATTTAGTCCTACTAGTCGGTATCGTGCAATGGCCAGTGCACGATATCGCCCTCTTCCGCGTGTTTCACACGTTCTGAAAATATCTGATGAGTCGCCACTGACATTCCAGCGGCGATCATCGCCGCACGTGAGCCGTTATGTAAAAGTGGGTGCCAACTCGGCAGCCCTCGCCCTTCATGTAATCGCCGGTAGGCACAACTGGGCGGCATGAAATGAATCTGCGGCAGATCGGCGGCAGTGAGCTGCACGCAATCCGGCACAAACTGGTGGCGATTGGCATAATCACTGCAACGGCCGGTCTGACAGTCCAGCAGCTGGCAGGCGACATTGGTGTAATGCAAGTCTTCACCAAGCTGCATCGGTGCATCGGCGGCTAAGTCATCCCGTTCATCGAGTAATTTATGTAAGCAGCACTTACCACAACCGTCACACAGTGATTCCCACTCAGCGTCGCTCATTTCTGCTAACGATTTGACTTGCCAAAATGCCGTCACGATTACCTTCCAACCACAGCCACTTGCCATTCATAGGATCCCGTTGGCGTTGGCAGCGTTAGGGTGAGCTCATCGCCAACGTGCAAGGCACTGACGCCGGCGGGTGTACCGGTAAAAATCACATCGCCCGGCTGTAAACTGAAGGTCGATGCAATTTCAACGATCAAGTCAACGATGGTAAAAAGCATGTCCTGCACACGACCTTGTTGTTGCAACTGACCATTCCGATGCAAACTGAAGGTCAATTGCTCAAGCTCACCGCCGAGATCGGACAATGGAATGAATTCAGTCAATGGCGCACTGCCGGTAAAGGCTTTCGCACGCTCCCATGGATGACCGTCTTTCTTCAGCTGCTCTTGCACGTCGCGCAGAGTTAAATCTAAACCTAACCCAATGCCAGCAATGGCTTGTCGAGCTTGCTCAGCGGTACATTGTGTCAATTCAGTGCCAATCATCACCGTTAACTCAAGCTCATGATGACAAGCACCTAATTCAGTCGGCATAAACACCGGATTGTTTTGACCAAGTGCAAGTGGCTGAACCGCACTCGCGGGCTTGATGAATAAGAGCGGAGATTCAGGAATTGCATTGCCTAATTCAGCAGCGTGAGCACCATAGTTACGGCCCACGCACACCAACTTGCTAATCGTTGCCGGAACGAGCATGGTTTAGCGACCCATTTGAATGCGGTCGGCTAAGGTACCTACGGCAGCAACAAAGTAGTTCGAACGGTTCCAACGCATGAGCACATCCCAGTTGTGGTAAGCAAGGTACGCTCGACCTTCAACGCCATCAGGAATGATCACCGACGCATTGATGTCACGCGTTGGCAAAGCGCTGCCGTCGTAGCGACGAATGCCAATGTCTTGCCATTCCGCTAACGACTTTTTCGTATTCAAACCGGTCAAGTCGGTGTCAAAGTCAGCCGGGAGCCGAACCTGACGCCCCCAAGTTTTGCTATCGTCCCAACCCACATTGGCAAGATAGTTCGCTGCGGAGGCGAAGACGTCGGGAAAGCTGTTCCAAATATCAATTTTGCCGTCGCCGTCACCGTCGACCGCATACGACAAGAAGGAGCTCGGCATAAACTGAGTCTGCCCCATTGCGCCAGCCCATGAGCCGCGCATTTGTTCCGGCTCAATATGACCTGCGTCGATGATTTCTAATGCCTGCATCAGTTGACGCTTAAAGAATTCTTCGCGGCGGCCTTCATAAGCCAAGGTTGCTAATGCTGAAACCACTTTGAAGTTACCGGTATAACCACCGTAATTGGTCTCGATTCCCCACAGCGCAACAATGAAACGCGGTTGCACGCCATATTCGGCACCAATCCGCTCCAGTAACTCGCGATGTTCGTTGTACTTGCGGATGCCCTGTTGCACTTTCCAGTCGGGGACCGCGCGCGGCAAATAGGTGTCTAGCGTGATGGTGAATTCAGGCTGATTACGATCTGCACTGACCGCACGTTGATAAAACTCCACATCGGTAAAGGCACGCTCAATCGCCTCGGTAGAAATACCATGTTCCTTTGCTTCCACTTTCAACTGCTCGATATACGCTGGGTATCCAGCCGTATCAACCTCGTTGGCTTGGGCAAATTTAGCGGCAAAAATGAGTAGCGTGAATAAGACCAACAGCAAACTATGGCGAATCACATGACCCAATTGAGTAAAAACCGACTTCATAAACGTTCCCCTTGCAGCAAATAGTGTGATGGCTTGCCTGTTCTTGTTGATCGCGTTGTCTATGACTCGCGACCGTTTTTTAATGTATCCAGCAGATTCTCAACCGGCAGCGGTAATTGCAAATAGTACCCGGGGTCTTCAAGGTGTTCCAGCAACTTTACACCGCTGATTCGGGCAAACTGACGACTTGGCTTAATTGCCATCCGTGTTACTTCGATTTCTGGTATGAAAAGCTGTTGCAGCTCAAGTGGTAAATCACCAACATGGGCTTCCAGAGGTAAATATAAATAGGTGTCCGCCTTGCGCGGCGATTTCAAAATGCGACAAAACACAGTCGACATGTCTTTTCCTTAACGCGTGTCATTCAATAATTGCAATAGCGGTTCTGCAAGTAACCTTGCGCGCCAACCCGAGAGTAAATCTGGGGTCCAAATCAACGCCTTCGACGCTTCACTGGTGTAATTTTGATAAACAAACACGTCATTGATTTGCTTTCGTGAGCCCAACAACGACGCCGGAATCCCTTGCGCTTCCGCAACCTCGGACATTAGAGCTTTTGCCGCTTTAAAAAAGCGTTTGTAAGCCGGCAACTGGTCATAACGTGGGATCTCTTCTGGCTGTTCGGCAACCGGTACCGCCAATCCTACCTCAATACAGTCAAGTGCCGCGTTGCCATACAGGCGCAAAGAACGCGGATGAACATCCGCAAGCAGGCCAAGTTGATGGCGATTCTGTGGTCGTTGGCGGGCAATTTCAACCAGCACATGGTCACGAAATACAAACGGCAACGCAACATCATTATCGCGCGCAAGCTGCAGCCGCCAAGCAGCCAGTTCACGTAAAATTGCTCGACCGCTGCCGTCGAGGAGGCTAACACCGCCAATCTCTCGCCAAGCCAAACGCGGATTCAACTCACGAGCACGCTTTTGCACTTGTTCCGTACACTCTTGAAGAACGATATCGGCAAAAGGCAACGCTGCCACTTCTGCTTGCATGGTTGCTGCTATTTGTTCGAGATAAACCACATCAGCGGCGGCATAATCTAATTGCGCTTTCGACAACGGACGCTGCAACCAATCGGTCCGGCTTTGGCTTTTGTCCAATGTTATGCCAAGACGCTGCTCAATTAACCCGGCATAGCCAATTTGGCTCCCATCGGTCAGAAAGGCATGGGCAATTTGTGTATCGAAAAGTCGTTGCGGTAAGGCGTTGTAGCGCTGAAATATCTCTAAATCTTCGCCACCAGCATGCAAAATAACCTCAATGTCATCGCGCATGAGCTGCCACAACGGCGTTAGATCCACACCATTTAACGGGTCGATCAAAATTGCATCACCACCGCTGCTGGCTTGGAACAAACCGAGCTGGGCATAAAATGTCCGGGTGCGGACAAACTCAGTGTCGACAACCACATAGCCGCTTTCGCGTGCACGATCGCAAAACGCCACCAGTTCCCCGGTGGCGTTTATCACACGATAGTGGACACTGGACTGAGCCTTAACTGAGTCACTTGAGTCAACAGTCATTAATCATCCCGTAGTTCGCGACGGAGAATTTTACCGACATTTGTTTTCGGCAACTCATCACGGAATTCTACCAGTTTCGGTACTTTATATGCCGTCAGGTTTTCGCGGCAGAAATCAATTAACTCTTTTTCTGCTAACGATTGGTCTTTCTTGACGACAACGATCTTCACCACTTCACCTGAAGATTCATTAGCAACGCCGACTGCGGCGACTTCCAGAACTTTCGGATGGCTGGCGACAACGTCTTCGATTTCGTTAGGATACACGTTAAAACCCGACACCAAAATCATGTCTTTCTTCCGATCAACGATACGGAAGAAACCATGCTCGTCAACAGTCGCCATATCGCCAGTGGCAAACCAGCCATCTTGAATGGCCTTATCCGTATCTTCTGGACGGCCGAGATAACCTGCCATAACCTGCGGGCCTTTCACTAACAGCTCACCAGGTTCACCCATCGGCACTTCGTTACCGTCTTCATCAACAATTTTACATTCCGTTGATGGCAATGGAATACCAATCGAGCCGGTGTAATGTTCGATATCGAACGGATTGGCGGTCACTACTGGCGAACACTCGGTCAGACCATAGCCTTCCAACAGCGCTGCACCGGTTACTTTCTCCCAGTTTTCAGCTACTGCACGTTGCACGGCCATACCGCCACCAAGAGCGATTTTCAGATGTGAAAAGTCGAGATCTTTAAAGCCCGGGGTGTGTAGAAGCCCGTTAAACAAAGTATTCACGCCGGAGATCATGGTGAACTTGTGCTTGCCGAGCTCTTTAATAAAGGCAGGCATGTCACGCGGGTTGGTGATCAAGATATTCTTGCCACCAAACTTCAAAAAGGCCAAGCAATTCGCGGTTAAGGCGAAGATATGATAGAGCGGCAATGCGGTAATCACGACCTCTTTGCCATCGCTTAAACGCGGCAAAATAAAGGCTGAAATTTGGTCGAGGTTCGCCACCATATTGCGGTGCGTTAGCATTGCGCCTTTTGATACCCCAGTGGTTCCACCGGTATATTGCAAGAAGGCTAAATCCTCACCCGCCACTTGCGGACGCGTATATGACTTCTTCGCTCCTTCTGCAAGTACATCGTTAAACTCGATGGTTTTCGACAACGAATAACTTGGCACCATTTTCTTCACGTGCTTAACGACGAGGTTGACAATCCAACGCTTCGGCACAGGCAACATATCACCGATGCCGGTGACGATGACTTTGTCGAGTTCGACGTCTTTTTCAATTTTCTCCAGCGTGTGCGCGAAGTTCTTCAGAATCACAATCGCGCGGCTTTTCGAGTCAGTCAGCTGATGCTTTAATTCTCGTGCGGTATAAAGTGGATTGACATTCACCACGGTCATACCCGCGCGTAAGATCCCGAACAAAGCAACTGGATACTGCAGCAAGTTCGGCATCATCACTGCAACTGGGTCACCTTTTTTCAGGCCGATCCCTTGCAAGTACGCCGCAAACTTTGTGGTTAATTCGTCAAGTTGACCGTAGGTAATTTCAGTATCCATATTGCTAAAGGCAACGTGGTCCCGATATTTTTTGACACTTTCTTCGAAGATTTCGACCAACGAAGCATAGTGATCCGGATCGATTTCTTTTGGCACCCCATTTGGATACCGTTCAAGCCAAATCTTCTCCACCGTGAACGCTCCTGATTGCTTATTTTTTTAAAAAAATCATCATGAAAAACAGTTCATCTTCTCATATCCGACCAGTGGTTCAAAGCGAAAATCAGGCTCGTTCGCACCATTATCGAGCACAATCGGCTAAAATTCGCGCAATCACCTCAGGTTCTTGCATGTGAGCGTGATGCCCACCTTTGATCGTGATTTGTGAGAAGTTCTGTACATAATGTTGCCAGTTGTTGACTGCCTGCAACAGATTTTCATGGCCTCGGTCGCCCAATACCACCTCCATTGGGCACTTGATACTCTTTAACATATCGACCGCATGCATTTCTGTAAAGCGAATTGGTGACGCTAACCGCACACGCGGGTCAACTCGCCATTGGAACCCTGATGGGGTCTCTACAACGCTGCGCTCAATTAATAAACGCGCCAAATCAAGACTCAGATCGTTTAATTCCGCGCGCATCCTCACTAATCGTTGTAAGTCTTTATAGCAAGGAGGTGCTTTGCTGCGCAACTCGCTGCGATGTTCGAGCGCTTTTTGCAGATGAGTGACGAGGTTACCTTCTGCACCGAACCACAATCCCATAGCCTCAATTACGGTCAACTGCTGAACCTGTTCTGGTTTCGCAGCCGCAAGCATTTGCGCGACATAACCGCCCATACTATGGCCGAGCAAGTGAACATTAGACCAATCTTGCATGTCCATCAGGGTTGCCACATCTGCGACGTATTCGGTGAAATAATACCAAGCACCCTTTGGTCGATGCTCGGAATGCCCATGACCAGCAAAATCGAGCGCGATAAAATCGATGTCGCGATGGATCCCGAGTGGATCCTTCTGAGCCCGTTCTTGCAAGGCTTGAATTATTGGTTGGAAACTGGCTGCATTATCGAGCCAACCATGCAAGGCAAGTACCGTCAATGGCGGCTTTTTATCATCACGATCGGCGGCAGAATTGCTCGCGGAGATACGTGTGCGTATCCCCGCGAGGGTTAGATATGGGAGTTCAAATGTAACCGGAATCAATGTTGTTGCCGCACCGGTTCTCGCTGCATTTGCGGACGCTCTTGTTGCGGACGCTGTTGCACGGGTGGACGAATGTCCCGGTTATCGCCATCGGCGCGTACGCCATAGGGGAAATAGTACGGGTGCACTCGATAAGGGCCAGTGCCATAGAGGCGGTGGCGATACCAAGGTGAGTACATGTCATGGTGCCAAACATCCACACGCTGCGGTTCTTCTGACCACAATTGGACGCCACGCGACACCACCGTAGGGAAACTATACTCAAACTCGTCGATGGTATCGACGACGAGGCCTTGGTAAGTGCCAAGCACGGTTAATGTCCGTCCTTTGGCATAAATTTCTGGGTCCGCAAAGCCTTCAAGTCGGACACGAAAACGTCCCGGCGTGTTGTCACTGACATACGGACGACCAGTTCCGCGCAATTCAAACGCAACCACTTCAATTTCGGAATGGTCGGCGCGATTGCGAACTTCGGCAATAATACCTCCCCAACGCACCAAGCTACCTTCGGTCGCAGTTGGATTTGTCATGACTTGGGCGAAACTTGTCAGTTCACTTTTGTCGGCCTGAATTGACTCGGGTAAACGTGACGCACAACCACTCGCTACGGCGAGACTCACGCCCGCGAGCAGCAGACTGCGAAACCATGTTGCGGTTAAGAACTTCATTCGGCACCTCCATGACAGGGTGAAAACCCTATCAAATTCACCAATTTCGATTAACCTCGGCCAGGTAATTTCTGCCAAGTCACTTCATTACGTACGTAATCTAAATCAAATTCCGTTGCTTTCACGGCTTCGCCCGCTAAAAATTTTGCGCGACCGAGTACCAGCATATCTTGCGCATGCGGGAAGCGAATATCGTTTAAATGCTTCACCTCAGCAGGCTGCAGCGCGTTAATTAATTCGCTGGTGTAGGTTTCAAAACCAGTACCGACGCCAGCTAAAGTCTCATTGTCACTCAGCGACAGCTGCAAGGTCGACAAGACCAACGACGGCGCGCACACCACATCGGCTTGTTCCTGTATCATCAGACCATCAACTTGCCGACAGGTTCCAGCATAAACTTCACCCATCCGCGCATCAATGGCTGCAATCACGCGCGGCACGCCATGCAATCGCCACGCTTGCTGCGCCATGGCTTGCAAACTAGAAATTCCCACGAGCGGCAGGTTTTGACTAAATGCTAAGCCTTGGGCAATACCGGCAGCAATGCGAACGCCAGTAAAACTTCCAGGGCCGCGACCGACAATAACGGCATCTAAATCCGCTAATGCGACTTGCGCTTCGGCCAAAACCGCTTCGACGCAGGGTAGCAACAAGTCAGCATGCCGACGAGGCGCTTCTTCACCCCGAACAATCAACTGCTGTCCATCACTATACGCGACTGAACAAAATTCAGTTGCACTATCAATCGCCAATAATTTCGGCTCGGTCATGTTTCCTTCCTCAAAAATTCTAAAGCCTGTTGCAATGAACGTGTTCGCTGCATGGGTGGTAGGCTTGCCAAAAACGTTTGCCCATAGTGTTTCGTAACCATCCGATTATCGCAGATAATCAACACCCCGCGATCATGCACATCGCGTACTAAACGACCAGCGCCCTGCTTCATGGCGATGACTGCCTGTGGGATTTGAATGGTTGCAAATGGATCTTCGCCGCGCATCCGGCAATCTTCAACCCGGGATTGCAGCAGTGGCTCATCCGGTGAACTAAACGGTAGTTTATCAATGATGACACAACGTAACGCATCACCGCGCACATCGACCCCTTCCCAAAATGAACTAGTTCCTAACAAAACTGCATTCTCTGCAGCAACAAACTGACTGAGTAATTCGCGTTTACTCAGTTCACCTTGGACCAAAATAAGTCGGTCGGTGTCTTGATTTAATGCTTTTGCCACCAGTTGCAACATGCGGTGGCTGGTAAACAACACGAACGTGCCACCATGGTTCGCTGCCACCACGTCTTCCACCAACGCCACTAACGCTGGCCCCATTTCTCGGGCATGGGGTTCTGGCAGGTAGCGCGGCAGGCACAGCAAGGCTTGTTCAGAAAAATTAAACGGGCTATCGAGAATCAACGAGTGTAATTGATGTTGGTGTTGCCCGAGGCCAAGTCGCTGATTAAAGAAATTAAATGAACCATTCACCGTCAGTGTCGCGGACGTAAACACCCAACGTGCTTCTTGTGCGTCGAGCTGCCGACCAAAAGGTTCGGCCACGGATAAGGGCGTGCGGTGTACACTTAAATGCCGTGGTGTGGTTTCAAACCAATAGCTGTAACCCGTCACCTGCGTCGCTTGCAACACTGACCAGCGTTTATTGATGAGATCAAGGCGCTCATAACATTGATCTAAGTCTTTGCTGCGGCCAAGCAAGTTGCGACAAATATCGAGCGCTCTTTGCAACATGTCAGCCAAACGCTGAATGGCAACTCCGGTCTGTTCGGCAGCGCTCGCGTCACGCCAATTTCCTCGTTCCGGATCGACAGCAAAAGTTAAGCGCAAATCGCGCGCTGAACGCTCCAGTTGGTCAGCAATCTGCGACAGTGAGCGAGCGTCACGAACTTCTGTGCGATAGAGTAATTGCAGGTCTTTGCAGAGCTCGACAATCATGCGCGTCGAAACGGTTTCGCTGAAGTACTGACTGGCAATGTCAGGCAGTTGGTGGGCTTCATCGAAAACAATCAGATCGGCAGCTGGAATGAGCTCACCAAAGCCAGTGTCTTTGAGAACTAAGTCCGCGCAAAAAAGGTGATGATTGACGACGACAATATCGGCTTCAAGTGCCTCTTTCCGCGCTTGAACTAAATAGCAGTCTTCATATTGCGGACATTCACGCCCCAAACAATTATCAATCGTACTCGTCACCCGCGCCAATACTTGCGTGTCCTCCGGTAACTCGGAAAGTTCGCCTAAGTCTCCGGTTTTTGTTCGATTTGCCCAGTCCCGAATTAATTGTAAATGTGTCAGCGCATCACCATCGACTTCGCCCGGATAGCGAATGGTTTGTTCCAGCCGATTTAAACACAGGTAATTACTCCGGCCTTTGAGCAGTGCAGCGACTTTTCGCGGCGCCAGCACTTCACGCAACTGCGGTAAGTCACGATGAAACAATTGCTCCTGTAGGTTCCGGGTTCCTGTGGAAATAATAACTTTCCCTGAGCGCAATAACGCTGGGGCTAAATATGCAAACGTCTTACCTGTCCCTGTTTCCGCTTCTACCACAAGTTGTTCGCCAGCAGTCTTTAAGCGGGTAATCGCCTCTGCCATTTCTAATTGTGCGGGTCGTGGTTGAAAACCCGGTAGCGCTTTACTCAATGCGCCGTCCGGTGCAAAAACTGCAGTTACCTCTGACATCATGCTGTCCTTTACGATATGCTAAGCTCATTATTTCATATCTAGCTGTGGATGCCGACTAATATGCGGGTGAAATTTTCTCGTCAATTACGCAATTTCCTTTTGCTCGCCTGTGCACTGCTGATTTTCGGTCACGCACAAGCGAATGATGCAATTACTCCGGAAGAATTGCGCGCTGCTTATCTTGCCAACGTGATTCATTACGTCACCTGGCCGAATGAATCTGTGCGACAAACGCTGACCATCGGTGTGTTAGGCAGCCCACAAGTTTATCGCCAACTACAATCAGCTCCACTTGGCACCATCCGCGGTCTCAATATTGAAGTTGTTGAGCTGACTCGCCCAAGTAACGCTAGTGAAGTCGACATTCTCTATATTGCACCCGCAGCATCGCATTTATTAAACAGTACATTTGGCCAAGTGCGTTCGCGTCCTATTTTAATGATTACTGAACACTCGCCAGCCCGTGAAGAAATGATGATCAATTTAGTCGCCACCAGTCAGAATCGACTGGGCTTCCAAGTGAATACCGATCGCATTGAAAGTGCAGGCCTGCGCTTAACCGCGGATTTATTGACCCTTCGAGGCAATGAGCTAGAAATGGCGGTGATGGCCCGGCGCGCGCAAACCCGAGCTGCTGAGCTGCAAATTCAAGTGCGCACGTTGGAAAGTGAGCTTGAGCAAAATCGTGACGACAATCAACAACTACTCAGTCGCATTGACATGCTCGAGCAAACGGTCCGCGAACGCGACAACGTGCTGCGCGCGCAGCAAGGAACACTCGAAGATAAACAGCAACTGATGGAGTCGCAACAATCGGCCTTGCAAGAGTTGTTAAGCGAACTTGATGAACAACGACGCATCTTATTTGAGCGTGAAGAACAATTACGCCAAATTCAGAATACGTTGCGCCGGAGTGAAGAGGCGCTCGCGGCTCAGCAAGTGCAATTAACTCAAAAAGAAGCACAACTGCGGCAAAAACAGCAAGAAAGTGACGAGCTCGCCGAGCGCATTTTGGCGAACCGGAACGTTCTCGCTGTGCAGCAACAACAATTGCGTGATCAGCGTGCGGCGATTGACGAACAACTGGCGTTACTGGAGTCACGTGAGCGGACCATTGATCGGCAACGGCTTTATCTCTGGGCGATTGGCGTGGCATTCTTGGTCGCGTTGATCTTAGCCTTCACGACGGTGGTGATGTTCCTAAATAAACGAAAAACGGCTGGGAAGTTGTTGCTCGCTCTCGATGAGTTACGTGACGCTCAAGACAAACTCGTCGAGTCGGAGAAGATGGCTGCACTCGGAAACTTAGTCGCGGGCGTTGCCCATGAAGTCAATACCCCGCTGGGCGTTGCGATTACCGGCACCAGCATGGTGCATGACCGCATGGCAATTCTTAAAGAACAACTTGAACAAGGTCAGCTAACCCGCGATCAACTCAGTGGTTTCATTGAGCGTGGCAGTGACAGTTTAAGCTTAACGCAGAAAAACTTGGCACGCGTTGGTGAACTGATTAGTAACTTTAAACAAATCGCGGTTGACCAAATGGTCGCCGAGAAACGTGAGATAAATTTAAAAACCTATCTCGAAGAAGTCATGTCGACGCTTTCGATCGAGCTTCGCCGTGCAGGTATTGTCTATAAAGTCGACATTGCTGATGACATACCGATGACGACGATTCCAGGTGCGATGGCACAGATCATCACAAACCTTGTCACCAATGCGATCCGGCACGCGTTTTATGGTCGCCAAGGCAATGACAAAGCATTAATTACCCTCCAAGCGGATCGTATTGAGGGCGACCAAATCCGTTTGCGGTTCATCGATAATGGCGCCGGCATGGACGAAGTCACCTTAAGCAAAATATTTGATCCCTTCTTCACTACCAAGCGTAATGAAGGCGGCACAGGTTTAGGCATGCCGATTGTCTATAACTTGGTCCGACAGAAACTGAAAGGTGATATCACGGTAGCAAGCACTGAAGGTGAAGGGACAACCTTCACACTGTTGCTACCACGTAAAGTATAAGTCGGAAGAAAATGCTTGCAATTTGAGCTTAGGACGATAGAATTCATACAACTTTTCGCAAATTGTTTAATTTATAAGGCTTAGATGATGACTTTTCTAGACAACTTAGCAGACAACTTGAACGTTCAGGGCTTACGCTCTGCGTCTGCTGTGGGTCATCATCACCATTTCCTCTAGTGGCCTTTCGCTTGAGGGAGGTCGTTTGGTACCTTCCTAAGCTGTCATCTATTGAAGCCCCGGAAGCGTACCTTCCGGGGCTTTTACGTACTTGCTTTTACCTATTCAATTTTGCGCTTTTAATTTGCTAGTTTTTAAATTTTCAATAAAGGTAACCACTATGAATAACAGCCGTTTAACGATTGCCGTGCAGAAATCAGGGCGTCTCAGCAAAGAATCGATGAAGTTATTAGAAGCCTGTGGCGTTAAATTTAACTTACACGAGCAGCGTTTGATGGCACACAGCACCAGCCACCCGATTGATCTTCTGCGCGTGCGCGACGACGATATTCCCGGCTTGGTTATGGACGGTGTGGTCGATTTAGGACTCGTCGGCGAAAACGTGCTGGAAGAAGAGCGCCTCGAGCGCGCGATTAAGAAGCAGCCGAATCAATTTCAACAGCTGCGTCGACTCGACTTCGGTTATTGTCGCCTCAGCGTTGCCGTGCCAAAAGAAGGCAACTACCAAGGCTTAAATGATTTAAACGGTTGTAAAATTGCTACGACCTACCCACGAATTTTAGAAAACTATCTGCAGCAACAAGGCGTCGATGCCAAGCCAGTGATGCTCACTGGTTCAGTCGAAGTCGCTCCGCGCGCTGGTTTAGCGGACGCTATTTGTGACTTAGTTTCCACCGGCGCAACGTTAGAAGCGAACGGCCTCGTTGAGAAGGACGTTATTTTCCGCTCACAAGTACAATTGATTCAGCGCGCGGAATCACTCAGCGAGGAAAAGCAATCACTGGTTAGCAAACTGCTTGCTCGCCTTGACGGTGTTCAGCTGGCGAAAGAAAGCAAATACATCATGCTACACGCACCGAAAGATAAACTCGCTGAAGTTGAAGCAATTCTTCCCGGCGCTGAACGGCCAACGGTTTTGGCTCTGAGCCACACGGACGAGCAAGTTGCTGTCCACGTCGTCAGCACCGAAAACCTGTTCTGGGAAACCATGGAACAGCTGAAAGCATTGGGCTGTAGCTCAATTCTAGTCATGCCAATTGAGAAGATGATGGGGTAAACCATGGCAACTGATGTGCAAGTGCTTGATTGGCAAGCTCTGACGCTACAACAACGGAATGACGCCCTTGCCCGCCCGACACAGGCGGTGAGTGAGCGTTTACAACAACAAGTCGCCGCGATTATTGATGCCGTGGCAAACGGTGGCGACCAAGCATTACTCGACTACACAGCACAATTCGACGGCGTGAGCCTTGCCAGCCCTGTGCTCGCCATGGCAACCGTTGAAGCGCTAGCTGCGCAGGCACCAGAGCAAGTCAAACGAGCTATCGACCAAGCCTACGCGAATATTCGCCAGTTCCACCTTGCTCAACAACCTCAGGATATTCGCGTCGAAACCATGCCAGGCGTGGTCTGCGAACAGCGTTTTCAGGCCCTTGAGCGTGTCGGTTTATACATTCCTGGCGGCAGTGCTAGCTTACCAAGCACGGTTTTGATGCTGGGTATCCCAGCGCAAATCGCCGGTTGCCAAGAGCGCATTCTAATTAGCCCGCCGAGCGCTAGTGGCGAGCTTTCCCCAGCGATTTGCTATGCCGCCGTAAAATGTGGCGTCACGCAAGTCTGCCTTGGCGGCGGCGCGCAAGCGATTGCCGCACTCGCGTTAGGCACCGACAGCATTGCCAAAGTCGACAAGATTTTTGGTCCGGGTAACGCTTATGTCACCGAAGCGAAACAGCAGGTAAGTCAGATTGCTGGCGGCCCAGCGATTGATATGCCTGCTGGTCCCTCGGAAATTTTGGTCATCGCCGATGACAGCGCCGAGCCCGCTTTTGTCGCTGCCGACTTACTTTCCCAAGCCGAGCACGGCCCTGACTCACAAGTGATTTTATTGTCACCGAGCCGTAGCCTGATTGCGCAAGTGCAAGCAGAACTCACTGCACAACTCGCTGCATTGCCACGCCAATCCATTGCCAGCCAAGCATTAAGTGCCAGTGCGCTTATTCTCACGTGCGACCTTGACGAAGCAGTGGCGATTAGCCAAGCGTACGCACCCGAGCACTTGTTACTGCAGTTCGACGACACCGATACCTATTTGCCACAACTGACCAACGCAGGCTCGATTTTTGTTGGGCACTACACGCCAGAGTCAGGCGGCGACTATGCGACAGGTACGAATCACGTGTTGCCAACCTACGGTTTCGCCCGTAACTACAGTAGTCTTGGCCTTCTCGATTTTTATCGTCGCTATACCGTGCAAACGGTCTCTGCCAGCGGCCTGCAAAACTTGGGGAAAACCTTAATTGACTTAGCCGCTGAAGAACAGCTTGATGCGCATTTACGCGCTGTGTCGCTGCGTTTAGACAGCGCACGAATGCAAAACGATTTAGCCAAAGAACAAACCACCTCGGAGACACGTTAATGAGCACTACTGTTGCCAACTTAGTCAATACGCTCATGCGCGAGCACTTGCGTTCATTTACGCCCTACGCGTCAGCGCGTCGCAGCATGTCCGGCGGTAATGTCTGGCTCAATGCGAATGAATCACCCTACTCTCAGAGCTACAGCGTAAAAACAGAAGGCTTGAACCGCTATCCGGATTTTCAAAATCAGGCGCTGAATCAGTCCTATGCCCACTATGCCGGTGTGGCCGGCAATCAAGTGATCAGCCACCGTGGCAGTGACGAAAGCATTGAGCTGTTAATTCGCACCTTCTGTGAGCCGGGTCGCGATAAAATTTTGATTTGCCCGCCAACCTACGGCATGTATGCGATTAGCGCCGCGATTAACAATAACGAAGCCGTTGCTGTGCCGTTACGCGCTGACAACTGGCAGCTCGATCTTGCCGGCATCGAACAGGCATTAGCGAATGAGCCGGGTATTAAAGTGGTATTTTTGTGCAATCCGTCAAACCCACTCGGTAACGCGTTGAATCGAGATGACATGCAACGGGTGATTAAACTCTGTCAGAACCGTGCACTGGTCGTCATCGACGAAGCCTACATTGAATTTGCCCAAGCACGGTCACCGGCCGCCTATGCGAATTCAAATACTTTGCAGGGTAACTCGAACGTATCCATGATCAGCGCGATTGACCAGAATCCCCACGTGATTGTCATGCGCACCTTATCCAAAGCCTTTGGCTTGGCCGGGATTCGAGTCGGCTTTACGCTGACTAACGCGGATTTAGTTCAGGCCTTATTACCGGTTCTCGCGCCGTACCCGTTGCCAGATTTAAGCATTCAGGTGGCGCAGCAGGCGTTGAGCTCGAAAGAACAAGCACGGGTGCGCGAAAACACCGCGCAAACCATCGCTGAGCGCGCTAAACTTGCGGTCGCATTGCAAGGTTATTCATGGGTCAAACAGGTCTACAACTCGGTCACTAACTTTATTTTACTGGCAGTGTCCGACGCCGACGCCCTGATGCAACACTGCATTCAAGCCGGTGTTCTGATTCGTAATCAATCGTCGCAAGTTGGCCTCAGCAATTGCGTCCGTATTACCGTCGGCAGCGCCAGCGAAAATCAACAGTTACTGGCAGTCCTTGATGACTTTAAAGCCAACAAGGCAGGAGCATAACCATGAGTCAGCAAAAAATTCTCTTTATCGATCGTGACGGCACCTTAGTGGAAGAGCCAGCGGTCGACAAACAACTCGATAGCCTCGCAAAACTTGTTTACGAACCGGGCGTGATTAACGCCCTGCAAGACCTCCAAGCTGCCGGCTATCGTCTTGTCATGGTCAGCAATCAAGACGGACTTGGCACCGACAGCTTTCCGCAGGCGGACTTTGATCCCCCCCACAACGCCATGATGGATCTTTTTACCGCCCATGGCATTCGCTTTGACGATGTGCTGATTTGTCCGCACTTCCCAGAAGACAACTGCACCTGCCGTAAACCCAAGCTCGGTTTGGTGAAAGACTACTTGCAACAAGGTAAAGTCGACTTCACCACGTCCGCTGTCATTGGCGACCGTCAAACTGACCTTGAATTAGCAGAAAACATGGGTATCGCCGGTATTCGCTATGAGCGTGGCGTCAATGGTTGGGCGCAAATCGTTAAGCAATTGACCACCAAGCCGCGCACTGCTGAAGTTGTTCGTACCACCCGCGAGACCGACATTCGTGTACAAGTAAACCTCGACGAAGCGGGTCCGGTGAAACTTGCGACCGGCATTGGCTTCTTCGACCACATGCTTGAGCAAATTGCCACCCACGGCGGCTTTTCCTTACAAGTCACCGTCGACGGCGACCTCCACATCGACGATCACCACAGTGTCGAAGACACTGCATTAGCGTTGGGCGAAGCATTACACAAAGCCCTTGGTGACAAACGTGGCATTGGCCGCTTCGGTTTTGTCTTACCAATGGACGAATGCCGCGCCGAGTGTGTGCTCGATATTTCGGGTCGTCCCTATTTGGTCTTCGACGCTGACTTTAGCGCCGAGAACGTGGGTCAATTGGCGACCCAAATGGTGCCACATTTCTTCCGTTCACTGTGCGACAGCATGAAAATCTCGCTGCACTTAAGCACCACCGAAGGCAACGCGCACCACCAAGTGGAGGGCCTGTTTAAAGTCTTTGGCCGCGCCCTGCGTCAGGCGATTCGGCGTCAAGGCAATGAAATGCCGTCAAGCAAGGGTGTTTTGGCATGAGTACGTCCGCTGCAAACAACAATCTAGTCATCGTCAATACCCGGGTTGCCAACCTAGCTTCAGTGGCCTTCGCCTTTCGTCGCCTCGGCGTTGAGCCAGTCATTAGTGCTGACCCTGAAATCATCCGCAATGCTGAACGCGTGGTTTTACCCGGCGTAGGCACTGCTGAAGCCGCAATGCGCGCCTTGCACGAGATCGACTTAGTCAGCACCTTGCAAGGGTTAACGCAGCCGGTATTGGGGATTTGTTTGGGGATGCAAATGCTGACGCGTTATTCAACTGAAACTCGTGCCGCGGAGCCAGTGCCTGCCCTTGGTGTCATTCCGACGCACATTGAGCGGCTGCGCAGCCAAGTCGGTTTGCCATTACCGCACATGGGTTGGAACCGTACGGAAGTCAGCGATCACCCGCTGTTTCAAGATCTCGAACAGCCATGGTTTTACTTTGTCCACAGCTTTGCCGCACCGGTTGACGGCGCCACCATTGCCAGTTGTGACTATGGCCAACCGTTTGCCGCTGCGATCGCCAATGGCAATTTCCTCGGTGTGCAATTTCACCCTGAACGCTCTGGCGCCGACGGTGCGCGTGTTTTACAGAATTTCTTGGAGTTTACATGCTAATTCCAGCTCTCGATTTAATTGACGGTAACGTCGTTCGCCTGCTCAAAGGTGACTTTAACCAGCAAACCACCTACCACAGCAATCCGGTGGCTGTTGCACTGCAGTATCGTGATGAAGGCGCAGAATTTCTTCATTTAGTCGACCTTGACGGCGCTCGCGATACGAGCAAGCGCCAGCTGAACTTACTCACCGAAATTGTCACCGTCACTGGCTTACCGATTCAAACCGGCGGCGGTATTCGCAGCCGCGACGACGTCGCTAACTTATTAGCCGCTGGTGTTCAGCGCGCTGTAATTGGCTCAAAAGCCGTCACCGCTGTTGACGAAGTCTTAGGTTGGCTCGACGAGTTTGGGCCGGAAGCAATTGTCTTAGCGCTCGACATCAATATTGACGAGCAAGGCAACCGCTGGCTTGCCACCCATGGCTGGCAAAGCACCAGTGAAGTGCGTCTAGAAGACGTGCTCGACCGCTACCAAGCACGTGGTTTGAAGCATGTACTTTGCACCGATATCAGCCGCGACGGCACCTTAGCGGGTAGCAATGTCGAGCTTTACCGCGTTCTCAAACGCGCCTATCCGAGCATTATCTGGCAAGCGTCCGGCGGTGTTGCTAGCTTAGCTGAGCTGGAAACATTAAAAAGCGCCAATTGCGATAGTGTCATTCTCGGCAAGTCACTGCTGACCGGCCAATTCACCTTACCGGAGGCACTCACATGCTGGCAAAACGCATAATTCCGTGCCTCGACGTTCGTGACGGTCAAGTCGTCAAAGGCGTGCAGTTCCGTAATCACGAAATTGTTGGTGACATTGTGCCTCTGGCGAAACGCTACGCCGAAGAAGGTGCCGATGAATTAGTCTTTTATGACATCACCGCATCGTCCGATGGTCGCGTGGTCGACAAGTCCTGGGTCAGCCGCGTTGCCGAAGTGATTAACATCCCATTCGCCGTTGCGGGTGGCATTCAGTCGATTGAGCAAGCGCGCGAAATTCTGGCCATGGGCGCGGATAAAATATCGGTCAATTCACCGGCTCTGCGCCGCCCTGAGCTAATTAACGAACTGGTTTCTGAGTTTGGTCAACAGTGCGTTGTCATTGGCATCGACAGCTTTTATAACCAAGAGACCGGAACCTACGACGTCTATCAATTCACTGGTGACGAGACTCGCACGCAGAAAACCAGTTGGCAAACCGCCGACTGGGTGCAAGAAGTGATCGCGCGCGGTGCCGGTGAAATCGTGCTGAACTGTATGAATCAAGACGGCGTACGCAATGGCTATGATATTCAGCAGTTAAAAGCGATTCGCGCAGCCTGCAACGTACCACTCATCGCCTCAGGCGGTGCCGGTTCGGTTGAACATTTTATCGAGGTGTTTCAACAAGCCAACGTCGACGGTGCGCTCGCCGCTTCGGTCTTTCATAAAGGCGTGATTGCAATTCCGGATTTAAAAACTGAGCTGCGCAGCTCCGGCGTGATTATTCGGCCTTAGTCGATTCGCCCGACTCGATCACACTTAGTTAGGCTCAACATGAATACGATTCACTTTATATTGAGCCTAACCTGAATAGAATTCACTTTAATAGGGATCCAACATGATTGTTGATGGCAATAACCTCGACCAACTCGCTTGGCAAAAAATGGATGACCTCTTGCCTGCTGTGGTGCAAGACAGCATCAGTGGCCGTGTCCTCATGCAAGGCTACATGAACCGTGAGGCACTGAGCCATACCATGCAGAGTGGTCACGTTACTTTCTTCAGCCGCAGCAAGCAACGCTTGTGGACCAAAGGGGAAAGCTCCGGACACGTACTTGAGCTAGTATCCGTCACGGCTGACTGCGATCAAGACTCGCTGTTGGTGTTGGCCAAGCCACACGGCCCGACCTGCCACTTAGGCACTGAAAGCTGTTGGTTACCGCCGGAGATTCCAGCCATCAGTGAACTGATCGAGCTGGAAAACACCGTCAAACAGCGTAAAGCAGAACTCGCCAACGGCGATGCGGGCAGCAGCTACACCGCCGAGCTACTCGCGAGCGGTATTCGCCGCTGCGCACAAAAAGTTGGTGAAGAAGGCGTCGAAGTGGCTCTCGCTGCGGTCGCTCAAGACGACGATGCCCTACTTAACGAAAGCGCGGACCTGCTCTACCACTTAACCGTGGTGTTGCAAGCCCGCGACCTGCAGTTAAGTGATGTCATCGATGTACTGCGCGCACGCAAAAAATAGCGCTGCGCGCTTCCTTTTATGGGTATGATTCACGCGGGATTTTGCTAACCGATACACCAGCATTTTAATCAATTATCTCGGTATGCAACCTATCGCCAGCCGCGTTGGTTACTTTTATTTTACGACTCGAAGGTGAGATAAAAACACCAGTGGTATCATTCTCCGATAAGATTAAGATGCGATCAGTTGGAACTGCCCCCTCCGATTTCGAGTTATAGACCTCGACGGTACAGGGGAATATTTCTTGGCACCAAGCAAGGTCAGTTAGCTTCAAAACCCGGCCTAGATAAGCCCAGTCAGGGCGGTTTTGAATGTATACAGTCCTCGGCCAAATTACATTCACGTCATATTTATTGCTGCTTGCTGACCAAAGCTCGCCCGCTTCGTTCAATAGTACAATTGGTAAATCAAAAGCGTGGTTAGCAATCATCCATGCATAACTTTCAGATTCATATTGTTGCTCGCTTTTTTCGCCAATATCCGTTTGGTTAATCGTTAAAGGGTCAAGTCCAAGTGACTCTTTCAGATAATGGGCGAGCCTACTTTCTTCGTTGATGTGGTTATAGCCAACATGGATGATCACTTTCGCATCAGGATTTTGAGTGAATATCTTTTCACGGAGGTTGCTCGCGCCACTCTTTTCTCTTTCTGCAATAGTGCCTTGAATTTCAAAGCCATAATCATATGAGACCAATTGGAAGCCAAGCTCTTGCGCATAGAGCAACAAGTTCGCGAAAATTGGCTCCTTCGTATAATGACCAGCATTAAGAGGAATATGCTCTATCGTAATATTTTGCTCAGCATTTTCGGCCAACGCTTCCAAAGCTAAATAGCGATAACCCTGCTCCCACAAGCCTGCAAGTAACTGATACGTTAAGACCCTATGTTTAGGAACATGATGTGCTTCATTTATCATCACGAATTGATGCACCGAAGATCTTTCCAAAATCGCGGCGATGGCATCATGTACTTCAAAGCGCTTTATTTCATCATAGAACGTTCCGGATTCAATGACTCGGCTATCAACTGTCATTAAAGCCCGCTGATGCAGGCCTAGAAACGAATACACGTCGCCGAGGCTTTGTAGAAGAACATCTTGTACAGCTTCATTATCCTCAAACTCTAAATAAAGCGCTTCGATAGCTATGACCTGCTGACTAAAGCTCTTACCGTTTGTTGCTTCAAAAAAGCGACCAAATGCTTTGTTAACTTCCTCGATATACTCTTCCGCGGATTGAGTACTGGCAAAGGTATTAAAACTGGCAAGTACAGCGATAATCAACAGTAGTGATTTCAAACTATCCTCCATCTAAACCCAACGCCTAATGCTTCACTGACAAGCATTAGGGCATTGCTCGGCATTTTTTAGAGTAAAAGAACTCTTCGCGGTGCATCGCACCGCGCTAGTGATTAACGTAAGCGAGCAGCAAGCCCTTCTAGAGTCTCACCCAAGCCATTCAAACGTTGGCGATCAATTCCTTCACGGGAATTTGCCTCACGCTTCATGTCCGCGGCCATACTATTCAGACGATTAGATAATCCGCGATTACGACGACCCCGCTCAAGCGCTTGCTCGGTTTCTTCAAGCATGCTGGTCAGTTGCGTCACTTGTGCTTCGCTAAGACGGTTAGCACGTTGCAGCTGGTCTCTGTAAGCGAGTGCAATCACTGGTTCAGCCGGCCAGCTCAGCGTTTCTTGCAACTGTGGATTAAACTCCTTGCCCTTATCAACCAACAGAGCTGCAGCAAGCTCGTTCGCGCTGATGTAATCACTCGGTACCAGTTCAAGAACATCCAAACCACGGACAATTTCAGTACCGTAAACAAGGCCACGATACCAGTAGGTTGACCAATAGCCACCGGTCACCAAGGTCTTCTCGTCAACAGGGCCGCGATCAAAATAAGCAATCTCAAACGGGTTCGACGAATCTGTGAAGTCAAACACCGAGACACCACCTTGATACCAGGCTTGAACCATGACGTCGCGACCAGGTACCGGCAACAGCGAACCATTGTGCGCAACACAGTTTTCGGTGTCGCTTTGCGGTGCTGGCAGTTTGTAATAGCTGCGGAACACGAGCTGATTGTCGACAATGTCGTAGATTGCATTCGCGCCCCAGTGCATCGGGTCGGATGCACGACAACGAGGACGTGTGCCACCACCCCACTCATCCGTGAAGATCACTTTACTGCCGTCGTTACTGAACGTTGCTGAGTGCCAATAAGCAAAGCCTGGGTCAACCACATCGTCAATACGCACTGGATTCACTGGGTCAGTGATATCAAAGAGAATACCATTCCCTGAGCACGCACCTGCGGCGAGGTTCGCTGCTGGGAATACGGTGATATCATGGCAATGATTCGTTTCATTTGTCGTTTGCGTGCCCGGACCATGGTCACCACGCTCCCATAGACCTGCGAGGTTACCGGTGTTAGGGTCCGCAAAAACTGCTGGACTATGAATAATGCGTGAGTCTTGTGGGCGATCGATTGGAATCTCGATGACATCAATGCGGAACAACGCTGTGCGATCATCGCGGAATGGGTCTTTATTCAGACATCCTTCGAGCTCTTCATCTTCACGCACAAAGCTGGTGGCTGAGTTATAAACAATCAAACGATTATCATCGTTCGCAACAACCGTGTGGGTGTGTGAACCACGGCAGGTTTGCACCGCGCCCACTTGCACCGGCATGGTCAAGTCACTGATGTCGAAAATACGCAGACCGCGGAAGCGCTCTTCACTCACTTGCCCTGCAACACCACGTAATCCGCAATCTAAACGACCACTGCCTTGTTCAACCGACATAATCAGCAAGTCACCGACGACTGATACGTCACCTTGGCCACCTGGACAAACGACGGCACTGATGAGCTCGGGTGCACCATGGCGACTAATGTCATAAATTTTGAAGCCGTGATAGCTACCCACGACAAGCGTGTTATCCGAGAATGCCATGTCCGTGTTCGCGAAATCGAGTAACGTCGGGCGATTGCTTGGACCTCCTGAACGCGTTGGCGTTTCTCCTTCAGCATTTACTTCGGCAGCTGCTTCAGTGCTCTCGGTATCATTGTCTTCAGCGACTTTGGCAAGTTCACGTAAGCGGCTTGCAGGCAGGCCGGCTGGATTTTCTGGATCATAGAAGCCCGTTGGCTTCGGTAAGGCAGCAAGTAATTCCATGTTCCAAATGGCTTCACCAGCATCACGGAATCCCGCGGCGAGGCCGGCCCGTGGATCAGGCGAATAACCAGCAAGCATGACAAGCATTCGCCCGATTTCAGCTTCTTGCTCGTTTTTAACTTCATTGACAAACTCAAATAGCTCGGCTTCTTCCGCAGCACCTCGATGGCGTAACAAGTCACCCACCATGGTCAATGCACCTTCGTGGTGTTTGATCATGAGTTCAAGGAACATCCGATCGAAATCAGGCCCAGTCGAAGCGGCTAACGCCTCCATTTGCTCGGGTGTTGCCATCCCTTCCATCATTTGCTGGCCGCTGTGCTCTTCATGACCGTGATGTCCGTGGTGACCATGATGACCGTGATCCGTATGTTCACTCCAATCGCGACTCGGCACAGTTTGTCCGCGCTCTGTAAGCCATTGCGTCATGTATTCAATTTCATCGACTTGCGTACGCTCGATCCGCGAAGCCAACTCGACCATGGCATTACTGCTGGTTCGTTCTACAAGGAGAGCCGTCATATCCAACGCTTGCTGGTGATGTGGAATCATGTCTTGCATGAACTTCACGTCGGCAGTCGTGAACCGCGCAGACACCAGCTGAATTGCATCTTCAGCACTGATTTGACGACTGGACTGCCCGGGGGCACCCGGTTGCACAAGTGGGACATCAGCAATTGCGACTGTCACACAAGAGGCCGCTGCGAGCGCGAGCACCAGCGGAGATAAACGTAGTCGAGAACGACGATTTTGTGGCATGAGACTTGACCCGTAAATTTAACAAAAATTTAATATACGGGGTGTGCGCCAGAAGGCCAAAAACATTGCGTTTAAATAACGAAAGTTCAGGATGAAAATGATTTAGACTTTAGTCATTCGAATCATGAACATTAAGAGCCATCCGTAAGAGCGTGCTGCTTATTATTTTTCGCCACCCAAGCAGAGTGGACGCGGAACAAGCGCAAGGTTAATAGCACGGCCGCGACACTTAAGCCGGAAATAAAGCCAATCCAGAAGCCGGCTGCGCCCATGCGCGGCACAATCAAATCGGTCAAAGCCAAGATGATCCCGACCGTCAAGCCAAACGGCCAATAGGCAATCAGCGTGACGACCATCGCCGCACGGGTATCTTTATAACCACGCAGTGCGCCAATCGAAATCGCTTGGAAGGTGTCGGAAATGGTGAAAATCGCCGCTAAACCAAGCAAAGTTCCCGCTAACTGGATAATTTCCATGTTTTCAGTGTAAAAGCTTGCCAGCCAACGTCCGCCGAGCCACATGCCGAGACCATTAATCGTCGCAAAACTGAGCCCAAGCAGCATAGCCACTTTATAGGCATTCATGGCATCGTCCGGCTGCCGCGAACCGAGTGCAAAGCCCACCCGCAAGGTTACCGCCATACTTAAACTGAGCGGGAACATATACACAATCGACGATACGTTTAAGGCAATCTGGTGGCCAGAGACCATAATCGCACCTAATGGCGCGATGAGAATCGCCACCGCAGCAAACAATGAAGTTTCGAAAAACAACGACATTGAAATTGGAAAACCGATCCGGGTGAAGTGCCACATGTCGTCCCAATTCGGTGGATAAAAGCGACGAAACGGCATCACTGGACGATAGCGCTTTGACAACACCACATAGAACAACAAGCTCAATGCCATCCCCCACAGAACAAGCGCCGAAGCAATACCAGAACCAGCACCACCTAATGCCGGCATGCCGAGCTTGCCGTAGATAAAGACATAGTTTGCAGGGATGTTGATGAGCAGGCCAATAACGCCAATTACTAACGACGGCATGGTATGCGACAAGCCTTCACAGAAGTTGCGCAGCACCACATACAGAACAAATGCCGGTAAACCCCAAACAATATAGTGCAAATAGTCCAAGGTCATGCGTCGAAATTCTGGCTCGACGTCCATCACGGCAAGCACCGACGGTGCTAAATACATCAGTAGGCCGGTGAGTAGCGCGGTAATGATACACGTATAGAGATTCTGCTGCAGGTGGCGACCGAGTTGGGAACGGTCACCAGCACCATCACAATGTGAAACGACAGGCGCCAAAGACAAACCAAAACCGAAAATGATCAAGGTCAGCGGAATCCAGATGGCGCCGCCTACAGCCACCGCGGCAAGATCGGTCGGCCCCACTCGGCCTGACATCAAGGTGTCGACCACACCCATCATCATTTGCGTCAGCTGCGCAATCAGGATCGGACCGGTCAATAAACCGAGTTTTTTCGTTTCTGGCCATAAATGTCGCATCGGTTCTAATTACCTCAAGGACCTAGCTAAGTAAATCGAGTGCCTTGCTGAGGCCCTCATGTAAACGTTGGATATCCGCCGTTTGATTATATACACCCAAGGAAAAGCGCAGGCAGCCTTGTTGGCTTAAGCTGTGTAGTAACGGTTGGGCACAATGATGGCCGCTGCGAACCGCGATGTCCTGCTGATCCAGCAACATGGCGATGTCATTGGGATGCATGTCCGGATCGTCACTCGTCACACTCACCACCGGCACACGTCCATCGCCGTGCGGCAAACAACGAAGCATTGGAAATTCGTTCAACATAGTGAACAAATCCGTCATCAAGCCCTGCAAGTAGCCAGCACTTCCCTGCGCTCGAGCCTGTTCAAGGTAATCCAACGCCGCCACAAAGCCGGCAATGCCAACTAAATTCGGTGTGCCTGGCTCGAAGCGTTGAATACCGCTAACATAGTCGCTGTGCTGTGTCGTTACTTGGGTAACAATGCCACCGCCAACTTGATATAGGGGTAAGGTTGCAGCCAACTCTGGGGTCATCCATAACGCGCCGACGCCGGTCGGTCCATAGACCTTATGGGCAGAAAACACTAAGGCATCGATGTTCATGCGGTCAGGCGCTAAGGGCAAATGTGCCGCTGTTTGCGCTGCATCAATCACCACCAAAGCACCAACCTCGCGCGCCCGTGAGGTGACCTCGTCTAATGGGTTCACGACCCCCAGTACATTACTCGCATGGGTGAGCGCCACCACTTTCGTTTTGGCATCGATCAACGCAGTGCCCGCCACAATTCGACCTCTGCTATCCAGCGGCAGTACGCGTAACTCAGCACCGCGTTGTTGGCAGACACGTTGCCAAGGCAGCAAATTGGCATGATGCTCCGCCAACGACACGACAACGTTGTCACCGCGCTGGACTCTTGCCGCTAGACCCGCTGCAAGTCGGTTCAAACCATCGGTGGTACCCTGAGTAAACACGACTTGTTGCGCGGTTGTCACCAAAAAGTCAGCGATGCGTTGTCGTGACTGCTCATAACGCTCAGTTGCAGTTTGGCTCAAACGATAGTTACCACGATGGACATTCGCATGATGTCCGCGCAGATAATCGCTCATAGCGCCAACAACCGACTCCGGAACTTGGCAGGAGGAAGCACTGTCCAGGTAGACAAGCTCTGGCTGTTGCTGAAATAACGCAAAGTCTGAACGGAAATTCATGGTTTAACTCGTCGTCTGCATTTGCTCGCAAATGTAGCGAATGCCATTCAACATCAGCGGATTAACTTGCGCCGACTGAGTTAACGGGGCCATATGCCCACCATCAAGGTCTAAATGGAGACAGTTTGGTAAGGTTGCAGCAAGCAATTGCGCAACAGTCTGGCTCGAAAGCGGTGACTGTGTGCCATGAATCAGCACCACAGGAACCGTTACAGCGGCGTATTCAGCTAACTGCGTTGGCTGATCCAACAATGCGTGAAAGTCTGCATTCACTTTCGCTTGCTGCGCAATCATCAAGGCCCGAGCTTTTTCCGGTAAACGTGAAAAATAGCCGGGCTGATTCCAATAATCAACAAAGCAGGCCGCGGCTTGCTCAAGACTAAGCGCGTCCATTTTCTCCGCAATCGACACGATTTCTTCTCGTGCCGCATGTCCTGCCGGTAAAACATGGAAACTCACCGGTTCGTACAAGACCAAACCTTGAACTTGCTGTGGATAACGTAATGCCCAATGCAAAGCCACCGCGCCACCAAACGAATGCCCAACTAAAACAACCGGCTCACCACCGGGCGCAACGTCAGCAGGAAGTTGTTGTTGCAGAGCGGCAAGTTCATCGGCAAAGCGAAACGACTCCGCCGGTTGATCGAATGCTGGAGCACGGCCATAACCGACTAGGTCTGGCGTGTGCAGCGTAAAGTCAGGTTCCAAGGCCAGTGCTTTGCTCAACGCACGCCACTGCCCTGAATGACTTTGGGAACTATGTAAAGCGACGATATTCATTTTGGTCACAACTTAATCAACAACTAACACCAATAAATAAATGGCCGCAATGATCAGCATTGCAAACGTACCCAGCACACCAATACTGCGATAGATGCTGACTCCTGCGGTTTTGGTCAAGCCAATCGCATGATTGATCCGGGCGACAAACAACAGGCCACCAAGCGCATACAACCATTGCGGGCTGACGCCGTTCATTTCTAACAAACCGAGTAAAATCAGTGCCAGCGGAACATACTCAATAAAGTTACCGTGAATGCGCACAGCCACTTTTAAATCTAAGCTTTCGCCGGTGCCAATGCCGACGCGATCACGCCAACGCAGTCGAATAATTCGATACGACAGCACCATTAACAAGAGCGTCAGTAAACCGGCAAATAAACTGGTAATCGACAACATAGTTCTGTTTTCCTTTTGCGCTAAATGAGCATGAAGCCGCGATTTGAGCCGCAGCAAGGGTCGTATACATAGAATAAACCCGAACAAATCAAGACTTGTTCGGGCTTTATAATACGCTTTCTTGGCGCCAGTGACGAGCGTGACTTACCACCGTCCTAACAGGCGAAAATTTTCGCCTTCATTGCTAACCGAGTAAGGTTTTTAACTCCGCGCTTACGGCTTCAACTTTCTTGGTACCGTCAAGTTTGTGATAGCTCACCACGTCTTGCTTGGCCAGATCTTGATAGTAGGCAACCAATGGTTCGGTTTGTTCATGATAAATCGCCAAACGCTTTCGCACAGTTTCTTCTTTGTCGTCATCACGAATCACTAAGTCTTCGCCACTGACGTCGTCTTTACCTTCTTCTTTCGGTGGGTTATAAACCACATGGTAAACCCGACCTGAGCCTGGATGAACACGACGTCCGGCCATACGCTCAACAATCACGTCATCAGCGACATCAAATTCGAGCACATAATCAATCTTAATACCGGCTTCTTGCATTGCGTCCGCTTGCGGAATCGTGCGCGGAAAGCCGTCTAAGAGGAAACCATTTTTACAGTCGTCCTGAGCAATCCGCTCCTGCACCAAACCAATCATAATGTCGTCTGACACCAGTTGGCCGGCATCCATGACTTCCTTCGCCTTTTGGCCAAGTTCTGTGCCCGCTTTGATTGCCGCCCGAAGCATATCACCGGTCGAAATTTGCGGAATATTATAAGTATTCATCAGAAATTGGGCTTGCGTGCCCTTCCCTGCGCCTGGCGCACCCAGCAGGATGATCCGCATGGTAATTCCCCTGTTATTACAAAATGAAATGAAACTGAAAAATAATGCGCTCAACTTTACCTTTCAAGGTCACAAATAACAAGGCCGACCATCGTCGTATAGGGCTAAAAACCCCGACTTGGCCGGCCTTAATCAGATGAACTGGAAAGTTACATTGCCAACATCAACTTGTTTAAGCGGCGCACAAAGCTGCTTGGGTCCTTCAAGCTACCCCGTTCGGCCAAGGTCGCTTGGTCCAATAGAACTTCCGCCCACTCGCCAAAACGTGCTTCATCTTGCTCATTGGCAATCCGTTGCACTAACGGATGTTCTGGGTTGAGCTCAAAAATGTACTTGGTTTCAGGTACTTTTTGGCCGGCCGCTTCCATCAGTTTCGCCATCTGCGTCGACATATCGTTGTCGTCTGTGACAATACAGGCTGGTGAATCGGTAAGGCGATGGGTCACGCGAACCTTTTTGACTTTATCGCCGAGGGTTTTGCTAAAACGCTCAACCGTCGTGGCGAAATCTTGTTCGAGTTGCTCTTGCTCTTTCTTTTCGGCTTCGTCTTCAAGCGTGCCTAAATCAAGATCACCGCGAGTTACCGATTGGAATTTCTTCTCTTGGTACTCGTCCAAGTGGCTCATCAACCACTCGTCAATGCGGTCGGACAACAATAACACTTCCACGCCTTTCTTACGGAAAATTTCCAGGGCCGGATTATTTTTCGCTGCTTCATAACTGTCGGCAACAATATAGTAAATCTTGTCCTGACCCTCTTTCATGCGCTCAATGTAGCTGTCGAGTGATACACGTTGTTTATCACTGTCTTCGTGCGTACTGGCAAAGCGTAACAGCTCACAAATGCGCTCGATATTCCCTTGATCTTCAGCCGGTCCTTCTTTTAAGACGTTACCGAAGTTGTCCCAGAAGCTGGCATAGGCTTCCTGATCATCGCGGGCGAGCTTTGCTAGGCTTTGCAAGACCTTCTTGGTGCTGGCACTGCGCATCGCACGCGTGACTTTATTGTCTTGCAAAATTTCTCGTGAGACGTTGAGCGGCAGGTCATTGGAGTCAATCAGACCACGCACAAAGCGCAAATATGTCGGCATAAATTGCTCGGCGTCGTCCATAATGAAGACGCGCTGAACATAGAGTTTAATGCCCTTTTGGTTGTCGCGGTTCCACAGATCCCAAGGTGCACGCTTGGGAATATAAAGCAAGCTCGTGTACTCATGCTTACCTTCAACTTTGTTGTGCGACCACAGTAGTGGTTCATCGAAATCATGAGCGACTGACTTATAGAATTCTTTATATTCGTCGTCACTGATATCTGCTTTTTCTCGCAGCCACAGCGCTTTACCTGCGTTTACAGTTTCCCATTCACCCGGCTTGCCAGCGATCTTTTCGCCGTCTTCACCTTCTTGTTCAGGTACTTCGTCCTTCCACATCTGTACCGGAATATTCAGGTGATCCGAATAGGTCGTCACAATCGAACTCAACTTCCATGCGTCAAGGAACTCGTCTTCACCTTCACGCAGATGCAGAGTAATTTCGGTTCCCCGTGTCGGCTTATTCAGTGCCGCAATGGTAAACTCCCCATCGCCCTCGGACTGCCATTCAACACCATCGGTTGCGGCTGCACCGGCGGTACGAGTGCGCACAGTGACGCGGTCAGCAACAATAAATGCCGAATAGAAGCCGACACCAAACTGACCAATGAGCTGCGAATCTTTAGCTTGGTCGCCGGACAATTGGCTAAAAAACTCTTTAGTTCCCGATTTAGCGATGGTACCGAGGTTACTCATCACCTCATCGCGTGTCATACCAATACCATTATCGCTAATGGTGATGGTCCGCGCGTCTTTGTCCACACTCAAACGCACGCGAAGTTCCGCATCACCTTCAAATAAGTCGTTATTTTGCAAAGCCTTGAAGCGCAGCTTGTCGGCTGCATCGGAGGCGTTTGAAATTAACTCCCGCAGGAAAATTTCCTTGTTTGAATACAAGGAATGAATCATCAGATGTAAAAGTTGTTTTACTTCTGTCTGAAATCCGTGTTTTTCAGCATGCTGACCGTCAGCCATGGTGATCTTTCTCCTGAATTGCTAAATTGATTAACCCTATTCAACACATGGGGTTAGCCGTACGCAATTTCAAGGATTTTTTTAAATGACGGCAGGAGGGAATTTTAAATTAAAACGACTTACGACCGGAAAATGCGTGGCCTAGGGTAGTATGATCCACATATTCAAGCTCGCCACCAACCGGAACGCCGTGTGCGATACGAGACGCTTTAATGCTATATTTTGCTGCCAGATCGGCAATAAAGTACGCGGTTGCATCGCCTTCTAGGGTTGGGTTTGTGGCGAGAATAACTTCGTCAATACCACCCTGCTGAAAACGTTGCTCTAACAGGTCGAGACCAATATCCGCAGGGCCGATACCGTCAAGCGGCGACAACCGTCCCATCAAAACAAAGTATTGACCACGAAACTGGCTCGTCTGCTCAACCGCCAGCACGTCGGCTGGCGACTCAACGATACATAACAAACCTTCATCAGCGCGCACTGCATCACTACAGATACTACACACGTCCGCTTCGGTTAGAGTTCTACACTGCGAACAGCGTCCCACCACAGCAAGCGCATGCACAAGGCTGTCCGCAAGCTTGGCAGCGCCTTCACGCTGCTTTTCAAGAAGCTGGAACGCCATACGTTGCGCTGTTTTTTGACCGACGCCGGGTAGGACACGCAAGGCATCGATCAAGGCTGAGATCGCGGGACTGTAGGTTTTCATTAAAACGGTAATTTCATTCCTGGCGGTAAACCCATACCACCGGCAATTGAACCCATTTTTTCTTTTGACGCTTCTTCGACGCGACGAACGGCATCATTGGTCGCGGCAGCGATTAGATCTTCAAGCATTTCGCGATCATCTTCATCACCAAATAAGCTTGGGTCAATCGCCACGCGCTTGACGTTATGGTTACCGTACATGGTGACCTTGACCATGCCCGCACCCGCTTCACCGGTCACTTCCATGCTGGCAATTTCTGCTTGCGCTTGCTGCATTTTTTCCTGCATCTGCTGCGCTTGCTTCATCATGTTTCCTAAACCACCTTTAAACATGCGTTTCTCTCTTCTATTTAAAATCAATTAATCAGTGCGCAATCGACACAGATTAACACATCTGGCCGCAGCGCGGAATCTACAGTGCCTTCGGGAAATGCTGCTAGTGGAGCACCTTTACCGACGATATATGGGCCGCAAGCTCGGATTGCAAGCGCTGTATCAGCGGATGCGCCTGAACGCGTTCCTGTGCTGCTGCGAGACGTTCCGCGTCAATCCGTTGTTGTATCAGGAATGGGGTATCTTGCGGCTGCCCCAGCTCAATGCTCAAATTGCTGGTATCCATAACCTTACTGAGTTCATTGCGCAAACTCGCTTCCATATGGCCAGACAATAACGCCCGTTGTTGTTCATCGACCTCTAGGCGCAAACCTTCAGCAGTGCGATGCAGCATCGCATTTAAAAGTACTTGGCGAGTGCGCCCAACCACTTCAAGGCTATCCACTAATTTACTCCAATCGTCAATTTCTGCTGCACGTTTTACTTCTGTGGGCTGGCCAGCGCTTCCTTCAACCTGACGAGAGGCGGACTCAGACTCACTCGATCTTGCTTCGGATTGACTCGGTTCAAATTCTGACTCCCTTGAGGTAACCTCAGGCGGATTGGCGACCCATTCCGATTGGTCGCTAGAGTGTTCAGCCGCGTTAGGCATGGGTTCACTATTTGTTGGCTCAGATAGAACAGGATCTTGCGTCCGTACCAACTTACTGCTGCGCTCGGTGCGGGTTACGCTCTCTTCCTCACTCTGCTTTTCGCTTTTTTGCTCGCCTGACTTACTGCGCTCCTTTTTGCGGCTTAAGAGTGAATCATAAGTCGCCAATAAACCACTCAGATTCGACGTCGTCGAGCTCTGTACGGCCTGTTTCGGCGTTGATGAAGGCTGTTGCGTCGAACTCGGTCGCAGCGTCTGCGCTCGCTGTTCAAGCTGTTCTTGCTCAGCGATTAGTGCGAGTAAATCGTCATCTTCATCATCGAAATCAAATGCATCATCATTGGCCAAAACCGCTGAATCAAATTCATGGGTTGCCTCTTTTAAGACTGATGGCTGCCCAGGAGGTTGAGCTGCCGTCTTAAGCTCTGCTTGAGGCTGTTGCTCTGGCTTGGCTTCTGGCGCTGGCTGTCGCTCTGGCTTTGGCTCAGCTTTTAATTCTGCGGTTGCCAATGGCTTCGCTGTAGAACCCACTTCATCGACTTTAGACGTTGGCGTTACTTCAGGTGCATATTGTGGTGTAGCTTTTGCCGCATAATCTGGCGCTTTCGTTTCCGCAACTTCCGCTGCTTCGGCGTTTTGAGCTACGGCACTTTCAGCTACGGAACCTTCTGCGCTAGCAGTTTCTGCAACGGGACTTTCTGCTGCGGGATTATCCGCTGCAGAACCATCCGCGACTGGATTATCTGCTACGGGATTAGCGGCAACGACATCGGTCGCTGCTGCATTATCTGTTGGTGACTTTCCCGGCGCTTCATCCTCCGCACTCTGCGGTCGAAAAGCTGCAAGACGCAGCAGGGTCATTTCCACACCACTAAAGGCGTCCACAGCGAAGGGTAATTCCCGGCGTCCGTCAATCACTAAGCGATAATAAACCTGTAACGCCGGTGCTGGGATAGTTCGTGCGAGAGCTTCCATTTGTCCGCGATGAGCGACTAATTCTGAGTCTAGTAAGTTTGGTGCAACTTGCACTAGTGCTAACTGATGCAATAACGTTTGCAGTTCTGTAAGAACAACACTGATATCGGGTACCCGATCAAGCAAGTCACGCAGCAATTGCAAGGTTTTCGTCACCTCGCCTTGGTGAAATGCAGCGATTAAATCCAATAGGTTATGGGCATCTATGCGACCCAGCATCTGCGCTACAACCTGCTCGCTAACCACTTGATTGCCTTGGGCAATGGCTTGATCGGTTAAGCTGAGTGCATCGCGCATACTGCCGTTTGCCGAGCGCGCAAGCAGCGCCAGAGCTGCTTCATCAAACTGAATGTGTTCAGCTTTAAGAATGTGCTGCAATTGACCGCTAATTTCGTCCCGCGTCAAACCCCGTAAATTAAACTGCAGACAACGTGACAGCACAGTAACCGGTAATTTGTCCGGATCCGTCGTCGCTAGCAGGAAAATAACATGGGGTGGTGGCTCTTCGAGAGTCTTCAATAGGGCATTGAAGCTATGGCGCGACAGCATGTGGACTTCATCGATCAAATAGACTTTGTAACGACCTGCTGTTGGACGGTACTGGACGTTTTCTAATATCTCGCGGGTGTCTTCGACTTTGGTCCGTGACGCTGCGTCGATTTCCATTAAATCGACAAATCGACCGGCCTCGATATCAACACAAGAAGAACATTGTCCGCAGGGCTGCGGCGTGATGCCCTGCTCGCAGTTTAGACTTCGCGACAAAATTCGTGCGATTGTGGTTTTACCGACGCCACGAGTGCCAGTCAGTAAATAGGCGTGATGGAGACGTTGATGCGTCAACGCATTGGTAAGCGCTTGCAACACATGTTGTTGGCCGACAACTTCAGTAAAGGTACGTGGCCGCCATTTCCGTGCCAGCACTTGGTAACTCATGCCGCCTCCATTATTTTATTGTTAATTGCGGACGTTCATTCTACTCATCAAATGCACAGATAGCGTAACTGTTTATGCCCATTTGATCGAGTTTTTTGCGGCCGCCTAGATACAGCAATTCACACACAAACGAGGTTTCGATAATGGTCGCTGGTGTTTTCTTGACGAGATCAACCGCCGCAGAAATGGTTCCACCAGTGGCGAGCATGTCATCCATGATGATAACTTTATCGCGCGGTTTCAGCGCGTCTTTATGTAATTCTAAGACATCGTCACCGTATTCCAGCATATAGCTTGCTGAAAATACATCACGTGGTAATTTACCGGCTTTGCGAATCAAGGTTAATCCGATACCCAGACGATCTGCCAGCGCTGCTGAGAAAATAAAGCCGCGTGCTTCAACCGCAACAACTTGGGTCAGTCCCATATTCTCATAGCGTTCTGCGAATAAATCGATGCTATTGCGCAACGCCCGTGGATCTTGCAGTGCCGGTGTAATGTCACGAAAACGAATACCTGGTTTCGGAAAATTTTCTACCGGGGTTATGCGGCGCGCAATATAGTTACTGCGCATATCCGCAGCGGTATAATGAGTCATTCTTGGTTACTCAAGCTACTACGCGGCGTTTGGTTAACTCGCGTAAATGAGAGATTAATACATCAGCTTGTAAGGGTTTCCCTAACACGCAATCGGCGCCCATTCGCAAGGCCTTGTCTTGCACCTGCGCGGGTTCTGATGTAGTCATAAATACTAATGGGATCGCGCCGTACTCGGGTTCATCGCGGAGATTCTTCACCAACACGAAACCATCCATGAGCGGCATTTTCTGATCCAATAAGACGACGTCGAAGCATTTTTTTCTCGCTTGGTTTAAGCCGTCAAGTCCATCAACCGCAACGGTCACTTGAAACTCAGTGTCAACTAACATTTCAAGGATTTGTTCACGCGTCCGTGCGTTATCTTCAACCAACAACAAAGACAATGCCATGTCCACCTCTACTTAAAGAACAATGATGTGTCGCCAGCGACACTCGCAGGGAAACTGCCCCTACGCGGTAAATAATGAGATAAGGCGCAACACTACAGGAAGTAATGCGATACCGACAAACGTTAAGACCACGAGCAGCCAGTGGAAACCACCTGTTTGCTCCTTAAAGTTTTCGTGCCCGGCCATGCTTTCACCCTCATACGACGTTGAACTTGGGTAGCGATCATATCTGATCCCAAACATTTAAGAAAGTTCCCAACAGAGTAACGATGGATTAATCCCGCTTTTCACTGCTAGGTCATTGTTCACCCAATAAAAAAGCCCTGAGGAATATTCCGCAGGGCTTTCATTTATCGAGCTCGCTAAAGTATTAAATACTTGAGCCGCGGCGCTCAGCAGTGGTCTTGATGTACTCAGCCCAACTGTTTGCGTTGCGGCGAGTGCTACTAAACCGCGCTGCATTCTGCGCTGCTTGGTGCGCTTGGCGATATTGGTTGCTGTAAAAATAAGCTTCCGCTAACGACATGTACAAGCGACCGGCATCTTCACCTTGCGGCATGCGATTAATTGCTTCTTGGAATGCTGGTGCTGCTTCGCGATAACGCTCAGCTAACAACAAGGCTTCTCCAATCCGACGATAATAATCACGAATATCCGATTCGTTATCTGCTACCGAAATTGCCTGACGATACATTTCCGCTGCGCGACGGAATTCCCGTGCGCTGTGGAACGAACGTGCTGCCATTGAGTAGTTTTGCGCTGAGCGGGTGACCTGCTCACCTTCTAAATGGCGACGCATCAATTCTGCTGCATGAAACGGAATACCGCTGTTAGCCAGTAACTGATACAAGGCACGATAATCGTTTTCTCGAGTAAAGTAGCCTGCGTCATAAGCAATACGCATGGTCGAAAGTGCTTTGTCATAGTCTTCGTTGAGCATGTAGAACATGCCTAACTGAACCCACCAGCCTTTCTCCGCAGGTAACACCTGCACACCACGCTCCAAAACTGAAAT
Organism: Aliidiomarina sp.; assembly: GCF_022565475.1. Lineage (GTDB taxonomy): Bacteria > Pseudomonadota > Gammaproteobacteria > Enterobacterales > Alteromonadaceae > Aliidiomarina. The sequence goes on along the minus strand of NZ_JAIUMR010000005.1, from coordinate 109,303 downwards.
TGCTTGTGGAACCTGACCGCTTTCGTAATAAGCCGCAATCATCAAGACGTACGGGTTACGATTCGGTTCAGGCTGATGCAAAATCGTTTTTTCAGCCAATGGAATCACTTGTGCAAACTCTCTCAGTTCCATATGCGCTGACGCCATACGGATTAAGATGTCTGGATTCCACTCTCCCATGAACTGCAAATAGCGGCGGAACATGGTGATAGCGTCACGGAAATTCTCTTCCATCAGGTAGAGGTTGCCGAGTAGCTGCAGTGCGTTCGCTTGGTCGTTGAAACTCAAGACGTTTGGAGCAATCGCAGCTTCAAGTTCACGAATCGCTCGTGGAATTGACGTTGGATCGTCCTCGAGTCCTGCTAACAAGGTCCCTTTAAAGCGCGCTACATATGCACGGTCATAGTCGGTTGCACCACGCGTAGGAATCTGATCAAGCTCTGCAATTGCAGCTTGCATTTCCCCTGCTTCATACAACTCAAATGACGTCATAACGCGACGGGCAACTCGCTCACCTAAGGCTTGCGAGCGACGGTTGTCGCGCGCACGCTGCACTTCTTCAGCGGTTGGAATCGTGAAACCAACATCATCCGAAGCGGCTTGCTGAGCCTGTGGTGCGGACAGCGTAAAACCCAACGCGAAGACCACAGCACCAATTGTTGATGTGATAGTTTTCATAGGTTAGCCCCCGTCCATTGTAAAGTCGAGTTGCACAGTTAGGCCTTCTTGACGCTGCGGACGACCGTCGACAATTTTCGGAGCATAGCGCCAGCGTGCTAGTGCACGGCGCGCTTCCTGGTCGAAAATACGACGTGGATTTGCTTCGATAATTTCGATATCCGTCACACCGCCAGTTTCGTCAATTGTAAAGCGCAGTCGTACCCATCCTTCGATGCCATCTCGTGCAGCGGCCGGCGGATAGCGTGGCTCAACCCGAACAATCGGTTGAGCATCACCATCGCGGCCTAAACCTGCGCTTGGGTCACCCAAGCCAGTGTTCGCGCCACCAAGAGCTACACCACCAATGTCAAGATTAAATGACACTGCATCATCAGACGATTGAGGTTCCTGGGGAGGACTCTCAGGCGGCTGCTCTGGCGGCTCCGGAGGAGGCGGCGGCGTACGGCGACGCGTCGACTCTTCCGATTCCGGTGGTGCACCGACAATATCGATCGTAGCAGGTGCTTCAGGCGGCTCTGCCCGCTGCGCCCCACCACTGATCAAAAATGCCATAAAGACAAACAGCAGGAAGGTAACAGCAGCGCCTAGTAGTATTGATACTAAGATGCGTACCATAATTAATCGTTCTCCGCTGCTATCGAAATTTGGGCAATGCCTGCTTCTTTAATTTGGTCCATCACCTTCACGACAATACCATGACGGGCATTTTCGTCTGCTTGAATAACCACCATATCGGTAGGCTGTTCAGCAAGGAGACGTTCCAAGTTAGCGGCAACCCGCTCAACGTCGACCTGGCGGCGGTCCATCCATACTTCACCGTTTTCACGGATAGCAATAAAGATGTTGGCCGAAGGTTTCTGAGTCGCTTGTGCTGCTTCAGGACGATTAACATCGATACCTGCTTCTTTCACAAACGATGTTGTAACGATGAAGAAGATCAACATGATGAAGACGATATCGAGCATCGGCGTCATGTCTAGTGTTGCTTCTTCCTCTTCGCGTAAACGTTTACGTGCCATAATTCTTCTCTCTTAATGATGAGGCAGACTATCAATTAATTGCTCTTTTGCCGCTTTCGCACGCGCATCTAAGCGCTGAGCAAAGAACATACCTGATAGTGCTGCAACCATTCCCGCCATAGTCGGAATTGTTGCCATGGAGATACCACCAGCCATAAGACGTGGGTTACCTGTACCTTGTACCGCCATAATTTCAAATACAGCGATCATACCTGTAACCGTACCAAGTAGTCCGATTAACGGACAAATGGCAATCATTGTCTTTAGCAGCAGCATCCGCGCTGACAGTTTTTCGGACGCTTCGGAAACCCATGCATCACGGATTCTATGTGCGTACCAGGAGGTGGTGTCTTGCCGGGCGTTCCACTCCTTGATGATGCGATCCCGCTCCTTCGGGAACACACCAAGGAGATACCACCAACGCTCGACCATTACGATCCACATGATCAATAGCGCGATGAACACCAGGTATAAAACGTCACCACCTGTGCCAATAAAATCCCTGACAGTTTCCCATAGTCCCATCAGGTACAATTGCATAGCTTACGCTCCCTTCTTCTCTGCGTGAGAAGCGACGATGCCAGCTGCCTGCTCATCAAGAATGTGCAGAATTGATTTGCTCTTCGAAGCCACAATTGAGTGGATAACGATAAGCGGTAGTGCTGCAATTAGACCCATCGCAGTGGTCACAAGTGCCATTGAGATGTCACCTGCCATGATCCGCGGGTCACCAGTACCGAATAGTGTGATTGATTGGAAGGTACCAATCATACCAACTACCGTACCTAATAGACCCATAAGCGGTGCGATTGCTGCAAGGATCTTGATGATGTTCACACCCGCTTCAACTTTCGGCGTTTCGCGCAGAATCGCTTCGTCAAGTTTCAGCTCAAGGTTTTCAACGTCAGTGCTTGGGTTCTCATGATAGACCTTCAAGATACGACCCAGTGGGTTCTTGTCTGAAGGGTTCTGAGGGTTCTTCAACTGACGACGAATTGCGCCACCTACTGCAGTTAGAGTCACTAACTTGTAGATTGCAATGATGAAACCTAGGATAAGAACAACAGTGATTGCATAACCAACGGTCTGACCTTGGTGATAACGCTCAGATAATGTTGCCTTCTGGGTTAACAAGCTCAAGATCTGGCCACGTGAAGGGTCAACGAAGACACCGGCAAAGCCAGAACTTGTGTTTTCGAAGTTAGACGCTGCACGCAAGATGTGACCAGCTGGTTGACGAGCAATCGGCTGAATTTGTTGAGTGGCGTCGTTGTACAGTAAGTATTCACCGTCAGAAATCAGGTTGAATGCACCGATACGAATAACGTCACGAACTTCTGAACCACCGTCAAGCAGAGTAACTTCGCCTTGATAGCGAGCAACTTTACCTGATTCAGTCATTTCAGTCAGAAGTGCTAACCATAACTCTTCGAGTTCACCGATGTTTGGTAACTCACGCGCTTGCGCTAAGCTTTCCAAAACGAGGTGACGGTCTGGGTACTGAGCACTCACAATTGAAGTCGAGATACGACCAATCGTGTCAGACGCTGCACCACGGATTACACCGAAAATCTCACCTAAAGTACCGACCATGTTATCCAGTTCGGTTTCTTTGTTGGCGATATTGATTTCGTTTTGTGCGTATTCTTCTTGCAGACGCGTGCTGCGTTGCTGCTCGTTACGCAACTGCTGTTGTGCTTGACGCAACAACGCTTGCTTGTCTGCACGATCGCTCATGAACTCACGCTCACGGGCTTCGTCGATGCGCTGCATTGCTGCACGCTGTTGCTGAACTTGTTGCAACAACTGGTCTAGTGAACGGGCTTCTTGTGCTGATGCACCGAAAGCTGCTGATGCCGCAAGGGTTAAACCAGCCGCGGCAACCATAAGGTTTTTAACTACTTGTTTCATTCTGCATTCTCCGCGGCAAAGATTGGCAGACGTACCACGTCATACGCAGTTTGGCGACGTGACATACGGATGGCTTGTGTTAACGGGCTCAAGAACGAGTCATCAACGCGCGTCCATTCACGAGCACTGTTGTCCCACAACCATGCATTACGCATATCCAGAGACTGCGCTAAGAATGCAACACGGCCAAGATGGAAATAGTCAACCGCGATGTCTTGACCGCCGTAGCTCAGGGTGCCCGGATACGCGATTAGACCTACGCCGTAATCCATCTCGATTTGGTATGCTTCAACGATTTGACGGAACTTCTCAGAGTCAGTCACGTTAGAACGAGTCATTAGGTCACGTAGACGCTCAACTCGACGCTCCCGCTGTTCACGGTGAATTGGAATATCCAGCTGAACGAATTCGTCTAATGAGTCGATCATTTTGTACATCAATGGAACCACGCCTTGACGTGTTTCTTCGATGCCGTCGATCTGACGCTGTAACGAATCAAGCGTGGCATTCTGGTCATCAACCAGTGCTTGTACGTGATCGTTATAAAGTTTCAGCGCTTCGAATTCCGCAACAACTGCACGGTATTCACCGAGTAGTTCACGGCTTTGCTCGAACAAAGAGTCGATACGCTCTTGAGAGGCAACCTGAGCGCGGTTTGTTTGTGTTTGCTCAGCTTGTAACTGTGACAGTGTCGGATTGCTAGCAGACGCTAGTCCTACCCCTGTCAGCGCCATCACACCTACCACGGCGGCAGCGATTTTGCTTCGTTTGATTACTGTGGTCATAGTTCCCAACCAATTTGACTTAACTTCATCCGTTGCTTACGAGGTTTAGAACAAAATTGCGAACATCACCTGGTAAAGCTAAGGACCCAGTTGTGTGAGTGATGAAAAAGGTTTTTCTACACCAAAAATACGCTATTTCGCGAAAATAGCATTGTCTGAATACTCCCATGAACCCGCCAAGCGTGTCAACCGGGCATTTTCAATCAATTTACCCTTGTCTTAAGGTTCTGACAAAAATGTATTGATTTCACCCTATTTTTTCTTTGTTCCGTGCACCAAGGACAAGAATTTCGAACAAATCTGCAAGAAATAGTTCAAATTTTGCTCAGAATAGAATGTAAAGGTTCTCTAGCTATTGATCTGGTAGGAGGACTTGTAAAAACGTCTAGGGTGGAATTTTCTCTTCAATAAAAAAACCGGCCCAGATGAGGGCCGGTTTATCGCTTTACTCTTCTAACTTAACTCGCTAAGCGAGCCCGTGCTTAGAAACGTTGCGTGTAACGAACGTAAGTAATACGACCGAACGCGTTGTAAAGGTTGAAGTTGTATCCTCGACCACCAAAGCCGTACTCTGAACCGTCGATGACGTCAATCTTCGGAAGTTTTTCGAAGATGTTCTGTGCACCAACAGTCACACGACCGTTCCAAGGTGTGTTGTAGCTTAACTGTAGATCGTGAGTGGTCCACGTACCCCAGTTACCACAACGTGCGGTTGTTACACCAGCACCAGCGCCACTACAGTTCGGGAATACGCCTTCATCATTGCGTGCTTCAACGAAGGTGTACTGAGTACCGATGACATTAATGTTCCACGCCGCGGTGAAGTCACCCCAAGTGTATTGGTTCTGTAAGGTGATACGCTGTTGTGGTAAACCACGATCTTTCACTTCGTTACGACCACCATCGGTTTTGTAATCGATGATGTGTGACAAGTTCAAGTTAGAGGTTAATGCACCCATGTCGCCAAAATCGAACTCTGTACGAACGTTGATGTCAAAACCTGAAGTTTCTAAGGTACCTGCGTTACCAAAACCTGCATCGATCCGAGTGATAGCACCGTTAGAATCGCGAGTAACACCCAATCCATCTGGAATTGGATCACCAGCCATTTCTGCATCGATCAAGTTCTGTGAGCTATACGAACGAATACGATCATCGATTTCGATATTGTAATAATCCACAGTGAAGTTCAACCACTCAGTCGGTTGATAAGCGACACCCAAAGAATACTGAGTCGATGACTCTGAACTCAGATCTGGGTTTGCAATATAGTATGCATTTACCTGACAAGCTAAGTTTGGATCACCTGACAGGATTTCACACGTTCTTGCGTCGCGTACGGAATCAGCAGAGAATGATGTTAACTGAGTCAAAACATCAAGCGTTGGTGCGCGGAAACCTAACCCGTAAGAACCACGAATCAATAGGTTGTCCATTGGCTGCCAGCGCAAGCTCACTTTTGGTGAGAAGTCTGAACCGTAGTCAGAGTAGTCATCGAAACGACCAGCAACAGACATTTCCAGATCATAAGTTAATGGCGCTAAGATCTCGAAGTATGCTGCGGTAACATCTCGGCCACCACCGGCTGAGTTACCTGCTGAACCACCGACTAATCCAGCCTCTGACTGTGAATCGTACTTATCTTGATAACGCTCATCACGACGCTCGATACCCACGAAACCTTGCATCATACCGCCGCCGATTTCAGTGATCTCGAAACCAGCAGACGCGTAGATTTCATCGATATCAAAGGTAGAAATACGGGAAATTGTTACGACACCAGCTGACAGAATACCTTGCGGGTTATTCGAGGGGTTTTGGATATCATAACCGAAACGGCAAGATGCAGCGTCAAACGAACCGTCAGCACAGTAACCTGGATTGAAATTATTAACGTTTGACCAAGCAGTCGAAGCTGCTAAGTAACCGTTACCAATGTCAGACGTTTTGTTACGAACGCGGCGAACGCCGAAATCGAGGTCAAATCCACCGACACGACCCTCAGCACCAACTAAAAAGTCAACGTTTTCGTTGTCAACTTCACTGTCTCGATTACCCATAGCAGCAAAACGGTGATAGAAGAACACGTCTTGTGGATCACCAACAGACGGATCGAACGCGACGCTGTTCGGGTTGCGTGGGTCATACATCCACGCATTCGGGTTAGTTGGGTTGTTATAGCTGTCTGCAGGAGTAGCTAAACCAGAATAAAAAATATTCGAGTCCGGTGCTGGAGCATAACGTCCGAACGAGCTAGTACGCGCAATGTTGGCATTCGAGTATAAGCGCCAATCGTTGTTGATGTCGTGCTGAACTTTAACAAATAATGCTTCGTTTGCTGTTGACGCTTCATTTGCATTCGTCGCATTAAAGTTAAATTGACAACGTTCCAAGCCACTCACAGTAATGTTAAAGAAATTATCTTCTGCACAACCACCCGGAACTTCACGGAAAACAGCTTCAGACGCTGGGCGCCAGTTGTTTCCATAGATTGACGAGCCTGGTTGTACCCACGGATAAGCGTTTTCAAAAATGATTTCACGCTTGTTCCATGACACACCGCCGATCACGCTAGTGGTGTCTGAAGACGCGCCAAATACCGCAGAACCGTTCTCACGGTCACCGCCGTCAGATGGAACAGAGACTTCACCACGACCAAGCGTCAGTTCAGCACCGTTGAAGTCACGACGCGTGATAACGTTGATTACTCCACCGATTGCATCAGAACCGTAAACCGCTGACGCACCGTCAGACAGAATTTCGATACGCTCAATGGCACCCATAGGGATTGAGTTTAAGTCTTGTGATGAACCCGTTGAAGGAGACATCGTTAAACGACGACCGTCAACAAGTACAAGTGTACGGCTCGCACCGAGACCACGCATGTTCACCTGGCTCACACCTTGAGCAGAAGAACCTGACTGTGGACGGAAAGAACCCGCACTGTTAAATGTTGTATTACGGATGAGGTCTGCAGCTGAAATTTCACCAGACAGTTCAATCGACTGACGGTCGATTACTGTAACGGGTAGTGCGCCTTCCATGTCGGTACGCTGAATGCGCGAACCAGTAACTTGGATACGCTCAACGCGCTCTGCTGCTTCTTCTTCCTGCTCCTGGTCTTGAGCTGACGCAATGCCAGTCATCGCCGTAGCAGTAGCACCGAACATCAGTGCCAAGCGAATAGATTTCGCCAATTTATTGTTGGTGTACATGTAGTTTCTCCCTGGATCACATTTTGTGATTTTTAGGTTTAGTTTGCCTCGAAGCAAGACAAACAGATCGGAACCTCAAGGTTCCTGTTGCTCTAAATTTTTTACTTTTTCAAACACTTCAATGATGAAGCGACTCAAAAGTACACAAGGTTGTAACAAACTCTGTGAGCGCCGGAAAGTGTCAAATTGTCACAAAAATGTGATTTAATCGTTCACTTTCTGCGTCTCAACGCTTTGACTATATCAAAACGTATAAGGGATGCAAGGGTAAATTGACCTTTTTACGCAACGTTTGTGATTAATTTGTGGGTACGAAAAAGGAAATATTCGGCTTTACTGATACACGAAGCAAAAAATGGCGCCTATTTAGCGCCATTCTGCGAACAAGATTAAGGTCGGTAAAGTGCTTGAACTAAAGCGGTAAGCTGCTCTTGCACGGCGTTACTCATAAATCCGTACACGGGCGATGAAGGCTCCAAGCGAAGCAGCGAATATGCGTTTTTTTCTGCTTCAGCAAGGTAATCACTAATCTCTGTGCTGCGGGTTTTGAAAAGCCCTTGATCAAACCACTCTTCGTTTAATTCTGGGGGAAAGTGTTTTGCGCGTTCGCGCAATTGCGCAAACACGGCTTCCGTCTTTCCTTGCGTTTCATTAAGCCCCGGAAACATTTAAATACCTCGTCTTAATTTATCCCGCACATTGGTCGGCAAATTAGGTAAAGTCGACTTTGGAACCAAATACGTCGCCAAGTTCATAAAATCAGCAAAAATGCGATTTTTTTCGGTCGTCTTTTTTAAATACTCGTGTCCTGACGAGCCACCCGTGCCAATCTTTGAACCCAGCATACGCTGCACCATCATGACATGTCGGTAACGCCAAATCGTTAGGTTTTCATCGATATCAGCAAGTGAATCAAGGACTTGATAAGGTAAGTTGAATGCTGGCTCTTCGCGATACAAGTGGATGAACAATGCTGCTTGCAAAGCCCGTTGCGATAGGCGTACACGACCGGCAGCACGCATTTCTTCATAAAGTTCACTATCAAACAAAGCTGCAAAATTAGCACGCGTACTCGCTAGTTCTTTCAGTTCCGTTTCCACTTCTTCCGCGCTTAATAACGGATTTCCACGGACAATGCCTTCATCATGCTCAAGCTGCGATTCAATTGCGCGCTGATAATGTTGCCAAAAACTAAAATCTTCTTGCTCCAAAAACGGCATCCGCGCAAGCCAAGCGTCAACCAGACTGAATAAATCCGGTTGTTCTTCCAGCGCAGCCAAATAGGCGCGGTCGTCATCATTGATACGGTTATAAAACGACGCTTGGTCGAAGGCAATACGCTTATCCCGTTTAACCCCCAGCGAAATTTCGATTTCTTTAAACTGAATACTTTGGAATCCGGACGCGGGTACCAAGTAGTCACGAAATTCAAGGAATTCCTGAGCTGTCATGGTTTCCATTACGTCAATCTGCTGATTGAGTAAATTTTGAATGGTCACCACCCTTTGTAATCGATGTACCAGCGTCATCAATTGTTCATCGGCGATGCTGGTTTGCTTAAAGATCGTGAGTACCGAACGCAGCTCATGAATAATCTGCTTAAACCAGAGTTCGTAGGCTTGATGAACAATAATAAAAAGCATTTCTTCATGCGCTTCTGGTCCATATTTTGGACTGACCGGTTGCTGTGCCGACAATAATCGATCCAAACCGAGATAGTCACCGTAGTAAACGGGGTCATACGTTTTCTTCATATCGCCGGAGCCCTTTCTATTTTTATATTTATTTACATGTTTCAGTATCTGTTACATTCTGAAACATAGAAAATAACAGAATTGCAACATTGCACATAACATTCAACACGAGCTAAAGCTGGGGGTTCGCCGACGCCTCCAACACGCGAATTTGATCTGCTAATTCGCAATTTGTTCGCGTAACGATTTGTTTTTCCACACCTTGTCGACAAATAAAGCCGTTGAGGTAATCGATTTCGGTGCGCCGCCCTGCGGTAATATCTTGTAGCATACTACATCGATTGCCTGCAGTTGCTCGGATCACTTCATGGACTTGCGCCTCTAACTCATTGGCGTCAAGCGCAAGGTTTACTTTCGCTATTTCCTCACACACGGCACGAATCTTTGTTCGCGCCGAATCACTGCGAAGTACGCCATTACTACTTTGTGCCAGTGTCGCTAGCGGATTGATTGCACAATTAATGGCGAGTTTATGCCAGCGCCGTAGCGTAATATCGTCGGTCCAAGTTAACGGTGGAAAAGCGGCGGCTAGCGTTGTAAACCATTGTGGTTGTGCAGCAGCGTGTCTTGCACCGAGCCAACTATGCCCCAGCCCCGCCAAAATTGAATGATAACGATCCTGCCGCCAAGCACCGTGCGTCGTGACTAAATCAAATACCTGCCAGTCAGGATGCTCTTGAATCAACTCCTCTGCAGCCCCCATTCCATTATGACTCACAATCAGTTGAGCCTGCTGCGGTAGACCTTCATCGACAAGCTGTAACAGCAGCGGTTCAAGTTGCCATGCTTTGACGAAAACCAGCCACACGGCATCTTTCCCGGCAGCTGCTGCCGTTTGGCAGACGGGCAACGAACTGTGTGAAATTTGCTCGTGCACTGACGTTGTTATGTCTAGCTGTTTGTGTTGCCGGTCGCGGACATAGAGCTGAACATCTTCACCAGCACGCGATAACGCTGCGGCCCAGTGCGACCCCAACGCGCCAGTCCCAACGACAACCCAACGGGTCATGGTAGCTCTCCGTTTTCACGATCCCATGCCGCTTGGCGTGCACGGTTATCGTCCTCGAGTTTCTGCACATCACGGCGTATTGCCCACAAAAACAGTAAACTTGGAATGACCATGACAGTCGTCAACAAGAAGAACAACGCCCAGTTGCCATTTAACCAGTCAACCACAACACCGCTATACGCTGCTAAGACGGTGCGACCGAGAGTACCGATTGACGCCATCAGCGCATATTGAGTGGCCGTAAAAGCACGATTGGCGAGCAAACTAATGAGGGCAACAAAGGCGACCGTTGACCACGCTGAGGTGAATCCGTCGGTGATTACCGCTGCCAGCAATAAGGCTTTATTCGGACCCACCAAGGCCAAAGCCGAAAACAGCAGGTTACTCGCCGCCATGGCACTACCACCGATAAACAGTCCTTTTAAAATACCAATGCGCATCGTCACATAGGAGCCTATCAGGGCAAACGCGATGGTGACCCACCAGTTCACTAGTTTCGAATATAGCCCAATCTCGGCATTGGTGAAGCCGACCTCTTGGTAAAACACAATCGACATACGCCCAAGAAAAGCTTCACCGACTTTGAACAAGAGCACAAATAGCAAAATGGACAACGCAAAACGCGGACCGTTACGGCGGAAGAATTCCGCCAAAGGCTCGACTAAGGTCACCACCAGCCACGCTGTCGTACGATGACTTAAGCCAATCCGAAGTGGCTGTGTATACCCTTGTGCAACGGGCGTCTCGCGATTGAAATGAAGTAGAATTTTCGCCAAGGGATATAACACCGAGGCGAATAAAAGCAACCACAATAGCCAGCCGACAATGCCTGGCGCTCCATTCAAGGCTAAGTTGACTTGTGATACCACACCGCTAAATGCGGCGATGACTAAGCCGAGCAAGCCCAATGCCAGAGCCATCAATGCGAGCATGCGTTTTGGCTCGGCTGCTGCTGCCTGTTGGTAATGGAGTTCCGCTTCGCGTTGCTGCGCGCCTCGCGACGTTTTCGGCTCTTGAGCCAACCAAACGCCAGCACTTAGCAATAACATCATCGCCGCAAGAATTTGATAGACCTGAGGCCAAGCCATGCCTTGTAAAAGAAACGCGAAGGTTGTCGAGGTTGAGGTGTCGGTTAAGAAGAAAGGTATGGCGCCGAGCCCTGCAAAACCGGTCCACCAGCCCGCCGTTGCCATTGCCGCGGCTGCTGACTGGACGCGTGCCTCATGCTCACCCACCGAGTCGATACGATAAGCATCAATGGCAATATCTTGGGTCGCAGAAAAAATGGCAATGGTTAACGCCACCATGCCCGCTAGGCGCAAACTTTCGGTAAAGTCGATTTGTGCTAGCACGAAACAAGCGGCGGCGACGCCAAATTGGCAAAACAAGATCCAACCACGGCGGTGACCTAACCAGTCGCTGAGCAACGGGATCTTGATGCGATCGACCAATGGCGACCACAAAAAGTTGACCGAATAGGCTGCAAAAACTGCACCGAAAAATCCGATGGTAGCGCGGGTAAAGCCCATTTCATTGAGCCAAGCCGTCATCGACGAGCCAATCATCACCCAAGGGTAACCACTAGCCATTCCCAAAAGGAAAATCGTCAGTAGTCGCCGCTGACTATAAAACTTAACAATATTACCCCAACCAACTGGCGCCCGGCTAATATCACCGGTACGCCCGGTTTGCGGATTCGGCTCAGCCACGAATTAGTCTGCCTTTTCTTCGGGTAACAGCTCCACGCGGATTAATACGAGCGGCTCCACTGGCACATCAGGAAAGTTGACGTCCTCGTTAAAATCCGTTGCAACTGCCATCATCTCGCGTAGTAATTCTTCATTTTCGATCACCCGTCCAAACACTGCATAGCCCCACCGGCGTGGATTTGGGTTTAGGCTGTCATTGTCATTGGTGTTGAAATAAAACTGGCGACGCGCCGAATGCGGATCCTGTTGACGAGCCATGGCGATGGTACCGAATCGATTGGGTAAGCCATTACCCGATTCATTAATGACAGTATCGCCTTCAGGTAAAGGCGTCCAGTCTGCTTCATATCCCCCACCTTGAACAACAAAGTTATCGACCACTCGATGGAAAAGGGTATTGTTGTAGCTGCCCGAGACAACGTGTTGTAGGAAGTGCTCGACCGTAACCGGTGCGCGCCAGCGATCCAGCTCAACGACCATCACCCCCATATTGGTGGTAAACTGTACCCGCGGATAGAGATTATCCTTTTGCGTATCGGCCGTTGCCGGGAATACAGCAACGGCTACAATTGAAATAATTGCAAATAACCATGTTTTCATAATTGTCCTCTTTATCGCGTGGATTGCTGAATAAGCCATTGACGCAACTCTTCATCATTAAGCAATTGTGTCAATGTGTCGGCCAGACCCTGATTAAAGCTGCGCTGCATCCGCTGATAATCAGGCGCTGATAATGGTGCGCCGGTCACTATTGTCTGATAACGCCGAATAATGGACTGACTTTGATGCTCGCCCTCGAGCCGCAACGAAATATTGTGATTGGTTTGATAGGTGCGATCGATATGCTCAACGCGAATCAATGCATCTTCGATAAACAACGTCATTTTAATCGGCGATTGCGGTGAGAATAACCAATTGGAACTCAATTCTCTACTGATCAGAGTAGCCAGAGGGCTAGCGGTCGTGGCAAACTCTGCATGATCCTGATGATGTTCCACGCGCAGCACATGACTGTGTGTACGCTGGTCCTTTATCTCCATACGAACAGGTGGTAATTGTTGTCCGTCAGATGTTGCCAGCGGCGGTATAGTAACGTCGAGCACATCCGGTACCCGTGGTGTTGCATTGCAACCCGACAACAAAAAAACCAACATGCATACAGCGAACAATCCACGCATAAGACTTGCCCTTTTCGAATGACTTCGTTTTCTTATGGGCAATAAAGGTATACGATTGTTACTGTAGAGTCACGCGCTGCGCCGTTAAATCAGCGCAAAAGTATTTAAGGTAGTGTTCATGAAATTTGCAGAAATCACCGGTTGGGGTAAATGTGTACCACCCGCAGTCATGACCAATAATGACTTGGCCACATTTTTAGAAACATCCGATGAATGGATTCGCACCCGAACGGGGATCGAAGAACGACGCGTCAGTGCGGTCGGCACTTCAGCATTAGCGACGGTTGCCGCACGCAATGCATTAGCGGCTGCCGACTTGGATCCATTGGAAATCGATCTGATTATTGTCGGCACCTGTACTGCCGATGAAATCATTCCAAATGTTGCCTCGAAAGTTCAGCAGAATATCGGCGCTAAGAATGCCGCGGCGTTTGATTTAAATGCTGCTTGCAGCAGTTTTTTCTATGCAATGCATTTTGCGACCTCAAGTATTCGTATCGGCATGCATAAAAAAGTGCTGATTATTGGCGCCGAACGCCTGACCCGCATTCTCGACTGGACCAAGCGCGAAAGTGCGGTGTTGTTTGGTGATGGTGCCGGAGCCATGGTTCTCGAAGCATCCGACAACCATGCCGGTTTACTCGCCTCTAAAATCAGCTGTGACGCCGATGCCCGCGACGTGCTCTCACTCGACTTTGGTATGAGTTTCGACCGCTACAATTTTGATGGCGTTATGCCATTCAACTTTATTGGCCAAGAGATCTTTAAACGTGCGGTGAAAGGAATGAGTGCTGCTGTCGAAGCGGTGTTTCAAGAAACAGGCCTGAATGTCGATGATATTGATGTACTGATTCCCCACCAAGCAAATAAACGCCTGATCGACTTCCTTGCCAAGATGTGCAAAGTGCCCGAAGAAAAAACCATGGTCAACATCCAGAAATATGGGAATACCTCTTCAGCTACGTTACCCATTGCCTACACGGAAGCCCTCGAAACCGGTATGGTGAAACCTGGTGATTCGATTATTTCGGCGGTCTTTGGTGGTGGCTTAACCTGCGGCGCAGGCCTGATTAAGTGGGGTGAGCGTGTCACGCCGCTGCAGAATAATCAATTGACGCTCGAACAAGGCGCAGATCAGAGTGCTCTTGACCTCATTTTGCCTTTGTATGAAGGTGCGAAAGCAGCGCAGGAGAAAGCGGCCAAAAACGAAGCCTAAATACGCCGCTGCAGATAGCAAAAAGGCAGTTCCAACGGAACTGCCTTTTTATTTGTTCTTGTTTCTCAGCTTAAACCGCCGCAAACCCTAGCGCTTTCTCTGTGCCTTGGCGGCAATAATCGCTTGTGTTTCCTCACTGGCAAGTACCGTCAAAAAATCTTTCAATTCGCGCTGAATCCGCGCAGGCACTGCTTCAGGCTGAACTTTCATCAGCTTTTTGCTGAGCCGCAATGAACGCACTGGCTTAGCCGCAAGGCGTGCGCCCACGTCGGCTATCGTTGCGGCTAATTCGTCACCCGGCACGACCTGATTGACCATGTTGAATTCATAGGCTTTCTGCGCATCAATGGTGTCCGCCAACAAGAGCAATTCAGCCGCTTTTAAATGCCCACACAACGCAGGTAGTAACTGGCTTGAGCCCGCCTCTGGAACCAAGCCCATGTCCACAAATGGCATGACAAACTGAGTGCCTTCAGCTGCGTAAACAAGGTCACAATGCAGCAACAACGTCGTACCGATACCTACAGCAGCTCCCTGCACTGCAGCAACAACCGTGACGTCGACAGTGGCAATAGTATTGAGGAACTGGAACACGGGCGAGTCTGCTTTCAACTCACCATGGCGCAGAAAATCACCCAGATCATTACCTGCACAGAATAAATCACCCGCACCGGTAAACACCACCGCTGCAATATCATCGCGACGATTCGCATCAATTAACGCCTGCGTCATGACCGCATACATTTCTTGGGTCAGTGCATTTTTCTTCTCTGGACGATTCAGTTGCACCGTTAGAATTTTATTCGCTTCGGTAACAATGACGTGCTCGCTCATGGCTGATTCCTCGTTATTTTGCGCGCGGACGATCGCGTCGCCCGAACAGCTATTATGCTTGTGACAGCACCATAACACTGGTCAGTCCAGATAGACAAGGATGAATTCGATACTTTAGGAAGCTTCACACTAGAGAAGGCGATTAGCGCCAAGCGCAAAACCGAGAGTTTTAATCTGACGCGTTATTTTAGGCGCCTAAAAAGGTGATGACCCCACCAGCCACACCCCGGCACACATTACCCCAACTACGGCTGCTCCCTTCCGGGCCTGACCGGGTTCGCTGGTTCATGTTGCGAGGGGACCAATGGGGTCACCGCCGCGAATTATGCTTGAAAGCGGCGCTAAACTCAACCTAACCCAAGCAATCTTCGCGCAACTGGCTAAAAAGCCACCAGTGTTTATTTGTCTTCGATAAATTCAAGCACTTCTAAGCCGAAACCAGACAGTGCGGAGTACTTCCGCGGCGAGCTCAATAAGCGCATTTGGTGGACACCAAGGTCAGCCAGAATTTGCGAGCCGACACCGACATTGCGCGACTCTTTACTTTTCGTCGCCGAACGCTGTACTTCGCCTTTATCTTCTTGCTCAAAGAAGCGGACTTGTTCAATTAAGTCTTGCGGGCTTTGCTGTTTGCTCAACATCACAAACACACCACCTTCTTCAGCGATTTTTCGCATTGCACGGTACACCGGCCAACTGCGGCGGCTCGCCCGCTCAGTTGCCAGCAAGTCATTGAAAGTATCCTGCAAGTGCACCCGGACTAGTGTCGGCTGATCGCCCTGCACTTCGCCACTCACCAGCGCAAAGTGCACTTGACCATCGACCGTGTCTTGATACGTGACTAAGTCAAATTCGCCATACGCGGTTGGCAATTTACATTGAGCCACACGCTCAACCGTGTGCTCTTTCATTGAGCGGTATTCAATTAAATCGGCAATCGTGCCAATTTTTAAATCGTGTTCAGCGGCAAACTTCTCGAGATCGGGACGGCGCGCCATGGTGCCGTCTTCATTGAGAATTTCGACAATCACTGCGGCTGGCTCATAACCTGCCATGCGCGCTAAATCACAGCCCGCTTCCGTATGCCCAGCGCGGTTTAGCACGCCACCTTGACGGGCTTTCAAGGGGAAAATATGCCCTGGCATCACCAAGTCAGTCGGTTTCGCATCGGTAGCGACTGCCGCCAACACGGTTTTCGCCCGATCACTGGCTGAAATACCGGTAGTGACGCCATGCGCCGCTTCAATCGATACGGTAAAATTGGTCGCATACGGTGAATTGTTTTGCCCAACCATGAGCGGCAGACGCAACTGTTGGCAACGCTCTTCGGTCAGCGTCAAACAAATCAGGCCACGGCCATATCGCGCCATAAAATTAATCGCTTCAGGTGTGACGCACTCGGCGGCCATAATCAGGTCGCCTTCGTTCTCACGATCTTCATCATCCATGAGAATGACCATCTTGCCCGCTTTCATATCGGCAATAATTTCGGCCGTACTATTCAAACTCGACATGCTACTTCACCCTCATTTAGCTAGTGCGCCGTCGGGGCGCATGGTAATTTTTAAATCTGGTCCCAGCTGCTGACAAGCCACAATTTGCCATGGTTGCACGGCAGCCATACTCGTTGGCGCGGACATGGTTAATAACTCTTTTGCGCCGCTGCCTAAAAATTTCGGTGCTTGATATACAATCAGGTCATCGACTAAGTTGGCATCTAACAAAGCCCCAGCCAATCGCGCACCACTTTCTACCCAAACCGACAGAATATTCGCCGCGGCAAGCTTTTCCAGCAGTGCTAGCAAGGACACTCTGCCATCCGCACCTGCGGCAACAATCACTTCCTGCGCATGCGCTGGCAATGCGATATCAAGCGCCTGAGTACGTACGATCCAAACTGGGTTTTGGTCTTGAAAAATGCGTGCCTGTGGCGAAATTTCGCCACGATGATCAATAATCACGCGCAACGGTTGACGCACGTGTTTCGGCGCAACGCCGGTTTGCGGCGCAAAGGCCTGCATGGATTTCTTCAACGCAGGGTCTAGATGTTCGCTGCCACGCAGTTGTTCAGCCTGCGGCTGCTCTTGAAAATACAACACATCCTCAGGAAACTCTTCTACGCGCACATTTAAGCTCGGATCATCGGCTAACACCGTACCCGCACCAGACAAAATCGCTCCCGCCTGAGCACGGCCAACCTGCACGTCACGGCGTGCTTCGGCGCTCGTGATCCATTTACTCTCACCGGAAGCCAATGCGGTTTTGCCGTCCATTGACGCGGCCAGCTTCACCTGCACCAATGGGCGATTTTTTACTACACGGGTAAAAAACGCCGCAGAAACAGCAAACGCTTCGTCACTTAAAAGGCCCACATCCACCTGAATTCCAGCATGACGCAGCAGTTCAATGCCGCGGCCAGAAACCGCCGGAAATGGGTCTTGCATCGCCACCACAACACGGCCGACCGCCGCCTTTAGCAGTGCTTCTGCGCAAGGCGGTGTGCGTCCATGATGACTGCACGGCTCTAAGGTCACATAGGCAGTTGCGCCACGTGCCCGCTCACCGGCTGCCCGCAGCGCAAAGACTTCCGCATGGGGGCCGCCCGCGCGTTCATGAAAACCGGCGCCGACAATGCAGTCACGCCATTGCTTCGGCCCCGCTGACAGATCAACCTGTTCGCCAGCGACAATGACACAACCAACATTTGGATTCGGATGCGTGGTAAAACGCCCTCGGGCGGCAAGCTCGAGGGCGTATTGCATAAAAAAGTGGTCAGCGGGGGTAAACGGCATGTTAGTCATCTAAACGCGCAATTTCCTCACCGAATTCACGAATATCCTCAAACGAGCGATACACCGAGGCAAAGCGAATGTAGGCGACTTTATCGAGCTGTTTCAATTGGTCCATGACCAACGAACCAATCAGTTTGCTCGACACTTCGCGCTCACCGGTCGCCCGCAGTTTCGACTTAATTCGGTTAATGGTTTGTTCCATGGCTTCGAGGCTAACCGGCCGCTTCTCGAGCGAACGCAGCAAGCCTGCACGCAGTTTATCTTCGTTAAAGGGCTCGCGGGCGCCATTGCTTTTAATCACCCGTGGCATCACTAATTCAGCACTTTCGAACGTCGTGAAACGCTCTTTGCATGCATTGCACTCACGCCGCCGGCGCACCGACATACCGTCGGCGACTAAGCGTGAGTCAATCACTTTAGTGTCTTGTTCGTCACAAAATGGACAATGCATAGCAACCCTCTAGCCGTTGACCTAACCTGTTTAGCTTAGGCGTAAACTGGAAAACGTGCACACAAGGCCTTAACTTCGTCACGCACGCGCGCTTCCACGCCTTCGCTGTCGCCAGCTGCAACTGCATCGAGCACGTCACAAATCCAATGTGCCACTTGCTCCGCTTCTGCTTCTTGGAAACCACGACGCGTAATCGCCGGCGTTCCTAAACGCAAACCTGAGGTAACAAACGGTGAACGCGGGTCATTCGGAACCGAGTTTTTATTTACCGTGATATACGCACGTCCAAGCGCTGCGTCGGCATCTTTGCCGGTAATGTCTTTGTCGATCAAGTCAACCAAGAACAAATGGTTTTCAGTGCCATTCGAAACAATCTTATAGCCGCGCTCTTGCATTACCCGAACCATGGCCTTGGCGTTCTTCAACACCTGCTTCTGGTACTCTTTAAACTCAGGCTGCAAGGCTTCTTTGAACGCCACCGCTTTCGCTGCGATCACGTGCATTAATGGACCACCTTGGTTGCCCGGGAATACCGCACTGTTGAGCTTCTTGTGAAGCTCTGGGTCGTCTTTACCAGACAAGATTAAGCCTGAACGCGGGCCAGCTAAGGTTTTATGTGTGGTTGTGGTCACCACGTCCGCAATTGGCACTGGGTTCGGATACAAACCTGCAGCGACAAGGCCAGCAACGTGAGCCATATCGACCAATAAGTAAGCGCCGACTTCGTCAGCGATTTCACGAAATTTCTGCCAGTCAACAATGCCTGAATACGCCGAGAAACCGGCGATAATCATTTTCGGCTTGTGCTCATGCGCCAGCTGACGCACCTGGTCATAATCGATTTCGCCAGTGGCGTCGTTCAGACCATACTGCACAGCATTGTAGTTAATTCCTGAGAAGTTCACGTGCGACCCGTGGGTTAAATGGCCACCATGCGCCAAGCTCATACCTAACACCGTGTCACCCGCTTTACATAGGGCCATGAATGCGGCTGTGTTGGCTTGTGAACCAGCGTGCGGTTGAACGTTCGCATAAGCCGCACCAAATAATTCTTTAGCGCGCTCGATGGCTAAGTTTTCAGCGATGTCAACATATTCGCAACCGCCATAGTAGCGCTTGCCTGGATAGCCTTCAGCATACTTGTTGGTTAACTGCGAGCCTTGTGCTTCGAGAACACGCGGGCTGGTGTAGTTTTCTGACGCAATTAATTCAATATGCTCTTCCTGACGCTGAACTTCTGCTTGCATAGCCGCCCATAATTCTGGGTCAAACCCAGCGATAGTCATTTCAGAACCAGACATGCGAACTCCTAAAAATGTGTGCCGAAAATTACCGGCAGAGGACAAAAATTAGAGGCCATATCATACTCTCTTTGGCGCTTAAATGGTAGGCGCATGGGGCCTATCGCCAATGGTATGAAATGCCAATCCGAAACTGCCGGCGCGGTTCATTATAGCCGGGCCGAAATTCATGCTCATTATCGAGAATATTATCCATGCTCAGATAAAACATCCATTCCCGCGAAAAAGCTTGCTCCCAGCGGCCGTTCAATATCCAAGTTCCTGCCGCACGTTCATCAGAATAGGCTGAGACACGCCGATTACCGTTAGCCACTAAGTCCAATGACATGACGCCATCGGCAAAACCTTGGCTCATGGTGATGGTGCCAAAACTATGTGCTCGATTCAGCAACCGCACGCCAGTCGCCTGATCTTCGGTTTCTTGCAGCGTTGCATGGGCACGAACGCGCCAACGCTTCCAGTTGTATTCCCAGCGCAAAGTCAGTCCATAAGCAGTTGCCCCACCGACATTCGCCGGCGACCACAAACCACCATCACTCGGTGATTTCCAAACGATTAAATTACTAAAGTCTGAGTAAAATACTGAAGCTTCAAGTAAACCCGCACGGATATAGTGACGCGCATAAGCCGACACCGTTTCAGAGCGCTCTGGACGTAGTTGGTCATTGCCCGTTCCCGGCCAATACAAGTCATTAAAAGTTGGCGGTTTATAACCACTACTATGGCTGACACCAAAGCGCCACAGGTCTACAGGGGTCATGGATAAGTCAACGGAATGGGTAAAATTCGTGCCATATTGGGAATTATGTGCAAGTCGTCCGCCTGTAGTAATCTGCCAGGTCGGATAACGCCACAAGTAGTCGGTATAGACACTCCGTGTTTGCCTCGTTTGCGCGGCAAAGTTCAGCGGATACATTTGTGCTCGTTCACGCTCCCAATCGAAGCCGTACATGAGCTGCTGATTGCGCCCAGCGAGTGGTGTGGTTAATTGCCATGACAGAGTTTGTCGGCGGGTATCGAGTGCATCTTGGTCACCCAACCAAGTCGTCGAAAATTCAGCACCATCGGTGGTATTTGAGCGTTCACGAAAATTACTTAATTGAATTTCCTGCAAAGAACCATTAGCCAAGCGGTGTTTGACTTGCGTTTGCGTCGCCTGCTGGCGAATGCGTACAGCCGGTAAGCAGAAGACTCGTTCAAATGTGTCTGGGTGCAAACAGTCCTGATCATATTCAGCACGTGAACTAATATCAAAATGGCGCGCGGAAATTTGCAACTTCTCGCTGGCCTGATACGAGCCATTCCAAGTCACGTTCGTCGCGCTAGCGCCATCAAGCCCTTCATTGCCGAATAATTGATCTGTGGTCAGATCATAGCCTTCATACCAACGACGAATAATATTGAGTTGCTGACTCGTGCGTTCACTTCGGTAACTTGCGGACGTTGCTGCCTCACGGAAATGATAAGCGCCATGGCGAATGCGAACACTCGCGGTATTGCTTGCTGCTTGGCGAGTATAGATATGAATAACACCAGCCATACTATTACCGCCATATGTCGATGCTCGGGCACCACGGGTAATTTCGATGCGCTCAATATCGTCTGGGTGTAAATTTTGTAAGGAAGCTGTTCCAAGGGTCGGACTGGTGATCGGTTGACCATCGATTAGCACTAAAACATGGGAACTCGAACCGCCTTGCATCATGATACTTGTTTGTCCACCAAACAAGCCGGTTGAGGTTATATCTGCGCCAGCCACCTGACGAAGCAAAGGGATCACCGAGCCACCCTGTAAGCGCGCTATCTCATTCCGCGAGATCACTTGTACCGGCATTACATCCGATACCCGCTCAATCGCCTTGCCCCTGATTTCTAAGTGCTCTATCGCTTCTTCACCATCCATGTCGTTCGCTAGCAAGAGTAGTGCCATCCACCACATAAAACAGCCCCCAATTATGGTGTCGCAGAAACGTTAATTGTTATTTTCTTCAATGCCGAGCGTCGGTTTAAAAAAAGCCAGAACCTTTAAGAGTCCTGGCTTTTTCAATCAACCAGTTACTTAGTGATTTTCTTATATTTCACTCGGTGTGGCTCCATCGCATCAGAGCCAAATGTTTTCTTCATGTAGTCTTCATATTCCGAGTAGTTACCTTCATAGAAAGTCACTTTACCTTCATCACGGTAATCAAGGATATGCGTTGCAATGCGGTCAAGGAACCAGCGGTCATGCGAGATGACCAGCGCCGCGCCCGGGAACTCCAGCAAAGCTTCTTCAAGCGCACGTAACGTTTCCACGTCAAGATCGTTGGTCGGCTCATCGAGTAACAGCAGGTTGCCGCCTGCTTTTAATAATTTTGCTAAATGGACGCGGTTGCGTTCACCACCAGACAATTCACCAATGCGTTTTTGCTGGTCATTACCCCGGAAATTAAAACGACCGACATAAGCTCGGCTCGGAATTTCATAGGTACCAATGCGCAGGATATCCTGGCCATCGGAAACTTCTTCCCAAACCGTTTTTTTGGCGTCCATATCGTCACGGAACTGATCTACCGAAGCTAAATGCACCGTCTCGCCAACTTCAATCGTGCCGGCGTCAGGCTGCTCTTTGCCGGAGATCATCCGAAACAGCGTCGATTTACCCGCGCCGTTTGGACCGATAATCCCAACAATTGCCCCTTTCGGCATGCTAAAGCTTAAGTCGTCAATTAAGACTCGGTCGCCATAGCTCTTTTTCAACCCATTCACTTCTAGAACTTTGTCGCCAAGGCGAGGCCCCGGCGGAATATAAAGCTCATTCGTTTCGTTGCGTTCTTGATAATCACCGGACTGCAGTTCTTCAAAGCGATTAAGACGCGCTTTACTCTTCGCCTGACGCCCTTTCGGGTTTTGCCGAACCCACTCCAGCTCTTTCTTAATTGACTTCTGGCGCGCCGCTTCCGAACGTTCTTCATGTTCTAAACGAGCTTCTTTCTGTTCCAGCCAACTTGAGTAATTCCCCTCCCATGGAATGCCATAACCACGGTCGAGTTCAAGAATCCAGCCTGCCACGTTATCAAGGAAATAACGGTCGTGGGTAATGGCCACAACGGTGCCTTCATAGTCATGGAGGAAGCGTTCGAGCCACGCCACAGATTCGGCGTCAAGGTGGTTTGTCGGTTCGTCGAGAAGCAACATGTCTGGTTTTTCTAACAATAACCGACAAATCGCGACGCGCCGGCGCTCACCACCCGATAAATGTTCAATTTTTGCATCCCAAGGCGGTAAACGCAGTGCGTCTGCAGCACGCTCGAGTGCGTTGTCGAGGTTGTGGCCGTCGTGCGCTTGTAAAATCGCTTCCAGTTCACCTTGGCGTTTGGCTAACGCGTCAAAGTCGGCATCTTCTTCCGCGTACGCAGCATAAACCGCGTCGAGCTCGGTCAGTGCGTTCTTTACGTCCGCCAAGGCTTCTTCAACCGCTTCACGAACCGTTTGATTCGGATCCAGTTGCGGCTCTTGCGGCAAATAACCAATTTTAATGCCGGTTTGGGGGCGCGCTTCACCTTCAAATTCAGTGTCAACACCGGCCATAATTCGCAATAACGTTGACTTACCTGCGCCATTGAGACCGAGTACACCAATTTTGGCTCCCGGGAAAAAACTTAACGAAATATCTTTCAAAATTGTGCGCTTCGGCGGAACCACTTTGCTAACGCGCAACATGCTGTAGATATACTGAGCCATTATCTTTTCATTCCTTCCAAAAACAACTCACCAAAAGCGGGAGTGTAGCATATTATTTAGTACCAAAGATCTTGTCACCAGCGTCGCCGAGGCCGGGTAAAATATAGCCATGCTCATTCAAGCGCTGATCAAGAGACGCCGCATATATAGTAATGTCAGGGTGCGCTTCGAGAACCCGCTTTACACCTTCTGGCGCAGCAACCAGCACTAACACGCGGATCGCTTTACAGCCATGCTTTTTTAACATGTCGAGCGTAGCGACCATGGTGCCGCCAGTCGCTAACATAGGGTCGACAACCAACGCTGTACGCTCATCAAGATTACTGGCGAATTTTTCATAGTAGGGAACTGGCTCTAGGGTCGTTTCGTCGCGGTAGAGCCCGACCACACTGACCTTTGCACTGGGAATCAATTGCTGGACGCCGTCGAGCATACCAAGACCTGCACGTAAAATCGGCACAATAGTAATCTTCTTACCTTTAATCTGCTCAACTTCAATCGTATCCCCGCTCCAACTTTGAATTTGGTGCATTTCCAACTGCAAATCTTTAGTTGCCTCATAGGTCAGTAGGTTGCCTAACTCGTTGGCCAGCTCGCGAAATGCTTTGGTACTAATGTCTTGGGCACGCATTAAGCCGAGTTTGTGCTGAACTAGAGGGTGTTTGATTACGTGTAAAGTCATAGATCACCAGAAATTGTTGTCGACGCAAATGGATGTCGCTAAGTATAACGAATTGATAGCAATGACGCAGAGTAAATTCCCTCGTCACCTGACCAATTTATTCATTACGTAGCGTGCGTAATGCATCGTACACTAGACGCACCCGCTCTGGCTCATTGCGTTGCCCCTGAAAACCACATAGCGGCATATCAGGGCTATCCGTTTCCAAAACCAGACTTTGTGCTGGCAAACGGGCAATGGTTTGGCGTGTTTTTTGTGCCCGTGGATACGTAATGACACCCCCGACACCGAGGCGAAAACCTAACTCAATCCATGCCATCGCTTGCTGATAGCTGCCCGAAAAGGCATGAACAATACCACCACAAATAGTCGCTTTGCGAACGAGCGGCAGCATAGTGTCTAAGGTTTTTCGATGATGGAGAATAACGGGCAGTCGGAACTCAGCCGCAATCATTAATTGTGCGTCAAACAGACGCTTTTGTTTCGCCATATCACCGACATGTGCATCTAAGCCAATTTCCCCCACGGCAATGGCGCCCTGTTGCAGCCAATGAGGCAATTGTTCAAGGTCACTCTCACCATGCTGCTCGATGAAGTAAGGGTGTAAACCAAAGGCTATCTGCCAAGACGCGTATTGTTGCCGCAGTTGCGCGAGCCGCGGCCACGTCGCTGATTTGACTCCAGGCACCAAAAACCGCTGAACACCGCGAGCCATAGCGCGCTGCATCACGATATCGCGATCGTCATCAAAATCAGAAAAATCAAGGTGACAATGGGAATCGGTTAAATCCACCGCCGCTGGGGAATAGGATGGAAATAAATCAATTAAACTCATTGGTAATTTGTATTTTCGACCGCCGCAACAGGTGAAACCAGCGCTCGACGTCGACGCAACACACCAAACGTGACCAATACACCGGCCACGAAGGACATGGCAAGACCAACTAATTGTTGGCGGCCGGCGATGCGATGATAGGGTCGCGATTGCGCGGTAATGCGCTCATAGTCAAACGTAATCCGCACAAACCCCAACAAATGCGACACGCCATTGCTGCGATCATAGACGGGGGCGACCATAGGAACCGCCCACATGCTGTCCGGTAATTGTCGCAAAAACTCATGCACTGGCAAATCGTGACCTGCCCGCACCACATTGCGGCCGAGATCGTCTTGAATGCTCACTTCAAGAATAGCGTCTTGTTGTTGCAAGTGATTCGCTAAACTCTGCAGACCCTCCTGGTTACCATTTAAAAACCAAACACGTGCTTCATGTTCCGCTTGCGCTAGGATGACTTTCGCCAAATTTTCTGTGTGGGCAACAATGACTTCCTCACCTTTTTTATTGGCTTGGAGCCAAACATTAGCAATAATGAAGAGTAAGATTGCGGCAATGACAAACAAAACGACGCGGCGATAGACTTGCTCGCCAGGAACAAACCAAGGTCGTTTTGATAGTTCATGAGTAGGATGATGTGCTAAGTTCATAACGAAACTTTAGCGTAAGCGCGAGTGCCGCGCAATCGGTTCGGTAAGTGAAACTTTGGGAGCGTCAGGACTTTATGCAACAATTACCGGATATTAATCAGCCTGGTCTCGTGGTCTTCGATCTCGATTCGACCCTGATTCAGATGGAAAGTATCGATACACTAGCGACACTCAATGGTAGTAGTCACGATGTCGCGGCCATCACTGAACGAGCCATGCAGGGTGAACTGGACTTTAAAGCAGCCCTATTCGAACGCGTCGCTTACCTTGAAGGCATCCAAGAAAACGATATTTTCGCGTTAGTTGACCAAGTCCGTGTGTCTCCGGGAGCAGATGAGCTGATTCAATTTTTTCGTAGCAAACGATGGAAAATTGCTATTTTATCTGGCGGGTTCACTTGGTTTGCCGATCAAGTTGCCATGCGTTGGGGCGTTGACTTCGTTGCCTGTAACTCACTAGAAGTGAAAGCCGGTAAGCTGACAGGGAAAGTGCTCGGCGAAATCATCGATGCGGAAGCAAAAGCAAATTACCTCAATGCGTTACGTAACCAATATGGCTTTGATAGTCGCCAAGTTATTGCCATCGGTGATGGTGCCAATGATATTCCCATGTTAACCGCTGCTGGGCTTGGTGTTGCCTTTAACGGTAAAGCAGCTTTAATCAAGGTCGCCGATATTTCTTTGCAAGAACGACTCGATCAGTTAATTCCATTTTTAACCAACGAGTCCAATTAAAAGTCAGACACCCCAAAGACTTGGCGCACGAGATCGGCATTCAATATCTCGTCCACCCTTCCTTGCTGATGCACGCGACCTGCCTTCAGGACAACGACATCATCGCACCAGGTCTGCACCAGTTGCAGATCATGCAGCACGACGACAACGACTTTCCCGTTATCCGCTTGCTCTCGCAGCAAGCGCATAATTGACCCTTGATGACGCAAATCCAGTGCCGCAGTTGGCTCATCGGCTAATATCACCGCTTGCTCGGCCACCAGCGCCCGAGCAAGCTGTAAGCGCTGTAATTCACCTGCGGAGATTTGCGCAATAGAACGTTGTGCCAGATGCGCACAATCCACTTGCTCAAGCACTTGCGTCACCCGCTGATGGGCCTGATTTTGATCGACATTTCGCTGCGACAAGAGGCCGATGGCGACTAAATCAGTTGCCGATAGTGCCCAGCTTGGTTGTTCGTTTTGTCCCAGATAGCCAATCGATGCGAAGTCGCTCGATGGCCTAACGATCCGCCCAGCTGTCGGCTTCGAGATACCGGCGATCAAGTTCATCAGTGTCGACTTCCCGCTGCCATTCTCACCAATGATTGCAGTCAGCTTTCCCGCATGGATAAGGCTTGATATATCACGCAGAACTGGTTCGTCCGCTCGATAGGCAAAGCTGACCTGCTCAAGTTTTAACGCCATATATCCCCTCTGACGATATTCTTCATGAGTAAAAACAAGAAAAACGGTCCACCTAGAAGTGCCGCTAACGAACCAACCTGTAATTCGGGCCCGGTTGGTAACACTTGCACAAGGAGATCGAGAAGTAGAACGAGGCATGAGCCCGCTAGCGCCGAACTTACCAGCAAGTAATCAGGACGATTGCGCACAAACGGCCTGACGATGTGCGGTACAATTAATCCAACAAAGCCAATAATTCCGGTGACCGCAACAGCACTTCCCGTGGTTAAAGCCAAGCCAATCAGTACGACAAGACGTTGGCGTCGATGGGAGAACCCCATACTCGCTGCCACATTTTCACCTAAAGTCAAACTGAGCAAATAATGGCGTGAATAAAGCAATAAGCTCGCACCCATGATAAATCCCGGTAGCAACATATAGATATGTTGCAGGTCTCGCCCGACAAACGAACCTAAGAGCCAATAGCTAATTTCTTGGAAGGCAAATGGATTGGCGGCAAAACTTAACGCCAACGCGATGACACCACCACAAAACGACGTGACTGCTATGCCAGCAAGAATTATGCTTGTTACCGGTGCCTTGATCCCAGCAATCCAGAGAATGACGAATAACGCCAGTCCACTGCCGAACATAGCGAAGACAGGTAAGGCAAAACTATGCCATGCGGCAAAGCCAAAATAGAGTGCGATGACAGCAGCGGCTGCGCCTCCGGATGAGACGCCAAGAATTCCCGGCTCAGCCAGTGGGTTGCGGAGAAGCCCTTGAATCGCAGCTCCAGCTAAACCAAGTGCTGCACCAACGAGCGCGGCGAGGAACAGTCGTGGCAGCCGGATTTCAAACAATATGACAGCAGCAAACTCTGCTTGTGTGGATTCTGCGCGCAGGTCTAAAAGGGTAATGCCACTGCTACCGACATTGACACCAAACACGAGCAACACCGCAATGAGTCCGGCCAAGACGAGCCGGTGACGGGTGAGATTAGTCATTGCCCTCACCTCCCAATATTGCGCTGATGTGGTGAACAAATTCTGGGAGCTGATAGCTAAAGCAGCCCATCATCGTTCGCGGTAGGATCAACACGCGCACCTGTGGTTGCTCAATATATTGCTGAAAAGCGCGATGGTATGCGCCCGTTTGGGCCAATGCAAAATCGGTATTCTCGATTACATCTGCCGCAGTGTCCGCCATTATACTCGCTTCCATGATCACGATATCGGGCCGCAATAACCACAAGTCTTCGAGGTTAAACCGCACTAATCCTGAACCTTGCTGAGCGGCGACGTTCTCACCACCAAGCTGGTCAATCACCTCGGTAAACAACGTGTCAGCACCGAACGATAAATTATTTTCTTGAAACCAAAGTAGCCGCTTCCCTTGCAGTGGTTGCAAGTCAAAAAGTCTATCTAACGCGCTGACCGTCATACCATCGAGTGAAAGTAAGTGTTGCAGTTGTTGCTGTAAAGCGGAAACAGCAGCAATCGATGACGGCTCAGCAAGAATCTGGACGTCAAGCCCGTGATTTTTTAAGTAGTGAACCAGCAACGGTGAGGAGAACTCAGTGGCAACAACTAATTCTGGCGCAAAACGCAAAATGCGTTCGATGCGGCCTTGGTGAGCTTCAACTGTTTGTAGTGATTGCGCATTCGGTATTTGTGCAACGAGATATTGGTCAAGACATAAATTTAGCGACGTCAACCGTGGCCATGCGTCTGCCGCTCGACTCTCCGCGAGCATCCACTTTGACAGGGATAGGAGCATTAAAGCCCAAGCCAACATTAAAAACAGTCTAGTTACACGCAAAACCAGCTTCCTTTCCCGAGGTAAGTTTGCAATCATCGTTGTCATTAATTTACCACTTCATCGATAGGATTGTCGCATGGCAAAAAGTCGACAAAAAACAGCATACGTATGTACCGATTGTGGTGCTGATTTTCCGCGTTGGCAGGGGCAGTGTTCCGAATGCTCGGCTTGGAATACCATTTCCGAAGTGCGCCTTGGCAGTGCGACCAGTCGCTCGAGCTCTGCGTCACGCAGCGGATTTGCCGGCTTCGTCGACGCCAAAGTACAAACGCTCAATGAAATCGACTTACAAGCTGTGCCACGGTTTTCGAGTAGCTTCGCCGAATTCGACCGCGTCTTGGGGGGTGGTATTGTACCCGGCTCGGCGATTCTAATCGGCGGCTCACCCGGTGCCGGTAAAAGCACCCTGCTCCTACAAATCATGTGTAAGTTAGCGGCCACTATGCCAGCATTGTACGTAACGGGTGAAGAGTCTCTGCAACAGGTCGCTATGCGTGCGCAACGGTTGCAGTTACCCACAGATAAGTTGCGCATGTTAGCAGAAACTTCCGTAGAAGTGATCTGCCAGTTAGCCGATCAGGAAAAACCGAAAATCATGGTCATTGACTCGATTCAGGTCATGCATTTAAGCGACATCCAATCAGCACCCGGAAGTGTCTCACAGGTCCGCGAAACCGCTGCCTTTCTGACCCGCTATGCGAAACAACATAACGTCGCTATTATCATGGTTGGTCATGTCACCAAAGACGGTTCCCTTGCTGGCCCGAAGGTTCTCGAGCATTGCATTGACTGTTCAGTCATTCTCGATGGTGAATCCGACTCACGTTATCGAACACTACGCGGTACCAAAAACCGGTTTGGGGCAGTCAACGAGCTCGGTGTTTTTGCCATGCTAAGCGAGGGCCTAAAAGAAGTAAAAAATCCTTCAGCGATTTTTCTCAGTCGCAATGAGGAGCATGGTTGCGGCTCTGTTGTCTTAACACTGTGGGAGGGCACACGGCCTTTATTGGTCGAAATTCAAGCCCTTGTCGATCAATCGCAACTATCAAATCCACGCCGGGTCGCGGTTGGTGCGGAGCA
This sequence comes from Aliidiomarina sp., assembly GCF_022565475.1. Taxonomy (GTDB): domain Bacteria; phylum Pseudomonadota; class Gammaproteobacteria; order Enterobacterales; family Alteromonadaceae; genus Aliidiomarina. The sequence continues at coordinate 79,258 of NZ_JAIUMR010000005.1, read as the reverse complement.
AAATCGTTTAGCCTTGCTGCTAGCTGTGCTCCATCGCCATGGTGGCTTGATGCTGGGTGATTATGACGTCTTCGTCAATGTCGTCGGTGGCGTCAAAGTTGCAGAAACGAGCGCTGATTTAGCTATTTTACTTGCTATCGTCTCGAGCTTTCGGGAAATTCAGGTTCCCAAGGACATGATGATCTTCGGTGAAGTCGGTCTTTCTGGCGAAATTCGCCCTGTACCCAATGGCTCTGAGCGTATCAGCGAAGCCGCTAAACATGGTTTTAAGAAAGCCATTGTACCAGCCAGCAATGTGCCTAAATCAGCACCTGCAGGTATAGAAATTCATGGTGTGAAGAACTTGGCTGAGGCGCTCAATTTTATCTAAGCGAGCGACGAAAAAACCCGTGGTGTTGACAACCACGGGTTTCGGAAAGCTTGGCAGGGGTGGAGGGATTCGAACCCCCAACCGTCGGTTTTGGAGACCGCTGTTCTACCAATTGGAACTACACCCCTGCAACAGAGCGAAATTATACAGAGGCTTTTGTTATCAGCAAGTACTTTATGTGGCTTATGTAATCATCTGCCTACTTTCTAGGCAAATAATGCATAGGCTTGCTAACCCCATGTTTAGATTTAGGGATTAGCAAGCCATGCTGGTATAAACCCATCAACAGTTAATACAGCAATCCGTTTCGCTGATTAGCGAACTATCCTTGGAGTCCGTTTGTAGAAACACATCCATTTTCAGGCTTTTGTGCCATTCCTTAGCCCTAAATCCCTGCCTACAAAACACTGCATTACGCGACTACATGGGTATTTTTCCTCGAGCATTCCTTGCTCAAATCATTACTCAACAATCCGTTGTAAAATCATTATTCAGCATCCTGCCGATTTAGCAATCTTATAACCCTACATTCAGTTATTGCCCAGTTAAGTTACCGGTTAGCTTGATCATCGACATATGAAGTGCAACATCAATGACGTCGTTGTTTTACTCGTCAATCCGAAAAGGGTAGAATTGCGCGATTCAATGTAGGTCAAGGCAGATTAATGAGTCAGGTTCAATTAGAAGTCGCAAAGCGTCGCACATTCGCAATTATCTCTCACCCAGATGCGGGTAAAACCACCATCACCGAGAAGGTTCTTTTGCACGGTCAAAAACTGCAAAAAGCCGGTACGGTCAAAGGTAAAAAATCTGGTCAACATGCAAAATCAGACTGGATGGAGATGGAAAAAGAGCGTGGCATTTCCGTGACCACCTCGGTAATGCAATTTCCCTATCGCGAATCACTGGTGAACTTACTCGATACGCCGGGACACGAAGACTTCTCTGAAGATACCTACCGGACTTTAACTGCGGTGGATTCCTGCCTCATGGTCATCGACGCCGCCAAGGGTGTTGAGGAACGAACCATTAAGTTGATGGAAGTCACGCGTTTACGTGATACGCCGATTCTAACCTTCATGAACAAGCTAGACCGCGATATTCGTGACCCGTTAGAGCTGCTCGATGAAGTTGAATCTGTACTAAATATTATGTGTGCACCGATCACGTGGCCGATTGGCCAGGGAAAAAACTTCAAAGGCGTATACCACCTCCTTCGCGATGAGACGATTTTCTACAAAACCGGTCAAGGTCATCGCATTCAAGACATCGATATCATCAAGGGGCTGAATAATCCTGAATTAGACCAACGCGTAGGCTCGTATGCAGATGAATTGCGGGAACAAATTGAATTGGTCAAAGGTGCGTCGCATGAGTTTGATCTCGAGCTATTCTTAGAAGGCGAGTTAACCCCAGTTTACTTTGGTACCGCGCTCGGTAACTTTGGTGTTGACCACATGCTCGACGGCCTAGTGGAATGGGCGCCCCGCCCACAAGGTCGGGCGACCGAAAGTGGCACCTTCATCGAATCCCACGATGAACGCTTTTCTGGTTTCGTCTTTAAAATTCAAGCCAATATGGATCCGAAGCATCGAGACCGCGTTGCATTTATGCGAATTGTTTCCGGAAAATACGAACAAGGCATGAAAATGAAACATGTCCGCATTGGTAAAGAGGTTCGTATAGCCGACGCCTTAACCTTCGTTGCCGGCGATCGCGAGCACGTCGAAGAAGCATGGCCGGGCGATATTATTGGTTTGCACAACCACGGAACCATTCAAATTGGCGACACATTCACCTGGGGTGAGTCGTTCAAATTCTCTGGCATACCTAATTTTGCACCTGAGCTATTCCGCCGCATCCGTCTAAAGGATCCTCTGAAGCAGAAACAACTTCTAAAGGGGTTGGTACAACTTTCCGAAGAAGGTGCAGTGCAAGTGTTTCGCCCTTTGATTTCGAATGACCTCATTGTTGGCGCGGTCGGCGTGCTGCAGTTTGATGTCGTCGTTCATCGCTTAAAATCGGAATACAAAGTTGAGGCAATTTACGAGAACGTGCAAGTTGCTACGGCTCGTTGGGTGTATGGCAATGACGTGAAGAAATTTGAAGAATTTAAGCGTAAAGCCGAGCACAATTTGGCGCTTGATGGCGGCGACAACCTCGCGTATATCGCACCAACCATGGCAAACCTAAGCCTGACGAAAGAGCGCTTTCCTGACGTCACCTTCACGCACACGCGTGAGGTCTAAAGCCAACTAAAGAGCGATTGTGCTGGTCGGGTAACGGGCCATCACAATCGCTGTTTCTGCGCATTCGCCTGCAATCTGAGCCGGGTAATAACCGACTCGCCTGCCTACCTCATCAAAACCAAACGCATGATAGAGCTGAATCGCCGCATGGTTCGATTCACGCACATCAAGAAAGACCGTCGCCTGGAGTGCACCTTGCACACTCGAACAACGAGCAATGAGATCATCCATTAAGAGCCGGCCTATACCTTGACGCTGAACGTCAGGATCTACAGCAATGTTCATGAGGGTGACTTCGTCAAGCACGCTATGGCAAACATAGTAGCCAACCAATGTGGGTTGCTGCTGTCGCATCACATAGAGGCTTCGTATCACGTAGCCAGCCCCCGTAGACTGTCGAAAGGTATTCCGCGACCAGGGTTGAACGTGTGCACGCTCCTCGATCGAAAAATGAGCTTCGGCTACTTGGTCGTCGGTTACGATCAGCATTAGTTAATCTCGACCAGCCGCCATTGTTTGTTGGCTGAGCAACTGCCAGAGTTGTTTCTTGTCTGTGCTCGTTAAGGTGCGACCAATAAAGTGATCGATATTGATCGGCTGACGCTCTTCGCTCGGTTGCGAAACTTCGGTGACCTTCGCTCCGATAAAGGCTGCAAGATCACTCAGCCACTGAGGTTCAACAACCGGCAATCGTGATGAAGTCTGTAATAGCCATGGACCTAATCGCACGTAGTAAACGTTAGGTTCAGTTAACGGTTGTTCCTTAGTTTCGTCGCCTTGAAGCGCAATATTAACAGGCGAAGGCTCTGGCGAAGGCTCTGTCGCCCCCCAGTCCGATACCGAACTCGGCGACCGCAAGGCTAAAGCAAAGTGGCTGATGCCAAGCTGAGTTAAACAAGCTTGCTGAATTTGGCTATACATGACCATTTAAATCTCTCAAAAGAAGCATTGAATATGGCGGCAATAATAACGGCTTGCCCATCAATTCGACGGCTATCGAAGCAGTGTACTACGACTGCGACTCAACACTCCATAAAAAAAGCCACCTAACTATGAGGTGGCTTTATGCAATTGAGTTTGACTTAGAATTACAGTCGGCGCTCAATCTTAGCGTTAGCTTTCAGTGCATCGAGAAGCGCACGATACGCTAATTCAGCGTACTGGCCTTCCAACTGACGTTGGCTGCGCTCACGCGTTTCTTCGTCAACTTCACCAGCAACCACTTCACTCAATTCAATGATTGCGGCATCACCGTTCGCTAAAGAAACAATCGTACGGCTTGAACCAGTACTTGAAGGCGACATTCTAAACAGCTCCTGACGCACTGCACTCGGTAAATCACTCGAGTTGCGGGTTACCTGGTCGAAGCTAGTAAACGCCTGCTCTGAAGTTTCACCTTCTGCTAGTGCTGCGAGAACTAAATCAGCTTGCGCTCGAGCGAGTTCTTCTGCTCGTTGCGCACGCAGATATTGCTCAATATCATCCTGAACTTCAGCAAGCTCAAGTACTCGCGCAGGCTGGTACTCATCGGCACGGATCACGAGTGAACGGCGCTCTAATTCAATTAAATCACTGTTTAGACCAAATTCGCGCACATCTTCCGAAAACGCTTGAGCAATCAGTTGCGGCTGGTCGAAACCTTCGGCCCCGACTTGCGGTTGCAACCAAGGCGAAATCTGAACTTCGAGCCCTAAATCTTCGGCGACAACGTCCAGCGTATGGTCAACTTCGAATGAAATTCGTGCCAATTCTTGCTGCAAATTAAAGTATTGCTGTTCAGCTTCGACGCTCGCTAAGTTGTTCCGGATATCATCGGCAACTTCGCTAAACGCAGTCGTTGCAGCGGCTTTAAGTTGCGTTAGCTTGACTAAGTGATAGCCAAATTCACTGCGCACGACCTCGGAAACATCACCTTCGTTTTTGAGAGCGAAGCCCGCGTCCTCAATATCAGGGTCTAGTGAGCCACGCTCTAAAATACCTAAGTCACCACCTTCCTGACCACTGAAGAAATCGTCCGACTCACTAGCCGCTAGCTCAGCGAAGTCAGCACCGTCATTCAATTGTGACGCTATTGCCTCGATACGTGCTAAAGCAGCTGACTCGTCATCACCAAATTCAACCATAATATGAGCAATGCGACGTGACTCGCGCGACTGAAATGCCGCCGGATTGTTATCGTAATAAGCGCGCACTTCCTCGTCAGAAACTTCAACATTCGCTAGCACATCGTTAAAGTTTAACTCGACGTAAGCAAGACGAATCTGCTCGCTCTCTTCAAATAATTCTTGGTTATCGAAATAAAACGTTTCAATTTCTGCTGCTGACAATTCCACCTGATCGATAAAATCACGCGCAGAAATTGTCGCAAAACGGCCACTGCGCTTTTCATTCTGCAAGACCTGCATCCGCTCCACTTCACTCGCTAAAGCGAATTCAGAGCCAAAAGCACCCTGCATGAGCATGACGCGGCTCATCTGGATCGACAAGTAGTCGCGGAACATCGCTGGCGTGAAACCGGCGTTATTCAATGCGCGCAAATAAATGTCATTGCTGAACTGGCCATTCATTTGGAATTCAGGCATCTGCACAATTGCATTGCGCAACGCTTCAGTCGACTGATTGATCCCGAGCTTTCCGGCTAGTTCTGAGGCTAGCTGCTCTTCAATGAGGTTCTCCAGCACGCTTTGGCGAAGCTGTCGCATGTAAGCTTCGTCTTGCGCCAGAAATTCAAACATATCGCCATATTGCTGCTGCAACATGCCGCGTTGATTCTGATACGCACGATCAAACTCTGCGCGAGAAATCTCATGATCATTGACTTTCGCTGCATAATCATCAACGCTGCCGCCCAAGTAGGCGCTAACACCGGTGAATGCAAATGCAATAATAATTAAAAACAGGATGATTTTGACAACCGGGCCCTGCGACCCCTCACGTATCTTCTCGAGCATGGTATGACTCTTTGACCGCTATCTGATTAAACTTTACGACAAGAAAAAAGCGCATCGTGCGATGCGCTTCTTTTTGTCATCACAAAGCGCAGTATATCACAAATACACAACGCTTCTGAATTGCTAATTACTTAGTTCACCGCATCTTTCAGCGCTTTACCTGCTTTAAACGCAGGAACTTTCGCTGCAGCGATTTCAATGGTCTCGCCAGTTTGTGGGTTACGGCCAGTGCGAGCAGAACGCTCACGAACTGTAAAAGTACCGAAACCAACTAATGCCACTTGATCTTCGTTTTTCAGAGCTTCAGTAACCGCGCTAATAAAAGAGTCCAAAGCACGGCCAGCAGATGCTTTGGAAAGTTCTGCGTCTGCTGCAATTTTGTCAATAAGCTGAGACTTGTTCACAGTATCATCCCCTTCAATTGTTATTATGGAGTTCTAGATGGTTCCATTTGAAAATGGTCCAGCAAAGTTTATAACAAGCTTATACCATTAGTTCAAGCATTCATAATGCCCATTTAACTCCTCCCAAATTCTTCTCATGCCTTGAGCAGTAAGGGTTGGAGGTTAAGCACTAGGCTATCACAGTCTTTGTGGATGAAAAGCCTTTTTTCGTAAAAATTTAACAATTTTTAACGAGCTTTACGTTCAAGGCTTCTCATCCACCCTTTGTTTTTTATTTTTTCTTTTTGCTTTTCAATGATTTATAAGGATCATTCTGAAGCGAAAGTGTGAGCACATCGTCAATCCATTGCACTGGGAAAATCTCCAGATCGGCTTTGACATTGTCAGCTATTTCCTTGAGATCGCGCTCATTATCCTTAGGAATGAGTACACGCTTTATACCACCGCGGTGAGCTGCAAGTAGCTTTTCTTTAAGTCCACCAATGGCTAATACTTCACCACGAAGTGTAATCTCTCCCGTCATCGCCACATCAGCGCGCACTGGATTCATCGTTAACGAGCTAACCAAAGACGTCACCATGGCAATGCCAGCACTCGGGCCATCTTTCGGCGTCGCACCTTCCGGAACGTGAACATGAATATCACGCTTTTCATAAAAGTCATCAGCAATGCCGAGCTTTTCCGCTCGACTACGAACGACTGTCATGGCGGTACTAATCGATTCTTTCATCACGTCGCCAAGAGAGCCAGTACAGACCACTTTCCCCTTACCAGAGACGTTGGTCGCTTCGATAGTGAGTAGATCACCGCCGACTTGTGTCCAGGCTAAACCTGTCACTTGACCAATTTGGTTCGCTTCTTCTGCTTTACCAAAGTCAAAACGTTGAACACCGAGAAAATCGTCGAGATTTTTCTCCGTAATTTTCACTTTCTTCAATTTCTTATCGAGCAAGATTCGACGTACCGACTTACGGCACAGGGTCGATAACTCCCGCTCTAAATTACGCACACCGGCTTCGCGCGTGTAATAGCGAATAATACCAAGAATGGCGTCGTCACTAATCTCAACTTCACCCTTACGCAGACCGTTGCGCTCCATTTGCTTTTCAAGCAAATGACGCTTCGCAATATTCAGTTTTTCATCTTCGGTATAACCGGAAAGACGAATGACCTCCATTCGATCAAGCAACGGCGCTGGAATATTCATGCTATTTGAGGTCGCCACGAACATAATATCGGAAAGATCGTAGTCAACTTCTAAGTAGTGGTCGTTAAAGCTGCTGTTCTGCTCAGGATCGAGAACTTCGAGCAGTGCTGATGCTGGATCACCGCGCATATCTGACGACATCTTGTCGATTTCATCGAGCAGGAATAGTGGATTACGGACACCAACTTTCGCCATTTTTTGCATTAGCTTGCCAGGCATGGAGCCAATATAAGTGCGGCGGTGACCACGAATTTCCGCTTCGTCACGAACGCCACCGAGTGCCATACGGACATATTGACGCCCTGTTGCCTTCGCAATCGACTGCCCTAACGATGTTTTACCAACACCGGGTGGTCCAACCAAACACAGAATCGGGCCTCGTACTTTTTTGCTCCGTTGCTGCACTGCTAGGTAGTCTAAAATGCGCTCCTTCACCTTTTCAAGACCAAAGTGGTCGGCGTCAAGAATAGACTCTGCTTGGCTTAGATCTTTCTTAACCCGTGATTTCTTATGCCATGGCACACTGGTCATCCAGTCAATATAACTGCGGACCACAGTGGCCTCTGCTGACATCGGCGACATCATGCGCAACTTCGCCAGTTCTGACTTTGTCTTGTCATATGCCTCTTTCGGCATCTGTGCTTCATCAATCTTTTTCTGCAGTGCTTCGAACTCGTCAACACCGTCTTCGCTCTCGCCCAGCTCTTTTTGAATAGCTTTCATTTGCTCATTCAAATAATACTCGCGCTGGCTTTTTTCCATTTGTTGTTTAACACGGCTGCGGATCTTGCGCTCAACTTGCAGGATATCGATCTCGCCTTCCATCAACGCCATTAAATGCTCGAGACGATCTTGAACACTAATAATTTCCAGAACACGCTGCTTATCTGCGAGTTTAAGCGGCATGTGCGCGGCCATGGTATCCGCTAAACGATCAGCTTCGTCAATGCCACTAAGTGAGGTTAGAACCTCCGGTGGAGTTTTCTTGTTAAGCTTCACATAGCCTTCGAACTGATTGAGTGCAGAGCGAACCAGAATTTCTTCTTCGCGCTCTTCCATGTCTTCACTGGTCAATAATTCGATATCAGCACGGAAGAAGTCACCGTCAGGCTGCCATGATTTAACTTTCGCCCGCTGCGTTCCTTCTACCAGAACTTTCACCGTACCGTCAGGTAACTTTAATAATTGCAGAATGGTCGCGATCGCACCAACATCGTAAATATCGTCAGAGCCAGGCTCTTCTACCCCAGCGTCTTTCTGTGCGACGAGAAAAACTTGCTTATCATCATCCATTGCTGCATCGAGACAACGAATAGACTTTTCCCTTCCGACAAAAAGCGGAATGACCATGTGTGGATACACCACCACATCACGTAATGGTAGGACTGGTATACCTTGACGTTCACCACTTTCTTTTGTCATCACTTTTCCCATTTGCTGAAAACGCTAAACCCATACTCTTTAATATGCGGCTAAACTGATAAAGTTCAATCCCTTTCTAATAAAAAGGGGCCTTTCGGCCCCTAACTGGTGATTATTCGCCCGATGCTTGGGCTTCCTTTTGATTCTCGTAAATCAAAATAGGGTCCGAGTCGCCACTGATCACTGACTCGTCTATCACAACTTTAGCAACGTTTTCTAACGAAGGTAACTCATACATCGTATCGAGTAGCACTTCTTCAACAATTGACCGTAAGCCACGTGCACCCGTTTTCCGTTTCATCGCCTTTCGTGCAATGGCTCGCAATGCGTCTGTTCGAAACTCAAGTTCAACGTTTTCCATTTCCAATAAAGCACCGTACTGTTTGGTCAGTGCATTTTTCGGTTCGCTGAGAATTTGCACGAGGGCATCTTCGTCTAATTCCGTTAAACTTGCGACCACTGGAAGACGACCAATGAACTCTGGAATGAGTCCATATTTAACCAAATCTTCAGGCTCGACTTGCGTGAGCAGATTCACTTGATCTTTTTCGGTCTTCGATTTCACTTCAGCACCAAAACCGATACCGCTGCCTGTCGCTAAACGTTGACCAATAACTTTCTCGAGTCCGGCAAACGCGCCACCGCAAATAAATAGAATTTTCGACGTATCAACCTGAACAAATTCTTGTTGAGGGTGCTTGCGCCCACCTTGTGGTGGAACCGAAGCAATGGTTCCCTCAATCAGTTTGAGTAATGCTTGCTGTACACCTTCACCGGACACATCTCGAGTAATCGACGGATTATCTGACTTGCGAGAAATCTTGTCGATTTCGTCCACATAGATAATGCCACGTTCGGCTTTAGCAGCATCATAATCACATTTCTGCAGTAATTTTTGGATGATGTTTTCAACATCTTCACCGACATATCCAGCTTCGGTCAGTGTCGTGGCATCTGCCATGGTGAATGGTACATCCAACATACGAGCCAAGGTTTCCGCAAGCAAGGTTTTACCACTACCTGTTGGCCCAATGAGCAAAATATTACTCTTGCCAAGCTCAACCTCCGGCTGCGCGCCAGCATTACGTAAGCGCTTATAATGATTATAAACGGCGACAGCCAGGACTCGTTTGGCTAAGTCTTGGCCAATGACATAATCATCTAAATGCTGACGAATTTCTTTCGGTGTCGGTAAACGGTCTTCGGACGCTTGCGGTGAAATATTCTTAATTTCTTCTTTGAGGATATCGTTACACAGATCGACACACTCATCACAAATGAACACGGACGGACCCGCGATCAGTTTTTTGACCTCATGCTGGCTTTTGCCACAAAATGTACAGTAAAGTGACTTTCCACCTTTACCACTACTTGTTGTTGAATCCGTCATTCACTTCTCCAGTACGCTACTGCTGTACCTAATCTACTTTACTTCGACTTCAAGCCTCTACAGGACTTGAACATTAATTTAGCACAACTGATAACGGCTTTAGCCTTGTTGTTGGCGTTTTTCCAAAACTTTATCAACAATGCCATACTCAAGCGCTTGTTGCGAACTCATAAAGTTATCCCGATCGGTATCTTTCGCTACACGGTCAAATTCTTGTCCGGTGTGCTCTGACAAAAGACGATTGAGCTTCTCTTTTATATACAGAATCTCGCGCGCATGAATTTCGATGTCGGACGCTTGCCCTTGGAAACCACCCAATGGCTGATGGATCATCACACGTGAATTCGGTAGACAAAAACGTTTACCTTTAGCGCCACCGGCCAATAAGAATGCGCCCATACTGGCCGCTTGACCAATACAAATGGTCGACACATCATTGCGGATAAATTGCATGGTGTCATAAATTGCCATGCCCGCGGTGACTGAACCTCCAGGTGAATTTATATACAGATAAATGTCCTTTTCTGGATTCTCAGACTCAAGAAATAGCATTTGGGCGACAATCAAATTCGCCATTTGCTCTTCAACAGGGCCGCAGAGGAAAATAATTCCTTCTTTAAGTAAACGGGAATAAATATCAAACGAGCGCTCACCTTTTGCTGTTTGTTCGACAACAATCGGTACGAGTGCAGCCATAGGATCCGGCATGTTATTTCCCATCAAAACTTCTCTCCTAAAATAAAAATGGCTCAGATGAATTTCATCTGAGCCATTAAACCAATTCTTGCCGTTTTCAGCAAATGCTTATTTTACTGGCGGGTTCATCACGTCATCAAAGCTGACTTGCTTTTCAGCAACTTTTGCTTTGGCTAACACGAAGTCAATTGCTTGATCTTCGAGTACGACGTTGTGAATCTGCTGCATCGCTTCTGCATTTTGCTTGTAATAAGTAATCACTTCTTGCGGATCTTCGTACGCAGAAGCTTGGCTTTCAAGCATTTCATCAACGCGTGCTTGGTCAACTTTAAGCTCATTCGATTTAATCACTTGGCCAAGTAACAAACCGACTTTTACGCGTTCTTCAGCTTGTTCATTGAACAAGTCTGCTGGCAACTCAGGCATATTCTTCGCATTGCCACCAAAACGTTGCATCGCTTGTTGACGTAGAGCTTGAATTTCCTGTTGCTTCAGTGCTGAAGGCACTGGCACATCGCTGTTCGCAGCTAATAAGCCTTGAATAACTTGTTGCTTCACTTTATTTTTCATCGCGTTCTTGAGCTCACGCTCCATGTTCTTGCGAACTTCGGTACGAAGTGCTTCAAGACCACCATCGCCGATACCAAACTGTTCAGCAAAGTCATCGTTTAACTCAGGTAACTCAGGCGCTTCAACGGTTTTAATGACCAAATCGAATTCTGCCGCTTTACCTTTCAAGTGTTCAGCATGATAGTCTTCTGGGAAGGTCACTTCGATCGTTTTCTCAGTGCCCGCCTTTAATCCTTTCATAGCATCTTCAAAACCTGGGATCATACGACCCTGACCAAGTTCTAAAGTAAAGTCTTCAGCTTTACCACCGTCAAACTCTTCGCCGTCAACGCGACCTAAGAAATCGAACGTCACTTTATCGCCGTCTTTAGCGCCACGCTTCACTTCTTTAAATACAGCGTGTTGCTTACGCAACGTTTCAAGCATGTTGTCGACGTCGGCATCAGTCACTTCCGCAACTGCTTTCTCGACTTCGACTTTGTCCAAGTCTTTCAATTCGACTTCTGGATAAACTTCAACCGTTGCAACAAATTCAAGGTCTTTGCCTTCTTCATCGGCTTTTGGCTCAATTTGCGGTGCGCCAGTCGGATTAATCTTTTCCTGAATCAAAGCTTCGATGTAATGACGCTGAATTTGCTCCATGACAACATCTTGGCGAATCGCTGGACCGAAACGTTTAGCCACCAAGCTCACTGGAACTTTACCAGGACGGAAACCATCCATACGTACCGTACGCGCACGTTGCTTCACTTGGTTTTTAACTTCACTATCAATCTTTTCAGCCGGGATTGTGATGGTTAACCGGCGCTCTAAACCTGTTGCTTCTACAGAAACCTGCATTGCTTTGTTACCTCAGCATCACTTAAACGTGCATTTCGTATTACTGTAGCCGATTGTGCTTGGTCACTAATGACGGCACCACAGAACCAACTACTCCAAATCTTGCGTTGTGCCTACCCTCAACTCAGCCAGGGTATAAAGTACGAACGCGCTTATATTCTGCCATCAGCCGATAAGGACTGATGAAAAATGACGCGACATTATAACGATCATCTTCGACTGAGTCGAGTCGAGCACCATAAAAACTGATCGCTTTTTATTTACAATTGAACGATACGGCTATGCGATTCATTCTAAGGCTAGCAAGTAAGCGGACAAAAATTGCCAAGTTTTTTGTGAAAAAACGGCATTTCTATTTGACAGCAGCGACGCAACTAAGCAACTCTTGTAGCTGCCAAACACAATAACAAAAATGATGGTAATTTGAATGTTTGATGAGCGCATGCAACAGGCTTCTTCTGCGAAACTTCTAAACGCCTTGCCGGTCGCCATATTTTCCGTGGCACACCCAACCGATACTAGGCTAGACAAGCAAGACATGTTATCCATTACTGTCCATGCTAATCAGGCCGCAATCGAGTTGTTCGATGTCAACCCTCACTGCTCGCTTGCCGAAATACAACAAACACTGAAATTCGAAGTTGACGCGATTAACCAGTCTGAACATGGTGATCAATCCATTAATTCGCCGTTGTTGACGACCATGCAAGGGGAAACCATTGATCGGCGTGACTTGATGCTGAACAGCCTGCCTATTCAATTGGTCACCGGTCAGCTAGCCATCAATAATGAAGAACAACTTTCCTACATGGTCATCCAACCTCGAGATCACCGACTATTTGTGAGCTCTGGGCTGCATATGGACATGCAATCGACCGAACTCTCTTTAAAGGAGTTTATTGAATATGAAAAGATTGTCAGTCAAGTCTCTCGTTCTTTAGCGGTCAATAAATTCCCCATCGAAGAGCGTATTAATCAAGCGTTGGCCAGTATTGGCGAATTCTGCCAAGTGGATCGAGCCTATGTCTTCCTGTTTGACTTCGATTGTTCAACGATGAGTAATACCCATGAATGGATTAATGAGGGAATTACGTCACATTTAGACGACCTGCAAGATATCCCGCGCGCTGGATTGCCGTGGTTTTTCGAGAAAATCACCACGCAGGGGATCGTAAATATTCGCAATACCCACGAACTGGGCGACGAAGCAAAATTGGAGCGCGAAGAGTTTTTGCAGGAAGACATCAAGTCAATTCTCTGTGTTGGCATGTATGCTGAAGATGAAATTATTGGTTTTGTCGGCTTTGACATGGTTGCACGACAACGGTATTGGTCGGAAAAGGACATTCGCCGGAGTCGGATGATCGCGGACTTAATCGCCTCAAGTATTCACACAGATCTCCTCATGCAGTCCTTGAAAACAACCCAGCGGCAGCTGCTCGCAACTAATGAATCACTGCGGCGCTTAGCGATGCGTGATAGTCTGACCGGGTTGCCGAGTAAACAACAATTCATCGAGCGCGTCACCGAAGAAATAGCGCGAGCGCAACGGCAAGGTCATGAGCTGTCGCTTTGCTTGTTCTCGATTGATCTCCTACAACAAATCGCTGCCGAAACCGAGTTAGAGCACTATAATCAACTCGTGGTGCGAGTGGCTGAGCTTTTAACCTCATTTTTCCGGCGCAACGGTGAAACTGTTTCGCGCATTGAAGACTGTACTTTTGCAGTCATTTTACCGCACGTTGAGCATTCACTTGCACAGCAGCGCTCTGCAGAATTACTGCGACGTGCCACCGAGCAAGTCAAAGCGCCAGCTGCCGGCAAATTAACATTGAGTGCAGGACTTGCATTCATGCATGCCGACATCAATGCAGAATCGTTACTTGCCCAAGCTCAAAATCAATTATCACTGGCAAAAAGCCAAGGTGGTGGTAAGCTCGTTTCATAGTATTTGATTGAGTCTGCAGGTCGCATAATAGTAACCAATCGTATAGTTCATGAGAGGAATTGGTATGACGTACTTATTACCAAGGTTTCGGTTTCATCAACGTTTTCGTCTTTTCCTTTTGCTATCCTTGTCCTTGCTGATTACCGCATGTTCAAGTTCAAGTCCACCAGCACAGGACAATTTGCATGTCAGCGAAAACCGGATTGTACTCAATGGCGCTATTACTGAAGCAACGCTAGCAAGCTTTGTGCATCTGCTAGAAACGCAGCCTTCGATTGCATACTTCGATGTAAATAGCGCTACTGGCGATCCCTTAGCCGCAATACAACTTGGTTATGCCGTGTATCACAGTGGTATTACGGTCAGAGTCATCAATGAATGCTTGGGGCCATGTGCAAACTACCTATTCACTGCCGCTGCGCAGCGCATCATCACAGCTGATGCCGTCGTAGCTTGGTCTGGCGGGGCCCTCAATCAAAGCCGAGTTTTACAATGGCGGAATTATATGCTCCCCGGCGTCCGTGACTTTCTAACCCGTTATTCAGATGCTTATTTACGCCGCGAATCACGCTTTTTTGACCGTATCAACGTCGATCAGCGCATCACGACCTTTGGTTTTGATGAACATTTAGGTTGCATGACTGACGACACCCTGGGATTTTACTATTCTCCAGCCGGACTATTGTCGCTTGGTTTAGGACCGACACAGTTTACCGAGGAACCAGCTCCCGCTGGGCTTGCGGAGAAGGGCTTTTGTTTAGTTGAACTCAGTGACCGGTTCTTGCTCTTGCAGAATCACTAACATGAATCTGAACTAGTCTGTTTGCTGCAAGCGCGCATTAAACCGCTCGCAAATCTGTGCGATGTCAACAACGTGTTGCTCTGGTATTTCTATGCTCAAGGTAACCTGAGACGAATAGTCCACACCATTAACCTCGCCTTGGTGCAAGCCAATAAAGTGCCGTATCGGTTGTTCCGCAGCGAAATCACACTGTAAGGTCAGTTGAACCTTCGCCACCAGTTTTTCCACAGAAAGCGCTGACATCACCAACTCAGTCGCTTGCGAATAGGCTCGCACCAGTCCCCCAGCACCCAGTTTTATGCCCCCAAAATAACGTGTTACCACAACGAGCACATCGCCAATCCCTTTGTGCTGCAACACATTGAGAATAGGTTTACCCGCTGTTCCGCTCGGCTCTCCATCATCGTTCATCGCAGCACTTTCCGAGTTCCCAAGCACATACGCCCAGCAATGATGGCGCGCGTCCGGATAACGCACCTTCACCGCTGCCACTTGAGCTAAGGCGTCATCGCGATTACTGACCTTCGTGGCAAAACCGATAAATCGGCTTTTCTTAATTTCGAGCTCGCGCTCACAACTACCTTGCGGAACCGAGTAACTCATGATTCACTGTGTGCTGCTTGAATCGCTTGCTGCAAGTCCTCGAGAAGCTCGCAAGGATCTTCAATCCCAACTGATAAACGTAATAAATCGTTCGGGACCGGTGTGTCCTCACCTTCGATACTGGCGCGGTGTTCAATCAAACTCTCAACACCACCCAGCGAGGTCGCGCGTTTCCATAGCTGTGTCCGCGCAGCAATATCGATGGCCGCTTTCGCACCACCGCGAACGCGAATTGACACCATACCCCCAAAGCCTCCCTCCATCTGTTGCACGGCAACAGCGTGACCAACAAACGACGGTAAACCAGGATATAATACTTCGACGACATGGTCAGTTTGTTGCAGTTGCTCGGCCAAATACATCGCCGATTCGCAACTGGTGCGCACACGTAGCACTAGGGTGCGCATACCGCGCAGCAACTGCACTGCATCATGTGGACTTAACACAGCGCCAGCTTGGCGACGTATTTTCCGTACCCGCAGCCAAAACTCGTCGTTTTTATCAGCGGTAATCAGCGCACCAGCGATGACGTCTGAATGACCATTCAAATACTTCGTCGCTGAGTGCATAACAATGTCAGCACCAAGCTCAATTGGCCGACAGAGTACCGGCGTTGCAACAGTTGAATCGACCACAACACGGATTCCATGTGCCTGTGCCTGTTCCGCGATCGCTCTGATATCGGCAATATGCCACATCGGATTCGCCGGCGTTTCCAACCAGATTAGCTTCGTTTTCCCTGGCTGCAGCGCACTTGCGATAGCGTCGAGGTCGGAGGTATTGACGAAATCAATTGCCACACCCCAGTTGTGCGAAAACTCTATCAGCCAGTTGCGCAGTGCCCAATACATGACCTTCGGGGCCACCACATGGTCACCCGGCCGTAATGCCTGAAACACACTCACCGCAGCCGCCATTCCCGAAGCAAACAACATCGCTTCAGCACCTGACTCGATATCAGCCAACACAGCTTCGACCACTCGGTAAGTAGGATTGTCATCGCGGGAATAGATTAATCCGGAGCGATAATGATTATCGGCATCACGCAAATAGGTGGTTGATGAATATATCGGCGGGACCAAACCTTTGGTTTGTTCATCAATAAAGCCAAGTGCCTGCGCTACACGGGTCTGAATCGACAGCCCAGCTTGTTTGTTCGAGGTCATGGATAATATTCCAATTCAATAAATTTAGGGAATTAATGGGCGGTAGTCATTTTCGAGTTGAGCAAACGAGAAATCGCCAAGGAAACGACCGACACTAAGCCAAGTCGCTAATCCACGCAAATCTTTGAAGTGCGGTGGCACAAATGTTGGCTGCTGAATCATTCCTGAATCTGCCAGCTCACAGATTAAGCGAAAGTCATCGACCGCTAATTTACCCGCGAGAAGCAGCGGTAACCGATCGATCTTACCCAATTGAACAGCGACACGGATGAGGTTATAAACCAGTACGAAGCCGCGAATATAAGCCAAATCTTTGGTAAAAGGCTTACCGGTTGGGGTACTGCCACGAAAAACACGTTGCGCTAAAGTATACGCTTCGTCTTCTTTAATCCCTTGCTGCAATAGTGCACGGTAGACTTCCACAAACTCTGCACCATCTGCGGCTAAAGCGGTGGCATGGATGCGACTGACCAATTTTGCCAAACGGCGTGGTGTTGAACGTAGGGTAATGACTTCGGTTAAGACCGCCAAACCTTCTTGGGTAATGGTTGCACTCGGTGTGCCCTTACTCAAACAGGTTAAATACGGTTGCTGCAGACCGTTTTGAGTGGTACCGATGTGAATCCAGCCCTCATGGACTTCAAGAATATCGAGTTCACGCTGCGAAAACTTCACATCTTGATTCAATTTGATCCGGTCACTACCGGCCGCGGCATCGCTGACAATACCATCTGACAGCATGACGTTAACATTAATCCCTGCCATACTGTTGCGCAATTGACCTTGCAGCATTTCAACCGCTGTCGCAGCATCAATATCTTTCTTTTCTTCAGGTAAGGCGTCACTGGCTAACAGGGTATCAAGCGGGCTTTGCAGCATGGTCGCAAGTTCAGCGAGTGACGGCTCATTGGCATGAAATACATCGTCAGGATGACCAAAAAGTTCGACCGATAATTCATGAAACTCTTCGGTGCCACGGGCTTCGATCATACGCACAACATCACGATACTCGCGGCAAGCGCGGGTCATTAATTGCGAAACAGGGCTTAAACGACCAAGTTGACGAACAATGTCGCGCTGAAGTTCAGCAAGTTGCAAACGGAGATCAGCAGGTGAAAAGCCAAGTTGCTTTTGCTGATAATAGGATTTTTCTATTTCTGGATTGCGTTCGGCTTTTTGCTGAAAAAATCGCTCTTTGATCGAACGGTCCCAATTCACAGCATCTAAAATCCGAATCGGTGCCTGCAATTGCACCAAACGATCCGATAAGACTCGTGCGTGATCTAGAAAGTGTTGTTCCGCCATATCCACCCCAAAGCGATGATTCCAAGAACCATATTACCTCGTAATGCACAGATATGAAAAAGGAAACTGAGAAATGGTCGGCGAGACTGGATTCGAACCAGCGACCCCTTGGACCCAAACCAAGTGCGCTACCAAGCTGCGCTACTCGCCGACGACAATAAAGATTTCTTAAGAATGGGGTGGATGATGGGACTCGAACCCACGACAACCGGAATCACAATCCGGGGCTCTACCAACTGAGCTACACCCACCACTGATTGACAGTGCAATGTGTCACATACTATGACTTTCCCGACACAAGCAGACCTGGCACGCCCGGCAGGATTCGAACCTGCGACCGACGGCTTAGAAGGCCGCTGCTCTATCCGACTGAGCTACGGGCGCGCTGTTCTTCCTGCGGTAACGCTGGGAAAATGGTCGGCGAGACTGGATTCGAACCAGCGACCCCTTGGACCCAAACCAAGTGCGCTACCAAGCTGCGCTACTCGCCGAACTAATTCGTTGTCCTAATAAACACATTGTTCACTAGGTGGCAACGGGGGCGAATATTACCTATCTGCCGCGTCATCGTCAAACACTTTTTCAGAATACCTGATTGTATGGCTATTTTTGAAGCAACTCGGTAAAAAAGTAGGCTTTAACCAATAAAAATTATAGCCGCAAGCGCATATCAACGCGAACCTCTAATTAAATCAGACAAGCGACCATGAAAAGTAATCACCAAGGCTGTTTTCATGATCACTTTTCTGCGACAATATTTGCCCTACCCGAATCGCAATCAAATGACGGAATGCTCTCATGGCCGCGCAATTAATTGATGGCAAGAAAATCGCACAAGAAATTCGTGCTACCGTAAAAGATAAGGTTTCTGCTCGTCGCTCGATGGGATACCGAGCTCCCGGATTAGCCGTAGTATTGGTTGGGCAAGATCCTGCTTCTCAAGTCTATGTTGGCAGTAAACGCAAAGCCTGTGATGAAGTCGGTTTTGTCTCAAAAGCCTATGACTTGCCAGTTACTGCGTCTCAGGCTTCTTTAGAGTCATTAATCGACGAACTCAATGCAGATCCAGAAATCGACGGCATTCTTGTGCAATTACCTTTACCCGCGGGGCTAGACTCAACACGAATTCTTGAACGGATTCATCCGCATAAAGATGTTGACGGTTTTCATCCCTATAACATCGGCCGACTCTCACAACGCATCCCGTTGTTGCGACCTTGCACGCCCTATGGCGTCATTCGCCTGTTAACTAGTACGGGTGTTGATTTACATGGTCTTCATGCCGTCGTCGTCGGAGCATCGAATATCGTTGGTCGGCCAATGAGCCTCGAATTACTACTCGCCGGTGCGACAACAACTGTCTGTCACCGATTCACCAAAGATTTGCAATCGCATGTAGCGAACGCCGATGTTCTTGTTGTCGCCGTCGGCAAACCAGGGTTTATCCCAGGCGCTTGGATTAAACCGGGCGCTATCGTCATCGATGTCGGCATCAACCGCCGCAGCGACGGCTCGTTATGCGGTGACATCGAATTTACCGCAGCTGCAGAGCGCGCGAGTTGGATTACGCCAGTGCCGGGCGGTGTTGGGCCAATGACTGTGGCCTGCTTAATGCTCAATACGCTGCAAGCCTGTGAAGATTTCCACGACCCACAATGACTAACAGCAGCGTGCCTACACGATAATAGGTTGACGTACACTGTTAGTTAAAGCGACAAGCGCGAATGCAATGGTACGTGAATGTGCTTGCGAATTGGCCATAAACGTTGCCCATTCAATGCCTGAGCCTGACAATGAATAGATTGAAATGAAACAGCCTTTGCAAGGATGTCTCGTGCAATCGCTACACGTAATGGATAACAGGCCACAACTTCGACTTGCAGCACACGATCGCGTAAATAATCAGCTTTTGCATCTTCCTTGAGTTGTCCAATTCTAATCTCAGGGAAATCAACAAGAAATTCAGACTGACTCATGGTCGTTTGATACTTAGCCAAACGTTCAGGCTCTGGATGGACTAGAGTTAACTTCGTATAAGCATATCGCCAGCTTGGATCATAGTTCATTGCGTATTGAAAATACGCTTGCATACTTTGCCAGTTCATATGTTCACGCGCACCATATTTTACCGTTTCAATGGCGGCATACGTGACAACTTGAGTAGCAGCGAATACCCAGATAAGTTGAATAGCCAATAAAACCACTACCAGCATAAATCCAATGCTAACTACTCCTTCAAGTAAACCCTGCCCTTGCATTCTTTTGATCATGCTAGTCAACTTTACAGTTGACGGATGACAAAACATGAAGCACTTCAATTTGATTTCCGTTTACCGAGCTATTTGGAACCCGCAAAGACAAACCCGATATGCCTTGCAGAGCATTAAATTGCCAGGTGAATTTCACCATGTATTGCGATACATCAATCGCAATTAATTGTTGCAGAACATGTTTGCGTGGATATTCAATAGCAAACGTTGAGTGCTGGAAAAGGGAAGCTATGAGCGGTTGTTCTTGGCACACTAAGTCTGCCGTTAACCAACTCAATACACCTTTTTGGATCGTGTCTATTTCAATCGCCAACACATCTTGGTGCTGCAATACCCGCTTTGCCAACATTAACTTTGCAAAAGCTAAGGACACAGAGCTGAGGATAACTAATGCAATGAGTAGTTCCGCAAGAATGAAACCTTTTCTGGACAAAATCTCGACCTCCCTGTCGATATAGAAATAGACGAAAAAGGAGCACCGGTATCACTCCACCAGCGCTTCCTCCCTTCGCTCTCATCCATTGTATTCACAGCAAGTTATTTGAAGGTGATATACAGATTGGAATCAGTGGCATGATATGTATCTACCGCATTTCCATAATATTGAACCAAGCGACTGACTATTCTTTCACCATTAAAACCGTCCATCATGATCACGTAGGCGTTAGGCTTAAGTGGAACCCCTGCAACTTGATAACCACCACCCCACGGATTCTCGTGTTCGCTAGTCCCCCATTCTTCCGGAAGCATCGCATGATCAGCTAACGTCGATACATGTAAGCTCATTGACTCGCCGCCACTAAATTTCCATTGCTGAACAGCTGCACGTAATGTATTCATGTCATTCTGCAACTGCAGAACCTTTGAATTAAAGGCTACCCACTGTCCTGCCTTCGCTACGCCAAGTGCTAAAAACGCAGCGATAGTGATAACCGTAAGTACTTCTAACAAACTAAAACCACGTCTATATCTTTTCATTGTTGACTCCATGTCAGTTAATTTCCATTAAACAATTTGTTGAACTACCAAACGCATGGCGTTCGATAGCGTATTAACCACCAAAGCTGTATTAATCAGTGCGAAAAAATAACAGGTTGTAACAGCGGATTTAACATAGCTTCGATGCCGCGCCATTGCATAATCAGCGACTCGTTCACACACTTTATGCATGATTTCTTTTTCTCTGCCCCCCTCATTCCTTAGTAATTGCACTTCAAATAAAATGCTGCGAGGAATCCCGCCAGCCGAGAGTAATTGTTCGAGCTGCGACACGCCTTGCCGAAGCCTTATAGTGACTTGCTTAAATGCATGACGCAAAGGAACAGAGCAATTGTTTTGGGCGATAAGCAATAATTCCAACACGCTCTGTTTACTTTGCAACGATAACGCTAGAACCTGGCAGAATGGAAGCAAACTCACCGTACGCATTCGCGTAAAACGGTTCATTGGCTGCGGAAAGTACTGTCCCCATTGTATTGCAGTAAAGGCAGCTATTAATCCTGTTACCAGCAGAGCCGCCATGAAAAAATAAGCCCGAACCCAGTCGGCTTCTAATCCTGCTGTCTGCGCAAAACTGTCTTGATAAATTTGATAAACAGCGGGCAAGAGGTAACCTGAAACTATATGAAGCACTATAAAACTAACACTCACTAAAACAAGTGGATACGCGATTTGACGCTGTGACGCTCGCTTCCATTGATACTTTTTCTGTCGACCTGCCACAATCATGTCCAGCGCCGCAAACAGTCCACCGGACTTCTCCCCGACCAGCAACAATGACTGTTCATCTGCAGCTAAATAGCGACCTAGGCTATGACTCAAGCTTTTGCCATTTTGACTGCTGTGCCTGATTTGACGACTCAGACGGTTGACACGCCGATCGGAATTTTCTTGGCTCATAAGAACAATGCCAAGCAAAGCTTGATCAAGTTGTGTGCGTCCACGCAACCAATAGATAAGTGCTTCCAAGAACCGGTTCACCACCGAACGGTCAAGCATGACTATTCCCTTGCTTTAACTGTCGACGATAATACGCTTGAAAGTCGGGGACATATTCAAGTGCATGTTCAAAATCAATTTCGCCCATCAGTAGACGCTTAAATGCTTGCTCAGCTAAAGAGCCAGTGATCGCAGTCGCTTGAATCGAAGACGCTTCGCCATGAATTGCTGTACTGCTTTCATAGGCGATGACTTCAGCTAGCAAGATTCTTCCCGAGGTTCCACGAAAAGCACAAGCCTCACAACCGTTCGGGTTGATTGTTCGAACACCAGCAAGGCTATGCTGCTCGCTCTTGAGGCTGCATTCGGAACACAGAACGGGAACTAGACGTTGGACGATGACTGCCTTCAAGACTTGGTTTTGGAGCAAGCGATTGACGTCAACTTTTAAGTCCTGCAAGCGCGTCAAGACCGCTGGAGGCGAGCTTGCATGCAGCGTTGAAACAACCAAATGTCCTGTTAAGCTAGCGGTTACGGCTGCAGCAGCACTTTCTGCATCCCGAATCTCTGAAATCGCGAGAATATCAGGATCTTCGCGTAAAACAATTTTAACCATTCGCGCAAAGGAGCCCGGCGTTGCCGTCTCAGGAATGTATTTTTGTTCTATGTTTGGCTGAATGATTTCAACTGGATCTTCTAACGAGATAACTTTGCGTGATTGCGGAAATAGACGATTAAACGCGGCAAGGCTGGTCGTTTTACCGTGGCCGGTTGGCCCCGCAAAAATAATCAGACCATCGGATAACTTACTTGAAGATCGCAAGTATTGCTCCGCGACTAAGTTAAACCCGAGCGCTTCAAAGGATGATACTTCCGTGCTTATCGCTTGCTGAACCCGCAAGGTGACCGTATAGCCTAACTGGCATGTCGACTGCTGCGCACGCACTCGGACATCACCATAGGGCTCTCCCATTGGCATCGAAAAGCTCGCCGCACATGTACGATGCTCATGGAAAAGCTCCTGATGATCATCCGCTTGGGTGTTGAAAGCTGCAGCCATCACTTCCGACATAAAGGTTCTATTGCGACGACCTTGTGGTTGTAACAACCCATGGATACGAAAAGTAACCGTAACCTCTTCACCTCGACACTGCAAATGTACGTCGCTTGCTTGCTTGCTGAGGGCGTCATGAATAATCCCAATTAATGCCTGCTGTGCCAAAGTTGCGTACGCCTCTGCCCCCTCATTCACAACTTGGTGACGGTTCGCTCCATCCGCATCAAGAACAAAATTACGCACATAATCAGCAGGCGCTTGCCACCAAGACACATACTCATAATGTTGCTGTACCATAAACGTCAATCGTTGCAGAAATAGCAGTTCATCTATCCAAGCCACCCCTGTTGCAATAATGCGTCCATCGTTTGTCACCATAACTGCGCAATTATCGTGTTCATGGCGGCGCAAAAAACCCGCGCATTCTTGAATGAATAATGGGCAATATTCATTTGAACGAGGAAAATCTTTTAACGTTGCGATATTCATATTCACTCCAAATAAAAGCGATAAAAACTATGCTGATCGCGCAGTTCAACCCAAGTGTGCTCTACCTTCACCGTCACTCCTGGCGCGATTTCACTATTATCCGCGAACGTTACAATACCTTGCGGGGTCTGGAACCGAGCGAATCTGCGTTCGCTCATATCAATTACAGCAACTAATCTCATGGTTGTGAGCAAAGACGCTAGTGTGTCATCCTTCGGCTTTGTGTTTTCCTCTTGCAACCCGCGCAACTGACTTTTCGTCTGTGCATATTGCAGTTGCAATTGTGCTAAACGCACTTCAAGCTGAACTTGCTGTTCATAAAGCCGCAGATTACGGATTGAACTCACTAATGCTTGGTTTTTCTCTAACTCTTCTATTTGCCGTTGGACAAGAACTGAATCTGACTCATTGGCACCGCTCAGTATCATCGCTGCAGGAAACAGTATTAAGTACAACCCACTTAGGAATGTGGTCATCTTAACCTCCCCATGACACGGAGAGCGTGCCGTTAATTTGTGATTCCAAACCAGTGATATGAATGGCCGTAAGTGTCACTCTGAGTTTCTTAAAAAGTAACGCCAACGATGCAAGATCTTCGATCCAACCATCTCTAATGATAATATCTGCCTCGTTACTAGCTGCCCGCAAGGTCATAATAACGTGATCCGTTATGAAGCTTTGCGATATTGACGATTGCAGTTCTTTGCCACTGACTTGAGGCCATAATGGAACACTGCTATCGACGCCCACCAGCAGGGCATGCTTCCAAAACCAAGGGTCAATTGGTTCTGGACTATTCATGGTTATTTCAGCAAAGTTTTGTCGTTTTAAAGGTGTCGTTGACGAAGTTGAAAACTCAATTTGTCCTTTCTGTAGTGTAAGTTGATAGTCTGTAGCATAAATCTCAGGGTCCTGTTTCAGCCATTCAGGAAATATAAAGAGATCAATCAAGGAGTCACGGGCCTCTTGCTTTTCTGCTGTCGCCTGAGCAATGTCAATCGGCAATTGCTGAATGCTCCGCGCAGGTTGTTTAACAAAAAACCACGCCCCAAAAAGAAGACAACATATAAAACTGAAAAAGAAGATAAGTTGATAACGGCCATTCAAAAGCAGGCTGCGAGGCACTTTTTGTAATGCGAGGAGCTGCTCGGTTGTTAATGCTTGCGCAACGTTTGGCTGATGCCAACGCACCGCTGTAATTTCTGCCTCAGTGTTTGCATCAAAATACACTGTAGGTATGAAATCCGGCCTTGCGCACAATCCATCAAAAAGAAATGTTGGTAGTTCTGGACTCAACATTAAGGCAATTAATTTTTCGTCATCCCAAACAATCGTTAGATACTGACTGCGGATAAGTAAGCAGAAGATAATTTGCTTGCTTTGATCAATTTTATCAGCCCAATGCAGATAGTTAGGGCAAGGTTTATCGCTGATACAAAGATAACGGTGGCGTCCACGCCGAAAATAATGAGTGTGGCAGTTCAATAGTTCTCGACGCCAAGAATATATACGAAAGTATGCACGCAAGAGTGACGGTACCGGCTCGACAAGTAGCTGTGATGACATACCCTAACTCCTAATTTAGAATGACCGGGGTCAATAGAATTAATGTTTCAGTCTGTTGTCGCTGGCGTTCTTGGCGACTCCCTAAAACTCGATGCAAGGGTCCTCGCCGATCACTCATATCGGATTTGCTATTCTGCAAACCTGAAATAAGCAAGGTCTCTTGATCTCCCACCATTGCTTTCATAAAAAACTTCTTTTGACTGGTTTGTGGTGTCTGAATCAGGCTATCTCCGGATTTAATCTGCTCAATTCCGTTTAAGTCAGAAAGGGTTGTAGAGAGCTGCAGTAAAACATTAGATTCAATAATGTTGGGTAGGATAAACAGCTCGAAACCCGTACTTACCATACCAGGGATCAACACGTCAGTAGTGCCAACATTGGCGGTTGAAGTACTACCTGCAGAGGCTAAGTAGGTTACATTTTCTTCTAATTGAATTTGAGCAATTTGGTTATTGAGCGTAACCAAACGAGGATGTTTGGTGACGCTGACAGTTCCTTGCTGAGAGATTGCACTTAGCAGTAATTCTGATCCTGCCATAGGTCCGGTCAAGCGCCGATGCGACAAGACTCCACCCATTTGAGTGCCCGCTGAAGATGCCTGATTGGTAAAATTGATGACACCATTGCCACTGGTAAGCTGATAGACGAGATCCCAATCGATTCCCGCTTGATGACTATCATTGAGCACAACATCAACAACCTGAACCTCAATTGCAACCTGCCTTGTCAGTCGTGAATTGAGTTGTTGAAGATAATTTCGAACCAATTCAACATGAAAGG
Source organism: Aliidiomarina sp. (assembly GCF_022565475.1). Lineage (GTDB taxonomy): Bacteria > Pseudomonadota > Gammaproteobacteria > Enterobacterales > Alteromonadaceae > Aliidiomarina. The sequence continues at coordinate 53,235 of NZ_JAIUMR010000005.1, read as the reverse complement.
GGACGTCACGAACCAGCACGGATGTAGAGCTCTGATTCAGTGACCAAGTACCTTCATCGGAAAGCAACATCATCAATGCATTCTGAACATCTTGCCAAACCGATAAGTCAGTACTCGAAAAGTTTAAGTATTGACTCGATTGAAAGCTCGGTTGAGCCGCAGCTAGCAAGCTTCCTCCACTATTTGAAGTTGAATTCGAACGACTATCACCGCCGAGAAAGTAACTCGTCGCACCCGCTAAAAAAGCGATATCGAACTCTGCGGTTTCATATTTCTGCCAAGCAACGTAATTATTCCCAAACTGATAAAACAGCCCAGTATGGTCACTTAGTTTGCGCAAAAATTCGCCAACACTTCCGCGATGAGAAAACGAAACGAGTTGATGATGATCGATTTGATCGAACCAACGGACACTTACACCAAGAGGTCCGAAAACATCGAGCATTGCTCGCGACAACGGATAATCCTCGAAATGTAGTTCAATTGTGAATGCAACCCAACTGGGCTGGTTTTCTTGAATCAAAAGCGGAGGGACATACAGTTCCGATGAATAAACGACGACGTTGTCAGCTGCGACGCCATTGTTTGGCATTGAGTAAAGTTTGCGCTGCTCGGCAATGTGCCGCATTACATCTTCTCGCGCTTGCTCCTGATATCCATTTTGCGCACATCCGACAAGTAGAAGACCAACCAACAACCCCGTTACCCATCTCATAACTGAGTACCTCGAGTTTGTCGATCTTGCGGCGACACTACATCCAAGTAGTAGATTTCCGCAGTATGATTCCTGTAAAAACGGATGCCCATGTGGTAGGGGCGCAGTAGTTGCCCTAAAAGTTCATCCAGCGTGGGCGAGCTGATCTGAAATGCCGTCGGCCAGTAATGGCCGTCATTGACTTGCCAAATAATTGTTTGAATTTGACGTTGCTGACGGAGAAACAATTCAAGTTGCGGACGTAACAGCCCTGGCTCTAGCTCAATGGTAAGGCTCGGTGTTTGCTCGAATTCGTCACCTTGCTCCAAAGGCCGATTAAATGGCAGTGATAGCGGTGTTGAATCGATTTGAAGTGGCGGACAAACAGGCAATGCTTGTCCGCTAGCTACATGAGTTGAACTTGCGACACTAAGTAGTACCACAAGACAGAATTGTCTTGGCTGCATAAAAATCCCTTTTTTATTTGGCATCCTGCCAATGCGTCAACATATTACTTCATCGCATTATGTGCTTCGCAACACCGCGAAATAGATTATTTCTTTTTGCTGCTACCCTTTTTCTTAGACGCGGTCGCGCTTTTACCTTCAACGACTGACCAGCGACCTTTTTCAAAGTATGCCTGCCATCCGGTTGGTTTGCCATCCTGTTCAGTCATAACGTACTGAATTTTATTCTTGCGACTAAAGCGCACGACTGCTTCATTACCTTGTTCATCTTCCGCTGGAGCCTCAGCCAGATAGTGAAACTTCTCTGGAAGACGGTCTTTGAAGCGCTGTAGTTCCTTGACCGTAACCGCACGCGTTTCACGTGATTTCGGGAAGGTATTCGCTGACAAGAAAATTCCCGAAGCGCCGTCTCGAAGAACGAAATACGCATCCGATTTTTCACACGGTAGTTCCGGCAAATGGACAGGATCTTCACGCGGTGGCGCGGCCTCTCCATTCTTGAGTAACTTGCGCGTGTTCTTGCACTCATCATTAGTACAGCCGAAATACTTGCCGAATCGTCCCGACTTCAGCTGCATGTCACTGCCACAACGGTCACATTCAATCAACGGACCTTCATAGCCTTTAATCTTGAACTCGCCTTTTTCAATCAAGTAGCCATCACAGACAGGGTTATTCCCACAGACATGTAACTTCCGAGACTGATCCAACAAATAGGAGTCCATCGCCGTGCCGCATTTTTGACAACGCTTTTTCGCCCGTAAGGCCAGCGCTTCAGCTTCATCATCATCGTCACTGACTTTCACAGCTTCATCACCAGGTACCAAATTCAGCGTTTGTGTGCAGCGCTCTTTGGGGGGCAAGTTATAGCCAGTGCAGCCTAAAAATACGCCCGTGGACGCCGTCCGGATCCCCATGGGACGACTACAGGTCGGACACGCGATATCAGTTTCAACCATCTGGTTACTGCGCATGCCGCCGCTTTCTTCGGCCCCTTCAGCGAGTTCTAACTTGTCTTTGAAGTCTTGATAGAATTGGTCTAATGCTTCTTGCCAGTTCTGTTTGCCCACAGCAATATCATCAAGGCGTTGTTCCATTTCCGCAGTGAAGTTATAACTCATTAATTCGCTGAAATTTTCAGTCAAGCGATCAGTAACGATTTCACCCATTTTTTCTGCATAAAAACGTTTATTCTCCACGCGCACATAACCACGGTCTTGAATCGTCGAAATAATCGAAGCATAGGTTGATGGTCGACCAATGCCGCGCTTTTCTAACTCTTTCACTAACGACGCTTCACTAAAACGTGCCGGCGGGCGCGTAAAGTGCTGTTGTGGGTCGATGGCTTGCAAGGACATGGATTGCCCTTTCTGCAGATCTGGTAATTCCGTGTCTTCATTGCCTTTGCGACCTGCAGGCGGCTGTACGCGAGTCCAGCCATCAAATCGCATCACACGCCCTTTGGCCTTTAATTCATAGCCTGCAGCCTCTACAGTGACTGTGGTCGCATCATATTTGGCAGGTGTCATCTGACAGGCAACGAATTGCCGCCAAATCAACTCATAAAGACGCTCTGCATCACGTTCCATACCCGATAATTTTTGCGATGTGACACGGACGTCAGAGGGACGAATCGCCTCATGCGCTTCTTGCGCATTGGCTTTCGAGCCATAGAAATTTGGCTTTGCCGGCAAATAGTCTGACCCATATGACTTTTCAATATGACCGCGCACACTTTGCAGTGCATCAGCACTCAAGTGCGTCGAGTCGGTCCGCATATAGGTGATATAACCCGCTTCGTAGAGGCGTTGTGCGAGCATCATGGTCTTTTTCACACCAAAACCGAGCCGGGTACTTGCTGCTTGCTGCAATGTCGACGTAATAAACGGTGCCGACGGACGACTTTGCGTAGGCTTGTCTTCTCGCCCGATAACGCGATAATCAGCCGGCTTTAACGCTGCAACAGCGGCCATGGCTTGCGCTTCATTGACCGGTTTAAACGCTTCGCCATTGGCTTTGACAACTTCAAAGCGAACTTCATGATTGGCAGCAGCTAGATCGGTAAAAACTTGCCAATACTCTTCTGGAACGAAAGCTTTAATCTCGCGCTCACGTTCAACTACCAACCGTACCGCTACGGACTGCACGCGGCCGGCGGATAATCCACGAGCAATTTTCTTCCACAACAATGGGCTCAGCATAAAGCCAACAACACGGTCGAGGAACCGGCGTGTTTGCTGGGCATTCACACGGGCAATATTGAGTTCCGCAGGTTCGGCGAATGCACTTTGAATCGCCTTCTGGGTAATTTCGTTAAAAACAACGCGTTGATAACGCGAATCATCGCCACCAATTAATTCGCGTAAGTGCCAAGCGATGGCCTCTCCTTCCCTATCCAAATCCGTTGCTAAATAGACGCGGTCAGCTTTTTTGGCCAGTGATTGCAGTTCCTTGACCACTTTCTCTTTACCGGGAAGAACTTCGTAATGCGGCTTCCAGCCATGCTCTGGGTCAATTCCCATGCGCGCAACTAACTTGTCGTACTCACGTTGGCGTTGATACTTTTCTTTTGCATCGGCACTCATTTTGCGCACTTCAGCTGGTGTTTTCGTCGCTGCTTTCGGCACGCTTTTGGTCGGTAGGTCACGTACGTGGCCGACGCTCGACTTCACAATAAAATCTGAGCCTAGATACTTATTAATGGTTTTCGCTTTTGCTGGGGACTCGACAATAACCAGAGATTTAGCCATGAAATCCGTTGTCTCTTCTATTAGTAATTCGAATGATTCGCGTAATTTTGCGTTCTGTATAAACCTTCACAACGAAATGTGCAAGTGAAGTCGCTTTGCTACGCTCTTTTTTAAGGTATATAGGGAATGAGCCTCAGAAACAAGCCGTATTCTGTGAAAAGCGTAAAAACTGACAATATGTGAATACTTACTCACTTTCACATCAGAACACTGGGCAGCCGACAAAATCAGGCCTTTTAACCACGCTTCGGTTGCGTATAATGGCGGATAAACAAGGCAAGAGAAAATGCCACATTTGCAGGAGCGAAATTCATTTATGCAGCACTTTGAAGTCAACTTTGACGGTTTAGTCGGGCCTACACATAACTATGCTGGGTTGTCATTTGGAAATGTCGCATCCCTCAGTAATGCGAAAAGTACATCGAGTCCAAAAGCAGCAGCCAAGCAGGGTTTGGCAAAAATGAAAGCATTACAGGAAATGGGGCTTGTCCAAGGTGTTTTAGCACCGCAAGAACGACCCGATATTTATGCATTGCGCCGCTTAGGCTTCAAAGGTGACGACCACCAAGTTCTTGCCAACGCCGCAAAACATGCGCCAGCAATTTTTCGCGCCTGCTGTTCAGCCTCAAGCATGTGGACGGCTAACGCAGCAACGGTATCGCCGAGTGCCGATACACGTGATGGCAAGGTTCATTTCACTCCAGCTAACCTAACCAATAAGTTTCATCGTTCGCTGGAACCCGAAACGTCTGGCCGAATCCTGCAAGCCATGTTTGCTAACCCGCGATATTTTGAGCATCATCGTCATCTCCCTGATAACGAGCATTTTGGTGACGAAGGCGCCGCAAATCATACGCGTTTTTGCACGGATTATGGTTTTGCAGGTGTTGAACTCTTTGTCTATGGTCGCCATGCTTTTGACAGTTCAAAGCCGGCTCCGACCCGCTATCCAGCTCGACAAACCTATGAAGCATCAGAAGCCATTGCGCGTCTTCATGACCTTTCCGCTGACAACCATGTGTTCATGCAACAGAACCCTGCTGTCATTGATCAAGGCGTCTTTCACAATGACGTGATTGCCGTCGGTAATCAGAATGTCATGTTCTATCATGAAGAGGCATTCTTGAACGAAGCTGCGGGCTTCGCTGAGCTCGAAGCTAAGCTAGGGCAGCCCATGCACTTTATTAAAGTGCCAACGTCAGTAGTGAGCGTTGAAGACGCCGTGAAGACCTATTTATTTAACACCCAGCTGGTTACGTTAAAGCCTGGACATATGGCCATTATCGCCCCGACAGAATGTGAAGAGAACGAGCGTGTTCGTGCCTACTTGCAAGAATTAGTCAGCATGGGTACACCGATTCAGGAAGTTCGTTATTTTGATGTGAAACAGAGCATGCGTAATGGTGGTGGACCTGCATGTTTGCGTTTGCGGGTTGCCTTAAACGACCAAGAGCTTGCCGCAGTTAACCCGCACGTTATTTTAACCGACGAGCTCTTTAAACGATTAAATCAATGGGTTGACAAGCACTATCGCGACGAGCTGTCGACGGATGACTTGGCTGATCCAAGTCTGCTCATAGAATCCAGGACTGCTCTCGATGAACTAACACAAATTATGCATCTTGGCTCTGTGTATCCATTCCAGCGCGATTAAAATCGCGTTTGTAACAATGATAAAGGCCGCTAGAACCAAGTTCCAGCGGCCTTTTCAGTTGGCGAACAGGACGTTATTTCGACGAGTAATTCGTCATCTCAGCACCAGCGGCTGAAAATGCTGGAATCAACCCGGTTTCTCCACCTAAGTGCCCCGCACCAACAGCAATGAAATAAGTGCCTGATGACTGACCAAAATAGGGACGCAAGGTCTCCATCCAGTTGATGTTGCGTTGGTCAAGTACTGCAGCTAATTGTGCCGCATCGAGATCTTCAACTAAAATGGACATCAGACTGTCTAAATCACCATTCACCCAATACATTTTCATCTGCTGTAATTGCTCAACACCTTTATCGAGTTGCTCAAGCAAACGCACCATTTGCTCTTCGTCAGAGCCAACCGCAGCATCCATCAGTGCTTCGATTTGGTCTTGCGCCGTTTCCAAACCAAGCAGCTCACCTTGCATTTCAGCTGCTACTGCTAAAAGCTGCGATTCAGAGCCAAGTTCGGGGCTAAATCCCTCAAGCGCAGCAATTTGCATAATGAGCATCAACTCAAGTAACCATGGCTCTAGCGAGGTCACCTGCATTGGCGGTATACCCACCGCTAACAATTGTTGTTGCAACGCCGACCAAGTCTCTTCTTCAAGGTTTTGCGGAAAGAAGTTGTCGCTGCGCACACCGTTGCCTAACATCACTTCGGCTGCTCGCTCCATTTCTTCAGGTGTAAGCTCCATCCAAACTTTGTCGCTTTGCAAGAAGGCTTCAATACTACGTTCAGATAAACGCATTTCTTCACCTTCGCCAACGTGAATTGTGCCAAGTATCCACCAGGTTTGCTCACCAAATTTCGCCTTATAGAGAATTTCTGCTTGTGCAGAATTCATCCATAACAAGCCAATCACGGCGAGTAAAATCATCCTTAATTGCATCTTCATCGTCCTAATCTCCTTCGTTGTGTAATTCTGGATTCGTCTCATCTTGGTCATCGCCCTGACGCGCCGTGTCATTGCGCGCTGCATCTAAACGATCTAGATAATCTTGATTGATATCACCGGTTACATATTCACCATTAAATACCGACGTTTCAAAGGTCGATAAACTTGGATTTTCTTCTCGAACCGCTGCGATAAGATCAGCTAAATCTTGATAAATGAGACCATCAGCTTTGATTAGCGCTGAGATTTCGGCAACTTCACGACCATAACCGATGAGCTCATTGGCACTCGGCATATCAATGCCATAAACGTTCGGAAAACGTATTTCCGGCGCTGCTGAAGCAAAGTAGACCTTCTTCGCGCCAGCTTCTCTTGCCATCTCAATAATTTGTTCTGAGGTGGTGCCGCGAACAATCGAGTCGTCCACCAACAGTACGTTTTTACCTTTAAACTCGGCACTGATCGCGTTTAACTTACGACGCACTGATTTTCGCCGTTGGGTTTGCCCCGGCATAATAAAGGTGCGACCAATGTAGCGATTTTTTACAAAACCCTGACGATAAGGAATGTTGAGAATACGCGACATTTCTAGAGCGATATCACAAGCAGTTTCTGGAATAGGGATAATTACATCAATATCTAAGTCCGCATACTCACGTTGTATCTTCTCACCAAGTTTCCGTCCCATATTAATCCGGCTTGCATAGACGGAGACACCATCAAGGAAAGAGTCCGGACGAGCAAAGTAGACGTACTCAAAAATACACGGGTTATGTACCGACTTGTCCGAGCATTGTTGGCTAAACAGCTGACCATCTTCGGTAATATAAATTGCTTCACCAGGCTCAACGTCACGCATGTAAACAAACCCAGTACCATCGATTGCAACACTTTCAGACGCAACCATATACTCGGTGCCTTGCGGTGTTTCCCGCTTACCTAAAGCCAGCGGTCGAATACCATGTGGATCACGAAATGCCAATAAGCCATGGCCAATAATCATGGCGACGACCGCATAAGCACCACGCACCTGTTGGTGCAAACGAGACACCACGGCAAACATATCCTCTTCGGTGACAGCAAGGCGGTCAGTTTGGAGTAATTCATGGGCTAAAATATTGAGCAGAATTTCGGAGTCGGAGGAGGTATTGATATGACGGCGAGCTTTGTGAAAGAGTGATTGCTGTAACTCTTCGGCATTCGTCAAGTTGCCATTATGGGCCATGGCAATTCCAAACGGCGAATTCACATAAAACGGCTGCGCTTCCGCCGAACTACTGCTGCCGGCGGTCGGGTAACGGACATGTCCAATCCCGAGATTGCCACTCAAACGTCGCATGTGCCGCGTATGGAAGACATCGCGAACCAATCCATTCGACTTGCGTAGGCGCAAGGTTTGACCTTCGATTGTCATGATTCCAGCTGCGTCTTGGCCGCGATGCTGTAACATTGTTAATCCATCGTAGAGGGCTTGGTTAACCGGTTGGTTACCTACGATTCCTACTACTCCGCACATGCATGAACCTCTCAGTAATTAACTTTGCTGTAAAAAGCTTGACGAGTTTTCGAAGTATTCGAAAAACCATTGAATGTAGATTGTAAAATGAGGAATTAAAGTAGATTGTTGCCACCAGCTTTGCTGAGCAATCGGGGTAAACGCATCGGCAAAAAACAAGAATGCACTCACCACCAAAACGCCACGTAGCGCACCAAAAATGCCGCCAAGCAGACGGTCAGTGCCGGTCAAGCCGGTCTTTTCAACTAAGGAACCGATAAGATGAACAACAATGGCGCCAGAAATTAAGGTCAGTACAAATAAAATGGCAATTGCCACCCCATTGCGAATCATGGGGTCTTCTATGCTGGTAAAATACGCAGCTAATTCGTGGTAAAACTGACTAGCGACAACAAATGCGGCGATCCAAACCCCTAACGAAAGCGCTTCACGAACAAAACCGCGAACGAGGCTGATGATAATCGACAATGCGATAATCGCAATGAGTACGAGGTCAAACCATTCCATAAGTCGCTCACCTTGGATGTAATTCGCGCGAAATTTTAACTCAATTCCACGCGCTTGTCCTTGTTATTTTACTGAGCAGGTTGATACTCGACGATACGTCCGTCAAGACTAACAATTTGCTTCAGCTCTGGAATTTTTTGCTCGAGCCGACTGCGATCGATATCCGGCCCAACCAGCAGTAATGTTAACGACTGACCTTGGCTATTTCTGACTAAACGACTGTAAGCGGGATGGCCTTCAGCTCTAAGTGTGGCCACTAATTCCGCAACCCGATCTGCATTGCGAAAAGCGCCAAGTTGAATTGCCCATGCATCACCGGATACTTCTTCGGCTGCCGAACCGGTATTTTCTTCAATCACAGGCTCGATTGTCCTTGGTGTTTCAACCCGGTTCTGCGCTGTAGCCTCAAGTCTTGCTTCTTGGGGCTCAGCATCGGTCACTTCGCCGTCATAAGTCAGCAGTTGCCGCTCAGTGAGTGCGTCAAAGTCATCCGGAAACTCCGCCCTCTCCGGCACGGTATTGAGGTCTGGGCGCAATGGACTGACTTGGATATCATTGTCGAATTGATAATTCTTACCCGCCAATAGATCCGGTAGAATAATGACCGCTAAGGCAATCACGATCACTGTTCCAACAATTCTATTCTGTAATGCGCTCGCCACTCTTCGACTCCTTCAACAATGCCGTTTTGATTGCTGATACGGTTAAAAACGATCCGAAACCAAGAATGATATCGTTCTCATTCGATTGATTTACTGCCGCAAAAAGCGCCTCAGCGACGCTTTCGTGACAACTCGACGGTGCTGATAGCGGTAGGTTCGCCGCTAAGGCTTCCGCTGTTGTGCCACGTATACCCGATAATGGCGCTAGGTACCAATGTTGGATCACCGGCAGCAACTCAGCTAGTGTGCCTTGTTGATCCTTATCATTCAACATCGCGCACACGGCCTTTACCGATTTGTCACCAAAGCGCAGTTTAAGTTCACCCGCCAAGTATTTTGCGGCGTGAGGATTGTGTCCTACATCGACAATGACAATTGGCTTGTTCTGAATAACTTCCAACCGTCCGGCCAATTCAGCATCACACAAGCCTTGCTTGATTGCTGATAGTTCAACTTGAAGTGGGCTTAACTGCAGCGCCGCCAAGGCTGTCGCCGCATTGATTAAGGGTAATTGTGGCACTGGCAAGTCAGTCCACGTCGCGCGTGGCCCGATAAAATCAAATGTGTCTTGATGACGCTCATACCGATAATCTCGTCCCACACAACAAAGTCTGCTAGCAATGGTTTGTGCATGCGTTAATAATTTTTGCGGTGGTTCAGGATCACCACAAACAGCAGGACAATGCGGGCGAAACACACCAGCCTTTTCAAAGCCAATATCCTCGCGATTATCACCTAGAAATGCGACATGATCGACACCAATACTGGTGACCATCGCTACATCAGCATCGACAATGTTGACTGCGTCTAAACGACCACCAAGACCAACTTCTAACACGACGACGTCTGGTTGAAGTTGCTGCACAAGCCACAATGCAGCTAAGGTTGAGTATTCAAAATACGTTAAAGATGTTTCACCGCGGCCCTGTTCAATCGCCTGAAACGCCTTGATGTGCATGGAGTCTGGCAGTTCATCATCATTGTAACGCACGCGTTCACTATAGCGCTCAATATGGGGTGAGGTGTAGGCGACGACCGACCGGCCAGCCGCCAAACAGATTTTCTCCAAAAACCGTACCGTCGAGCCTTTGCCATTGGTCCCCGCAACGACAAAATTAACGCTTGGCAAGGCAAGTAGGTTTAAACGATTGGCGACTTGACGCACGCGATCAAGCCCCATATCAATTGGACGATTATGGATAGTCTCAAGATAAACAAGCCACTGGGAAAGATCCCAAGTGGCTTGTTCTGAAGCAGAAGTATTCAATGACGTCTTCTCTTAGTCAGTCTTATCTTCAGCAGGGTTTACACTCGGAAGATGCTGTAGTTTCGCCAGTAAGCCAGCTAAACGATCGCGCATTTCGCGACGGTCAACGATCATATCAATCGCGCCATGTTCAAGCAAAAACTCGGCACGCTGGAAACCCGGTGGCAAAGTTTCACGAACCGTTTGCTCGATAACTCGTGGACCGGCGAATCCGATTAAAGCCTTCGGTTCGGCGACATTGACATCGCCGAGCATCGCTAAGCTTGCAGAAACACCACCCATGGTCGGATCGGTTAACACCGAAATATACGGCAAACCTTCTTCACTCATCCGTGCCAAGGCAGCCGATGTTTTTGCCATTTGCATCAGCGACAGCAAGGCTTCTTGCATACGAGCGCCGCCGGATGCAGAAAAACACACCAAGGGAATTTTGCGTTCGAGACAAACTTCAGCAGCTTTGACAAAACGTGCGCCAACAACTGAGGCCATCGAGCCGCCCATAAAGTTAAATTCAAAAGCGGTAACCACTAACGGCAACCCTTTCAATGTACCACTCATGGCGACTAACGCGTCTTTTTCACCGGTTGCCTTTTGCGCGGCAGCTAAGCGATCTTTATATTTTTTCGTGTCGCGAAACTTAAGTTTGTCTTGTGGCTCGAGTTCTGCACCGATCTCTTCGCGTCCCTCTGGGTCGAGAAATCCATCTAAACGCTCACGCGCAGTGACGCGCATGTGATGGTTACATTTCGGACAGACATTCAGATTACGTTCAAGATCCGCACGATAAAGTATGGCTTCACAGCCTTCGCATTTATTCCACACACCCTCTGGAATATTCTTCTTTTTACTCGATTGCGGCTTCGCAAGAATTCGCTCAATCCAGCTCATAAAAACCTTCTTTCATTGACTATGTGTCGCCACTCTCAGACTGACGCGTTCAAGGCAGACAGCAGAATGAGGTAGATAATGGATATGGCTGCACATTAAAGCACAATCTGTCGCATTAGTGCAGTCTCAAGTGGTCTAAACTGTTTATAACTGGTCCGGCAGAAAAAGAGGACCCAATGCCGTTTTCGGTAGCCCCAAGTGGTCGGGATAAAGCACATCAACCAAATAAAGACCGTTCGGCTTAGCCGTGGCCGCAGCCAAGGTTCGGTCGCGTGCCGCCAATACATCTTCAAGCCATGTTTTGTTCTGCTCACCGCGACCGACCATACAGAGCGAGCCAACAATATTTCGCACCATATGATGGACAAATGCGTTTGCTTGAATATCAACGATGACATATTCACCCAAGCGACAAACATGAATAAAATGGATATTCCGATTCGGCGTATTGGACTGACATTGCGCGGCACGAAAAGAACTAAAGTCCTGTTCGCCAATGAGGCATTGCGCAGCATCGTGCATTGCTTCGGCATCAAGTGGCGGATAAAAGTGAGTGACCGCTTTGCCTCCAATGCCAGGTCGAAGCGGGCCGTTGTGAAGCAGATAACGATAGCGCCGCGCTGTCGCCGAAAAACGGGCGCTAAAGTTGTCTGGTACGGGGGCCATCCACTGTACCGCTATGCCGTCCGGTAAGTGAGTGTTCACCCCAAGTGTCCATGCGCGCGGCGAACGTTCGCTTTCGGTATCAAAGTGAACGACTTGGCCGGTCGCATGAACGCCAGCATCAGTGCGACCGGCACAGACGACCTGCACTGGATGCGCGGCCACCTTCGCCAGCGCTACTTCTAAGTGTTCTTGTACGCTTGGTACTTCATGTTGACGTTGCCAGCCGAAATAAGAACTGCCATCGTATTCCAATCCGAGCGCTATACGCATGTGACTATCGTTTTTCCTTTATTTTTTCGAGTAATTGTTGGGCTTCCTGGAGGAGTTCCGCATTGGCATGCTGAACGACTTCTCGAATCGCGGACTCAGCCTCAGCGACCTCACCCATCTCCAAATAAGCGCGCGCCAAATCAAGCTGTGCAGCCAGTTGTTCATGTTCATATTCGGCCGCTTCTTCCGCGGTTTGACCGTCATCCTCATCGCTATCAGGGTCCGCATCAGCTTCTGCCTCTTCGATGATGTCGTCAATTTCCCTGAATGCTGCTGGCACTGCCGAAGGCTCTTCCGAAGGCACCGCCGAAAGCTCTTGTGTTGTCGAAGGCGCAGCGTCCGCTAGCTCCTGTCTTTCGTCAATGACCGGTACCACAGCCTGCTCGGCCTCAAGTTCTTCGCTACGTTGCTTATCGGCCGCAATTTCATACGGTGTTTTTTGCACTGTTTGTAATTTCAGTGAAGTCAATTCACGACGACTTCTAAACACCAATAACAATAAGATAAAAGCCAATACCGCAAGGGCAACTAACGCCAACTTCCACGGATCTTCCCACGCTGATTGTTCTGCTGACGCTAACGATGAGCTAGGCCGCGTTTGACGCTGCAATGCCAGTAACTCACGTTCGGCCGCCGCCGACTCTTCTAGGTTGCTACGCAATTCTTCCAATAAGGCCTCTAGCTCTTGTAAGCGAGCCTGTAGCGATTCATTGCGCTCAGCGAATTGCCGCGCATCACTTTCGGTTTCGAGCAATTGTTGTCTAATTTCAGCAAGCTCTTCTTCATGTTGTGCTTGTAACGCCTGAACTTGCGGGCTCGCTCGCGTAATCAGTTCACCGCCGAGTTGCGCCACCATACGTTGACGTGCTTCCTCCGCATCAATAGCGCGAATTTCGTTAGCTGACGGAATTAATAAGGTCACATTCGAGAGCAACTCATGGACATTGCCATTTGGAAACGCATGCGGGTTTGCATCAATGATCGCAGCCATGGTCTGGTATACACTGACACTACGATCGGGGTGAAAACGATTCGCAATCAGCCAGAGCGTTTCTCGCCGTTGAATTGGCCCATACAGCTGCTGACCGGGTTCGGTCACTGCGGGTGTTTCGACCGATTGCCCAGTTGCTTCTTGTTTGGCGTAACCAGTAGCTGTAAACGCCAAACTGAGCAAGCAAACGAATAGGCTCAAAGCGATAAATTGACGCTGTGTTTGTATTTTTGATCGGGCTATTATTTTCATTATTCTGTCCCTGCTGCAATTAAATGCAGGCAGCAAAGCCGCCTGCCCGCCATACGGATAAAACCAGTCTAGCGCATACGCCTACCAGTAGTCGCGCAACAAATGCTCAGCAATCTGAACACTATTGGTTGCAGCGCCTTTACGAATATTGTCGGCAACCACCCATAAATTCAAGCCATTTGGATGCGTATAATCTTTGCGAACACGGCCGACGTAAACGGTATCGTGACCTGCAGCGTTGCCTACTTGTGTCGGAAACTCAGCATTGTCCATCATTAACTCAAGACCCGGCGCATTCGCCAACAATGTTTTAACCCGCTCAACGTCAACTGGCATGCGAGTTTCCAAATGAACTGCTTCGGCATGACCAAAAAATACCGGAACGCGCACTGCAGTGGCGTTTACCATCACAGTTTCGTCGCCCAAAATTTTCTGCGTTTCCCAATGCATTTTCATTTCTTCTTTGGTGAAATCATTATCTAGAAACACGTCGATTTGAGGAATACAGTTAAACGCGATTTGACGACTAAACTCTTGCACTTCAACCGGTTTTCCGTTGAGCAAAGTTGCTGTTTGTTTTGCCAATTCATCCATCGCCGAAGCGCCGGCTCCCGAAACCGACTGATAGGTTGCAACATTTATCCGCTCGATACCAAATTCGTCATAAATCGGTTTGAGCGCGACCAACATTTGAATGGTTGAGCAATTCGGGTTAGCGATGATATTGCGGTTTCTAAATTCAGCAATAGCATGCGCATTCACTTCAGGCACCACCAAGGGAATATCTGGCTCGTAACGGAATTGGCTGGTGTTATCAATCACCACACAGCCCGCATCCGCAGCCTTTGGTGCATACTCAGCGGAAATACTACCACCGGCAGAAAAGAAGGCGATATCGACCTGACTCCAATCAAATTCAGCAGCATCCTCAACCGTAATTTCTTCACCACGGAAATGGACTTCTTGTCCAGCGGAGCGACTACTTGCGAGTGGAAATAGTTGCTTGACTGGGAATTTTCGTTCTTCCAGACATTCAATCATCTGTTTACCCACTAACCCGGTCGCACCTAGCACTGCAACATTCACTTCAATACTCATTTTCGCTCCACAAATAACGTTCATTCATCTCGCTTGCGTTCTAAACCCAAGCGCTTTCAATTGGTTGCTTTTTGCCGCTGAGACTTGAATTGTCAGCGCTGACAATTCGCGGCGCAGCGGGTAATTTTTGCGTAACTGATCAAAACCAGCGGCGGTTAAGCCGAACTTCCGAAACTCTTGATCATCCTGATGCACAGAGTAAACAGCTGTCACCCAATTGGCAACTTTCTGTTGATCGATTTCACCCTGTAGAGAACGGCTATGCAATGGCTCCTGCGGCAAAACATCCGCTAATGTTGATGTCCGCGCGACTTTTAACCAACGGCAAATCTCCTCATAAAGCTGAAAGGTGCCACGAATTTTTCCTTCCATACTGTGGCCAGCAATGTGCGGTGTAGCGATAGCACAATAACGCACCAGTTCTGCATCGACATTTGGTTCGAATTCCCAGACATCAAGAATAAGTGCAACGTCAGGACGTCCTTTGCGCCATTGCAGTAATGCAGCATTATCAATCACGGCACCGCGACTGGCGTTTAAGAGAATGACGTCATCCTTTAATTCGTCCAGCAGCGTACTGTTGACAAGATGATGAGTTGAATCATCACCAGATTGAGTCAGCGGCACATGCAGGGAAATGACGTCAGCGCCAGCAAGATCAGTCCGATCACCATACTGGCAGCCAGGCGGTGCAGCAATACCCTGCCGTTGCAACGGTGGGTCAAGCACGCGAACTTCGAGGCCTAACGCAACAAGGCGCTGACAAACCTCACGTCCAGTGTGCCCTGCACCAAAAATAACCGCCCGCTTTCCCGCGAGTATTTGTTGACGTTGAGAAGCAACATGAAGTAGCGCGCTGAGTATGTACTCACCCACAGCGATCGCATTGCAGCCCGGCGCACTGGCAAAGGCAATACCGCGTTGTTCTAGTTCGGCGAGATCAATATGATCAGTACCAATCGTTGCCGTTCCAACAAAGCGCAATTGCGGCGCTCGCTGGAGTAAGTCAGCGTTGACCTGGGTGATAGAGCGAACCAATAGAACAGAGCAATCACGCAAATGCTCAAGCGGCGGCTGTCGTGAAGCGAAGAACACCAACTCGACGCCCTCATAAGAAGGCAAAGTTGAAAGCAGCTCTGTGGCTTTGGGTAAGTTCTGATCGATTAAAAACTTCATGACGCCTCACCGTGAATAGGTGACTATTATGCCTTGAACTGAGGATTATTAAAATTAATGTTCTTACTTCGGCGCTGGCGAACGCGTAATAAAAAAGCCGAAGCTTTCGCTTCGGCTATTCAGAACTATCCACCAGATTTAAGCGTATTTCTTAAACACCAGCGACGCGTTCGTTCCGCCAAAACCAAAACTATTGGACATGACCAAGTTAAGCTCGCGTTCGATCGGTTCCATGACAATAGTCATACCGTCTGCTTCGGGGTCTAATGTATCGATGTTAATCGACGGGGCGACAAAACCGTGATGCATCATCAACAAGGAGTAAATCGCCTCATGAACACCCGCAGCACCTAAACTGTGTCCAGTCATTGCTTTCGTTGCACTGATTAATGGAGTCTTCGCCGGGAAGACTTCACGAATTGCCGCTAGCTCTTTAACGTCGCCGACTGGGGTGCTGGTTCCGTGCGTGTTCAGATAATCAATCTCGGCATCAAGATCAGCCATCGCCATCTTCATACAACGCACTGCGCCTTCGCCCGATGGAGCAACCATGTCGAAACCGTCTGACGTTGCACCGTAGCCAACGATCTCACCATAAATAGTCGCACCACGAGCTAAAGCAGTTTCTAGCTCTTCAACAACGACAATACCACCACCGCCCGAAGGAACGAAGCCATCACGATCCGCATCATAAGTCCGCGACGCTCGCTCTGGTGTGTCATTGTACTTAGTACTGAGCGCGCCCATCGCGTCGAATTCCATACCCAAGGTCCAATGCAGTTCTTCACCGCCACCAGCAAACACGCGGTCTTGTTTGCCTAATTGAATTAGCTCAAGGGCATGACCGATACAATGTGCGCTGGTTGCACAAGCGGAACTAATTGAGTAATTAACACCTTTAATTTTCTTCGGCGTTGCCAAGCAAGCTGACGTGGTTGACGCCATACAACGTGGAACCATATAAGGCCCTACGCGCTTCACGCCCTTCTCACGCAGCGTATCCGCGGCAGCAACTTGGTGTTCTCCAGAAGCACCGCCAGAACCAACCACGAGGCCTGTCCGTGGGTTAGAGACTTCTTCATCAGTCAGGCCTGCATCGGCAATTGCCTGCTCAAGTGCAATGTATGCATAAGCAGCAGCGTCGCCCATAAAACGCATCGCTTTGCGGTCGATCAACTCGCTGACATTAATTTTCAAATCACCCCAGACCTGGCAGCGTAAACCCATTTCTGCAAAACTCTCAGAACGAGTGATGCCTGATTTGCCAGCTTTCAGTGAAGCCAAAACTTCTTCTTGGTTATTACCAATACTGGAAACAATTCCGATGCCAGTTATAACTGCTCGTCTCATTGAACCTGTCCTATAATTAAATTTTCGGTATCATACCTGTTCCGAAGCAAAACGAAAATGCAATCAGCAAGTGGTCAGCTGACTTCATGCTACAAAATAGACTGCACCAACCCTTAAAATGGTTCCGATAAACCTATGCCCATTCACCACAACGATAGCACCAGCCTTGAATTTGCCAATATTCACTTCGATGACGCTGGCGTTCCTGAATCTCATCAATTCGGTGATATATATTTTTCCCGGGACAATGGTTTGGCCGAAAGTCACTATGTTTTTCTGCAACAAAATCGGATTCACGAACGCCTATCTACATTAATTGAGACAGCGGCGAACGGGCAAGTCTTTCATATTGCCGAAACCGGTTTTGGTACCGGATTAAATTTTTTGCTTGTTGCTGACTTGTTTCTCGCCCTAAGTCGTGACGATGAACGTGGAGCCAGACTGCACTTCACCAGCTTCGAGAAATATCCCTTGCGTCCAGAAGATCTGCGGCGAGCTCACCAACATTGGCCGCACCTCGCCGCAATCGCTGAACGATTGCAAACGCAATATCCAGAGAAAGTGCCCGGATTCCACCGCCTCGAGTTACACCCCCGCATCACCCTTGATATCGTTTTCGGTGATGCAATAAACACATTGCCGGATTGGTCCGAAACCCATCGAAATACCGTCGATGCGTGGTTCCTTGACGGCTTTGCTCCACGTAAAAATCCTGACATGTGGCAACCAGCGCTGTTTCGAGCGATTGCTGCTGCAATGAAACCTGCGGCCACGCTAGCAACGTTTACTGCAACGGGCCATGTCCGTCGCGGTTTACAAGCAGCGGGTATCGATATTCAAAGAATCCCGGGGTTTGGCAGTAAACGAGAAATGTTGCGTGGGTATCTACAGCGACTCGAAACACCGCTGCGGAACACAAACGACGAAACCATTATTATAATTGGTGATGGTATTGCTGCGGCATCGCTGCTGTGGTCGTTAAAAGATCATCCCGCGGATGTCCGCTTAATCAGTCAGGCGAGTCACTTAGCCCATGGCGCGTCAGGCAATCCTCAAGGTGCCATCTACCCGCTGCTGCAGGCAGATTGGACCATTACCAGTGAGTTTTATTGTCAAGCCTTTGAGTATGCGCGTGAGCTATATCAACAACGTGCACCTGATCTCGTGGTTACTGATGGTGTTTTGCAGTTGCTGAAAGATGATGGTGCATGTCGACGAGCGCGCAAGCTACTGCAGCGCGGCGAGTATCCGCCATCATTAGTTTGCGGTGTAACGCAACCGCGAGCATCGTCTATAGCTGGAGTTCCATTGCCTAACCCTGCATTGTTTTACCCAACATCAGGTTGGTTACAACCCGCACACGTAGTCGAACGGCTGATTTCCGCAACTGAGTTATATCGCACAGAGCACGAACGAACCACGCACATCCAGCTTAATACGCAAGTCACGCAGCTTGAGCGCCAGCATGGAAAATGGTGCGTGACAACCAATACCAACGCGTCATTGCATGCCGAACATGTCATTCTAGCCAATGGTCAGGACGTCAATCGTCTATTGCCACAAACGCTCGTGCCAATTCGACCCGTGCGTGGTCAAGTCACGCAAATTAAGCCCGAAAAGGGGCACCCCTTGTTGCCGTTAAAGACCGTGATCTGCCACCAAGGATACGTCACGCCTGCACTCAACGGCTCCATGTGTATTGGGGCGACATTCGACAAAAAGAATAGTGAGGCAAACACCACGGCAGCGGACAATCAAGCAAACTTAACGCAGCTTGAGGAAGGACTGGGGGTTGCCATGCCGACCAACGCCATTGTTGGTGAGCGCGCTAGCATTCGAGCAACCACCCCCGACCACTTGCCAGTGGTTGGTCGTGTGCCGTTCTTGCGCTTCTCGCTGCTAAAGGATACCAACGACAATGGCAGTCAGCTCGCCGAGCTACCAAATTGTTGGATGTTAAGTGGACTCGGCGCACGCGGCTTCACCAGTGCGCCTTTGGCTGCGGAGATTCTCGCCTGTGAATTACAACAACGACCAATGCCCATCGGGCAACGCCTCAAGCAAGCGCTCGCGCCGAAGCGTTTTGCTGAGCGGGCACTGGCGCGCAATCAGGATCCGTTGCAATTACGCTGACGCTTTCAAGCGCGCCAGCATGTTTTGCACATGGGTCTGGTCTTGCGGGTTTAGTTCATCGCGTGTCTTTAACAGTGCAGCATCCAGCGCGTCCCAAAGCGCGTCTGGGTCGTTTTCACCAGCTAACTCAAGTTGGGCAACAACCAGGTCAAAGTGCCCGCGCAAATAACCACTAGCAAATAGTTCGTCGTCGTTTCCAGTCTCAACAGCTTGATCAAAAACGGGTTCCAAACGGTCGGCGAATTCGGCAATAGACATGGTGTACTCCTTAAAAAATTGCCGCTAGTTTAAAGCAAAGCGCGACGAATCTCATGGATTTTTTAGCGGCTGCGTTTTACACCAAATTCTGCTAACATCGCCCACGTCTTTTGTTACGCAAACGCACACGTTTTTTAGCTTGTTGATGATTGCTAAGTCTCTGTAGGAAGATTCATGTCTGACTTTCGAATTGGTTTGTTTTACGGTTCAACAACCTGCTTTACTGAAATTGCTGCGGAGAAAATCCGCGACTTCATTGGCGTTGATATCGTTGAGCTTCACAATATTAAAGACACACCGCTGGTTGCAGCAGAAGACTATGACATTCTTATCTTTGGTCTTTCCACTTGGGATTTTGGCGAAATACAAGAAGACTGGGAAAGCCGTTGGTCTGAAATCGCCGATCTCAACCTGCATGGCAAAACCATCGCGTTATTCGGTATGGGCGATCAAGTTGGCTATAGTGAGTGGTTTCAAGATGCTTTAGGTATGTTGCATGACGCGATTGCCGATACGGATCCAAAGGGTACGATTCGGCGTATCGGTTTTTGGCCCAATCAAGGCTATGACTTCATTGCATCGAAAGCGCTCATTAACGATGACTCAATGTTTGTTGGATTAGCGCTCGATGAAGACTCGCAGTATGAATTTTCTGATGACCGGATTAGCCACTGGTGCACGCAAATCCTTGAAGAAATCGCCGACGCGGGTTAGTCCGTTCGACGCTCCATTTAGCAAACCGTTCGGTAAACCATTCGGTAAACCATCATCTCATGCCGATGTATAGCGCGACACGATCTGCGCAACTGCATTCACTCGCAGTTCTGCGTCATCACTTGGGTATGGGATAGCTGGCGAATGCCCCCATACTGGTTGAGGCCAAGCGCAATCATCACGAAATCGAACAATGTGGTGAACATGGAGTTGTGGCACCATGTTACCCAGTGCCGCAATATTTAATTTATCACCGTGAAAGTACGTCATTAACGCTTGCCCAAACCAACTTGATTCGTGCGCGAGCTGCTGTTGGTCTGCCCCGGTTAATTGATAAATTTCACTGATGTCAGCTCGCTTTGGCACGAGAATAAACCATGGATACTGCCGGTCATTCATCATCAATACCAACGACAGAGGCAGTTGTCCTACCTCAAAACAGTCACGCTGGAGCGCTTCGGCGAGCTGAAACTCGTTCATACAGTTTCCTGTTAATAATGAGTCCGTTACTAATTCGCGAATGACGCGTCACCACGGAAGATCTTGCCGAAGTAACTGTCACTCAACCAATACGGTGCTTCATCTGCATTGGCAATTTCCATACCGATGGCATAGTTAATATCGGTAAAGAGCGCACCAAAGTCATACCGAATTCCGCCAAAGTTCTCGATATGGCTCGGGATATCATCACTGGCGCGGTGATAATGATTGGCAAAAAAGTCACCCCACACTTCTCCGCCATCTTGGTCTGGATCTTGCGACGTGAAGCCAGTCATTAAAAAGACCGCTGGAATACCTTTGCGTACTAAAGTGTAATGATCCGAACGGGTGAAAATCGCTTGCTCAGGCATAGGATCTGGGCTTAAGGCAATATCAAATTGACCTGCAGCACGAGCAACGACAGCGCCGAGTGAAGAATGGTCAGCACCAAAGGCAACCACATCAGCAAACGGATACAACAACACTGGCATATCTAAGTTCACGTTCGCGACAATTTGCTCTAATGGCACAGTTGGGTGATGAGCAAAATAATCAGCGCCAAGCAAGCCGCGCTCTTCTGCAGTCACTGCGGCGAATAAAATCGAACGACGGGGACGGTCGCCATTGGCCACTGCATCGGCATACATACGCGCAGTTTCTAGCATTACCGCAACACCTGCTGCATTATCTAGAGCACCATTGTTGACGTTTGACGTCGAGCTGAAATCACGCGCAAGACCGGTATGATCCGAGTGCGCAGTATAAATCACATATTCATGTTTTAACTCAGGGTCTGAGCCTTCAATCATACCGATCACATTAGGGCTAGTGATTTCCTCAAAGCGAGATTCACGCATCAAACTGGCTGATGCACTCAGTTCAAAGGCTACTGGGCGCTCATCGGCTTCAAGTGCAGCAAAGATATCCTCAAGCGAGTAAGTTGCATTCTCAAAAGCCGGTGCGGCCGCATTATAGTCCAAATAGGCACTGCCGAGTATCTGACTGAATTCTTGCGTGACTTCACCTTCAGGTGACAACCAACGCATGCGCGGGCCACCACCGAACATCACCGAACGTTCGAAGGGACGAACCTCTTCCATCGCCGGCGTGTGCAACGTGATGATACCGACTGCTCCGCGTTCTACGGCATTGCGCGTTTTTTGCGCCCCCAAGTGAGCCGCTTCTTCACTTGGCAAACCTTCAGTGCCACCACTTAAGGTAATGACAATTTTGCCATTCACATCAACACCGGCGTAATCGTCAATTTCAAAGGCTTCCGAAACAATTCCGTATCCTGCAAATACCAAAGGTGCGCTCACTTCGGCCAACTCGTGGCTAATACTTGCGCTAGTCGAAAAATGCTTCCGGTATTCTAGCTCATGGTCACCGGAGTCGGTATGCAAAACAAAAGTCGGCTGGGTTTCGGTTAAACGCGCGCTACGAAAGGTAATACGTTGATAATAGCCGTCAGTTCCTGCAGGCTCCAGACCCATTGCGGTATATTGAGCAGCAATATAAGCCGAGGCTATTTCATGTCCTCGAGCACCCGTGTCGCGCCCTTCTAATAAATCACTGGCGAGAAATTCTAAATGTGCTTTTACCGCTTTCTCATTGGCAACGGGCTGAGCAGGCTCCGGAGCGCTCTGCTGAACGGGCGGCGAACATGCCGCTAAAGTAAATGCCAACACAGTGGCTGAACCCAACATGACGGTCGAGCGGTTCGCAAAAGGACGAGGTGTCGATTTCATTGTTATTATCCAAGTCATCAAAATTTACTCAAATCCATACTCCACTTACACAATGAGTGCACGATGATAGAGACGAATATAGAGGGCCGACGCTAAGAGTATCCTAGTCTGCTGCTTTTCATAACCCAGTCAGCGTAAAGTTATCGCACTTTATTTGCGGTTAATCGCAGTATCCGAATTTTCACTTGATTCTCTTTCATAGTAGAGTGTAATGTTATATTATTACATAACAGATAACAGGTATCGTGATCCGACGACCGACATTTAGGAGCGAAGTATATTCATGTTTAGACCAACTTCCATCGCACTTGCTATTTCAGCTGTTCTACTGCCCGTTTCTGCTGTTGCTGATCAACCAGATAGCAACACAGAAAAGAGTTACGAGCGCATTATTGTGACCGCATCCCCACTCGAAAAAACAGCGCTTGAAACCGCACAGCCAATCTACGTGCTGTATGGTGATGAGTTACGCAAATCAGAAGCCGCGACCCTAGGTGAAACCTTGCGGAACCTTCCTGGCGTGCAAGCTACTTATTTCGGTCCAACAGCGAGCAGCCCGATTATTCGCGGACTTGAAGGACCGCGGGTCAAAATAGTCCAAAATGGGTTGGATGTTGCTGACATTTCCCGTGGTGGTCCGGATCACGCAGTATCAACAGAAGCAAGTACGGCGCAACAAATTGAAGTTTTACGTGGACCTGCAACCTTGTTGTTTGGAAGCGGCGCCAGCGGTGGCGTGGTGAATGTTGTGGATAATCGCGTACCTCGCGCGCCGATTGATGGTATCGAGGGCGCATACTCGCTGCGATATAACAGCGTTTCTGAAGAACGTACCGGTAGCTTCGATATCAATGCAGGCAACGGCCGTTTTGCTTGGCATTTAGACGGTTTTAAACGCAAAGCGAATGACTATCGTGTGCCACGTTTCGCGCAAGAGGCTGATGACGACCATCACGACCATGACCACGGACATAGTCATGGCCATGAGCATGACCAGCACAGCGAAAATGAGTATGCGAAGCGGATTGATAACAGCTTCACCGACGACCAAGGCGCGACTATTGGCGCGAGCATGTTCTTTGACAAAGGCTTCGCCGGTATTTCATTTGGGCGCTTAGAGCGTGACTACGGGCTTCCAGGCCATAGCCATGGCCATGGTGATGACCATGACGATGATCACGACCATGGACACGGACATGATAGCGGTCACAGCGATCAGGAAGAAATCTTTGCGCGGATGCGTCAAGACCGTTTCCAATTTATTAGTGGTTTAGTGAACCCAATTCGCGGCATTGAGCGATTGGATATCACCTTTGGTTACACCGAGTTAAGTCACGAAGAAATTGAAGACGGCTTCGTTGAAACTGCTTTTAATATCGAACAAACGGAACTTCGCTTGATTGCTCGCCACACACCAATAGCGGGCTGGCGCGGTGCTTTAGGTGTGCAAGTGAGTCGTCAAGACTATGATTCATTTGGTGCCGAAGCTTACACCCCACACACCGAAACCGATCTTGCTGGTGTGTTCTGGATCGGCGAACAACAAATTAATGACGTCATGAGCTGGGAGCTCGGTGCTCGGGTTGAAACGGTCGATTTACATAGCGATGGCTTTGCTGATTTAAGTTATACCCCGACTAGTCTCTCTTCTGGTTTAAACTGGGAAGTCGCGCCAAGTCTCAAATTGTCGTCGAGTATCAGCTATAGCGAACGCGCACCGCATGCGAATGAATTGTTTGCTAACGGCGCTCACTTTGCAACGCGCACGTTCGAAATCGGTGGTGTTTATCGTATCGAACATAATGATCATTATCACGATCATGGCCACGATCATGACCATGGCCATGATGAGTATCATTATTTACTCGATGTTGCCGACCGAGCGCTAGAGAAAGAACGTTCGATGAACCTTGATTTTGGCATGCATTTTGAAGGGAGTAAGTGGCATCTAGACACGAATATTTTCTTCAACCGAATCAATAATTTCATCTACTTGCACAATACAGGAATCTTGAAAGCCGACTTGGACGCGGACGTGTTCCACGATGATCACGGTCACGATCATGGCCATGACCATGGTCATGATCACGGACATGCTCACAACTTTGATGATTTGCCGGTTTATCAGTACCGTCAGCGTGGTGCAGAGCTCTACGGTTACGAAATTTCAGGCCGTTATGTCTTTAATGAAAGTTGGGCGATTAACGGTTTCTCGGATTACACCCGAGCGGTATTCCGCGACGGCGGTAATGTTCCTCGCATTCCTGCTCAGCGCGTCGGCTTGAGTGGAACCTACACCCAAGACAAGTGGGATGCCACATTAAACTACGTGCATTATTTCGACCAAAAGCGGACGGCCGAAAATGAACAGGCGACTTCGGGATTCGGCTTACTTGGCCTCAATTTAAATTACTACCCTGGCTATATGGGCGGTCAAGACTTTGCGATTTACTTCAAAATCGACAACATCACTAATGAACTTGGTTATGCGCATAGTTCATTCATTCGTGATTACGCACCATTACCTGGACGTAACGTTGGTATAGGCTTCCGCGCTAGCTTTTAATTCTGTACGCTAACACGTCTAAACAGACACGATTAAAAATCTTCACTTGTGGTTTTGCAAGTGAAGATTTTTTTTACCTTGTTCAGACCGTATCGTTTTTACAAAACTTGGTTATAATCAGGATGTCTTCACATTAAAGGAGTTCGTATGCGATTCTTATCACGCCGCTTGGTTATGCCAAACGATTTGAATTTTGCCGGTTCACTGTTTGGGGGCCGGATTCTCGAGTGGATTGATGAGGAAGCGTATATCTACGCAAGCTGCCAGCTTGATCAGAAAAGCTTGGTGACCAAACATATCGGCGAAATTACTTTCGACGCGTCAGCATTTCAAGGTGATGTCGTCGAGTTTGGCCTCGCAATCAAAGCCGTAGGGCGCAGTTCACTAACCGTGACTTGTGTAGTGCGAAACAAAGGCACGAAACAAAACATCTGTACCGCCGATGATATTGTATTCGTCCACATTGATCCTGAGTCAAGACGCCCGCAACCCCATGGTAAAACCAAAGAACAACTTGATAAGCAACAGATCGACTTACCTAAATAGAAGTTGTCATTGCAAGCACTGGAGGTTCACATGGTCGCTCGTATCAAAATGGTAACGATTGCAGCTTTGGCGCTACTCACTCTCGCTGCATGTGCCGATAACAAAGTAACTCGGACCAATTACAATCTGATCGATGTTGGCATGCATTACAGTCAAGTGCAGGCCATTCTGGGTGAACCGACTTGGTGTGATGACATGCAGCGTCCACAAGAATGTCGCTGGGGAAGCGATGATAAACACATCCTTGTGTCCTTCGCTGCACGTCGTGTTGTGAATACTGAGAGTAAGGGGCTAAATTAGCCCCTTTTTATCTAGCGTAGGAATGCACCAGCAAACGCCAACACCGGCGTAGCCGTCGGCTTTCCATGCTGCCAATCGCCGCCTTCAACGCCACTTCCAGCAATATCAACATGCACATAGGGCAACGGCTGAGCACTTGCAGCAGTGTGCTTATCCAGCCCTGCAACGTCATGCAAGAATGCCATCGGGAACTGATGTCCACGACGCGTAGTAGCCGATGGGCCATTATTTGAGGAGAGCAAATCATCCGCTTTCGTGCGACCGCGCACAAAATCAAAGTCTTCCCGACGACTCGGTGAAAGCTCGGCGGGATCTGCCCATAACTCGCCGGCATTTAGTAATTTCTCGACATATCCAGCAGTCATCGCCGTGCGATTCGGCACTAACGCAGTGTATGGACCTTTAGCTAGCGCTGCATGCCCGGTTAAGGTCGCCACAGTATATAGACTAGGTTGCGGCTCTTGCTTTGCTTCTTCGGTCAGTTTGGCTAAGCAATCCGCCATCACCAGTCGACCTTCTGCATCGGTATTACCAATACGTACCCGCACACCAGAGCGTCCAACGATAATTTCGTCACTGACAAAGGCCAACGCATCGATGTTATTGCGAACGACGGCGAGTTCAGCAATGACTTTGAGACCTTTCGGTTGCACTCCAGCGACCGCTTTGACAAAACCAGCAACCCCCGCTGCTCCACCTTTGTCTCGGCTCATACCGGCCATATGACCACCGGTTTTCAAATCAGCGCCACCGGTGTCATAGGTAATACCTTTCCCCACAAGCAATAGTGTTTGCTCAATGTCACCTTCAGGGAGATATTCAAGACGCACAACACAAGGCCGCTGTGACGTTCCAAATGACGCTCGACCTACGGCTGCTAGTAACGGATATTCGTGCTCCAATTGTGGCTTATCGTCAATGATAGTGACTTTGACTGAGGTATTGGCAAACGCTTTTTGACAATATTCTGCAAAGCGCATCGGCGACATCCGTTCCGGCTCAGTTCCACAGAGATCGCGCGCAACGCGACGACCATCTTCCACCGCTTGTAGCCAGTCCACTGACACTTGACCATCGGTCACAATACCGACCTGTTGCACTGGCTCTACTTCTTCACCAAAAAATTCACGAGCTTCGAGCGGCTCATGTAAACCCTGCGCAAACCCAAACCAGGAAGCCTCAAGCGCGTGCGTAAATGCTGCCTGTTGCGGTACTCCAGCAACCCAAATCAGGGGCTGCTTAGCACCCGCTTGCACCGCAGCAACTGCAGCTGCGCGAGCCGCATCGTAATAACGACGGACATCGTCAAAATCCCGCTCTAAGGCACCGGTCGGAGCCAGAATCAAGCGCTGAGCTGGCGCCGCATCACACGCGATAACAGCGACGCTTTTCGTCAAGTTTGCGTGCACTCGCTGAGCTGCGGTTATCGCAGCAGTGATTTCAGCGGGTAAATCATTAAAATCATGAGAAACAACAACAAGCGCATCGAAGTCGTCCGAATTGAGTGTTGCCATGCTCTGCACTTGTACTAATTTTGCACTAGTCATGTTCAATGTACCTCGTCTTCATTTTTATTCGGCGTCCAAGCACAAAAACTGAGCTTATGACTGTCGACGCCACAATGTACCGTCTGCCGTATCTTCTAGAACAATTCCCATCGCAGTTAAGGCGTCACGAGCGGCATCTGCCCGCGCCCAATCACGCTCAGCTCGCGCGGCATTCCGTTCGGCGATTAAGCCTTCAATTTGCGCCACTTCTTGGTCACTGTCATCGCCGCGCAAAAATGCGTCCGGCGCTTGCTGTAGAATGCCGAGTACCGCACCATAGCGCTTCAACAGCCCTGCCAGCTCAGCCGCTAGGTTTTCATTTTCTGTGCGCTGACGATTCAACTCGCGCGTGACTTCGAAAAGTAACGACATTGCCTCGGGGACATTAAAGTCATCATTTAAAGCCGAACGAAAACGCTCTTCATAGCGTGCGACCGTCGCAGCACTTGGTTCAACCGCATCAATACCGCGCAATGCGGTATACAGGCGCTCGAGACTTGCATGCGCTTGTTGTAAATGCGACTCAGAATAGTTTAATTGGCTGCGATAGTGCCCAGACAGCAAAAAGAAACGGACTGTTTCCGCGCTATACGATTTCAAAACATCACGGATGGTAAAAAAATTACCCAAGGACTTCGACATTTTTTCTTGATTCACTTGCACCATGCCGGTGTGCATCCAGTAATTGACATACTGAGTGCCATGCGCGCAGCACGATTGGGCAATTTCATTTTCGTGATGAGGGAACATCAGATCCGAACCGCCACCATGAATGTCAAAATGGTCGCCCAAGTGTTTACCATTCATCGCTGAACACTCAATGTGCCAGCCTGGGCGCCCTTCTCCCCACGGCGAAGGCCAGCTTGGCTCACCTGCTTTGGCGCGTTTCCAGAGCACAAAGTCGAGCGGGTCCTCTTTATCATCAGCGACGGTAACGCGAGCTCCGGCCTGGAGCTGCTCAAGGTTCTGCCCGCTTAAACGACCGTACTCGGGAAAGCTTGATACATCAAACAATACATCGCCGCTACTGCTCACATAGGCGTGCTTCTTTGCGATCAGTTGCTCCACTAGGTCAATAATTTCCTGCATATGGGTGGTAACACGCGGCTCGATATCCGGCTCAACAAGATTCAAAGCGCGAAAATCTTCATGCATCATGTTTAAGTAACGCTCGGTGACACTATCGATCGACTCATTGTTCTCTTGCGCGCGACGAATAATTTTGTCATCGACATCCGTCACATTGCGCACAAACGTGACTTGATATCCTAAGTAACGCAAATAGCGTACAACGACATCGAACGCGACATAAGTTCGTGCATGACCGATGTGACACAGATCATAGATGGTGACGCCACAGACATAGAGCTTAACCTCGCCCTCACGAATGGGTTGGAACTCTTCTTTTTGCTGGGTCAAGGAGTTATATAACTTCAACATAATTTCGTTATCTCGTTCAACGTAATGTCGACCACCTGTCACAACTCATGTGAGTAGGCATGTCACCAAATGGGAAAGCAGTTATACTAACAATTATCGCGCTGTTTTTCAGCTTACTCACCACTGAAACTTGATGTTTTTATCAAAAGAGAAGGACATATGGCCGGACCCTACGAGAAGTTTAGTGAAGACTTATTCAAAATTAGTGACGCTTTAGAAGAACAGGAGCGCACACGCGCCAATCATCTTGCCGAAGAATGGCTAAAAGCCGAATCCACATTCAACGGAGAATCGGTTAAACACACGATTTCAATTTTCGGAAGTGCACGAATTCCTGCGCCTGATCAGTGTGTTGCCACGGAACCTTGCCTCGCCATGGCCAAATATTATGCAGAAGCCGAACAACTTGCGTTTCAGCTTGGTGAGTACATTGAAAGCAAACAACTCCGACAAACACGCTTAATTACCGGCGGTGGGCCCGGCATCATGGAAGCCGCTAGTCGCGGTGCGAGGCGCGCTGATCACAATAGTATAGGACTTAATATTGTGTTGCCGCGAGAACAGCGCGTGAACCCATTTATTGCCGCCAAGCATAGTATTGAATTCCAATATTTTGCCTTACGAAAAATGCATTTCTTAAAACGTGCGAAAGCGCTGTTAGTCTTTCCCGGCGGATTCGGTACGCTCGACGAGTTATTTGAAACACTCACCCTCATTCAAACCGGTAAAATGCCACGTTTGCCGGTCTTTCTTTACGGCAACAACTTCTGGAATAAGTTAATTAATATCGAGCATCTTGCCGAAACCGGTATGATCGACCCCGAAGACTTAGCCCTATACCACCATGTCAATAGTGTCGAAGAAGCGTGGGAGCATATGCTTCCCATCCTTCAATCGATTGAACATGAAGGAAGCTAGTGGCAAAAGTACCAAGTTGCACTCGTTTCACGTAAAATACGCTTTACTCTATGACGAACTAAAGGATCCACAATGAACGTAACTTTGCATACAACGCATGGTGATATTGAATTTCGCTTACTTGCTGAAGAGGCGCCGTTAACCGTAGAGAATTTTATTTCTTATGTAAAAGACGGTTTTTATGACAACACCATTTTTCATCGCGTGATTGACGGCTTTATGATTCAAGGCGGCGGCTTTGAACCAGGTATGCAGCAAAAAGCAACCAAAGATCCCGTGAAGAATGAAGCGAACAACGGTGTCGCTAACAAGCGCGGAACTGTGGCAATGGCGCGGACCAATGATCCTCACTCGGCGACTGCTCAGTTTTTCATCAACGTCAATGACAACGGCTTTCTAAACTTCACCGGTGAGCACCCGCAGGGCTGGGGTTACTGTGTATTTGCTGAAGTCGTCAATGGTATGGATGTCGTTGACAAGATCCGTCAAGTAAAGACCGGCTCAGCAGGTTTCCATCAAGACGTCCCGGTCGAAGATATTGTGATTAACAGCACATCAATCAGCGAATAATGACCACCTTATTCATATCTGATTTGCACTTGAGTGCGGAGAGGCCGGATATATCCGGCCTCTTCATAGAGTTTTTACAGACCCAGGCTCGTCATGCCGAGGCACTCTATATTCTTGGTGATTTGTTTGAGTACTGGATTGGCGATGATGATCACAACGAATTTCATTGTCTAATTGAAAGCGAATTAAAAGCGCTCACTGCTGCTGGAGTTCCATGCTTCTTCATGCACGGCAATCGCGACTTTTTAGTTGGCGCTGATTTTGCCCAACGCACAGGTATCACCCTTTTACCTGAGCCCACAACGGTCGAGATCTATAGCAAACGTATTGTCCTTTTGCATGGCGATACACTCTGTACCGACGACGTTGCCTATCAACGTTTCCGGCGAGTCATTCGCAACCCCTGGTTACTCGGTGTGGCCCGTCGTTTGCCATTGTCATGGCGACGCGCGATAGCCACGAAATTACGTGATTCATCAAGTGGAAACAGCGCCGAACAAAAGCCTTTAACGCCTGAACAGCTTGACCAGTATGACGCCAAATCACCGGCTATCGAAAACCTGTTGGCAGCAACGAGAACGGATCTCATGATTCATGGCCATACGCATCGTCCCAACGTCCATACCCACATCGTCAACGGTGTCGAAAAAAAGCGGATTGTCTTAGGCGACTGGTACGAGCAAGGAAGTATTCTCGAATTCAACTCGAGCGACTTTGAATTAAAAAGCCAATCACTGCACCGGACCACTGTGAAAACGTAATTCACTATCGGGTGTTTCAATGAGCTTTTGTTCCAAATCTAAAAAGTAATCCACACGGTCACTAATCGAATCACCCGCAACTAGCTCAGCCAAGGCTAAGTAGTCTTCAAAGTGACGCGCTTCCGAGCGCAATAGCGAAACATAGAACTTCGCCAGCTCGTCATCGAGGAACGGTACTAAAGCCGCGAAACGCTCACACGAGCGAGCTTCAATAATTGCACCAATGATGAGCTTGTCCACTAACCCACCGCGCTCTGAACCGCGGATGCGGCGTAGCATTTGTCCAGCATAGCGCGAGGCGGTAATCGGTTGAAGTGGGATCTTTCGCGCCTCCATAATCTCCCAAACTTGCTGAAAATGATGTAACTCTTCTTTCATCAGCAGTACCATGCGATCGACCAGTTGATGTTGCCAAGCTTCACCCTGATTGAGTCGTAAGCGCGGGACCGCCTGATTTTTACTCAGACTTTTTAAGTCGATACTGGGCTCAAGGTGTCCCCGATAGACCTTCTGTTCGTATGGCGCTAACCACTGCAATAATTGCTCGGCAGCAACGTCATCAACTGCATAGCGACGTAACAGCAGCCCAGCACTTTGAGCCGCTTTTAATTCACAATGGAGGTGATCGGTAAGAAGCAACGCAAGATGCTCAGGTTCCTTTGCCACAGCCAACCATGCAGAGGGTGTGTCACAGCGCAAAAACTGCCGAACAGGCATCAGAAGTTCTTGATAATTAGCAAGTAAATGAGCAGGCATGGCAGGAAACTCCGCAACGTCATTTGTTAACAACTATATAACAAAAAGATATGAACAAATTTTATTCAGATTCTTTCATTCTTGATTTTACAGCAGCTCTGGCACCTATAATGGAGTACCACCATTGTGGTTCTCAATGGCTTTCGGAGCTGCGGCTTCAAGGAGTAATTCATGATATTAAATCATATTTGGGGTCTCTACG
This sequence comes from Aliidiomarina sp., assembly GCF_022565475.1. Lineage (GTDB taxonomy): Bacteria > Pseudomonadota > Gammaproteobacteria > Enterobacterales > Alteromonadaceae > Aliidiomarina. The sequence goes on along the minus strand of NZ_JAIUMR010000005.1, from coordinate 21,151 downwards.
CTCACCCGATTGAAGAGTGGAAAACAATCGACCAGCGGCATGAGAGCTTACGTTTTTCATTATCGCATATCCTACTCGTTGCGTTAATTCCATGTTTAGCGGCTTACTATGCGTCTGCTCATATTGGCTGGAGCATTGGCGCGCGGGAAAGCATTTTCATGACATCACAAAGCGCAGTGCTCATGGCGGTTTTCATGTACGTTGGCTTAATCGCTGGAGTACTTGCGTTGTCCTATCTAATTCATTGGATGGCAAAAACCTTTGGTGCTGCACCGACCTTTACGCAATCGATTGAGCTGGCAGCCTACACAGCAACACCAGTGCTGATGTCAGGAGTCGCAGCACTGTACCCTGAGCTTTGGTTTGTCGCTATGGTATTTCTTGCTGGCGTCGCTTACTCAGTGTATTTGCTGTATTCGGGCGTCCCGATTTTAATGCATATCCCTGAAGAGCGTGGGTTTATCTACGCAAGTTCAGTGGTGACCGCAGGACTTATTTTAATGGTCGTCCTGATGGCAGGTACTGTAATCGCTTGGACCAACGGTTTTATCCCGACTTTTGTTGGCTAATGTCGGCAAAATCTATGAATCTGAAGAGGAGCTTGCCGCTCCTCTTTTTATTTATGCGGTTAAACCGCTTGTGCTTTGGCAATTAAGCAGAGTCTGCTAGGCTATTGGCTATAATTTCAAAATAATCTTTTCAGGGAACAACACTCATGCCAACAAAGAAACTAGGGCTTACCGGTAAGATCGTGATCGGTATGTTTGCCGGTATACTCTTTGGGATTCTACTCAATCAATTGCTAATCACCCCAGACAACTGGGTCAAATTAGTCATCGTCGACGGTGTTTTACGTATTGTCGGAGAGTTTTTCATCACCAGCTTAATGATGTTGGTGGTGCCGTTAGTCTTTGTTTCCTTGGTTCTCGGTACGTGCTCGATGAGCGACCCGAGTAAATTAGGCCGTATCGGTGGTAAAGCCCTTTTCTTATACCTAATCACTACGGGGATCGCCATTAGTATTGCCCTAAGCGTCGCATCGATTGTGAAACCCGGTAGTGGCGGCTCGATGGCTGCCAGTGACGTGAGTTTCGAAGCGGCGCCAGCGCCAAGCTTTGTTGACGTGCTAATCAATATGGTCCCACGTAACCCAATTAACGCCATGGCCGAAGGAAATATGCTGCAAATTATTGTCTTTGCACTACTCTTCGGTATCGCTATGGCGCTGGTCGGCAAGCCGGGAGAGCGCCTCAAAGGCTTTTTTGAAGACGTCAATGAAGTCATCATGAAGCTTGTGATGATTCTTATGCATGTTGCACCTTATGGTGTCTTTGCACTACTCGCACGTACGTTCGCTGACCTCGGGTTTGGGGATCTACTCGGTGATCTCGCCGTTTATTTCGTCACTGTTTTGGTCATTTTGTTGGTTCAGGGTTTTATTATCTACCCAGCCATTCTGACCTTATTAACGCGCTTGAATCCTATGGTCTTCATTCGCAAAATGTTTAGCAACCAGATTTTCGCGTTCAGTATTTCAAGTAGTAACGCCACTATCCCAGTGACCATGCGCACCACAACGAAGCGACTTGGTGCAGACAACAAAATTGCGTCCTTTACCGTTCCTCTCGGGGCGACCATCAATATGGACGGCACTGCAATTATGCAGGGCGTTGCTACTGTATTTATCGCTCAGCTGTACGGTATTGATCTAACCATGACCGACTACCTGATGGTCATACTGACTGCGACTCTCGCCTCGATTGGTACCGCCGGTGTTCCAGGCGTGGGTCTAATTATGCTGGCCATGGTTCTTCAGCAAGTTGGATTACCGGTTGAAGCCATCGGTTTGATTATCGGCGTCGACCGTCTACTCGACATGACCCGCACAGCCGTTAATATTACAGGTGATGCGATGGTAACGACGGTCGTTGCGAAGTCGGAACAACAGCTTGACGAGGACGTGTATAACGATCCTGAAGCTGGAGCTCAAGTCGGCAAAGTCGAGATCAAATAGATTAAGCAATTACAAAAAGGCGCTTCATGATGAAGCGCCTTTTTCATGTGCTGCGAATAGGTGTTAGCTAGCGGTTAGTAACGCCAAAACTGCACCCGCTCAAACCAGCTCATTAGTAAACGGTCAATCGTGGTGTGCGCACCATGCGCAATTTTATTTGCGAGCTTTAGCTTCTCTTTATATTCAACCTTAAATAGAGTTGCGTCCTTGTTCAGACCCAGCAACAAGTCATCGCTTGTGGCAATTTCATCAATCAACCCTTGGTCAAGTGCACGTTGGCCGAACCAAATTTCACCGGTTGCCACTGCGTCAATGTTCAAATCTGTTCTATGTTCCTTTACAAAGGTTTTAAACAAGACATGGATATCCTCAAGGTCTTCCTGATATTTTTTGCGACCTTTCTCGGTGTTTTCACCGAATACAGTTAAGGTTCGCTTGTATTCGCCTGCTGTCAATTGCTCGAAGTCGATATCATGATTCTTCAGCCAGCGATGAAAGTTCGGCATCTGCGCCAGCACACCGATGGACCCAAGAATTGCAAATGGTGCAGCAACAATTTTGTTTGCAATACAAGCCATCATATAGCCGCCGCTTGCGGCCACTTTATCCACACTTACGGTTAACGGTATCTCAGCATCACGTAACCGCTTTAGTTGCGCTGCGGCTAGGCCGTAGCCGTGTACGACTCCACCTGGACTCTCCAGTCGCACCACCACTTCATCCTGTTTGTTGTCTGCGACGGCTAAAACAGCAGTAACCTCACGACGCAAGGATTCAACTTCCTTTGCCTCCATAGACCCTTTGAAGTCAATCACAAACACGCGCCTGGACGGCGGCGTGTCGCTCTTCGCTTTCTTTGCCGCTTTTTCTGCTTGCTTCCGTGCTTTACCCTCGAGCATCGCGAACTGCATATGTTGCTGGACGTCTTTTAGGCCTTCACTGAGGTTCTGGATATTTAATTCGCCTTTACGTTCTTTTTGGCGCTCTGCCGCGTTTAGCAGCATACCTAAAATCAGCATAATGGCTGCGACAATGGTGATTGTCTTCAATAAGAACACACCATACTCAGACAAATATTCAATCATTTATGTCGTTCCTTAATTATTCATGGCTATAACTGCCGTATGCAGTATGGGAAGAATTAAAACGCTTCGCAACCAACTTCTTTATATCAAAAGCGTAAAAAAAAGGGCCAGCGTTCATGCTGGCCCTTGCGAAGGTTGGCAATAGTAACTATTGCAATAGTTGCGGCGTCACCATCAAAAGACGTGCGTCAGATTCAAAGTAGACACCAATCGATTGTTGCATATCTTGCGTGATTGCTGCACGGGTTTGTGGGTTCGCGTCCGCATCAGCCGGATTCAACAATGATGAGTGGCCAGCGCCAACATAACGAGCAGCGCCACTAATCGGGTTACCGTCCTGACTTTGCGTTGGGCCAGAAATAAATGGTAAACCAAGTTCACGAATCAGCGGTAAAGTACCACCCAGTGGATGCGGCGTGCTGTTCGGTACAACTTTATCACCGTTGGCTTGAATCAAGTAAATCGGTGTACCCGTCGCCCGCAGTTTCGCTGCGTAGTTAATCGGATCACCCGAGTCAACCACAGTTTGCGCTGCAAATTGGAACTGCGCCAATGTTGCCTGTAACTGAGCTTGATCCGCTGCAGAAGCTACACCGCCCTGATAATAGCGCACATAAGCCACTGGTAAGAAGTCCATAAAGGCAAGACTTTGTGGGTCAATACCCTCACTCATGGCTTCTTGAATTGCATAGTTACGGAAACTTTCGAAAGACTGGAAGGCAATCTGTCCACCGATCACTGGTCCAAAACGCTCTGACGCAACCAAGAATGGCGCGATGCCACCACCTGGCATGCCGAGAGAGCCTGCTTGCACTTGGAACAAGCCTTGTGCTTGCGCTAAGTTTCCAGTTAACGGCGTGTTTGCAACTGCCATGAAGTTAGTCCCTGCGATAGCACCCAACGAGTGACCGACGAACTTCACGTTCGTTGGATTAATCACTGAACCAGCAACATCAGAGAAGTTCAAACCGACACGAAGACCCAACAAGTCAGCAGAAGACTGGCGTAAGTTGTCACGCGCTGTCAGCAAACTGGCTAAGTTAAGATAATCCGTTGGCGAACCGCCCATCCCGGTAGAGGCATTAATTACACGAACGACATTGCCTGAACCGTCAGTAACTTCGAAGCCACGCTCACCGTGCAGTGGATGGTCGATGGCGACGACTGCATGACCAGAAACCGCTAACGAACCAGCAATCGGTAAAAAGTTCTCTTTTGCACCGGTAATGCCATGCTGGAAAATTACCACTGGCCAGCCACCTGCAGGCATTTCAATTGGATCCATACCCAATGCACCGCGCACCGCGTTGACGACATTGACATCAGGCACAGACATCCATAACGGCACTGCATTGATTGTCGTCGGACGTGGAATCGGGTTGAACTTTGTCAGATGGCGGAAACGATCGAGCTGAGCTAAAGCGCTCCCCTCGGCTGCTTCGTAAGGTATTTGCCCTGCTAATGCAGCTGGGTTACCTAATAAAGCTGGGTCGAGACCCATGCCGACTAATTCTTCGACAGAAACTTGACCGGATTGTACACCCAAAATAATTGACGCAGGGCTAACAAAGCCTGCTTGCCAGCGACCTGACAAAGGTGCCATTGGGTTGGTTGCTGACGGAATCGGGCTGTAGTAAGGCAAGTTGACGCTACCACCATAGATCTGGGCAGCAGAAGCAACCATGTAGTTTTGCCCCATGTCAGGGGTTAAACCGAGCAGATTTGCTGCGGTCATACCCGTTGGGTAGGTACTCATTGTCGGCCGCAGATCGTCACGGAGAAGCAACTGCTTCGTGACATCAAGTACGTCATTTACAGACTGCGTGGTGAAGCCTGAGCTGTAAATCACGCCGTCTGTGTTGACACCAGCCTGGCCTAACACGGCATGGTAACTATTGATGATACCTTGCAACTGCGACTCTTGACTGCCATCAGCACCTACCGGCGCTGTTGCGCGCGGCTTGCTTAATAGATAATAGGTTGACGAAGGACGCACTGGGCGACCTAATTCATCAACAATGTTATCGGTCAAGGCGGCGACATAACCCGTTTTTGGTTCATAAGGACGCAGCGGGATGACTTGAATTTGTCCACCACTAAAGACCACCGTGAAATCTTGACCGTGCTGTAATTCAGCAACAAACTTACAGGCGGTGCCTGCTGGGCGAGTCATACAATCAGAGTCACGCGTGTCACCACCCATGACGACCTTAAAGACTCTCACCGAACCAGCAGCTTCAACAGAACTACCTTGAATACCAATTTGACCACTGCCATTTGGATCGTCAGGCAAAGTGAAGCCAAAGGTCAGCGGCATAGCCGTGGACCAACCGTCGAGCGCGTTGATTGCGTTCTGTGGATTACTAAAGTCGGCGGCATCAGGTACCGGGATATTCAGGGTACCGTCGGTCGTGCCGCCCAAAAGAATGTCACTCGGCACAGGTAAATTGCCTGCACCTGGGTCAAACGCCACTCGTGCAAATGGAATTTGAACGTCTTCCTGAGTGACCGGAGCTCGATCACCGTCGGCACCACAGGCTGATAAGCCAATTGCGGAGGTGATTGCTAATGACAAAAACAGTTTTTTCATGAGGTATCCCCAATCCTTGTTGTTCTATTTTTCGCGCTGGGACAGCAAATGCTGACGTTCAGCAAACGTTAACAGAAAGTTATACACTTCTGCTAATGATTATTAAAGAATTTTCGTAACCGTTGCTCACATTTACTGAGTTAATTTGTAAAAAAAGGTAAACTATTAACACAAGTGTAAACCTAAAGTGGAAATTATGCAGCAATATCAAAATTATCAAGCAACCGCTGACGCGCTGACTGGCAAAGTCATCCTCGTAACTGGCGCTGGAGACGGTATCGGCCGTGAGGCAGCGCTTACTTATGCTAAACATGGCGCAACGGTTATTTTACTCGGTCGCACAACCGCTAAGCTCGAAGCTGTCTACGACGAAATTGAGCAACTTGGCGGCCCACAAGCAGCGATTATTCCTTTAGATATGAAGGGTGCGACAGAAAGTCACTACCGCGATATGGCAGCAACCATCATGGATCAATTTGGTAAGCTTGATGGACTATTGTTGAATGCGTCCGTACTCGGTGTACTGTCGCCGTTTGGACACATCAATCTCGATAGTTTTCAAGAAGTCATGCACATTAACGTCACTGCACAGATGATGATTACCAAAGCATTATTGCCGGCACTGAATGCAGCACCGACATCGTCGGTGATCTTCACGTCCTCTGGTGTTGGCCGCAAAGGTCGCGCACATTGGGGCGCTTACGCCATTAGTAAATTTGCCACCGAAGGCATGGCGCAAGTGCTTGCAGACGAATACGAAAGCTCTGCCATGCGAGTCAATGTGATCAACCCTGGTGCAACTCGCACGAAAATGCGCTCTAAAGCCTATCCTGCTGAAGACTCGAGTCGATTAAAGACTCCTGCTGACCTTATGCCGCTTTACCTCTTTTTGATGAGCGATGACAGTAAAGACATCACCGGAGGATCATTCGATGCGCAAGCTAGCTAGTGCAATCATTATCATCGCCTTAATCATCGCACCGATGCGAGCGTTGACTTGGGGATTTCAGGGACACGAATATATTGGTGCGTTAGCCTGGGAGTATCTCACGCCAGAAGCCCGCGTTTGGGTCAGTGAACGCCTCGAACTTGTCAATGAGCCTTCGCTCAGTGAAATTACAACGTGGGCAGATCGTGTGCGTGGCACCGACGAGGGGTTTGCTCTCGGACCTTTGCATTTTGCCAATATCGACCCTGACTCAACCACGTTTGAGATGGAACGCGATTGTCCGAATCGTCGTTGTGTCGTCGGTGCACTGTTGGATGATCTTGCAGTAATGGCCGATTCCAACGCGTCAAAACAAGCACAGGCCGAAGCCATGCGAACGTTTACACACTGGATTACCGACATGCACCAACCCCTTCACATGGGTTTTGCGCGCGATCGTGGTGGTAACGATATTCGCATTCGTTTCTTTGGCAGCGAACAAAACCTCCACCGTTTGTGGGACACGGTTATGATCCGCGGTATGGACCAAATGCCTGAACCACACCAACAGGCTCAACGTCACCCATTGCCAGCACTGGCGATCCAGGCCGATTGGGAAGCGTCTGTCATTGAATGGGCAAATCAAGCTTTTGCTCTGGCTAAGGAGCATGCATACAGTGACTTGGCTGAAGGTGACCAGATTGGTGAGAGCTATTTTCAACAAGCTCGTCCGGTGATCGAAAAACAATTAGTGCTCTCAGCGCAACGAATGGCGTTGATTCTCAACGCCATTGCTGCTGCAGAACTTCAATAAACGTCTCTATCTTGGCGCAGGCGTAAGCGAATTCGTTCACCCTGCGCCCGCCATTCACCATCTTGATATACTGTGGTTAATTCAGCCAACGGTGACTCCTCATTCTGCCGATACAAACGTACTTTTAGATATTCTGGTTGATCGGCTTTTCCGAACAACTGAATATCGTGACCATAAAAAAATTCACCCTTTGAATCCATAAGTGCAATTCGTTGTTCATGATCATGCAGTGTTTGTCGTGGTTGAACCTCTACCCACGCGTCATCCGAACTTGCATCCGCTCCCGCAGGTAAAAATTCAATGTCCGCAACGAAAAAACGAATACGCTCATTCACAACTGGAACACCGTCCACTTGACCCAGTATAGTTTCACCTTGCGCTGTCACCGCGAAATCATCGACGATGTACTGATGTGGGGTGACTGTCAGGCGTGTTTGCCAGTGCACCAGCTCCCCATGTTGATCTGAAAATCGACAACGTTCCGGGTCACGAAAGCCGTTAAATAGACCATCCTCTTCGCGCCAGATAATTTCACAATTGCGCAATGGTGCATAATCACTAAACTGAACATCACCTGCTTGAATGTCTTGAAACTCGCTGCTTGAAAGCACCGCGATGGATTGGATGATCTCCCCCGTCCGAACCTTCCGAAAAGTGAACAACTGGTATCGATAACTTTCCTCAGGTTGGTTGATCCATGATTGTTCAACAAGTAATGCAGGATTCTCATCATCGCGTGAGACTAGTTGTTGGCGCAATAAAATAGGCGGATGACCACTTCCGCCGGACTCGAGAATATAGCGTAAATTTGAAAAGTCGCCGGCCAGCCAATCGAGCAAACGCGTAATTTCCTTGTCCTGCGACTGATCCGTAGCAGCGGCATTCACGAAAAATAGACTAGTAACAAGAAAAAAGAACACTTTTGCAATAGGTTTTACGATCGAAAATATCACGATAACTTAGTCCTTCCAGGGTCAGTAAAATGCGGATTTGATTGTGAATCTAAGAGAATGTTGGCACTATACCACAAGGTAATTCATGCACTAAAACGAGAATGTGTGACCAATGAAGAAGACGATGGTTCAAGTTACGTTATACAGTGTTGCTTATCTTTCATTCGCAGCAAGTGGCACTGCGGTGCAAGCTGAAGAACTCGCTACTGCGCCATGGCAAAAGGTTTATTCAGTTGATGGTCAGGTGCTTTGGCTGGGCAGTAGTGATGGCCGAGTCGCGGTTTCGTCTGACGGCGGTGATACGTGGCGCCACTCTCATCCGGGAGGCAGAACGTCTGATATCTCTCTTTCTCAAGTCATTGCCTTTGATGAACGCCACGCGTTTACCCTCAGTTCAGGACGTGGCGAACGAAGTCGCCTATATGTGACACGCAATGGTGGTTTCAGTTGGCGACGTCTGTATCGCGGCAACGGCGATGAAGTACTCCGGTGTTTTGATCTCATTCCCGATGGTGAAGGTTGGGTTCTGGGTGACACCCTGCTCGACAATTGGCATGTCGTTCGCAGCAGCAATGGCAACAATTGGCTTAGTTCGCGCAGTGGCTTTGCCGAGCGGGCCCTATTTGCCGAACAGGGCAGTGATTCAGGGCAATGCGTACGCTACGCCAACAATATTTGGGCGATGGGAACACGCAATGCGGATACCGCACGACTCATTTACAAAACCAGAACCGCATTGCGGTTTCAGGTTGCCGACACACCTCTCAGTGCCGGAACCGATGCGGGCATTGAAACAGTCTATCCATTAGCACAAAACGATATTCTGATTGCTGGCGGTCGTCAGGGAGAGAGCTCCACAGCGGAGCTATTTCGCTATCAAGCAGGAGAGTTTACTGAACTGAACTTACCAGCAACGAACCAACCAATCCGCCAATTGTTTGCCTTCGGCGACACACTGATCGTTGCCAATGCCGACGGTGTGTTTAGTAGTCCAGACATGGGAGCGTCGTGGACTACCTTGAAAGATCAGGGCGTACTTAGTCTCTCATGCACCACTGCGAGCGATTGTTGGGCGATTACTCAAAGTCATCAACCAGTACGCATTAGTTTTTGAACGAGATGCGTTACACCCAGCCGAGCTGAAATGAGCTCCGGCCCACCAAGCTTTGCTGACAGTGCTGCGATTAGGCGGCTTCGTCCACCAGAACGACAAATGGTAATATAGCGTTGCTGCGCCTCAGAATGAGGTGCATGCAACAACCACTCCAGCCAGTTCGCTCTAGGTAATTCCGCTGAATACTCAAAGAATGGCTCAATAACTGGCTGGGCCTTTGATTCAAGCCACTCCCGCACATCCAATAACCTGTCTGCATCTGAATTAAGATCATCAAAATCTACAATTTGAACTTGGTCGAGTTGCTGTTCATCAATCACCAGACCATGTGGCGGAAGTATTACCTGTCGTTGCGTCCGCCGACTGGTGATTTCAATTCCGTCGGCTAGCGTTCGTATCGATAATTCGTCTGTCTTTAATTCCGTTCGCGTGTCATAGCGCCAAGTGTTTTCTGGAAACTGTTGATGCAACCATTCAGTAAACCCTTCACTATCACCGAAAATATAAAGCTCGGACCTGCCGCCGCGGGTTTGCGGATAAACACAAAAGTTTGACTGGGTCGGCTGCGGAACCAACAAGCCAGATCGAACGGTCGGTTTGCTCTGAATTCGCTCGGCCAACCCATGTAAACGCTGCTTTGCGGCCTCAATAAAAACTGACGAAGTTGCCGGACCAAATGACATCCGAATCGCCCCCTCTGACTGCCAACTTGGTAATCCCATTGCATCGAGTACATAGCTTCTCGGTCGGCCGGTACTGCACGCAGATCCAGCACTGACGCGAATACCTGCTGCATCGAATAAACTAATTAGCTGAGCAGAACTGAAGCCCGGAACAGAAAAGTTCAAAGTCGTCGGTAACGAGTCGGGGTACGGTTGATTCAAAACCAAATCTGGAAACACTGTTCTCAGTCCACTGAGGAGATCATCGCGATATTGTTGCAACGTCGACATCGGCAAAAGTGGACAGTCATTCGACGAATCGTTATCGCGCTGTAGCAGCCAGTGAAAAATTTTTCCTAGAGCGGCGATGCCAGCAACGTTTTCGGTGCCGCCGCGACGTCCGCCTTCCTGCCCGCCGCCGACAGTAATGGGAAGATAGTTTGCTGATTGATGGACATAAAGCGCACCAACACCTTTTGGCCCATACAGTTTATGGGCACTAAATGTGGCGTAATCAGCGTCAATTAATGTGAGGTCTAACGGTAACTTCCCCAGCACTTGCACACTATCGATGAGCCAAGGTACGCGACGGTTATAAGCACGTATCACGCTATTAAGCCCAACAAGATCCGCTATCACCCCAGTTTCATTATTCGCCCCCATGGTGCAGATTATGAGCGCTTGCGGCAATGCCTCCCGAATAAAAGCTAAATTCAGCTGGCCTTCTTCATCAACGGGGATAGCCATAAGTTGCGCATTAAGATTTAACGCTTGATTCCAATGTCGCAGTGCTTCGGGTACAGCCTTATGCTCGGTAGCGCCATAAAGTAGAAGCTGTTTTGAACAGTCTTTACCCACATGCGCTGCAAGGACCGAGAAGATCGCCGTATTAATACCCTCCGTGGCACCGCTATTGAAGATAAATTCTCCCTGTTTTGCGTTAAATAACGCTGTCGCATACTCTCGTGATTGACTAAGAATATCTTTACTGGCGAGTGCCGCTAAGTGCGGACTACTTGGATTTCCGTAACGAGAACAACAAACTGCTTCAATAATCTGACTAATTTCAGGCAAGACCGGTGTTGTGGCATTCGCATCTAAAAATATTTCGGGAAGACAAAAACTCATGAAAAAACACCACTCCAGACAACTTTGTTATATATTATTACGAATGATTATATAGTGGCGCTAGCATTAAAAAAAGGCGCTTTTCAAAAAGCGCCTTCTTTATAAAAGGGTGTTTGCTGGCTTTAGTGGATCCGTTGCTTTTGCCAAGCTTGCTCTTTTTCTTTACGCGCTTCTTCAGCAGCCATTTTCGCTTTGCGATCATCACAAGGGTCATCGCAATCACAGGCTTTTTCCATCCCCAAAGCACCAATACCGCCACAACTTCCAGTAATCGCCTTACGCTGCACTAAAAATCCAATCGCCATCCCAACTACGACAACGAGCATTAGAATAAAAGCTAGGAAGATTGTTTGCATTGTCGATACCTCTAGGACAAAAACTCGCGGAATTGAGCGTTAGTATAACTTTTTTCTTCGCCATTTTCATCCACAATCAGGTAGACCGGAATTCGATTATCTTGGACAAACGTTTTTGCTGAATCTTTCGTTCCGTTCATTAAACCACGGGCTAATCCACGGGCTATTGCCGCATTTTCATGGATGACGATGATGCTTACAATGCTCGACGTGTCAGACTCATAGCCTAAAAATGTACTATATGCTAACGCTTGATTGACTGGCAGCCCAAGCTGAATGACATGAGGATGCGCGTTAATTTCATACCCAAAACGCTGTTGGTGACGCCCACCGGCACGCAACCGGGTAGCACCATTAATCGAAATCTGATAATCGCTCACCCGTAGCAATTGGAATAGATCGCTAATACGGTCAGCAATGTAGCCCTCAATTAATACATTTAAGTCCACGGCGACTGAATCATCCCGTTTGGTGACTAAATGGTTAGCGATTTCGATATCTGCTGGCGACGAATCATTATTCGAAGTAAAAATCGAAATATCACCGTTCGACATTTCATACAGTCCAATGCCGTAATTCAATAACTCTTCGAGTTCTCGCGTCAGTACATAGGCTTCAGTTGCAGGCCATTGATTAAATCTTGATACTTCCGAGAATTCATTTTGCGCATCGAATTGTTCAATAATATGCTCGATTACGCCCAATACGCGAGTTTGCACCTGGTACTCGTTCAGATTGTGTCCTGTAGCCTGCCAAGTCAACTCGTACGCAAAGCCCTGATATTCGCCAACAATCGAACGTTCTGACATCGAGCTGTCCGTACAGGAGACGAAAAAGGCCAGCCCTAGAAGGGCTAGCCATTTTTTCTGATACCGATGTACAAACCAGAGTTTGTTCATAAGCAGGGATTAACCACCGAAGTCGTCCAACATGATGTTTTCGTCTTCAACACCCAAGTCTTTCAGCATGTTGATAACGGCAGCATTCATGACAGGTGGTCCACACATGTAGAACTCACAGTCTTCTGGTGCTGGGTGATCTTTCAAGTAGTTCTCAAAAAGAACATTATGAATGAATCCCGTGTAGCCTTCCCAATTGTCTTCTGGCATTGGGTCGGACAAGGCAACGTGCCATTCGAAATTGTCGTTTTCTTCGGCAAGCATGTCGAAGTCTTCAACATAGAACATCTCACGCTTCGAACGCGCACCATACCAGAACGACATCTTCCGTTTCGTTTTCAAACGACGGAGCTGATCAAAGATATGTGAACGCATTGGCGCCATGCCTGCACCACCGCCGATGAAGACCATTTCTGCTTCAGTCTCTTTCGCGAAGAACTCACCAAATGGACCAGAGATAGTCGCTTTGTCGCCTTTCTTCAAGTTGAAGATATACGACGACATTTTACCTGGCGGTAACGTCATGTCGCTTGGCGGCGGTGTAGCAATCCGCACGTTCAACATGATGATGCCAAACTCTTCTGGGTAGTTTGCCATTGAGTAAGCACGAATAACTTCTTCGTCAACTTTCGACTCAAGATTAAAGAAGCCGAAACGTTCCCAATCACCACGGTACTGTTCTTCCACTTCAAAATCTTTAAACTTCACATGGTGAGCCGGTGCTTCAATTTGGATGTAACCACCCGCACGGAAAGGCACTGATTCGCCATCTGGAATCTCAAGCACTAACTCTTTAATAAAGGTTGCAACGTTGTCATTCGAACGAACAGTACAATCCCATTTCTTGATCCCGAAGATTTCTTCTTCAAGCTCAATTTTCATGTTCTGTTTGACGTTAACCTGACATGAGAGACGCGCACCGTCACGAGCTTCACCACGTGAAATATGGTCACGCTCAGTCGGTAAGATTTCACCGCCACCTTCTTTGATGTGAACGATACACTGACCACAAGAGCCACCACCGCCACACGCTGAAGATACGAAGATCCCCGCGTTCGCTAAAGCACCGAGAAGCTTAGTGCCAGGCTGCGTTGTAATTGTCTTCTCTGGGTCATCGTTAATGACGATCTGCACATCACCTGAAGGTACCAACTTTGATTTAGCGAACATAATCACTACAACCAAAGCCAGTACGATAATGGTGAACATGCCTACGCCAAGATATATTTCTTGCATCGACTTGTTCCTTATATTCCTGCTACTTCATTACACCGCGGGTTATAGGGATACGCCGGAGAACGACATAAAGCCCAAACCAATCAAACCAGTGCTGATAAAGGTGATACCCAGACCGCGCAGGCCATCAGGGATATCCGCATATTTCAGCTTCTCACGTACTGCGGCAAGGAGAACGATTGCGAGCGCCCAGCCCACACCACTTCCGACGCCGTAGACAATACTCTCTGTGAAGTCATAATCACGCTCAACCATGAAAAGTACACCACCGAAAATTGCACAGTTTACTGTGATTAGCGGTAGGAAAATCCCGAGCGCGTTGTATAACGCAGGTAAGTATTTATCGAGAGTCATCTCAAGAATCTGAACTAACGCCGCAATAATACCGATAAAGGTTAAGAAGCGGAGAAAGCTCAAATCAGCGTCCGGGAAACCTGCCCATGACAATGACCCTGGTGACAGAACATAGGTATTCACGATGTTACTGACTGGTACTGAAATACCAAGCACCACGATAACAGCGACACCAAGACCCATCGCAGTTGTAACTTTTTTCGATACTGCAAGGAATGTACACATTCCCAAGAAGAATGATAGTGCAAGGTTCTCAATGAACACCGCACGGACGAACATGCTGATATAGTGTTCCATTTACCTTACTCCTTCGCTTCAACTTGTTCTGGGCGGAAAGTACGAAGTACCCAAATAAAGCCGCCGATAATGAAGAATGCACTTGGTGGTAATACCAACAAGCCCACTGGTGTGTACCAGCCACCTTCAGTGATCAATGGCAGAATCTGATAACCGAACAAGCTACCTGAACCAAAGAGTTCGCGGAAGAATGCAACCGTTAAAAGAACCACTGAGTAACCTAAACCGTTACCAAGGCCATCCAGTAAAGCCATACCTGGCTTCTCTTTCATTGCGAATGCTTCCGCACGGCCCATAACGATACAGTTGGTAATAATTAGACCAACGAATACTGATAGCTCTTGAGCGATGTCATACGCAAAAGCTTTCAATAACTGGTCTACGACAATTACCAAACTGGCGATAATGGTCATTTGCACGATAATCCGCACACTCGAAGGAATGTGGTTACGGATAATCGAAATAGACACGTTCGATAACACCAATACGAAGGTCAGGGCGATACACATAACCAATGTATTTTCTAACTTCGACGTTACTGCGAGAGCAGAACACACGCCGAGAATTTGCAGTGCAATTGGGTTGTTGGCAAAAATTGGCCCAAACAGCACTGACTTCATTTCTTTAGTGCTTGCCATTAGATAGCCCCCTCTTCACGCAGCTTAGTTAAGAATGAGCCGTAAGCGTTACCGCTTAACCAGAACTGGAACGTCCGGTCGACACCATTACTGGTAATCGTAGCACCTGAAAGTGCATCAACTTCATTCTGCTCTGGGTTCGCACCTTTCGTCACACGAATGGCTACGTCACCGTTTTCGGTAACCGCCTTCTTACCTTCAAAACGACCAGCCCAGCGAGGGTTTTGAATCTCGCCACCAAGGCCTGGCGTTTCTGCGTGTTCATAGAAGTTTAAGCCACGAATGGTTTGGCCATCAGACTCAATCGCTAAAAACGCGTACATCATGCCCCATAGACCAGCCCCCCGAACATCGAGTACGTAGGTTTGAACATCGCCATTCTCATCGCGAATTTCAAATACTGGCAGTTCTGGGCGGATAGAGCGTACACCGGCAACGTCTTCGTCACTCGCAACCGATTGACTGCGGATATCTGCCATTGCTGATTCCATTGCAATCATCGAGTCATAACGAGTGATCTCACCGGTCTCCCGGTTATAAGTAAACACGTTGACACGATCGGCGAATACAGCTTCTGCGCCACGCCCTGCGAAGCTAATGCCAGCAGTCGTTAGGATATTAGCTTGCTTCGCCAATGCTGCATTCGCTTCTTGACGTTCCTTCAGCCCTACTGCTGAACCTGCAACGATAATAGAGCAGACTAAACACAGTAAGATAACGACTGTAAACGTTTTTCCAATAGTATCGTTCTTACTTGCCATGACGTAATGCCCTCCGCTTCACGTTGGCCTGGACTACAAAGTGGTCAAACAACGGGGCAAATACGTTAGCAAATAGGATTGCCAACATAATACCTTCCGGGAATGCCGGGTTGATGACACGGATCATGACCGTCATGAAACCGATCAAAATACCGTATGCCCACTTACCTTGGTTCGTGAACGACGCCGACACTGGGTCTGTCGCCATAAACATCATACCGAAAGCCAATCCACCGATAACAAGGTGCCAGTACCAAGGCATTGCAAACATTGCATTGGTGTCACTACCGATAAGGTTCAGCAAACTCGAGAATGCGATCATACCGATGAGTACACCACCGACGATACGCCAAGAGGCAATGCGGAAGTAAATCAACGCCAAACCACCAATCAAGATAGCTAAGGTTGAGACTTCGCCGACTGAGCCAGGGATTCGACCAATGAAGGCGTCCATCCAAGCGCTCATATCTGAATAATCTAAAGCACCGTTGAATGCTTCCGTTAACTTGGTTGCACCCGCGTAACCATCAACTGCGGTCCACACTTGGTCACCAGAAATCGCTGCTGGGAACGAGAAGTAAAGGAAAGCACGACCAGTTAACGCTGGGTTCAAGAAGTTCCGGCCAGTACCACCGAAAATTTCCTTACCGATGACGATACCGAAAGTGATACCGAGCGCAACTTGCCAAAGTGGAATAGTTGCCGGTAAGGTCAATGCGAACAACACCGACGACACGAAGAAACCTTCATTGACTTCGTGTTTACGAATTGACGCAAATAGAACTTCCCAGAATCCACCAACCGCAAATGTCACTGCATAAATGGGTAAGAAGAAGCAAGCTCCATACCACATCATGGTGCCCCAACCTGCGTCGGCAGAGAACTCACCACCAAACATTTGGAACAAACCAACCTGCCAGATGCTGGCTAATTCATAGCCCTGCGCAACTGCCAGTGATGCTTGATAGCCAACGTTATACATACCGTAGAACATCGCCGGGAAGGTCATCATCCAGACTAGAATCATGATCCGTTTCAGGTCGATATTATCACGAACGTGCGTTGTACCTTTGTTCGTCGTACCTGGGGTATAGAGAATCGTCGCGACTGCTTCATACAGTGCGTACCATTTCTCATGCTTACCGCCTGGCTCGAACTGAGGCTCAAGACGCTCAATAAATTGTTTTAAGCTCATCGTTAGCCCTCTTTCTCAATCGTGGTGAGGCATTTACGCAGCAATGGACCGAAGTCGTATTTGCCTGGGCACACGTAGGTACACAAAGCTAAATCTTCTTCGTCCAGCTCTAAACAACCTAGAGCTTGTGCGCTTTCAAGATCGCCAGCACATAAATCACGTAACAACAGAGTTGGGACAATGTCTAACGGCATCACGCGCTCGTAGTTTCCAATTGGAACCATGGCGCGGTTTGAACCATTAGTCGATGCGTTCATATTGAAGAGTTTCTTCGGACGCAAATGTCCAGTAAACGTACGAGTGATCGAGTGCATTTCTTTACCCGGCCAAATCCAGCCAAGGAAATATTTCTCGTCACCTTCTTCGAGTACAGAGACCTGATTATGGAAACGACCCAAGTAAGCATGGGCACCGTTTGCGTTGTGGCCATTCAGGACCGAACCAGAAACGATACGCTGCTTGCCCTCGGCCAGTTCACCTGCAGTCAATTCATTTAGGTTTGCACCTAAACGAGTGCGCAGCAAACGCGGATTCTTAACGCCTGGACCAGCGACCGCAACAACGCGGTCAGTAAATAGCTCACCGGTAGTGAATAATTTACCGATAGCAATGACGTCTTGATAGCTTACATGCCACACTACGTAGCTCATACTCACGCCTTCAAGGAAGTGAATATGAGTGCCAACGTTACCAGCTGGATGTACGCCACTAAATGTCTCGTGAGTTACCGGTGCAGAATCAAAATCGAATTTTGCATCGGGAGCACTACAGACATAGAGCTTTCCAGCGGTTAACCGGCTAAGTACTTTCAAGCCGTTACTGAAGTCTTTTGCATGTTCGTTGATAACGAGCAGCGGATCGCCTGCTAATGGATTAGTATCCATGGCATTAACGAAAATTGCTTTTGGCTCAGAATCAAGCGCTGGAGACTTCGAATAGGGGCGAGTACGGATGGCGGTCCACAAGCCTGAATCAACAAGGTTCTGTTGAACATTCTCGCGGCTAAGTTGAAGTAACTTGCCCTCATCGTACTTTGCGAAAGTTTCTTGGTCGTCGCCATCAATTTCGATCACGACCGACTGCAAGACTCGCTTTGCACCACGGTTGATTTCTTTAACTACACCAGCTGCAGGAGCAGTGAATTTTACGCCTGGATTCTTTTTATCTTCAAAAAGAATCTGACCTTTTTTTACCCGGTCTTCGACCTGGACATGCATGGTCGGGCGCATACCCACATACTCTTCACCTAGCGTAGCAACGGTAGTGATGGCTGGGCCATCTTCAATAGTTTGTTGGGGAGCCCCTGCGATAGGAACATCCAAACCTTTCTTTATCGTAATCATACGCGTTTGCACTACTCAATTTAGGGAAGATTGAAAGCTCAATTCGTTTGTCGCGACAGAATACTACCATAAACACAAGCCCCGCAGATCCTACATTTCATAGGCACGGAGCTCGTTAGTTACTTTGCATGGTTACCCTGTAACTTCCAGCGCAGTATTCTACATGGTTTTGATAAAACTGGCCAACGCAATCTAGAAATTTAATTGGCTTACCACGACTGGTTTACTACCAAAGTCTAGTGCGAATCGATCAATATCACCAATTTACCACTGGATTTACATCTGCGTCGTAATCTACTCCGTCGATGCCAAAACCAAACAAGCGGAGAAAGTCTGCATGGTACCCTTGATAGTCGGCTAACTGATGAAAAGTTTGCTGATTAACCTGATCCCATAACTGCTCAATCTTTGCCTGAGTTTTGTCATTTGTTTCCCAGCCATCCATGCGTAAACGGTTCGACTCATCGATCTGCGGCGCCTCGACATAGAGCCCTTCGGTAAACAATCGATAGATCTGCTCGATACAGCCTTCGTGAGTACCTTCTTCTTTCATAACTTTGTAGATCAACGAGATATAAAGTGGCATCACTGGAATAGCAGAACTGGCTTGTGTTACCAGCGCTTTGAGCGAAGAAACCCAAGCTTTCAAGTGTAAATGCTTGTAGTTGACACGAAGTTGATGCGCAGCGCGGTCTAAATCTTCCTTTGCCTGGCCGATGGTCGCGTGGCCATAAATCGGCCAAGTTAATTTCTTACCAATATAGGTGTAGGCGGTTGTTTGGCAGCCGTCAGCAAGTACGCCAGCGGCATCCAGCTGCGCTATCCAGCGCTCCCAATCCTCACCACCCATAACTTTGACGGTATGATCGATTTCTTCTTGGGTTGCTGGCTCGAGTGAAATGTCATGTACCAAATCTTTATCAGTATCATAAGTTTTGGTGGTGTAGGGCTTACCGACTGGCTTTAAGGTCGAGCTAAAGACCTCTCCGGTCTCCGGATCCTTACGTTTTGGTGAAGCTAAGCTATACACAACAAGATCAACCTGACCTAGATCCGCCTTAATTTTCGCAATCGTCTCTGCCTTAATTTCGTCAGAAAAGGCGTCACCATTCAGCGTCTGCGCATACAAACCTTCCGCTTCTGCAAACTGGTGAAATGCAGCGGTATTATACCAACCTGCAGTACCTGTTTTCCGATCACTTGGCTCTTTTTCAAAACAGACGCCGAGGGTCTTTGCGCCACTGCTGAATGCCGCAACGATACGCGAAGCGAGTCCGTAACCTGTTGAGCAGCCGATCACAAGTACACGTTTAGGGCCAATATTCATTGGCGGCTGTTGCTTTACATAAGCAATTTGCTGACGCACATTCTCAGCACATCCAACCGGATGCGCATTGGTACAAATGAAACCACGAATTCTTGGCTGAATCACCATGCTTCTTATTCCTGTTATTGTTTCGAAATGGAAATTCTTAATAGTTTACCTTATGAATGAAGGAACACTCATCAGACTTGCTTTAAGCTTAATCGCTATACACAACACTGTATTTGCCTAAAGCAAAGGATCCGACTTGCTTCCGCCGCGGCAATTTGGCGATTGTGGGGCTATCTCAGATTTTTTTACCCATTCATCTGGCGTGTAGGTGTGCAATGCTAACGCATGGACTGTTGATCTTAGCTCCTCACTTAAAACTTCGTTGATTGCTCGATGACGTTGTAACAAACGCATTCCTTCAAATTTCTTGGTAGCAATCACAACTTTATAGTGGGTTTCATGAAGTGTCCCACCGCCATGCATATGGCTTTCATCGATAACATCGAGAAACTCGGGAGCAAAAGCGGATTTCAGCTTTTTTTCTATGGTCGTATACATTGAAGTCATGACTACACCTCAAACTGCTTAAGAATAGATTTGAGTATAGCGCAAGAGGAATAAAGAAGCTTGGCAAAATAGGCTTAAAAAACCTTCCTAAAGGTGAGGTTCAAACGTGGTGATCTACAGCGTTTACGCTGCGGTAGTTGGTGTTCCCAGTATGTTTGAGTTTCTCCAGTCATGAGCAATAAACTACCATGGCCCAAGGTAAGCGTGTGCTTACTTTTATCCTGGCGATGACGTAATTGGAAATCCCGCTCGGCACCCAAACTTATACTCGCAATTACGGGTTTGTCCCCAAGTTCTGGTTCGTTATCGCGGTGCCAACCCATTCTATCCTCACCATCACGATAAAGATTAAGTAAGACAGAATTAAAATCAAATCCTCGTTCTTTAAGTCGCTGACGTAGTTCAACCAAGGCATCCGTCCAAGGCTTTGCGACTAGTGCTTTACCGGAGTAACGATAGCTCTTATTTGCATCGCCATACCATGCTTGTAAACGCGGGGTTGTATGCCAGCGGCCAAAGACAAAGACTTCACCGACCTCCCACTCAATCGTTTCATAAAGCTGAGTAAAGAACCGATCAGCATCAGTCTGACTTAACCAGTTTGGAACATATTCAAGATAACAGTTTGGGCTAAGGATTTGCATGTCGTCCAACTCCTGTTATGAAAAGCTTATTGCTTATTGAACGATTATATCGAGCCCAAGGTTGATATTAAAACGGAAAACGTCCGAACTCGGTGCGTTGCCCTCTAAATTCGGAAATTTCTTCAGTGTCTAGATGCAAAAAGGCCACCCATACGGGTGGCCTTTCTACTAATTAGGTGCCTGGCGGTGTCCTACTCTCACATGGGGAGACCCCACACTACCATCGGCGCTGACATGTTTCACTTCTGAGTTCGGAAT
>NZ_JAIUMR010000004.1 GCF_022565475.1 Aliidiomarina sp. | reverse complement strand
CGGACTTTCGCCAGCTCGCGCAAGCGGCGCTGGAATAAGTAAAGCCAGAGTGTATGCCGCAGGGATGCGGCATCCAAGCCCCCATGGATGGGTTTACGGCGTCTCTGGCGTACTTGTTTCAATGCCGCGGAAGCGAACTTTCGCCAGCTCGCGCAAGCGGCGCTGGAATAAGTAAAGCCAGAGTGTATGCCACAGGGATGCGGCATCCAAGCCCCCATGGATGGGTTTACGGCGTCTCTGGCGTACTTGTTTCAATGCCGCGGAAGCGGGCTTTCGCCAGCTCGCGCAAGCGGGATCAAAAAAGGCCTCATTTGAGGCCTTTTTTCTTAGAATTCGAGGTCGTCGGATTCTAAGTCGTAGCAGTAATCGAGATCCATCAACTCTTTTTCCAAACGCTGCCGCTCTTTGAGAGCTTCAATCTCGCGCCACTTGCGCTTTGCCCGGCCCTTACTCGATTTCTCGTTATTACCAAGTTCTTCAGTATGGTTCATGGGAATCCCCCTTGCGTGGTTTGCGTTGTGATATCACTGCGATTCGGTCAACAGTATCTGTGAGAATTGTGACCACTACATGAAACGCTTGTTGTTTTTTTTGTTATTCTTACAACCGCTGCAATGTTGTATCACAAGACGAATTTTTAGCCAAGCGGAATGTTATCAAAATGTGAACATATCTGACTGTTTGCTCACGTTTTGTTCAGTTGGCAACCATTCAATCGCCGATTGACCGCGCTCAACGAGCCATTCATTTGCCAAACGAAAGTGCCCACAGTCAAAAAAGCCTTTATGTGCCGAAAGCGGTGACGGATGCACCGCAGTCAATAATAAGCTTTCGGACTCATAGCGGGTTCCTGCCAAAGCTTTCATTGCTGCAGCTTGGGCGTGCGCACCCCACAGCAAATACACTGCGGCTTTATGTTCAGCCAAGTAACGCAGCGCCCGCTCGGTAAACTCATGCCAGCCCCACTTCGCGTGCGCACCCGCTTTGCCATGCTCAACCGTCAGCGATGTGTTAAGCAGCAATGCACCTTGCTGCGCCCACTTGGATAAGTCACCCGATTCAGGGATAGCCAAATCAATGTAATCACGCGCAATCGCTTTATAAATGTTACGCAAGGATGGTGGCACTTTAACCCCGGCCGTCACCGAGAAAGCCAACCCGTTTGCCTGTCCAGGCTGGTGGTATGGATCTTGACCGACAATCACCACTTTCACGGCGTCGAGAGCGGTTAGCTCAAACGCACGGAAGATCTGATGCTGTGGTGGATAAATAACACAGCCTTGTTGCTTGGCCGCTGTCAGCTTCGCCATTAATGACTGGAAGTATGCCTGCTCCTGCTGTTGCGCAAGAAACTCATTCCAACTCGCCATAACCTAAAATTTCCTTACAAAAAAGCCGCCCGGAGGCGGCTTTCAGCTAAACGTTCAAGTGCTTAGAATGACATTGAGAAGCTTGCAGAGATATGATCACGGTCTTGCATTGGATCATAATCGGCACCGCTGTAGTTGTTGTAACCTAGCACAACGCGGTACTTACTCATGTAGCTACCTTCAACCAACACACCTAGGTTCAAACGGCCTTCGATGAAGTTTGCGTTCGGTGAATAACCTTTAACGTCGTGGTTAACAACCAATGTCGGTGTTAAGTTCCAACCGCGAATCGCGTTGTTAAAGTCAAACGCTGCACGTAAACGATAACCATATGAAGTCGTCGTTACGAAACCATCACAGTTGATGTTGCCCGCAGGTGCTGGATTACCCAAACGCTGCTGGTCACGAACCGTTAAACATTTGCCATAAACAGGGCTACGACCAAAACGCTGCGTATCTAAACCTGGCAGGTTGTCGATGTGGTTCGCTGCGACTTCGGCGATAACTGTCATCCGGTCTGAAATCCAGAACTGCTCGAAGAAGTTAATGAAGGTCATCTGTGCTTGATACACTTTCAACTCTTCATAACCCGCCGCGTAGTTACCCACAGGAACACCGTTCGGGCGTGCTGCACGAATGCGCTGCTCGAAAGAACTTGGAACATTTGGCTGCAAACCTGCGGTCAAGATTTCTGTGGTGTTAATTTGAACTGCTTGATTAGGACGGTAGCTCACTTCACCAGCCCACGACCAATTACCGAGCATGGTACTGAAGCTTGCACCCCAGATCTGGTTGTCTTCTGGCCACTCAGCGAAGTACATTGGACCGTTCGTCGAAACGATGTTGTTGCTTGGTGCTGGCGTGTTCCAGTCATACGCAGAAATAATCGGCGCATGGTTGTGTACGTTAATGTAGTAAAGGCCAAACTCAGTATCGAGGTCGAGTGAGTAATGGCGCAAGCCAATACCCCATTGTCCGCTATTGCTTGCTTTGACGTCGGCTGCACGCGCAACGTATAAACCCGCTTCGACTGATTCACGGTCGCTCAAGAAACGACCTGGCGCAACTTCTGGGTTCAAGGTTACTTTGTTACAACCTGGACCACCTAGGATATCAACCGTTGAGAAGAAGGTACCACAACCATCGAGCTTGGTGTTGTCCCATTCAAAGCCAACGAAAGCGTCGAGTGTCGTGTTGTCACGAATACCAATTGAAGTGCTAACCATACCGACCGGTAAGAGCGCTTCTTTGATTTCCGCGCCTGGACGGCGAGCTGCGTTAACGTCGAGCGGGTTAATTGAGTTAACACCGTTGAAGATAAACGTACTCTCACCCCAGCTTAAGACCTGACGGCCGATCCGTAAGTCAACTGGACGGTTACCAATGTCGAATTGCGTATAGTAGAACGCATCGAGTAGGTTGGCACCTTTACCTTTCGAGTAATCATCAAACGCGTCTGAATCTAAACGGGCATTCGGGAAATAGTTCGTCCCGTTATGGCCGTGCGCGAACGCTTCGTTTTCAAGCACGTCGTCATACCAGTAATTAAAGCGGACAAAGAGACCACCCATGTTTTGGGTACTGATATCAAGGTCATGAACGCCCTTAAATACAAGCGAGGTTAAATCACCACGGTCAAAGTTGAGGTTACCGTCATCGGCAACACCCGACTGACCTTGACCACCTTCATAGTTACCCGGATGCAACACTCGTACATCACGCGAACCAGTCCGCCAGATTGCTCCAAGCGAGAAGGTTGAGTCAAAAGAAATAGCAAATGGACCAACTTCGAAATCCTTTGCTTGCGCTGGCACGGCCGCGATTGCTAAGCCTACAGCTGCTGCAAGTGGAAGTTTTTTAAACATAGTTGTTTTTCTTTTCATTGTTGTTGCCACCTATCCTGCGTACCCCAAGCCGGGTGTCCCTGGCTAATGACTTTCAAAAATCATGTATGATTACTCACATTTACGCAAGTATTTAGAGTCAAATAGCCGACTTTTTTTAATCTTTTATTAACAAGCAGGTTAGCAGAGGACCAACCTGCTTGTCACGCAGTTAAGATAATGCTTTTTCTAATTCCGGTAGCGCCTCAAATAAATCGGCAACTAAACCGTAATCTGCGACCGAGAAAATCGGCGCTTCTTCGTCTTTATTAATCGCCACAATCACTTTCGAGTCTTTCATACCCGCTAAATGTTGGATGGCTCCACTGATGCCAACCGCGATATAAAGCTCAGGTGCGACAATTTTACCCGTTTGACCGACCTGCATATCATTCGGCACGAAACCTGCGTCGACCGCTGCGCGTGAAGCACCAATGGCGGCACCGAGTTTATCGGCGACTTTTTCCAATAAGGCAAAGTTTTCGCCATTTTGCATGCCACGACCACCGGAAATAACAACACGAGCTGCCGATAAATCTGGGCGCTCTGATGCCGCGACTTGCTCACCAACGAATGTAACTTTGTCTGATGCAAATACATCATCGATCGACTCAACCGTTGCTGAGCCGCCTTCGGCAGCCACTGCATCAAATGCAGTCGAACGCACGGTGATGACTTTAATTGCTTCGTCACACTTAACCGTAGCAATCGCGTTACCCGCATAAATTGGACGCTTGAATGTATCCGCTGACTCCACCGCAATAATGTCTGAGACTTGAGCAACGTCAAGTAGCACAGCAACACGTGGCATAAAGTTCTTACCCGTCGTGGTTGCGGAAGCGACGATATGGCTATAAGACTTGCCTAAACTCACCACTAAAGCACTCAAGTTTTCTGCTAATTGATGTCCATAAGCCGCGTTATCGGCAAGTAAAACCTTGCTCACGCCAGCAGCTTTGGCAACTTCATTAGCAACATCAGCACAGTTTTCACCAGCGACTAAGACATGAATATCATCACCCATCGCCTGCGCGGCGGTTAGTGTTTTCAATGTGGCAGGGTTGAGGGCTTTATTATCGTGATCTGCGACAACTAAAATGCTCATAGTACTTTTGCCTCGTTTTTCAATTTCTCAACTAACTCTGCAACGTCGGCAACTTTAATGCCGGCGCTACGCTCTGCCGGTGACTCAACTTTCAATACCGAAATTTTGCTGCCGGTTTCTACCCCTAAATCTGCTGGTGTTTTCACATCCAGTGGCTTGCGTTTCGCCTTCATGATGTTCGGTAGCGATGCATAACGCGGGGTATTTAAACGTAAATCTGTGGTCACAATCGCAGGTAAGCTCAACGCTAACGTTTGCAGGCCGCCATCGACTTCACGGGTAACCTCAACCTTGTCACCGTCGACTTTTACTTCTGAAGCAAATGTGCCCTGTGGCATATCACTCAGTGCCGCCAGCATTTGACCAGTTTGATTATTGTCGGAGTCAATCGACTGTTTGCCTAGAATCACCAGCTGAGGTGCCTCTTCGGCAACCAACTTATTGAGAATTTTTGCAACGGCAAGCGAGTCAGGCATTTCATCGGTTTCAACATGAATACCGCGATCAGCACCTAAAGCCAACGCTGTACGAATTTGTTCTTGGCAGCTTTTCGGACCAATCGACACCACGACAACTTCTTCTGCAGTACCTTGCTCTTTCAAGCGTACGGCTTCTTCCACCGCAATTTCGCAGAATGGGTTCAGTGCCATTTTAACGTTACTTAAATCTACGTCTGACTGATCGGCTTTGACGCGAACTTTGACGTTGTAGTCAATGACGCGCTTGACCGCGACCAAAATTTTCATAACCTCTTCCTTCTTCTCAAACCTACGTCGAATTGACATAAGCGTGCATTATGTAAAAGGCGCCTGCATGACACAAGTGTTGCAGCTATAATGTGCGCAAATTGTTCCGGCACTGACTGTCAACTCTGGCTGGCAGTGTGTTTAAAGCGCAAACCACTTAGGAAAACATTATGGCATGGCCAACTGCAGACGATATTCAAACAAGTTTTCAGCAATCCCAAGGTTGGGAAAGTCGCTATCGCCTCTTGTTACACTGGGCAAAAGGACTCACAGCTGATGAGCTTGCGCCGCGTCACGATGACCTTCTGGTCGAAGGTTGTGAAGCTGCGGTTTGGCTCGATTATAGCGAAAATCCGAGAACAAAACTGAACTTCCGAATCGATAGTACTTCGCGCTTAATCCGTGGCCTAATTGTGGTGATGTTAGCGCCTGTACAGAATACCACTGCAGCGCATATTGCCCAGTTCGATTTCCCTGCATGGCTTGAACAGTGCGGACTGAGTCAGCAACTCAGTCCATCGCGCAGTAACGGTTTGTTTCAAATCAGCAAAACGGTACAGACCATCGCTCAAAAGCACAGCTCGACGTCATGAACTCGGCGTTTGTGCTGGCAGTACGCGACTGAGCAACTTCGCTGCCGCAAATAAACCAAAGCTGGCGGTGACCATCATCGACGCACCAAAACCCGTCGCACAATCCATGTTGACACCACGATCACCCGGCTTTGCATACGACACGGTGCCGTCACCTCGCGGGTAACGCAACTGCTCGGTTGAATACACACAATCAATACCGAACTTACGCTTCGGATTACGACTGAAGCCATAGTCCCGTCGCAGTTGATTACGCACTTTCGCCATCAGCGGATCTTGAGTGACCTTCGCCACATCGGTAACCGCAATTTGGCTCGGATCCATTTGACCACCCGCGCCACCGGTTGTTACCACTGGGATTTTCTGCCGTTTACACCATGCCAAAAGTGCAACCTTGGCTTGTAAACTATCGATTGCGTCGAGTACGCCATCGGGTTTGTCTTGCAAATAGGCCGCGATATTCTCGCGATTGATAAAGTCATCGACAATGTGAATATCGATTTCCGGATTAATGCCACGCAAGCGCTCCGCAAGCACTTCAGTTTTCAGCTGACCGACCGTACTCGTCAATGCATGGGACTGGCGATTGACATTGCTCAAGCACACTTCGTCCATGTCGATTAACGTGAGTTTACCGACCCCACTGCGAGCCAATGCTTCGGCAGCCCATGAGCCGACGCCACCCAAACCAATCACAACGAGATGGAGATTCTGTAACGCGGTGGCACCATCGCTGCCATAAAGACGCTCAATGCCAGCAAAACGTTTTTGCCAATCAGTACTACTCATGCATGACCTTATTAAATCGCCACCGGAGCTTTAATATGTGGATGCGCTTGATAATTCTCAAGCTCAAAGTCGTCAATACGAAATGCAAAGATGTCCTTCACGTCAGGGTTCAAGCGCATGGTCGGCAATGGATGCGGTTCACGACTTAACTGCAATTGCGCCTGTTCCATATGGTTGGAGTACAAATGCGCATCGCCAAAGGTATGAATAAACTCACCAAGCTCTAAATCACAGACTTGCGCGACCATCATGGTAAATAGCGCATAGCTAGCGATATTGAACGGAACACCAAGGAAAATATCCGCACTACGTTGATAGAGCTGGCAGGACAGCTTGCCGTCGGCAACGTAAAACTGAAACAGCGTATGGCACGGTGGCAATGCTTGTCGGCCCTGCTCTGCATTGGCTTTTGGTGCCAATTTCGGATTCGGCAATAACGCTGGATTCCATGCACTAACCAGCAAACGACGCGAGTCTGGGTTTTGCTTAATTTCGTCAATGAGCTCTTTAATTTGGTCGACATGGCCGCCTTCAGGTGTTGGCCAATTCCGCCACATGGCACCGTATACTGGCCCAAGATCACCAGAATCCGTTGCCCACTCGTCCCAGATACTGACACCATTGTCGCGTAAATATTGGATATTGGTGTCACCTTGCAGGAACCAGAGGAGTTCATGAATGATCGAGCGTAAGTGACATTTCTTGGTCGTCACCAACGGAAAACCGGCGGCTAAGTCAAAGCGCATCTGATAACCAAATACGCTGCGTGTTCCTGTGCCCGTGCGATCTTCTTTGACCGTGCCATTTTCCAGCACATGGCGCATCAAGTCCAAATATTGTCGCATGCTTGCGCTCCTATCGAGATTTCTTTTGCGGTTTGTTTTTATTGGCTGTTTTTGTTGTTGCAGGCAAGCCACCAAACTTTCCTTGGTACGCTAGCCACATAATGGCCGCACCAGCGATCACCATGGGTAGCGACAGCCATTGCCCCATGCTGAATAGTCCGAGTATACCAAGATGAGCGTCCGGTTCGCGGAAATATTCAATCACAAAACGAGCGACACCGTAACCGAGTAAGAACAAGCCGCCTATCGCACCGACCGGCCGCGGTTTGCGACTAAACCAATACAACAGCAGGAACAGTAACAGACCTTCAGCAAACGCTTGGTACAGCTGTGACGGGTGACGCGGTAGGTCACCTGCCGCTTGTGCCGGAAAGACCATGCCCCACGGTACATCGGTAACCCGCCCCCACAACTCTCCATTGATAAAGTTACCAATTCGTCCCGCGCCCAGTCCAACCGGGACTAAGGGCGCGACAAAATCGCCCACGCTCATCAGCGAACGGTTGGTCCGCCGAGCAAAAATTAACAACGCAACTAGCACACCAATGAGGCCGCCATGAAAGGACATGCCGCCTTCAGAGAAACGAAAAATATAGAGTGGATCGCCGAGAAACCGTTCAAAATTATAAAAGAAAATATAGCCGAGCCGTCCACCGATAATCAGCGCCAAGAAACCCCAAAATAGGAGATCTTGCCAAGCCTCACGACTCCAATTCGGATCACGATCGGCTTGTTTATTGCCCCACCAATAGGCGAAGCCGGCACCGACCAAATACATCAGGCCGTACCAATGTAAGCTCACTGGCCCCAAGGAAAACGCGATAGGGTCCCAAGCGGGAAATTGTAAATGCTGCTGTGACATGGAAATTCCTTTCAACAACTTCAGGTTTCGTCGATCTGCTTACGTCAGCAATAGATGCACCGAAACCGACACTAAAAGCACTGCAAATGCGCGCTGCAAGTAGCGAACCGGCAAGCGATGGGCAATCGCTGCACCGACTCGAGCAAAAATGACCGACGTCGCGGCGATGGCCAGCCACGCTGGCAAATAAACATAACCGACTAGGCCTGGAATATCCGCATGGCTTACCGTGGGTGCTAAAAACATATAACTAAAAGTACCTACCGCGGCTAATACGACGCTGCAAACCGCTGCAATCGCTACCGCATTGCGCATGGCGACCTGATAAAAGTGCAACAACGGCACCAGCAAAGCGCCGCCTCCGATACCCACTAAGGCGGCAATGGCACCGATGCCAACGCCTGTTGCGCGAACAACGGTTGGATTGTGGTTCCGGTCTTGTGCCTGTGGCCGCTTTTTCCAAAGCATCTGTAGCGCCAGCAGTAACAAAACAAATGCAAAAATCCGCTGCAACAACTCTGGCGAAATACGCGCCCCTAGAGCCCCACCAAGAAAGCCACCAATGACCATCGCCGGTGCGATGAGTCTTACCCATGACCACTCGACATAGCCGCGTTTAGCGTGCGCTCGAGCACCCGACAATGTGGTGAGCATAATCGTTGCTAGGCTTGTTCCAATCGCGGTCGGAACGACGATTGCGGTGGGCATACCCATGATCGGCAATAAGTAAATCAGCAGTGGCACCATAAGTATGCCACCGCCGATGCCCAACATGCCGGATAACAAACCGCCAGCAATACCCCCAAGCAAACAGACTAGCAAGCTGAAGAGCATAATTATTTGCCCGCCCGGACAAAACCACCTAAACCTAATGCCTCTAATTTAATTCGAACTAACCGACGAACCTGATCGGGATGTGTTGCGCTCATGACCTGAGTCAACAAGACCTGCAACATTTTGCTATCGAGGTGACGCAAAATCCAACGGACTTTATCTAAGTTGTGCGTGCTCATCGACAAAGAACGGTACCCCATCGCAACTAACAACAGTGCACCGCCCGGATCGCCGGCCATTTCGCCACAGACACTCACCGGTTTGCGCAATTCATTGCAGCGATTGACCACATGTTGCAGTGCGTGAAGTAACCCAGGGTTAAAGGAGTCGTAGAGATTCGCAACCCGCGGGTTATTCCGATCAACCGCCAATAAATACTGCGTTAAGTCATTCGTTCCGACCGAAAAGAAGTCGACTTTAGGAGCAATCGCATCGAGTTGATACAGCAATGCCGGCACTTCAATCATGACACCGACCAACGGCCGCTTAAAATCGAGTGCAGGATTATTCGGTAATAGCTCGTTGCGAACTTCAAAATAAGCTTGGTTAATTAAGCGAATTGACTCTTCGACTTCATCCACGGTGCTAATCATCGGCAACAAGATTTGCAAATTATGTAAGCCGACATTCGCGCGCAACATCGCCCGAATTTGGACTAAGAAAATTTCTGGGTGATCCAGCGTCATGCGGATCCCACGCCAGCCCAAGAATGGGTTCTCCTCCTGAATCGGAAAATACGGCAATGGCTTGTCGCCGCCCACATCCAGTGTGCGCATGATGACTGGTTTATCGCGGCAGCCTTTGAGAATTTGTTTATAAAGTTGGTATTGCTCTTTCTCGGTCGGAAAACGCTCCCGCATCATAAACGGGATTTCTGTGCGGTAGAGTCCAATGCCTTCAAATGGCCCAATGTTGTCATAGTGATGATCGACATTCAGCCCAGCATTAATTTGCAAGGAAATCGGCAGGCCATCTTCAGTTTGTGCTGGATAATCGCGATTCGCACTGACGAGGTCGGTTAATTCGCGCTCTTCATCGCGGAGGATTTCGTACTCTTGAATCAGTTGTGCCGGTGGGTTGACGAAAATGTCACCACTATAGCCGTCGACGATTAAGTGTTGGTCGGACAAATAGGCTAATGGGACGTCACTAACGCCAAATACGGCAGGAATACCCATGCTTCTCGCCATGATCGCGGCATGCGAGTTCGCTGAGCCATTTAGCGAAACCAATCCTTGCAGCTTGTCACGAGGTACACCGGCGAGCATACTCGCGGTGACTTCTTCTGCAATTAAAATACACATGTCGGGGAAGACATGGCTCTGCTCCGACTTATCCTGCAAAAATGACAAAATCCGTTGACCCAAGTCACGAATATCGACGGCACGTTCACGCAAATAAGAGTCATCGAGTTCTTCAAATTGAGCAACAAATCCATCAACCGCCATTTTTACGGCAGTTTGGGCCATCCAGCCCTCTTTAATTTTTGCTTCGACCGCATCTCCCAGACTGGCAGCGTCCAACATGCTCTGGTATACGTCAAAAATCGCTAACGTATCTTCGGCGACGTATTCCGCAACTTGTTCGGCGAGCTCACGTAATTGCATACGTGTTTGCATGACTGCTTTACGAAATTTATGAATTTCACGCCATGGATAATCGGTTTTACGCGGAACCACAGCACTCAACGTGGCAGCCGGTCGGCCAATAAATGCCTGACCAATGGCCACCCCTGGAGCAGCTGCCAGAGCTCTCAGATTACGGAGCCAAGGTGAATAGTGACCACTTACCAACCCGCGCGCTTCAGCGTGCGCGATCACCGTCGCTAACTGTGCGGCAAGCGTGACAACGAATGCTTCTTCTTCAGCAGAAAATGCCCGCGCCTTTTGTTGTTGCGCAGCTAGCACACCGAGGACTTTACGCTGGTGAATGATTGGCGCAACCAACATCGCTTTAAAGGCTTCTTCACCGACCGATTCGACAAATTTGTAATTGGGGTGCTCGGTAGCATTAGCAATATTGAGCGGTTCTTCGCGTTGCGCAGCTAAGCTGATTAAACCTTCGCCAAAGTTTAAGGCAACGCGCTCATGTTCCTGTAAAACCAAGCCTTCGGTCGCCATGAGGACGAATTGTTCGGCATCGTGATCGGCCAAATAGACCGAACATACATCACTCCCTAATGCAGCTCGAGCCCGTTCCACAATGGTGCGCAGCGCCGAATCTAAATCCGGCGCTTGGTTGACGGCCTCTACAATTCGCTGCAATAAAGTAAGCATGTTTATCGTTTTCGTTTCTGTCGTTTCGGACGGGATTTGTTCTTGAACGGCATCGCAACATGGGCAAACTCTTTCATCACGCGACGATAAACATCACGTTTAAAAGCAACCACTTGTCGCACGGGATACCAGTAACTGACCCAGCGCCAGCCATCAAACTCCGGATGACCGGACTGCAACACGTCCACATCGGCCTCATCGCAGGTAAGCTTCAATAGAAACCACTTTTGCTTTTGGCCGATACACAAGGGTCGTGAACCTTTGCGCACCAAACGTTTGGGAAGTCGATAACGGTACCAAGTGCGACTCGTATAGATGAGCTCTACTTGATGCGGCTTGAGTCCAACTTCTTCGTAAAGCTCGCGAAACATCGCCTGTTCCGGGGTCTCGCCATCATCAATTCCGCCTTGTGGGAATTGCCAGCTTTGTTGACCAAAACGTCGTGCCCAAAATACTTGCCCATGCTCGTTACAAATCACTATGCCGACATTCGACCGATATCCTTCGGCATCAATCACGCGAGCATCCTCTCATATCTTTCATTCATTTGATTTGACCACAAAGCGACGTCCGCGGCAAATATCTTCTTGCTGTTCATACCATGCGAAGCCGTCCGTAAATTGCTTCCGAGTCTTGCTTGCGCCCCTTCTTCGCCCTACCATAAACAAACTTAGTCAAAATGAGGCGTTTGTGTTGTCAGTCACTCCACTTCATCGAGCAACCACGCCGCCAGCTTCTATTACGGAGTTGCTGGCTCGAGCAGACCAATTAACCGGTAAATCATTTGCCGAGCTCGCAGCCGCCGCTGGTGTGGCGGTTCCGACCTCTTTGCGTCATGCAAAAGGCTGGACTGGGCAGTTAATTGAGCAATTTCTCGGTGCCACGGCGGGTTCGAAACAACAGCAAGACTTTCCTGAGATCGGTGTGGAATTAAAGACCATTCCAGTTTCCCCCGATGCAAAACCATTGGAAACCACATACGTGTGCATCACGCCGCTACTTGGTTTGCATCAAGTTCAATGGGAACAAAGTAACGTCTGTAATAAATTGAAACTGGTGCTGTGGATTCCCATTGACGGACGTCGTGGAATTCCAATCGCAGAGCGCACAGTGGGTGTACCCATTCTCTGGCAACCGAGTCCGCAACAAGAGCAGCAATTACGCCAAGATTGGGAAGAAATCACCGAGCAGATCATCCTCGGCCACGTCGAATCACTCACTGCCCGATTTGGTACAGCACTGCAATTAAGACCGAAAGCAGCGGATGGTTCGAAATTAACTGCAGCAATTGGACCGAACGGCGAGCGCATTCAAACAAGACCAAGAGGTTACTATTTACGCAAGGAATTCACGCAAGCAGTGCTTTTGCAAGGTCTAGCTCAGCGCTTGCAAGAACGGCAAGGTTGAATGCATCACCATGAAAACAACTCAAATCACGATTCGGCCAAGTAGTAAGCGGCATGGGCAAGTCTTAACCTTGTCCGGCGTCGCGCTGGTTGCATGTTTACTGATTTGGAATTTTGCTCAACCACTCCCTTTGGCCGTACTTATAGTAGCAACCAGTCTGGCCATCGTCCTCAGCGCCATTGGTGTCGCCAAGGTACTCGAACCCGACGCGACCTTTGTCTTCACGCCTCAGGCGATCGCCTATTATCATCGCAAGGGCCATTGGCAACTTAACTGGGACAATATTCTGCGCTTTGACCAACCTCGCCTGCAGCATTTTTTGGAACTGCGCGACATGCCGTATGTGGGTTTTCGAATACATAGCTACCATGAATTTCTCGAAAACATTTCGCAGCGTATGGCGGTACACCTGATGCTTGAACAGCGCAATGTGCTCGTACTGGCGTTGCGCTACCACAAGCCAGACGAGCGTGATTATGCGCATTACTTTGATGTACCACTTAAATATAAAAGTAGTGAGGGGGTTACCTACGAAGGGGTTAAAGCCGCGTTTTGTTGGCGTATGGAGCAACTACGTGAGTTGCTCGGATACGACTTATTGGTCAGCGAAAACGCATTTGACCGCCCGGCTGCGGAATTTGTTAGCTTGCTGCGATCACTGCGTGACACGCGGGCTCAACACCTCAAGTCCGATTGAACGGGTCAGTGAGCGTGTTGATGTGCGGTTTGGCAAAATAATAGCCCTGCATCAGCTCAATTCCTAAGTCTTGCAGTGCTTTCATTTCGTCTTCCACTTCAATGCCTTCGGCAATCACCGTAATATCGAGCTCTTCAGCAACGGCCAAAATACCTTTAATAATCACGCGACTGACGC
Source organism: Aliidiomarina sp. (assembly GCF_022565475.1). Taxonomy (GTDB): domain Bacteria; phylum Pseudomonadota; class Gammaproteobacteria; order Enterobacterales; family Alteromonadaceae; genus Aliidiomarina. Next base: position 182,972 of record NZ_JAIUMR010000004.1, on the reverse strand, counting down.
GCCGCTCATGCAAATTGCGAATCAGCTGCATGTCGAGCTTGATCAAGTCAGGTTGGAAATCAGCAAGTAAGTTCAAACCCGCAAAGCCTTCACCGAAATCGTCGATCGCAGTGAGAAAACCATGTTTTTTATAGGTTTCAAACACCTCCACCAACAGATCATGATTTTCGATCTTCTCATGTTCGGTGACTTCAAAAATAATATTCTGGTGAGGGAAATTCACCTTGCGCGCAGTCTTTAGTGTTCGTTCTAAACAGGTTTCCGGTTCATAAATCGCATTGGGCATGAAATTAATGCTGAGTTTTGACTGCATCGACAACGCCGCAGCACTCTCAATTGCTGTCATGCGACAGGTTTGGTCGAAGGAATAAATATTGTCGGAGGTGATTTGCGCCAACACTTCACCAGCCCCCTGCCCTTGAGCGCCACGAACTAAGGCTTCTTGCGCATAAACTGTACGTTTTGTGATATCAACAATCGGTTGAAACGCCATTTGAATGCCAAACTCTAAACCTTTGTAACAACTGCAGCTATTGCAGGTCGCCATATGTGTTCCTTGTAAAATTTTTGGTTCTGCAATCCAAGACGGACACGATATAATTTGCAGATTATTCACCGATAGCGCAGACTTTGTTTCATGAGCGAGTCACACGAAGCAAATAACAAATTCTGCGGATGTGTCTGACAGAGTACCGAATTTCTGAAGAATGTTACTTTACTATGCACAAATTAGTTCACTTTTGTAATCATGACAATGTAAATTTTAGCGACTACTTTCTCTAAATCATTCATTTTGACGCATAAAATAAATAAGGAATGGCTGTGGCAACAACGGTTCAACACATTGGTAAATCCTATCAGGTCACTGGTTGGAGAGAATGGCTGGCGTTACCCGAGTTAGGGATTAGTAAAATCAAAGCCAAGGTCGATACCGGTGCGCGGACATCCTGCTTGCATGCGTTTAAGCTCGAACCGTTCGAACGTGACGGTCAAGGGTGGTTGCGGATTTGGATGCACCCAATTCAAAACGACTTAACCGAACAAGTCTGTGAGGCACCGATCCTGGAACAAAGGCAGGTCACCGACTCTGGCGGCCATAAGGAAATGCGCTATGTTATTCGCACCTTAGTCGTAATAGGCCAAGGCGACACCCAACAATCATTCCCAGCTGAACTGACATTAACAAACCGTGATACAATGAAATTTCGGATGCTACTCGGTCGTCAGGCATTGAATGGGCGATTTCTTGTTAATCCACAGGCTTCATATTTACAAGGACTTCCAGCATGAGAATTGCGATTCTTTCCCGCAATAAACATCTCTATTCAACGCGTCGACTTATTGAAGTAGGTGAAGAGCGCGGGCATGAAATGCATGTCCTCGATCCATTGCGTTGTTACATGAACATTAACGCTAAAGAGCCAGAAATTCATATGCGTGGCGTTGAATTACCGCAATTCGATGCGGTGATCCCACGCATTGGTGCTTCTGTCACCTTTTATGGAACTGCAGTATTACGTCAGTTCGAAATGATGGGCACCTATCCACTGAATGAATCGGTTGCGATCAGTCGTAGTCGCGACAAACTGCGCTCACTGCAATTACTTTCGCGCAAAGGCATTGGTTTGCCGGTGACAGGTTTTGCCAGTAAACCCTCAGACATTCCCGATCTGATCGACATGGTCGGTGGTGCGCCATTAGTGATTAAATTGTTGGAAGGCACGCAAGGCATCGGTGTGGTTCTCGCCGAAACGCGCAAAGCAGCAGAAAGCGTGATCGAAGCATTTATGGGCTTAAATGCTCATTTCATGGTGCAAGAATATATTAAAGAAGCAGGCGGTGCTGATATACGCTGCTTCGTGATTGGTGACAAAGTCATTGCCGCGATGAAGCGCCAAGCCAAACCGGGTGAGTTTCGTTCCAACTTACATCGCGGTGGTAGTGCGACGTTAGTCAAACTTAGCCCTGCGGAGCGTTCAACTGCGGTTAAAGCAGCGAAAACAATGGGGCTCAACGTTGCCGGTGTCGATCTCTTAAGGTCCAATCACGGTCCTCTGGTGATGGAAGTTAACTCGTCTCCCGGACTCGAAGGCATTGAGAGTGCAACGGACAAAGACGTTGCTACGCAAATTATTACGTTCATCGAAAAGAACGCTAAACAACACAAAACACGCACCAAGGGGCGCGGCTAAGCCGCCCCAAAGTCGTTCTTTAGAGGATTGATGACATGGCGCGTAAACGCAGTCAGCCATTTCAGTTGGGCGATATTCAAATCGCTCCTGGTACCCAAGAGCGGGTCTTACTTCCTGCTGCTCGACTTTATTCAGACACGCCCCTCGACTTGCATGTTGAAGTACTCCATGGCACTAAGCCCGGACCCGTACTTCTGGTTTGCGCAGCCATTCACGGCGACGAACTCAATGGCATTGAAATCTGCCGACGTCTGATACAACTTATCGATCCGAAAGAGCTGACCGGGACGTTACTGGTCGTGCCCGTGGTCAACATGTTTGGCTTTATTCAACAAACTCGCTACTTACCCGACCGGCGCGACCTTAATCGCTGTTTTCCGGGCTCTGAACGCGGCGCTCTTGGAAGTCGTCTAGCATTTCTCTTTCGCACCCAATTAGTCGAACGTGCAACCCACATTATCGACCTGCACACGGGTGCCGTTCACCGCAGCAACTTGCCGCAAATTCGAGTGAATTTTGATAATGACGAAGCAAAATCGATGGCGGCTGCATTTAACTGCCCGGTGATTATGAATTCGAAAGATCGGGATGGCTCCTTGCGTTCAACCGCCAGCGAACTTGGTATTCCGCTTATTCTGTATGAGGCCGGTGAAGCACTGCGGTTTGATTACGCCTCGATTAAAGCGGGTGTGAACGGTGTGACCAACGTGATGAAAATGCTAAAAATGATGAAAGGCCGACGCACGCGCAAGAAAGTTACACCCGTCTATTCACAACGCTCGGTCTGGATGCGCAGCGAGGGCGACGGCTTAGTCATTTTGAAAGTCGATCTCGGTCAACAAGTTAACCGTGGCCAGCTACTTGCACACATCGCACCGCCCCATGGTGGCGAACATACCTCGGTCTATTCTTCGGTCAGTGGCATTGTCATTGGCATCAGTAATATTCCGGTCAGTAATGAGGGTGAAGCACTCTTTCATGTCGCCTGTTTTGACGCTGACGAAATTCCTTTAGCCACTGAAATGGTTGAAACGTTTGTTGAAGCTTACCCTGACCGCCTGAGTGACGAATGACAGCTATAGCCCACACCCAATTATTAATGCGCCAACTTGATGTTTTGCCATCAGGTAAATTACTTCTCGTCCATCCGCCTGCACAGCAAGCGACGACATTGCAGCAATCAGGGTTTACAACCCTCAGCTGGCATTTGCACGCCAGTGATGCCTATCAAGGTGGTTCTGACGATATCCTTGCGCCATTTCTCGCTGAGCCGCTAGCAGTTGACGCCGTCGTCGTAAATGTTCCGAAAGAAAAACAGTTGGTACACATGCTGATGGCTAACCTTGCTGCCGTTCTGCCGGTGCAAACACCGATCTTCTTAATCGGCCATAAAGACAGCGGCATTCAGTCTTACATTAAATCGCCATTTGTTGGCTATAGCGCGAATGAAAAGCTCGCCAGTGGCAATCATTGCCAACTGCTGCGCTGTGAGCTCAAAACAGCAATTTCATTTAACCCTGACACTTACTTATCAAGTTATCCGTTGCCGGCTGACTTTGGCGGCATGACAATTTTTAACTACCCCGGTGTTTTTAGTCAAAACCGTTTAGATGGTGGTAGTGACTTACTGCTGCGCACGCTTTATCAGCAGCCTGTTACTGCCTGCAGCGGCGACCTACTCGACTTTGCTTGCGGAGCCGGCGTCATTGCAGCAGCCTTGCAGCATCGCGTTGTCGCCAAGTCGATTACTGGTATCGATATCAACACGTTAGCGTTAGCCGCCGCCGAAAAAACCTTGGCGCCTTTGGCGGAGCATGTCACCTTGCTAGCCAGCGACGGACTTGCTGTTTTAAAGCAGCAAACAACCGTAAAATACGATTGTATTGTCACCAACCCACCGTTTCATGCCGGTCGACAAACCGATTACGCCATCACGCAAAACTTTATTCGCCAATGCCGTCAATACCTCAAACCTGGCGGGAAATTATTTCTCGTCGGCAATAGCTTTTTACCCTATCGTGACGTCTTGGCAACCACATTTAAACAAGTTCATGTGCTTGCCGATAATCGCAAGTTCACCGTTTGGGCGGCGAGTTAATGACCGTTGCATATGGCTAAAGTCGACATCACCAAGGAAAAACACCAACGCCCGCTGAGCCAACGACTTTACACATTGGCATTTGGCTTAGTCGCTATTGTAATGCTGTTATACGCAGCGTTGACAACACTGGTGATTTCCAATAGCGAACGCAATCGATTAATTGAACAAGGTGAAATGATCGCCCAACAACTCGCGTTGAAAGCCTCGGCGATGCAGCTGAACGCTGATGAAGCTATTGCTCTATTGCAAGGTTTAGCTGCGATTGATGCCGTTTTGCATGCACACATTTACGCTGAAGGAAGCGGCGACGCTGCACTGGAAGTGACAGCTAGCTACAACCAGCCTGGCCGCGCGGCGTTGCCATCACAAGCGGAACAATTGACTGAGATCAGTCCTTATCAATTCGTTGGCAATATTCTCGAAGTCGTGCAGCCCATCCAAATCACGCGCCGACAAAGCACGTCCGCCAACATCGGTTATGTCTACCTGCGGATGTCTCAAGATACATCGCAAGCCTTTACGCAGCGTCATTTTTTAGTCAGTCTTGGTGGTATTGCTTCAGTCCTTATTGCCCTTTTCATCGCCCTGCAATTTTACCAACGTCATGTTCAAAGCAGTGTGCAAAGTTTTAGCCGTTCGCTGAGTCGAGCAATTATTGATCACAAGGTCGATTTACTTCATGACCAGCCGATCGCCGACGAATTTTATGAACTTCGTTTACAAATACACCGGCTGTTAGAAAAATTTCGTCACGAACGGCGCTACGCAGCACATAGTGCCGATCAAGCTCGGTCCGCTTATGACAAACTCGAAAAAGAAGTCCGCGAACGGACCAATAGCCTCCGCGAGGTCAACCAAAAGCTCAGCGAGGCCATGCTTGAGTTGAGCCGTTATCAACAACATCTGCGTGAACAGGACAAGCTTGCAGCCGTATGTGCTTCTCTTGAACAGTTTGCCTATCAAATTGAACAGCCCTTGAGTGACGCCAATTTTGCATTCTTGCGTTTACAATCTGAACTCAATCAGTCGAATGCGGATGCGGCGGCAACCGGCCAATCAGAACACGCCGATTTTATATTCAAACACATCACTGATCAGCTAGCCTCAGGTTTGCGTGAACTCAACCAGATGTCACGATTAATCGATCACTATCAACAACTCAGCAGCGTCTATCGCACCGTTAAACAGCGACAAATCGCACTGACTGTATTCGGCCAAGAACTCGAGTATCAGTTCAGCCACGAACTGCGAATACCTGAGACTGTTCGCCTCAGCTGTGACGTCGACAGTGATGAGGTGGTTTATCTATCGACGTCGCTACTCGAACAAACTCTTACGGAACTGGCTAAAAATGCTGTTCAGCATGCCCTCATCAAAGGCGTTCACACGCAGACCCAACCGCTGCTTGTGCAGATCCACATCACCAGCACGGAAGAGCATGTCATCATAACCGTCAGCGACAACGGCTGCGGCCTCAGCAAATCGGAACTTGAATCAGTGCGCACGGCAACTATGCAGTCAACCGACATGTCGCTGAGTTCAGGCCTTGGGCTGATTCGTGTTTCACAGTGGGTTAGTCGATTACCTGAAGGCAGTCTTGATATTCAATCAACGCCTTACTCAAAAGCTGACGCGTCCCATAGCCACGGCACCATTATTACCCTGACGCTGAGTAAACAAACCGAAAAGTCGACCTAATTTCGAGATTTCAAGCTAAAATGTTAAAAATTCGGGGAACTTACTTGCAATAACAAGGCCATAGACCCTATTCTATTATATTAATTGTTATTCTCAATGCGTCGAGTTTGCCTAGCTAGCGGAGATCGGAAACAGCATGAAACAAAAAATAAACGTTAAACTTCTGATCGTGGAAGACGAGGTGGTCACCCGACAAACACTTACTCGCCTGTTCCAACAGGAAGGATACGAAGTGTTTGATGCAGCTGATGGCCGTCAAATGGAACACATTATGGCGCAGCAACAAATCGACATTATCATTATGGATGTCAATTTGCCGGGCCAAAGTGGCCTCGAACTCGCTGAATCGCTGCGCGAACAAAACAACATCGGCTTGGTCTTTTTGACTGGCCGAGACAGTGATGACGATCGTTTGTTAGCGCTTGAGCTTGGTGCAGACGACTATCTCATCAAGCCATATAATCCGCGTGAACTCACCGTCCGAGTGCGCAACTTGGCGCGTCGTATCGAACAAATTAACGATTCCAAAGAGACGGAAGTTGAAGGCAGTAAACAATACCATTTCAGCGGCTGGGTGCTCGACTGCGATAGCCGCTGCCTGTACTCGCCAGACAGAAAGATGTTCCGCTTACCAAAAAGTGAATATCGTGCTTTAGAGTTATTTCTAACGCAGCCGGGCAAAATTCATGACCGCGACACCCTAGTGCGGAAGATGCTTGACCGTGAGTTGCGCCCAAATGACCGCACTGTCGATGTCGCCATCCGTCGTATTCGTCGGCACTTTGAAGCGCATCCAGATACGCCTAACCTGATCACCACGATTCATGGCGAAGGCTATCGTTTCGTTGGCGATGTGCATATTAAAACTGCTTAACACTGTTTTAGTGACAAGAGCCTCGCCCGTGCGAGGCTTTTTTATTGGCGCGAGTAGATTAAAGGCCTGAAACAAGCGCTTTACAGTCTTGCTCAAACAACGCTGGCCAAGTCGCGAGTGTTTCCTCGACGTCAGACCATTGCCACGATTCTTTTTCGAGCCATTCCATTACCAAGCCAACTCGATTTAAGCCAAGAGACCGGCAACTCCCTTTCATTTTGTGTGCCTGAGCGCGGGTTGCCTTTTCATTTTGGCTCGCCACATGCGTCTGTAATTCATCAATATACTGAGGCATAACCCGCTGTAACATGGCCACGCTGTCGGCCAAACCGGTCGCACCAAGTAACGATCGGTACTGGCCGATAAGGTCCCAATCAATTGCTGACTTATTTGCTGAACTCATTCAATCCAAATCCCCGTCTGTGTACGTAGTAAGGCCATACTATATCGCGACTTACTGTTTTACGCTTATTTTCAATCTAATTTGCCACCAATTACAGATAAATTCCGCGATGATGGTGATGTTCAGGCCGCATTTGTTGTATAATTTGCGGTCACGTTTTTGAAAATGCAGAAAAGCGGAGACGAATGCATGCCGACATCAATGCCGGATATTGCCAACCAAGCGCAAGCACAAACCGAAGGAACGCTCGACTGGGTCGGCATGAGCCAGATCGAAATGCCGATAACGATCGCCAGTGAAGCGGGTTTGCCACAACAAGTGGGCGCACGCATTGAAGCGTTTGTTAGCTTGGACGATCCAAAAGCAAAAGGCATTCACATGTCGCGGCTTTATTTAGCCGTCGACGAACTTGCCAATGATAACGTCCTCAGTGGAAGCAGCATCAAAGCGCTTCTAGCGACATTTATTTCAACCCACGAAGGCTTAAGCCAGTCTGCTCGTGTGTCGTTTAGTTTCGAATATCTATTGCGCCGCAAATCGCTCGTCAGTGGTAAGCAAGGTTGGAAAGGTTACCCGATTGCTATCAGTGCTGAACGCGTTGGCGATCGCGTTGAGCTAGAGCTTGAAGTTGGTGTAACCTACTCGTCGACCTGCCCTTGCTCAGCAGCGCTCGCACGGCAGCTAATTCAAGATGCCTTCCGTAGCCGTTTCGGCGACGACGAAGCGAGTAATGAAGAAATTGTCGAGTGGCTCGGTACCACAGAAGGTATCGTTGCGACCCCGCATAGCCAGCGCTCACTCGCGGAAGTGAAGGTTAAGTTAAGTGACGAGGTTGACATTTTACCCATAGTCGCACTTATTGACCGCATTGAAAACTCACTCAAAACACCGGTTCAAGCCGCGGTAAAACGCGAAGACGAACAGGAGTTTGCTCGCCTGAATGGACAAAACTTAATGTTTTGTGAAGATGCGGCCCGGCGACTCCAGCATGAGTTGGATAAGAATCCTACCGTATTGGATTTTCGTGTGCGCGTGAACCATTACGAATCATTACACGCCCATGACGCCGTGAGTATTACAACAAAAGGAATTTCTGGCGGATATCGTCCATAAATTCGTGTACAATATTCGGCCTTAATTTTAACTCAGCTAGCGAATCGAGCGTAATGAAGACTTACGACGTAATCGGCGTGGGAAACGCCTTGGTCGATCAAGAATTTAAAGTCACTGACGAGTTCTTGACGCGCCATAATATTGAAAAAAGCATTATGACCCTGTTGGACGAAGCCCAGCAGCAATTGCTATTGGCCGAACTGCACAAGGAATTCACCCTGGAAAAGCGTGTCGGTGGCGGTTCTGCGGCAAACAGCTTAGTCGCCTTCAGCCAGTTCGGTGGTAAAGCATTCTACTGCTGTAAAGTTGCAAATGACGACGATGGGAACTTTTACCAGCAGGATCTCGACCGCGCTGGCGTTGCTACCCATTTGGTCAAACAAAATAACGACGGTCACACCGGCAAGTGTGTCGTTATGGTCACGCCCGATGCGGAACGAACCATGTGTACGTTTCTCGGCATCACCATCGACTTTTCAACGGACGAATTAGAACCGGCGGTCGTTGCTGATTCGCAGTACTTGTACATCGAAGGCTACTTAGCAACTTCCGAAATCGCTCGTGCAGCGGTTCGTGAAGCGCGTGACGTTGCGGAAAAGAACAATACGAAAATCGCTTTAACCTTCTCTGACTCATCCATGGTGAAGTATTTCAAGGAAGGCTTAGACGAATTCTTGACCCCAGGTGTCGACGTCCTCTTTTGTAACCAAGAAGAAGCGGAAATTTATACCGGGAAAGAAGGCATCGAGCCGGCCATGGAAGCGTTGTTGCAGTTTGCCCGTCAGGTCGTGATTACCCGAGGCAAGAATGGTGCCCTGATCGGCACCAAAGAACGTCGCATTCAGGTGCCTGGTTTTAAAGTGCAAGCGATTGACACCAATGGCGCCGGTGACATGTTTGCTGGCGCGTACTTATTCGGCATTACCCAAGGCTTAACGCCTGCCCAAGCTGGCACACTTGCCAGTCGCTCCGCTGCTGCAGTAGTGAGTAACTATGGCCCGCGTTTAAGTATCGAACAACAGCAGGATATTCTTGCTGAACTGAACTTAGTGGAAGAACTTGCTGCCTCGTGAAGGCAGCAAGTGTCCCATACAACTGATTGAGAGTCCTAACATGACCGCATTTCAAGATTATAAAGTCGCTGACATCAGCCTCGCCGATTACGGCCGTAAAGAAATTCAAATCGCAGAGTCAGAGATGCCTGCGTTAATGGCAATCCGCAATAAGTATAAAGCCAGCCAGCCACTTCAAGGCGCGCGTATTATTGGTTGTATTCACATGACCATTCAAACTGCCGTGCTGATTGAAACCTTAGTCGACTTAGGTGCCGAAGTGCGTTGGTCATCCTGTAATATCTTCTCAACCCAGGATCACGCTGCTGCTGCAATTGCCGCTGCTGGTATTCCAGTGTTCGCGTGGAAAGGCGAAACCGAAGAAGAGTACGAGTGGTGTCTTGAGCAAACCTGTATGAAAGACGGCCAGCCTTGGGACGCCAACATGGTGCTCGACGACGGCGGTGACGTGACACTGTTGATTCACGAAAAATTCCCAGCCATGTTGGAGAAAATTCATGGTATCACTGAAGAAACCACCACAGGTGTGCATCGCTTAGTCGAAATGTTGAAGAAAGGTACGTTAAAAGTGCCTGCAATCAACGTTAACGACTCTGTCACCAAATCAAAGAACGACAACAAATACGGTTGCCGTCACTCGCTGAATGACGCCATTAAGCGCGCCACCGACCATTTGTTGTCTGGCAAGAAAGCTTTGGTTGTCGGTTACGGTGACGTGGGTAAAGGTTCAGCTGCTTCATTGCGTCAAGAAGGCATGATCGTCAAGGTCACTGAAGTCGACCCAATCTGTGCCATGCAGGCGTGTATGGACGGCTACGAAGTGGTGTCACCCTACGTTGACGGCATCAACAGCAACGACGGTTCAACGATTAATCACGAATTGCTCGGCAACACCGACTTAATCGTCACCACCACCGGTAACGTTAACGTCTGTGACCGTTACATGCTAGCTGCCCTGAAAAAAGGCGCTGTGGTCTGTAACATCGGTCACTTCGACAACGAAATCGACACTGCGTTTATGCGCAAAAACTGGCGTTGGGAACAAGTGAAACCACAGGTTCACACGGTATTCCGTTCTGACGACAGCAGCGACTACTTAATCCTGCTTTCGGAAGGTCGTCTAGTGAACTTAGGTAACGCAACGGGCCACCCAAGCCGCATTATGGACGGTTCATTCGCTAACCAAGTCCTTGCACAAATTCATTTGTTCGAGCAAAAGTTTGCCGACATGTCTGCAGCCGACAAGGCCAAGCACTTAACCGTCGAAGTGTTACCAAAACAACTCGACGAAGAAGTTGCTCGCTACATGGTCGAAGGCTTCGGTGGCGTCATCACCAAAATGACTCAAAACCAAGCCGACTACATTGGCGTACCGGTCGAAGGGCCATTCAAGCCAGACACCTACCGCTACTAACAAAAAGGGGCTTCGGCCCCTTTTTTGTGCCCACCGCTGCGGTGTGCGATGCGGACGCCACTTGCTTGCTCTTTGCTGCGATGTGCAATATTGATGCCCGCAGATCGATCATGGCTGTGGCGTTCACAGGGGGAGCTGCAAAGCACTCAGCGCGAGTGCGGACGAGGGGCTCGTTCTGAGAATGTCGTCGCCATGGATGGCGACGCCATAGCGCTACAAGGACGTACTTGAGCGATCTCAGAATGAGCCCCTCGGTAGCACGGAAGCTGAGTGCTTCGTAACACGGAAGCTGAGTGCTTCGTAGCAAGCAAGCTGAGTGTTCAGCCATTGTCTAAGCTCTCTTCCAATGGGTATAATGGCGCAAATAATAATGAGAGAGTGGCGTATGGCGCGGTTAAGTTTTCGGCAGATGCAAGAGACGGATTTCGAGGCGGTTATCGAGCTGGGGAATAAAGTGCATGGTGAGAATTATTTGACGCCAGAGAATTTGGCAGACTTTTATTCGCGCGGCCAAACCGAGTGTGGGCGCAATTTGCATTGGCTGGCCTATGCCGACAATGAGCTCGTGGGTATTCGTATTACCTTTGCACCGAATCAGTGGCCCGTCGATCGGCATTGTACGCCTGAGAAGTGGCCGTTCAGCGCCGACCAACTGTGTTATTTCAAATGCTCCGCAGTCGACCCAGATTTTCAGGGTGGTGGCGTGGGCAAATCGTTACTCATGCATTCCATTATTGAAGCGCAAGGTGCTGGTTGTTTAGGTGGCTTGGCGCATATCTGGAAGCAAAGTCCAAACAACAGTGCGTTTGAATACTTTAGTCGTTGTGGTGGCGAGTTAATTTCCGAACATCAAAATCGCTGGCTGCAGTCTTCTTTAGACGAGGGCTACTATTGCCCGGTGTGTGACGGCGACTGCTATTGCACAGCCGCCGAAATGCTCTTGCATTTTTAATCCTGGTACGGTCAATACTGATGACCTAGCTGGCGCACAATGCATAAGGACTTTTACGTCCAGAATTCAAGCTCAAAATGCGTAGGTTACGAGCCAAACCAGCGTTGCCACTGATACAAGCCCCGAAGCGCAACGCGCCGCAGCTGCGGCATTGGGTATTTCGGTAACGGAGTCTGATAAAACGGTAAGGCTGGCAAGGTCTCTCCAGCAGCGAGTTGAGCTAAACGCTTACCCGCTAAACTTGCAAAGGCAACACCGGCTCCGCAATAACCTGCGCTCGTATACACCCCTGGACTCGGACTGAAGACCCGTGGTATCGAGTCGAGTGCAACTGAAATCCAGCCACTCCAAAAATAGTCCGCATATAGCCCGTCCAGTTGTGGGAAGGTTTGCACCAAGGCACGCTCGAGTCGTTGTCGCTGGCGTCCGCTTTCGGCGTCTTTACCGCGCACAGCACCGCGTCCGCCGAAGAGAATCCGACCGTCAGGTAGGAGGCGGTAATAATATTTCAGTAGGCGCGTATCCATCACCAAATCATTCACGGTCAAGCCGAGCATTTGTTGCTCGACTGCGTTCAATGGCCGACTTACCAAGATACTCGATAACACCGGAAACTGGCGCTGGGCGATATCGGCAAATGGCTGACTCGGTAAATAGCCATTTGTACAGACTAATGCTTGTCGGCAGCGTATGCTTGAGCCTGCGGCTTCCAGCTGGTGCGTGCCATCGCCGAGCGCTTGCCAATGTGTGACGGGGTGGCCGCTGACGATAGTAACGCCGGCCTGCTTTGCTTGCTCTAAATACACCGCGGTTAATGCACGCGGGTTTAACGCTGCTGCTGGCGTTAAGGCTAATCCGCCATGTCCCCAAGGCAAGCCAGGAATCTGTTGTTTTAACGATTCTGCCGTCAGCCATTCGGCATCGAGCAAGGTGGGTTCATATGCAGGCTGTTGGTCGTGTAAGATCTGTGCTGCTTTGGAATTATGCGCGACGCGCAAGTAGCGCGCATGGGTGAAGTCACAATGATAGTCACTGTCGTCGATGGCTTGGTGAACGTGGGCAATACTGGCGGCGAATTCATTTTGCACCGCTTGAGCAACGTCCTCACCAAATTTTTTACGGTAGTCTTGAAACCCTAAACGGCCGCTGCCCGGCAGTAAAAAGCCAGCATTTCGTGAACTTGCGCCGGCACCGATGCTGCCCGCTTCCAATAAAACAACATGCTTGTTGTAGTCTCGGGCTAACGTAACAGCTGCATTAAGACCGGTATAGCCAGCACCAATGACGACGATGTCGGCTTGTGCCGGCAGGGCCACCGAGTCCGTATCCGGAAACGGTGTCACTGCTTGCCAGTAGGTCGCCATGCCTGCCTCGTGAAAGGCAGGTATGGCTTTACTGGTCAGTGGATCATACATGGACAATCCCTATTTGAATGTTCGCATTTATAAACCAAAGATCACTTTTTCACTTTTCAGCATGCGCGTCACTACCCAAACCAGTAGGGCGGTCAATGCCAAGGTCACGAGAGCTCCAGCACCGACATGTAGCCAGTTAATCGCTTGCCCGCCAATGGTATTCAGCAGCACTTGGTGTTGAGATGTCACCGGCAATACGCTCAGTAACGGGTGCTCGACGCGGCTAAATTCGATACCGAAAATCACGGCGACTGGAATGAACATGACCAGCGAGATATAGGTTTGAGCTTCTTTGAACGACTTCGCCCGAAAACTAACAAAAAGCTGCAAAATACTCGCCAACAGCGCCAGCGGTATCAGTGTCACGATCATTTGCACTTGGCTCGCAGCAGACAAACTAAACTCAATGCCGAGTTTTTCCAATGGTACAAACACGAACACCAAGGGGATCATCAAGATACTCAGCACTGCACCAACAAACGCAAAGGTCGCTGCTGCTCCGGCTTTCGCCATGACTAACCAATGGGTAGGTATGGGTTGCGCCAGTAGGAACTCCAGTGAATTACGCTCTCGTTCACCAGCGCTCGTATCGATCGCCACGTTCATGCCCGAGAAGAAAATAGCCATTAACACAAACACCATGACGGTGCCCAAAATCAAAGCGGCACGCGACTCTTTCGTTGCCGTGTCTTGTTTGTCGACAACCAACGGACGAATCACTTCGGCACTGACGCCACGCAAGGTCAAACGTTGCGCGGCAATGGTACTACTGTACTCGCGAATTGCGGACTCAACACGGTTGCGTTGACTGCTGTCGCTGCGCACTGAATAGTCGGCACGGACGATAATTTCAATCATTTCCGCGCGCGCCAATTTGGCTTGGTAATCGTCTGGAATAATCACGTCGATATCACGTGCCTTATTCTCTTCCGTGCCGGCAAAGACACGGCGCGAATTGAGAAAATCAACGAACGCCGGCGCATGTTCGGCGCCTTCGATATTGACGTAGACATCGCTCTCAGACACCGCATCATTAATAATTGCCATAAACGCAACGGCCATGAGCACCGGTCCAAAAAACGCGTACGACATAGCAGCCATCAGGCTGCGGCGATCCCGAATGGCATCGAGCATTTCTTTGCGCCAAATAGTAAAAAATAGCGATTTCATAGCATGATGCCCTCTTCGGTTCCGATTAACTGCACAAAGGCTTCTTCAAAGCTGCTTTGGCCAGTACGTTCACACAGTTCCTGTGGTGTACCTTCCGCCACGACCTGTCCTGCGACCATGATCACAACGCGGTCACAGAGTGCCGCGACTTCTTGCATGACATGGCTGGAGAACAAGATACAGCGCCCCTGTTCACGCAAACGGTATAAAAGCTCGCGCAATATGCGCGTGCTCATCACGTCAAGGCCTCGGCTGGGCTCGTCGAGGATTAAGTTTTGTGGTTGGTGCACAATGGCTTGGCCAAGCGCGACTTTCATGCGTTGACCTTGGGAAAACCCAGCGGTCTTGCGATCGGCAATATCCTGCATGCCCAAGTCATCGATGACTTTCTGCACCGCCTCTGCACCGGTTTTTCCATGTAAACCATGTAATGCGGCAAAATAAGCAATATGCTCGCGGGCCGTTAACCGTTCTTGCAAACCGAATTTATCAGGAAAGATACCAATGCGGCGACGCACTTCTAATGGCTCCTGACTGGCATCAATTTGGTCGACCATTGCGGTGCCTTGGTCGGCATGAATTAAACCATAGATACTGCGTAAACAGGTGGTTTTACCGGCGCCGTTCGGGCCCAATAAACCAGTAATCTCGCCGTCTTTTGCCTCGAACGACAAACCACGCAGCGCTTTCACGTCTTTATAAGACTTCTCGAGTCCTTGTGTAGTAATCATGCTTACATCCCCGCTGCGTTAACGTTGCGTACAAACGGTAACAACCGCGTTTGCTCTAAACATGTGCCATCCACTTCCGCCGAAGGATTCTGTAAAAAGCGGTCGATCATGCGATTGGCACAAGTGTGGCTGAAAATCGTGTGGCCACCGTGTTCAGCGACAAAGTGCTGGCTGTTGGGTAAAGTTTCTGCGGCTAAATCACCCCATTCAGGTGGCGTTACTGGATCTTGTCGTCCTGACAACAGTAACGTTGGAATGGTGCTATGGACTGGCTCCGCGTGCGCAGTGCCTGCTAACTGCTCGACCGGCCAACCGTCACACATGCGTTGAAACTCACGGGCGACACTGCCGCCAATAAAACGGTTATCGGCATCACGCGCCAATAGCTCGGCGTCGGCTCGCGGTAAGTCTTCTTGGCACAACACGGACATCATCAAGCCCATGTACAAAGGTGAATTGGTCTCAAAGCTGCCCGCTAAACCGCTAATGGGTCGCCAGTTGCCGTTTGCCGCTTCGCGAATCGCTAGCGGCATCAGCTGCCGTGAGCGCGGTGAATAAAGTGCGGCGCGCAAAATACTGGCTAATCGTGTTGCGGTCACCAATACTTCATGTGGCTCGTCACTTCGGGCATCACGAATGGTCAAACGCTGCGGCTGTTCAAGTAGCTGTTCGCGCAGTGCATAGTAGGTTGCGCTGATATCGCCAAATTCTTCTAAACAGCCTTCTTGGGCAGCACAATCCGCGTTCATAATGTCAAACGCGCGTTGGCTAAAGGTCCCGAACGGGCCAATCACCACTTGCGTTGGTGCGAGGCCGTCAAGTACTACACTGCGCAATGACTCTGGTTTCTCTCGCATCCAAACAAGGCCGGCGCGCGTGCCATAAGAACCGCCATATAAATTGACCTGCTGATAGCCCAATGCAGCCCGGACACTATCGAAATCGCGAATTGCGTTGACTGTATTGTAGTGTTGAAAGTCAATATCCTGTTGGCTTTGAATATCCGCCGCGCAGCCAGCAGCAATGCCGGTCAGGTCAACTTGGTCGTCTGGAACCAACATGTCGCCTAAATCGCCTAACGGACACTCAAGCGGGTTGGACTGTCCAGTACCACGTTGGTCAACGAGGATAATATCGCGTGTTTGCCGCACGTCGCGGAAAAGCTGCGCAACGACAGAAGTGAGTTCCGTCGCAGCTTGGCCTGGCCCACCCGCAAGAAAGAACACTGGGTCGCTGGTCCGTCCCGAACTCACTGCGGGCAAACGCACCACGTATAAGTCGAGGGTGCGGCCTTGAGGCTCGGCATAATTTTCAGGCACGGTATAGAAACCGCATTCCACTTGTTCGGCAAGTCCTTGTACATGACAAGGCTCCATGACCAAGCGCTGATTGCTTGCCATGGCAGAGTTGCTCGCGGCGTGAAGCACAACAAGTGCCGTTGCCGCGACTATGCTCATCGCCGTTCTTGAGAGTGTTACCATTGTTATTCTCACTTATTGTTGTACTAATAACTTACTTTTTTTCATATAAATAGCCTTGATAGGCTAGGGAGTTTTCGGTGTCGACCGCTTGATTCCGCAACAGCGTCCGTTGCCACTGTTCTGGGTGGTACTCAGGAAACCAAGTGTCGCCATCGACGTTTAAATCAATATGCGTCAAATAGAGCCGTGTCGCCATGGGTAAGAACGCCGCATAAATTTGACCACCGCCAATCACCATTAACTCTTCTAATTGAACGCCTTCTTCCTCCGCGCGCAGCTTCGCTGCACGGATTGCCGCTTCGGGTGATGAAACATGGGTCACTTCTGAAGGTAAGTTTTCTGCGGTGCGGCTAATGACGATATTGTGGCGTCCCGATAACGGTCGACCGATCGATTCGAAGGTCTTGCGCCCCATGACAATGGGCTTGCCTATGGTCAGGCTTTTAAAGTATTGCAATTCACCGGGAAGGTGCCACGGCATGTCACCGTGTTTGCCGATGACGCGATTGTGCGCCATCGCGGCAATGAGGGAAATGTGCATATGCGTCACTCGTTATTATTGTTTGTCCGCAAGAAACTGTATTGTAACGTATTTTCGCCAATAAAAAACGGCAGCTGCCAAAAGGCACGCTGCCGCTCTATTTATTTGCGATAGATGACATGACCATCATCGGGCTCATCATCATCCCAGTCATCGTCATCGTCCCAATTGTCGTCGTCACCTTCGACCCACTCCTCCGCATTGCGAAGTTGTTCGGCGTGGTGACTCGACCACTTGAACTCAACTTTCTCTGCTTCTTCTGGCTCCGGCTCCGCAGGCTTCGGCAAGGCTTCCAAATACTGCATAATTTCGCCCATTAGCTCTTTACAGGCTTTTCCTGTTAGTGCTGAAAGCTCATAAACAGGACCTTCCCACTCGAGCGCGTCAACCACTTGTTGACGACGTTCTGCCAACGTTTCTTCATCTAATAAATCGGTTTTATTTAACACTAACCACCGTGGCTTTTCCGCCAGTGCGGGGCTGTATTCGGCCAATTCATTAATAATCGTCACTGCGGCTTGTGCCGGATCAGACTCGTCGTAAGGCGCGACATCGACTAAATGGAGTAACAGACCACAACGCTCGAGGTGCTTGAGGAATTGAATACCCAAACCAGCACCGTCTGCTGCCCCTTCAATCAAACCTGGGATATCGGCAATCACGAAACTCTGGTGTCCCGATAAACGCACCACACCTAAGTTCGGTGTTAAGGTCGTAAACGGATAATCGGCAACTTTCGGCTTCGCCGCGGAGACCGAGCGAATCAAGGTCGACTTACCCGCATTCGGCATACCCAACAAGCCAACGTCGGCTAAGAGCAATAATTCGAGCTGCAGATTACGCTGCTCACCTTTAGTGCCGTCCGTTTTTTGCCGTGGAGCCCGATTCGTACTGCTTTTAAAACGGGTGTTGCCAAGGCCATGGAAACCACCTTTGGCAACCATTAAACGCTGACCTTGTTTGGTCAAGTCGCCTAGAACTTCGCCCGTGTCCATGTCTTTCACACGCGTACCAAGTGGCACTTGCAGCACTTTGTCGTCACCGCGTTTGCCGGTGCAGTTGCGGCTCATACCATTCTGACCACGCATCGCTCGATGCAAACGCTCAAAATGATAATCGATTAAGGTATTGACGTTCTCGTCGGCGACTAACCAGACATCCCCGCCATCGCCGCCGTCACCGCCATCGGGACCGCCCTTAGGGATAAATTTTTCGCGTCGGAAGCTGATACAGCCGTTACCGCCGTCTCCTGCCTCTGCGCGAATCTCTACTTCATCAACGAATTTCATGGTTTTGCCTGTGTTCGACGAATAAACTTACTTAAGTATACAAAAAACCCCGCACAATGGCGGGGTTTTTCCGGAAATACTTTGCAGTATTAGTCAGCGTGAACGCTGATGAATTTCCGGTTTTGTGGTCCACGAGTTTCGAAGGTAACTTTACCGTCTACTTTAGCGAACAAAGTGTGGTCACGACCTAGACCTACGTTGTCGCCTGCGTGGAATTTGGTGCCCCGCTGACGCACCAAGATGTTACCGGCCAATACTGATTCACCGCCGTAACGCTTAACACCTAAGCGTTTGCTTTCTGAATCACGACCGTTTTTAGTTGAACCACCAGCTTTTTTGTGTGCCATGTGTCTCTACTCCTCTTAACCGCTGATGCCAGTGATTTTCACTTCAGTGAACCACTGACGGTGACCCGCCTGCTTACGGTGATGCTTACGACGACGGAACTTAACGATCGTCACTTTATCACCACGGCCATGCGTCACAACTTCAGCCTTAATTTTACCACCAGAAACGAAAGGCGCACCGATCGTTACTTTTTCACCATCAGAGAGCATGAGCACTTGCTCAAATTCGATTGTATCACCGGTAGCTGCTTCGAGCTTTTCCAGGCGAACGGTCTGGCCCTCGGTGACACGGTGCTGTTTACCGCCACTTTGAAAAACCGCGTACATATTATTCTCCACATGCCTTGTACAGGCGCAACAAACTTAATTCAGGCCGCGGATTTTACGGAAAAACAGATAGCAACGCAAGTAAAAAGTCAAAAAATGATCAAAGGTGAAGAAATCTGGCAGAAATTTTCAAATCAGGTAAAATCACCCGCAAATTTTCTGTAAAGACGAGCTGATTATACCATGGATTTAGCGGCTGTACGCGCCCTCAATCAAGCGGATATGGACGCGGTTAACACCATTATCACTGCCCAGTTGAATTCGGACGTTGCGCTGATCAATCAGCTTGGCTTCTATATCATCAACAGCGGTGGCAAACGGTTACGGCCGCAACTTGCGGTATTAGCAGCGCGGGCACTTGGCTATGAAGGCGACAAACACCACCTGCTTGCCGCCATTGTTGAGTTTATTCATACCGCTACGCTGCTCCATGACGATGTGGTCGACGAATCGCTGACACGGCGTGGACGCGACACAGCCAACGCCTTATTTGGCAATGAGGCCAGTGTTTTAGTCGGTGACTTTTTATATACCCGTGCTTTCCAGCTGATGGTCAAAACAGAAAGTATGCGCGTACTTGAAGTGCTTGCCGACGCGACCAACATTATCGCCGAAGGTGAAGTCTTGCAGTTGATGAACTGCAATGACCCGACCACGACTGAAGCTTCGTATTTTCAAGTTATCTACAGCAAAACCGCAAAACTGTTTGAAGCGGCAACGCAGTTAGCCGCAGTGTTAGCGGGTGAGTCCGCTGAAGTTGAACAGGCAGCCGCCGACTACGGTCGTTATTTAGGCAACGCCTTCCAACTCGTCGATGACCTACTCGACTACACCTCAGACGCTGAAACCATGGGCAAAGATGCCGGCGACGACCTTGCCGAAGGCAAACCAACGCTGCCATTGTTATATGCGATGTGGAATACCGATGCCGAGAATGCGGAATTGATTCGTAGTGCAATTGAAGAAGGTGGCCGCCGTGACGCCCTCGAGCCTATTCTCGCGATCATGAAAAACACCAAAGCGCTGGAGTACACCCGCAACAAAGCGCTCGAGCAACGCGATTTAGCGATCGAAGCGTTATCTGCATTCCCAGATAACGACTACAAAGAAGCGCTAAAAGCGCTCGCGCATTTGGCCGTCGAGCGCGTCGCTTAAACAAGCCCGTTACAAGTCATAACGCTCCAATAGAGCCACTTGGTGACTATTGAGCATGAGCATTTGCGGAATCTGTTCGTTTGTTTCAGCCAACAGTCGTAACAACTCCGCGTTCTTGTGATACTTCGTCAGCCAATATGCCATCTCGCTCAACCGAGCACTTTTTCCACTGTCCTCAAGAGTGGCGATGACACTCGGTGCAGAGCTGAGATAATAGTTGATGAATTGATCGGCTTCCGTCGGTGCAAGTCCTTCGACACCAAACTCACGCAAAATCCACTGCGTCTGCCAATGTACAAAAGTTGGCCGATTTTCTACCCGCGCTATTACCCGCAAAATATCTCCCGCGCGGCGACGCAAATAAAGTTCCCACAGAACGTCACTGATAAAACTTTCCTCCAGTTCTTCTGGGGCGCGCTGAATATCTGATAATGCCTGGGCGAGCGTTGCGTCATCGAACATCTGTTCATCCGTATCGAAGCGGGTGACCTTATCGCGATATTGCGGTATCCCTTCCAAAAAGGCATAAATTTCTTGCGCTAACGAAGCTTGACCACTACGCCCATGATAATTCGCGTGCTGGTTCAGCCAATACATATCTTGGTCAAAATCGGGGTTCCAAATGTTATTTAATTCATAGTCATCTGCTGCTAATTTCTGCTGATAGAGCTGCCACTGCTGACGCGTGATT
This sequence comes from Aliidiomarina sp., assembly GCF_022565475.1. GTDB lineage: Bacteria > Pseudomonadota > Gammaproteobacteria > Enterobacterales > Alteromonadaceae > Aliidiomarina. The sequence continues at coordinate 162,005 of NZ_JAIUMR010000004.1, read as the reverse complement.
GTTTCGCTTTCACGCAGGCGTTTACCCTCCAGCAGCTCGCCCAAGGCTGACAATGTATCACTCGGGGTAACCTGTGTGGGTGACCAAACAGCAGCGGCAAAATCAAATTGCTTTAATCGCGACGCAGACCGGAATATCGCACTCGTCGGCAAGTGTGACTGTTGATAAAATGCACTCAGTGCAGAGTCGCCTTCGAGTGCATGCAATGTCGCATATTGCATCGCTTTCAGGCTGATGTATTCATCGTAATGATTAGCCAATCGCTGATTTTGCCCCTGCATCAAGGTATAGGTTGTGACATCAATACCAATACCCGCCATCCATGCGCTGTTCGCATTCGTGATCTCCGTGTCTAATAAGGAACTATAGCTGCGCTGCGGAAACGCACTGCGCCAATTGGTCCCCAGTGTCACCGCAGCAAGCTGATACCAATGCTGTGCTAGATCACGTTCTCCCCGCGCTTGCAGGGTTTGAGCGATACGAAACTGCGTCATCATCCGTAACCCGCGCTCGCTGAGCGATTGACAAATTGCCATTGCCTCGGCCAGGTTACCAAATTTTGCTTGGGTCACTGCCGCTTGGGCTAACGCTAATAATGCGCCTTCAGTCGGTCGAATCAATCCGCCATAACGTCCGTCATGACCACTCCACCGACCGGGCATCACCAGCAGCGTATTCAGTCGAGGTTGTGCAGTCAGCTGGCTGATGATGTTCTCTACCTGTTGACGTTCACCCGCTGATAATTTTGCCGCATTTGGCATCGGGCTTATCGTTCTCGTTATTGCCGTTTGCGCTTGCTGCAGCTGCGCTGCCCACTGTTGTTGCAGCGCATTTGCTTGTGCTTGTGGAAACTCACTGCGCACGAGCGCAGCATAAGCAATTGCTTCGCCATAGCGCCCAGCGACAACGAGTTGTTGCACAAACGCATAAGCTACATTCGCATTCAGTTGCAGCTCGAGACTTTGACGCAAAGCATCGGCTGCGGCACTTGCTTGCTTTAAGCCCATGTAAGTTTCACCGATAACGGCATACGCTTGTGCGCGTTCAGCCTCCGAGCCAGTGCTCGCCAACCGTTGTAGATAAGGGATACGTTGTTGCGCGTCCTGTGGTTGCGCCAATATCCTCAACGCCATCGAGGCTAGAAAACCTGCATCCGGATGTTGTTGTAAGGCCAGATCAATGCGCCGCAGCGCATTTTGCTTCTGACCTTGATAGTTTTCTAGCTCGGCCAAGAACATGGTCGCGGCTGATGCGGATAGGCATTTAAGATTTGGTTCAAAATTAGCTGAGCTTCAGCCAAATTGTTGCGGAGCAAATTGATGCGAGCTTGTACCACGCCCGTTAACGGATGACTTGGTGCGGATTGCATCATTTGCTGCGCAACTTGCAGCGCTTGCTGCCCCTGCTGTTGTTGAATGAATTGGTCGAACTGGTTGTACTGCAAGCGAATTGGATCCGTGTCGTTATTTGCGCTGACACTGAAACTGACGCTGCAAAGTAAAAGCAAAAATAGCAGGTAACGAAAAGCGGACGACAGACCGCGGTGAGTTAGGGTATTTATTGACGTATTCATCGGGCTGCTCAACTTTTGGAGATAATCTTTAAGATTTAGCCCAATTTAACGTTTTTGCAACAGTGATTGCTCAATTTTCAGTCGATTTTATACTGCCTGAACCCATAATAAATTGCGAACAACCAAATCCCCGCCACGAGTTTCCCCGCTTTTTGAATTGGCGGTAGCCATTCATAACCCATTTGCCCGTAAAACAAAATCGCATTCACCACCGGTAGTGCAAGCGCGAGTAGCCCTAGCAGAAACAATCCGTGTGCCCTCGCCTGCCACAGCCAATTCAGCAGCGTGACTGCGGTCACCAAAAAGAAGACCAGTGCAATGGTCACTTTGATGTGGTGCAGCGGTGTTGTAACGAGAAACGTAAACACAGCCATCGCAACACCGGCGATGCGAATAATCTGTCCATGACGGCTAACTGCGCCCGCATAAAACCGGCGCGACCATTGCTGCGCAGCAGTCGCTATCGCATGGAATACAGCGGCAATGCTCAGACAAAACAAAAATACCGCAAAGGTCGCGTACCAACGCGCTGGGTTTTCCTCGCCATTCACGGCATAGGGCTGGAACAGTGCGGAAATGGTATTCTCAGTCCAGCTATACCCCACCGTCGTTGGATCAAGTTGAGTGCCGCCCGGATATAAACCAGCGCTCCACCAAAACAGTAGAACTGCGCTAAGTACTCCGAGAAAAGGTAAATGTTTCATCGTTAATTCAAACCGATTAAATGAGAAGGTTCACTTCATAGAGTAATTTCTCAATACTTTGTTTCGTCGACATTAATACTAAAAGCTCAATACAAAAACAAAATAACCGCGCTGGTTTGCACCGAGCGCGGTTTCTTCAATCAGCATCGAGGCTTATTGGTTAGCGAAGTCGATACCCATTTGGATGTCTTTCTTCAGGCCATCCAACATGTCCGCTTTCGCTTTCGCTTCAAATTCGCTGAGCTCGCCGTAGGGCAGAATTTCTTCAACGCCGTTCTTGCCTAAACGTACTGCTTGTGCGAAGTACTGGGCGTCGCTACCGTCACCTTCAACATAGGCGTATTCAGTCACGGCTTCACCTTGCAGGCCTTTCACCAGCGAGAAACAGAAACGTGCTGCTGCTTGGCCCATAGACAGGGTTGCAGAGCCGCCGCCAGCTTTCGCTTCAACAACTTCCGTACCCGCGTTTTGAATACGGTGGGTTAATGACTCGATTTCGTCTTGGCTGAACTCAACGCCTTCAACCTGCGACAATAATGGCAGAATGGTCGTGCCGCTGTGGCCGCCGATCACGGGTACGTGCAATTCAGCTGGGTTCAAACCTTTCAATTCGCCAACGAAGGTTTCCGCACGGATGACGTCAAGCGTCGTCACACCGAATAAACGGTTTTTGTCGTAAACGCCTTTCGCTTTCAACACTTCTGCAGCGATAGCAACTGTCGTGTTCACTGGGTTGGTGATAATTCCGATTAATGCTTTCGGGCAGGTGTCGGCAATGTGCTCAACCAAGTTTTTGATAATGCCCGCATTCATGTTGAACAGGTCTGAGCGATCCATGCCTGGCTTACGTGGCACGCCAGCTGGAATGAGAACGACGTCCGCACCTTCGAGTGCTTGAACTAAACCGTCTTGGCCATAACCCTTAACAGACACAGCCGTTGGGATGTGGCTTAAGTCAACAGCAACACCTGGAGTTACTGGTGCAATGTCGAATAATGCTAAGTCTGAGCCAGCAGGTAATTGGGTTTTCAACAGTAAAGATAACGCCTGACCGATACCGCCTGCGGCGCCTAAAACTACAACTTTCATATCGCACTCCATTCAATTCGTTGCGGGGGGCTAAACCTTAGCCGATCAGCGCCCAAAAAACAATAAAACGGCCGTTTAACTGACGAGAAAAATTACCCTTGTAGGCGCTGAAAACTAGGTGTTCTGGAAAAAATCCGATACACTGTGCCGCGATTACATAACTTCAACAATTAGACGATGGTATGGTCTCAGTATGGCGTCAACTCAGCACGATCATTTAGTCGAAGCATTTCGCGAAATTTTGAAAGAAGAGCGCTATTCGTCGCAAGCGGAGATTGTTGTCGCTTTGCAGGAACGTGGCTTCGAAGGCGTCAATCAATCGAAAGTCTCGCGCATGTTGAGTAAGTTTGGGGCCGTTCGTGCACGCAACGCGCTCGAAGAAATGGTTTATTGCTTACCGCCAGAACTTTCCATGCCGTCAGCGCGCAGTTCCGTCCGCCAATTGGTACTCGAAGTTGAGCACAATGAAGTAATGATCATTATCCGCACCACGCCTGGCGCAGCACAGCTGATCGCGCGCCTGCTCGACTCGGTGGGTCGTAAAGAAGGTGTGCTGGGCACGATCGCCGGTGATGACACTATTTTTATTGCGCCGGTCAATACTGCCACGATCGACGAAACGCTCGAAAACGTGCAACGTCTCTTCGAATCGGTTTAGCGTCCGAGCTGTCGCCACCAGTTCAATGCGGGTACAAAATAGGCGCTGCAATGTTCAATCAAAATATAATCGAGTAGCGGATCACTTTCGCCATCTTCGCCTTGCTCTAGGCGTTTGCGCAGCCATTGGTCCAGTAAATCGACCCGTCCGGCAAATAAAAGACTTAATTCATGTGGACGTTGCAAACCGCCGTAAGGCATGTGTAAACGCCACAAATCTCCTTCGGTTTTCTCTGCATGGGTGGCTTTCGCCGTTTTCATCAGTCGCGCACTCGCGCGCTCTCGCCCCATGACTTTCTCTTGCTCGGCAGTGCTTAAACGCTGAAATTTTTGTAGTGCCAATTTACTCAGCTGTAGCCACAGAAAGCTGCCACCAGCAAACTCCGGATCCTGTTCAGCAGATACCAAGGCCAGCTCGCGACGATGCGGGCCACCCATATGTTCGTTGGTATATTTAAAGCCAAACAAATCACGGCCATCGAGGTAACGAAATGGTGTGTATTCTTCCGCCAGCTCGACTAAGTCTCCCAGCCAATTGAGTAACTCCAGACCCGTCGCATAATTAGCATCAAATCGATCCGAACGAATCACGATTGCTAAATCAAAGGGTGTTACTGGTAGTGAATGCTCACTTTTTGAAAATTCAGGGATGGTTTTTAAACCATCCGGACGGGAGTCAGGCGACAATACGTCCCAATAGGGTTCGCCAACCGCCAGCACTAGACTCAATAATGACTCGGAGAAACGCTCTTCAAACTTATGGGCAAAATCGGCAAACTCCGCTAAACGACGGCGGACTTTTTCCGGTTGTTCAGAGGTCACATGCAGTAATAAGAGCAAGCCGTGGAGGCTTGCTTCAGCACATACGCCAGTTTGTGGGCGAATCGGTTGGGTCATGGTCGAGTTCCTTTGCGACAGTCGTTTTCGCGCGATGATTACGCTTTTTTATCGTTGCGATCACGCCAGCCAATTTGCAACTTGCGAATTTGGCTGCGTAACTTTGTATTGGTTTCTGAACCAGTATAGCGTCCTTTAAAAATATGCCTGATGCGATACACGCCTGGCAAGGTAATTGCTGTGCCCATGGTTCGGAGTAACCAACGAAAGGCACGGTCTTCGTAACACTTCTGCCAACTGTCTGCAGGCGTCTGGTACACCGACATGGCGTCACAGTAACCGAGTTCACGAGCAGCATCACCATGGGTGATCTGCAGCGGGCCGGTGGCTTTGGTGATTTTTTTGACGATAAACTCGGTTCCATCAAGCGCAACCACTTGTGCGGCTGCTGCTTTTTGCAACAAGGGGTCGTCTTCCGCCAGTAATGACGTTACCCGCTCTTCGGTTGGATAGACCAAGGCATCGGTGCGACCATCAAGCTGCTGCGCTAAGGCGTCTAAAGTGCCTTCGGCAAACACCACGTCACAATCGGTAAACCAGATCCAGTCCGCCCGCGTGTTCAGGGCCGCATGATTGCGGCCAATACCACGCCGGAACAGCTGCTCTCTCGGCAGCGGACGCCAGTTCCAGATCACATTCGCCACCTTTTGCTCAGCAAAGAATGCCAACAATGCTCTGGTTTTCTCATCGTCCGGGCAATAATACACCGTCATAGTCACATCGACGTTTTGCGGTGGATGCAAAACTAACGAGCTTAACTGATAAGCTTGTAAATGCGCGTACTGCCAGCAATGGCTGACTATCTCAACGTGTAAACGCCCTGCTTTGGCAGGATACGCTTGCTTTGGTTTTGGATACAGCCAGCGAATGGGTAATACACCACTCACAGCTAAGCGGGCCAATTGCCCTTGCAGTCCTCGATACCAACGTTGCGGAGCAACCCGCACAGATGATGCATTCATGTGCTCTATCTCAATGATGACTCAATAAAAAACCCGTGCTGCGATGGTATACCATCAGCGCACGGGTTTCATCTGTCAATTACAGGTATCCTCTGAGGCGTCGTGCTTAATATTTCGCCGGCACGTTACGACCCGGTAAAGACGCTTTAATAAAGTCACGCAAATGGTTGTTCGAAAGCTCGAGGTCATGACGACGTAAATACATCATATGACCACTTCGATAGCCCTCAAAATACAAGCGATCTTTCATCTTACCGCTCGGATCCAACTGCCACATACTGTACTTGGCATCAAAATAGTTGGTGGCACCGTCGTAATAACCGGCTTGGAACAACACGTTCAAGTAAGGGTTTTGAGCCATCGCTTGGCGCAAGTTTTCACCAGTATTGTTGCCACTGCGATCCCACGGATGCACCGGACCAAACATGTTGTATTTGGTGTCGGTTACGAAGCCTAGCTCTTCCCGCAAATAGTAGTTAATAGCTGGCGTAAACGAGTGTAGCCACGAGGTTAGCTCCGAGTTGAAATCTGGACGCACACCCACGTCTTTGCGGTCGAGACCTTTATAACGTGAATCGAGACGGCCAACCGTATGGCCTTCGTCACGCAGCAACTCCTTCCAGAAAAACGCCGTGTCGATATCGAGGTTGCTCTGCAAGACAGACTCAACCGAAATACCTGCGTAACGCGCTACTTGCTCCGCAATGGCTTGCTTTTCGTCGTCCGCTAACCAAGCACCTTTCGCGAGTGCCGGTAAATAGGTATTAATCGTAAACTCTTCGACTTTCGGCAGTAAATCATACAAATCACCTTGCTGCAGTTCGTCGTCAAGCTTGCCGTGGTACCAAGCGGTTGCGGCAAAGTATGGTAAGCGATTGGCTGCTTTCACTGGGCCATCACGGTCAATGCCCATGTCCGTTGGCGAAACCAGTACCACGCCATTGAGGTACATCCACTGCTGGTTTTGCAGCGCTAACGCTAAGCCAGCAACACGGGTCGTGCCATAGCTTTCACCAATAAGGAACTTGGGTGAGCGCCAGCGGTTGTAACGCGTCACAAAGGTGTTTATCCACTCGGACAGGTACTGTATGTCGGCATTGACACCAAAGAACATCCGTTGCTGTTGGTCGCGCGACGGCATGTTTCCATCTGGCCCCGGCAACACTCGTGAATAGCCGGTGTTGACTGGGTTAACGAAGACGATGTCAGTTACATCAAGAACCGAATAGGGGTTGTCCTGCACGCCATATGGCTGCACCGGATAGCCTTCTTCATCGAGTAATAGCGACTTCGGTCCGGTATACGCGATATGCATCCACACGGACGCTGAGCCCGGGCCACCGTTGAAGGACATCATCAATGGCCGCTCTTCTTGATTGCGCACGCCCTGACGCTCGTAGTAGGTGTACTGCAACGTCGCGGTCGGGTGGCCGTTGTCATCCCACACCGGCAAGGTACCTGCGTACACTTTATAGTCAACGCGTTGACCGTTAATTTGCATTCGGTGCTCAGTGACATTGACACTTTCAATCGGAATCGTACGGCGGTGTTCTTCCGCAACTGCCATCGTACAAACAAAAGCTAGTGCAACCACTAGGCCTTGTGTCAGAAGCTTCATACCCTGTCCTCATTATTCTTGATTGTTAACACTCGGTTAATTTAGCGGCTCTTGGCATGAAGACCTAGTCAAATGCGGTCAATGGTGGAATTCTTGCAATCAGTCGATGAAAAAAACCCCGATACTTCGCAGTACCGGGGTTTGTGTTTTCGTCAGCGCAACGAATTAGGCAACATTAATCGTCGGAATAATGGTGTCTTTCGCTTTTTGCTCTGCTGCGCGGAAGTCAGGCATTTGGTCAAAGTTTAGGTACTTATAAACTTCGCCAGCCATCGCGTCGATGTTCTGCGCGTATTCCATGTATTCTTCACGCGTTGGGATTTTACCTAAGATAGCGCCAACTGCAGACAACTCTGCAGAAGCCAAGTACACGTTGGCACCATCACCTAAACGGTTCGGGAAGTTACGCGTTGAGGTTGAAAGCACAGTTGCACCTGCTTTCACCCGTGCTTGGTTACCCATACACAGTGAACAGCCTGGCATTTCTGTACGCACACCGTTACGACCATAGATGTTGTAGTAACCTTCTTCCATCAATTGCGCTTCGTCCATTTTCGTCGGTGGCGCAATCCACAACTGCGTGTTCAATGGATTGGTATTTTGCTCAAGCAATTTACCTGCCGCGCGGAAGTGGCCGATGTTGGTCATACAAGAACCGATGAAGACTTCATCCACTTTGTCGCCAGCTACGTCAGACAAGGTTTTCGCATCGTCTGGATCGTTCGGGCAGCAAAGAATTGGCTCAACGATTTCGTTTAAGTCAATTTCGATCACCGCAGAGTACTCGGCGTCTTGGTCCGCTTCCATCAGTTCTGGGTTCGCTAACCACTCTTCCATCTTCTGTGCACGACGCTCAAGGGTACGGACATCGCCGTAACCTTCGGCGATCATCCAACGTAACATGGTGATGTTCGAACGTAAGTATTCCGCAATCGACTCTTCTGACAACTTGATCGTACAACCAGCCGCTGAACGCTCAGCCGACGCGTCAGACAATTCAAATGCCTGCTCAACTGTGAGGTTGTCAAGACCTTCGATTTCGAGAATACGACCAGAGAAGATGTTCTTCTTACCACGTTTTTCAACGGTTAAGAGACCTTCTTTAATGGCATACAAAGGAATGGCGTGAACCAAGTCACGTAAAGTGACGCCTGGCTGCATTTTGCCTTTAAAGCGCACCAATACTGACTCTGGCATATCCAGTGGCATAACGCCGGTCGCTGCGGCGAAGGCAACGAGGCCTGAACCTGCTGGGAATGAAATACCCAATGGGAAGCGCGTATGCGAGTCACCACCAGTACCCACGGTATCTGGCAATAACATGCGGTTTAACCAGCTGTGGATAATCCCGTCACCTGGACGCAGAGACACACCACCACGGTTCATAATGAAGTCTGGCAGGGTGTGCTGAGTTTCAATATCAACCGGCTTCGGATAGGCCGCCGTATGACAGAATGACTGCATCACTAAGTCGGCGTTAAAGCCCAAACAGGCGAGGTCTTTCAATTCGTCACGGGTCATTGGGCCGGTGGTGTCTTGCGAACCAACCGTGGTCATGCGTGGCTCACAGTAAGTACCAGGACGAACGCCGTCGATACCACAGGCTTTACCGACCATTTTCTGCGCTAACGTAAAGCCTTTACCGCTGTCACTTGGCTGTTCAGGTGAACGGAATAAGTCAGAGCGACCTAAACCAAGTGACTCACGTGCTTTCGTGGTTAAACCGCGGCCGATGATTAAGTTAATCCGGCCACCCGCGCGCACTTCATCAAGAATCACGTCAGACGCATACTGGTACTCAGCAATCACTTCACCGGCTTCGTTTTCAATTTTACCCGCTAATGGATAAATATGAATGACGTCGCCCATGTTCATCTGGTCTACGTCTGCTTCAAAAACTAAAGTACCGGTGTCCTTCATGGTGTTGAAGAAAATCGGTGCCACTTTGCCACCAATACAAATACCGCCAGAACGCTTGTTCGGGGTACCTGGCATGTCGTCACCAATGAACCACAACACTGAGTTGGTTGCTGACTTCCGCGAAGAACCGGTACCGACAACGTCACCGACGAACGCAACTGGGTTGCCTTTTTCTTTTAGTTCAGCAATTTGCTCAGCCGCGTTGGTAATTCCTTCGCGTGGCATTTTGTACATGGCTTTCGCATGCAAAGGAATATCAGGACGAGACCATGCATCAGGGGCTGGTGATAAGTCATCCGTATTCGTTTCACCTGTGACTTTGAATACAGTCGCAGTAATTTTTTCTGGCATTTCTGGGCGGCTGGTAAACCACTCTGCATTCGCCCATGACTCGACCACAGCTTTCGCTACAGCATTGCCGGCTTTCATGCGCTCTTCCACGTCGTGGAAGGCGTCAAACATCAAAATGGTGTGCTTCAGCTCTTCACCAGCGGCTTCGGCTAGCTCGGCGTCGTCGAGTAATGACACAAGGGTTTCGATGTTGTAACCACCGTGCATGTTGCCCAGTAGTTTCACCGCTAATTTCTTGTCGATAATCGGTGAAGTGACTTCACCTTTGGTGATTGCAGCTAAAAAGCCCGCTTTCACGTAGGCTGCTTCGTCAACCCCTGGTGGTACGCGGTCACTGATCAGTTCTAGCAAAAACGCTTCTTCGCCCGCTGGCGGGTTCTTTAACAACTCAACCAAGTCTGCAACTTGCTCTGGGTTCAGAGGCTTGGGTGGAATTCCTTCTGCGGCACGCTCGGCCACATGTGCGCGATATTGTTCTAACACAAATGATTCCTCTCAGGTGAATGCCCGCCGCTCAAAGAAAGCGGCCAGCAAATTAGAAAACGGGGGGATTATACGTGAAATTGTGACTGTTTTGAATTTAAGCAGGTCTGACAAGGGCTATTTCAGCCATTCACCGTATTTATAGCATGTATTCACACGAACACCTTCCTGCCACTTTTAGTATCTCGACTTCGCTATTTGCTCTAACACGAGGGTTTCGCGATGAATGGATAATCCCATCGTTGTTGGGCGCTGAGCAATGACTCGACGGTTATGCGTTAACGCATCGGCAACAGAGATCCACTGCGCTCGCATGCCATTACTCACTTCATAATGTTCCAAATTAGCCGCCGCTAGTGTTTCGCCAATTTTGCACTCAAACCATGACGATGTTTGAAAAAGAAGATCCCACTCTCGCTTCCAAGTCGGTGTAAACTCAGTAACTTGCGCTACGGGCGCAATGACTTGAATATCTTGAGCACCGGTTTCTTCTTGGAGCTCGCGGCGCAAGCCAGTAATCAATGATTCACCAGGATCAACACCACCGCCTGGGAAACTAAAGTCATCATACCGCTCGGTATACAGCAAAAGTATCTTATCGTGACGACACACCACCGCTCGCGCTGCTTGCCTTTGCAACACACGATAAGATTGTTGAATAACTGGCAGATTTTTCTGACAAAATAGAAGCTCATTATCGAGTGTTTCATGAACTAGGTGATATGACGCAGGAAACACCGTGACTTCTTGATTTAATTGCATAATTGCCCGATTACAAGACATTAAAATTGGGCATTATACACTTCTTGAACAGCAGATAAAATTGTTTGCTGAGCCGTTTCGCTGGCTAATCGATGTTCGTCATCAACCGTAATCAGCGGAACGCCGAAACGCTTACAAAAAGAAACGACTTTATCGTAGGGAACTACTTTGTCGGCAAGACCGTGAATCACCCGTACGCGCTGCTGTGACGGTAATTCCGTGACGCGCTCACCCTCTTCGGTATGCACCGCCGGCGCGAGCAATACCAAGGCTTTAATTCGCTCTGGAAAGAGACTGTACAAGCGTGCCGCTAACAGCCCACCAAACGAAGAACCTACCAGCACTAAGCCATGTTGCCCTCGAGTGACTTCTTCTGCTTTCGCGAGTCGCTGCTCTAAGTCCATCCCTTGAAAGTCTGGCGATTCCAGCTCCGGAAACTCGCTTTTCAGTAAATGATATTTCTGCCCATGCGGGCCACTTTCCAGTCCGTGGAAGAAGTAAAGGCTCGCCATTAGTCAACCTTCTTCAATAGTTCGCCCATGATATCATCCATGGTCACAAAGCCTTCCAACTCATTGTCTTTCAGCACCAATAAGCGTTTCACATGCTGTTGCACCATCATCGCAGCACACTGCTTTAACGACAAACTCGCGCCTACCGCTAACGCTGGTTTTGCGCAAATATCGTAGACATTGAGCAAATCAATATCACCATCCTCTGCGATCACCGTTTTTAAGACATTGGTGTATGTAATTAAGCCATATGCATCGCTATCACTTTGTTTCTCAACCACCAGCGACTTAATGTTTTTACTTTTTAATAAACTTAACGCCTCGCGAAGTTTCGCAAACGGCGAGATGGTTACCACGTCTTTAATCATCACGTCTTTGACTTGCATGACTGTGCTCCTGCTTTCCCTTGAACCGATTACAAAGTTTCTTTCACTGACTGCTCAGCTAAATGTTGTTCAAATTTCTCTAATTGCGACATATCAATACCGCCGAGGTGCTCTAACGGCACGGTAAACACCATGCCTTGAGAATCGCGCTCATCCGGCATAATTACCTTTTGAATCGCCTTCATCACGTGCAGTGACAGTCCTTTTTCAAGCACCATCAGTAAGACTTTCTGACTACCATCATAACTCATGCCAAAAAACGATTTCTTCGCCGTGTTACTAATTCCACGTCCCGACATCACCGTCATACCACCAGCGCCTTGCTCGCGCGCGGCATCAATCGATTCCTGCTCAAGCTCTTCTGGCACAATGGCCACCAATGCTGAAAATTTCATGCTACGACCCCTCTGTTTCTGCCGCCTCAGCTCGCTCTCGCCAAGCCGTGACTGCTTGCGCAATAATTGCATAGCCCATTACCGTAACAATGGGGAAAATCGATGCAAATGCTATTAAACCAAAACCGTCAATCAGAACATTACGACCTTCAATGTGGGTGGCTAAACCGATGCCGAGTGCGGTAACTAGCGGCACTGTGACTTCCGAGGTGGTGACACCACCTAAATCGTACGCCAAAGCAATAATATATTTCGGAGCAAACACCGTCAGCGCAATCACGATGACATAGCCACCCATGACATAATAATGCATCGAGCCACCGGTAATAATTCGGTGCACACCAATGGTTATGCCAATGGCGACGCCAACCGCAACAAGGAGACGAATGACGTTGCCGTTCAATTTTCCATCGGCAGCTTCTTCCGCTTGCTGGCCAACCGCGATCAATGCCGGCTCCGCCATGGTGGTGGCAAAGCCAATAGCAAAAGCAAATAAGTAAATAAAAACGAAACCGTCACGCTGAATCAGCTGCTCAGCCATGGCCGTACCAATCGGAAACAAACCGAGTTTGAGGCCAACTACAAACGCATAGAGCCCAAAAATAACCAACAGGAAACCAAGGAGTACTCGCCGAGGGTTTGCCAATGGTCGGCGTAAAATCAGGTATTGGAAAAAGAGAATGGTAATGATAATTGGTAGAACGTCTCGGAACATTTCGAGCAGATCCATCAAAGCGGCTAAAAACCCAGTCGCTACTTGGGTGTCTGCACTCATCACCATTTCCGCTGTGATATCTGGCTCGGCGCCACTGAAGACAATAATGCCGTACACTTGCACGGAGATCATCGGCACCATGACCGCTAACGCAACTAAGCCGAAACCGTCAATGAGTGGATTGCGCCCCCGAATCGAGGATGCGAGACCAATTCCGAGCGCAGCAATTAATGGCACAGTAACAATATTGGTGGTCACCCCACCCGAGTCATACGCTAAACCAACAATTTCTTCTGGCGCGAAATAGGTCACAATTACAACCAAAATGTAGCCAATAATCATGAACCACTGTAATGGATAACCAAAAATGGTTCGAAAGACCCCAAGCGCAACCACCAAACCAACGGACGTGGCGACAATCAAACGCAATGTCAGCGCGTCAATGCGGCCACCGCTAATGTCTTGCGCTTGTTGCGCCACGGCAATGAGCGCTGGCTCTGCGACAACCGCAGAAAAACCAAGCGCAAAACCGAACGCAAGAAGAATGGGCACCGAGCCTTTACGAGCAAACTGATTCGATAAACTTTTGCCGACCGGAAAGATACTCAGTTCGAGGCCTTGCAAGAACAGCGCCACACCAATGGCGACAATGCCAATACCAATGGCCATGCTGACGCTATTGTCAGGAACAGTACGTAAGACCAACGCCTGAAAAACCAAAACGACCGCAATAATCGGAATCAGGTTTTTCAGAGCGTGAATGAGTGCGTGATAAAAATCCTTTAAATGTGCCAAACGATAACTTCACTGTGTTCACTGCGATTGAAAAATAGTAGCGGGAGCTGGGCGCCGGTGCAATGACCTAACGCAAAGTTTTGCCAACTCTTGGTGTTAAAAGAAATACTGAACGCCAATCCCCGCTACCGACATCATGCCCAATAACGGGAACAGCCCGACTTTCCGACCAAACATTAACAATAATGCGGCGGCTGTTAAGATCATGGCATACATGTCAAAACTGCGCAGATCGGGTAACAAGACCTGCATACCGAAGCCGCTAAAGGTCAGTTGTTCGGCGAATAAATAGTTTAATGCAAACCATAATGCGAGATTGGCAATCACCCCGACCACAGCTGCGGTAATCGCACCAAGTGCAGCACTTAAGCGCGGTTGCCCACGAAGTTTTTCAACATAAGGCGCGCCCGCAAAGATCCACACAAAGCAGGGCAAAAATGTCACCCACGTGGTCAGCAATGCCGCCAGTGTTGCCCCAAGTAAGGGGTGCATGCCCGTGGCGTCGCGGAAACCTGCGAGAAAGCCGACAAATTGAGTGATCAAAATCAATGGGCCTGGCGTGGTTTCGGCCAAGCCTAAACCGTCGAGCATTTCCCCCGGATTCAACCAACCGTAGTTTTCTACCGCCTGCTGAGCAACATACGCCAGCACGGCATAAGCACCGCCGAAAGTCACCACCGCAAGTTTTGAAAAGAATAACGCGACTTGCGTCCATACCGAATCGTCACCAACCAGCAGTAACAAGGCAACCAGCGTGCCTAGCCATAACGCTGCAGCAACAATTGCTGCCCGTTTTGTTCCGGGATGCACAACCACATCAATATCCGCTGCGGCGGGTGCTTGCGAGTCCCAGTGCCGTGCCAGAAACCAGCCAATCACACCGGCGCCAATGACCACGAGTGGAAAGGGCAAAGAAAAAACAAACAACGCAAGAAAGCCAGCAACGGCAAGCCCAACCGCAACGCCATGTTTAAGCGCCTTTTGCGACAGCCTCAGCATAGCTTGGGCGACAATGGCAAGTACCGCTGCTTTTAAACCGAACAAGAGACCTTCAACCGCGCCAACGTCGCCAAGCAAGACATACGCCCATGACAGGCCCAAAATCATGACTGCACCGGGCAAGATAAACAGTAAACCAGCAACCAGCCCACCTTTGACACCATGCAGTAACCAACCAACGTAGGTCGCCAATTGCTGTGCTTCTGGCCCCGGTAAGAGCATGCAGTAGTTCAAGGCATGCAGAAAACGCGCTTCACTCAACCACTGCTTTTCTTCAACAATCAACCGATGCATCAAAGCGATTTGTCCGGCTGGACCACCAAAGCTCAATAGACCGATTTTCCACCAAATTCGCAATGCGTCGCTAAAAGGAATGCTGTTTTCGGCGGCTGCTGTGGCCTGAGTGGTCTGGTGTTCAGACATAAGTCGCTCCGTAGTTTTTAGTCTTTCTTATTATATGGCAATTTTATGTCTGCGCCGTGACCGTTCAGTAAACGTGCATCTAACAGTGATGCTCTTGAGCAATGAAGCTCTCCCATAATAAGGTGCCGGCTGGGCCCAGTTGCGTACTGGCCAACTTGACCAAGTGGATTTCGGCGTGAATATGATCAAGAAAACCAGGGATGTCGACCTCGACGAGCTCGCCTTTAACCAACGACTGACGGACTAGATCGCGCGGAATAACTCCCCAACCAACGCCCGCTCGCAAAAACTGAACCATGGTGTGAGCGTCGTTCACTCGCAGTCGCGAACTTCCCGATAAACGATAAATTTGCTCTGGGCTAATGCCCATATTGAGCTCTTTTGGCAGCAAGTGCGGAATTTCACTGAGTGCATTGCGGCTGGTCGGCATGCCATGTTGTTCGACGAGTCGCCGCGCCATCACCACAACCAATTGAAACTCACCGAGGCGTAAGCTTTCAAAGTCGGCCATTTGTTGGAAGGTTGGCAACCAAGGTGTCAGCGCCAGTTCCACTCGGCCTTCGCGCACATGCTGTAATGCTTGCAACTGAGAATACCCAGCGATGAGCACTTCCGTGACCGGAAATGCGTGTTGAATTTGGTGCACGGCCGGTAATAACAAATCGGGATTACACGAATAATCGTAACCGACATGGAGTTGCGGTTCAGCACCGTCGCGCAGTTGCGCCACCACGGAGTTCAAGCGGTCATGCTGACGCAAGAGTTCATAAGCGTGGCGCAAAAACTGTTGGCCCTCTGCCGTCAGCTGCAAACGATAGCCGCTGCGATCAAGTATGGAAAAACCGACATCGTCTTCAAGCTTACTTAACGTTAAGCTCAAAGCCGGTGCCGTGCGATGCAGCGTATTCGCCGCCGCTTGTAAGCTGCCACTTTCGACAACTTGGGTAAGCACCCGTAATGGCCAAATTTTCATAGTAACTCGTTAAGTTTAATTTAATAAAACAACTAATTTATTTTAATATAACTTTATATTTTTGCACCCTATACTTAGGTTTATTGCTTTCGCTAACGTTCAGGCACGGCTGTTGCCAATACCGTCTGCATTTTAAGGAGTGTCCTGTGTCGCCAGCTCGCCCTCGTTTAACTCGTCACTATGGTTGGGTTCTCACCGCTCTTTTCTTGAGTGCCTGTTCACCGGCACCTCAAACCGAGGTAGCCGAACAACCGCGCCCGGTGCAGCTTCTTACCGTTGGCGCTAGTGCTGACAGTGAAATCCGTCGATTCCCAGCCGTGGTTGCCGCCACGCAAACGGCCGATCTAACCTTTCGGGTGGGTGGCGAAGTCACTGAGCTGCCATGGCGTCCAGGTCATGAAGTACAACAAGGTGACCTCATTGCAGCACTCGACCCAACTGACTATGAACTCGCTGCCGCACAGGCTCGCGCGCGGGCCGAACTGGCGCAAGCCCAATATGATCGACTGGCCCAACTCATCACCCAAAATGTTATTTCACAAGCCCAATTCGACGAAGCAAGTGCGGAGTTAGCGGTGGCCCGTGCCAACCTCAATACCGCCAGCGCCAATCTCGGCTATACCCGCCTGCGCGCACCATTTAATGGCGTCATTGCCAATTTACATGTGGAGTTATTTGAGAACATCGGCCCACAGCAACCGGTTGTTACCCTGCACGTCGACGACATGATTGATGTCAGCATTCAAGTGCCAGAGCGCCTGTTTTCACAAGTCCGTCGCGATACCGATTACCAGCCCGAGATCATTTTCGACTCATTGCCTAACCATGTCTATCAAGGGCAAATTCGCGAGTGGGATCGCATTGCCGACCCCGCAACCAATACCTATCGCGTGGTGTTTACCCTGCCCAAGCCTGCGGAAGGTAATATTCTGCCGGGTATGACCGCGACTGTCGTGATCGACGCCGCCCAAGTATTACCACAAGAGCAACAGCGCATCAGTGTCCCCATTGCTGCGCTATTCTCGCCACCGGGTTCTGCGCTTGACGAACAGGTACGGATGGTTTGGGTTTATACGCCGGATGCCCAGCAAAATCGCGGCCGCTTGAGCGCTCGTCGGGTCACCATTGGTGCCGCGACGAGCAGTGACGTCGTCATCGTACAAGGTCTCGAATCGGGAGAACATGTGGTGATCGCGGGGGTTCATCAACTTCACGAAGGACAAACGGTGCGACCATGGATTCGTGAGCGAGGACTGTAAGCATGAACCTTGCGCGCTATAGTATCGAACGACCAACGACCTCTTGGATTTTACTGTTTATTCTGCTCATCGGCGGATTCATTGCCCTGCAAAGCTTGGGACGTCTGGAAGACCCTGAGTTCACCATTAAGCAGGCGTTAGTCATTACCCCCTACCCGGGTGCTTCGGCGCAACAGGTCGAGGAAGAAGTCACCGTTCCGTTAGAAAACGCCTTGCAAGAATTGGAATACATCGACCATATCACCTCCACGTCGATGCCCGGCCAGTCGCAAATCATGGTGGAAGTGAAAGACACCTATCGCTCTCATCAAATTCCGCAAATTTGGGACGAACTGCGCCGTAAAGTCAACGACCAATCCCGCAACCTGCCTCCCGGAGCAGGACCGGTCATGGTCAAAGACGATTTCTCCGACGTCTTTGGTGTACTGCTCGCCCTCACGGGCGACGGTTATGATTTACCGGCGCTCAAGGACCACGCCAAATACCTACGGCGTGAGCTCGCGCTGGTTCCAGGCGTCGCTAAAGTCATTATTAGTGGCATGCAACAAGAGCAAGTCGTTGCTGAAGTTTCGCGTGCTCGTTTAGCCAACCTCGGTATACCACCGCAGCGTATTTATGAATTGTTAGCGACCCAAAATACCGTATCCAATGCGGGACGTGTGCGCCTAGGTGATCATGCCGTTCGCTTTGAGACCAGCGGTGAATTCACCTCCGTTGAGCAACTGAGCACTCTTATTATCAGTAACCCAGGCGCTCGCGAGCAAATCTACTTGGGCGATGTGGCAACCATTTATCGGCAGCTGCAACCGATTCCAACGCACGTGTTGCGCTTTAATGAACAGCCTTCACTCTGGGTTGGTGTCTCGTTTGCTCGCAATGTCAACGTGGTCGAGGTGGGTGCTGCTCTGAATCAGCGACTTGCCGAACTTGAAGCCAACACGCCAGTTGGTATGCAGCTGAATATTATTTACAACCAACCGGAAGAAGTAGACCGTTCCGTCTCTGGCTTCTTGCTGAATTTGGCGCAAGCCGTGGTGATTGTCATTGTTGCGCTCTTACTTACCATGGGTTTGCGCAGTGGCTTCCTGATTGGTTTCGTGCTGCTTCTAACCGTTCTTGGCACCTTTATTTTCATGTACCTGTTGGGCATTAACCTCCATCGGGTATCCCTCGGTGCCTTAATTATTGCCCTCGGAATGCTGGTCGACAATGCCATTGTGATTACCGAAGGTATGCTCGTTGGCGTTCAGCGTGGACAAAGCCGCTTGCGCGCGGCGCAGCATGTACTGCGACAAAATGCGTGGCCATTACTGGGTGCAACGGTTATCGCGATTCTCGCTTTTGCCCCGATTGGGCTGTCGAAAGACGCCACCGGTGAATTTGCAGGGTCATTGTTTTGGGTGTTGTTATTGTCACTCGGACTCAGCTGGTTTACCGCCTTAATGCTCATCCCGTTTTTGGGTGACCGCCTGTTCCGCAAAGGAATCAAGACGGCAGCAAGCGATGCCGAGTTGTACGGTAATCGGATTTATCGCGGCTACCGTAGCTTGCTTGCCTTCGCGTTGCGTTTTCGGGTTGGCACCATGGTGTTGATGACCGGACTGCTTGTATTTGCCCTGCTTGGCTTCACGCAAGTGAAGCAAAGCTTCTTCCCCAGTTCCAATACACCGGCATTTTATGTGGATCTTTGGTATCCACAAGGGACCGATATTCGGGCAACAGCCAGCGACAGTGCCAAGGCGGAACAATGGCTATTGCAACAACCCGAGGTCACGCAGGTAGCCAGCACCGTCGGTCAAGGCGCACCGCGCTTTACCCTGCCCTATATCGTTGAAATGCAGCATGAAAACTATGCCCAGCTCATTGTCCGTACGACGACACCGGACGTCTTGCCGAATTTGATTGCAAGAACCCAACAACAACTCACGGCTCATCATCCCGATGCCCGCATGCAACTGCGGCGGATGGAAATTGGTCCACCGGTCAAAGCCGCCGTGGAAGTTCGTTTTAGCGGCTCGGATCCAGACGTTTTGCGCCAGCTGTCATTGCAAGCGCAAGCCATCTTCCGTGCTGACCCAGGACTAAATCTGATTCGTGACAACTGGCGTGAGCGCAGTAAAGTCTTACGGCCGCAGTTTAACGAGTCCCATGCACGGCGAGTCGGCATTACCAAGCAGGATATTGATGACCTAATTCTGGCTAATTTCCAAGGCAAGCGCGTGGGCGTCTATCGTGATGGCACCAATTTATTACCGATCGTCGTCCGCGCCCCAGAAGAAGAGCGCGTTTATCTTGAGCAATGGCAGGACATTCAAGTCTATAGCCCAGCGTTGAACCGCTACATCCCGATGGCCCAAGTGATCGACAGCATGCCGCTCGCCTGGGAAGAGCAAATTATTCACCGCCGCGATCGCAAACGTACGCTTGCGGTCATGGCCGATGCGTATCCCATGCATGAGGAAACGCCCGCACAAATGTTTGCACGCGTGCGTGCCGACATCGAAGCGATTGCGTTACCGCCGGGCTATGAAATGCAGTGGGGAGGTGAGTACGAAGCGTCAAGCAAAGCCAAAAACGCGCTATTTGCGTCCATACCGCTCGGCTATTTAGCCATGTTCATTATTACCGTACTGCTGTTTAGTTCTGTGCGCAAAGCCGTGGTGATTTGGACCACAGTTCCATTGTCGATTATTGGCGTGACCTTGGGCTTGCTCTTGACCAATCAGGCCTTTAGTTTCATGGCTCTGCTCGGTATTCTGTCGCTCACCGGTATGTTAATTAAGAACGGGATAGTCTTACTCGAGCAGGTCAATACCGAAGAGCGTAGCGGCAAGTCCGGTTATCAAGCGCTGGTCGACGCGGCTGTTAGCCGGGTTCGCCCCGTCATGATGGCCGCGGTCACGACGATCGTCGGTATGATTCCGCTGTTGTTCGATGAGTTTTTTGCCAGCATGGCGGTGACCATTATGTTCGGCCTTGGTTTTGCGACATTACTCACGTTGATTGTGGTGCCCGTCATGTACAGCCTGATCTTGCGCCAGCGGCCACCGAAGGAGTCCGAGTAAGGCTAAATTTCCTCGTCGTCCTCAGCGTCAGTTTCAATCGGTGACATTGGCGCTGAAGGGCTCTCTTCTTCATTGGCGGTCGTTGGCAAACGCGCGTTGATCTGCAACGTCGTATACCCCGATCGCGGCATGTTATAACCCATTTCCATGATCAAGCCATTGGGCGTTTGACTCGCCTGCACCATCATCCGACGTACGTCCGGCGGCGTAATTAAATATCGGCTCACGTCCGAGCGCATGCGCAGGCGCTCATCTTCATCGTCGACCCCGGCGAGCAAAAAGAAAGTTCGCAACAAGGCGTTGGTGCCGAGCTCATGGCCACGGCGAAACTCAAGTTTGACCTGCGCGCCTTGCTCGTTGCCCGGTGCCGCTAACAAAGTGAATGCATAACGGTGCTCGCTCGAGGTCGTTCCCCAGCATACCCAGTAATTTTGGTACCCATCGCGACCAAGAATTTGGCCGCGCTCATAGTCGGTGTTGCACCCCCGCCATTGCGACAGGGTAAAGTCATTCAATACTTGCATTTGCCGCTGCACACTGGGTAATTCTCCCGGTGGCAAAGTCGTGCGTACAGGCTCCGAGCGACCACAACCACTCAGCGACAAAATAGCAACTAAGCCGATTGCAGCGCCGACAATTTTAACTGCATTAACGTGCTTCATGCGCAAGTAACCACTCCTTTTTGTCGAGTCCACCGCTGTAACCACCAAGTCTACCGTTTAGGTTAATGACTCGATGGCAGGGAATTAAAATCGCGATCGGGTTGCGGCCATTGGCCTGCCCCACCGCTTGAAAGCCCCGAGGACGAGACACTTGCTCCGCTAACCAACGATAACTTTCTGTTGCCCCATAAGGAATCGTGGTCAGTGCTTGCCAAACCTGTTGTTGAAACTCGGTGCCGTGCGGCACTAAAGGCACGGTAAACTGCTGACGCTGTCCGGCAAAATATTCAGCTAACTCTGCGCTGAGCTGCGACAACCACCCTTCGGCCTGCGCTTGTTCAAGCGGCTGGGGTTGCGCCTTTTCCTGAACATGAGTCCCAAAATCTAAGCCATAAATTCCTTTGGCCGTTGCCTTCATAGTGATTGGCCCAAGCGGGCTATCGACCACACGCGATGCGATCATGATGATTCTCCTCGGTTTACCAAAGTCGATAGCGAAAACGTAACAACCATCGTTCGACAGGGTTCAATTCCGCTCGTTGCTGCAACACGTCAGCCAGCACATCGGGGCGATCGGTTATAATGCCATCGACACCGATATCGATCATTCGTTCCATGCCAGCGACGTCGTTGACGGTCCAAACATGTACGCCCTGCTCCTGTGCGCGCAGGCGATTTAAATTTCTTGGGGTCGCTAAAGCCGCTCGAATACCATACATGTCAACGTCTTGCCCTGCCAGCCTGCCGACCGATGTATGCACCAGCAAACTGGTTCGCAATTGCGGCTCAATGGCGCGCGCTGCAGCCAAGTCCGCTGGAGCTAGTGACGCTAAAATGGTCTCATCGATGAATTCAAGCCGCCGAAGTTCAGCCACTACCATCGGCACTAAATCGGGCATCTGTGGCGCGCCCTTCACTTCTAAATAGAGTCCCGCTCGCCCGCGCAAGAGCTCGACTGCCTGCGCTAATGTGGGCAAACGCTCATTGCTAAACTCTGGCGCGAACCAACTGCCGATATCGCGATCCTGCACTTCACTGAAGTCCACCATCCAAATTGGTCTTGGCTCACCAGCTATGCGCAACATATCACGGTCGTGAATGAGTACTAGCTGACCATCGGCTGTATGACGCACGTCCAGTTCAACATAATCAGCGCCATCGACAATCGCGCGCTCAATTGCGGCTAAGGTATTTTCTGGAGCGTCCCACGAGTTACCACGGTGGGCGATATTAAGAACTTCCTCTGCCGGACGAAACTGCTGCACCGCATAGGTCACTTGCACCAGCGCAAACACGACCAGTACAACCTCAATACCGATGGCAAAAACACCCGTATTACGCGGCTCTTGGGTTTGACTCGGGCACGCTTTTTCACTCACACCTTGGTCTTCACAGTACTGATGATACAAGCGCAGCAAAGTTAAGCTATTACCACTGACGGCAATAAAACCAGCAAGTAAATTCGACAAGGCGTAACTTACCAACAGCACCAGTACCGTGAGAGCGATGATGCGATCCTGATCCGGTAATAAGCTAAATAAAGTCCAGCCGAGGCCGTCGAATAACCATGACACCAAGAATGGCAGCGACGCGAGCACCGCCGCGACCGACAACAAAGTCAGCGCAATTCTGCGGCGCGTGCCTAACGTGAGTTCGGCGCTCCGGTTCAATGCCGACACCGGCCCACGGTTTTCTAAAATCATGGCCGGTAATGCCATTGCCCAACGTAAATATAAATTACCGTGAATCAGCAGCACCCAGAGGCTGGCGAACGTAAAGCAGGCCAAGAACCACCACATCTCCGGCGGATGCGCGTTGATCACGTAATAAATATCATAGCCGCCTAGAAAGTGCTGAAAAGCCCAGCCAACCGCGAGTAGCACGGGTACCAACAAGACTAAATGAATGGCAACTTGCAGCATTGCTAGGGCCAGAATCGCTTTACTATGCAGCAGTAAGTACCACAGCGCCTGAGCTGCAGTGTGAAACTTACCTTCGCGGTTACGCGTGGTAATCAGCATCATTCCGGCATGCTGAAAAAACACCGCAACAGCAAGGAGCGTCAATGAAATCAATGCCCACGCCAAACCAGAAGGTTGCAATAAAAACCGCAACAAATCTTCGTTGCCAATTAAGCTGGTACCCGTGAGCGTGACCAAAGCGGTTAACAGCCAAGCACTGGCTGGCACTAATACCACCACCATTAAAATGGCGAAATACACATGAAAAGCCAACAACGACCGCCGGTGATAGCGGATGTTGCCGAGCACTTCTAATTTTAAACGAGCGATAGACAGCATCGGTAGCAGGCGTTCCTTGTTTGGCTTCTGTTTTTGCCAACATACTTTTTCAGAAAATCAGCTCGCACGCAAATTTAACCCATCGTTTTGTCGGCACGGTATTGTTGCCAACGGAGTCGCAACTCTTCGCGCCAGCAATAGAGAATGGGCACCACAAACATACTCAGCACCACAAAGGTCAAGCCACCCACGGTTGGAATCGCCATTGGAATCATTAGATCCGCACCGCGGCCGGTTGCGGTTAACACCGGGAAGAGCGCCAAGATCGTCGTTGCACTGGTCATTAAACACGGACGCACCCGCTGTAAACCCGCCTCGACAGTACGCTCGCGAATGTCAGCAATACTATGGCTGTAACCTTCGGCAAATCGTTGCTTCAGATAGGTGGCCATGACCACGCCGTCATCCACAGCAATCCCGAATAGAGCGAGGAAACCAACCCACACGGCAACACTCAGGTGGGTAACGTCAAACTGAAAAATCTCTCGTAACGTAACGCCTTGCGTAATAAACGGCAGGCTGAAATTGGCAAACCAACTCTGACCATAAAGATGCAGCATGATAAAGCCACCGGCCCAAGCAACTGCAATGCCGCTGAATACCATCATGGCGGTGCTCACTTGCTTAAACTGCAGATACAACAGAATAAAGATCAGCGTCAGCGACAGCGGTATCACCACCTGCAAGGTTGCCATCGCACTTTGCTGTTGTTGGTAGCTACCGGCAAAACTATAACTGACGCCCGGCGCTAGCTGCAGCGAGCCATTCTGACGCGCTTGCTGCAAGTGCTGTTGTGCTGCTTCAACGGCTTCCACTTCGGCAAAACCGTTTGCTGCTCCAAACGTGACATAGGCAGTTAAGAAGGTGTTTTCCGAGCGAATCATCTGTGGTCCACGCTGGAATTCAATTGTCGCTAACTCGGCTAACGGAATTTGCGCACCAGACGGGGTACTGACCAACACATTCAGCATACTTTCGATGTCATCGCGGCGTTCCCGTTGATAGCGCACGCGCACCGGATAACGCTCTCGCCCTTCAACGGTTCGCGTCACTTCCATCCCACCAATCGCTGCCGCCACGGTATTCTGCACGGCCGTAATGGAAAGACCATAACGGGCAATTTCATGACGTTGCAGGTGTACTTCTAAATATGGACTTCCGATCACGCGCTCGGCACTCACGGACGCCTGATTCACCCCTGGCGATTCCCGCAATGTCGCTTCAATGGCCAGTGCAGCGCTCTCCAATGTGGCTAAGTCGGGAGCCTGAACTTTCACGCCCATGGCTGCACGCATGCCGGTTTGCAACATTAGCTGACGCGTTTCAATCGGCTGCAAACGTGGCGCTGAGGTGACACCCGGAACCTGCGCGGCACGGACAATTTCATCCCAAATATCGCGTGGGCTGTGAATATGCTCACGCCAATGTCGATAAGGCCGGCCGCGTCGATCGATAATCAATTCGCCACGCTCGTCGCGGACAAACTCGCCGGCCGCGTCGACTTGGAAGTTTAACCGTCGACCATTGGCATCGGTCTTAAACTCGTTTTTGTAATTGATCACGGTTTCGATCATCGACACCGGAGCCGGATCCAGCGCGGTTTCCGCCCGACCAATTTTACCAACCACCGACTCCACTTCCGGAATCGCAGCAATGGCTCGGTCTTGCTGGCTGAGCACATCCAGAGCCTCGCCAATCGAGGCGTGCGGCATGGTCGTCGGCATCAGCAAAAACGATCCCTCGTCCAATGCCGGCATAAACTCCCGCCCCAAACCTGGGATGATAGCCAACCCAGCGATAATCACTAACGTGGGTAGCGCGAGGAAGATGGCTTTAAAGCGCAAACACCAACGTAGAATCGGCTCGTAAAGTTTGAGTAGCAGTGTGAAGCCACCGACAACAACGGCAAACAAAAACACCACAAACAGTGTATTGCGAACCGATCCAGCGGCTGGACCAAGCGGTTCCCACAGAGCAGCCAAGCCGATCATCACGACAACCACAAGTGCAATATAGGTCACGCGATAAATCGCCCGATGCCGTTTTAGCCAATGATCCAGCCCGCGCAAGCGGTCGCTGAGCAACATCCGTAGGAGAATCGGCACCACGACCAACGCCAACACAATGGCAGCAATCAGCACTAACGTTTTGGTATACGCCAAAGGGGTAAACAGCTTACCTTCGGCACCGGTCATGGTGAACACCGGTAAAAAACTAATCACAGTCGTGGCGATCGCCGTCAATACCGCTGGGCCGACTTCTTGGCTACCTTTGACAACTGCATCGTGAGCAGAAAGTTCAGGCTGTTGTTTGCGTAGACGGAGAATATTGTCGGTCACAATAATCCCCATATCGACAATGGTGCCTATCGCGATGGCAATCCCGGCTAGGGCGACAATATTTGCTTCGACGCCGAGCAAACGCATGCCAATAAACGTCATCAACACCGCTAACGGTAGCATTGCCGCCACGGTGAGCGCAGAGCGTAAGTGCAGCAACATTAACAGCACGACCGCAGCAGTAACTAACAACTGCTGAACGAGTGCATCGTTGAGCGTGCCCAATGTCTCGGTAATTAAGGTCGAGCGGTCATAAAATGGGACTAGTGTCACCTGACTCAAATTCAACCAACTCGGCCAACGTTCGCGCGGATGACTTTGTAGCCACTGTGCCCATTGCCGTTGTTCATTGTCGTCGAAGTTCAGCGTTGCCGAGCGGAATTCCGGCAACCCTTGTTGGTGTGCAAATGCGCTAACCTCGCTGACACTCACCTGTTGCCAGTCGACAACCGCACGTGCCGGTAAGCTCGGAGCGAGGCGGTCAATTTCCGCTTTGGCATTCTCAATCGCCGCTAATGGATTATATCCTTCGCGCACCGTCACCACACCACCGACCGCTTCAGCGCCAGCAACATCGAGTGCACCGCGCCGTTCGGCCGGACCAAGTCCAACGGTGGCGACGTCAGCAACGCGAATTGGCGTGCCGTTGGCGTTAACGCGCACAACCGCCGCTTCAATGTCCGCCAAAGCGCGGATAAAGCCAACGCCTCGGACCATGTACTCAACCCGATTAATCTCAGTTGTACGCGCACCAATGTCGAGGTTCGACTCGGCCACTGCCTGCATCACCTGCTCGAGCGAGACGTCGTAATAGCGCAGTGCGTCGGGGTCGACATCAATTTGATATTCACGCACATAGCCACCAATGGAGGCCACTTCGCTAATGCCTTCTGCCGCTAGTAAGCCATAACGCACGTACCAATCTTGAATCGCTCGCAGCTCGTCGAGATCCCAACCGCCAATGGGTTCGCCGTCTGGGTCACGACCTTCGAGTGTGTACCAATACACTTGTCCTAGGCCGGTAGCATCGGGCCCTAATGCGGGTTGCACACCGGTCGGTAACGTCCCCGCCGGCAGACTACTAAGCTTTTCTAACAGCCGTGAGCGGGCCCAGTAAAACTCAATGTCGTCATTGAATATCACTGAAATACTGGAAAAACCGAACATCGACAAAGTGCGCACGTCTTTCACGCCCGGAACGCCCATAAGCGCCACCGACAACGGATAACTCACTTGGTCGTCAACGTCTTGTGGCGAACGTCCAGGCCATTCGGTAAAGACTATCTGTTGGTTTTCACCGAGGTTTGGAATTGCGTCAACGGCGACCGGTGACGACGGTAAGCCAGTGTCCCAACGAAAGGGAGCCACCGCTACACCAGCAAAAATCACCACCACGGTGAGCAATGCAACCACTAGTTTATTGTTTAGCAACCAGTGCACCATTAGTGGTTTCCTCCCACTAGCACGCCCATATGGTCACCACAGCGCAGCATGCGCGAACCAAAGTAAGGGTTCAGCAGTTCATCGTGTTCTTGCAACCAATAAGCACCTTGGCCTCGGCGCGCCATTGGACAAAACATTAGGTGCAATTCACCGTGATGATAACCAGCTTCCGCCAATGCAATCATCGCTTGTGAATGGTCGTAAAATTGATCCCGGGCAACACTGATGCGACCGACGTGATGGGCATGACCGGCACCCGTGTTGAGCTGTGCTTCTTGCTCGGCCAAAGCACTCGGCCAGGACACAGCGGCCACTGCGTTATGAAAATCACTGGCCGCTTGTTGCCATGCAGGCAGGTCGTCACTGTGCAATGCCGCCCACATTTGGTGATAGGCTGCAAAGACTGAAGATGCATCGACACTGGCATCGAATTCAATGGTTGCAGTCGCTGCTGCTGTGTCGCTCGTTTGCGCTGGGGCGCTGTGCGCATTACCGTGCGCATTACCGTTCGCATTACCGATATCAGATCCCTGCTCGCTGCCTTGAGTGCTGCCGTGAGCGCCACCATGATCATGAACCGGTGCACCGCCTCCGCTCGGTGACATCATACTGGGTCGGCCGCGCAACTGTAGCTCGCTGTCAATCCGAAACGCGCCGCGACTCACCACAAGTTCTTCCGCTTCCAAGCCACTCAATACTTCGTAGCGGTCCCCCAAACGACGACCTAGCTCAACCTCGCGTGCCGCGAACGCACCGCTGTTGGCCTCCTCTTGCACATAGACAACCGCACGCTTACCGGTGATCAGTGGCGCGGATACTGGAATGGTCAAGACATCCGCGTGTTCTAGCTGAACGCTCGCGCGCACGAAACCGCCGGCGCTTTGCACCGATAATGATTCGTTTAATGCCACGCGCATTTCTCGTGTCCGGCGCTGGGCATCAATTCTTGGGGCTAACGCCACCACTTCGCCTTGCACCGCATGGCGCGGATGCCCCGGCTGGCTCACTTCAATAGTTAATGTTTGCCCCGTTTGGAAGTAGTGCAGATCACGTTCAAAGACATCCAAAAGTAACCACATCTTGTCACTGTCCGCTAACTGCAACAGCATCTCGCCAGTGGCAACGTAGTCGCCTTGGCTGACCATACGGCCAGTGACCAAGCCTGAACTTGGGGCGCGAATCACTACCCGCTCGCTAATTTTTCCTTGCACAATAATCTCGTCAATTTGCGCGGTCGTTATCCCTAACAAACGCAAACGCGATCGCGCTGCTTGCAGCGTTAGTTCAGCTTGTTCTTGGATCTGTCGGGGGTTTTGACTGCGGGCCACTTGCACCGCTTGCAGCAAATCTTGCTGTGCCACTAACAGCTCGGGGCTATACAATTCCAGCAAAGGCTCGCCCTGCTGTACATACGCACCGGTAAAGTTGACATATAAACGGTCAATGCGGCCGCTCGTCCAAGCACTAATCGTCGTCAGGCTGCGCTCGTCATAATCGAGCGTGCCGGTTAGGCTGATGTCTTGTGTCGCCGCACCACGTTGCGCAGGCTCAGTTTGCAATCCGAGCAAGGCCAAACTGCGGCCGCTAAATTCAATCCTTACGACCTCACCATCATCGTCACCGCCAGATGCGACCGGAATCAGCTCCATGCCGCAAATTGGGCAACGATCATTTGGGTCGGTCGAGCGAAAGGTGGGATGCATCGAGCAGGTGTATTCTTGCGGCGCAGCAAACAGCGCTTGGCTATTCTGCGCGGACGAACTCGTTTGCTGCCCAGATGCATGAGCATGACTGTGGTTATGAGCTTGTAACGCGTGTCCAATAGGACTCACGAACAGAGCCAGAACGGTAAGTAGACAAACCACGCACTTCGTGCGATTACAAAGTGAACGCTGAAACATAAATGGATTCCTAACCAAAGCAAAAAACATGAACGCAAAGTGCGCCCTGTCACAACACAGTTTGGTTAGGCAATAATCGGGGGTTTCGTGGCCTGCACGAGGAGCAGCGAATAGTCGGGAACAGAACCTTGAATTGCGAATTCAATGAGAATGGGCGAGGCTATATTCAAGCCAGTCAGCGCCGCCATACAACCGTGGCCGACGGACAGGCAATGACCACAGTCCACTGGGCAATTTAAATAACACGCACTGTCTTGGTCACAACAGTCGTGCAGGGTTGTTTCTACATGATCAGTTGTCGCTTCGGCTTCTATGGCCGGCTTGTCCGCGCGCTGAGCCGCCATCTTCGCCATTAATTCACAATGCTCTTCATCAGCTAAGCTTTGCATGTCCGTTGCATGATGGGTGTCAGTCGCGGCTGCCACAGGCAATATATGCGGCGCACTCGCCAGTGCGCCACCGGCAAACGGCAGCGTCACTAGTGCACTCAGAACTAAAATTACCAGCCAAAACTGGCCATTTAACCGCATGTTTCGCTCCTGAATTAACAGAAAGAGCATAGACTTCTGCTATCTGAAAGTAAAGAATTCGCTGCGCTGAATATCGACAAAACTTGACCAAACCAACACGAAAGCCGTCACAGCGTTAAAAATCCCAGCACTTGGTCGCCCTATTCATTCATTTACCGCAAATTCAGATTTGTTTACCCTTTATTTTTGTTTATTCGGTTAAGTTATCGTTAGAATCGAACGGTTAAATCCTAAACACACACAACAAAGGCTGCATTGAACGGCCATATGCAGGGAACTCAAAGATGAAGAAAACATTGATTGCGACAACACTTGCCGCATTACTTGTGACTCCTTTGGTTTACGCCGAAGAAGCTAAAGAAAATGGCGAGAAGAAAGAAGAAGAGAAAAGTTATTCGGATCTCATCAAAGATCTTGATGCGCACGAAGGTCTATTCAACCTTTATCAAGATCCGAAAACCGGAAAAATGCAATTCTCGATTGCAGACGAGCAACTGGACAAGCCGTTCCTTTACTTTGCCACCACGGTTGACGGTGTTGTTGAAGCGGGTCATTTCCGTGGCAACTACCGGGAAACGAAAGTCGTTGAGTTCCGTCGTTATTTCGACCGTATCGACATTGTTGTGCTCAACAACAACTTCCACTTTGACGAAGACAGTGCGTTACATCGCGCGAAAGACGCCAACATCAGCGAAGCGACCGTCGCGTCGTTGAAAATCAAGAAAGAAGCTGACGGCCGTATTCTCCTCGACGCCGATGAGCTATTCCTGAGTGAAGCATTGCACCGGGTGTCGCCATGGGCACGCCCAGGCGGAAACCAAGGCCCTTCGTTCTCATTAGGTAACCTAAACCGCAATCAATCACGTGTCGTGAACAAACGTGCGTACCCGAACAATATGGACGTGGTCGTTGATTATGTATTCAATAACCAAAACCCGACCGTTCGTGGCTCGAATGCAGTGACTGACCCGCGTTCAATTTCAATTAAGCTGCAGCACTCGTTTATTGCGCTGCCAGAGAATGACTTCCAACCGCGTCGTGCCGACGCCCGTGTTGGTTATTTCGGTCAGCAGGTCACCAACATGACTACCGCCGACTGGACACCGTTTAACGACGTCATCAACCGTTGGAACTTAGTCAAAAAAGATCCAGATGCAGCGATGTCTGAGCCAGTACAGCCGATTGTTTGGTGGATTGAAAACACAACGCCAGTTGAATGGCGTGACACTGTCGCTGAAGGTATTTTGGCTTGGAACAAAGCATTTGAAGCAGCTGGCTTCATCAATGCCATCGAAGTTCGCGTGCAGCCGGATGACGCCGAGTGGGATGCTGGTGACATTAACTATAACGTCGTGCGTTGGACCTCATCACCACGTCCTCCGTTTGGTGGCTATGGCCCATCGTTAGCGAACCCGCTGACCGGCGAGCTCATCGCAGCTGACATCATGATGGAATACGTCTACATGAGTAACCGTTGGATGGAGCACGAAATTTTTGCTGACGACGCCTATGGTTTAGGGCATCAACATGACGAAAATGGCTTGTATTGTAGCCAAGGTCATTTGATCCATTCGAACCTGATCGCCGGCCGCGCCATGGCGGACTTACTCGGTAACGAGTCAATCGAAGACAACGAACTACTGCGTCAAGGTATGGTTCACGTTATTCTCCACGAAGTCGGCCACACGTTAGGCTTAAACCACAACATGAAAGCATCGATTTTGTGGGACGAGAATGAAGTGCATGACGCGTCATTAACGCAAGGTGTGCTCACTGGCTCAGTGATGGATTATGCGCCGGTAAACATTGCACCACCGGGCGTGGAGCAAGGTGACTTTTACCAGTACGTGGTTGGTCCTTACGACGTTTGGGCTATCGAGTATGGTTACAGCCCAGCGCTTGACGACGCTGACGCTGAAGAAGCACGCTTAGAAGCGATTTTAAGCCGCTCACACGAACACGGTTTAGCGTTCGGTAACGACGCCGATGACATGCGTGCACCTGGCCGTCATATCGACCCACAAGTCATGATTGGTGACATGTCTTCAAACCCAGTGGCATATGCACTTGGTCGCTTTGAAGTCGTCAACCACACCCTCGATAACTTGCTTGAGCGTACTCGCGTTGATGGTCGTTCGCATCAGCGCACCGCGACGACTGCTGGCCGTTTGTTTGGTCAGTACTCCAGCCAAGCAGGCGTGATTTCACGTCAAATCGGTGGTGTCTACGTTGAGCGTGCCGTGGTTGGTCAAGGCGCTGATGCCAAGCCATTTACTCCGGTACCGCGCGAGCGTCAAAAAGCTGCGATGCAAGCGCTGAAAGATCACGTCTTTGCACCGGATGTTTTGCACCGTATGGAACCTGTTCTTGCCTACATGCAGAATGAGCGTCGTTTCTTCAACCACTCAGGTAACAACGAAGATCCGAAGTTCCACAGCATGGTCTTGAACATGCAGCGCAATGTCTTTAATCACCTGCTCCACCCTTGGGTATTGCAGCGGATTACTGACAGCACGCGTTACGGCAACGAATACTCATTGCATGAAGTCATGGGTGACCTGACTGACGCGGTGTTCCAAGCCAACAAGCCAATGACCACCACCAGTAAAAACCTGCAAATTGAGTATGTTAATCGCTTACTGAATGTTGCTGGTTTCGAAGGTAGCGGAAGCTATGACAACCTGAGCAAAGTGGCAGCAACTGCGCAATTAAACCGCATTCGTGCGATGCGTGCGCCACGTCGTTCAGACTTTGAAGCAACCGCACATTACGACTATATTAAACGTATTATCGATAACGCGTTTAATAGCTAAGATTGTCCAAGTGACAGTCGCAGCATAAGGATGGCTTAATGCTGAAACTTGGACCTGCCACATTAGTCGCCGCGGCCTTTATCGGCCCCGGCACTGTGGTTACCGCCTCAGTGGCAGGGGCAAGTTTCGGTTATGCATTGGTTTGGGCGCTCGCCTTTGCAATAGTAGCCACCATGATTCTGCAAGAAATGTCCGCTCGGGTCGGTGTTGTGACGCAACGCGGCTTGGGCGAAAACTTGCGAACGGTGATTGAGCGCCCTTCTTTACGCCTCCCTTTTTATATTCTTGTCATTGCCGCCGTAGTGATTGGCAATGCTGCCTATCAAGGTGGCAATCTTACCGGCGCCAGCATCGGTGCTGAAGGTCTTCTCGGTACACATTCATTTTCTTTTAATTTATGGGCTATGGTCATCGGCGTCATTGCCGTGATCGTGCTCTGGCAAGGCAAGTACAAAACCGTCGAGCGCACGCTGATTGGTCTAGTCATGCTCATGAGCGTCGCGTTTTTAATTACCTTTTTTCTAACTCGCCCCGATTGGTTAGCCCTGGTGCGCGGGTTTGTGCCGCGTATTCCAGACGGCGGCGCTTTAACTATGATGGCGCTGATTGGCACGACGATTGTGCCCTATGCGTTGTTTTTACACGCCGACAGTGCCCGTGAGCGTTGGCAACACACGGAAACCAAACAAGCCTTACGCGAAGCGCGTGCTGACATCGCCACTTCGATTCCGATTGGTGGCTTGATTACTTTAGCGATTCTTTCAACCTCCGCTTCGGCGTTTTTCGTTCACCAACTCACCATTCAAGGGCCTGCGGATTTGGCGCAGTCGATCGAACCCGTGTTTGGTCGTTTTGCCGGTATGCTGATGGGGGCTGGCTTATTTGCCGCTGGGATTTCTTCCGCTATTACAGCGCCATTAGCCTCCGCCTATGCTCTAACTGGCATTTTGGGTTGGTCGCGGGAGCTCAACGGTAAAGGTTTTCGTGCGGTTTGGTTGGGGATTATTCTGATTGGCGTGACGCTATCGTCACTAGAAATTCGTCCGTTAACACTGATTCTTTTTGCGCAAGTCACCAACGGCCTGCTACTGCCGCTTATTGCTTTGTTCCTGCTGCTTGCTGTCAATCACCGCGCTATGGGGCAGTATCGCAACAACCGTAATCAAAACCTCCTGGGCTTCATCGTCTTCCTATTTGCCTGCCTACTCTGCGCCCGCACCCTCTGGTTCGCGTTCAACTGATGGGCTTAGGTTGTGAGGCTGGGCCTAGCTTCGCTGGCACGGACACCTTCCCAGAGACGCCGTGAATACATCCATGTAGGCTTGGATGCCGCATCCCTGCGGCATACACTCTGTGAAGGCGTCCGCACCACCTCGCTGCCTCAGCCTTAATCGCCTAACTGAGCCTACTCGCTGGAGAACAGCAATATTTGAGAGGCTACTTAGAATAATTCACTATGTGAGCCAATACGCGCTAATTGAAGAGAGTTACCACTGACTCGATAGATTAAAACAAGATCGGGTTTAATATGACAGTCTCGAAAACCGCTCCAATCACCAGAAAGTGAATGGTCTACAAACTTATCAGCCAGAGGCTTTTTTTGCTGGAGCCGCGAAATAACATGTCCAACCTCCAATATGTCTTCAATCGGCCTTTTTGTGATCTTTTTAAAATCTCTTTTAAATTGTGATGTGTATTCAATTCGAAGCATGCTTTACTTTTCCATCGGTCAATTCAGAAATCATTTCATTAACCGATGTCGCTTCTTGACCGTTCCCTTCAAGTAGCTCGCGCATAGCAGCCTGTGTCGTTACATTAGGTTGACGCGTTCTAATTTCAAACGGAATACCGCCATGATTAATCACAGCTCGCGCAAAGAGCTTTAAAGCCTGCGACGGGCTAAGACCAACTTCATCACAGATCTCTATGAAAGCAACTTTAGTTTCATGGTCGATTCGAGTACTTAACATGTCGCTCTTCATCTAAAACGCCTCCGCATGAAATAAGAAAATAAAATTCTGTGCAACAATATATGACAATGTAACACAGAATTGCAAATTCAAATAGTAATCTAATGCTGGATTTTCATACAAAAAAAGCCGGTTCCTATAAAGGCACCGGCCCAGTCTATCGGAGCGCAGTCAGAAGCCTCGATAACAAGGCGGAATCGGGGCAATTGAAGGAGCGTACACGTAAGTACGTGACTGATTGCGCACCGATTCCAACGCCGTTGGCGAGGAATTCTGACAAGCGACCTACCAGAGGATGACGCGTTGGTCTTCTGGCAAATACATCCCATCCCCTTCCTGCACATCAAAGGCCTCGTAGAAACCTGGGATGTTGCGCGGGGCACCGAGTGCACGGTACTTGCCTGGGGCGTGTGGGCCTCGGGCTAGTTGTGCGCGCATGGCGTCGTCGCGGAACTTAATTTTCCAGATTTGCGCCCAGCTGATAAAGAAGCGCTGTTCGCCGGTGAAGCCGTCCATTTCTGGTGAAGGCTGGCCGTCGAGTGATTTCTGGTAAGCGCGGAATGCGCTTAACAAGCCGACGTGGTCACCGATGTTTTCGCCCAGTGAGACACGGCCGTCGACATTCATGCCGGGTAGTGGCTCGAACTGTGAGTACTGTTCGACCAGTTTGCCGGTGAGTGCTTCGAATTGCTCACGATCTTGGTCGGTCCACCAGTTACGCAGGTTGCCGTCGCCGTCGTAGCGTGAGCCTTGGTCGTCAAATCCATGACCGATTTCGTGACCGATAACGGCACCGATACCGCCGTAGTTGACTGCGTCTTCGGCATTCATGTCAAAGAATGGCGGTTGCAGGATACCCGCTGGGAAGACGATTTCGTTGGCGGTTGGGCTATAGTAAGCGTTTACGGTTTGTGGTGACATGCCCCAACGCGTGCGGTCGACTGGCTGGCCGAGATCTTCGATATTGCGGTCGTAACCAAAGTTAGCGACGCGAATCGTGTTACCAATTAAATCATTCGGCTGAATATCCAGCTCTGAGTAGTCGCGCCAAACGTCTGGGTAACCAATTTTCGGGGTGAATTTAGCGAGCTTGTCGAGCGCCATCACTTTCGTGTCTGGGGTCATCCATTCGAGTTCTTCGATGGACTCTTCCATGGCAATCAGTAAGTTGTCGATCAATTCACCCATCCGCGCTTTCGCTTCTGGTGGGAAGTGACGTGCTACGTATTCTTGACCTAAGACTTCACCGAGTGCACCGTTGGTCGCTTGCACGCCACGTTTCCAACGCTCTTGCTGCTCTGGCGTACCGCTTAGGGTGGTCGAGTAGAAGTCAAACTGGATGTCAGCGAGGCGACTATGCAGACGCGAAGCAAAGCTACCGATCAGGCGAACTTGTAAGTAGTCCTTCCAAGTTTCGAGATCAACGTCGTTATACATTTGGCCTAGCGCTTCAATGTATGACGGCGTATTAACGATAATGTATTCAGCGTGATCAACACCTGAAAGTTCAGCGATCGCGTCGTAGTCGATGTCACCCATCAGGGCGCGGACTTCGTCGATGGTCATTTTGTTATAACGCGCTTCGGCGTCACGAATTTCTAAACGTGTCCAATGATGCTCTGCAAGCTGGTGCTCGAGATCATAAATGCGCTGGGCTGCATCGGCAGCATTTTCGTGGCCCGCTTCGGTGAGGATTGCCTCTAAATATTCAACGTATTTGGCACGGATATTGGCAAAATCTTCACTGTCACGGAAGTAGTAATCACGGTCTGGTAAACCCAAACCTGATTGACTCATGTGAAGCGCGTAGATCTCAGGATCTTTGGCATCGGTTGACACATACATACTGAATGGGCCACCCAGTCCGTCACGACGCATGGATGCGAGTGTGGTCGTCAGTTCTTGATGGCTAGAAATGCCGGCAATACGGTCAAGCATCGGCAGAATCGGGGTAATTCCGAGCTCTTCGATCAACTCTTCATTCATGAATGACGCGTAGAAATCACCGATTTTTTGCTCGTTCGTGCCGTGGGCTGCATTCGCTTCGGTCGCGTCTTCAATGATGCTCCGCAAACGAATTTCATTCTGTTCAGCGAGAATATTAAAGGCACCGTAGGTGGCACGGTCGGAAGGAATTTCGGTGTTGTTGTACCAAGTTCCGTTAACAAACATGAACAGGTCATCTTGTGGACGGACAGACATGTCGAAGTCTTCGAGCATTAAGCCGGATGTCAACTGGCGCTCTTGTTGTGCTGCTTCATACTGGGCTGATTGTTGTTCTTGCGCTGAGGATGGCGCGCTTGATTGCTGTGCTGGCGAGCACGCGGCAAGGCCAAGAGCCAATGCAACGCTCGCGGCAACTAAAGTAACCTTTTTCATAGTGGTTCCGCCTGGTTTTAACGTTTATGTATTTGTTAAAAGAATGTACAAACGGAAGTTAGTGTAAGACTTTAGCGCTGATATAGCAAAGCTCAGAGCCCTTGAAACCCTGAGCTTTACCGCAAATTACAGTAGATGACCGAATTTCTTCGTTTTTGTTGCGAGGTAGTATTCGTTATGCGGGGTTCCAGCCGTAATATGCGGGATACGTTCAACAACCTTGACGCCACACTCTGCTAGCTTTTCCAGCTTCTTCGGGTTGTTGGTCATCAAACGCAGAGATTGAACACCAAGCTGGTCAAGCATTCCCGCAGCGATATCATATTCACGCGCGTCCGGAGCGAAACCGAGGATTTCATTTGCTTCAACCGTGTCCAAGCCTTTGTCTTGTTCTGCGTAGGCACGGATTTTATTAATCAAGCCAATACCGCGGCCTTCTTGGCGTAAATAAATAATCACTCCACGGCCTTCTTTAGCAATTTTTTCCATCGCGGCTTCGAGCTGCGGACCACAGTCACAACGCTGACTAAACAAAGCATCACCGGTTAAGCACTCCGAATGTACCCGCGCCAACACCGGCTCTTCACCGGTAATATCGCCCAGCACCAGCGCAACATGCTCTTTACCTTTCGGATCTTCAAATCCAACCAAAGTAAACTCGGCAAACTGCGTGGGCAAACGCGTCTGTGCGGCAATTTTCATTTCGGCTTTGTTTGTCATGATGACTACAACTCTCAATCAACTCTGATGGCCAAGGATTATACCAGTGCAGGAGCGAAAATTCTGCTTTTTGAGTCGTTGAAAATACGATTGCGCTGATGCAAGTTTTGCGGGGTAACGATCAAAAAAGGTGCGCTCGATGCGCACCTTTTTATAGCCATCATGGCGAAGATTAATTCGTCCGTGGCAGTGGTGCGATACCCGCACCGAGCACTTGGTCAAAGAACTCACCATTACGACGACGCTCTTCTTCAAGCTGAGCTCGCGTCACACAACGCGTGGTACGCATGTGCGAACCTGTTTGGCGCTCAGACCGACAAATCACTTGTTGTGAATCATCACCCATCACCAATGCTTGTAAACGCTCATGGAGATTAAACAAACGCTGCTTCTCATCCGTGTTCATCTGTTCAATATCGGTGCGGTTGCCAATCAATGCTCGCAGATTGTCCTGAATATTATTGAACTGATTTTGTTCACGCACTGACAACCGACGCGGCTCGCCCTCTTGAATCGAAGCATGCAAGTTATCCAGGAATTCCTTGTACTCAGGAATCGATACCGTTTGTGGTTGTGTCTGCGCTGCTGCAGACGTCTGACTTGACGATGAGTCGGTTGCTGCACAGCCGCTCATCACAACGAGGCAGCATGCCGCTGCAAAAAGTTTAGTTAAATTCATCATTTTCTTTGGTCCCCCTATGAGTTGAACACCTTAACAACCTGCTAACATGCGCACAATACACAGTGACATTTTGTTACAAAATAGGCGTTCAACGATGGGTTTTCTGCGTTACAAACAACAACGCCCATCTGCTTTATCAGCAAATGGGCGTTGTACGCGAATTGCGACCGCGAATTGCGACCGCGAATTGCGTACGCGAATGACTCCGCGTTCGCAAAAAGCCTAAACGAATTACTTCTTCTTCGCTTTTTTGTTTGGCAGATCGGTAATTGAACCTTCCATTACTTCCGCCGCTAAACCGACTGATTCATGTAAAGTTGGGTGCGCATGCACAGTTAAGGCGATATCTTCTGCATCTGCGCCCATTTCAACGGCAAGACAGATTTCACCCAACAGTTCACCTGCATGTGCGCCGACCATAGCACCACCAAGAATGCGGTGCGTTTCTTTATCGAAAATCAGCTTGGTAAAGCCGTCGGTTGCGCCAGAGGCAATCGCCCGACCTGAAGCAGACCATGGGAACACAGCCGTTTCAATGGCAATGCCCTGCTCTTTCGCTTCTTTTTCAGTCAAACCTGCCCACGCAACTTCTGGATCCGTGTAGGCAATTGACGGAATCACTTTCGGGTCAAAGAAATGCTTCTTGCCGGAAATCACTTCCGCAGCAACATGACCTTCATGCACGGCTTTATGCGCAAGCATTGGTTGACCGACGATATCACCGATCGCGAAGATATGGTCAACGTTCGTGCGTAATTGCTTATCGACTTCGATGAAGCCACGGTCCGTCACATTAACACCCGCTTTTTCGGCACCAATTTTCTTGCCATTCGGCGTACGGCCAACCGCAACCAGTACCGCGTCATATTTAACCGGCTTCTCTGGTGCGTTTTTGCCTTCGAAGGTGACTTCAATACCGTCTTTCTTCGCTTCAACCTTCGTGACTTTCGTTTCCAGCATGATGTTGTCAAACTTCGACTTCATCGACTTGGTAAACACTTTAATTAAGTCTTTGTCAGCGGCTGGGATTAATTGGTCCATGAACTCGACGACATCAAGTTTTGAGCCCAATGCGCTGTATACACAGCCCATTTCCAAACCGATAATGCCACCGCCCAGAATCAACATCTTTTTCGGTACGAACGGCAACTCAAGCGCATCGGTTGAGTCCCAAATACGGTCGTCATCATGCGGAATAAACGGCAATTCAACCGGCTGTGAACCGGCAGCGATAATCGCGTTTTCGAATTTGATAACAGTTTCTTCGTCGCCCGAAACTTTCAGCTCATTTGCGCCCGTGAACTCACCTTTACCGGTGACTACTTCCACTTTCCGCATTTTTGACATTTGGCCTAAGCCGCCAGTCAACTGACCGATTACTTTTTCTTTGTGCGCACGCACTTTGTCTAAGTCAATTTTTGGCTCAGCAAAAGTTACGCCTGCATCACCTAAATGCTTCGCATCTTCAATGTGCTTCGCTAAGTGCAGCAGCGCTTTTGAAGGAATACAGCCGACGTTCAAACAAACACCGCCAAGGCTTTTATAACGCTCGACCAGAACGACTTCCAGACCTAAGTCAGCGGCACGGAATGCTGCTGAATAACCACCTGGTCCGCCACCTAAAACGACGACCTGTGTTTTAATTTCGTTGCTCATGTTGACCCCTATTGTTTACCGCTAGCTGCTGCGCCAGCAATACAATTCAAATTTCGCGCAATATTGTACCGAGAAAATCTCGGTACGTCTTGTCTCTCAGCCCGATTAGAGGATGATTTTACGCAAATCCGCCAAGACTTGGCTTAAGTACACAGTGAACCGTGCTGCAACGGCGCCGTCAATCACACGATGGTCGTATGACAAGCTTAACGGCAGCATCAGACGCGGCTCAAACTCTTTACCATTCCAAACCGGCTTCATTTCACTTTTCGACACGCCCAAAATGGCCACTTCAGGTGCATTAACGATTGGCGTAAAGGCTGTTCCACCAATACCACCTAAGCTTGAAATCGACATACAGCCTCCCTGCATGTCGGCGGCCTTTAATTTACCGTCACGCGCACGCAAACTGACATCGGCCAGTTCTTTGGTGAGCTCCGTGATGCCTTTCTTGTCAACGTCACGAATCACCGGTACAACCAGACCATTTGGTGTATCGACTGCAATCCCGATATGAATGTATTTCTTCATAATCAAGTGTTCACCGTCTTCATGCAGCGACGAGTTGAACACGGGGAACTCCGCCAGCGCTTTCGCCAAGGCCTTCATGATAAAGACCAGCGGCGTAAACTTCACATCTGACTTACGTTTCGCCAGTTGCTCATTCTCGCTTTTACGGAACGCTTCGAGTTCGGTAATGTCCGCTTCATCGAATTG
Source organism: Aliidiomarina sp. (assembly GCF_022565475.1). Taxonomy (GTDB): domain Bacteria; phylum Pseudomonadota; class Gammaproteobacteria; order Enterobacterales; family Alteromonadaceae; genus Aliidiomarina. The sequence continues at coordinate 121,355 of NZ_JAIUMR010000004.1, read as the reverse complement.
CGTCACGTGCGGGATGGTCACCCAATTACGGTGTAAGTTCGGCCCAGAGATGCGCTGAATTCGCGTCATCTCTACTTTTTCAATGTCACCAAACTTGCTGAAGTCCACTTTCGGCTGCGCGATCACTTGCAAGCCACCTTCGCCACCAGTACTTGGCGCTGACGATGCTTTTGGACGTGACAATTCGTACTTCACATAATCCTGCACGTCTTCTTTCAAAACGCGGTTCTTCGGACCAGAACCGTTCACTTTTGACAGGTCGACACCAAACTCGCGCGCCACTCGACGCACCGCTGGCGACGCATGGACAAGACCTTCTTCCTTACCTTTACGCCCCAATGGATGATCGGGAACTGGCGGATCGCGACGTTCGCTGCGGCTGCTTTCTGCCGATTTCGCGTCGTCCTCGGTACGCTCTGCCTTGGGCTCGTCAGCTGTGCTCGATGCTGACTCATCTTCGGCGTCATCGTCGTCGGCACTGGCAATCTCAAGCTCGAGCACAAGTGAGCCCTCACTTACTTTATCACCAACTTTCACCTTCAAGCTTTTCACTTTACCCGCTTGTGGGCTCGGCACATCCATCGTCGCTTTATCGGTTTCCAGCGTAATTAAGCCGTCTTCTTCAGCAACCTCATCACCTTCATTGACGAGGACTTCAATGACATCGACTTCACCCGACTCACCAATGTCCGGCACGGTGACTTCGATCACTTCCGTGCCGCCAGACGATTTCTTCGGCTTGCTTGCCTCTGGCTTGTCGTCTTTCGGCTCTTCTTTCGGCTCTTCTTTCGGTGCTTCTTGCTCTGCTTCGTCTGCTGCTGACGACTTTTCTTCGTCTTCACTTGCCGCAGCGATCAGAGCCAAGAGATCACCTTCGCTGATCTTGTCACCGACTTTCACTTTCAAGCTTTTAACGGTGCCCGCAAACGGCGCTGGGATATCCATCGACGCCTTATCGCTTTCAACCGTCACTAATGAGTCTTCTGCTTCGACGGTATCGCCTTCGCTCACTAAGATCTCAATAACTTCTACGCCTTCCCCACCAACGTCGGGAACTAAGACTTCTTTTGCATCTGCCATCATCTGCTCCTTACGCGTGTAGTGGGTTCATTTTTTCAACATCGATACCGAAATCTTTGATCGCTTTCGCCACCACTTTCTTATCGATGTCACCCGCTTTCGCCAGCTCTGCAAGTGCTGCAACAACCACATAGTGCGCATTCACTTCGAAGTGACGACGCAAGTTCTCGCGGCTGTCTGAGCGACCGAAACCGTCGGTACCTAAAACGCGATACGGTGCAGGTACCCAGGCGCGAACTTGATCCGCGTAAAGTTTGACGTAGTCCGTGGCGGCAATGACTGGGCCCTCACCTTGCTCAAGCGCTTTGGTAATGTAGGCTTGTTTCTCTTTCTTCGTTGGGTTGAGCATGTTGTAGCGCTCAACATCTAAACCATCACGCGCGAGTTCATTGAATGACGTCGCACTAAAGACTGTCGATTCAACATCGAAATCGTTGGCAAGAATGTCTGCAGCTTTGCGGACTTCTTGCAGAATCGTGCCCGAACCTAACAAGCGCACTTTACCTTTCGCTTTCTTCGCTTTGACTTTGTCAAGCTGATAGATGCCTCGTAAAATTCCTTCTTCCACACCTTCCGGCATTTCCGGTTGCTTGTAGTTTTCGTTCATAATGGTGATGTAGTAAAAGACGTTTTCCTGTTCCGCATACATGCGACGCAAGCCATCTTGCACGATCACCGCGACTTCATAACCATAGGTTGGATCATAGGTTAGACAGTTTGGTACGGTACCAAAATGCAGATGACTATGACCGTCTTGGTGCTGGAGACCTTCACCATTCAAGGTTGTGCGACCGGCAGTTCCACCCACCAAGAAACCACGTGCTTGGCTATCGCCAGCGGCCCAAACCAGATCACCAACGCGCTGGAAACCAAACATCGAGTAGTAGGTATACACCGGAATCATTGGCTCATTATTGGTCGAGTAACTGGTCGCCGCAGCAACCCAAGACGCCATCGCCCCCAGCTCGTTAATCCCTTCTTGCAACACCTGACCTTTCTTGTCTTCGCGATAATAGGCGACTTGATCGGCATCCTGCGGGGTATATTTCTGGCCTTGGCTCGAATAAATACCAACCTGGCGGAACAAACCTTCCATCCCGAACGTACGAGCTTCGTCAGGAATAATGGGCACGACACGTGAGCCGATTTTTTTGTCTTTGAGCATGGCGGTCAACACCCGCACAAAGGCCATGGTCGTTGAAATTTCGCGGTCACCTGAACCCTTCAGTACTGCATCAAACGCTTTCAATGACGGTACTTCAAGCTCTTTGTCGGTTTCGGCACGACGCACGGGCATAAAGCCACCCAGCTTTTCCCGGCGCTCACGCATGTATTTCATTTCGTCGCTGTCTTCGTCGAACTTGTAGAATGGAATGTCTTCTAACTTCTCGTCAGCGATTGGAATGTTGAAACGGTCACGGAAATGTTTAATCGCATCCATGTCCATTTTCTTCACTTGGTGAGCAACGTTTTTTCCTTCACCGGCAGCGCCCATACCATAACCTTTCACGGTTTTCGCTAGGATCACCTGTGGACGACCTTTGGTATTTACTGCTTTGTGATAGGCTGCGTACACTTTTACTGGATCGTGGCCACCACGGTTCAAACGCCAAATATCTTCGTCAGATAAGTTTGCCACCATGGCTTTGGTTTCTTCGGTTTTGCCGAAGAAATGCTCGCGGGTATACGCTCCGCCCTTGGCTTTATAATTTTGATACTCACCGTCTACGCTGGTTTGCATGATTTCCGCTAGCTTTCCTTCGGTATCACGATACAGCAGTGGATCCCAATAACGGCCCCAAATGACTTTAATCACTTCCCAGCCCGCGCCACGGAAGGTGCCTTCGAGCTCTTGAATGATTTTGCCATTACCACGTACCGGACCATCCAAACGCTGGAGGTTACAGTTAATAATAAAGGTCAAGTTATCGAGACTTTCGCGGCTAGCAAGGCCAATCGCACCTAAGCTTTCTGGCTCGTCCACTTCACCGTCACCAAGGAAACAGTAAACACGTTGATTGGAACAATCTTTAATGCCGCGATCGGTTAAATACTTTAAGAACCGCGCGGTATAGATCGCCTGCATCGGGCCTAAGCCCATCGAAACGGTCGGGAATTGCCAAAAATCAGGCATCAACTTCGGATGCGGATAAGACGAGATACCTTCACCGTCAACTTCTTGGCGGAAGCCGTCAAGCTGTTCTTCGGTAATCCGACCTTCGAGGAATGCGCGGGCATAGATACCCGGTGACGCGTGACCTTGGATAAATAGGAAATCACCACCATCATCGCCTGGCGCACGGAAAAAGTGGTTAAAGCCAACATCATAAAGCATGGCCGATGAGGCGAAACTGGAAATGTGACCACCGAGCTCAAGCTCTTTCTTCGACGCCCGTAGTACCATGGCTAAGGCGTTCCAACGAATGGCCGCACGGATTCGTGCTTCCAAGGTGTGATCGCCTGGCATCACCGGCTCTTGGCTCACAGGAATCGTATTTAAGTAAGCGGTAGTCGGCTGATAAGGCAAGTACGCGCCACTACGACGGGCTTTATCAATCAGCTGCTCTAAGAGGAAATGCGCGCGCTCTGGACCTTCAGCGTCGAGCACTGCTTCTAAGGAGTCTAGCCACTCCTGCGTTTCCTGTTGGTCGATATCGTGTTGATCTAAATCTGCCATAATGATTCCTTACTTCTCCAGTGGAGTCGATAAAGGTTCACTCCGCCGCAACGCGCGTTGCAGCCGGGTGTGTTCCCGATTCAGGTGTAATAACGTTCGTTCGATGTAGGCTAAGTGCTGATGACAAGCGTCGCGTGCTTGTTCCGGCTCACGCGCAATAATGGCATCAACAATGCCTTGGCGATGTACTTGCAATTGTTGGCGCACATCGCTGCGCTCCGACAAGACTTGCAAATTACGGCGCATATTTTCTTTCAATAAATCACGCATTCCGCGCACTAAATGGAGCAGAACGACATTGTGTGAGGCTTCAGCAATACTCGTGTAAAACTGCATGAGTGCTTCGGCTTGCTGATCAATCGTCTGCTCAGCCACCTGGCTGATCTGCGCAAAGCTCTGAGCAATATGTTGCAGGTCCGAATCCGTTCCACGCATGGCCGCATAGAAAGCCGACACGCCCTCAAGGGCATGACGAAATTCGAGTAAATCAAATTGCGACTCGGGATGGCGAGCGAGCAACTCAAACAAGGGCTCACTCACTTGTTGATCCAGCGCGCCAGCAACGTAGGTTCCACCACCTTGGCGCCGATTCACTAGGCCTTTGACTTCAAGCTTTTGAATGGCTTCTCGCAACGATGGCCGCGAGACTTGGAATTGATTCGCAAGTTCACGTTCCGATGGTAATTTTTCACCGGGACTCCAAGTACCAGAAACGATCATCGACTCAATTTGAGCGACGATAATGTCTGATAGCTTTGTCTGTGCAACTCGTTGAATCATAATTCTTTTTTGCAACCCTGTTGAAGAATCTACCGATTCCGCCTTTTATAAATTGGTCTTACCAATTTACCAAGAGCTGGTATTATAACGCTGAAACCGTTAAAAACCAATCATTCAGAGCTACCCAATTGGTCTTACCTCCTGTCGATTCTTAACTCACCCAACCCAGTAAGGTCGCGATGGCAACAACCACCAGTAATAAAATCATGGTGCGACGTGCCAAGTTGACCAGCAATTCAAGCTCTGAGGTTGGATCGTCTTCATTGATATTGGCGTCTTCGGCGGCGACAGCAATGTCACTGAGTTGCAGCTCGGACTGTTGCGGCGCGTGACCGAGTACTTTTAACCAAACCGGCATCGCCCGCGAGAAATGGCCGACCAATAGATAACCAAAACCAGCAATGCGGATCGGCAGCCAGTCGACCCAAGCCAATAAGGTTGCAAAACGCTCGGATTGGCTGCGCAACAAGCCATAGGCTAATGCGCCTGGCGCACCAAATAAAATAAACCAGAATGCGACGGCAAAATAGTAGCGAAAATTCAGCCAAATCACTTGCCGACCCAAGCTCATGCCTTCTGCTGAACTGTATTGCAGCACCTTAGCAGCGGTTTCCATCGCTTCGGTGTCTTCCCGTTGTGCAGCTAGAAAATAGTCGCGTAATGCCTGTCGCTCTGGGCGACAGCCAGTCACTAACGTGAGCACAAGAATACTGACCAACATACTCCCGAGTCCGCCATTAGCGAGCCATAACAACACCGCAAGTAACAGCGCTGGCGCAATCAGTAGCAGAGGACCAAACAAATCGTGCTCGCGCCACGACGTCAAGTTGTCTTGACCGTCGAGCCAACCATCCCAGCGCCTCGCAATAGGGTCGAGTTGCCACGCGTCTGGTGTGACGCGCAAACGTTCGATAATCAACGCAATGAACAACGAAAACACGAGCATGTTGTTTCTTCCTCTAGTTCATGGCTACCGGTGCGTAGCACATATTTTTTGATAATACGTCCAATTAAACGCCGGACCCGGATCGGTTTTGCGGCCGGGAGCAATATCTTCATGACCCACAATGCGTTCATTGCTAATCTGCGGATAGGCGTGTTGTAACGCCACTGTTACCGCCGCAAGCATGTGGTATTGTGATTCAGTGTAGGGGGTGTTGTCGGTTCCCTCAAGTTCAATACCAATGGCAAAATCGTTACAACGTTCCCTCCCTTGCCAAGACGAGACGCCGGCATGCCAAGCGCGTCGGTCGAAATCGACATATTGAATAACTTCACCGCAACGGCGAATCAAACAGTGCGCGGAGACCCGCAGGCCTGCAAGTGCCGCAAAGTCAGGGTGGGCAGCGCAGTTCAATTCGCCGAGAAATAAATCCGTGATAAACTGTCCACCAAATTGCCCAGCAGGTAAACTAATTCCGTGAATGACGAGTAAATTAATGTCAGTCGGGTCCGGACGTTCGTCATAATGCGGTGAGGCAATATAGTCCACACCTTGTAGGCGATGATTACATACCTGCATGCGGTGCTCTGTCGAAGCCATCGTTATCTGTTTCCCAGGTGCCTGCATTATCAGTGTATCTTGAGTATCAGGTTTTCCGCTAGAAAGGTAAAGCAAGAGGTCAAGCCAATGCAAACAGATCAAGACCCCAGTAAAGTCTTCGGCCGTTGGTTTAACTGGTTTTCCTGGATTGCTTTATTATTTATCCTGTATTGGTTTTTTAGTGGTCACCTTGGCCGCCAAGAAAATCCCAATCAACAAGTTAACACCTGGCACGACGGCAACGTCGCCGTGGTTGAACTCAGTCAAAACCGTGCGGGACACTACATCGCAAACGGCCACATCAATGGCCGTGAGGTCGTCTTTATGCTTGACACCGGTGCGACGCAAGTGGCGATTCCAGGCCGCATGGCGGCTCAACTCGGCGTCGAGCGCGGACCGGCAGTGCAAGTACGCACTGCGAGTGGTATTGCGACGGCCTATCGCACTGAGATCGCTGAGCTCCAACTCGGTGCTATTCGGTTGTATAATGTCGCCGCGACCATAGTTCCGGACTATGACAGCCAGCATATTTTATTAGGCATGAGCGCATTGCGCTCGCTTGAGTTTACCCAACGCGACGGCGTCTTAACCATCCGCCAATAGACGATTGGCGCGACCAACAGGAACCATCATGACCTCTGACGTGCAATTTGAAACAGCTTTGAAAAACGCCATTCCCGCCCAAGTCCAAGCCGCGTTGGCGGAAGATTTAGGCGGCTTCGCCGATGCCAGTCAAGATATCACGGCCAGTTTAATTCCTGCCGATGCACATGCACAAGCGCATTTGATTACCCGGGAACCAGGTGTCATCTGTGGCACAGAGTGGGTCAATGAGGTTTTCCGTCAGTTACAAGCAGACGGTAACGTCGAAATCGAGTGGCATGTTCAAGATGGCGACGCTGTGCAACCTGAGCAAGTACTTTGCTATTTACGTGGTCCAGCGCGGGCCTTGCTCACCGGTGAGCGCACCGCGATGAACTTTTTACAGACCTTGTCGGCGACAGCAACAGTTACCGCGGCTGCAGTTGCCCACTTGGCCGGCACCAAGACCGAACTCTTAGACACACGTAAAACCATTCCAGGCCTGCGTTTGGCACAAAAATATGCAGTGCAATGTGGCGGTGGTAAAAACCACCGAATTGGTCTATTCGATGCATTTTTAATCAAAGAAAATCACATCGCCGCCTGTGGTGGTATCGCGGCCGCGGTGCAAACGGCACGCGACAACTTCCCCGGCCGTTGGGTTGAGGTCGAAACGGAATCTCTCGCCGAACTTGAGCAAGCGTTGGCGGCCGGAGCAGACGTCATCATGCTCGATAATTTTTCTTTGGCCGATATTACCGCTGCTGTGGAACTGACCGCTGGACGGGCAAAATTGGAAGTGTCGGGCAACATCACACCCGAACGTTTAGCCGACTATGCCTCGTCTGGCGTCGATTTCATTTCCTCCGGCGCGCTGACCAAGCACATCACGGCGCTTGATTTGTCGATGCGCATTACGACCAAGCTTTAAAACTCGACCTCAAGACTCGAACTTAAAGATGTTAGGTGATCGCTGAAAACGGTCTGCAAATATAGGTAAATGCCGGTTCCTTTGCTATTGATAGTGACTCAACACTGTCAAAATAGCCAAAAGGAATCGGCTTATGTTTCTCGCAGACTCAGCATCAAAAATATCACTACGTCATCGGCATCAAATCTCAGCTCGGGGATTTACTCGGGGATTTAATCGGGGATTTAACCTAATTGAGTTGATGGTCGTGGTGGCCATTCTCGCCATTCTCAGCTCTTTTGCCATTCCAGCGTATTCCGATTATAACCAACGGGCGAAAGCGGGGGCGGCATTACTGTCACTGCAACCTTGGCAAACGGCCATTAGTCTGTGCTGGCAGATGCAAGCCTCCCTGTCCTCCTGCAGTCAATTTGGCCAGCGTGGCATTCCCGCCGTCCCCACTGAGTTACCGCAAGGGATTCAAACCTTGAGCACAGGTTCAGCCAATGCCAGCATTCTCGCTGAATTCGAGATTCCGACGCAGGCGGGAGAGCCATTAAGAGTGGAGTTGCGACCACGTATCACCAGTACACAGTTGCAGTGGCAACTGTTCTGCAATGATTATAAGGCTGACGGCAACATGCGCATTCCGCATTGTAGTGGCGCCTTGTAGTCGTGCAGCGGCGGTTTAAATTATGAACCAACTCCCCAGCGCACTCGCCAGTTTCATTACCGAGCATGCATTGAATCAATGTACCGATTTGCATCTCGAAGCAACCACGCAAGGATATCGCTGGCGAGCCCGGCGATTAGGCCAGCTGATTTTAGTGCAACACGTCACTTTGCATGAAGGCAAACGTGCACTTGCCGCGATGAAGGCAGCGGCGGCACTCGATATCACCGAACGCCATCTCCCTCAGGACGGTCGCTTCCAGTTTAGTGCGATAACCACAAGTACAGTCGAGGAAAATCATCGTAGCCCTATTCAAATTGATTGTCGTCTGAATACCGTGAATACCTTACACGGCGAAAAGCTCGTACTCAGGCTACAAGTCTTGGCCGTAGGAACCTTGCCGTTAAGCCAGCTCGGACTGTCTGAACCACAACTCGACTCCGTGCAGCAAGCGATCCAAGCAGAGCATGGGCTGATTCTGGTCACCGGAGCCACCGGCAGCGGCAAAACTCGCACCCTCTACGCCATGTTAGAGGCGATGGACAGTGCTCAACTGAACATTGTCACCGTCGAAGATCCGGTTGAAATCGCCCTCCACGGCGTCAATCAAGTACCGGTCAGTAACGCTCAGTCATTAACCTTTGCACGCGCCTTACGCGCACTTTTACGCCAAGATCCTGACGTCATCATGATTGGCGAGATCCGCGATACAGAAACTGCGCAAATTGCCTGCCAAGCGGCCCAAACCGGACACCTCGTATTAGCAACCTTGCATGCGAGCAACCCATTGAGTGCATTTATTCGCCTCCAGCAATTAGGCGTTGATTACTTTCAATTAGCCGCTTGCTTGCTGCTTTTAACCAATCAACAGTTGGTCGTGCATCAACAGAGCCGACGCGGTGTCTTTCATTTAATGAGTCGCCACGACGACCTCATTGACATCCTATTGGCGCACGAACAGGATCACTTTTGGCCTCGCCTAGCTCAGCTGTGTCAGCCTGATACAGGGAGAACACAACATGGCTAATCCGATTTGGTACCATTGGTCCGGTCTCCATCCCGAACAACATTTCTTACAGGGCGTCAGCCACGCAACTTCCGTACAGCACTTGCGCCAAACCCTTCACCAACAGAACATTCTGTTGCAAGCCCAGCGACCATTGCCGTCGTTGCGGCGTCCTGCTATCGCGGTTTGGCTCCACCTTCTGCAACAATGGCTATCACTCACCAAATCCGGCTTCGATCAGCTCCGCTGTTGGCAACATTTGCGCGATAAGAGCCGCTCGCAACAATTGGCCAGCGCGTGCCAGCAGGTTTGTCTGGGTATTCAGCAAGGACAAAGTTTGCACGAGTCGATGGCACAGTGCAGTGATGTCTTTCCAAGTTGGCTGCTCCCTTGGATCAAAAATGCTGAAGCGAGCGGCCAGCTTGCGCTCACGTTGGAACATCTGATTCAGTCGTTGCAGAGCAAAAATGAACGCGTGCGCCAGCGGCAACAAGCGCTGCGCTATCCACTTACCGTACTCGTGGTTGCTGCGCTGCTGATGGTCTTTATGTTGAAGTTTTTGGTGCCTAAGTTTGCGAATGTTTACCAAGGGATGGATGCGCAAGTCCCTGCCCTCACTGAGAACCTGATCCGCATGAGTCAGGTCTCTTGGCTCATTTTTGGTTTAGTCGCTGGTTGCGGGATCGTCGTCGGCTATCTCGTCACGATGCTTGTCCGTCGACTCCATCACACGACCTACCAGTTACCTTGGCTTGGCAAGTGGCTGAATCAACAAGTGCTGTACGACGATCTGGTGATGATTCAATTTGGCATGCAAAGCCAAATTCCATTATTAACGCTCTGTCAACAACAGGCCGAACAAAGCACAAGTCCATACTGGCGATCTCAATGGCAGCGTGCTTTCCAGCAGATGCAACAAGGGCGCTCTTGGCATAGTTGTTGGCAGTCGACCTTGGCGCCGGATCGGGTCTTGATCGCTATCGACATCGGCGAACAGAGCGGTCAGCTTTGCGAGCAAATAAGCATTGCTCTCGCCGACCTCAAAAACGATCTTATGGCGTTTGAAACACAGCTCAGTGCGACGGTACCTGCCCTGCTCTTAACTGTGGTAAGTTTGTTGACCTTGGTGATTTTACTCGCTATTTATTTACCATTATTTCAACTTGCAGGCGCAATCGCAGTATAATGGGTCAACAACAATAAAAAGGAACATGGCGTGGCAGAAATTTTAATTGTATGGCCTTGGTTTGGTTGCTTGTTTGCACTCTTTATCGGATTGTGTTTTGGCAGCTTTGGGAATGTTGTCATTGCCCGTTTGCCGAAAATGATGCAAGCACAATGGCAGCGCGATTGCGCCGAACTGACGAACAAGAACATCAGCGAACAGCCGGTTTATAATCTATCGCAACCCGCCTCGCACTGTCCTCGCTGTAAAACGCCGATTCGTTGGTACGACAATGTTCCGGTACTCAGTTATTTGCTCCTGCGCGGAAAGTGCCGCGCTTGCAAGGTCGGTATTTCGATTCGCTATCCCTTGGTCGAACTCGTCTGCGCGTTCCTTGCCGCAATAACCATCTACCATTTTGGCTTTAATACCTTAGGTTGGAGTTATGTCGTCCTGCTTTATCTGCTGGTCCTACTCACCTTAATAGACGTCGACCATATGCTCTTACCCGACCAGATCACCTTGCCTTTGCTCTGGCTCGGTCTGATTGGCAGTATCTTTTGGCTGCCAGTGACACCGACTGACGCCATTATTGGTGCCGCCGTCGGTTATCTTTTCTTGTGGTCATTATTTTGGTTATTCAAACTGGCTACCGGCAAAGAAGGCATGGGTTATGGCGACTTTAAACTATTAGCCGCCTTGGGCGCTTGGTTAGGCTGGCAGCATTTACCCTTGATCATTCTTCTCTCATCGGTGGTCGGCGCATGTTTCGGTATTCTTCAGCTCGTCGCCAAAAACTCTCGATTTGGTCAACCGATGCCGTTCGGACCCTATTTGGCGATTGCAGGTGGCATTAGCCTGTATTTTGCCGACGTCATCTACGCGTGGTATTGGAGTATCGCTATCTCATGAATACCAAACAAAAACACATCTGGGTTCTCGGCGTCACCGGCGGCATTGGTTCGGGTAAATCAACCGCCACTGATCGGTTTGCCAGCCTAGGTATTAGCGTCGTCGATGCCGACCAAGTTGCGCGCGATGTGGTTGCTGCTGGTACTCCAGCATTGCAGGCAATCGCCGAGCGCTTCGGTGATAATATACTGCAAGCGAATGGAGAACTCGACCGTGCCGCGTTGCGTGCGATCATCTTTGCCGACCCGAGCGAAAAAGCTTGGCTGAATACTCTACTCCACCCAGCCATTCGCGAACACATGCTGACTCGCATACAATCAGCACATTCGCCTTACGTGGTCTTGTCAGCACCATTGCTGCTGGAAAATGGTTTAGAACAATATACCGACCGGGTGCTTGTCATCGATGTACCCGAAGCGCTGCAAATAGAACGCACGCAGGCTCGCGATCAAGTGGACACCGACCAAATCAGTGCCATCATGGCCGCGCAATTGTCGCGAGAAGACCGCATCGCCAAAGCCGACGATATTCTCGATAATAGCGGTAGCGTAGCCGAGTTACATGCTAAAATTGACCGACTACATGAATACTATTTAAGGATTGCCTTATCATCCTGAGTCGGTATCATGACCAAAGGCTCACTATAAAAATATAAGAATCATGGACTTCAAGACCTACGAGCATCCGTTAGAAGAAAAAATCCGCGTCTATTTGCGCATTGAAGCCTTGTTGCTGCAGATCCACCAAGCCGCAGCCAACGTCAATGCGGTCAATTATCCGCTGTTTTTCGGTGGTTTATTCAATCTATTGGATTTACTCGACCGCACAGATACACGAGCCGATTTAATTAAAGACCTAGAACGGCGAGAAGGTCGGCTTTTAGCCTATTTCAATCATCCTGCGGTCAATCAACACCGACTGCAAGAAGTCCACCAAGAGTTACGGCAAATTTTACAGGCCTTGTGCGAAGGCCATAAATTCGGTTATGTCCTGCGCGAAAACCGTTTGCTTGCTAACGTGCGTCAACGCATGGGGCTGATGGGCGGGCAATGCCACCATGAACTACCTGACTTGCAGTTTTGGTTGCAGCAAAGCGATGAGCAGCGCACACTTGAAACCACGCGATGGTTAGAGCAATTAACCGTCCTGCAAAGCGCATTAAACATGGAATTAAACATGTTGCGAGAACAAGGCGAATTTGAGCAATTGGTCGCAGAAAACGGAAGCTTCCAAGCCAACTCAGAAAAGTTGGCGTTATTGCGCTTGCGGGTACCGAATGAATTTAAGGTTTACCCATTAATTAGTGGGCATCGGCAGCGTTATAGTATCCGCTTCATGCAGGCTGATTCAGCAGAACGCACACCGTATCAAGGCGCCGTCACGTTTGCGCTTGCCCGCTGTAGTAATTAATTCGACGTTCACGTCAAAGAGGTTTGTTGTGTCACAAATGAAAACCCCAACCACGGTTTCCTGTCCCACCTGCGAAAAATTAGTTGTTTGGTCGAGCGCCTCTGCGTTTCGTCCATTTTGCAGCGAGCGCTGCAAACTGATTGACTTGGGCGAATGGGCTGCAGAAGAGAAACGAATTCCTGGGCCGGAGTTGCCGCCAGCAGCTAACAACGAAGATGATTACTAATCAATAAGTTTGAGTGTGGCCGTCACGATTGGCCCATTGGCCGCGGGAAACTTAAGCTCGCGTAAGGTATCCGCATCCGCCCACTGCCAAGCCTGACCTTCATTGGCGAGAACCTCGCCGGTGTGTTGAGAAACGTGCCAAATATCTAAATGGACGACCTTGTCACCGTAGTCGTGCACAATTTCAAACATGGGTGCTGCCGCGAGCACGGTAACATTCAGCTCTTCTTTTAACTCACGCGCAAGCGCGGTTTTGACTGCTTCGTCAGTTTCCACTTTACCACCCGGAAACTCCCACAAGCCGCCTTGGTGTTGATGATCGGCACGTTTACTGACTAAAACAGAAGCGCCGTGAGTGATCACACCCACGGCGACATGAACATGTTTCTGCATGGTCTTAGGTAAGCTTGCCATGGCAATGCTTGTATTTCTTCCCAGAACCGCATGGGCACGGGTCATTACGGCCTACTTTTTCGCCCTCCCGAACAACCTGCTGACCTTCCGCTGCAGGAACGCCGCCTGCGGTTGCCGATGGTGCGCTTTCATGTTGGAACTGTTTCGGGGCAGAATCTTTACGACGACGTTGTTCTTCCATCGCTTCGACGTCTTCCTCGGCACGTACTTTGACCTTGCTGAGAATACTAATGACATCCAGCTTCAGCGCCTCGAGCATGTCCATAAACAGATCATAGGCTTCACGCTTATATTCCTGTTTCGGGTTCTTGTTCGCGTAACCACGCAAATGAATCCCCTGACGCAAGTGGTCCATCGCCGCTAAATGCTCTTTCCAATGCTGGTCTAGGCTTTGCAGCATAACCGCCTTCTCAAAGTGGCGGAGCACCTGTTCGCCGACTTGTTGCTCTTTGAGTTCGTAGGCTTTAATCGCTTCTTCAACAATCTTCTCGCGCAAGATCTCTTCGAACAGCTTATCGTCGTTATCAAGCCACTCTTGAATCGGTAACTGCAAATCAAAGTCTGCACGCAAGCGATCTTCAAGCCCTTCGATATTCCACATTTCTTCAAGCGATTGCGGCGGAATGTAGTCACTGATGACACGATTGAAGACGTCCTCACGAATCACCGCTATGGTATCTTTAATGTCCTTACCGTCAAGCAGTTCATTACGCTGCTCATAGACCACTTTCCGTTGGTCGTTAGCGACATCATCGTATTCAAGCAATTGCTTACGGACATCGAAGTTACGACCTTCGACCTTACGTTGTGCATTCTCAATCGCCTTGGTCACCCATGGGTGCTCAATGGCCTCGCCTTCTTTCATACCGAGGCGTTTCATCATGGTTGCCATGCGGTCAGATGCGAAAATACGCATCAGCGAGTCTTCTAGCGACAGATAAAAACGTGACGAACCCGGATCACCCTGACGACCTGCTCGACCACGTAACTGGTTATCAATCCGGCGTGACTCGTGACGCTCAGTACCGACAATATGTAAACCACCTGAGGCGATTACGGCATCGTGGCGGACTTTCCAATCTTCTTTAATCTTTTTGATTTGCTCAGGCGTTGGATTTTCGATGTTGGCAATTTCGGTTTGCCAGTTACCACCGAGCATAATATCAGTACCACGACCCGCCATGTTGGTCGCAATCGTCACCGAGCCAGCTTGACCCGCTTGAGCAATGATTTCCGCTTCTTGGGCGTGGAACTTCGCGTTCAAAACCTTGTGTTTAATTTTTTCTTTCTTCAATAAACGTGACACCAGCTCAGAACTTTCAATCGAACTCGTACCTACAAGGACCGGACGGCCCGCGTCACGTTGCGCGCGAATATCTTCAATAATGGCGTTGTATTTCTCTTGCGCCGTCAAGAAGATGAGGTCCGGCATGTCATCGCGAATCATGTCTTTATTGGTTGGTACAACGACAGTTTCTAAGCCATAAATCGACTGAAACTCGAATGCTTCGGTATCGGCGGTACCCGTCATACCCGCAAGTTTCTCATACAAGCGGAAATAATTCTGGAAGGTGATCGACGCTAACGTTTGGTTCTCGTTCTGAATCGGCACACCTTCTTTAGCTTCCACGGCTTGGTGCAAACCTTCAGACCAGCGACGGCCTTCCATCGTCCGACCGGTATGCTCATCGACAATCACGATCTGGTCATCTTTAACGATGTAGTCAACATCGCGATGGAATAAGTGGTGCGCACGCAATGCTGCGTTGACGTGGTGTAACAAAGAAATGTTGGTCGGTGAATACAAGGACTCACTTTCGTCGAGCAAACCGTTTTCTTTCAAAATCGATTCAATGTGCTCCTGACCGTGCTCAGTCAGATAAAGCTGACGCGCCTTTTCGTCAATGGTGTAGTCACCAAGCTCGGCATCGTCCTCACCTTTCCCATCTTCATGGGCTTGGCGAGTCAGTTGTGGCACTAGGGTATTAATTTTCTTGTATAACTCGGAAGAATCTTCCGCTGGACCCGAGATAATTAACGGGGTACGTGCTTCGTCAATCAAGATCGAGTCAACTTCATCGACGATTGCGAAATGCAGGTCACGTTGCACCCGGTCGTCTGGCGTAAATGCCATATTGTCGCGCAAATAGTCGAAACCAAACTCGTTATTGGTGCCGTATAAAATATCGCAAGCGTAGTTGCTTTTCTTGTCTTTCGGCTGCATACCGGCAACGTTAACACCAACGGTCATGCCTAGATATTCAAAGAAAGGACGGCTCCAATCAGCATCGCGGCGGGCTAAGTAATCGTTGACGGTAATGATATGTACGCCACGACCAGTAAGGGCATTCAAGTATGCCGGTAGTGTCGCTGTGAGGGTTTTACCTTCACCCGTACGCATTTCGGCGATTCGGTGTTCATTCAGGATCATGCCACCCACCAACTGGACGTCAAATGGGCGCATTTCAAAGACGCGTTTACTCGCTTCGCGAGCGACTGCAAATGCCTCAACCAACAGGTCGTCAAGCGTTTCACCATTCGCCAAGCGCTCTTTAAACTCAGCAGTCTTTGCCTTGAGCTCGTCATCGCTTAAGTTCTCGTACTCCGGCTCTAGCGCGTTAATTTGGCCAACGCGTTTGCGTGATGCACGGATAATACGATCGTTTCGACTACCAAAAATACGTTTAAAGAGACTACCCAACATGTGTTTTTAATATCCTGTAGCAAAAAATCTAGTGGTGAAAAAATAAACGGCACCGCGTCGGTGCCGGCTCTACTCTTTCCATCGATGCTATTCGACCGGCGCGTCGCGTAAAACAAATCGTGCCGGATTGACCTGTCGCCCATTCTCCAACACTTCATAGTGAACGTGTGGTCCGGTTGAGCGCCCTAAATTACCTACTGTCGCAATCACTTGCCCGCGAGTGACAACATCGCCGACATTGACATCAATTGAGTTCATATGACCATAGCGAGTGCGAATGCCAGCACCATGATCAACTTCAATCAAATTACCGTAACCTGCTCGTGGTCCCGCAAAGGTCACAATACCTGCACCCGTCGCCTTGATCGGCGTACCTTCAGGCGCTGCATAATCAACGCCGCGGTGCATCGTCGGGTTGCCCGTAAATGGGTCTTTGCGAACGCCAAACTGCGAAGATAGCCAGCCTGTGCTCACAGGACGACCGGAAATAAATCGTTCATCTTCTATATGGTGATGTAACATGACACTTTCAAGGAGGCGAAGTTGTTTTTGTCGATTTTCTAATTGAGCGAGAACGCTGTCGAGTTCAGACAACAATTGATGTTCGCTGACCAACGGCCATTCGGGGATAATCTGGTCAGGACCACCGACCGGTAGTGGCGCTGTGAAGTCAAACTCGCTGCTTTCCAGCTGCGCTACTGCGGCAAGACGCTGACCGAGCGCTTCCAGTCGCATAATTTGTGCTTGTAACTCACCCACCTTCATGGTCATTGCGGTGAGTTCACGTTGGGTACGGTCGCGAACTTCTTGCACCAGTTCCGACTGCATCGCCAAAGCGCGTTGCTCGTCCTGTATCTTGCTTTGCTCAACCAGACTATTGAACGACAGTCCCTGCCATGGCTGCATCGCCATTAACAAGAAAAATGCCACGAAAGCACTGATAAACAGTAAACGCCGCTTGCTAAACTGCAGCTTAAAGCGTACTTTTTTACCTTGATACTCAATTGCTAAACTCATGCACGTTCCGAGTTGAATTAAATTATATGCTGAAGCGCAAACCCAAAAGTGTGCAAACCTTGTTACAAAAAGGCCCACTTGCACAACTTAATGAGCAACATCATCGCCAGTCAAATTTACAGAATTTATGGCTTGCCGCAGTGCCTGCTGATCTTGCTGCCAACTCGCGTTGCGTTGCCATTCAAGGACAAACCCTAATTATTTATGTACGCAGTGGCGTTTGGTCCACTCGTGTGCGCTTGTTACAATCGAAGATTTTACTCTCATTGCAAACGGCTAGCTCACAGCCTTTACGCAGTTTAGAAATCAAAGTAAAACCCGCATTGCAATAACGCCGTCGCTTACCTTAAGCCTTGTTGCGCTTTTGCGCAACATTTCATCGTGACTTTACGCAAAAAGGCCGCTATTTTCAGTAGCGGCCTTTCAATCAATTAGGCAAGGGCAGGGCTGAGGTAACTAATGGGCGCCTCTGCACTTGTCTCTTCAAATGTCACAAATTCCCAAGCTTCCTGATGCTGCATTAATGCCACCAAAAGCTTGTTATTTAATGCATGTCCTGACTTATAAGCACGCAAATGCCCCAAAATGCTATGACCACCCATATAGAGGTCGCCGACCGCATCAAGTATTTTGTGTTTCACGAACTCGTCGTCGTAGCGCAATCCATCCGTGTTGAGGATGCGGAAATCATCCAAAACCACGGCGTTGTCAAAACCGCCACCCAGGGCTAAGTTATTGGCACGCAAATATTCGATGTCTTTCATAAAGCCGAAAGTACGGGCACGGCTAATATCACGAATAAATGCTTGGCTACTAAAGTCCATGGACACAACTTGATTCGTATCCGCGATAGCTGGATGTTCGAAATCAATCGCAAAGTCGATTTTAAAGCCGTTATGGGGTAATAACTCGGCCCATTTATCACCTTCTTCGACACGAATCGGCTGCTTCACTTTAATGAAGCGCTTCGCTTTCCCTTGCTCGTGCACGCCCGCTGACTGCAGCAAGAATACAAACGGGTGTGAACTGCCATCCATAATTGGAATTTCGTGCGAGTCCACTTCAACAATTAAATTATCGATACCCATGCCCGCAATCGCGGCAAGCAAGTGTTCTACGGTCGAAATGCGAACGTTGTCGTCATTAATCAGACAAGTACACATGCGCGTGTCCTTCACCAGCTCAGGTGAGGCCTTGATTTCGACAGCAGGATCCAGATCAGTCCGACGGAACACAATACCTGTGTCCGGCGCAGCAGGACGCAGCACCAAGTTAACCTTGTTGCCTTTATGCAAACCCACACCCGTGGTTGCAATCATCTGCTTAATGGTACGTTGTTTGACCATACTGAATCCTCCTTCGTCGCAAATTTTCATACCGACAAGATCCGTTTGTGCGGCAAGGAGTTTTAAGTTATCGCCCAGCAGCCTTCAAGAATTAAAGCCTGTCACGCCGCTGACAAAAAGGGGCGATACTATAGCAATTGCTAATGCTTTCGTCAATAACTGGACTGATCAGTCTGCTTGGCGACGAAGAAACGCAGGGATGTCCAGAATGTCTGGTTCCGCCTGCTTACGCGCTGATGGGCGCTCTTCAACGTCATAATCAGCTTCTTCTTCCAGTTTTGGCGCGGTCGCTTGGCGGTTAAAACCACCCGAACTACTTGAACGCACCGTCATCGGCTCTGGTTTCTTTTCAACCAAAGAGATGTCCGGCTTACGCTCTGCACCAATGCCTGTCGCCACCACAGTGACACGCATTTCGTCAGACATTTCCGCATCAATTACGGTACCAACGATTACTGTCGCATTTTCAGAGGCAAACGAGCGAATCACACTACCGACCGTTTCAAACTCATCAATACCCATGTCCATACCAGCCGTGACATTGACCAGTACGCCACGCGCACCAGAAAGATCAATATCTTCCAGCAGTGGACTGTTAATCGCCATTTGTGCCGCTTCTTGCGCACGATCTGGACCACTGGCAACGCCAGTTCCCATCATCGCCGTACCCATTTCGCGCATGACTGCTTGAACGTCAGCGAAGTCAACGTTAATCAAACCTTGACGGGTAATCAATTCAGCAATGCCTTGAACTGCACCTAATAGTACATTATTGGCTGCACCAAACGCATCCAGTAATGAGGTGCCTTTACCTAAAACTTTCAGAAGCTTTTCGTTCGGGATGGTAATCAGTGAATCGACGTGTTGCGATAACTGATTAATCCCTTCTTCTGCCGCTGCCATCCGCTTCTTCCCTTCAAATGGGAATGGCTTAGTGACCACAGCAATCGTTAAAATGCCCAATTCTTTGGCAATCTCAGCGACCACAGGCGCGGCGCCCGTTCCGGTGCCACCACCCATGCCTGCAGCGATAAAGATCATGTCTGCGCCTTCAAGTTGACGCGCAATCTCTTCACGATTTTCCTCTGCGGAAATTCGTCCAACTTCTGGGTTTGCACCAGCACCTAAACCTTTGGTGATTTCATTCCCCAGCTGAATCAACACATCCGCATCGTGTTTACGCAGTGCTTGTGCGTCAGTATTTGCCGCAAGGAACTTAACGCCTTCAATCGACTGCGCAACCATGTGTTGCACAGCGTTTCCACCGCCGCCGCCGACACCGATGACTTTAATCACCGCGTCCGCTTCAAAATTATCCACTACTTCAAAAGTATTCATAATAGTTACCTCTCCACTTGCCCGTATTTTCCGTTGTTACCCCATAAAAATCAAAGTCTTAATTTTACTTTTTACGACTTTTTCTAAAATTCTCCGCGGAACCAACTTTGAATCCGCTGCAACCAGTGTGGACGTTGCCCCCGTTGCCGTTCTTCTTGTTGACCGGCGAGGTCGAGTTGCCCAAAGCGCAACAGCCCGACACTCGTGGCATAGGTGGCGTCGTTGACATAGTCGCTAAGCCCCTGAATTCCGATCGGTGCGCCTAAGCGTACTGGCATCGAAAATATCTCTTCGGCGAACTCAATCGCACCTTCCATCTTTGCGGTACCGCCAGTAATCACGACACCCGCTGCAATTTGCTCTTCCAAACCGCTACCGTAAATTTCGTCACGAATGAGTTCAAATAACTCTTGGTATCGCGGTTCAACTACTTCCGCCAGCGTATGACGCGACATCGATCGTGCCGGACGCCCACCTACGGACGGCACTTCAATATTGTCTTCCATGCTGACCATTTGCCGCAGTGCACAAGCGTATTGCACTTTAATCTCTTCAGCATGACTCAGTGGCGTGCGGAAAATCTTCGCAATGTCGTTAGTGACCTGATTTCCCGCTACCGGAATCACTGCCGTATGACGCAGCACGCCACCGGCAAAAATACTAATATCAATCGTACCTGCACCCATGTCGACCAGCGCAACACCGAGCTCCTTCTCGTCGTCGGTGAGAACTGCAAAGCTCGACGCCAGCGCTGAGAACACCAGACTTTCCACTTTTAAATCACAGCGCTCGACCGCTTTGACGATATTTCGCGCCATATCGTTCGCACAGGTGATCATGTGTACGCGTGCTTCCATCCGCACTCCGGACATGCCGACCGGGCTTTTAATGCTCTCTTGTGAATCAATCACAAACTCTTGGGGCAGCACGTGCAGAATTCGCCGCTCCTGCGCAACCGGAACCGACTTCGCCGCATGAATAACGCTATCGACGTCGTCCTGAGTCACTTCCGAGTCGTTAATCGGCACCATGCCATTTTCGTTCTGGCAACTAATGTGGCGACCGCTAATATTCAAATACACCGCTGAAACGCGGCAGTCCGCCATCAGTTCAGCTTCATTCACTGCCCGTTGAATCGATTGGACGACAAGATTCAAGTCATTGACACCGCCCTTATCCATTCCCCGCGCCGGGGTCACACCAACACCGATGACGTTCAGGTCGCCGTCTGGCAGTATTTCCCCGATCAATGCCGTGACTTTACTGGTGCCGACATCGAGGCTGACGATCATGTTATCTGTTTCATTTTTAGTAATCACAGCACTCTCACTTTCCTATTCGTTATTTTCTTTGTCTTTCCAACCGATGGCGATACCGGTGTCATAACGCAAATCCGCATACGCAATCGCTTTGTCCGGCTCTTCTGCAGCAATCACCGGGTAAAGATCCATAAATCGCTGCACTCGCTCCAATCGCGCCTCGCGACCCAAGCGTATTTCAATCCCATTCTCAAGCCAGGCACTCACGGCGAAACGCTCACTTAATTCCAGCCGCGTCACCCGGGTTTGGTATATTCGCAGTATCTCACTGATGCGTTGATACTGCGTTATTACCTCCGCCGCTGCGTCCGCTGGCCCGAGCAAATGCGGCAACACTTCAGCAAGCTCATTCACTTCGGCTGCGAACACCTGACCTTGCTGATTGATGAATGCTTCATCATTCCACACCGCAAATGGCTCTTGCTCGACTAAATAGACCCGAAGTCGCTGTGGCCACTCTTTCCGAATTGAAGCTGAATACACCCAAGGTAAAGCTTCTAAACGGAAGCGTAACTCGTCCACATCTGCGGTAAAAAAACTGCCAACTTCACCGTTTAAAATAGCTTGGCGGACATCTTCATCGCTAATGTAACGGCGCTCGCCTTGAATAATCATTCCGGTCAACGGCATTTCATCGGCGTCAGTTAACTTTTCAATCAGTGCGTAACCGCCAATCATTAAGCCGGCAACAATCAGCAAGAAAACCACAAAACCTACGATTGCTTGCCACTGTCCATTTCGCGCCTGCAAGGTTTCACCGGCCGTGGCTTGCTCCGCTACTTGCTCCGTCACAGGTTAACGCTCCATACCCTGCGTCGTCGCTAATATCTTTAATACCAAATCTTGAAAACTCAGACCGACTTGGGCTGCTGCCTTTGGCACTAAGCTTTTCTCGGTCATGCCTGGCACCGTATTCAGCTCGAGCAACTGTAAGTCGCCATGATCATTCACCATTAAATCGACGCGGCCCCATCCTTCGCCGCCCACAGCGTGAAATGCCTGCAGGGCGAGTTGCCGAATCTCCTGTTCGCGTGCATCGGCTAAACCGGCCGGACAAATATATTCGGTCGTGTTGTCCTGATACTTAGCCGCATAATCGTAAAACGCGTGTGGTGTCTGCACTTTAATCGCCGGTAAAGCTTCACCGGCAAGAATGCCAACTGTGTATTCCGGTCCACTGAGCCAAGTTTCAACCAGCATTTCATGGTCAAACTCTGCCGCTGTGACTAACGCTGCGTGCAACGTCTCGGCACTGTCAGCCATCGCCATACCAATGCTACTGCCTTCATGAGCAGGCTTGACCATGACCTTACCACCAAGTCGCGCCAGTAATGCAGCACAATCAATCTGATCAACACGCTTAACCGTGACCGCCTGCGCGGTCGGCAAACCGAGTCCATGCCATAGTGCTTTCGTGCGGCCTTTGTCCATAGCCAAAGCACTCGCCAATACGCCGCTGCCGGTGTACGGCAGCTGCATCATCTCTAGAATCGCTTGCGCTTGCCCGTCTTCACCACCACGGCCATGCAAGGCAATAAACACGCGGTCAACGCCGAGCTCCGGCAATGCAAACCAGCCTTGTTTTGCCGGGTCAAACAAGACAGCGTCCACACCCGCTTGTACTAATGCGTTATGAATCGCAGCGCCCGAGCGCAAGGACACCTCTCGCTCGGCGGAATCACCACCGGCCAACACCGCAACTTTACCGAACATCATGAGTTCACCTCATTGGCCTGCAGCATGCGTTCACGGTCCAGTTGTAATTCGTTGAGTAATTTAGCCAGTCCACCGACATTGCCCGCGCCTTGCGTCAAGACAATGTCGCCGGGCTGAATCAGCTCCGCTAAGCGCGCTGGCACTTGCTGTACTTCTTTGACGTAAACCGGATCCAACTTGCCGCGTTGGCGCAGTGAACGACATAACGAACGACTATCCGCACCGGCGACAGGCTCCTCTCCGGCACTGTAAACGTCGAGCATAATCAATGAATCAACGTCACTGAGCACATCAACAAAATCTTCATAGAGGTCGCGCGTGCGGCTATACCGATGTGGTTGAAAGCACATAACTAATCGGCGTTCCGGCCAACCGGCTTTCGCGGCCTGAATTGTCGCCGCAACCTCGGACGGATGATGGCCGTAGTCATCGACGAGCAGCACATCACCATCGTCACATGCAAACGCACCGTACTGTTGGAAACGACGGCCGATACCCGCAAATTTCGCTAACGCGGCAACGATGGCACTATCTTCAATACCTTCGTCGGTCGCTACCGCAATTGCCGCCAGCGCATTTAAAGCGTTATGCCGGCCGGGCAAATTCAATTCGATGGATAACGGGTCTTTGCCTTTACGTAACACCGTAAAGCGACTCTGATGCCCAACCTGACTAAACTGCACAGCGCGCACATCGGCCTCGCTATTGAAACCATAAGTGACAATTTGGCGACCGACACGGGTTAAAAGACTTTGAATGACCGGGTCGTCAGTGCACATCACGGCAAGTCCGTAAAACGGCAAATTATGCAAGAAATCGATGTAGGTATCCTGCATACGCCCAAAGTCACCTTCATAGGTGTCCATGTGATCAGCTTCGATATTGGTGACCACTGCGACCATAGGCTGCAAATGCAAGAATGATGCATCACTTTCGTCCGCCTCAGCTATCAAATACTTACTGTTCCCCAAACGGGCATTGCTACCCGCACTGGTCAACAAGCCACCAATAACAAAGGTCGGGTCGAGTTCAGCTTCAGCAAAAATACTTGCCAGCAAGCTCGTCGTGGTGGTTTTACCATGCGTTCCAGCCACCGCGATGCCATGACGGAAACGCATCAGCTCTGCGAGCATCTCCGCGCGACGGACAATCGGAATTAGCAATTCTTGCGCGGCTAACAACTCCGGATTGTGCTTATGAATCGCCGTCGACACCACAACGACACTGGCAGTCGCCACATGTGCTGCATTGTGGCCAATCGCCACTTTTGCACCCAGTTGGCGTAACCGTTGGGTGTTTGCATTTTCGGCAATATCTGAGCCTGACACTTGATAGCCTTGGTTTAACAACACTTCCGCAATTCCCGCCATTCCGGCACCGCCAATGCCGACAAAATGAATCCGACGAACGCGCCGCATCTCGGGCACGTTGACAATGGTAAATGGCTGCGCATGTGCTTTAGTCATCTGTTTTTTGCTCCGCTGTTACAACATTAGCGTGCGCTTTTGCTGCGGATAAATACTCCGAGCAAATGGCAACGATACTCTCAGTTGCCTGCAATTGTGCGCTATTTCGGGCAGCACTGGCCATCCCTTTTCGTTGGTCTTCTTGATTACTCAACAGTTTTAATTCGGCATAAATTCGAGTCGGTGAAAAATCGTGCTGACGGATCATCACAGCGGCACCGGCAGCGACTAAAACTTGCGCATTTAGTGCCTGATGATCGTCCACCGCATGCGGGTAAGGCACCAAAATCGAAGGCACTCCGGCACAGGCTAATTCGGCAACGGTTAGCGCACCCGCGCGGGCGATCACAACATCCGCCCATGCATAAGCGGCGGCCATATCCCGAATAAATTCACTCACCTCAACCTGAACAGCAGCCGGACAAGATGCATAGGCCTGTTCAACCTCGGCTTTGCGGCCTTTGCCCACTTGATGACGAATCATCAATGCTGCCTCTGACCAGTTCGCCAAGGCCGCCGGTAATGTTTGGTTCAGATGTGCGGCCCCTAAGCTGCCACCGACCACCAGCACATGAAGCCCCGCGTGCTCCGCTTTTGGCCGTTGTGCAAGGGCCTGAATGTCAGCGCGAACTGGATTTCCTACCGTCGTCGCTCCCTTCAGCTCACGTTCTGCTTGAGCAAAGCCCAATAACGTTTTGCTGGCAATTTTGTGTAACCAGCGATTGGTCAGCCCCGGCTTTGCATTCTGCTCGTGAATGACCAATGGGAGACCGAGCAGCCGCGCGGCCACCCCCGCTGGACCTGCAGTATAGCCACCGAATCCAAGCACTAGATCGACCTGTTCTGCTTTGAGTAATTTTCGTACCTGCCAAACCGAGCGACTCAAACGTACGGGCGCTGCCAACAAGGTCAACAGGTTGCGGCCGCGCAGTGCTTGTTGTTTTACGCCGATAAAGCGATAGCCTGCAGCGGGAACAACATCGGCCTCCATGCGGTCAAGGGTGCCCAACCAAATCACATCATGACCTTGCTCGCGAAGTGCATCGGCAACAGCAAGCGCTGGGAAAACATGGCCACCAGTGCCACCAGCAGCAATCAGGACTTTACTCATGCCAAGTCCCCCTGCACGCCACGTTTACTTCGTTGTACTCGCTTTTCACCTTCCGAGCGCTGCAGCCGGTAGCCCGTTCGCACTTCATAATCAATCCGCAATAGCAAGGCCACAGCCACTAAACTAATTAATAAACTACTGCCGCCATAGCTGACCAGGGGTAAGGTCAACCCTTTGGTCGGCAACATTCCTGATGCCGCACCGATATTGACCGCAGCCTGAAATGCAAACCAAATGCCAATTCCCTGCGCTAAGTAACCAGAGAATGGACGTTTCTGCCGCAGTGCGCGTTGACCAAGGAAAATAGCCTTCAACACCAACACCAGCACCAGCATAATAATCAGCGCCACACCAACAAAACCAAGCTCCTCGCCGACGACCGCTAGAATGAAATCAGTATGCGCTTCCGGCAAATATTGAAGCTTTTGCAAGCTGTTACCCAAGCCTTGACCCAACCAATCACCACGACCAAATGCCATTAGTGACTGCGTCAACTGATAACCGGTGTTAAACGGGTCGTCCCACGGGTTCAGGAATGACGTCACCCGCGCCATTCGATAGGGTTCAAATACGATCAACAAGACGAAAACGATAATGAGCGTCATCGCCACCGAGAAAAACTGCACGAGTCGCGCACCAGCGACCCAAAGCATGCCCAAAGCAGTAACGCCGAGAACGACAACGGAACCCATGTCGGGTTGCTTTAGCAGCAAGATAGCCATCACGCCCATCACCACCAGCGCTTTGATAAACCCCTTCCAGTTCCGACGGAGTTCGTCATACCGACGGTCAAGATAGCTGGCCAAGAAGATAACGAAGAACAACTTGGCAAATTCAGCGACCTGCAACGTAAACGGACCAATCCGAATCCAACGCGTCGCACCATTGACTGTCGAGCCAACAAAAATAACCGCGACCAGCATAACAATGGCGATGAGACACAGCGGTGCGCTGTATTCTTGCCATTTCGCCACCGGAATCGTCATGACCACGATAGCAGCAAGTGTACCGACACCTAAATAAACACCGTGGCGAATAACAAAATAAAATGGGTTACCCGTTAAGCGCTCAGCCACCGGAATCGACGCCGATGCCACCATGATAAAGCCGATACCCATTAGTAACAGCGCCAGCAAAAGCAGATGACGATCATAAAACTGCATCGACGAGCCATTAAAGAATGCACTCAGCCGGTGACGCCACGGTTGTTGTGGACGAATTTCCAGTTCAAGTTGCGGTTCAGTGGCTCGCATACCAAGCCTCCACCGCACTGCGGAATTGTTGCCCACGATCTTGATAGTTCTTGAACATGTCTAAACTTGCACACGCCGGCGATAACAGCACGACCGTTCCTGCACTCGCCTGTTGCACCGCAAAAGCAACCGCTTCATTCAGCGTTTGCACCGGCCGGCTTTGCGGTTTCAATGCCGCTATCTTGTCACCGTCACGTCCGAGCGTAACTAACACATCCACATGCGTATTTAAAACAGGCTTTAACACCGCGAGGTCAGCACCTTTCGCGTCACCGCCCATAATCAGAATAAGTTTGCCTTTGGTTGCCGGTCGCAAGCCTTCAATGGCGGCTATCGCGGCTCCTGGATTCGTGCCTTTCGAATCATCGATCCAGCGCACTTGATCATGCTCAGCAATAACTTCACAGCGGTGCGGCAAAGCGCGATAACCTTGCAGAGCGGTGACCGCTTCTATCACATCCACACCCAGTGATTTCACCAGCGCCAACGCCGCTTGAATGTTTAACCAGTTATGAATGCCAGCCAGCGGTAATTCGCTACAGGCTAATAACGGCTTGTTATTAAAGGTGAGATAAAAATCGTCATCTTGACGCAGAAGACCAAAGCCCTTGGCTGCATCGGACTGACCAAAACTGAGGTGTTGAGCGCGTGGTTGAATCGTAATCGGACGGGTCGCACTATCGTCGCGATTCCAGACACAGGTTTGCGCATGCGCATAAATACGCTGCTTGGCTCGCTCGTACGCACGCTCGTCGTCGTAACGATCAAGGTGATCAGCGCTGATATTGAGGATGGTCGCGGCGTTCAACACTAAATTATCGACTAGCTCCAGCTGAAAACTGGATAGTTCCAACACATAGCAGTCGTGCTCTGGCGCATCGGCGAGCAGCGCATCAAGCACCGGCATACCAATATTGCCTATCAGCAAGGGCTGCATGCCGACATTCTTCAAGATGTGACCACACAAGGCAGTCACGGTTGATTTACCATTCGAGCCGGTAATGCCGATCATGGGTTTGTTCGCGAACCACGCAAACAACTCAACGTCGGAAATCATTTTCACGCCAGCATCATCGGCCATTGCAATGACTGGATCGCGGCGATCAATACCGGGACTTACAATCAGCAAATCACACTGTAATAGGTCTTCAATTTGCAGCGGTCCAAAGTGAGTTTCGCAGGCCTCGGCGACTTCTGGCGCAGACTCCGCTCCGGGCGGTGTTTTCCGTGTGTCAATAACGATGGGCTGCAGGCCTTGCGCTAACAGAAAACGTGCAGCAGAAACACCGGTGAGGCCAAAGCCTAACACGCCGATTGTTTCAAAGGTCTGCAGTTTCTGTGTATTCATTCTTTTGCCCTAGCGCAATTTCAATGTTGCTAAACCAATCAACACCAGAATTAACGAAATGATCCAAAAACGAACGATCACTCGTGGTTCTGGCCAACCTTTCAATTCGTAATGATGATGGATTGGTGCCATACGAAAGATTCGCTTGCCACGCAGTTTGTACGAACCAACTTGTAACATCACCGACAAGGTCTCGATCACGAACACGCCACCCATTATAAACAAGACCAACTCTTGGCGGACTAAGATTGCAATAATGCCAAGCACAGCGCCGAGCGCCAATGAGCCAACATCACCCATAAACACTTGCGCCGGGTAGGTGTTAAACCATAAGAACCCCAATCCTGCACCGACAATCGCGGCACAGACCACGGTCAGCTCCGCCGCCTCGGGAATGTATGGAATTTGCAAATAGTTTGCGAAGTTAACGTGTCCAGTCACATACGAGAAAACACCAAGTGCACCGGCAACCATCACGGTGGGCATAATCGCTAAGCCATCGAGACCGTCGGTCAAGTTGACTGCATTGCTGGTGCCGACAATGACAAAGTACGCCAGCAAAATATAGAACGCCCCCAGTTGTGGCATCACATCCTTGAAGAAAGGAATCAGCAGTGCCGTTTCTGCAGGCTGTTGGGCGGTGTAAAATAGATAACTGGCAACGGTCAATGCGACGACCGACTGCCAAAAGTATTTCCAGCGTGCGACGAGGCCCGCTGGGTCTTTGCGGATCACTTTGCGATAGTCATCGACAAAACCGATTACGCCAAATGCCGCTAGCGTCAGCAGAGTGACGACAACATAGCGATTACTCAAGTCCGCCCATAGTATTCCTGAAATTAAAATACTGACGAGAATCAAGATGCCACCCATCGTTGGCGTACCCGATTTACTCAAATGGCTCTGAGGACCATCATCACGCACGGTTTGGCCAATTTGCATCCGTTGTAGACCGCGAATCACCCGCGGGCCCAACCAAAGGGAAAGCAAAAGTGCCGTTAAAATTCCCATAATTGAGCGCATGGTCAAATACGAGAACACATTGAAGCCTGTGGCTACATGCTGCTGTAAGTATTCCGCCAACCAAACTAGCATGCGGCATTCCTCCGATGTTGTTCTTCTTTTGCCGCGTTCAACAGCGCTTCCACAATTCGCTCCATGCGTGCACTGCGTGATCCTTTCACTAATATGGTGAGCGCTGCCTCGCTGTTAATTTCTTCATATAAAGCTGCAACTAAACTGTCCACGGAATCAAAATGGCGACCGCCGTGGCCATTAAAAATCTCACTCGCGCTTTGACTGAGAATGCCGAGCGTATATAAACCATCAATCCCAGCACTAATACCATGCGCACCGACTTCTTCATGGTAAGCACGTGCTTGTGTGCCTAGCTCACCCATGTCGCCGAGTACAAAAATACGGCGGCCCGGAAGACTAGCAAGCACATCAATCGCTGCTTTCGCCGAACCCACGTTGGCATTATAGGTATCATCAATTAAGCGAACATGTGGCCACGGTGTGTGCGTCAACATCCGTCCTGGCACAGACTGCATATGCTGAAAGCCACTGAGTATCTCGTCGATACGCAAGCCGAGCGCTCGACACACGGCAACGGCGGCCAGCGCATTTGCCACGTTATGGCGTCCCGGCAGAGGCAATTGCACCGACCACGTTCCCTCAGCCGTCACCAGCTCGAACTGGGCGCAACCATTGTCATCAAGTTGAATAGCGGTTGCTTGGTAGTCAGCATCATGGTCAATCGCGAAAGTTTGCCAGTTCTGGTTGCTAAGCTCGCGTTGCCAATAGTCATGAAACTCGGAATCCGCATTCGTCAATGCCAGCCCCTGAGCACCAAGTCCGCGGAAAATTTCGGTTTTCGCTTTGGCAACACCACAGATGTCACCAAAGCCTTCGACATGCGCCGGAGCCACATTATTAATCATGGCAACATCGGGTTTCACCAACCCCGTTGTATACGCGATTTCACCACGATGGTTAGCGCCCAACTCGAAGACACCGTAGCGATGTTCATGGGTCAATCGCAATAAGGTCAAGGGCACGCCAATGTCATTGTTATAATTACCTGCGGTGGCTAACACCTCACCCGTCACGGACGGTGCATGGCGAAGAATTGCGGCAACCATTTCCTTGACCGTCGTCTTGCCACTGCTGCCGGTAATGGCCACAGATTTCGGTTTAACTTCCGCTTTCACTGCCGCGCCCAGCGCGCCTAACGCCGCTCGGCTATCTGCCACGACAATTTGGGCAACATCGAGGTCCAACAGACGCTCGACAATTAACGCTGACGCACCTTTTGCAACCACATCGGCACAAAAATCGTGGGCATCAAAGTTTGGCCCTTTAATGGCGATGAACAGATCGCCTGGTTGCACCTGCCGGCTATCGATCACCACCTGTTGATCAATAATTTGCTGCGGCGATTGCGCATGCAACTCGCCATCAACTTGCGTATTAATCCACGCTAAAGAAACTGGAATCATGGTTGTCCTCCAGTTAAGCTTCTGACCCACTCACGTTCATCATAAGCGTGTGCAGTACGACCGATAATTTGATAGGTTTCATGTCCTTTACCTGCGCAGACCACCACATCGTCCGGCCCCGCCTGTGCAATGGCCCAAGCTACAGCATCAGCTCGGCCCGGATGCGCGTAATGACTTGATTCCGCACCCATGCCACTTATGATGTCAGCAATAATCTGCTCAGGTGATTCCGTCCGCGGATTATCATCGGTAACGACCACTTGATCAGCGAGCCGCGCTGCGACTGCGCCCATTTGTGGCCGTTTACCGCGGTCACGGTCACCACCACAGCCAAACACACACCACAGTTGGCCGGGGCAGTGACGGCGCGCAGCCAGTAAGACTTGCTCAAGCGCATCCGGTGTATGCGCATAGTCCACAATCACCAATGGCTTTTGTTCTGCACTAAAGGTTTCCATGCGGCCCGGCACTGATTGCAAAGAAGGAACTAAGGCCGCAACATCCGCGAGGGCATAACCAGCACCGACGACACTCAAACTCGCGGCGAGAATATTGGCAACGTTAAAGTCACCCAGTAGGCTAGTTTTCACTGGCAGATGCTGAATTTCATCGCCATCGGTGTTATGCCCAGACCACACTAAGTTGAAGTGGGTGCCGTCATGTTGATAGCGAATCTGACTCGCAACGAGCGTATTTGTCTCGCCAATCTTCTGCTCATCTAAACTAAACTTTAATGCGGCTGGCGTTGCCCAAACAGCAACTTGAGGGTCATCCGCATTGATAATCTGTACGCGCGCAGTAAAGTCGCCGAATAGGCGTTGCTTCGCCGCAATATACGCGTCCATGGTGCCATGGTAATCGAGGTGATCGCGGCTAATGTTGGTAGCAATCACGGTATCGAAATTCAACGCCTCAACGCGACCTTGCACGAGGGCATGTGAAGAAACTTCCATGGCAACAACTTCAGCGCCCTCCGCCAAAAAGCCAGCCAAACGCTGCTGCACAGTGACCCCATCCGGTGTCGTGTTTTGTTCGGGCAACAACTGTTTCAACAAACCGCTACCAATGGTGCCGAGGACTGCCGCTTCCGGCTTCAAGTGCTGCCACAATTGCGCGGCCAAATTACTCACGGTTGTTTTGCCGTTGGTTCCAGTCACGCCGATTAAACGCAAGCGCCGCGATGGATGTTGATAAAAACTTCCGGCAATCGCAGAGACTTGACTCTTTAACGACGGAATTCCAATCAGTGGAACGCCGTTAAGCTCGCCGTGGGTCCACTCGTCCATATCTGCGAGCACTACACTGGCACCCGCACTAATCGCTGCATCAATATAATCACGGCCGTCAACTTCGTAACCCGGAACTGCGATAAATGCGTCACCGCTGGTCACTTTCCGGCTATCCAGCTTCAAGCCGGTAATGGTAACCTGCGGCAATGGGAATGGTGCATTTGCGAATAAACGAGAGAGTTCAATCACTACTGCGCCCTCCCCAACCGGCAACGCGCAATTCCCGACTGTTTAAGTTGTCCGGCGCAACATTAAGTACGCGCATGGCCTCTTCAGCCACGCGGGAAAATACAGGGGCGGCGACCGTTCCACCATGATAGCTATCACCCGCAGGCTCGTTAATCATGACCACAATCGCGACTCGCGGCCGACTGGCCGGAAGCACCCCAGCAAACAGACCAATGTACTCGTCGCCATAACCACCGGCGACCGCCTTGCGACTTGTCCCTGTTTTACCTGCCACACGATAACCCGGTACTCTTGCGCGCGAACCGGTCCCGTCTTGAATGACGGCTTCCATCAATTTCACCGTTTGTTGCGTGAATTCACGAGAGAAGACCCGCTGTCCCGGGTGCGGCTCATCGACCTTGAGAATACTGATCGGCCGCTTAATACCGCCATTGCCAAGAATCGCATACATTTGCGCCAGCTGCAGCGTTGTTGCCGACATACCATAGCCAAATGACAAGGTTGCCCGTTCAAAGTCCGACCAACGCTGGCGATGTTGCATGAACCCCATGCTTTCACCCAGCATATTGATGCCCGTATCAGTTCCGAACCCGGCTTGGGAATAAAGATTAAGGAAGTCATTGAGATCGAGCTCCAAGGCCAAACGCGAGGTGCCGACGTTGCTCGAATGCGCCAAGATTCCGCCCAAATCTAGGTCACCGTAATTGCGGGCATCTTGCACGCGGCGACCACCAATTCGCATCCAACCCGGACTGGTTTTGACCGTTTCATCGGCGTTCACGACACCCGCCTGTAACGCACCGAGCACCACTAATGGCTTGACCGTTGAACCGGGTTCAAAACTGTCGGCAATCGCTCGATTCCGCATTTGGTGCGGTTGCACGCCGGTCCGATTGTTTGGGTTATACGAGGGGTTATTCACCATCGCCAGAACTTCGCCCGTGTCAACGTCCAAAACCACCACAGAGCCAGAAGTGGCTTGGTGGTAACGCACCGCTTTGGTCAATTCGCGGTAAGCGACGGTTTGAATCCGCTGGTCAATACTCAAAGTGAGATTCTGCGGTAATTGCGACTCGGTAAACTCGATTTCCTCGACCATACGCCCAGAGCCGTCTTTGCGGTAGCGTCGCTGACCGGGTGTACCCGTCAGGAGGTCGTTATAAATTGCTTCAACGCCGTCGATGCCTTCGGCGTCTATATTGGTAATGCCTATCACGTGTGCTGAAATCTCGCCGGTTGGATAAAAACGCCGCGATTCTTCTTTCAAACCCACCCCTGGAATACGTAGTTGATGGATGTAGTTTGCGACCGCTGGCGTCACCATGCGCTCAAGATACACAAAGCGCCGTTGCGGATTGTCGACTTTACGTAATAATTGCTCTTCACTGGTGTTGAGTACTTCCGCAAGCGCCTGCCAGCGGCGCTGATCCGCGAGGCTATTGCGATCATGGACCACTTTCGGATCAGCCCATACGGTATGCACAGGCACACTGATTGCGAGCTCGACACCGTTGCGGTCAGTGATATTGCCACGCTGTACCCGATCTTGGGAAACCCGCACGGAACGCATATCACCCTCAAGGCGGAGACGATCGGGTTCAATCACTTGAATGTATGCTGCCCGAGCAAGTAACGATGCAAACACAAGACATACGCCAGCCACCAGCACCATAAAGCGCATGGGTAAGGGTTCTGGACGTAAAATGCGAGCATTACGTTTTACCGCCATGGCACCAGCACCTCCTGCGCATCAGTAGGACGCTGCATACCCAATTGACGGGCAGCAATGGTTTCAATCCGACTGTGCTCACTTAAAGCATTTTGCTCAATAATGAGATGTCGGTATTCGACATCGAGGCTGTCGCGATATTGCAACACTTGCTCCCGCTCAGCGATAAGCTCACGGTTCATGTGGGTCAAAAAAACCGCACTAAACCCACTGGCAAGCGCAATGGTTCCCCAAATGAGCAATCCACGATAGTGCTTAAGATCACTGGCGATCACGTGCAGCAAGCCGCGATGTCCAGACATTTTCTTCAGGTCAATTTTTTTCATGATTGACCTCCCGCAGCTTTTTCCGGTAGCCGTTCAGCAATCCGCAACACGGAGCTGCGCGCACGGGGATTGACTTTTAACTCTGCGGCTCCGGGCTTAATCGCTTTGCCGATCGCCTTTAACGTTCGATCGTCGGCGATCTGGTCTTCGCGCAATGGCAATCCGGCAGGTACTTGAGCGCGAGTACTCTGGGCACGAATGAACTGTTTGACAATGCGATCTTCCAAGCTGTGGAAACTGATCACAGCCAATCGACCTTCCGGCATAAGCGCCGCCAATGCAGCCACTAAAGCATCTTCAACTTCACCGAGCTCACGATTAATGTGGATACGTATCGCTTGAAATACTCGCGTTGCTGGGTGTTTGTGTTTTTCCCGGGTTGGGCTCACTTTCGCAATTAAGTTCGCCAACTCGGACGTGCGTGTCAGTGTATGCTCTTGACGATGTTCAATAATCGCGCGCGCAATCCGACCGGCAAAACGTTCCTCACCATAATGGCGAAAAACATGGGCCATTTCGTCCATGTCTGCGTGGGCCAGCCATTCTGCCGCCGATTCTCCTTGTTCGGGATTCATCCGCATGTCAAGCGGGCCATCGCGCATAAAACTAAAACCACGTTCGGCGTCATCAAGTTGTGGGGATGAGACACCGAGATCAAATAAGATACCTGCCACTTGGCCGGTGAGTTGCTGCGCAGCAATAATCTCTGCGAGTTGCGAGAAAGGCGTGTGGAAAAAAGTTAAACGAGGGTCCTGTGCCGCTAAGGCACTTGCTTCAGCCGCGGCTGTGGGATCGCGGTCAAACGCAAGCAAGCGCCCTTGTGGAGAAAGGCGCTCAAGAATGGCACGACTGTGCCCACCACGACCAAAGGTCGCGTCGATGTAAATCTGGTCCGGCTGGATCGCTAACGCTTCAATCGACTCCGCTAGCAACACCGGTACATGTTGCGATGATTGCGTCATTATAGTGAAAAATCTTGTAGTCGATCAGTTAATGTAAAGTCGCCTGCTTGCTCTGCTGCGATATCGTCAGCAACTTGCTGCTGCCAGGTTTCCTCGTCCCAAATCTCAAATTTGTTGAGTTGCCCAACGAGCATGAGTTTTTTATTCAAGCCTGCATGTTGGCGCAGCGGCGTTGCAATTAAGACGCGTCCATTCTTATCCATCTCGCAATCATCTGCATAGCCCAACAACAAGCGTTGAAGGCGACGTTCTGCGGGGTTCATCGAAGAGAGTTTGGCTAGCTTTTGTTCAATGACTTGCCATTCAGGTACCGGGTACAATAGGAGGCAGGGCTGCTTGATGTCGATCGTGCAGACCAATTTCCCCTCACAGTCCAATGACAATAGATTGCGATACCGTGCTGGTATTGCAAGCCGTCCTTTGTCATCCAAACTGATACTATTTGCGCCACGGAACATAATTTATTAGCGGGATCACCAAAATGATCCACTTCTCTCCACTTTTCCCCACAATGATACAGTCTAGGTGGCACTTTGATCCCCTGTCAAGGAAAAAGCGCAACATTTAAGCGAATTGCTCGATATAATGACTTGCGTTCAAGCAGTGGATGGTCAACTATTCTACTGATAATAAAAAAAGAGGCGTTGCCGTGCGTCGTAAAGCTCTTATCGTCGTTATTAGTGTATGTATTTTTATCGTGGGGGAGTTTATCCTTGCGCGCTTTATTTATGCCGAAACGCGACGGACTGAAGAAGCGAATCGATTTCTCGTTTTAGAGCGGTTAAGTACGATTCGTGCCCGCATCGAAGGTTTGCTCCAAACGAATTTACTTGCAATCCGACAAGTGCGAACCGAGATTTACCTCAACCCTGACTTTGACGAAGAACGTCTCCGCCTGATTATCGACAGTATAATCTCCGATTCATTGCAAGTTCGCCATGTCGCTGTGGGTGTCGATTATATCATCGAATTCATTCATCCGATGACAGGCAATGAAGCCGCGTTAGGCTTTGACTACCGCTCGTCGCCAGAACAACTGAGTAGCTATGTACAAGCATTAGAAACCAGTGAAATTACGATTAATGGGCCGGTGCTTTTGACCCAAGGTGGCGAAGCGATAATCGCTCGCGTGCCGGTTTTCCCTGACGGTGAACATAATATTGTCATCTCACAAGTCATCGACCATCAACTTTTGTTTCAGCTCGCTGGCCTCTATGACACACCGGAATTATCTGTCAGTATTCGCGGTCGCAATGGTTCCGGCTCTGCCGGACCTTTAATTCTGGGTGACGCTGAGGTCTGGCAGGCACAACCGGTCACGCAAACCATTCAGTTACCGAGCGGTGAATGGGTCCTCGCTGCCATACCGGTGGGATCGTTTTGGCAAGACGGCGAAGACACAAAACTATTATGGTGGGTGTTTGGCACCTTGCTCTCTTTACTATTCGCTGTGTTAACGGCGATCATTTTGTTCAATCAACAAAAGCTGCAGCTCGCATTTCGTACCATTACTCGCCAAGCACGTTTCGATAGCCTCACCGAGCTACCCAACCGCCACTATTTTCTTGAACAACTGACCAGTTACCTCGACAGCTGCAAGCGCCGTGAAGAGCAATGCGCTCTGCTCTTTATCGATCTTGATCACTTCAAAGAGGTGAACGATACCTTTGGCCATGAGGCAGGCGACCGGTTGCTCAAAGTCATTGCAAATCGCCTCACGTCGTCACTCCGAAAAGAAGACATTATTGCGCGTCTCGGCGGCGATGAGTTTGTCGTGGTCTTGAAGAATCTCATCGAGCCCATGCATGCCGAATTGCAGTCGGAGAAATTACTGACCTTTATCCGTGAGCCCATCTCGATTAAAGGCAACGAACTCTTAATTGATGGTTCAATTGGCATTGCCATCTACCCCGATGACGGTCACTCGGCACTGGAACTATTAAAGTCGGCAGATTTGGCGATGTATAACGCGAAAAACAATGGTCGTGGGCGCTCTTCTTATTTTAGTGAGTCGCTCCGAGAGAAAACGGAAAAGCAGCTGCGCGCCCGCAAAGAAATTCTTGCCAGTATTGATAAAAAGCACTTCTTTATTGACTATCAACCCATAATTAACGCCGCAAGCGGCGAACTTTATAGTGTCGAAGTGTTAGTTCGTTGGCAGCATCCGACGGAAGGCTTATTAATGCCCGATGAGTTTATTCCGATCGCTGAAAAGAACGGAACAATCCGTGACCTAGGTAATTATGTTTTACAAACCACCTGTCACGACATTAGCAAAATTCGCGCCGCAGGCATTAGCGGACGTTTAGCGATCAATATTTCCTCGCATCAGTTTTATGACGCCCACGCGCTCGAGTGTTGGTTCGCTATTATCGAAAACCATGGCGTTTCACCCCGTGACTTTACCTTCGAAATTACCGAGTCTATGCTCATGCCCGACCGCGAGCGACAGCGAAATATGCTCGAAACTTTGCATGAGAGAGGAATTAACCTAGCGATTGATGATTTCGGGACCGGCTATTCCTCGACCAGCTATTTGCAGCATTTTCCCGTGTCGTTATTAAAAATTGACCGCAGCTTCGTCGAAGGGGTGCCAGACAATCATCGTCAATCGAATCTATTAGCGGCGTTAATTCAAATGGCACGCGCACTTTCAATCGACGTTGTCGTTGAAGGTGTCGAGTCGGCACAACAAGTGGAATTTATTCGCCATCATTGCGCGGATTTGATTCAAGGCTTTTACTTCGCTCGGCCAATGCCGCTCGACGCGTTTATTCAGCGTTATGGCACAGCCAGTGCAGGATCACAAAAGAAAGGCGGAGTCAGCCGCTAAGCCGGGTTCTGTCGAGGACAATCATTCGTCTAGGACTGCAGTCGCCTGCAACCTCAAGCAACCTACCCGGATCCGAGGCGGGCCACCCCATGGATCCCTATTTGGTCTTGCTCCGAGTGGAGTTTACCGTGCCACAAACTGTTACCAGTTGCGCGGTGCGCTCTTACCGCACCCTTTCACCCTTACCTGTTCCCGCAAGCGGGCCATCGGCGGTCTGCTCTCTGTTGCACTAGTCGTCGGCTCACGCCGCCCAGGCGTTACCTGGCACTCTGCCCTATGGAGCCCGGACTTTCCTCCCCTTGCTTACGCAAGCAGCGATTGTCTTGGCTGACTCCGGCGCGCAGTATACCGATTTCGCGCTGAGCATGCTAGCGTGTTCAGCTTAAGGTATGATGATAAAGCTCGTTGGCTCGCAGGTTGTAGTGGCTGGCAACAATTTTCGCGGCCTTTTTCGGCGGCAATTCAGCAGTTAAAAGCGCCAACAGTTGTAAGGCTTCGGCTGGAATGCCCTGACTTTGCCTTGGCGCACCAGCGACAATCAAAACCATTTCACCACGTTGCTGATTCGTATCGGCAGTGACCTGAGTCAGTACATCGCTCACTGAGCCATTGAGAAACGTTTCGAACTGTTTCGTCAGCTCGCGAGCAATGACAACTCGACGATCCGGACCAAAGACTTCGACGATAGCTTCAAGGGTGTCAAGAATACGCCGAGGCGCCTCATAGAAGACCAAGGTCGCGGTTTCATTCTGGTGTTGCTTTAATGCTGTCACCCGCGCTTGTTGCTTTGCTGGAAGAAAACCTGCAAATAGGAAGCGATCGGTCGGCAAACCCGCTGCTGACAGCGCTGCAATTGCCGCACACGCGCCCGGTAACGGCACAACCCGCACTCCGGCAGCACGACACGCGTTAACCAATGGATAGCCAGGATCACTAATCAAAGGCGTACCCGCGTCACTGATGAGCGCTATCGACTTACCGCTCTGCAGTTGTTCAATCAGGCCATCAGCTTTTTCGCGTTCATTGTGTTCATGCACCGACCACATGCGTGTTTGCACACCGAGGTGTTGTAACAATACGCCACTATGGCGCGTATCTTCCGCTGCAATCACATCCACATTTTTCAATGTTTCAATCGCCCGCAGGGTAATGTCGCCTAAATTTCCAATCGGCGTTGGCACAATATAAAGGGTGCCGGGGGTTGTGCTCACAGCAATACTCCTGCTCTTTACGAATTTTCAACACGGTTGAATTTGTCTGCAGCTGACTGCCGGTTTATAGTAGGGGCACTGCAGGTAACTGAGATGTTCATTGTGCCAAAGAAGCTACTGTCTTGCCTATTTCTTTTTTCTTCCGCTGCGCTCGTGTTAGCAGGCTGTTCATCCGCCCCTGCACCTTCGGATACAAGCGAGCGTCCAGAACAAATACGGACGGAGCCGACAGAAGTACAACCCGATCGACTAGCTGCCGCGGAGTACCTTCGTCGTGCCCAAACAGAAACCTCGTCATCACGGCAACAAGCCTTGCTCGTCCAAGCCGCGAAAGCTTACTTAGACGACTCGCAGGACCAACAAGCTGGGGTGGTTTTATCCTTTATTCAATCCCGCTATCTGCAACCCGGTGATGCAGTACAGTACAACCTGCAACGTGTGCGTTTTGCGGCGTACATGGGCGACTGGCAACGGGTTGTCGAACTGACCGATGGTCTCGACCAACGATTAAATCAACGCGAGCAACGTTTACAAGCATTGGAATTACGCCATCAAGCGCTCGCCGCGCAAGCCGATTACATCGCCGCTGCAGCAGCCCTCGTCAACTATGGTCGCTATGCGCCGGATCAAGATCGTAGCGAAGCGGTCTGGCATTTACTCTCGCAAGTGCCCGCAGAGCAGTGGCGAGCCGGCGTGACGCACAATGATTCCGTGATGCGTGGCTGGATTCAGTTATTTGAACGACTGACCCAAGCTTTAGACCAAAGTCGTCCGCGCGGGCCGGTATTGCAGTCATGGCAGCGAGCTTTCCCGCAGCACCCAGGAGGACCCATTGTCGAACAACTATTGACGCGGCCGGAGATCACCGCTGAAATTCAGCGCATTGCGGTGCTACTGCCGCTGACCGGACAGTTCGCCGATGCTGGCAAATCCGTACGCAATGGCATTCTTGCGCGCTTGACTGACCGTGAATTACCCTTGCACGTGTATTTTTATGACACCGCGCAAATGAGTGTTGAAGATCTGTACGACCGTCTATTTGCGGCTGAAGTTGATCTGGTGATTGGCCCGCTCGACCGGCCAACGCTCGAGTCTTTCAATCAATACGCAGTGCAACGCAACGCCACAGCGCCTTGGGCACAACTCTGGTTGAACAACCCTGATGAGAAGAACACCAACGATCGTCACGCATTTTTCGCCTTAGATACGGTCACCGAAGCGACCGATGCCGCAAACCGATTGCAACAACTCGGCTACCAACACATTCTCGTACTCGGCCCCGATACCAATCGCGGTCGCAGTGTTGCCAGCCGTTTCGGCGAGCAATGGCCGCAACAATCGGGATATTCTCAGCGTGCTCAGTTTTACGCCGCCAGCACCGATATTCCCGATGTAGTGCAGCAGAGTTTACTTGTCGACCGCAGCCAAGCTCGCATTGATGTCATTGAGCGGCTTGTCCAGCAGCACGTCACGGCGCCACGAGGGACGACCGAGTTGCATTATGAAGTCCGCAGTCGCCAAGATCTCGATGCAATCTATGTCGGTGGCGATGCGCAACAGGTTCGATTGTTAAAACCCTATATTGATGTCAACTTAAGCGCCTTCGGCCGACGCATCCCAGTGTACGCCAGCAGCTCCGTTCACCAAGAGCAATTGAGCCGCGGCGAGAATGATCTCGATGGGGTTATTTTCTCGGACGCGCCTTGGTTATTGCAACCCGACCTTGCCAATGAATTACGTCAGCAATTCGAGCAACAATTGGGCCGTCTAAGCCTCAATCAACAGCGCCTCTTGGCGATGGGCTATGACGCGATGGCGATTGCCCCGAAAGTGCTCGCCATGAATCATTTACCGGGCTACACGCATAACGGATTGACGGGGCAATTGCGCATTATTGAGCAAAAAGTTGAACGTCATCTTGCTTGGGCTAAGTTTGAAGGACATGAACTAAAACTCGAACGAGCCAGTTATGACAACCCGACAAATCGGCACTGAGTATGAAAACCGTGCCATCGTATTTTTGCAAGACCAAGGTTTGCAACTTCAAGACCGTAACTTTCGTCTCGACAATAGTGAAGTTGACTTAATCTTTAGTGATGATGAACAGTTAATATTTGTTGAGGTCAAATATCGACGGACGCAACATTTCGCTGATATTCTTGAGCAGCTTACCGCTGCTCAACTGCAACGAGTGCGTCACGCCGCGCGCGTGTGGATGATCAAAAATAATATCAATGAACATGAAGTTGGCTGCCGATTCGATATCGTTGCCATTACCGGCGAGCCCTTTCAAGTAGAGTGGTTAAAGGACGCTTTTTAGTTATGCAGGACACAATTCGTACTTTTTTTAATGAAAGCATTCAAGTTCAAGTGGCAGCCGCGGATAGTTTAGTCAAGCCGCTCGAGCGCGCCGTGCAGCTTCTGACTTCTTCGTTACTCGACGGCCGGCGTATTTTTAGCTGTGGTGACGGTAACAGTACCTTTGTGGCGCAACATTTCACTGATTTGCTCATCCATGGCACCCATTTGGAACGACCGCCATTTCCAGCGGTAACCTTGGGCATGAATTCAACCCAACCGGTGCAAGTTGATTGTCTTGCCCGGCAACTCAGCGCACTGGGCAGTCAAGGTGATATCCTTTTAGCTTTCGTCAGTCAGCATCAATCGGAACGTGTCCACCAAGCGATGGAAGCCGCACTTTCGCGAGAAATGACGATAATTGCCGTCACCGGTGACGAGGCCGCAGAGATTACCAGCCTGCTTGGCCCCAACGATCTTGAAATGCGCATCCCAAGTACCAATACAACCCGAATTGTCGAGCAACAATTATTCCTCAGTCAGCTCTTATGTGATTTGATTGAACAACAAATTTTTCACGGAGTATAGCAATGCGCATTGGTCTACTATTACTGTTATGCTTACCGCTATTGCAAGGCTGTGCGGCGATTGTTGTAGGTGCCGCGGTCGGTACCACAGCGGTCGCTTTAGATAGTCGTGATGTCAATACCCAAGTCGACGACACGGCCATCCGGCTGCGCGTTTTAGGCTTAGTGAATCGTGACGATGACTTTGACCAACAGCGCGTGCGGGTCATTTCTTATAATGGCGATGTGCTTTTGTTTGGCCAAGTCGCCAATGCTGAGTTAAAACAAAAAGCGGAACGGTTTGCCCGAGAAACCGATGGTGTTGTGCATATCTTCAATCAACTCACCGTTGGAGAGGTGGCTTCACTGCGCGAGCGTGCGGACGACAGTTGGATTACTACTCGAGTAAAAGCCGAGTTACTGCGTGAAAACGATCTCGACCTATCCGGAGTCAAAGTTGTGACTGAAAGACGAGAAGTCTTCTTGCTGGGAATTGTGAATCAAGCTCAGGCGGATCGCGCCATTGAAATCGCGCGTCATGTTAGTCGCGTTAATCGTGTGGTCAATGCTTTAGTTGTGCAATCGTAACCTTACCCACGACCAAGCAGCGTAGCGTCAAACAAGCGTATTCAGCTGAAATGAAAAGGCCTGACGTCGATTAACTATCGAAATCAGGCCTTGGTAGCGGCTTAGCAGTGAGTCCCGGTTGATGCGGCCCCGACTATTCGCGATTTTTTCTCAGCTCATCTACGAACTAGTCGTCCTGAATTACGCGGAGCTTAGGGCGTCCACGAACAGGCGGATCTATTTGCACTGGCTTGTTCGCATCTGCTTTCTCGTTGTTGTCAGGATTTTCTTCAGCCACCGCATCGCCTTTTGCGCTTGCGTCTGGTTCTTTATTGTTTTCATCGTCGCTCACGGCAACAAGTGACGGCTGTGCTGACTCGACGCCTGCCGGTGCAGTTGCTGCGCCTGGCATCAAGCCGTCTTCTGCCTCGAAGATACTGCCTGCACCATTTTCCCTTGCGTAGATGGCAAGAATAGAACCGATGGGCAGTTCAATGCGCTGTTCCTGACCGCTAAAGCGCGCACGAAAACGCACACCTTCATTATCCATATAAAACGCTTGCACAGCGCTAGGAGCGACGTTTAATACGATTTGGCCGTCCTTCACGAACTGCTGCGGCACGTTTACCAACGGCCACGTTGCATCAACAACGACGTGAGGCGTGAGGTTGTTGTCGAGTAACCAATCGTACAAAGCGCGCAGCAAATAAGGACGGCGAGGCGACAACATCACTAAACTTTACCGATTTCGCGTTCGTCTTCCGTTAATGAGTCACGGAAAGCTTCCCGTTCAAACAAGCGCAGCATATACTGCTTCACTTCTTTCGCGCCAGAACCCGACAGCTCGATGCCATAGACTGGCAAGCGCCACAATAATGGTGCTAGGTAGCAGTCAACAAGCGTGAACTCTTCGCTCATAAAAAACGGCGTATCGGCAAACACTGGAGCTAACGCAAGAATACTCTCTTTCAGTTCTTGACGAGCAGCTTCGGCTTCTTTCTTGCTTCCTTTCAATACCGTCTCTGCAAGTGCATACCAATCACGCTCTATGCGATACATCATCAAGCGACTGGTACCGCGCGCTACTGGGTATACAGGCATCAACGGTGGATGAGGAAAACGCTCATCAAGGTATTCCATGATAATTTGAGCTTTATAGAGAACAAGCTCGCGGTCAACTAAGGTGGGTACATTGTCCGCGTATGGGTTTAGCTGCAGCAGGTCTTCCGGTTGGTTATC
The DNA here is from genome assembly GCF_022565475.1 of Aliidiomarina sp. GTDB lineage: Bacteria > Pseudomonadota > Gammaproteobacteria > Enterobacterales > Alteromonadaceae > Aliidiomarina. Next base: position 77,650 of record NZ_JAIUMR010000004.1, on the reverse strand, counting down.
CTGTTCGACAAAAGCGATTTCAACCGTTACCCCTTTCTCAGCCAAAACAATACGTGTTTGGTGACTGAATAAATCATCTTTCCCTGAATACAGGGTCATTACTGAACGCTTATTGGCAGCAACAGCCATAAGATTCTCCACTCTCAGAAAACAGCAAAGGGGGCGAACCTCGCCCCCGAATAAACATTCTTATTTTCCAGTAGGTTGCAACTTCATGCAGGCTACTTTCAAATAGAATTATTTGACGTCGCGCCAGTATTCTTTCTTCAAAAGAATACTCAGGACGAGCAACACCAGTAAGAAACCAATGACAAACATACCTAAGCGCTGACGCTCAAGAATCATAGGTTCACCGGTGTAAACCAAGAAGTTAGTTAGATCTAACATTGCTTGGTCAAATTCTTCTTCGCTTAAGCGACCCGTACCGTCAGACTTGATGCCGACATACACTTCGCGCATTTCGCCATCAACCATACGACGTTCGTACGTTTTACGCGGAACACCTTGCATCTCTTCAAGTACCCAAGGCATACCAACGTTGTCAAACACTTCGTTGTTGACGCCAAACGGGCGGCTATCATCGACATAGAAGCTACGGAAGAAGGTATATAACCAGTCAGCGCCGCGAACACGTGCCACCATGGTCAAGTCTGGTGGTGCCAGACCAAACCACTCCGGTGCGCTGTCGCGATCGATGGCTGAGAACTTGTGTGAACCAGGACCGTCGCCGGTGAATTGTAAAAACTCTTCACCGAGATCGACTGGAATACCTAAGTCTTCGAATGTCCGTTGATAGCGCTGATACTCCATGCTGTGGCAACCCAAGCAGTAGTTCATGTAGATCTGCGCGCCACGCTGCAGAGAAGCTTTATCAGACTGATCAATGTTCGCTTTGTCTAGCGGGCCGCTGTAGCCTGCCGCCAATACGGTGGCAGGAATAAGCAACGCCAGAGCCATTAGAAAACGCTTCATCATTTCGTCAACCTCTCTGGTAGTGGCTTAATCTTCTCATTCTTGCTGTAGAAGAACAGCGCAATAAAGAAGCCGAAGTACAGAATCGTACAAACGCGAGCAATAAAGGTATACAAGTCAGTCGCTGGCATCGCACCCAAGTAACCTAGGATAACGAAGCTGATGGCGAACTGCGTTAAGTTAACTTTATGCAGCGTGCTGCGATAGCGAACTGAACGTGCTTTCGCGCGATCTAGCCAAGGAATCAAGGCTAACATCACGATGGCACCAAACATCAAGATAACACCGGTCAGCTTGTCTGGAACCGCACGCAAAATCGCGTAAAACGGTGTGAAATACCAAACAGGTGCAATGTGTTCTGGCGTCACCATCGGGTCAGCGGCCTGGAAGTTAGGTGGCTCAAGGAAGAAGCCGCCCATCGTTGGCGCATAGAAAATGACCAGTGAACACAAAATCAAGAACACGACCAAGCCAACGATATCTTTCACCGTATAGTACGGGTGGAATGGAATCGCATCGACGATGTCATACTTGCTGGTATAACGCTCGTGGAACTTGAATTTCGCTTGCTCTTCTTCAGGCACAGAACCTTTTGGTTTCTTGATGTCGATACCGTCTGGGTTGTTAGAGCCCACTTCATGCAAGGCAATTAAGTGTAAGAAGACTAAGATAACCAAGACTAATGGCAAGGCAATAACATGCAAAGCAAAGAAACGGTTCAGGGTCGCACCAGAAATAACGTAGTCACCGCGAATCCAAGTCGTTAGGTCATCACCGATAATCGGAATTGCACCAAACAGCGAGATAATAACCTGCGCACCCCAGTAGGACATCTGCCCCCATGGCAACAAGTAACCCATAAAGGCTTCTGCCATTAAGACCAAGAAGATCAACATACCGAAGATCCACAGCAATTCACGCGGCTTCTGATAGGAGCCGTACATGAGACCGCGGAACATGTGCAAGTAGACCACCACGAAAAACGCTGAAGCGCCGGTGGAGTGCATATAACGCAACAGCCAACCGTACTCAACATCACGCATGATGTATTCTACAGACGCGAAAGCGCCCTCTGCGCTTGGGTTATAGCTCATGGTCAACCAAATACCGGTCACGATTTGGTTCACGAGAACCACAATCGCCAACGAACCCATGAGATACCAAAAGTTAAAGTTCTTTGGTGCCGGGTACTCGGTCACGTGCAACTTCATGGTGTTGCTAAACGGAATCCGCTTATCAATCCAGTTCATGAGTGACATTAGGCTGCTCCCTCTTCTTCGCCCACTAATACAGTTTCATCGTCGATGAAATAGTGTGGTGGAACTACCAAGTTGCTAGGTGCCGGAACACCTTGGAACACCCGACCCGCGATATCAAAACGTGAACCATGGCAAGCACAGAAGAAACCAGAATCGATTCCTTCAGCAATACCAAAATTACGTTCAAAATACTGTGGCGAACAACCGAGGTGAGTACAAATACCAACCGCAATAAACCACTCTGGGTTAATTGAACGGTGTTGGTTCTTGGCATATTCCGGTTGTTGTGGTTCATTAGACTCAGGGTCACGTAAGCGGCTATCTGCAAGGGGCAGACTATCCAACATTTCCTGAGTACGGCGGATGACCCATACAGGGGCTCCACGCCACTCAACCCGAACTAACTGACCTGGCTCAATCTTGTCAATCTTCACTTCCACCGGTGCACCCGCAATACGGGCTTTGGCACTTGGGTTCCATGAAGCAATGAAGGGCACGGCGGCACCGACAACTCCTGCGCCGCCAACTACCGAGGTAGCGACAGTCAGAAACCGACGACGGCCTTTATCTACAGGCGCATTGCTCATCCATTTCTCTCCAGTTTGGACGCTGTGCGAAATTACGCAGCAAAATTAACTCAATGCTTACTCGAAAAAAATCCCTGTAATCATAAAGAAAATCAGCCTTCTTTACAAGGCACAGGCGCAAGTAAAACCACAGAGAAATTCGTGGTATTGGCACCTTTACCAGAATCGAGTAGTTTTGCTGTAACTCTTATTTTCTGGGTGTTACAGCTGATTGGGCAGTATCCCATAAGCAGGGAGTAACACCATTCCACATGGGAATAAAAAAACCCGGCACATACGCCGGGTTTTTGCTGAAAATTGTCTGCTTGCAACAGTAAATCTGTTGCCCACTGTTTGACAGCTTAACGCTTCGAGAACTGTGGACGCTTACGCGCTTTGTGAAGACCAACTTTCTTACGCTCAACTTTACGTGCATCACGAGTAACATAACCCGCTTTACGTAAGTCACCACGAAGTGCTTCGTCGTACTGCATCAGTGCACGGGTAATACCGTGACGGATTGCACCCGCCTGACCTGTAGTACCACCACCAGTCACGGTGATGTAAAGGTCAAACTTCTCAGACATCTCTAGAAGTTCTAGAGGCTGACGTACAACCATGCGCGCAGTTTCGCGACCGAAATACTCTTCGATTGAACGGTTGTTGATTTTAATGTCACCGCTGCCAGCACGTAAGAAAACACGCGCTGTAGAGCTTTTGCGACGACCTGTACCGTAGTATTGATTATCTGCCATCTTCATCTGCTCCGTATTAAATCTCTAAAGGTTTAGGCTGCTGAGCTGCGTGCGTGTGCTCAGGACCCGCGAACACTTTCAGCTTACGGAACATCGCACGGCCAAGTGGACCACGTGGCAGCATGCCTTTTACAGCTGCTTCGATGATCATTTCTGGTTTCTTCGCCTGTAGCTTTTCAAAGCTAATTGACTTCAGACCACCAGGATAACCGCTGTGTGCGTGATACATTTTCGCTTTCGCTTTATTACCAGTCACAGCAATTTTCTCAGCGTTAACGATAACAATATAGTCACCAGTATCAACGTGAGGTGTGTACTCAGGCTTATGCTTTCCACGTAAACGAGTTGCCACTTCAGTCGCTAGGCGACCCAAAGTTTTACCGTCTGCGTCAACGACAAACCAGTCGCGTTTTACAGTTTCTGCTTTTGCTACAAAAGTTTTCATGAGTTATCTATACCCAAATTCATGAGTTTACCTTGCGGCTTTCCGGGCTTCCCCGCGAAATGCCAATAAATTTTAACCCCGTCAAAACCGGGGTAGGTAACGTGGGCGGCCGACATTATATACAGGCAGGCTTTTAAACGCAACGTAAAGTGGTGTTTTTTTAAGCCTCAGGGTAAGTGCTCTAAGCCTAAATACTCATGTGACTGCATTTCCTGCAAACGACTCAAACAACGGCGAAACTCAAAACTCAAACCACCACCGGTATAGAGCTCGTTGAGTGGAACTTCCGCCGACAAAATCAGCTTGACCTTGTGCTCATAAAATTCGTCGACCAAGGCGATGAAGCGTCGTGCAGCATCGTCTTTGTCACGCCCCATTTGCGGCACATTACTGACTAACACTGCATGATAGAGCCGGGCAAGTTCAATATAATCGTTCTGGCTCCGCGGGCTGTCGCACAAGGCTTTGAAGTCGAAAAAGGCAACATCATCCGCTTCACAGCGCACATGAATCGGGCGACCGTTGATGGTAATCGGTTCGTCACATTTATGCGCCGTGTGATCGGGCGCCAGTTGGTGGAAATACTTCACTAAGTTTTTATCGGCTTGCTCATCCAACGGCGCGTGAAAGATTTCCGCTTGTTTTAATGTCCGCAAGCGATAGTCAACACCGCCGTCGACATTGACGATTTCACAATGTTGATTGATGAGTTCAATCGCGGGGATGAAACGTGCACGTTGCAGACCGTTTTTATAAAGATCGTCTGGTACAATATTCGACGTTGCGACAAGAACCACATTATTCTTGAACAAGGCATCCAACAAGGTTGCCAAAATCATGGCGTCAGTGATGTCTTGTACATAAAATTCGTCAAAACAAATCACTCGCGCTTCTTTGGCTATCTTTTGGGCGATTTGTGGCAGTGGATCCGAGGTTCCTTTGAGCTCTTGAAGTTCTTGGTGAATCCGGTGCATAAAACGATGAAAATGGACCCGCCACTTGTCTTCAAAGGGTAACGCATTGAAGAACGTATCGACGAGATAGGTTTTCCCGCGGCCAACCCCTCCCCAAAAATAAAGACCCTTGATTGGGTTTGTCTTGGTTTTCTTCAACGTTGACGGTAACAACTTCTTCAGACCCCGCTTTTTCGGCGCCTTGAGCAAGTCATCGTACAGCCGCTGCAAATGTTGCACCGCCTTCTCTTGCGCCGCGTCAGGATGAAAATCACTGCGTTCTAAATCCGCTTGATAAGCTTCCCATGGAGTCGTTGTGATTGAGTGCAATTGATTATTTCCGTTTTTTGCCACAATTTTGCCTGACATCTGACTTCTGTTCGAATGTAAACATGATACCATTAAGTCCGAAATTAGATCACACTTGTTGCGATCGAATGCCTTCATACTGTTGAGGAATGAAATTATGGATTGGCTACTTGGAATTCTGTTACTCATTGCCGGTGCGATCATTGGTTTTTTCATCGCCCGCTTTTACTTGAGTCAAACCGGTGAATCCGCACAACTTAAAGCTGAAGTGGACGCCACGCGCGAGCATTTTACTGCCTATCGCAAAGATGTCGTCGAGCAACTCACCACCGCGCGCCAACTCGCCTCGGAAGTGACGGATATTCAGCATCGCCTGAACCTTTTCTTGCAAGACAGTCAGAATCTGCTCGAGCAGGAAAAGGATTGGCAGCAAACCCTGCCATTCTTTTCTGAAGATACCATGCGTTCAATTCGGCAATCGAACATCCTCAACAAAGAGCGCCGTGAAGACTCCGAATTAGATGACGGTGTCGAGATGCCACGAGATTACTCGGAGCCGGGCAGCGGCCTTTTCACACCAGTGAAAACCGAAAAAGAAAGTTAACATTCAATTCAATACAACACACCAAGCGCAGCCTTAAGCTGCGCTTTTTTTTGTCCGCTTATCGTGAAATTTCAACTTGAAATCGCGCAATGGCGAACTTATTTCTACTTTCGACGGTCAGTGCTAACTGTATGGTGTGTGGTCCTGCTGCCTGCTCAGCAGTCGCCTGCAACGCCCTGAGTGTCAGGATGTTAAATCGGAGTAGAACAGATGAAAAAACTCTTAAGTCTTTCCACCGCAGCGATCGCGGTTGTCATTCTTACCTTACAAGGATTTACTTTGGCCCCAGCAACAGCAAGCTTCCCTGCTGCTGCCACGGATGAGCGCGGTGTACCAACGCTTGCGCCGATGCTTGAAGAGGTCACGCCTGCAGTTGTCAACATCTCCGTGCAAGGTAAACGGGTCACGCGCCAGCGTTTGCCGGAGGCATTTCGCTTCTTTTTTGGGCCCAACGCCCCCCGTGAAGAAGTTCGCGAACAGCCATTTCAGGGGCTTGGATCTGGGGTCATTATCGATGCTGAAAACGGCTATGTCGTGACCAATAGTCATGTCATCAATGATGCGACCGACATCACCGTTACCTTAAAAGACGGTCGTCAATTTACAGCGAAAGTTTTAGGGCGTGACGAAGAGTCTGATATCGCCCTGTTACAACTTGAGAATCCGCGAAACCTAACTGAGGTTGCCATTGGGAATTCCGATCAACTTCGCGTTGGTGACTTCGTAGTTGCCATCGGTAACCCGTTCGGCCTTGGTCAAACCGTGACGTCGGGAATTGTGTCTGCGCTCGGCCGCAGTGGCTTGGGTATTGACCGCTTAGAAAACTTCATACAAACCGATGCAGCGATTAATAGCGGCAACTCCGGCGGTGCCCTAGTCGACTTACATGGTAATCTCATTGGCATCAATACAGCGATTTTAGGCAGTGGTGGCGGAAATATTGGTATTGGTTTCGCGATTCCAGCCAACATGATGAAGAACCTCGTTGACCAGATCATCGAGTTCGGCGAAATTCGTCGCGGTGTACTCGGCGTGCGTGGCGGAAACTTGAATCAAGAGCTAGCCGATGCACTCGGACTCGACCGCACGCAAGGCGCGTGGGTGAGCGAAGTTGTTGAAGACGGCGCTGCTGCGAAAGCGGGCATTCAAGCTGGTGATGTTATTCTCGCCATCGACGGCACCCCAGTTTTATCTTTCGCTGAATTGGCGGCCAAAGTCGGTACCATTGGTGCCGGTCGCACGGTAACATTGACCATCCTCCGTGACGGCGATGAACGCCAAATCGAAGTCGAACTTGAAAAGCGAGTCGCCGACCAAATTGAGGCTGCCTCCGTCCATCCGGGGTTGCAAGGCGCCGAATTGACCAGCGATGACCGTCAAGGCATTCGTGTGACGAGCGTGGAAAGTGGCTCGCCTGCAGAGCGCATTGGCTTGCGCGAAAACGACGTTATTTTGGCGGTTAATCGACAGCCTGTAAGCAGTAATCGTGACCTCCAAGAAGCGATTCAAAATAGTCGCGGCGTGATTGCACTGAACCTTCGTCGCGGTAATACACAACTTTATTTAGTGCTGCAAAATTAATCAGACCACAAAACTCGAAAGCCCCTGCCTAACACGCAGGGGCTTTTGCTTGTCGCTTTTTAATCCGCTGGAGATGACTATCGAGAATGAATCTTTAGTGTTACTATTGCTTAATTCATTGACTCGCATACGGTTTATAAAGCTTACCCATGCAGCAAAAACGCAGCTCCGTGACTAACATTGCTCGCTTTTTCTATCAGTACCTCTTTAAACCGGCACTGTTAGGCTTAGTCGTGGCTGCACTGGTTCTGGCTTTCCTGCACTTTCGAGAACAATCACCACAACCGCGCACGGCCATTGTCAGCTCCGATTTAATAAGTTTTTCAAGTGCCTTTGAACACGCCGCACCGGCTGTCGTTAATATTTACACGACTCAATCTGTCCGCGAAGCACGTTTCAGTTCACGTCCAACCACGGTTATGCGCTTAGGATCCGGGATTATCATGGATCCGCGTGGCTTTATCCTCACCGCCTTGCACGTGGTCCAAGACGTCGATGAAATTCAAGTTGCACTTCAGGACGGACGTATTTTCGGCGCTCAACTCGTCGGTAGCGACCTGCTCACGGATCTCGCTGTCTTGCGTATTGATGCAGGCAATCTGCCGGTCATTCCGGTCAACCCGGATTATGAGCCACGACCCGGCGACGTCGTCCTCGCCATCGGGAACCCCTATAATCTCGGTCAAACCGTCACACAAGGCATCATCTCGGCAACCGGGCGTATCAGCCTCGGCAGCGGTTATGCCGAGTTTATTCAAATGGATGCAGCCATCAATGAAGGAAATTCAGGTGGTGCGCTGGTCAACAGCCGCGGCGAATTAGTTGGTATTGCCAGCGCCTCATATCAATCTGAGTTCAGTAATCGTGGTTCACAAGGGATTTATTTTGCCCTTTCCTATCCGCTCGCAGAACGTATTATGCAGCAGCTCATTAGCGAAGGCGTGGTGACCCGCGGTTATCTCGGCATCACCGCAGGGCAATATTATCGTGATGATTTTTCGACCCGAGGGCTACGGATCGACGAAGTTGACGAACGAGGCCCCGCTTGGCGGGCGGGTTTACGCCCAGGGGATTTTATTTTTGAAATCGCTGGACAAGCGGTGACCTCGGTCAACCAAGGATTAGATTTGGTCGCTGAAGCGCGCCCCGGTACACGTTTGAATATTCGTTTTTACCGAGGCGAAGAACAACTTGAAACTGACGTGGTCATTGAGCAACTGCGTTAATCGTTGGTTTTCTCAATCCGTGTTGGACACATCTGTTCCCGCTTGATCTGTGCTCCCAAACTCGAAAGCTTCTCTTCGATAGACTCATAACCGCGGTCGATGTGGTAAACCCGCTCCACTTCCGTCACACCTTCTGCAACGAGACCAGCGATGACTAACGAAGCGGAAGCCCGTAAATCCGTACACATCACTTGCGCGCCGGTCAATTTATCGACACCTGTTGAGATCGCTGTATTGCCCTCAAGCTCAATATTCGCGCCCATTCGACGTAGTTCAGGGACATGCATAAAACGATTTTCGAAAATGGTTTCGCGCACACGACCAGTCCCTTCCGCAATCGCATTCAGCGCGATGAACTGCGCTTGCATATCAGTTGGGAATGCCGGATGCGGCGCCGTGACAATATTGACTGCGCGTGGACGACCATTACTTTTCAGACGAATCCAGTCACTACCGCGCGTAATTTCAGCCCCGGCTTCGGTCAGCTTTTTTAGTACCGCGTCAAGAAAGTCTGGGTTGGTATTGGTACACGTAATTTCACCTTGAGTTGCCAAAGCGGCAACCAAGAATGTACCGGTTTCAATTCGGTCGGGCATGACTTGATAATCACCACCCTGCAATCGCTCCACGCCTTGAATGCGAATGGTGTCGGTTCCAGCACCACTAATTTTTGCACCAAGATGAATCAAGAAGTTCGCCAGGTCAATCACTTCAGGTTCGCGTGCAGCGTTTTCAATAATGGTTTCACCTTGCGCTAGAACCGCCGCTGCCATTAAGTTTTCGGTTCCGGTAACGCTGACGGTATCCATGAGGATGTGCGCACCTTGTAAACGACCACCTAACTCTGCAGGAACATGCGCTTTAATGTAACCATTCTCAACTATGATCGTTGCACCCATTTGACGCATGCCTTCAATGTGCAGATTGACTGGGCGCGCACCAATCGCGCAGCCACCCGGCAAAGAAACTTCCGCATGTCCGCATTTAGCGAGCAAAGGTCCGAGTACCAGAATCGAGGCACGCATCGTTTTCACCAGCTCGTAGGGTGCAACATGACCGTGCTCGGCTGGCGGCGTGATCACATAGGTGCAATCGCTTTCACGCTGATGCGGGATGCCTAATTTGCCCAATAACGCCAAAGAGGTTTCTACATCTTGTAACCGCGGTACGTTACGGATACGCACTGGGCTGTCAGCGAGGATAGCCGCTAACAAGATTGGTAATGCCGCGTTTTTGGCGCCAGAGATTCGAACTTCACCGCGTAAGCGAGTACCACCGGTGACGACTAATTTTTCCATTTCTTTGCACTCATCTTACTATAGGAACGGTACTAAACAGGATGACCGAGCATTAACCTGGCATGTTCAGTAGTTTTTCACGCCGCCATTTTTCCGGCGTGTAGGCTTTAATCGTGAGCGCGTGAATACTGCCGTCAGCAATCTTGTCTTGTAGCGGAGCGTAAATTAGTTGTTGCTGTTTTACTCGTGACAAATCAGCAAAAACTTCACCCACAGCAATCACTTGGTAGTGACTATTCTCGCCAGTAACGTGCACTTCAGTGAGGTCAATCGCGTCTTTTAAGCGAACCTCAATATCTTTAGGATCCATGACTTTTCCCACATTTTTAGAGAAGGATGGCGCTTAGCTTAACGAAAGTAGCTCGGTTACGCCACTGACCTCAGCAAACTGTCGAAGCTGAGTGTTTACATTGTGTAAAGCCAATTCGCGACCTTGCTGGAGCAACTCTGCTTTGACTTGAATAAGCATTGCTAAACCAGCAGAATCAACTTTCTCTACACCTTGCAGGTCAACCGACACATCGCCACTGCCACTTAACCAGTCCTGCCGACTTTGCCAGGCTGCGCCGACATGATCGCGGTCAAGCAGCCCACGTACAACCACTTGGTTTTTCTCTTGGGTAAAACTGAGGCTATTCATACCCTACCCTCGCCTTAGTCGTTGACTTAATCATTGCCTTGGCTAAATAAGAACTGGCCAATCAAGTTTTCTAACACCATGGCCGAATTAGTCATGAAAATTTCATCACCGTCTTCGAGTGTCATTATGCCTTCGTCCATAAAGCCGGGCTCGAGACCAATGTATTGCTCACCGAGCAACCCAGAGGTCAGGATTGAGGCGGTGCTGGTGTCAGGAAAGCCGACAAACTGCTTACTGATTTTCATTTCGACCACGGGTTCAAAATACTCACGGTCTAACGTGATGTTACTGACTCGACCGACAACTACACCACCGACTTTCACCGGTGAACGCACTTTTAAGCCGCCGATATTGTCGAATTTGGCATACAAGGTATAGGTTTCACCTCGCAGCGAACCAGTTGTATTCGCGACTTGTAATGCCAAAAACACCAATGCTGCAATCGCAGCGGTAATAAATACACCGACGAGTAACTCTATTTTACGAGCTTCCATAAATCACCCAAACATTAAAGCAGTCAAAACAAAATCCAACCCAAGCACCGCAAGTGAGCTATACACCACTGTTTGTGTGGTCGCTGCACTAATTCCAGGCGATGTCGGTACCGCGGTGTAGCCTTTGTAAAGCGCAATCCATGTCACCACAAAAGCAAACACTAAACTTTTAATAAAACCATTCATGATGTCATAGCGCCATTCCACGCTTGCTTGCATGACTGACCAGAATGCGCCGTCATCCACGCCGAGCCACTGCACACCAACGACAAAACCGCCGTAAATACCAATAGCGCTAAACATGAAGGCAAGCAACGGCATGCTGATAAAGCCTGCCCAGAAACGGGGGGCTATCACCCGGCGCAGCGGATCAACCGCCATCATTTCTAAGCTGGACAGTTGCTCGGTTGCGCGCATCAGACCGATTTCAGCGGTCAGTGCGGACCCAGCGCGGCCAGCAAAGAGCAAGGCGGTAACGACCGGCCCTAGTTCACGTAACAAACTTAAGGCGACCATTGGTCCCAGCGCTTGTTCAGCGCCAAAATCGACCAATATGGTATAGCCTTGTAAGCCCAAAACCATGCCGATAAAAAGACCAGACACCAAAATAATCAGCATCGATTGCACGCCAACGACATACAATTGACGCATTAACAGTGGAAACATTTTTAGCGGTTGCGGTTTACCGACGAGCGCTTGAAACAGCATGATCGTAGCGTTGCCCATGCCGCGCAAGACATTCAAGGTGTCCCGCCCCAAATTGACCAGTAGCTTCATTGTCCAGCTCCTTTGCCAAGTAAGTCATCCGCATAATTTTTCGCAGGGTAATGGAATGGTACCGGGCCATCTGGCTCACCATGTAAAAACTGCTGAACCAGTTCATTGCCTTCTTGCTCAAGCTGCTGCGGTGAGCCTTGCGCGACAATGCGTTTGTTCGCCATGATGCACACATGGTCGGCAATACTCATCACTTCATGAATGTCATGGGAAACCACAATCGAGGTCAGCCCCAAGGTTCGATTCAATGAACGAATCAATTTCACCAGCATGCCCATCGAGATAGGATCTTGGCCGGCAAAGGGTTCGTCGTACATGATTAATTCAGGATCGAGTGCGATAGAACGCGCAAGCGCAGCGCGACGCGCCATACCGCCCGATAATTCAGACGGGAAAAGATGGGCAGCACCACGCAGACCCACCGAATCAAGTTTCATCTTGACCACAGTGGCGACGATATTCTCGGGTAAATCAGTGTGTTCACGAATCGGGAAGGCGACATTATCGAAGACGGTCATATCACTGAACAAGGCACCGCTTTGGAATAACATGCTCATGCGTTTACGCACTTCATAAAGAGGACCACGTCCGAGCTTATTAATCTCATGGCCCGCAAATTGAACCTGGCCACTACTTGGTCGTAACTGACCGCCGATCAAGCGCAGCAGCGTGGTTTTACCGCAGCCACTAGGGCCCATAATCGCGGTCACTTTACCTTCCGGGACCACGAGGCTCACGCCCTCGTAAATCGAGGTATCACCGCGACTAAAATGCACATCATGTAATTCAACTAAGTTTTTCACTGCATGCCTCTTCTCGAGATTCTTGCCACCGCTTCTGCAGCGACGCGGCGAAATGCTCACAGATCTTTTCTATCCATACGGAAACCAAAATGGTTCAATTCCGTATCGTCAAAAAGGCCGGACATCTTAGCATTGTTTTCGTTTCCACGGCTACGGAAATCACTGATACAAAAATAGCCCCGAAGGGCTACTTTCATTCTACATTGTAGAAACGCGAAACTGACACATTAAGATTAACCAAAGACGCTATTTTCCGTGTCGGTTTTTGCGCTTGGGGTCACCATGGCGGTTACTTCAGCAATAAAGGCATCGGTTTGCTCGTCGCTTTCAATCAACAAACCAAATTGTTTCAACAGTCGATGACCGACTACCGCCTTCCAAGCAATTCGAGCTTGAGTTGCGCCCGCTTGCGCTTGGTCAAGGCCCGCCCATAGTTCAACATTACGTTGCCGAACGGGCTCCAATAGATCTGGATTCGACGCAATCGCGGCAACAATCGCACTATCCACCGCTAACATTTCCTGTGGCTCAGTAATTTCCGCTTCCAACATCGCCAGCAAATAACCATCGACCATGTCATTCAATTCAGGTTTTGCGGCCAACACATTGGCCGTGCGCTGCTGGCGCTGACCAATATAACGCTCAAGCATCGCGACGATGAGTGCCTCTTTGCTCTCAAAGTGATAAAGCAAACCACCCTTACTGATCCCTGTTTGCTCCGTTAAAGCATCAAAGGTCAATTGCGATGCTCCTCGGTCGCGGACTAAAAGCTCTGCTTGCGCAAGAATAAAATCCCGTTTGCTTGGACGTCCGCCGCGTGATGTTTTCTTTACTTCATTCATGGTTACTTAAACCTTTACACTGACTAAACCGACTATTTAGTTAACTAACGCTCAATTTATCAATTTGCAAACCGACCGACAATGCACAAACTGTCGCACCCGTCGTGCTGCATTTGCCTTTGGCCGCATCGTTCGTTTTCTTGCCACCCGTACCTATTCTAGGTTGTCGGTGATATACTTTTGCAAAATTGGCTTATAAGGTTTCTGGCTAGGAATGTGCGATTTAGTTCCGCACATCGGCAAAAACAAGGATTTGACTACTATGACTGAGTCAACTCGTCATCAGCCTGACGATTCGGCACTTGTTGCAAGTGACTTTATCGCCCAGGGTCAACGCGTTCTCGATATCGAGAAAGCGGCAATTGACGGCTTATATCAATCGATCGACACGTCTTTCCATAACGCCTGTCAACAGCTCATCCGTTGTCAGGGCCGTGTTGTTGTGACCGGCATGGGCAAATCAGGGCACATTGGCGGCAAAATAGCAGCGACACTTGCGAGTACCGGAACACCTGCTTTTTTTGTTCACCCTGGCGAAGCTAGTCATGGCGATCTGGGCATGATCACGGCACAAGACACCGTGATTGCGATTTCCAATTCGGGTGAAACCCATGAGGTATTAAGCATTTTACCGGTGATTAAACGCCTTGGTGTGCCACTCATTGCCATGACCGGAAAACCTGAATCGACACTCGCAACACTGGCTGACGTGCACCTTTATGTCGGTGTTGCCGAAGAGGCCTGCCCGCTCGGGTTAGCCCCCACCGCAAGCACCACTGCAACGCTCGTCATGGGTGATGCGCTTGCTGTCGCCTTATTGCATGCACGCGGCTTTACCGCTGATGATTTTGCTTTGTCGCATCCAGGCGGCAGCCTCGGTCGCCGGTTGTTACTCCGAGTCAGCGACATTATGCACAGCGGCGACCGCATCCCGAAAGTTCGGGAAAGCGCGATTATTACCGAAGCTTTGCTCGAGATTTCACGCAAAGGTTTGGGCATGACCACCATTGTCGACGACAACGACCAGCTGTTAGGTATCTTTACCGACGGTGATTTACGCCGAATTCTCGACCAGCGTGTCGACATTCACAGCACCCCAATTTCCGCAACCATGACCCGACATTGCACCACCACAAGCCCAGAAACCTTGGCCGCAGAGGCGCTAAAAGTGATGGAAAACAAAAAAATTAACGGTCTGATTGCAGTCAATAAGACACACCAAGTGGTTGGTGTCTTCAATATGCATGACTTACTGCGCGCGGGAGTCATCTAATGGAACATCAGTACACCTCAACATGGTATGGCGATATTCATCAAGACGTAATGACCAAGTTCGCTGCAATTAAACTCTTAGTCTGTGACGTCGATGGCGTTTTTTCCGACGGCCGAATTTACCTTGGTAATCAAGGCGAAGAACTCAAAGCCTTTCACACCCGCGATGGCTTAGGCGTGAAGGCACTGTTGACTGCCGGAATTCAAGTCGCGGTGATTACCGGTCGGCAGTCGCAGATCGTCGCCGATCGCATGCAAGCACTTGGCGTTCCCCATATTTACCAAGGCCAACACGATAAAATGGAGGCTTTTCGCGCGATTCAAGACGCCTGTGGTGTCAGCGACAACGAAACTGCCAGTATCGGTGATGATTTACCGGATTTACCCATGCTACAAGCCTCCGGTCTTGCTCTAACCGTCTATGATGGTCACCCGTTTCTGCAACAACAAGCGGATTATGTTACTCAGCAACGCGGCGGCTTTGGCGCTGTTCGCGAAGTCGCCGATCTGATTTTATTAAGCCAGGGGTTGTTACACCAAGTTCATGAGAGCAGCACATGAACAAACGTTCGCTCGTTCTGCTTGTCCTCTTTGCCTGTGTGAGTGCTGGCTTGCTCTGGTATTCCTTTGATCGTGAAGAGCCAATCGTGATCGACAGCAGCGATAGTCAGTTGATCCCTGACTTCACCGCGTTCGGATTGTCCACGCGAGTTTTCGAGTCCGATGGTCGGTTGGCGCACCAAATTCAAGCCGAACGCATGGCACATTTTAGTACCATTCGATTGACCGAGTTAGAACAGCCGGTTTATACAACTTTTTTATCCGAACACAGTGTCAATATTCAAGAAACAGGCGCAGTTTGGGAAATTAGCGCACGTCATGGGCGCTTTTTTGAAGACGAGCGCTTGGAGCTTATCGATAACGTGTCTATCGTGAATCGCTCCGGTATCGGTTATATTGAAGAAATCAGAACCGACTACCTAGAAATCGATTTGCAAACTGGAATCATGCAAACTGATCAGGCAGTGACGCTTCGAGGTCCGCAGTTTAATGTTGAAGGTGTCGGCATGCGTGTTAACCTTGAAGCTCAGCAATTGGAAATTATTAATCATGTTGAAACGATTTATTATCCCCGTCACATTCGCCCTTAGTGCGCTGCTCTGCTCAAGCGTAGCCGTCGCACAAGAGCAGCTATCGCCTTTACAACGTGATTTTAATGAGCCGATCCGGATTTTGGCCGAGAACGATTTTATTGATCTTGCTGCCAACATTTATCGCGCAACGGGCAATGTTCGCATCACTCAGGGTACGCTAAAAATTACTGCTGACGAGTTAGAGGCGACCGGCTTTGAAGAACGCGAAGGTGAAACCCAGATGTTCATTTTACGTGGTTCTCCTGCAACCTATCAGCAAGAAATTGAACCCGGCGTAATCGTCGAAGCGCAAGCGAATTTAATTGAATACAATGCCACTGAGCGCACACTGACGCTAAGTCGACTCGCTGAATTGCGCCAAGATGGCAGCATGGTGAGGGCGAATCGAATAACGTACAACATTGAATTGCAACAAGTGATTTCTGAAAGTGGCGATGAAACTGAGCAAGTGGAAACGATCTTGCGGCCGCGGCCACGGCAGAATCAACCTGAGCAACCGAATGAATTACCGAATGGGTTACCGTCATTATGAGCACCTTACGTGTCGAGCATTTGGCCAAGGCTTATAAAGGCCGGACCGTCGTTAAAGATGTCAGTTTGAGTGTTAATGCGGGTCAAATCGTTGGCCTTCTCGGCCCGAATGGAGCGGGCAAGACAACGACGTTCTACATGGTCGTCGGTTTAGTCAACAATGATAAAGGCAATATCAAACTCGACGACGAAGACATTACGCTATTACCCATGCATGCCCGCGCCCGCAAAGGCATTGGTTACCTTCCGCAAGAAGCCTCGGTTTTTCGCAAGTTAACCGTTCGCGACAACATTATGGCGATTCTAGAAACCCGCAAGGACTTAAACGCCGCACAGCGTGAAGAAAAGTTTGACGCCTTGATTAACGATTTTCATATTGGCCATATCGTCAATAGTCTTGGCATGAGTTTATCCGGTGGTGAACGGCGACGAGTCGAGATTGCACGTGCACTGGCCGCAGAACCCAAGTTCATTTTGCTTGATGAGCCCTTTGCCGGTGTTGACCCAATTTCCGTCCTTGATATTAAAAAAATTATCCAACAACTCAGCGAGCGTGGCATTGGTGTACTGATTACCGATCACAATGTGCGTGAAACCCTGTCTGTGTGCGAGATTGCCTATATTGTCAGTCACGGAGAAATGATAGCCAGCGGCAATGCGCAAGAAATTCTTGCAAATGAAACGGTGAAAGAAGTCTATCTTGGTGACCAATTCTCCTTGTAATTTCCACAAAAAGACCAATGATATAGGTATGGGCTCGAAACGACGCCAACGTAGCTGGGTTATAAGGAAGCTTTAAAGCATTCATGAAACAAGGTCTGCAACTCAAATTTAGTCAAAATCTGACCATGACTCCACAACTGCAACAAGCGATTCGCTTGCTGCAGTTATCCTCTTTGGAGTTACAGCAAGAGGTGCAAGAAGCGCTTGAAGCTAATCCGTTGCTCGAACTTCCCGAACCTGAAAGAGAAGACGACAACAGCAACTGGGACAGTCGTATTTCGGCGGGCGCAGGAAGCAGCGCAGGAAGTCCCAACGAAGAAGATTACATTTACCAAGGCGAAACCACCGAAAGCTTGCAAGATTATTTACGCTGGCAAATGCGTCTTTCCCACTTTACCAAAACCGACGAGTTTATCGCCGAAGCCATTATCGATGCGATTGACGAAAGCGGCTATCTACAACAAAGTATCGAAGAGTTACATCAGTCATTGCAGCTGCAAGATGCCGATATTACCGTGGCCGAAGTCGCCGTAACCTTGAAACGGATTCAGCATTTCGACCCCGTCGGCGTCGGCGCTCGTACTGTTGGTGAGTGCTTACTTATTCAGTTAAATCAGCTACCCAACGACACACCGGCATTAAGCTCGGCAAAACTCATTGTTAACAAGCACTTAGAATTACTCGGCAAACGCGACTATCGCACCTTAGCGAAGCGTACTCGACTACCCGAGTCGAAATTAAAAGAAGTCTTAACCTTGCTGCAAGGTTTGAATCCACGTCCGGGAGAAGGCTTTTCCGGGAATGAGTCAGATTACGTTATTCCCGACGTCCTCGTGCGCAAACAAAATGGGCGCTGGCTGGTTGAGTTGAACCCCGACTCAGCACCGAAACTGCGCATCAATAGCGCCTATGCTGATCTACCGCAAAGCCAATGTAGCCAGGCCGATTCACAATATATCCGTCAACACTTACAAGACGCGCGCTGGTTAATCAAAAGTATTGAAAGCCGCAATGAAACTTTATTGAAGGTTGCCCATTGTATCGTGCAACGACAACAGGCATTCTTTGAACATGGTCCAGAAGCAATGAAACCAATGATTCTGAGCGATGTCGCAGATAGTATAGAGATGCATGAATCGACAATTTCACGTGTTACTACGCAAAAATTCATGCACTCGCCACGTGGCGTCTTCGAGCTGAAATATTTTTTCTCGAGCCACGTCAGTAGTGAAAGTGGAGATGATTTTTCATCAACTGCTATTAGGGCGCACTTACGTAAACTCGTAGCAGCGGAAAATCCTGCGAAGCCACTCAGCGACAACAAGTTAGCTGCGTTATTGGCGGAGCAGGGAATACAGGTAGCAAGACGGACGATTGCGAAGTATCGGGAGTCTTTAAATATCCCACCTTCGAGTCAAAGGAAGACACTACTTTAACCACGTCAACAGAAGGAAGATGTGCTATGCAAATTAATTTAACTGGTCATCATGTCGATATCACCGAAGCTCTGCGCGACTATGTCGATACCAAATTCGCCAAACTCGAGCGCCACTTCGACCACATAAACAACGTCCATGTGATTTTAAACGTTGAAAAATTGATGCAAAAGGCGGAAGCTACAGTTCATCTGAACGGTGGTGAAGTGTTTGCCACTTCCGAGCATCAGGATATGTATGCAGCCATCGACGCTCTGATTGATAAGCTCGATCGTCAAGTGATTAAACATAAAGAAAAGTTGAAGAAACACTAAGGCTATGAACCTCCAAGAGATCTTAAGCCCGGACTGCACACGAGTACGTGTCGCCGAGAGCAGCAAAAAACGCGTGTTAGAATATATCAGTCAATTACTTGCACCCAAGCTCGCTGGTGTCAGTAAAAGCGATATTTTTGATAGCCTACTGCAACGCGAACGTCTTGGCAGTACCGGGATTGGTCTCGGCATTGCAATCCCACACGGCCGGCTAGAGAATGCCGGCCAACCCGTGGCCGCATTAATTACCCTTGAACAACCGATTAATTTCGACGCAATTGACAATCAGCCGGTTGATCTGGTTTTTGCACTGCTTGTACCGAAAGACAATCCAGAAATTCATTTGAAAACCCTTTCTGCGGTCGCAGAGCGACTCAACAACAAAGAATGTTGCCGCAACTTGCGCCACGCCAAAGATGACGCAGACTTACATATGTTGATGACTCAGGATCCCGCAGAATGCAATTGATCATTGTCAGTGGTCGTTCGGGTTCAGGTAAAACCATTGCGCTGCGAGCACTCGAAGACCTAGGCTTCTATTGCGTTGACAACCTACCGGTCGCATTGTTGCCGACATTGGTGCATACGGTGACTGGGCGCTTTGAGAATATCGCAATTAGCATTGATGTACGTAACCTTGAAGCCGATATTAAAGATTTAAATGAAAGTCTCGACTTTTTGCCGAACGAGGTAAAAGCCGAAGTGCTGTTTATTGATGCGAATGATGAAGTTCTGATCCGCCGCTACGGTGAAACGCGTCGGATGCATCCCCTTTCGCGCAATCAGGCCACATTGGCCGATGCGATTGCAACGGAAGGTAAAATTATTGAGCCATTGGCGGCCATGGCGACGTGGCGTTTAGACAGCAGCGACATGAGTGTTCACGAACTGATTGAACAGGTCAATGAACGCGTGCTCGGTCGTACGCAAAATCAGTTAATACTCGTACTCATGTCGTTTGGCTTCAAGCACGGCTTACCCACGACGGCCGACACTGTCTTTGACGCTCGAATTTTGCCGAACCCGCATTGGGAACCTGAACTACGACCGTTTACTGGGCTTGATGCGCCAGTCCAACACTATTTGAGCCAACAGCCATTAGTCACCAAGTTTATTCATCAAACCGAGACATTTATCAGTACGTGGCTACCCTATTTCCAACGCAGTAACCGCAGTTATTTAACGGTGGCTGTCGGCTGCACCGGCGGACAGCATCGCTCGGTTTACATTGCTGAAACCTTGGCCGCCTTGTTGAAAGATCAGCACCCGAATATCCGGGTTAAACACCGTGAACTGGATCGGAAAAAAGCATGACCGAAGTCTGCCGAAATGTTCTGATCCGTAATAAGCTTGGACTGCATGCCCGTGCAGCAACAAAGCTGGCAAAACTTGCTAGTCAATTTGATGCTAAGGTTACGATTGGTCAAGGTGAAAAGTCTGTCGATGCGAGCAGTGTTATGGGATTAATGCTTCTCGCTAGTCAGCAAGGCAAAGAAATTCAGGTTAAAGCGGTAGGTCCCGATGCAGAGCTCGCACTGGACGCGATTACCCAGCTGATTCACGACCGCTTTGACGAAGACGAGTAATCGTCTGTGTCGAGAATAGCTCTGCATATGCAGAGCTATCCCGAAACAAGACTTATTGTCCCGCCACTTTCATCTTTTCGACCAGTACCGAACCGGTCAACACGCCATGACGAGGATCGACATCGTCACCAATCGCGACGATATTGGCAAATAGATCACGCAAGTTTCCAGCAACTGTCACTTCCGTCACGGGGAATTGAATTTCACCATTTTCAACCCAAAAACCGGCTGCGCCGCGGCTATAGTCACCGGTCACCAAATTGACACCCTGCCCCATGAGTTCCGTCACTAACAAACCCGTCCCCATTTGCTGACATAAAGCGTCAAGTCCAGCGGTTGTATGCTTTTGATCGGCGCGAATAGACCAGTTGTGAATACCGCCAGCATGGCCCGTACTCTGCATCCCCAGCTTTCTTGCCGCATAGCTTGTAAGTAAGTAGCTACTTACAACACCATCGTTGACGATATCGCGCGCCTGTGTGCGAACCCCTTCATGGTCAAATGGGCTACTGGCCAAGCCGCCCGCCAATAATGGATCTTCATGAATATTTAACCAGGTTGGAAAAACTTGCTTGCCTAAATGGTCGAGTAAAAACGTACTTTTCCGATACAAATTGCCGCCGCTAATTGCACCTGCAAACTGACCGAAAAGGTGATGCGCGAGATCACGATGGAAAATTACCGGCACCGAGCAGGTGGCAATCGAGCGAGCGCCGAGGCGAGCCACGGTATTCGCCACAGCCTCGCGTGCAACTGCGTCTGGAGCAAGGAGTTGGCTTGGGTCACGGGCGATCGTGTAGGCATAGTCGCGCTCCATCGCGTCACCTTCTTTGGCAATGGGCATACAGCTCAAACTCTGGCGCGAGCTCATGTAATGGCCTAAGAAGTCATGGCTGTTACCATAGACACGGAAGCCGCAGTGACTGCTGTAATGCGCACCATCGGAATTCACAATACGCGGATCCGTATTGAGCATCGTTTGCTCACACGCCAAGGCAACTTCGGCAGCATGCTCTGGCGATTGTGGTGCTGGATAAAATAAACTCGGGTCCTTATAACCAAACGCCATGAGCTCGCGGTCAGCGAGGCCGGCTGCCGGGTCTGCTTCAGTCCAGCGCGCAATCGCATCGGCCTTTTCAACAGTTGCGTGAATCGCTTGCGGCGAAAGATCCGAAGTACTTGCACTTCCCTTACTCTGCGAGCCATCTTTGTGTCGCCGGTAGACGGTGATACCGAGCGAGCCGTCCTGATTAAATTCCACGGTTTCGACTTCGGCCAGGCGCGTCGATACACTCAAGCCACGGCTATGAGAAATCGCACACTCGGCAGCACTCGCGCCAGCCTTTTTTGCCTGCGCTAAAGCTTCCTCGACCGCGGTCACTGCACGGTCTAAATCCGGTTGTAGCTGCTCTTTCGCAGTCATTGTTGCCAATTTTACTTCTTCAGTCATGAAATCGCCTTTTTCTTAGAACTGCGCACCGATACCACGGCGGCGCAGTTCCTGATAAACTAGTCGTAATGAATGACTATGTGGATACGCTCATGCAATACGACGATCAGGATGAATTCCTATCCGCTGACGATGTCAGCAAAACACAATTAAAGCGCGAAGCGGCAGCAATGCACGACCTCGGCGTGAAACTGGTGAATATGGGCAGTAACACTCTCAAACAACTACCGCTGGATGATGAGTTACACGCTGCCGTTAAACTTGCGCAAAAAATTTCCAACAAGCGCGAAGGCTATCGCCGTCAACTTCAGTTTTTAGCCAAGCTGTTACGGCAACGCGACACCGACGCACTATTGAGCGCCATTGATAAAATCGAAAACCGTGCACTCTACGAAGCCGCCCATTTCCATGCACTCGAGCAATGGCGCGAACGCATTCTGAGTTCTGGCGATGATGGCATTCAAGCCTTTATCGACCAATATCCAACTGCTGACCGTCAACAATTACGGAACTGGGTACGACAAGCCAAAAAAGAACAAGAGCAGAACAAACCACCGGCTGCCGCACGCGCTCTCTTTAAATATATTCGCTCAGTTGCCGAGTAACCCAACCAGCGGCGAGGCCACCCGGCTTCGCTGCTTCATTCCGTACCACCAACCGTCATTGCATCAATCTTCAACGTCGGTTGGCCGACGCCAACCGGTACGCTTTGACCGTCTTTACCGCAAACACCAATGCCTGTATCTAATGCCAAGTCATTCCCGACCATAGAAACTCGTGCCATCGCTTCCGGGCCATTGCCGATCAGTGTCGCACCTTTCAGTGGCGCGGTTAATTTGCCATCCTCAATGAGATAGGCTTCTGACGCGGAAAACACGAACTTGCCGGAGGTGATATCGACTTGGCCACCACTAAACTGCGGCGCATAGATTCCACGTTTTACCGACGCTATCATTTCATCGGGATGATGCTCGCCAGCGAGCATATAGGTATTCGTCATGCGTGGCATGGGCAAGTGTGCATAGGACTCGCGACGGCCATTTCCGGTCGGCGCCACTCCCATCAACCGAGCATTCAACTTGTCCTGCATATAGCCAACCAGACGACCGTCCTCGATCAAAACATTATGCTGTGTTGGCGTACCTTCGTCGTCGACCTGCAGTGAGCCTCGGCGATTCGCGAGGGTGCCGTCATCGACAATGGTACAACCTTTCGCGGCCACCTGTTCACCAATCCGGCCGGCATACGCTGACGAACCTTTCCGGTTGAAATCCCCTTCCAGCCCATGCCCTACAGCTTCATGAAGCAACACACCTGGCCAACCGTTACCGAGCACAACTGGCATAGTTCCAGCTGGTGCTGGTTTCGCTTCAAGCATAATCAAGGCTTGCCGCACGGCTTCATCCACAAAGCTCAAATACCGCGGCTGCTCGCTATTGGCCTCGTTCGCATCAAGCCAGACTGGCTCAAAGAAATAATGATAATTGACGCGGCCGCCGCCGCCGGAAGAACCACGCTCACGCCGCCCGTTTTGCTCCGCGAGCACGCTACAATTCAAACGCACTAGGGGGCGAATATCGGTTGCTAAAGTACCGTCAGTTGCCGCTACTAGGATATGCTCATATACGCCCGTGAGGCTAACCGTCACTTCTTTAATGCGTGGATCGGCCTTGCGCGCATGTTTATCCATCGCCTGTAGCAAGGCTATTTTTTTACTTTCGCTGAGACTGGAGAGTGGGTTTTCCGGTTGATACAAATCATGCGTCGTCACGGTCGTTAAGACTTTCGCTTTTCCGTCGCCGCCTTGGTCGGCAATACCTTTCGCTGCCTGTGCCGCTCGCGTCAGCGCGGCTGGATCAATACTGTCTGCATAGGCAAAGCCGGTTTTCTCGCCACTAATCGCGCGAATACCTAAACCACTTTCAATACTAAAACTGCCACTTTTGACAATACTATCTTCCAGTACCCAAGCCTCATGGCTACTACTTTGCAAATAGATGTCGGCATAATCGATCCGCGCACCGGCTAAATCATGCAGGCACTGCTGTAACATAGACTCATCGAGTTGCCCCGGAGCCAACAACTGTTCAGCGACTGGCGTTGGTATCTTCAATGAAACGCACCTCAAATTGATTGTGTTGTTGCACTCGCATCCGTTGACGCAGTGCATGAAGTTCTTCTAAATCGGCTTGAATGGTTAAGCTTCCCGGTTCCCGATCAAGCTCAGCAACGACCCGACCCCAAGGGTCGACCACCATGGAATGCCCCCATGTTTCTCGGCCGTCGTCATGACGACCCGTTTGATTAGGCGCCAGCAGGTAGACTTGATTCTCTATCGCTCGAGCTTGAATTAAGGCTTGCCAATGGGCAGCGCCGGTTACTTTGGTAAACGCCGAGGGCAATGCAATTAACTCAGCGCCTTGTTGGCGCAACGCCCGAAACTGTTCGGGGAAACGCAAATCATAACAGACTGCCAGACCGAGTCGGCCGAATGGTGTTTCCACCACCACTAACTCTTTTCCGGGGCGCGTATACTTTGACTCGCGATAACTTTTCGTCTCGTCATCGACATCAGCATCAAACAAATGGATTTTATCATACCTGGCGTGCAGCTTGCCCTGATCGTCAAACAAGAGCGATGCTGCGGCATAGCGCTCGCCCTCATCAATCGGCAGGGTTCCAGCAAGAATCCAAACCTGATACTTCGCTGCGCATTCGCTGATGAAGGATTGCACTTCACCTTGTCCAAACGTTTCAGCAAAGCGACCTTGAGCCGATTCACCGGCACCAAAACGGGAAAATGCCTCGGGCAGGATCACCAAGTGCGGCTTCTCAACGCCCTTGAGTTGTTCAAGTTGCTGTTCGATGAAATCCTTATTGGCCGACCAATCACGACGTGAGGTCCATTGCAATAAACTAATCTGAGCCATGGTTATCCTCTCGATTTTCCTGTTGGCGCTCGATTTCAGCTTCAGTTTTAGCGGGCAATTCTCGCGGTAATACATCCTCAGCCATTTCTGGCAGCTCTACTTCTTTGCTGTCGCGACTGACTTCATTGACCACCGGCTCGCTCATCGTGCCTGTAATTTCATACTGCAATCGGCTAATAACCTGCGCATCATGCAACATGCGATCAATTAACAAGGCCGCTAAGCCGCTGGGTGGGTTGACCATAAAGGCCAATAAAACTGGAATACTCGACGTGACCTTGGGCACATAGGTTAATTGGTAATGAATCGCTTCCGTACTTAAGTTGGTGGTTCCAGCGACCGTCATATCACCAGCGGCCCCATTCATCCGCGTATTATTGGTACTCACGACCCCGTCGTTCAGTTGCAACGTACCACCAAATGACGAATAAAACATACCACGCGCAAAAATGTCACGGAAATCGAGTGTCAATTTACGAATCACACTTTCGAGACTCAAAACCGAAAAAACCCGGGCGGCATCTGGTACATCGCGCAAATAGCCCGCACCAAGCAGCCACTCAACTTCACCACTTAAGCGTTCACGATCAAAATCAGTCGGCAGACCAGGCCAATTTAATGCGTAACGCAGCTGCAAGTCAGAGTCACGAACGATCGAACTAAAGCCTAGATCAGACAAATAAGAGCCGATATTATTCGAGTTGAGATTTCCTTGAATAAAGGTCGCTAGATTCTCACCGTCATCGTGCATCCAGCCGCCACTCGCCGTCAAAACCGTGCGCCCGCGACGCATTTCAACGCGTTCAATTTGTTGCCCTAAATCCGACCGTAAACGCAAACGCACCTCACCTAAGTCACGATCTTCAAAGCGGCAAACACGACAACTAAATGCAATCGGCGGTAAATTATCGAGTAGTTCAGGGTTGCTTGGTTGCGGTTCTTCATCGCCAATTTCGTCGTTTTCAGCAATGGTCGCCGCCTGTAAATAGAGAAAGTCAGCACCAATGGTAAGTTGACCGGGTGTAGATACATTCCAATCAACGCGCGTTCTCGTATTGTCAGCGTTTAAGTCGACTTGCCAACCGTTATCAACACTGCGACCGCGAATTTCGCTATTTGGAAATGCTTGCCCAAACCAGCTTAATGTCTCGACACGACCGTCAATTTGAGACAGTGGCGGTACTAGAGCACGCTGCGGCTCGTTTAATTCGGCAATTTGCGCATCAGAGTCTACATAGAGCTCACCTATCAACGGCAACCATTGTGCTAAGTCTGTTTGTGCGAAACCAGCATAAATATGAAAACCATCATCAGGCCGAACGGCGACCGGATAAGAGCTCTCGCCCAGCTGCAATTCCAATGCATGTAGACCACCACTGCCTAACACCATTTCGGCACGGGCTTGAATGACATCGGCAATTTGCGCGGTCGCGCGAAGATCATCACCGTCAATAGTCAAGACTAAGTTTGCGCTACGATTATTGCCGTGTTGATGGGCAATTGGTTCAGGCAGATCAAATACACTCTCGGCTAAATCACCGTCTAGGTTCAGCGCCAACGTTAATGTGTCACCAAGGCCAAGGGTAAACTCTGCATCCCAAGGCATATCGCCAGCTAACCGTGGCAAGAGTGGGAAGGTGTGATAACGCTCGGCGAGCTCGGGGAAATTCCAGCGACCCCGTAGTTGAGATTGAATTTCATAGCGGCCGTCAACCGACTCTCCCTGTAATTCAATTGCCACCGGCTGCCCGAACAATTGTGCGGACGGCGTCGAGAAATGAATTTCGTCGTTATGAAAGGTTAATGCGCCTTGAATATCATTCAGCCACATGTCGACAGCAGTAAGATAAATGGACTGACCGTCCAATTGAACTTCACCAACGGCCGCAACCTGCGCATCTGGTTCTAACGGTACATCCAATGTGAATGAGCCGTTGATGTGATCTTGCAGTTGCACTTGCTTCAGGGTCGCAGCCACCGAATTCGCCAACGGGCTCATCACAAACAGGTCATGTAGAGCCTGCGGTTCGGCAGTGACACTTGTCTTGATGTGAAGGTGCGGCGCTTCCGGACCAATAACTTGGCTGATCACGCCTGCCACGTTATCCAGCGGAATACCGGCAATTTCACCCCCGTTCGTACGAATTTCAAGCTGTTGATCGACAAAGCGAACGTCAGCCCGGGCTCCAAAAATAGCCGGCCAGTTTTGCTGAAACTTGTAGCCGAGTTGATTAATTTGCACTTGCGCTTGAAAGACACCTTCGCCGGCATCATACGGGAATCCGTTGATCGGCCCCCGCCACACCATGCGCAAATCATCCACTTCACCGTGCAAGAGTGACTCAGTGAGGTAATTACCCAGATTCTCGCCCATTTGTAAGGGTAGTAGCGTAATAACATCAAGGACCGCCATGCCATGACTGCCGCCAACCACAAGCCAGTCCATGGTGACATCATCCTGTTGTCCACCGCTGACGCGCAAGCGTTGCTGAATCTCTGCACCCGGAAGACCAAAAGTGGCACTGTCGATGTCAAACACCCAATCACCATTGGTTTGCAACCAGCCACCGCGAATGTCGAGTTCAGTCAGGGCCTTGTCGTCATTATAGGTCGCCGGTGAATTTAAACGGACTTCATTGCCACCAACAGCGAAATTACCTCGGTTAGGCGTACTCCAAACTTCCAATTGCAAACCTGAAATCCCCGGCACCCCCCGATGTGGTTGCCAGTCGAGTTCATCGGCTTGCGCATAAAATTGCCAGTTCTGCTCGGGACTAAAACGGACCTGCAAATCACGAATGACCCCACGAGTTGCCAAACCCTCCGACCATTCTGCAAGGACTTCGCCTGGAGCACCAAACATGCTCCAAAGCGGACTAAAATCAATCAGCTCAATATTACCGGCATTCCATGTATGGGTGCCTTCAGCATATTCCCAGATGACTTTATCGAGCAGCCAAGAGCGATCATCCAAGCGAACTTCGAGGGGCTGACTGTTCAATAGCCAGCCCGTATCTTGGGGCACCAACACCCACGACGTCGGTTGCGTAGTAAGAAAATGCTCTTCACCATGCCGGCGCCAACTTACAACATTACGATTAAAATGCAATTGGCCGTTGCCAAACTGACCTTGATTAAAGTCTAGCCAGCCTTGCAGGTTAAATTCAGCGCGGGTGAATCGCGCGGTTGTGGTTAATTGCTGAATCCACGGCGTAATGTCGAGATTCTGTGCGTCGACATAGATACTGCCACGTGCAGTAGCAAAACGATCGCCTTCGACATTGAGAATGAAATCGAGCGAATTACGGGTGACGTCAGGAACACGGAAGCTACCCGTTGCTTGGCGCATGTGACCATGTTGCTGCCAGCTCAGGGTGTTAATAAATATTTCACGGGGTGCTTGCTCATAGAGATACACGCGTAACAAAATATCGCGCAATTGAAATCGATCAAGTTGCCGCAAAAACAGACTTTCGAGAAAGTCTTGGGTGGCGTTGGTATCATGCACATCGTTGTCGCCCTGCACATGAATATCGACCTCAGCACCGCTGGCTGAGAAGTGATTAAACTGCAGTTCCCAATGCCACAGGCTTTGCCAGAAGTTAACACCGACACGGGCTTCGGCAACGTGTAAATTGACGCTATCGTCAGCGTTTGGACTTAAGTTAAGCTCTTCAATCACTAGCGTCGGACCAGAGCTTACCCAGTCAGCGCGAAGGCTGGCAAAACTCACTTGGTAGTCAAGCTGTTCACTTAAATATGTCGCTAATTCGTCGTGATAACGTTCCGTGTACGGCAAAGCATAGCGGACCAAACTCAGTAGTACCGCTGCAATTACTAAAAGGACTCCGATTGTAAGCCAAAGTTTACGAATCAGATAATGCACTACCTTACTTATCGTCACTACATCATCACCACATCAAATTGCTCTTGATGGTATAAAGGTTCAACTTGAATACTTATTTGTTTACCAACAAACACTTCAAGTTCCGCCAGCGCTTGCGATTCCTCGTTCAACAGTCGCTCTGACACGGCCGCTGACGCATACACAACAAATTTGTCCGCCGCATAGGCCCGATTGACTCGAACGATCTCGCGCATGACCTCGAAACAGACAGTTTCAACTGTTTTCATCGAGCCGCGGCCTTTACATACCGGACATTCCGACGAAAGTACGTGTTCAAGGCTTTCACGTGTGCGCTTACGCGTGAGCTCCACTAATCCTAACGAGGTGAACCCACTAATACTCGTTTTCGCCCGATCTTTGGCCAACGCCAGCTCAAGACTATGCAACACTCGCCGTTTGTGGTCTTCATTCTGCATATCGATAAAGTCGATAATGATAATCCCGCCTAAATTGCGCAAGCGCAGTTGTCGAGCAATCGCCTGAGTCGCTTCAGTGTTGGTATTAAAAATCGTGTCTTCGAGATTACGGTGACCAACAAAAGCCCCGGTATTAATATCAATCGTGGTCATTGCCTCAGTTTGATCAATCACCAAAGAGCCACCAGACTTCAGCTGAACACGACGATCGAGCGCGCGTTGAATTTCATTCTCGACATCAAACAAATCAAAAATCGGGCGTTCGCCTTCGTACGATTCCAGACGATCGGTCAATTGCGGAACGAACTCACCCACAAATTCCTGTAACTGTTGAAAGCTTAGACGCGAATCCACCCGAATTCGTTCCAATTCAACGCCGACAAAATCACGCAATACACGTGCAGCAAGATTTAAGTCCTCATAAAGCATGCCGCCTTTTGAGTTCTTCTTTTTCCGTTCCTGTATTTTGCTCCATAAGCGCTTGAGAAACTGTGCATCCTGCTCGAGCTCTTCGCTGGCACTGCCCTCAGCGGCGGTGCGGACAATGAAACCGATATCGTCGTCACAACACCCTTCAACAATCGTCCGCAAACGGTCGCGCTCGCTTTCACTTTCAATGCGTTGCGAGACGCCAACATGTTTCGAACGTGGCATTAACACTAAATAACGTGACGGAATGGTAATATCTGTGGTTAAACGTGCGCCTTTCGTACCGAGCGGGTCTTTCACCACTTGCACCATAATGTGCTGGCCTTGACGCACGAGCTGCGAGATATCCGCAGGAGGCAACTGATCACGGTCGAGCTCTTCAACATTTTCAATATGGGTAATAATATCGGACGCATGCAAGAACGCCGCTTTTTCGAGTCCAATATCGACAAACGCAGCTTGCATGCCAGGTAGCACACGACTCACTTTGCCAACATAAACATTACCAACCAGACCCCGACGCGCTTGGCGCTCGATGTGCACTTCTTGCAGGATTCCGTTTTCAACGAGGGCGACGCGGGTTTCACTCGGGGTCACATTAATTAGAATTTCCGCACTCATTAGTTGTTACTCCTCGTTGAGTTGTTGTCGCCATTGTTGCAGGAGCTGGTCCGTTTCATACAGCGGAAGTCCGACGACGGCAGAATAACTACCGTCAATCTTGCGAACAAATTTACCCGCCTGCCCCTGAATACCGTAGCCACCGGCTTTATCTTGAGGCTCGCCGGTGAGCCAATAGCCTTCAATTTGTGCCTCTGTCAGCTCCGCGAAAGTGACTTCTGTCGTCACCAAGGCCTGCCAAGAGCCCACTGCGGAACAGAGATGAACAGCGGTCATGACTTCATGGCTGCGGCCACTGAGGGTACGCATCATCTGTTGAAAATGCTGATAATCGTTTGGCTTTTCTAAGACCTGTCGCTCATGTTCGGACATCACCGTAACGATAGTGTCCGAACCCAGTGTCGCGGTGTATTCAAACCATTGGTTTTGCTTAATTAATATACCACGAACCGCGTTAGCTTTCTCGCCAGCTAACCGCTGCACATAGCTTTCTGCCGACTCATGTGCCGCACGAACCTCAACAATATCAGCGGGAAGTACGCGAAAATTAGCCAGGAGTTGTTGCAGAAGCTCATAACGACGCGGCGAAGCAGACGCTAAATATAAATCCAACGCCATCATCGAACTAAAAACTTCCGCCGAGTCTTACGCAGCAGCAAGAAAATCCATGGCCAGAAAATAGCGGAACTCAAGGCCGGCCAAAAATAATGCCACATCAGCGGAGCGTTATTTAAATAGTGTTCGAAGAGATAGACAATAAGTCGTGCGGCAAAGACTAAAACCATCACCAACAACGCTTGTTGCGACAGCGAAAAATTGCGAATGCGACTGTAATAGCGCGCTGCCGGGTAGGCAATAATCGCATACGCGGCGGTGTGAAAACCAAGTGTCGAACCGAGTAGAACATCAACGGCCAAGCCAACACCGGCGGCATAACCGATGTTCACCCGGTGCGGTAAGGCAATAATCCAGTAAATTAAAGCTAATAGCGGCCACTCTGGGCGAAACGGTGCGATTGCTAGCGACATCGGCATAACCGCTAAAATGAGCGCCAGAATGAAGGTGATAAGGATAATGGTTCGCTGTAAGACACGCTGCATCAATCAGTACCTCCCTCGTCACTGCGAATAGGCTGGTTATCGCTCTGCTCATCCCATAACAGTAAGACCATTCGAATCCGGTCAAGATTAGCAATGGGGACTGCGCGTATTTGTGCGAATGGAAGCGATTCATCACGTAAAATAGATTGTATGCGTGCCACCGGATAGCCTTCCGGGAACACACCGCCTAGACCTGAAGACATGAGCAAGTCACCGGTTTGTAATTCGGTCGAGTGCGGCACATGCATAAGCTCCAGCGAATTGGTGTCGCCGACCCCTTGAGCAATAGCGCGAATGCCACTGCCCGCAGCGCGAACGGGAATCGCGTGGCTTTGGTCCGTTAAAAGAATTACTCGTGCGGTGGTGATACCCACATCAACCACTTGGCCAACCACACCATCGGCATCAATGACCGGCTGACCAATGAAGACGCCATGGCGAGTACCTTTGTTAACCACAACTTGATGGGTGAAAGGGTCTGAGTCGATGGCAATCACTTCGGCAACCATGCGTAATCGCTCGGTGCGCTCGTCACTGGCTAGGAGCGTGCGTAAACGATCATTCTCATTCACCAGAAACTCAAAACGCTGTAACTGACCTTGTAAGTCAAGCAATTCTCGTTTCAAGCGGTCATTTTCGCGGGTCAAAGCACGGCGGCTTTGCAGACTATAAACGAGATTATCGAGGCCTTGTTCCGGTAACACAGCAAGAAACTGCACCGGGCTGATTGCAGAGTTCAAATACAAGCGCACTTGCTGCATCGCACCGAGCCGATGGTCTAAAAAAATAAGCAAAAACGCTAGCACTAAGGCTAGCGTTAATCGCAGACGAAGCGAGACAGTTCGAATGAAAAGCGGCGTCGACACAGTCTACTCGTCGTTGAACAGGTCGCCACCATGCTCGTCGATTAACTCGAGAGCTTTACCACCACCGCGGGCCACGCACGTTAGAGGATCGTCAGCGACAATCACCGGGATACCGGTTTCTTCCATCAATAGACGGTCGAAATCACGTAAGAGCGCACCGCCGCCGGTTAACACCATGCCTCGTTCAGCGATATCCGCAGCAAGTTCTGGTGGTGACTGCTCGAGCGCATGCATAACGCCAGCGACGATGCCCATCAAGGGCTCTTGCAGCGCTTCTAAAATTTCATTACTGGTTAATGTAAACGAACGCGGCACACCTTCAGCAAGGTTACGACCGCGGACTTCAAGCTCGCGAACTTCCTCACCAGGGTATGCGGCACCAATTTCATGCTTAATTCGCTCAGCAGTCGCGTCACCAATGAGTGAGCCAAAGTTACGGCGGACATAGCTAATAATTGCTTCGTCAAATTTATCACCGCCAATCCGCACTGAACTTGAGTAGACCACGCCGTTGAGTGAGATAATTGCAACTTCAGTGGTACCGCCACCAATATCCACAACCATCGAGCCGGTAGGCTCCGACACCGGTAAACCGGCACCAATCGCTGCCGCCATGGGTTCGTCAATCAATACGACCTGACGCGCACCCGCTCCCAATGCCGATTCACGAATCGCCCGACGCTCAACTTGAGTCGCACCATAAGGCACACAAACCAACACCCGAGGACTTGGCAGCAAGTAGTTATTCTCATGCACTTGCTTGATGAAATGCTGGAGCATTTTTTCAGTGACGTGAAAATCCGCAATGACACCGTCTTTCATTGGCCGAATGGCTTTAATGTTGCCCGGTGTACGGCCCAACATTTGCTTCGCAGCATGACCCACAGCTGCAACGCTTTTCGCACCACCTGCGCGGTCCTGTCGAATGGCCACTACCGATGGCTCATTTAGCACAATACCTTTATCTTTCACATAGATGAGAGTGTTCGCCGTACCTAGATCGATCGACAGGTCGTTGGAAAACAAACCGCGCAACTTCTTAAACATGGAGGGTTATTCCCTTTACTCGTGGTTATTATTGTGGAGAACAGTAACTAAGCGCTAACTTTACCAAGCTGAAATCCTTGCGGCAAGCGAGTTTTCACGGTTTTAACAAGTTTTATGACGTTTCCGATCAGTTACACGCACCACTGCGAATATAGCCTTGGCTTTGGATACAAATTTGCCGAGTTTCAAGCCCGCTAATTTGAATCTCAACATTGCTCAGACCGCAATCTTCGGCGCTAGTTTCATGGTTTGATGAAACAGGACAACCAAGACTGTTAAACAAAAATTCAGAGCCCGCTCCGGGTAAGCTAGACGTAACATTAACGCTAACCGGATCCGACGGGACAATGACACGTTCAGCTATGACCGTTTCGGCACAATCAAGCGGGGTAATTTGCGATGCACTGAATTGAATGCCGTAACAGCGATTTATACTATCTTGCATGGCGCGTTGTTGCTGTAACCGAAGTAAACTCAACAGCCGTGCCTCAATCGTTGCTTCAGGAACGGTTCCGCCAGTAAAAAAACGTGGGCCTACCGACACCGCTAAAATGCCAATTAAAACCATAACCGTGATTAACTCCACCAATGTAAAGCCGTCACTTTGGTGCGATTTGTAAGTCAACTCTATGATCCTTATCGCCTATGCAATTTATTTAATAACCGTCATCACGTAGGCAGTTTAAACAAAAAAATGTAGTATGAATAACAGTATATCAACATTGTTGCATGGATGAGTTATGATCATTCAATAATGTCAGGGAGTTTTACATGACTGCAAAAGCTCAAAATCAGACAAACCGCTGTCAACAAAGCCAATCTGGCTTTACGCTTATTGAAATTATTGTCGGCATTGTCACCCTTGGACTCTCATTCATTATTTTAACGGTCATCATTTTTCCGCAGGCTCAACGCAGTGCAGAACCCGTTTTGCAAATTCGAGCAGCCGCTTTAGGGCAAGCCCTGCTGGACGAGATTATGAGTAAAGGTTTTGACCAACAAAGTAGTTTTACCGGTGGTCAGTTGCGATGTGGAGAGATTGACGCACCCCAGTGCACCGCTCCCGAGGATCTCGGCCCCGAATCGGAAAGTCGTGAAGCGTTTAACGATGTCGATGACTATCATGAGTTACATTTGAGTGAGTCCCTTGCCGGCGCGCTCGGTGAGGATCTCGCTGATCGCTTCCCTAACTTTAATTACGCTATAAATGTCTGTTACAGCGATAGTTTCGGGAACTGTGATACAACAATTACGCGCTTTAAGCGCGTGGAAGTCACCGTGACTACCCCGCAAGGGCAAGACTTCAAATTTACCGCTATTCGAGGTAATTACTGATGCTCCGGTGTTCCACATCTCCTCGCCCACAGTTGGGCTATACCCTAGTTGAACTGGTGACTGTGATTGTTTTACTCGGTTTTGTTGGTATTTTTACCTTTCGTTATCTCGGTTTTGGTGCTCAGATATACAGCGACACCACTGGCCGCGAACAGTTAATTTCCCAAAGTCGCTTTGCGGTCGAACGCCTGTCTCTTGAATTGCGTAATGCTTTGCCGCGCAGTATTCGAGTTGACGACAGTGATAACCAACGCTGTATCGAATTTTTGCCGGTGATTACGAGCAGCAACTACCTCCAAATTCCGCGCCCCGGATTAACCGCAAACGACGATTTTATCGTTGTTGAACCCATTCGTAGTGATCAACTCGAGGGGCGTTATTTATTTGTTTACGCAACGTCAACTCAATTTATCTACGGTCCGTCAAATTTACGCCGAAAAGAAATTGATACTGTTGACCTCGATACACCTCAGTCCGGACTGCTAACCATTAATTACAATACGACACCATCATTTTTTCCAACCGAAAGCCCGGCGCGACGGTACTATGTGACTGGCAACCCCGTATCCTGGTGTTACAATGAAGCGCAGAACCGCCTCGAGCGCTATAGCGATTACGGGCTTTCACAGAATCAAAATACGCATGCAGAATTACTCAGCAGCGCAACGTATGAAGTTATGGCGGTCAATCTTGTTAATGACACCAGTCAAACGGATGAACGGCCCTTTCGAGTATTCGAGCCGACTTTGCAGCGGAATAATTTAGTGCAAATCGACTGGCGTTTTCAACGCGGTTCGAGCAACGAACCACTGCAGATTCTTCACGAGGTTCACGCGCCCAATGTTCCCTAGTCGAAATTTTAGATCTCACAGTTCGCAGCAGCGAAATCCGCCGTTCAAGCAACGCGGCGGCGCGCTGGTGGTCGCCATTTTTATTATTGTCGTGATGAGTATTCTCGGTATCGCTATGGTACGGATTCTTGGTGACCTAAGCCGTGCAACGGTCAGCGAGGTGTATGGGGCTAGAGCATACGCAGCCGCACGCAGTGGAGCGGAGATATTCTTAACTGACCTTTTTCCATTTGACCAGCCGGTTGCTGCGAGTGAATGTACCAGTGTCAGTTATAGTTTTACGGCGGATGGTTTGAACCAATGCAGCGCAGACATTGACTGTGTCGCCTATACGATTCCAGCCCCCTTTAGTGGTCAGCACTTTCGCATTGTCGCTGAGGGTGTCTGCAGTGTTGGGGCAACGAATTATTCAAAACGCATTATTTTGGAGGCCACCGATGGGGTTTTCTAAGTGCCATTTAAGTTTTTTAATGCGGCCATTACATAGATTTTTAGCACTAGCTTTACCTATGGCTGTATTGCTTTTTGCCAGCCTAAGCTTCAACGCTAACGCCAATACATATGATTTAACCGCACCCAATCGACCAGCAATTTGTAGTGGTAGTCAAGGAACCTGGAGTGGTAACACATATACTTGCACGTGGGGGCAACCGCTACAATTGGCTTCTGGCGATGTGGTTACTTCACAAGGGCCGATTAATATTGTTTCGCAAAATGGCATTAATGTAAGTAATGTCACTTTCGGCGGTAATGGCAATGACATTACCCTAAGGGCAGGTGGCAGCAACCTTATTCAGTTGAACAACTCAACGCTATTCGGTTCAATAACAAACACGCCTAGAGCGCTCTTAGAAAATGGTACTGTAGTTCACGGTACCATTAGTACATCTTCAACTGTAACGGTGAACAACAGTACAGTCCATGGCAGCGTTACCTCTGGTGCTGCCTTGAACGCCAATGGCGCTATTTTTAATAGTAGTGTGAATAGTAATAGCAGCCTTTCCATTGATAATAGCACCGTTGCCGGCACCACCAGCTCCGCAAATGCGTTCACCGCTAGCAATACAACGTTTGGCAATAACGTTATCAGTAATGGTAGCCTAACCATCACTAATGGGAACGTAAATGGAAATATACAGGCTGCAAACGCTCTCAATTTAACTAGTGTGAACGTAACAGGAACCACCACATCAACTAATGGTTCAATTAACATCGTGGGTGGTGATTATACCGGTTTAGTCCTTTCGAACTGCTGTAAAGTAACTGTTTCTTCTGGGGCTACTATACGAGATGGAATTACGGCTGGAAATAATGGCATCGAAATAAGTGACAGCACTGTTTCCGGTAATCTAACCGCGGCGAATAATCCAATTATTCTGAATAACGTTAATATGCTTTCAGGTAACATCAGCGCCGGCCAAAACAATGTAACCATTAACGGCGGTGTTATTAATGCCAACATTCCTAATGCCCACCGGATTTTTGTGAATAATAACGCACAAGTTACTGGGAATTTACAAGCGCGCTTTGAAGTGAATTTGAACTCTAGCGTTGTGGTAGGTAACGTTGAAACTACCGATGATCATGATGGTTTACACCATGTATACATGACCGATTCAATTGTTTACGGCAACGTTATTGTGCGCTCAGATTGGGGTACTATTACGGGGAATTGGCCGAACAGCGCAATTTACGGCGATTGTCAGTATAATTCAGTAACCCCAAACTTATGCTCTGAAGCACCTCCCGAGTTCTGCGACGAAATCACCACAGCAACCGGCTTCGGCATTGTCGGACTCAGTGGATTTACATATGTGAACTCAACCATAAATAATCAACCTATTCAAGGTGTTGGCAATACCCCGACGCCAGTTGGCGTGGTCGATACGGTTAGTCTAAATTTACCTCCATTAGATCCAGCTGTATTTCCGACTTTCACATCCAATACAAATGTATCCGGAAACACAATAAACCCAGGTACGTATAATCAAGTCACTCCAAACAATAATGGAATTCTGACTTCGGGCACTTATTACATAAAACGGCTCACTATAGGAAATAATTCGACATTAACGATGCAAGCCGGTGATTACTTTATTGAAGATTTTCGAATTGGCAATGGTATACAAATCATTACGTCAGGCGGGGCCGTCAATATATTCATTAAGAATTCCATTGAGAGCGCACAAGGAGGCAGTCCTAACCAAGTTGAAATTAACACAAACGGAAATGTAGGTAACTTTCGAGTCTACCTTTATGATGGAGCGTTTATTGATATTGGCAACGGTAATCAAGGTAATAACGCCCCAGTCAATTTTAATGGATTAATATATGGACCTGCAGCCAACAACAATATTAATTTCGGTAATAACAACACTATTCAAGGCAGTATATTAGTTGCTGGTTCCATTGATGTAGGTACTGGAACCGAGTTTATTTACACAGCTGAAGTGGAGAGTAGTATCAACTCGGCTCTGGGCTGTGAACAAGATGAGACGGCAATTCACCATTACCGGGTTCGTCACCCACTCAGCTTAATAAGCTGCTACAGTGCGCCCGTGATTGTTGATGCGTGTGCCGATGCCAGCTGTTCAACGCTGTACCAAGACCCGGTAAGCGTTACGGTGGCCTCAACGGCTGCCGGCTCGAACTGGCAAGGTGGTGATTTAACCAGCACATCAGGTACCAGTGGAACATTGGCATTGAATAGTGGCTCTGGCGCCGCCGGTTTGCGCAATGTGCCGGGCGGAACAACGACATTGAGCGTTAGTTCAGCCACTGTGGCGGCAGAAAATCCCGTCCAGTGCTTTGACCCGACGGGTTCAACACCGACGTCCTGTCAAATCAACTTTCAAACCGCAGGCCTGATTTTCACCGCTAATAATGGCAGTAGCCCGATTCCCGATCAATTTGCCGGCTCGCCGTTTAATGTCGCCCTGCGTGCTGTTCAGACGAACAACACAACCGGTGCGTGTGAAGCGCGTGTGGAAGGCCCACAAACCGTCAACATAGGCGTTGAGTGCTTAAATCCAGCCGACTGTGTTGCCGGCCAAGCCTATACCGTTGACGGCACTGAAATTGGGTTCAATAGCAACAGTGTGGTGAATAACTTGGCTCCGGTGAGCGTCACCTTCGACGCCACCGGCACTGCCGTCTTACCCCATCGTTATAGCGATGTTGGACTTTTGCGTTTGCATGGTTCGCTGACTTTAGCCCCCGAGCCGAATGCGAACAACCCAGACATTAATGACCCACCGGTGACTTTGACCGGTATGAGTACGACCGAGTTTGTCGTCAAACCCTACTCGCTTATAGTCCGTGCCCTTGATAACGATAATAACATTTGGACAGCCACCACGAACACCGGTCCTGGCTATCGTGCCGCTGGCGAATCCTTTTCGGTGATTGTGCAGTCGCTCAACGCAGATGGCGACCCAACACCGAATTTTGGCAATGAATCTCCGATCGTTGACGTCTCTGCCGCCATCGATTCCGTAGTATTCCCAGCAAACGGCGTCCAAGGTAATTTGTCCGGCCTTGGTAGTTTTATACCTTCTTCCGCAATCACGGGTGCATTCGAAAATAGTGGACTCACCTGGAGTGAAGTCGGAACATTGGGGTTAGTCGCCAGCTTAGTTGGCAATGACTATTTAGGTGGTGGTGATGCCTTTGAGCGACCAGTAAGTCCAGTTGGGCGTTTTTATCCCGATCGATTTGTAGTCGCCGACTCGAGCGTCGTCAATGCCTGTACGGTCGATGGTTTTAGTTACATGGGGCAACCGGATATCCTCGTTGGTTTTACGCTTCACGCAGTGAATACCAATGGTAACCGTACTGAGAACTATGGTCGTGGCGGATATTTGGGCAGTGCCGAAGTTAACGGTGTGATCGCGAGTTTAACCCCATTAGATAGCCCCGCAAATGAATTCAACACCCGTTTTGGATTCAATGCTGCCTCGTTGTGGGAAGATGGCATTTTAACCTTTGTGGAAGACTCGATCGTTTTTAATCGACGTGCTGACGATACCCCCGACGGTCCCTACCCAGAAGCACGCGTTGG
The DNA here is from genome assembly GCF_022565475.1 of Aliidiomarina sp. GTDB lineage: Bacteria > Pseudomonadota > Gammaproteobacteria > Enterobacterales > Alteromonadaceae > Aliidiomarina. The sequence continues at coordinate 38,098 of NZ_JAIUMR010000004.1, read as the reverse complement.
CCTGCAAATTAGCGACGAACTGGACAATCGTGGCTTCAGTGCAAGTACCGCGACCTTGAGTACAGTGTCCGGTGATGCCGCCCCCCTATCGGGCACGCTAAATCTCGTCTATGGTCGCATGGTGTTGGAAAATACCTTTGGTCCAGAAGAGCAACCTTTACCGGTGGATCTGCGCACGCAGATATGGAACGGTAACAACTTTGTCGTTCACACCAATGACAGTTGCACTAATTTTGCAGTCGCTAATTTACAACTACTTGATCCTAGTTCCACTACGTCTACTGCAGACGGCACCGATGGTATATTTGACCAAGGTCTGGTGCCGCCGGGTGACTTGGTGTGGTTGCCACCGACGGTCAGCGGCAGTTTTGACGAGTTCGAATTTGAATACGATGCACCAGCATGGCTTGAATTCGATTGGGTCGATGCCGAAAACAATACCCACCGCGACCCCCGAGCCTTTGCGAGTTTCGGACAGTATCGTGGCAACGACCGGATCATCTTCTGGTTAGAGCTACGTTAGCGACCCACATACGTCAATAGTGGCAGCCTGTGCTTGCAGGGTTTAGGGTGGATAATCGCTCAGAAGGCCACGACTAAAGCATGGTGTTATAAAGCTGTAATTCAAGGGACAATGGCTGAGTTGACTTGAAAACCTCTACTAGCCTGCTAAACTTGTGTTAATATTTCATACAGTTTAACTCAGTAAAGGTTTGTTTATGGCTCGCACAACAAGCGTTACCATTGGTTCAGAACTTGACCAGTTCGTGAATCACCTAGTTCAATCTGGCCGCTACGGCTCAACAAGCGAAGTCGTTCGCTCTGCGTTGCGCTTACTCGAGCAACAAGAGTACCAAATCACGGTGCTGAAAGAAGCACTAGCGACCGGAGTCGCTAGTGGTGAAAGTGACTATAGTCTGCGGGATCTTGCTGAACAAGTGAAAGCGCAACATGTATAAGCTTTCTAAGCAAGCAGCGGTAGATTTTACATCGATCTTTGAATACACATTACTTAGTTTCGGCGAGGAGCAGGCGGAAAACTACCTCAATGATCTCGACGAAACACTCAACCTCCTTGCTCATTCGCCTAAAATTGGCTCCGAATGTAGCGATCTACTGGAAAAGGCGCGTCGACACTTTTTTAAGAAACATGTGATCTACTATCAAATTAAATCGACCCACATCTATATCGTGAGGGTTCTACACCAAAGTATGCATCCCACTCTTTAATGACTTGCTTGTAAGTCATTAAAGAGTGTTCGTATCCAGCGCTCTTCATTGATGAAATTCCACGTCCACTCCGCCCATTTTTCGTCAAGCCCAGTGGCGACCATAGTGTCGACGTCAGCACCCGCTGCATGCCAGGCACGCAGTTGCTCCCGAGTTTCGATCATCATGTCACGCAGGCGTATATAATCCGTTGCGGTTGCTAAAGGGCCATGTCCAGGAATGATTTGCGTGTGCTCATCAGCATCAGCTAACACCGAGTTAATTGCGTCGATATAGCCCTGCACCGTTCCACCAGAATTCAAATCGACAAATGGAAAGCGGTCGACAAAGTACAAGTCGCCAACATGAACGATATTCTGCCCATCAACCCAGATCACGATATCACCGTCCGTATGGGCAGTAGGATAATGTTTGAGCGTTAAGGAGTATTCACCTAAATCAAGCGCATGACGGTCGGTTAACGTTTCGGTCGGTAAGCCTTCACGCGGAAAATCAGTGTCATCCGCTAAGCGCTTGAGCACATTAGCATGCGCCAGAATCGTCGCACCTAAGGTCTCACTCATATAGGCGTTACCACCGACGTGGTCACCATGAAAATGGGTGTTGATCAGATAAGATAAGGGCAAGCTTCCAAGTGCTTCAACTTTGGCGCCAATGGCCTCCGCCATGCGCGCAAACTGCGCATCGACTAACACGGTATGCGATTCGGTAGCGACCAGCATCATATTGCCACCCTGCCCCTCAAGCATAAAGATACCGTCTGCAAGACGGGTCTCACTCACGTCTTGCGCGAATATCGGCTTTACCATCAGTAACGCAGCCACAGCCACGATAGCAACTGCCCAACGATTACCGTTCATACGTGATTTCATTCGCTGCATACTGGAATCTCCAAATAAAAATGCTGCTTTCAACTGATAGTTATAGTTGAAAAACAGCATTTTGGATCGTTCCTGATGTAAAGGTTCTGTGTGTTAATCGAAGGGCACAATTCCAATACGGATAATTCGATTTTCAAATTCATCCGGTAAATTCGCATTTTCGGCACGTACTAGTAGCAATTCAAATGTCTTTTGCGATGCTACTGGCTGAACATTTAATTCGACGATTACTTCGCGCGCTCCCGGCGCAAAACTAAACTCTGTCATCGCAAGTTCATAATCCGTTCCAGCGACCGCAGTTTGGTCTTGCGAGTACACTTCAAGAAGACCTGCTAATGGTGCAGAACTGTCAAATGGCAGTACGATCCGGCGTAATGTATTTGCTTCTGGGTCATTCGGATTCGGAGCTGTTAGCACAATGACTTCGCTTTCACTCGGAATGCGAATATTTGGGATCACCGCTGTATCACGCGGGTCAATTTGTACTGTGACTGCTCGATTCGCTGGCAGTAGAAGTTCATTTGCATTGGAAAACACGAGTTCAAATTCACGCGGCGCATCTGCATTGGCTGGCAACAATGTAAAGGTCACTGCTACTTCACTTGTTTCAGCATTAACTTCCTGCTGTACTTTTGCCACTTCAATAAAGTCTACGCCCGCAAATGCACTACCGTTACGACTGCGAATGGTCACTGCACCATCATTCAGCATCGCATGTGACAGCTCAAAATAGAGCGTAATTTCTTGTTCGTTCGTGGTTCTTGGTGCTGGCACTCGAATTAAGCCCGGCGCTAAACTTAACGTCGGTAAGGGTGAAGGCTCGCCAGCAGACACGATCCGCACTTGCAACTCACGCGTGGTCGGCAAATTCACACCATTCGGGTTATACAGCTCAACACGGAAGGTGCGCTCGTCAACGTTATCAGCATTAGCCAATAAGGTGAACGGAATAGATATTTCTCTAGCCCCTGCGGGAAATTCAATCACGCCGTCATGGCCGTCAAAGTCAACATCACGACGCGCACTTTCCGCAATGAAGTTAACGCCCACGGAGCCATCAACTGGCATGGCTTCACTCAATGGTAAGCGCAATGTGAACGCCTGAGTTCCAGTCACCGGCGCATGATAATTTCTTGAGCTGGGCACAGTGACACTAGGAACCACCACACCTTCGTTATTGCTATGGACAATTTCCACTGGGATACGGCGATTCGCTGGTAAACCGATACCTTGGCTGTGAATTAGCTGAACTTCAAACTGTAGATTTTCAGTTGTGTTGGCATCATGTAAAACTTCAATTTCGAATGCCCACTCTTGAGCACCAGCATGAATACGCTGCGCATCATCGTCGATGGCTGAAACTGCTACAAAGTGAATGCCGGACTCGGCTGTGTTGTCGACGGTTTGCCATTCGATCGTCGCAGCTTCAACAAGCGGACGGTCGAATGACACAACGATTGGATAGCGAATACGCTCCCGCGCTGCAGATGGCATTCGCAAAGAAAGTTCCTCAGGTAGTATCAGGTTTGGTGGTTCTGGGTTAGTTGTTTCACCATAGGACAAGGTTACGACTATTTCGCGGCTTTCAGGTAATTCGAAGCCCTCAGCATTTAAAAACTGCAGGCGGAACGAGCGATCTGCGGCATTCACATCACCGAGCAACGGCAGGAAGAAATCGAGTTCGGTTTTTCCAGCAGCGACTCGACAACGCGATGAAGTGCAGTTTTCACCTGTTACCGCCAGATAATGGTCACCTTCGCGCGCTGTGCTGGCTACTGTGCGAATTTCAACTGAACCATCATTCGGAATAGACGCAGAGAAGGGAATGACGACTGAAAAATTTGCTTGTCCCGATGGTGGTGCGACAAAACTAAGTTCAGCCGGAATATTAAGGCTGACTGGGCTGTCTGGTTGCGTTTGCTCATTCGCGGTAAGAATAATATTGTGTTGGACACTATCACCTAGCGTTGCATGGGTTGCACCAATCAGCTCGATACGGAATTGTCGATTTGTCGTGCGGCCACTGTCATTCAGTAAACGCACAGGGATATTAGCTTGGCGTTCACCAGCAGCAAAGGTCACGCGCAAGCTATCCAGCTCAAAGTCACGCGCAGCTAATGCAGTACCTTCAACAAAGCGAAAACGAACTTCGCCATCTACCGGTGCAGGTCGTGATAAAGTGACGGGAATGGAATATGTTAACTCGTCTTCATCATCAGCAAACTGAATGGTTTCAGTGCCACTTATAGTCACTTGCGGATAAGGATTATTCACTGCTCCGGGCTTATTATCTGGGTGCTCTTCACTACAGCCGCTGAGCACAATAGCAATCAACAGCACCGTTACTAGTGTGAGAAATGAACGTAAACTAGAAACGATATGAATAGTAGCCGAAAATAAACCTTGAAAAATAGCTGAAGGCCGAGCACTAGAACAGACAAAAAGCATGTTAAGCATCCTTGAATTATCGCACGTTTACGCGAATAACATTTTTACTATGGTTACCTTATGTTAGCAGCCACTAGTGAAAATAGTAACTTCTGGCGGTACATTTGCAGCCGCTGCACGAACATAACGAATTCGGCAATTGTTATTATTCGTGGCTACGCCTTCAGGGCGAAAGTTACGCTGCGTACCACTACCGGTTACGGTGTAATTATGATCTTCAAGCACCCTATCAATTCCTGCGGCAGAGGCATTGGGGTACCCATAGTGAGTGCGAATAAATTCTGTAGCAACACAGTTTTGTTTCAAGCAAATTCGTGTGCTTCCCGAGTTATCTGCAGCTGCGCGAACATTGCATACCGCATCTAACTCACATTTTGCGCGGGCAAGTGGTAAGGCGGTGTTGATTGCCCCTTCCATACCGCGTAGCGCAGCAATTCGCGCATCGGTTTTTACATCAAAAAATCGTGGGGCTGCAACTACCGCAACAATACCCAATATGATGATCACCACAATAAGCTCTATTAGCGTAAATCCTAACTGATGTTTTGCTGGTAGACGCTTGGTTGTTATCCGCTTGTTTACTGCCGACTGGGTAAATGATCTGGTTACTGACCTGGCCAAAGCCCCCTGCAACCTGCCGCAAAACGCAGATATACTGAACCAACAATTTGTGATTTTTATGAACATCTTTTCCGTACTTTGTGCGTTCTCCATGTACCCGCCCCCAGCTACACTGCAGCAGCGCACATTAGCGTGCTTGTAAACTTAGATTACACCACCGTTACGGATTAAAAACTATACCAAAGTGCATAGGCGCGGAGCATGCTCCGTATAAACGGAAATAAAAAGAGGCCGAAGCCCCTTTTTGTTAAAGTTAGTTGTTACTAACAATCTGTGTTAACAGTCACTAATGGCTCTCCACCAACTGAGTCTACATCTGTGTACTGAACGAAACACTCAGTAATCTCAGCGAAAGTAGGTGCTGCTGCTGCTGCTGAATTAAAGCCAGCCGGAGAAATCTTCACAGAACTTTCCGTTCCCACCGCCGGAGTAGCCGGATCGTATGCAATATCCCACTCAGCTACATTCAAGTTCAAGGCAGCAATAATACCACCTGCAGAAGCAGCTGGATAACCATACACGATTTGAATACCATCAGCGGTTTCATAATTTCCATCGCCGTCATCTTCATTACGCTCTTTACTCTGGATTAGTGCTTTACCATAAACAATTGCAGCTGCACCGTTAATAGCACCTTCAACACCCTTCACCGTGCTTTCACGCGCATCAGAAGCGAAGTTAAAGAACCGCGGTGCTGCGGTTACTGCTAAAATACCTAAGATAATGATCACGATGATCAGTTCAATCAGGGTAAAACCTTTTTGTTGTTGCATAAGAGTCGCCTCTAATTTACCAAAAGTTAAAAGTGAAAAGTTCTATGGCAGCAAGCCTGCCTGTTAGTTGCTACGATTGAGGTTTACGTTTACGCCCCCGGTACGTGGGTTGTACACGAAATTATTGCCTACCGTAAGATAATCGTCACCCTCTGGCGCTCCTGACAGGCTTTTTAAGGTACTGGCCTGATAATACACGCAGATATCGTTGGTGCCGTTGTTTTCCGCTGTGACATAGAACCGCACTCGGTCTAAGTCTGCGAAATTAGAGCTAGCTGTCGGTGCTCCTTGCAGAATCGCTGCGAAAAGTGACCGGCAGTCTTCAGCATTCATATTTAAATCATGAGCCTCTGGGTTATCAAGGCCACTCACGGGATAGCCACGATTGCCATCCACATAGACTTCTATTTCGTCGACTAACACAAGTGCACCGGCACCCGTATCAATATTCGTTCCTTGCGGGCGGCCATCGAGCTCCCACTGACCGCGAACAATACCAACAGCACTGGTAAAGCCACCAGCAACGCCTTCAATCGATGCATCTTCAGCTTGCCCAGCAATGTTTGTAAAACGAGGCAATGCGGAAGCTGCGAGCAGCCCCAATATAATCACCACAATGATTAGTTCAATCAGCGTAAATCCGCGCTGTTTTCTCATTTTACCGGATACCTTTATCGGTTAGTCGCAAAAGTAAATTTTGCTCAACATCGATGCCAAAAGCGTTGACCGTATCGCGATCATACCACTTTCACCAACAATTAAACTATGAGTAATGTCATATTTTTTACATAAACGGCTAATAATAATAAACTTTTGGTTCAGAATGCTGCGTCTATCAAGCAATCTGATTCAGCTCTTGATATGCCTTCACGTCTACCTTTCTAAACTAACGATTTTCCATACCGATGACAATGCAAGAATTAACAAATTCATCACAATTCTAATACCCTTGTTGCAGTTCATGCTGCACTTGGCCATTGCCCACCCGGTAACGAAAGCGCAATTCAGAACCGTAATAGAACCAACATTCCGCTACTCTTCCTTCGTCTTCAGCAAGAATAACTTCTGCAGACAACTGCTGACGTAATTGCCCCAGCTCAGCCAACTGCAACCAGACTAACTCACACGGGTTCTGAGGGTCATCAGACACCCTTGCGACCTCCGGCCAACCCGCTGCATTCATTTTAATTTGCAGCGAAGTTCCATCGCTGCTCTCAAGCTGCACGTATCGTGGTTCTCCATGTCGAATCCATTCTACATGTGCCAGCATCACATGACTCTGAAAACGGTGAACTGCCGCATTAAACTCGGCGTCTTTCCAGCCGCCCCGCTCGGGTAACCACAGGTGCTGTAAAAATACGCGAGTTAAAAGACCAATGATCATCAAACTCAGCAGCAGAATTATTAGCCGTCTGCCTTGGTTAGTCTTTGTATCATCGACCTTTTGGCCTAACCGCCGATGAGGTAATCCGTGCTGATCAGGCATTACATACCACCTGAGTAGGCGCTCATCATCTCCCACATCGGTAAAAAGATGCCCAGCGCCAAGAACAAGACCATCACCGCCACAATTGTGATCATAATGGGCTCTATACGCGCGGTCATATTCTTTAAATCGTAATCCACTTCACGCTCGTAATACTCGGCCGCTTCGACCAACAAATCATCTAAACTACCGGTTTCCTCGCCGACGGAGACCATTTGCAGCACCAACGGCGTAAATAGGGTGCTATTACGACTTACTCTTAACAGGGTCTCGCCGCGTTCAATTCCTTTGCGCATTTCGGCCACGCGAACCGACATGTACCGATTGTCGAGCGTTTCGGCAACCAGCCCGAGAGCCTGAGTCAAAGGTACGCCGGAGTTCAACATAACAGCAAAACTGCGACAAAACCGCGCTAAGAGTGAGCGTTCGACCACATCGCCAACCGCCGGCAAGCGCAGTTTCCAACCATCCCAGCGTTCGCGGGCCGACGGGTTCTTTAGCCAACGCACAACAAGTGCAACGGTAACGATCACAGCCACAAGTAGGTAAACCGTATAATTGACAAAAAACGAGGAGCTTGCCAATAACGCTCGAGTAACAAATGGTAATTCAACGCCGAAACCACTAAACATAGTGGCAAATTGCGGAATAACAAAGATATTCAGGACAATCACCGCGACAACCAAAAATATCGATACAAAAATCGGATAGCGTGTCGCTTCTTTAATTCGCTTCCTGGTATCAAGTTCACCTTCGAGATATTGCGCAAGTTGGGCAAAACTCTGCTCGAGACGACCAGTGTTTTCACCAACATGCACGACGGCTACCACGACTCGTGGAAAAACTAAGGGATGCTCTGCCATCGCTGTCGACAAGCCGCGTCCACGTTCTAACTGCTCCGCAATATCTTTTAATGCAACACCGAGTTGCCTGTTCGTCGCATTTTCGGCAAGCCCTTCGATAGCACGCAACATTGAAATACCCGCTTTCGTCAGCGAGTACATCTGCCGAATAAACATAATTAAATCCGACAGCGGTAATGGGCGCCGAAGCAGCGCGCGTATATTGAGTGAGAGTCCCGTTCCTTCGCCTGAACCGCTGCGACTTGATCGCGTCGCGACGGGCATAATCCTTAATGGCACAATTCCGGACCGCATTAATTGATCGGCGACCGCAGACTCGTTACTCGCTGTTACCTGTCCCGAGACTTGCTGACCGGACTGATTGCGCCCTTGGTAACGAAACGTGGCCATTAAGGTTGCTCACTTAATTCAGGGCTATCCGCTACTGCCGCTAAGTCTTCATAAACAGGAGTGCCAGCAGCAAGGGTCAATACCTCATCTACCGAGGTCACGCCCTGCAACGCGTACGCTAAACCAACTTGCGCTAAGGTTTGGAACCCTGGCACGCGTGCCGCAGCCTCGGCAAAGCCTTGCGTGTCACTGTTGCGCAATGCCGCCATCATTTCTTGGTTAATTTCTAACAATTCGAAGACACCAACGCGGCCGCGATAACCGGTAAAATTGCACCGGTTACAACCCCGCCCTTTATGAAAAACGGCATCATTCGGATAGCTCGCTACGACAGCGTTGAGCAACATCTTTTGTTGTTCGTCAGGTTGGTGTATCTCTTTGCAATGGTCGCAAATCCGCCGCACAAGTCGCTGTGCCAACACTGCACGTAATGCACTTGCCACCAAATATGGCGCACCACCCATGTCAATTAAGCGCATGGCTGAAGTGACTGCATCATTGGTGTGCAAGGTCGATAAGACGAGATGGCCGGTGATTGCGCCACGCAAACCTATTTCAACCGTTTCTTGGTCGCGCATCTCACCGACCATCAGTATGTCGGGGTCTTGACGTAGCGTGGTTCTTAGTACTCGCGCAAACGACAAACCAATTTTACTATTGACCTGAACCTGAGAAATCCGCTCCATACGGTATTCCACCGGATCCTCGACGGTGATGATCTTTTTATGCGGCTGATTGAGTTCACTTAATACACCATACAAGGTCGTTGTTTTACCCGAGCCCGTTGGCCCAGTGACCAAGATCATGCCATGAGGCCGAGTCATGTGGTAACGCATTTTCGTAATTAAGTCCGCTGGCATACCTGTCTGCTCAAGCTTTAACAAGCCATGAGACTGATCCAGCAAGCGCATAACGCAAGCTTCGCCCCACTGTGTCGGCAACGTTGATAAACGCACATCCAGCTCGTGATTGCGCACATTCATCTGAAAACGGCCGTCTTGGGGTAAACGCTTCTCTGAAATGTCCAAACCCGCCATCAGCTTCAGTCGCAACACCAACGCTGAGGCAATGCCTCGTTCATCCAAAAAGTTTTCTTGCAACTGACCGTCCACCCGCTGGCGAATGCGCAATCCATTTTCGTCAGGTTCTAAGTGAATGTCTGAAGCACGAATTTGCACAGCGTCCGCAAAAATAGATTTAAGTAGTCGCGCGACCGTGACATCGTCTTCATTTTCATCGACCATACTGCCGAGATCTAACTCGGATTCGTCGCGAGACTCTTCTTGTAACTGACTGGCATACTGCTCAATTTCTTGAGTTCGGCGATAAACACTATCAAATGAATCATAGAGCTGACGTTCAGCGACAACTGCAAGACTTAATTCACGTGGCGACAAAATGGCGCTGAGCGCATCAATCGCGGTCAGATCTGCGGGATCGCTCATGGCTACAAGTGCGCTATCGTCATCAGCTTCGATTACCAGCGCTCGGTGACGGCGCGCTTGCACCTCTGGCACTAAACGCGCGGTGTCACTGCTCAACCGGCGCTCAGAGAGATCCAGGACCGGTACACTCAATTGCTGGGAAAGAAATTCAAGTAACTGGGCTTCAGTTAAGTAACCGAGCTCAGTGAGTAAGTCACCAAGCTTGCGCCCGCTCGTTTTTTGCGCGCTTAATGCTTGACTGAGCTGCTCTTCAGTGATGACTCGCTCATGAACAAGTAAATCACCCAGACGCATTTTTAAACGGGGACGTCTCGCCATCAGTAGCCTAATGCCTCCCGTTGTTGTATCGCAAATTCATAAGTAGCAGGTGATAAACGCGTATCATTCAATGCGCGCCGATAGGCTTCTGCTGCGCGACGGTGATAGTAGTCACGCTGGGCATCATTGTCATAACCCTGTTGGGCTAATGCAAACGCGTAACCAATCCACCAATGTCCTTGATCAGATCGCCACTCGACCAACTGTTGATAACTCTCTATCGCTAATGGCCAATCGCCCATGTCACTGGCTAAGTTCGCTTGCAACAGGATAAAATCCGCATCTTCGGGTAAACGAAACGTGCGTCCCTGAATGATTGCTAACGCTTGCTCCGGCTGCTCTAGCCGCTCGTAAATTCGTGCTTGTAGCAAAAGGAATGGAGAGTAGTTGGAGTCTATCGCCAGCCCTGTCTGTAAGAGGGTTAAAGCTTCATAAGGGAAGCCGCGTCCAAACGTCAGTGCGGCTAATTGCAAGCGAGCCTCATGATGTTCCGGCGCCAGCAGCAAAACCTCTTGAAAACGCTGATTCGCATCGCGCATCTGGTTTTCTTCTAACGCTCGCAGTCCGCGCCGATAGAGACTTTCAACCTGTTGCTCACGGCTGCTGCGCTGAATCGTCATTTCACCCATATCGGTCGACTCATCGGCTACTGATTGCGAATTGTCATCGGCTGCTGATTCAATTGACGTTGATGCCAATGTTGTTGACTCGATGCTAGGTGTAACTGACTGGTTAACAGCTGTTTGATTCTCGGTTACAGGATCTTTTGTTTCTATCACCACCGGTTGGGCGAGCTCGCGCGCTCGTGGCTGAGGCGTGACAGGTTTTGGTATTGCACTTTCTTGCTGATTAGAGGGCCCTTGCTGATTCGAGAATCCAGTATCTTGAGATTCCGCTAAATTACTTGGCACTTCTTCCACGACTTCAGCGACTACGGCAGGAGGAGAAATGACCTGTGCTGTACTTGACTGATGCTCCATGTACCAAGAGACAGCCCACCAGCTCAAGAATACAAGAGCAACACACAAAGCTCCGCTTAATGCCCACAACCAAGCTCGTGAACGCATTGGATATTCCGCATGGATAGACGTCGCGCGACCTTTGCTTGCGTCATTCTCGCGTTGCTCAATGTCTTTCAGCATTTGATTAATAATACTCATGCTGGGAATAACTCCAAGGCATACATCAACACAATTGCAAGCACAGTTGCTGCAATCATCCCGATTAAAAACCACCATAATTCACGTCGCTTAGGAAGCTGCGCATCTTCTGTATCTTGAATTGCCAGTCGCGCATCCGCAACGGTTAGGTGATGGCGACCACTACCGTAAGCCAGTAACAACATTTTATGACAAAGCACATTGGCCAAGCGAGGAACGCCGCGCGACGCTTGATGAATCCACCAAATAATTTCCGGCGTGAATAATGCCGAACCTTTATAACCAGCGATTTGAACTCGGTGGTTCACATATCGCCCTAGCTCAGGACCAGTCAGAGGCCTTAATTGATAAGAAAAACTGATCCGTTGGCGCAATTGACGTAACTCCCGTGTCGCTAAACGTTCATCTAGTTCAGGTTGCCCAAACATGACCAACTGCAATAATTTCCGTTTTTCAGTTTCTAAATTGGATAACAAACGCAACGCCTCAAGACTCTCGGTCGGCAGTGCTTGAGCCTCGTCAATAATTAACACGACCGAACGACCTTGTTGATTAAGTTCAACCAATCGTTTCTCGATTGCTCGCACCAATCGATGCTGATCTTGTTCATCATGCGCGGGGACACCAAGCTCATCGGCAATGGCATGACGAAGTTCCGCCGGTGGTAAATATGGATTCGGAATATATGCCGTAATAAAATGGTCGGGAATATCATTTAACAGCTTACGGCACAGCAAGGTTTTGCCCGTGCCGACTTCACCCGTCACTTTAATAAAACCTTCTCCAGTTTTTAGCGCAGCCAGCAACACCTGTAAGGCTTCATCGTGCATTTTTAAGCCACAATAAAAGCTGGTATTCGGTGTGAGCGTAAACGGCAGCTCTGTCAAACCAAAGTGGTATAAGTACATAGTGCTCCTACTCGTTAGATCCGGTTCATGAACACCGACGGCCTACTGACCTTCATACCAACGTCGAAGTAACTCGCGCGATGCCTCGAGTTCAGTGTTCCAAGTGTCCACGCCGACAACCGTTGGGCGTAACATAATCACCAGTTCTTTTTTGACTTCGCGCTGGCGACGATTCTTAAACAACTCACCAATACCGGGGATGCTTCCTAACACTGGAACTTGACTCACTTCGTCGCTATACGACGTTTGCATCAAGCCGCCTATAATCACCACTTCACCGTCGCGGGCTCGAATAATGGTATCAGACTCACGAATGTTGCTACGGGCCAACGGCAAAGCCAATGTTTCGTTATTCAAGCGAATAATTTTTTCTTGCTCTCGCGTCTCCGTGACCGACGGGCGAATGTGCAAGGTAACGCTGCCGTCATCTGAAATTTGCGGCGTAACATCAAGCGCAATTCCAGAGAAAAACGGTGTTAGTTGTACGTTCGGTGTTGAAGTCGTTGCGGTGCCAGTTATGGTCGTTGTAGAAACGTCAGTGACGAAATATTCGTCTTCACCAATTTTGATCACTGCTTTCTGGTTATTTGTAGCCGTCACTCGCGGGTTTGAAAGCACTTGCACATTGCCCTGAGTGGACAGCATTTCTATCATGCCGTTAAATGTTTGGTTTTGAAACTGCAACCCAAATACGCCACCAAGCGATGGCGCATCCACCGACCCGCCGCTAAAACCGAATTCAGTTACGCCAGAACCAATTCGACTAGTAATACGACTCCAATCGACGCCCTGCTGATAACTTTCGTTCAGAGAAACCTCGATAATACGGGCCTCTAAAATAACCTGCCGTTGCAAACTCTGCTCGGCAGCTGCAAGGAAGTCACGGGCAGCTCGAATTTCATGCGGATAGGCACGAATAGTCGCTAAGCCCGCTTGCGGTGATACAACCACGCGACGGCCTTCTTCGGTGCCTATAATTCCTTCAAGAATATCTTGCAGGCCTTGCCAAAAGTCCGTTTCAGACTCGGAAGAAATGGTTGAACCGGTTTGGCCACTTCTACCCGTCAATCCACCACCAGCAGGGAGACCGCCCATACTGCCAAACTCTGAGTTATTGCGCTGCAAGGCACCACCGAGATTCCCTCGACTACCCAAGCCACTTTGTTGATCTGCCACGCCACCGGAGGTCACCGACGTTTGCGACTGTCCCTGACGACGTAGTGACAAGTAATTCAGTGATACGGTTTCAGTCCGTAATCCCGCAGGAAAAACTCGGTAAACGCGCCCTTCGCGACGAATATCGAACCCATAAATATCCTGAACCGCATCTAAAACTTCTTGCAAGGTCACATCACGCAGACTCACTGTAATCGAGCCGCGAACATCAGGATGAACGATCAAATTGTAGGGTGATTCTTGCGTTAATTGCGCAAAAAAGTCTGCCGCATTCATTTGCCGAGCTTGCACAGAAAAACGAGGTTCCTCCATCAGTTGCGCACGATCATTTACAGCTGAGGTTGATTGCCGAAGTTGTTGCCGGACATCTGCTGGTAACTGTGAACGAGCCTCAGAAGTGCGTTGAGCCGAGTTTTCCATTTCACCGGTACGCAAAGCGTGCTCAGCTTCTCGAGCCAATTGCTCCGGTGGCTTGGTGACACACCCGGGCAAGGCTATACACATCAATAAAATGCTCGTAACCAATACATTCTTCATGAGTCATCCTGTTCAACCTGCCGAATCAAGCCAGAAAATACTGACAAGACGACAACTTCGTTATTACGTTCAAGGAGTACACGATCGACTTCAATATTTCGGATAGTCCATCCCGAGACGACATCGCCAATCCCATACGTTTGTTCATTTATGATTGCAACGCTTCCCGCTGCGCTCTTGCGAATGAGCCCAAGACTCAGATTAGGAAGTCTCGCTTGCCGTTCTTGCGCACTTGGCGTTGGTAATTGCGGACGAGTTGGGTCTCGCTCGCCAGCTTCCTGAGCTGCAACTTGCGCAATCGCGAAAACGAGAACGCCAATGGTCCACAGACTTGCGATTAATCTAGCCATCGCTCACCCCTCCGGCTTGTACCAATTGGATATCGGCCTCACTCAATGTAAACAGGCGCAGCGTTACATGTGCATTCGGATAAGCGTCCACGCGATAATCGAGTTCTTGCCAGTAAAATCCAACCGGCGCTTCTTGTACACGACGCAGGTAATCTCGAATAGCGAAGTAACTCCCACTTAGTTCAATTGTCACATTATGCTGTAAAATTGAGCCTTGAGCTGCTCCTTCACCAAAGGGAATTGGCGCTTCTGTATCAAAACTTAGAATGGTAATCGAGTGAGGCTGATTCCCGTCTGTTCCTACGATCAATGCCCGCATCCAATGCAATAGTTGCTCAGGCTCAACAAAGTTAACTAAACTCGATAGTTGTTCCGTGACACGGCGGTTGCGCGTCTCCAACTGACGCTGCCGCTCGTTCAGTTGCTGATTTGGGTTATTTTCGAGCTGCGCTTGCAACACGGTAACCTGTTGTTGAATGTTGCTGATTTGCGTCTGGACTTGACCAATTTGACGCTCCACTTGACTTGTTTTCAACATGCTTGGCTCTACAAGCAACAAATAGCCCAGCCAAGTAACCAAACCGATTGCGACGACCGATAACAAATATTGCTCTCGCTTTTCGCGTTCGCTAAACCATACCTGCCCCTGCATTAACCAAGCTTTCATTGCCGCTCCTCCTGCAAATGTGAGGACGGATTGCTGGCAGCATCCTGATTGCTCAGGTCAACTCGCACCCTATTTGCAGGCGCACCGATTAACTCGAAAGACAATAACTGCTGCTGATCGCGCTTCAATGTCACCATATTAAATTGCCGTTGTGACAGCATGGGCGATTTGCTGAAATCCTGCATCCAAACAGGAAGATAACCAGCATCGACCGTTAGACCGTGCAGCCTAATTTGTCCTTGAGCTTGCTGAATTCGAGTCAACCATAGTCCGTCATGATCGATGCGCGCTAAATCGGTTAGCAGCCCAGCATAGTCTTGGCGGGTCATTTGTCCCCGCCGTTGAAACTCGGCAATGAGTGACTGACGGATGCGAATCTCAGCGTCTAGTGTCATGACTTGCGACTCGAGTCGCGGATCAGCTCGCAAGTTAGTCACTTGTCGTGAAAGTTGAGTCGACGTGCTTTGCAGTTCATTTCGCAAGGTTGTTTGCTGCTGTAACTCTGCATTCAGTTGGCGCAGTTGCAAACTTGTATACCCTTTAAGCAACAATAAAATTCCGACAATAATCAACAAAGCGACGAGTAACCTTGGTAACGTCAGCCAGGGGCGCTCGGGAATTAAGTCAGCTTGGAACAGGTTAATGTTATGTTTCATCTCCCGTTCCCCATCGATGCGTCGGCATTGGTATCGGCTGCAGTTTCGTGCAACAGCCATTGCAGTCCGCTCAAAGCCAGAATATCCGAATAATCGCCGGCCGCTAACTCTTTCGACCATTCAGGATAAGCGAGTGTTGAAACTTGCATCCCAAGCTGCGTCGCTATGACTTGAGCGACACTATCGATTTGAGAATGATTAAAAGCAAGTTCAATATCCGCTAATGGCGCCTGCCGCAATTGTCCCGAGTAGAAATCCTGTGACCGCTGCAGTTCAATCGCAAGGGATTCCATTGTTGCTATGTCCTGAGCATCGATCCGTTCAAGATCGAAAGCCGCCGGTAACCGTCGACTTACAATCAATTGTTGTTTGGCAATGATCTGCAAGTGCGGCCGCTCACCCGTGACCTGTGAAACAATCATGGTTCGTAACTCATGATCGACCCAATGAATCAGAGCGAGGTCAAGATTGATAATGCCACTGACTTTCAGACCAACTGCATCAAGCGCCAACACCCAAGGTTGAATTTTACTGCGACTCACGGCAACAACATTAATTTTCTTGGCACCAGACACCTGAACGGGAAGATCGTAGTAATCAATGAGTAAATCGGTCGCAGGAATGGTCACTAGATCCTTCAACGTCCATTGCAACGTGGGTTTGATATCCTCTGCTTTGACTCCAGGTTTATCCACGGATATCTGTTCAACGAGGCCTGTGCTGAGCACCACTTGGATAGACTGACCATTAAAATCGAAACGCTTATAGCGTTCGAGCAATTTTTGAATCGTCGACTCATGATCTTGATTCACCACGGGCTCGTCATCATTTACCACTAACTGCCAAGTCTGCCCACGATGCTGCAATGCAGCTCCGGCGGCTTCATCTTCGACAACGGCTTTTAAAATCGCAATTTGCACCGACGACATGGAGATGCCGAGTGCGACCAAAATTCGTTGTTGTTTGGATTTGCGAAAACTAAACAATGATGCGTCTCACCCAATTAAATTACAACAGCCACAATCTTAAGGCTAATATGACACTATGTATTCATATTCTAAAGGTTTTTTTGTTAAATTGCGTCCATTTTTGACTATGACGTTTGGTATATCGCAGTTGTTCAGTGTCTCGCTGAGACCGACACTTCAGAGTGTCTGCTGCTGCCACATTAATTCTCGTCCTGCCCAGTACGGTACCCAACTCTGGTCACCATGGTGGACTAATTCAGGAGCATTCCAAGTGTATTTTTGCAACGTGATTGTGTCGGTATTGCGCGGTAGATCATAGAAGTCCGCGCCGAAGTGACTGGCAAACCCTTCCAATTTATCGAGTGCGTCAAGTTCAGCAAAGGCCTGCGCATAAAGCTCAATTGCGGTAAATGCGGAAAAACAACCGGCACATCCGCACGCAGTCTCCTTCTTTTCTCGCACATGCGGGGCCGAATCAGTGCCGAGGAAAAACTTCGGACTACCGCTCGTGGCCGCTTTTTGCAGTGCTTCTTGGTGAGTCCGGCGTTTTAATACCGGTAGGCAATAGTTATGCACATACACGCCACCGACCAACAAGTCGTTGCGGTTCATCAGGATGTGTTGCGGGGTGATCGTCGCAGCGACCTGGTCATGTGCGGCGGCAACAAAATCGGCAGCGTCTTTGGTCGTAATGTGCTCTAACACCACTTTCAAGCGCGGAAACTGTTCGGTAATCGGCACTAAATAACGGTCAATAAAAACTTTTTCACGGTCAAAAATGTCAATTTCAGGTTCTGTCACTTCACCATGAACCAATAAGGGCACACCGTGTTCTTGCATCACCTCAAGCGTTGCCGCCATGCCTTCGACCGAGCGCACTCCAGCCGCAGAATTTGTCGTCGCACCCGCAGGATACAGCTTAAAGCCAATGACGGTTTCGTCTTGCGCTGCAGCCATAACGGTTTCAGCCGTTGTGTCCTGAGTAAGATAAAGGGCCATGCGGGGATCAAAGGTCATGTCACTCGGCAACGCAGACATAATCCGTTGGCGGTACTGAGCGGCGAGCTCAACATTCGTCACTGGCGGCACTAAGTTTGGCATCACCACCGCACGATGAAAGGTTCGCGCCGTCGCCGGCACGGTCATGCCTAACATGTCGCCATCGCGTAAGTGTACATGCCAGTCGTCAGGGCGAGTAATGGTCAATGAAGTGGGTGATGGTGTGGATACAGACATGAAAAACTCCCCTGAACAAACGGTGACTTCGAATTATAACCGTATTGTAGGGGAGTTTCTTATTTCAGGACAACTTATTCGCTCGCGAGTGCTTGAACTGGGTCGAGCTGCGCCGCTTTTCGTGCGGGCACGTAACCGAAGATCAAGCCGGTCAAGAATGCACAGCCAAACGCTAATATCACAGGCGTTGTTGCAAACATCACGGAATTACCAAAACTAGCGATGACCCATGTAATGCCAAGGCCAAGTGCAACACCAATCAGACCACCGAGTAGAGCAACCGTAACCGCTTCGATCAAGAATTGCATACGGATCTGTCCACCGCGGGCACCGACGGCCATGCGGATACCGATTTCGCGCGTTCGCTCGGTGACACTGACCAACATGATATTCATTACCCCAATACCACCGACCACCAAAGAAATAACCGCGATGACACCAAGGAGTAAGGTCATGGTGTTCTGGGTTTCGGTCGCGGTCTCGATAATCGAAGCCATGTTACGAATTTGGAAGTCTTCAACGCCATGGCGTTCGAGCAGTAAGCTATGCACTTGATCGTTGGCCTCTTGCATGACGGCGGCATCACTCGACACGACCGCTACCGTGACGTTACGCAAGAAGCGCTGACCGAATAGCCGCAATGAGCCGGTGCTAAATGGCACAAAGACAACATCATCTTGGTCTTGCCCCCAGGGCGATGCTCCGCGCTCGCTCATCACACCGATGACGCGGAACAAGACGTTGTTAATCAACATGACCTCGCCAAGCGGATCGGTGTCTGGGAATAATTGCCGCGCAACTGTTTGGCCAATCACGGCTACGGTTGCATACAACTCTTCGTCTTCACGAGTAAAGAAACTGCCCTTTTCCACCGTCCATTGCCGCGCAATTGGAAACTCCGGATAGGTCGCGTTCACTTGTGCTTCTTTATCGAAACCCGAGCGCCGTAAGGTACGGTTGCCAGTCAGCTCCGGAACAGCAGCCAAGACCAGCGGTAACTCATTAATCGCGTCAACATCTTCTGGTATTAAGGTTGCGACTCCCCAACGGCCCCGCTGATTGGGCGCACCAGGAAATACCGTTAATAAATTCGAACCCATGGCACTAATGCGGTCGACCACGTCCTGCCGCGCACCTTGGCCAATCGCCAACATCGATATCACCGCCGCGACGCCAATCACAATACCGAGCAACGTCAGCGCCGTACGAAAAATATTTTGCCGTAAAGCGGTTAACGCAGTAATAAAAGCACGACCGGCATCCATTACCGGACTTGGGTCACCCGCACCGGGACCGGACGGTGGCTGTACCTGCGGTGAACGCTCCCGATTCCACGCATCTTTAACAATTTCGCCGTCTTTGAGTTCAATGACGCGATCCGCATGGGCGGCAACTTCATGATCATGAGTAATCAAAATGATCGTATGGCCTTCGGCTGATAACTCTTTCAGCAACGCCATTACTTCTGTGCCACTTTGGCTGTCAAGTGCGCCCGTTGGCTCGTCCGCAAGAATAATCTCACCGCCATTCATGAGCGCTCGAGCAATAGACACCCGTTGCTGTTGACCACCGGATAACTCGCTCGGCTTATGGTGCGTTCGATCTTCCAGACCCAAACGCTTAAGCAGTGCATTTGCGCGGTCATGGCGGGCGTCGGTACCCATCGATGTATAGCCTGCAGGCAGCTCTGCATTGGCGAGCGCTGTTGCACCACCCAATAAGTTGTACTGTTGGAATACAAAACCGAATGCACTGCGACGCAATTTTGCCAACTCGTCACGGTCCATATCGGCCACAGCATGCCCGCGAAAGAGGTATTCGCCTTCAGTCGGTTTATCTAAGCAACCTAAAATATTCATTAAGGTCGACTTACCCGAGCCCGAACTACCGACGATGGCAACAAATTCACCTGCGTGAATATCAAGGTCTAAACCGTGCAACACTTGCGTCGTAATTGCACCGGTTTGATAACTTTTCTTCACGCCACGGATCCGAATCAGTGGTTCTGATTGGTTCTGTTGATGCTTTGCAGCCGCTGCGGCTTCCAGTTGCTTTGCCATGATTTAGCCTCGCATCATCCGCGCTGCGCCAGGAGGCATACCACCAGGCATGGCTTGCTGGGCCGGAATAATGACTTCATCGCCGGCGTTTAAGCCGGACTTAATTTCGATGTACACACGGTCGCTGATACCAATTTGGACGTTGACCGTCTCGACAACGCCGTTACGTAACACTTGCACAGAACCTTGGCCGCGCCCGGTTGGACGCACCGCGCCGGCTGGAACCGAGAGCACTTGCTCTGCGCTCGCAACAACAAAGAAAACTTGCGTCGTCATTTGCGGTAATAAACGTCCGTCTTCATTGGGCACGTCAAATAATGCGTTGTAAAGAACAACATTGTTTTCCACCCGCGGTGTCGGCTCGATAAGCTCCAAAGTGCTGTACCAGCGCTGACCACGGTTGCCCAAGGTGGTGAAATACACGGGCATCTCATCGCGTAAGCGGCTGATATCCGCTTCCGAAACTTGTGCTTCAACGCGCATCACTGACAAGTCTGCAATCGTCAAAATCGTCGGCGTCGTCTGCGCCGCGTTCAGTGTTTGACCGCGACGTGCAACAATACTGGTCACCGTACCTGACATTGGGGCGAAAATACGAGTGTAGTTGAGATTCGCTTCATCAGCACGCAAGGAGGACTCAGTTTGCTCAATTTGCGCTTGTACAGCGTCTAACCGAGCAGATTCAGCGCGCGCAGTCGCTTCGGCACTTTGCACTAATTCTTCTGACGTGGCGTTATCAGCCAATAAACGTTGCTGCCGATTCAAATTAATCAGTGCAAGGTCGAGTGACGCTTGACGCTCACGCAGCTGCGCTTGCTGAAAGCGCAATTGCGCGCGTACACCATCTAAACGTGCTTCAAGGACAGTCGCATCGATTTCAGCCAGCAAATCGCCCGCCTCAACAAAGTCACCGACTTCAACATGGATGCGTTCCAACTGACCCGAAACCTGCGCACCCACATCAACAAAATCTAGAGGTTGTAGACGACCGGTCGCCGTGACGACGACTTCAATGTCACGCACTTCAACTTTGCTTGTATTCATCCGCTGTTGGCCATCATCTTCCGGCCAAAACCACCATGCAGCTGTAGCACCAGCAACAACCACAATGATGACCATCCATAACCAGCTACGTCCTTTCTTTTTCATGCTACCCAACCTCGTTTAAGGGGAATGACTGCTGGTCGACGCCTGCAGCCGCTAACGCTTCAACCCAGTGTTTACGACAACAACTGACATATCGATCGTTGCCGCCTATCGCAATTTGTTCTCCGGCATTCACTGCCTTACCATCGGGACCGCAACGGTAGACCATGGTCGCTTTACGGCCGCAGAAACAAATGGTTTTGATTTCTGTCAGTTTGTCCGCAATTGCCAACAAGGTTGCGCTACCTGCAAACGCATTTCCAAATGCGTCTGTACGGATGCCATAACACATCACCGGGACATTTAACTCATCAACGACGCGCGCTAATTGCCAAACTTGTTCTGGCGTCAGAAACTGAGCCTCGTCGAGCAAAATACAATCCAGCACTTGGCTGTTTAAAACTGCATTAAGCCGTTCGAACAAATTCGTCTTCGTCGTGAACGTTTCCGCAGCGCGCGACAAGCCCAAGCGCGAGTGGATTTGCCCCTCGCCTGCTCGAGCATCCAGCGCTGGCGTTAACAACATAACCTGCTGGTCGCGTTCTTCGTAGTTATATGCGACTTGTAATAGCGATGTGCTCTTTCCGGCATTCATTGCCGAATAAGTGAAATACAGCGATGCCATAATGTTCCATTATTCTTGTTGTCGAGGCAGAGTGTGCAAACACATCCGACCGCAATCGCGGGGACTGTATGTTCGCACTGTGTTTGGTGCAATCGAAAACCGCGCAACTGCATAAAAAATGCGATATAATGCGCGGTTAAATACATGTGCAGGAGTTCTCTTTATGTCACCATCCGCTTCCGTTAATAACCTAACCTCCAGTTTAGTTTCTAACCAATCTGGACGTGGTTCGAGCACCACATATTCGCTCGATTTCATACGTGAAATTCCAAAAGCGGATTTACACCTGCATTTAGATGGTAGTTTACGCCCTCAAGGCCTGATTGAAATGGCCAAGCGCAGTAAAATTGAGTTGCCATCGTACACAGTTGCGGGTCTAAAAGAACTCGTTTTTAAAGAAAAGTATAACAATCTCGGTGAATATTTAAACGGCTTCCAATATACCTGTGCGGTCCTACGTGATCTTGAGAATATGGAACAAGCGGCGTACGAACTTGCGATTGATAATCTCGAAGAAGGCGTCAATTACATCGAAGTCCGTTTTGCCCCGCAGTTATTGATGGACCCAACCACAGGCATTGGCTTTGATGAGGTGATGCATGCGGTCAACAATGGTTTGGCCAAAGCAAAAGCTGAGTACAATGCGCGACCAGACGTTGGCTTGACGCCTGGCCTAAAACCACCATTCGAATACGGCATCATTAACTGCGCGATGCGTATGTTTGGCAAAAAAGGTTTTTCGCCCTACTACACCCAGCTCTTCCAACTGCTGCGTGATCATGATCCGATGGACGTGATTAAAACCGCCGCCATGGAACTAATTCGTGCTAGCGTTCGCCTGCGCGATGAGGAAGGTATGCCGATTGTTGGTTTGGATATTGCCGGTCAAGAGAACGGCTATCCGGCGCACAAGTTTAAAGACGTGTATGAATACGCGCATCAGAATTTCCTCTTGAAAACGGTACATGCCGGCGAAGCATACGGTGCAGAAAGTATTTTTGAAGCCTTAACCACCTGTTATGCGGATCGTTTGGGTCATGGCTATTCCTTGTTCTCGCCCGAAATGATTGAAGACGCGAAAATTACGGACAAAGAAGCTTACAGCCAGTCTCTTGCATCCTACATTGCGGATCGTCGAATCGCGATTGAGGTTTGTTTAACCAGTAATTTACAGACGCACCCTGCAATTACGGACATTAAAGAGCATAACTTCCGCCACATGTTGGAGAACCGCATCGCGACCGTTATTTGTACCGATAACCGGTTGGTTTCAAATACGACTGTTAGTGATGAGTACAAGCTTGCTTTGGATAATTTCGATGTCCCGTTAAAGCGCTTGAAAGATATGGTGGCCTACGGCTTTAAAAAGAATTTCTTCCCTGGCGACTATGTTGAAAAGCGCTCCTATGCAAAACATACGTTGGAATATTTTGATTCGGTTGCGCGCAAGTACGGCTTTATCTAAGGCCGTACTTGCTCAGTTCGAGCCTGCTAAAACTCACTTGGCGAGCTTCTGGGAAATCTTGTGAATGACTCGCAACCATGGATAGACGTTAATTTGGCTGTAAGTAAAGGGTCGTTTAGCGTCACGTTCTGTCACTAAGAAGTCTTCGGCAACCGGTAACACGGTTGCCACATCCCGTTCCTTCAACGCGGTAATTTGCCGACCCGTCATGCCAAAAAAGCGATTCGGTTTGGTGCCACGCAGTTGCTCGGCTTTTGCCACCGCCCACGACTTTTTTTTGCCACGAAACACTGGCACTTCCGGCAAAAACATGGCGAACGGGTGCAGCATCATGCCCATTTTTCCAAATAGCTTGTCGGCTTGTTCGGCATTCACCGTTTCTCCATTAGCAAATTGCCAATTCGCTTCGCTGAGTCGCGGTACATGCGCGATCATGGCATCAGCATAGCTAATACCACGCGGGTTGGCTTTTTCTGGATAATGGCGGAAATACACCGGATAGTCTTCAGCCAGCTGCGTAATACGCTGGTCACGTCGCTTACGCATGCCCTTTAGAAACAGCGGATTCAAAAACGCGGTGTTGGTGAAGTGAGCAAAAAAACCTTCGACATTAGCTTGATCATCCGCAGCCACGTCGCGCACCACTTGCATATCGTCTTGCAGAAACAGCGCCAGCTCTGCACCTTTGCCAGCCGCATGCTCAAGCGCCAGTTGCATATTGTTATACAAGCCACCGTGGCGTGACGACTCCTGTGCTTGGCTTTGCAACAGCCCGATGCCGTTTGGCAAATCACGCAAATAGGTTTGCGTGTCAGCATCATCACTACGGTCATCGACTACCCACACCGCAACATTGGTTAAATGACGCTGAATCGACGCGATGCAATTCGCCAAAAAGTCGCCGCGATTATAGGAAAATACGTACACATGCAGCCAAGGCACCACTTTGCTCATCAGGTTCACACGCCTTCATTAAGAGAACTTAATCGGGACTTTAACGCATCTACTTAATTTGGCCAAGATTTCTGGTAACTTGCGGCAGCAAGCGCAAAGTGATTTATTCGCGATTTGGTTAAAAATCAAGAACCAGTTAAAGTAGTCGTTATACTGAGGCTACGTCCTCGCTTCTGCCGTATATCGGGAGGAACACAATGCCATACACCACCCCAAAGAGCGTTCACGCAAACAGTTTGCAGCTCGTCCAAGAAAAGCTCGGGAAGCCTTATTTTGACTTCGATTTTTTGCTGGAATGCTTGCAAGAAGTTCTGATTGAAAATGGCGAAGAAGCACTTTTACCCTATTTCCCCTGGCATAACGCATTCGAAGAAATTCCCGCACAATTTGCCGGCAAACAAATTCAGCTGTATTCGATTATTTTCCAAATGTTGAATATGGCTGAAGTCAACGGTGCCGTGCAGAACCGTCGGAAAGTGGAAGATGAAAAGTCGTTGGCGGCGGTGAATGGTTTGTGGGGAGAGCGTCTGAAAACCTTGCTCGCGGCGGGGCTAAATGCTGAAGAAATTGCGCAAATTTTGCCCCAGGTACGAGTCGAGCCGGTGCTGACCGCCCACCCCACCGAGGCCAAGCGAGCCACCGTCCTCGAACATCACCGTGAGCTCTATCTGCTGCTAGTCAAACGCGAAAACCAAATGTGGACCACTCGTGAACAAGCAGAGATTCGGCAAGAAATTAAACTGGTACTCGAGCGTTTGTGGCGCACCGGCGAGATTTTTGTCGAAAAGCCGGATGTTCAATCTGAATTACGCAACGTGATGCACTATCTCACCAACGTGTTTCCCGATGTCATTGATTTAGTCGACAAACGTCTACTGCAAGCGTGGGATTACCTGAAGCTCGACCCAGCACTTTTGCGCAAGGCACGTCAGTTCCCGAAAATATCCTTTGGCAACTGGGTCGGCGGCGATCGCGATGGCCATCCCTTTGTTACCCCCGAGGTGACCGCGTATACCCTCACAACCCTTCGCCTCAACGCCTTTGTGATTATCCGGCGGGCGCTGATTAAATTGGTCACACACCTTAGTTTCTCCTGCCATTATGCAGACACCATCCACGCTTTGCAGCGCCGTATTGATGCCATGCGCAGCGAGCTCAGCGATGCAGGTGAACAAAGTTACCAACGCAATCGCGGTGAAGTGTTTCGCCAGTTTGTCAACCTGTGCATCACCAAATTGCCGCTCGATATCAAGCGCCAGCACGCCACCGAGCTTAAAGAACACCCAAGCAGCTATCGTTTCGCCAAAGAACTCATTGCCGATCTAGAGCTATTGCAAGAGGCTCTCGTTGCCTACGGCGCCAAAGCCGTTGCCCAACACGATGTTAACCGCGCCATCCGCATCGTCGAAACCTTCGGCTTTCACCTCGCTAAGTTGGATATCCGCCAAAATAGTAGTTTCCACGATAAGGCCGTAGCGCAGCTACTGAACAGTGCAGGCGAAGACGGCGATAAATTTTTGACGTGGAACGAAGCGGAGCGACTCGCATTTTTTAACACCGAACTCAAAAAGAATCGCCCCTTTGCTCACGTTAAAACGCCATTGCCAAGTGAAGCCGATGCTGTGGTATCCGCCTTCCGCGTCGTGGCCGACCATGTCGAAAAATATGGAACGGCAGCAATAGGTTCCATTATTGTCAGCATGACCCGCGATGTCTCCGATCTTCTGGCGGTCTATCTGTTAGCACGCGAAGCCGGCCTAACCGAAAATACCGCCGCGGGCTTGCGTTGCAAAGTCCCAGTTGTTCCGCTTTTCGAAACGATTAACGATCTACAAAACAGCGCACGTATTATGGATGGCTTTCTTGCCCATCCCATGACCAAACGCAGCCTCGCTCATCAGCAAGAACTGAACCACGACCAAGTACCCGTGCAGCAGGTGATGGTTGGCTATAGCGATAGTAATAAAGACGGTGGGATTTTGGCGAGCCAGTGGAGCCTATACAAAGCGCAGGAACAGCTCGTGCAAGTCGGCAACGGCAAAGGAATTAAAATCCGCTTCTTCCACGGTAAAGGTGGCACGATTAGCCGCGGCGCGGGACCCACGAACTGGTTTATTCAAGCGCTGCCCCCTTGTTCGGTCAACGGTGACATGCGCCTCACCGAACAAGGGGAAACCATTTCACAGAAGTATGCCAACCAACGCAACGCCAGTTCAAATATAGAAATGTTAATGGCCAGTGCGACAGCTGCCACGCTCCTCGATTCGCAGAGCAATCAATGCACCGCGCATGCTCAGGAAAAAACGTGGGCATTCCTAGCCGAAAAGAGCAAAGCGTTTTATCAGCAACTGATTAAAAATCCGCATTTTCTCGACTATTTCGCTGCTGCAACACCCATTGATGCGATTGAAAGTAGCCGCATAGGTTCGCGCCCAGCGCGCCGCACCGGAACGCGTACGCTCGACGATCTGCGTGCTATTCCATGGGTATTCAGCTGGTCGCAATCGCGTGCCAATATTACCAGTTGGTACGGCGTGGGTTATACCTTCACATTATTAAAAACAGAAAACCCGGAAGCATTTGCAGCTCTCAAAGCCTCATTTGCGACTGACCCTCTGCTGAAATACGTACTGACCAACGTCGACACCGCACTTGCTGCCTCGAACCTAACCATCATGGAGTCGTACGCGAACTTGGTCACGGATCCTGCAACTCGCGCAGCTATCTACCCACTGCTCCGCGACGAGTTAAAGCGCACACGACAAATTATCGACGAGTTTTTCGGTAAACCATTTCCAGAGCGCCGGCCGAACCATTACTACTCGAACGTTCTGCGTGAAGAGGCGCTGCAATCGCTGCACCGCACGCAATTGAATCTATTAGCTCAGTGGCGACAGCAGAAAGAAACGGGCAGTAGCGAAGACGAACGCGAGCAAACGCTACTCACCTTGTTGATGACCATTAATGGTATTGCCGGTGCACTGCGCAATACGGGTTAACTGTGAATGGTCAACGGTCAGTGTACACAAACAAGCCGCAGAATCTGCGGCTTGAGGATGAAAGGTAGACAGGGGTAACGGTGCCAAATCCTAGAACGGTATATCGTCATCCAAGTCATCAGTGAATGGCTTCGGTTGCGCCGGTTGTTGGCTCTGTTGCGGCGCATTGTCCCACTGCCCTTGCTGCTGATTGCTTTGCGGCGCAGCTTGTTGGCGGCTGCCTTGGTTCTGGTTATTCTGCCAGTCCGGGTTACCACCACCGCCACCAGGACGACCATCTAACATTTGCATTTCGTTTGCGACAATTTCCGTGGTGTAACGGTCTTGACCGTCTTGACCTTGCCACTTACGAGTTTGCAAACGGCCTTCAATATAAACTTTGGAACCCTTTTTCAGGTATTCACCGGCAATTTCAGCCAATCGACGGTAACAAACAACACGGTGCCATTCGGTTAACTCTTTCTGTTCACCGGTCTGTTTGTCCTTCCATGTTTCGCTGGTTGCCAAGTTCAAATTTGCGATAGCCACGCTACTTTGGGTATAGCGTACTTCTGGATCTGCCCCTAAATTACCAATCAAAATTACTTTATTTACGCCACGACTGGCCATGTTTCTCTCCTAAAACTGTTACGAGTAACGCGCCAGCAGTCCCTGAATCGCCTGCGCGTCATATTGATCACGTTGAACTTTTAAGTAAACCGCACCTTCATCGGCGATCACAATCGCTTCTTCAATCCCACTCAATGCGGTTAAATCCGAACTTAAACTGGCCGCTTGCTGTTCATTTAAACCGTCAACTTGGAATGTCATGCGAGTGGTCGCAAGAACTTGTTGCAGTCCGACACTAACGAGTAACCAACATACTAGCAGTGCAATGCACAAAATGATAACCCCTGAGGGGCCAAATTTTTGTAAGCTATAGCCGCCAATTACACCACCTAAGAATGCGCCAAAAAATTGCCACGTGGTGTAAATGCCGCTCGCACTTCCTTTACTTCCTGCCGGTGCATGCTGCGTCAGCATCGCTGGCAAACTAGCTTCTAAGTAATTAAAACCAATGAAAAATATCCAGACACCGAGGATAAGCCCAAGAAGCTCATCAGCAAAGACTAAAATGGCTAACAGAGAAACGATCAACATGAGCATAGACAGGCGCATGCCGAGTAATTGTTGTTTGCGACGGACCAAAATAATCATCATCGGCACCATGACCGCAAACGACAATAGTAACGTCGGTAGGTAAAGCCAGCTATGATTCTGTGCTGACAAGCCCGCATCGACGAGCTGCAATGGTAAGGTCACAAACCAAGCGGTCAGCACTAAATGAAGGACAAAAACACCAAAATTCAGCCGCATCAGCTGGCCATGTTTAAGTAAACGTTTCAGCTCTTTCGGCACCGGCAAGACATCACGGCTTGGCACTTGTTGATGAGTCACCGGCATGCCACGCCAGAGCAAAAGGATGCCGCCCACGGCTAACGCTGCTGTCATCCAGAAAAGACCAGACATACCAATCACGCCACCGAGCACTGGCGCAATAATTAAGGCTAGGACAAAAGAAAGGCCAATACCCATGCCGATCACGGCCATGACTTTCGGCCGTTGCTCTTCACGAGCAGAATCCGCCGCTAAAGCTAAAACTGCACCAGCAATCGCCCCTGCGCCTTGCAGAACACGACCAATAATCACCCCGGTCATGGTATCAGCTAGTGCCGCCACAACACTACCAAAAGCAAAGATCGCGAGACCGCCTAAGATCACCGGTCGCCGGCCGATTCGATCGGACAACCAGCCCATTGGAATTTGCAGCATGGCTTGGGTTAACCCATACGCTCCGATGGCAATTCCGACCAGAAACGGCGTGTAATCTGGATAGCTTTGACCATAAATTGCCAGTACCGGCATGATTAAAAACAGGCCCAACATGCGCAAGCCAAAAATCGAGGCTAGCGTGACCGCAGCTCGTTTCTCTGTCCGATTTAATCCTGTCGCACTCATGGTCGCTCAACTACTCACACGATAAAAATTGCAGGCAAGTCTAGCAGAAATCGGGTCCAGTGTAAGCATCGCATCCGTATTGTCTGCGAGGTGAACTTCAAGCTTCCCCTACTTTTGTGTCATAATGGGCGATTGATTTTTGCGCCAGTGATTGCAGCGCGTTAGAAAACGCTCCGAAACTCATCTTTGCTCCAAGTCGTAAAGGACATTATGGATAAAATCGAAGTACGCGGTGCCCGCACCCATAATTTGAAAAATATTAATCTGGAAATTCCGCGTGACAAGTTAGTAGTGATTACTGGCTTGTCGGGATCAGGTAAGTCCTCGCTAGCATTTGATACCTTGTACGCGGAAGGCCAACGTCGGTACGTCGAGTCTTTATCTGCTTATGCTCGTCAGTTTTTAAGCCTCATGGAAAAGCCGGACGTTGACTCCATCGAAGGCCTTTCACCGGCCATTTCTATTGAACAAAAATCGACCTCGCACAACCCACGCTCAACGGTCGGTACCATCACTGAAATCTATGATTATTTGCGTCTTATGTTCGCGCGTATCGGCGAGCCGCGTTGTCCTGAACACCAAGTAACGCTTGCCGCGCAAACCATATCGCAGATGGTCGATCAGGTTATTGCCTTACCTGAAGGCAGCAAAATCATGTTGCTTGCGCCCGTGGTCAAAGGTCGTAAAGGTGAGCATCAAAAAATTCTCGAGAGCTTGAGTCACCAAGGCTATTTGCGCGCACGAATCGACGGCGAAATATGTGATTTAAGCGATCCACCGACACTCGAGTTGCAGAAAAAGCATGATATCGAGGTCGTTGTTGATCGCTTGAAAGTACGTGAAGGCCTCGAACAACGTTTAGCCGAGTCGTTTGAAACGGCACTTGAGCTGTCGCAAGGAACCGCACTCGTGGTGGCCATGGACAGCGACAGCGAACTTGAGCCGATGCTGTTCTCGGCAAACTTTGCTTGTCCGCATTGTGGCTACAGCATGCAAGAGCTTGAACCTCGCCTGTTTTCCTTCAATAACCCGGCTGGAGCCTGCACCAGCTGCGACGGATTGGGTGTAGAGCAGTATTTTGATGCTGAGAAATTGGTCGGCAACCCTGAATTAAGTTTGACCGGTGGCGCGATCCGCGGCTGGGACAAGCGCAATTTTTATTACTACCAAATGCTGCGCTCGTTAGCGAAGCAATTTGAGTTCGACCTCAATGCCCCGTTTGCAGAACTTCCAGAAGACGTTCGTGAGTTAATACTCCATGGCTCCGGTCATCAAGAAGTTCGCTTTACCTATGTCAACGATCGCGGCGACACGGTTGTTCGCAAGCATCCGTTCGAAGGGATCATTCCAAACATGCAACGGCGCTATCGCGAAACAGATTCACAAGCGGTACGTGAAGACCTTGCCAAGTATTTAGCAACCAAACCATGTCGCAGCTGCGGTGGTGCGCGCTTGCGCACCGAGGCACGCCATGTATACGTGAATGACACGACGTTGCCAGAGATTGTCGAGCTTTCCATCGGCGACGCACTGAACTTCTTTCAAACAATTGAGCTGGCTGGTCAGCGGGCGAAAATCGCCGAGAAGATTTTGAAAGAAATCAATGACCGACTCAGTTTCTTGGTCAACGTTGGCTTGAATTATCTGAATTTATCTCGCAGCGCAGAAACCTTATCTGGTGGTGAAGCGCAACGGATTCGCCTCGCAAGCCAGATCGGTGCTGGTTTAGTCGGCGTCATGTATGTCCTTGATGAGCCTTCGATTGGTCTGCACCAACGCGACAATGAGCGCTTGCTGAAAACACTGTGCGATTTGCGCGATCTCGGGAATACCGTCTTGGTTGTTGAACACGACGAAGACGCTATTCGCGCTGCGGATCATGTCATTGATATTGGCCCAGGAGCTGGTGTTCATGGTGGTCAGATTATCGCTCAAGGTACCTACGACGACATCATTAAGTGTGAGGACTCACTTACCGCAGACTACCTGTCGGGACGTAAAGCGATCGCAATTCCGAAAAAGCGGAATAAGCCGGGCAAGCACTGGCTTGAACTGAAAGGGGCTACAGGGAATAATCTAAAAACGGTTGATCTGCGGGTACCCATTGGTTTAATGACGTGCGTCACTGGTGTGTCCGGTTCGGGTAAATCAACCTTAGTCAATGACACCCTCTTTCCACTTGCACACCGAGAATTGAACGGTGCAACGACCACAACAGTGGCCCCTTATCAAAGTATCGACGGCTTACAGCATCTCGATAAAGTGGTCGATATCGATCAAAGCCCAATTGGTCGAACACCGCGCTCGAATCCGGCGACCTATACCGGGATTTTCACACCGATTCGCGAACTCTTTGCTGGTGTGCCGGAGTCGCGGGCACGTGGTTACAAAGTCGGTCGCTTTAGTTTCAATGTCAAAGGTGGCCGTTGTGAAGCCTGTCAAGGAGACGGCGTCATTAAAGTCGAAATGCACTTTTTGCCTGACGTCTATGTGCCTTGTGATATGTGTAAAGGTAAACGCTATAATCGCGAGACTTTGGAAATTCAGTACAAGGGAAAGTCGATTCACGAAGTGCTCGACCTCACCGTCGAAGATGCGCGGGAGTTTTTTGATGCAGTACCAGCAATCGCCCGCAAGCTGCAAACATTGATTGACGTTGGCCTGTCTTATATTCGTCTCGGCCAATCGGCCACGACCTTATCTGGCGGCGAAGCACAGCGCGTCAAACTAGCTCGAGAGCTGTCGAAGCGTGACACTGGCAAGACCTTGTATATCTTGGACGAACCGACAACTGGCTTACATTTTCATGATATTCAACAGCTATTGACGGTGCTCCATCGTTTGCGTGACCATGGCAACACCGTGGTCATTATTGAGCACAACCTCGATGTCATTAAAACGGCGGACTGGATCGTTGATTTAGGTCCAGAGGGCGGTAGCGGAGGAGGTGAAATCCTATTCGCTGGATCACCAGAAGATTTATGTGAGTACGAGCCTTCGCATACCGGTCGATTTTTACGGCCGATGTTAAAAGCCAAAACCTAACAATAACGAGAGCGCTGCATGGAAGGTACCCCAAAGCAACCGAAAAACTGCTCCTCCCTGCTCGAAGAACTTGTCGAGGAAGCCCGTCAAGCACCGATTGGTGGGCAAGTAGCAGACTACATTCCGGCCTTAGCTGAGGTTGACCCCTCCTGCCTGGGCATTGCCGTCGTTGAACTTGACGGCAGTGTTCATACGGCCGGTGATGCAACGATACCCTTCTCGATTCAAAGCATTTCGAAAATCTTTGGTTTAGCCCTCGCCATGGCTCGCACCGATGACACCCTGTGGGAGCGCGTGCGCATGGAGCCGTCGGGTCAGGCATTTAATTCCATCGTGCAATTGGAATGGGAACACGGTATTCCACGCAATCCCTTTATCAATGCCGGCGCTTTGGTTATCGCCGATGTATTGACCAGCCGCTATTCATCAAGCAAAACGGCATTTGTCCAGTACGTTCGACATCTCGCCGGTAAAGAATCAATTAGTGCAGATCATCGGGTATGGGAGTCAGAAAAGCAGCACGGTAACCGCAATGCAGCACTTGCTTATCTGATGAAGAGCTTCGGCAATATCGAGTCCGAAGTGCCAGACGTACTTGACCATTATTTCTTTCAATGTGCGGTGAGTATGAGTTGTGTCGACCTTGCCAGAAGCTTAAGTTTCCTCGCCAATAAAGGCGTACAACCGGGCACTAACGAGCGTATCTGTGACGCTCGCTCAGCTCATCGACTCAATGCACTACTTTCCACGAGTGGCATGTACGATCAATCAGGCGAATTCGCTTTTACGGTCGGTTTACCCGCCAAAAGTGGGGTCGGCGGTGGTATCGTCGCCGTTGTTCCAGATTATGGTGTGATTTGCGCTTGGAGTCCGCCGCTCAATCGCTTTGGCAACCCCGCTCGCGCCGTCAACATGATTACCGAGTTTGCTCAACGTTTGGGATTATCGGTCTATCACTGATGAAAATGACGTCAGCTGTAATTGATAGCGCTTAATTTGCGCTTTGATTTCAGGCTGTGCTGCAAGTCGTTCGAGATCACGGAAAAATTGGCGCTGATCTAATGCACTATGATTCGAGAGAATAATTTGCGTTTCGTACACTTCTTTATGCTCAGGCGAGGCATACAGACCGGCAACAGTCTCTGGCGCTTCCGCAGCCATCCAATGAACAAACTCTTCACTTAGCATCGCAAATTGAATGCGACCATGGCGCAGCATGTTTAATAACGTCAACTGATTATTCGCGCGATACATCTTGTGTTCGATTTCGGAATACAAAATATCGGTGTTCATATTCGTCAGCTGATAGTGATAGCCAACCACACCACCAATGCGGTCCGTTTCTTTTGGCTCCCAGTAGTCGTTTTGCATCGAGTACAAACGATCACAACCTTTTAAAATCCCGGGCGTCGCTGCATAGCTATATCCAGAAGTTTTCCACCCCCAATTCTCCGACTCAAAGAACATGAGGTCACAACAACCGTCGGGCCCTAAAGCTGCATAACGGTCATGCGGCCGGACCTCACGAATTTCAAAACGATACCGTGTTTGCAGCGCATTCAGGTTAGTCACCAATTGGCCGAGAAAATGTTCGTCACTGCCAGAGATAAAATAGGGCGCATAATCATATGCGGCAATGAGAATAAGCTCTCGCTCGGAATCAGCCTCAATGGCAGCGTTGTTGGCATGTGATTCAGAAGAAAAAAATATAAATAAGACGTTGAAAACGCCCACAACAATGAGCGTTTTCAGGAAACTTGACTGACACCGTGCAACAGTGCCAGCATTTCGGTTCATTCGATTATATAAACGCATTCGCTCGATTCAGCTTCTCGTTTAAGTGAATACTACGCGTTTCCCTGCGAATTTAGCTTGGTTTTAGCCGAGCTCATAATAGGTTGCAGCTCCCGGCCCAACCGGCAATCCAGCTGCGAATACCCAAATATAGAATAGGGTAACCCAACCGACGAAGAAGACGATGGTGTAGGGCAGCATGACGGAAATCAATGTGCCAATACCAATATCTTTCTTATACCTCGCCGCGACCGCTAAAATCAATCCAAAGTAACTCATCATTGGCGTAATGATATTGGTCACCGAGTCACCAATCCGATAGGCCGCTTGAACTAATTCTGGTGCGTAGCCAATCAACATTAGCATTGGCACGAAGATGGGTGCAGTAATTGCCCACTGCGCCGAGGCGGAACCCAGCATCAAGTTCACAAATGCACACATCATAATAAAGAAGACAAAGACCATCGGTCCGGTGAGATTAATCGCTTCTAAGAAGGCTGCACCTTTCACCGCCATAATGGTACCGAAGTTGGTCCAGCCGAAGAAGGCAACAAACTGCGCCGCGAAGAAGACTAAAACAATATATAGCCCCATGCTACTCATGGTTTTTGACATCGCGTGAATAACGTCAACGTCACTACGCATGGTGCGTGTCACGTAACCATAGACATAACCGGGGATTGCGAACGTGATAAAGATATACACCACAATACCGTTGAGGAACGGCGAGCGAGCAACACCGCCCGTTTCTTGATTACGCAAAATGCCCCATTCAGGAACGATAGTTAACGCCAACAGTGCGGCCAATCCTAAAAATGTCAGGCCAGCGAGCTTCAAACCCAGCTTCTCTTGAGGGTTGAGCTTTTCCATCTTAACGCTACCGTCATCTTCATAATCAGGGTCTGCTTCCGACGGGTTATATTTACCCAGTTTAGGTTCAACAATTTTTTCGGTAACAAATGCACCTAACGCAGCAATCAAGAAGGTACTGACGATCATGAAGAACCAGTTTGCTTCCGGTCCGACTACATAATCTGAATCCAATAATTGTGCCGCTTCCGTGGTAAAACCGGCCAACAGCGGATCCACCGTGCCGATAAATAGGTTTGCACTATAGCCCGCCGACACCCCAGCAAATGCGGCTGCAAGACCCGCTAATGGATGGCGACCTAAAGAGTGGAAGATCATCGCAGCGAGTGGCACTAAAACCACGTAGCCAAGCTCTGAGGCGGTATTAGAGATAACCCCAGCAAACACAACCACGATCGTGACCATTCGTGGCGACGCCCCCATGACCATGCCACGCATTAAAGCTGACAACATCCCCGAGCGTTCGGCAACACCAACACCCAAAATCGCGACGAGAACAGTACCTAGAGGCGCAAAACCGGTAAAGTTGGTCACCAAGTTCGAGACCATCCAGCGGATACCGTCACCACTGAGCAAGCTATTCACGGTAATAATAACGCCTTCTTGCCCCGGGCGTGGGTCAGCTGCACTGACACCAAAAAACGCAGCAAGGCCACTGGCAAACACAACCAAAAGTGCAAAGAGAGCGAATAAGGTAACCGGATGAGGTAATAAATTCCCAAGCCATTCGACAGTGTCTAGAAAACGGGTAAACCAACCGCGCTTATTTAAATTGTTCGAAGAGTTATTATTTTGGTTCTGAGCAGCGGCCATGCCGTTCTCCCTCGTTCATCTCGACGAACACCACTGCGCTCGTCATATTCATGTTTACAGCGCTAACCACTGCGTTTTATTTGTCACAACACTCGGCAACAAGAATGCCGCGTATTGTACGGTAATCAGCGCCGCACAACAAATCCGCCCTGCTGCCAAATGCGCACTAACAGCAACACACCACTTAAGACAAACCACAAGCACAGCAAGCCAAGTGTAATAATAAGAACATTATTGAAATTACGTGCACCACTGTAATCCATAAAATGAAGCCGATACATCCAGTCTGCAATGACCCACGGATCATTACGGTGCCCCATAACGTCGCCACTCGCTTCGTTAATATATACTCGAGTATTCAACTCGTCTTGGAAGTTCACACGAAAATTTCGTCCTTGTGAGGTCGGTAATTCATAAGCCTGACTTACTTGCTCTATACCACCAAATAAACCTGGGCCCGCGTAGGACTGAACCGCTAGACGCTGCGCCGTGACCGTTGAAGTAAACCAAGGTCGGCCGCTCGTTGCATCAAACCATAACTGCGAGCGATGCAAATGGTCTGCGCCATGAGCCACGTCATGTTCAATTTTAAATTGTGCAAGACCATCGACAGCACGCAACTCAATTGAGCGGACAGACTGCAACCGTTCAAGACGATCGAGCGGTAGCTGCAATGCCACCTTTGGTAGTGCTTCAACCGGAATTGACTGTTGATACTGCGTTGCCGACAAAGCCTCACGACCCTGCCAACTAAAATAAAAGCCGGAGACGACCCAAATCAGCAGTTGAATACATAAAATAACGGCTAACGAGCGATGAATACGCACAAGCATGGACGTTTTCACACCACAAGGCTTCGGCAACCCTTTCATTTGTTTACGTAAACGGCGCTTCGCAAGCCTTTTTCCTTGCCCGTTTCTATTCGACTCAAGCTTCGAAACGTCCGGTGCTGATGAGTTTACCGCTTCCATCGCATCCTCCACTTTCGAATCAAGAAATGTCGAATTAATAGATAGCCACCGCTCAGGACAATCAAAAACGTTGAAACCGTAAAGAATAAAATCCAAGGCGTACTGATATTCTGACGTTCTTGATAATCCATAATGTGGAGCATCCAAGCAATATCAAACCAACGCCAAGCGCGGTGCCGTTTAGTGACCAATTCACCGGTCTGCGCACTCAGGTATAACGAAGTTTGACGGCGGTCGCCAAAATCCACCCGCCAAACCGGTAAATGCCTCGGATTCAACTCCGAAGGGGCTTCTTGCGTTAACAAATCAACCGCCAGCAAGTGCGGCTCTTGACCATCGATCGGCCGGTAGTAAAGATGAGCGAGCGCTTGAATATCGAGTTCATTCAGCTCAACCAACTCTAAACTATCCGGCTCAAGCAGAAATTTATCGCTTTCGGTGGTGACCTGAAAGACGTGCTGAAAGCGATCATGAATAAAGCGATTTACTAATAAGACATTCGTCGCCGCAGGATAAGTAGCCACAACATCCTGAAAACGAGCAGCCACAGAAAAATCTTCAAGCGGCCGGTCTGCCTCTTGAACCAAGTGATTACCATGAATATACGGCAATTGCATTAACACCATAAATGCCCCAGTCACAGCCCAAATAATGAGCTGTAAACCGAACAACAGTGTTAACCAACGATGTACTTTTCGAACATTCCAAGCTTTAGCGCGCATTTTTATTATTTTTCTACAGCCGAAGAGCACTCTTTTTAGCATGCCACGCCTTGAGCGGCAAGCTCCGCTGCGAGAACTGGCTTCCGAGGGTTGCCATGGTCGACTTTAGCTCCGCTTTGGGAACGGGCGCGAGAGGGGAAGGTGCTTGCTTTGGCCTAACATGCAACGCCGGCAATATCGCGCAAGCGATGAGCCGAGGCGCGCCTGAGGAATGTCGTCGCCATGGATGGCGACGCCATAGCGATACACGGATGTACTTGAGCGATCCTCAGGTGCGCCTCGGCTTAGCGCGGAAGCGATATTCAACCGTGGCTCGTTTGGCCAAAGCGAGGACCAAACGCAAAAGCCGCTGCAACCTCGGCACCCAACGAGCAGGCAACAAAAAAGGCTCCCGAAGGAGTAATGCCAGTCAGTTAAGCTGACTGGCATTTTTTCTTTTAAGGGGGTATTTCCTTGTTTTCGGCTTCACCCACCTCGGATAACATCTATCCTCGCGGCGTTCCGGTAGTTTAAAGTACCCCAT
>NZ_JAIUMR010000003.1 GCF_022565475.1 Aliidiomarina sp. | reverse complement strand
CCAGTAAGGTCTTTGCCTTCACGCAATTGCTTTAAGGCGGCTTCCATATCGAAGTTTGGTTTGGTCATGTAGTGTCATCTCGTTTTTGCTTAGTTTATCGAAATGACACAGAATTCTGAACACTACTTAAAGTTGTTTATGAATCCTTATCTGGTGTAACTGATGACGACACAAAATTAATCATATTCGCAGCAGGCATTGGCTGCGCATACAGGTAACCTTGCGCTAGGTCGCAGTCAAGCTCCCGAGCTAGCTGCTCTTGATCTGTGGTTTCCACACCCTCAACAACCACAGTTAAGCCGAGGCTATGCCCGACGGTAACAATCGCTTGCATAATGGCCATATCACTGGCATCTTCCATCGCGTTTAACAAGAAAGTGCGGTCAATTTTAAGGCTGCATACCGGTAAACGCCTTAAATAGACGAGCGAAGAATACCCGGTACCAAAATCATCGATGGATATATGAACTCCCGCATCTTTTAATCTTTGCAGTTGTGCTATTTGCTCAATATCGCTACCGATCACTTCATTTTCGGTCAGCTCAACACCTAACAACGTCGGCGAAACATCATAATGTTTTAGCGTTTTTAGTATTTTTTGCGCCAATTGATGATCGTCTAATTGCTTTCCCGACAGATTAATATCAATCCGGATACCATCAAGTTCACTTCCCTTCCAAGCAACGAGTTGCTTGCATGCGGACTCAATCACCCAGTCGCCGATACGATTGATCAAACCCGATTTTTCAGCCACTGGAATAAAAACGTCAGGTAATAATGGGCTTGAACCTTCAGGAAGACATCGGAGTAGTGCTTCACAGGACAGCATTTTCCCATCTTTTAAGCTGATCTGAGGCTGAAAGTACAACTGCAATTCGTTGTTCGTTAATGCACGATGAAGTAACGAACCGATCTGTTGATAGTGTTGCAACCGGTCGTTAATATCTGGCGTGTAAAAACAGCTTCTATTTTTGCCTTTTTCTTTAGCTTGATACATAGCTGCGTCTGCGTTACTGATTAACTCAGCTACTGTGGTGCCGTCCATAGGAAACAAGCTCACACCAAAACTTGCGGTGACTTGGTAATTTAGCCCATTCAACTCAAAACCACGATCCAAGGCATCAGTAATACGCTCAATCAATATTTGAACACCGTTAATACCTTCATAATCACTTAGCAACAACACGAACTCATCACCACCGAAGCGACTCAGCAAATCACAATCCCGTATTTCTGCCTTCAGAGTATCGGCAACGGCTCGCAGTAATTCATCGCCATAGTGGTGCCCCAAGGTATCGTTAATCACTTTAAAATTATCGAGATCGACAAAAATAACAGCTATTTCGTGCTTAAAATGACGCTCAGCCTCCACAAGGCGTGCTGACAGTTCAGTCTCCATCATGCGTCGATTAGGCAATTCCGTTAAGTCATCAAAACTGGCCAGCCATTGCAGCTTTTTATTGGCTTCCTTTTGTTCCGACAAACAAATGTCGATGCAAAACATTTCGCAGTCGCCGGTATCTTGCTTAATCATTACATGGCTGGAATATACAGGTACGGTATGACCATCTTTATGTTTGAGTTCAATTTCATCAGCAGGAATACCCACGTTATTATCCAACCACTCTCTGTGAGCGGTGATAACAAACTCGCGCATTTCATCAGGAATGATGAGATCTTCTAAAAGTTGTCCTTCTGCTTCCTCGCGAGTATATCCGTATATACGGCGGCTCGCGTCGTTCCAATAAATAACACGACGGTCTCGGTCATAGCCCTGCACAGCAACCATGGGTAAGCTTTCGATCAATTCGTAGAAATTTTGTTCGCTTTGGCGCTTAGCTCCACGCGAACTATCATGATATGGCATCCGATTCAGCTCCACGGATGTGTTCAAAATCCAATGAACAATCCAAATAGTATGTACTTTCTGCAGTATAGACATTGAGTCCATTTTCTCCATGCGAAAGTGTAAAGCATTATTTCGGGAGCTATTTTCTGAATTAGGCAGGAATGCAATAAAGCCCTCAAAACGAGGGCTTTATGCGGTTGAATCTCACTTTATGAACGCAAAGTATTAGGCAACTTCGCGTTGATTAGACTTAATCGTGTCCTCTGACATCCAGCAACCATGAAAACCTGCTGGAACCCGACGAGGAAGTTTAATTCGTGCGACCGGCCCTTGGCTAATATCCCGCGCATCAAATACCTGAAGCTGCTGTTCTTTCTCTTTGTCGTTCCAGGCGAAAACCACGACATATCCATCATCTTCCGCAGCTGCATTATCAGCGGGTGCAAACCATGGTTCTGAATACCAAGTGTGTTTGTGACCATCGCTAAACTCTCCAACACATTCGCCAGTGTCCGTATTGAATTTGCGCACACCCGTCCAATGTAGAATGTGGGGATTGTGATCGACCAAATAAGCCCACTGCGTTTTAATGCCGAACATTGCAGGGTGAATACTTGGAAACTCGACATTGTACTCACTATTGACTGGCTCTTCGCGACACTCGCCGGTCTTCATGTTCATGCGATAGCGCCAAAGGCGTGCATTCATGCCGAGGTTCGCGATGGCTTTTGCGGTGCGATCCGCGTCAATCTCGCCCGTTTCGGTTTTAAACGGCATATAGCGACAGGCAACCATGACGACTTCGTCGCCTTCTTCCCACGCATTCACTGTGTGATAAAGGAAACAAGGCGTAAATTCGAACCACCGAATCTCGTCGCTTTTACCATGCCGCGGAATGACTCCAAACCGGGTTGAAACTTCGGGATGAAACTCTAGCTTATGTCGTCCATTACGCATTGCTTCTTCATTATGAAACAAAGGGAGGTCATGCAAAATAGAATAATTTTCACTGATCGCCATATCATGTGGAAGGCGCGGGCCAGGCAACTCAATCGGTACATGATGGGTCAAATTTCCAAAGCGATCGACGACTCCGTAACTCATGTACGGCGCCTCGTTCCAATAATCGAAGAACATCAACTCACCGGTGCGCTGATCCACTTTTGAATGTGCTGAAAAACCACCACCCAACCCTTTGGCGTAATCGGCCTTACCAATCGTTTCTAGGGTCACAGGATCAATCATATAAATATCACCCGACATATACCAACTCGCCAAGGCAACGCCGCCGTGACCAATTACGTCAGTGTTGGCAGTATCTTTTAAATGTTTATCATCACGACCTTTTAAGGTCTCTCGGATGCCCCACATCGTCGCTTGACCAGCAGACACTTCTTCTTTCAGATCATCCGTTTGCACCCAGCGGTTTCTATAGGTGACTTTGCCGTCTTTGAATCGAGCAGCATGAATCATGCCATCACCATCAAACGGATGATAACGCCCTTGCGGAGCAAATCGGGGGTTCGGGCCATTGCGCAGATAAACACCACTCAGATCACTTGGAATCGTACCTTCAACTTCGAGATCGTCCCAAGTTGACTCGTCTAATACAGGAGCAAACGTTCCCATCAACCCAGGACCATATTCATCACCAAATGGTGCTTCGTTATCTATAGGCTGCTGCAGTGCCGTATTGTCGAGTGACTTCATGTTTATCTCTCCTAATGAGCCGACCATGAGACCCTTAAGTCTAAGTATGAAAGTATCACTATAAAACGACACGTCTAATTATGCAAGTATTAGGTTTTATCTCACTTATGTGACGTTTATGATTCCATTCTCATAATTTCAGTAGCCCAATCTAACGCTAAACGAGATAACTCCCCGAATTCAGCGAAACGTTCATCTTGAGTGTGCCCATGGTGATAGCGGGCAAATATTTGCTCCAGAATAACAGCAAGCCGATAGAGGCCAAGAATGTGATAAAAATTGACTTGTTCTACGTTTAAACCGGTTCGCTCTGCGTACTGACGAATCAAGTACTGGCGTGAAGGAAAACGGGAGTCGGCAGGTATCATTGCCAAACGCGCATATTTCGGATCGTCTGCCTCATGGCGCCAGTACGTCAGCAGAGTTCCAAGATCGCTTAATGGATCACCAATAGTGCACATGTCCCAATCGAAAACCGAGGTCAGTTGACTCGGATCCGATGGACTTAACATAACATTATCAAGCTTAAAATCATTGTGGACGAGGGTCATTCGCTGAGATTTCGGCTCATGCTCGCAAAGCCACTGAAAGAGAGAATCCATTCGAGAGTCTGCTGCAGTCGTGCACGCATTCCAGCGTTTAAACCACCCGTGAATCTGTCGCGAGAGGAATCCTTCTGGTTTGCCAAGAGTATCTAAACCGACAGACGATGGCGTAACATTA
This sequence comes from Aliidiomarina sp., assembly GCF_022565475.1. GTDB lineage: Bacteria > Pseudomonadota > Gammaproteobacteria > Enterobacterales > Alteromonadaceae > Aliidiomarina. The sequence goes on along the minus strand of NZ_JAIUMR010000003.1, from coordinate 301,811 downwards.
TGAAAATCAGCCAAAGCATCGACTAAAGCTTGGCTCATACGTTGGGGAGCGTCTGTTATCTCCGCGTAGCACTCGGGTATCTCCATCCGAACGACGACACCCTGACGATATTCCATAATGAAAAATTCAGCACCTAAGACCTCAAGAACATCACAAAATACGAACGCTCTTGGTGCTTGTGGAAAGGCTTTATAGAGTCGCGAAAGCACTTTAAACTCTCGCGCCATGTCATGCGCTCCCTTGGCAATTGGTCCAAAAGGCGGACGACGCAGAACATAGGACACATCAGGGAACGTCAATAAATAGGTTAGATTTGCTTTACCACCGCCAAATTGGGTGATGTGCGGACGTTCCGTAACACCCGCTAGATCCTGCTTTTGCAGCCACGCAAACAACCGCTCTTCATCTAAAGCTTCGTCTGGACGCACAGCAATGATGTCGGACGACATTACTCGAACTCCTTCATGAGCCTGCGTGCAAACGCTCGTTTATGTGTTTCATCTGGTCCGTCATAGATTCTTGCTGCCCGCTCATGGCGATACCAGAATGCGATGGGTGTGTCATCGCACATACCTAAAGCCCCGTGGATCTGCAAAGCTCGATCTAAGGTGCGTTGCAGTACACCCGCGGTATGAAACTTGATCATGGAGACATTATTGCGCACTGCATACTGGCCCTCGCGGTCGATTCTGGCTGCAGTATCGAGCACCAATAACCGCGCAGATTCAATTTCAGCACGCATTTCTGCCAACCAAAATTGAATCGCTTGCTGATCGCCGAGTACTTGAGTGTGCGTGAGCTGTCGGTTCGCCGCATAACGCGCCGCCAATTCAAAGGCTCGACTACAAATACCTAACCAGCGCATACAATGATGAATGCGGCCTGGCCCAAGGCGTTGCTGTGCAATTTTAAAACCCTCGCCTTCTTTGCCGATGAGATTACTTACAGGAACACGAACATCTTTAAATTCGATTTCAGCATGAGAGTTGTGTCCCCAGCAGGTTTCCCCCATTACCGCAATATTTCGAATATGGCGATAACCCTTCGTATCCGCTGGCACTAAGATCTGGCTGGCAGCTTCGTGAGGTGCAGCCTCTGGATCGGTAACCGCCATCACAATAAAAAACGCTGCACCGTCTGCGCCGGTGGTGTACCACTTATGGCCATTGATCACATAGTCATCGCCATCACGGACTGCTCGGGTCGACATGATCACTGGATTCGACCCTGCGTGTTCAGGCTCTGTCATCGCAAACGCGCTGCGAATCTCCCCGGTCAACAGCGGCTTTAAGAAGGTGTCTTGCTGAGCTGGCGTGCCGCGTTCAATCAGCACCTCCATGTTACCGGCATCAGGTGCTTGGCAGTTACAGGAAACATGGCCAAGCATACTGCGGCCGAGCTGCTCACTGATTAAGCCATGCTCATATAGAGAAAACCCTTGGCCACCGAAGTCTTTCGGCACTTGTGGCAACCAAAAACCTTCCTTTTTCATCAGCGCTTTTACGGGCGCTAATGCACCTTCAAGCGCATCTTGGTTGCCTGCAAGCATTAGGCTTTCCAATGGAATTAGATGCTCGTCAACAATCGCTTTTAGTCTTTCGAGCTTCGCTTGAAAGGACGGTGTTACCGACGGAAAATCCGGAACAGGTGTAAAATTCATAATAATCTCTCAGAGTTTAAAGCGCCCAGCGGTGTGACCACCGTCGCATACAAAAGTAGACCCGGTCGTAAACGATGACGCAGGCGAAGCCAGAAAGAGTGCGAGACCGGTAAGCTCTTCGGTCTCGCCAACACGTCGTTGAGGGATTCGCTGAGTCAGTTGCGTTTCTCCTGCAGGGTCTTGCCATAAAGCTGAACTAAACCGTGTTTTAATAAAGCCTGGGGCGAGCGCATTGACCTGAATATTTTGTTGTGCAAGCTCTACCGCTAACGCTTCCGTTAACATCAAAACTGCTGCTTTACTGACTGAATATAGTCCCATCGAGGGTCCCGCACCCAAGCCCAAAATAGAAGCAACGTTGATAATTTTGCCACCACCGCGCTTATCCATGAGTGGCGCAGATTCTCGGATCCAACGCGCATAGCCTTTCACGTTAATATCCAAAATCTTATCCCAGACACCATCGTCCGCTGCCAAAATAGGGCCATAATGAGGATTGGTCGCAGCGTTGTTAACCAGAATATCCAGTCCACCAAAAGTGCTTTCAACGTTTTGAATCGCCTTTTTCACTGCTGCTGGATCACCACTATGAGCAGCAATTCCCATGGCCTGCCCACCTTCTTGAATGATCGTTGCAACGGCGTCCTTCAGCGACTCGTCGCTGCGCGCGGTCAAGATGACGGTTGCACCGGCCTGTGCATAACAACGTGCAATCGCCTCACCGATACCTCGCGATGCCCCGGTAATCAGCGCTACTTTTCCAGCGAGAGAAAAATCCGGTTGGGTCATTATTGATCTCCCTTGGGTCGTCTCGATTGAGCATAGCGAAACCGTCCTGCAATAAAGGAGGGCTCTGCTAAGGTGGCATTCCCTGCTGGGTTTAGCCCAGAAACGTGCATGTCACTATAGGCAGCAGAGAAATTGAGAGGCATAACGCCCGTGAGGTTGGTGGTCAATGCTACACCGGCCCATGCGAACGACTCTTCTGCCTTGGCAATAAATTCCTCATCAATTGAATAGAGGTACGTCGTCAAAGCGCCATGCTTTTTGCTAATAGCGCTTGCGTGCTCTAAGGCGTGGTCTCTATCTCGAACACGATAAATAAACCCTATCGGCGCAAACACTTCTTCCGTAATTGGCGTTTCCGCATTTAGTCCGAGTAATAAAGGTGTTGCAGTACGACAGTGGTCTCCCGCTACATTTGTATAGGGCTTACTCGCTCGAAGTAATCGGAATTCGCCGCTCTCGGCTCGGCGTTGCCAATCGTCAAGCAGTTGCAAGGTCGCTGGGGACTGAATACAACCTAAAACGCTCGAAGCGCGCTTGCTGTCCTGAATCAACTGGTCAATTCTTTCACAAAATAGTGACTCAATTTCATCGGCACTGACTTGTCGGCCATCCGCGAGCGAAACGCCCGACTCGGGAATGTAAAATGTCTGGGGACTGGTGCACATTTGCGCTGAAAATAGACAAAACGTATTCGTGATTGCGTCAAGCACAGCGTCTAAGTCACGAGCACTGTCTAAAATCACGGAATTAACGCCGCTCGTTTCCGTATAACATGGCCGATTACCGCTATGTTGCTCAACCCAAGCACCGAATTTTGCACTGCCGGTAAAGTCAACGATGGCAGTCTCAGGATGCTCAACAAGCACCTTACCCAAAGGTTCGTCGGTTGAATCAACAACCAACTGAACAAGTTCTGGATCAAATCCTACGTTTCTCAACCCTTCACGAAGAACCTTCACCGCAATCGCCATAGGCAGAATTGCTGTTGGATGCGGCTTGACGAATACTGGGTTGCCACAGGCAAGATTCGCGAATATCGCCGGATAGCCATTCCATGTTGGAAACGAAGCACAACAAAATACGACCGCCGTGCCCATCGGCATAATTCGCCACTTTTTCTCTAAGGTAACCTGATGTTTGCCACCGAAAGTCTTAGTCCAAGACGCTTCGGACGGAAGAACATTCAAACTTCCCCACGCCCACGCGAGCGCTTCTAAACCGCGGTCAAGCGCGTTCGCTCCGCTACCGGCAAACGCCATAGGGAAACTTTGCCCAGCGGTATGCATCACAGCGTTGGCGATTAGAAACGCTTGAGCATCAAGATCTTTGAGCAGTTGTACGCACACTTCTGTGCGCTTTTCTGCGCCAGCATTTACCCACGATCGCATCGCAGCATGGGCGTTTCGATACTGCTCATCGAGATTGAATATCGGATATTGGATGCCAAGCCGCTCACCAGTGTAAGGCGATATTTCCTCTCCTTCGTGGAAGCGTTCTGCATGCTCAAAATGGGCTTCTCGAGCAATTTTAAACTGTTGCCCGAGCAATGCTTCGTAGTCGCGGCGACCTTGAGCTACTTTTTCTTCACCATGAACACGGCTACTGCCCGTTTCAGTAAAGCCACTAAATGATGACCGACGAATGATAGCCTCGATTGCTTGGTCGAGTAATGGGTCTAGACCTTTAGGTGCGTGTTCAATCATGTTTTGCTCCTTTTTGCGCGTCGCCATTTCAAAATATGGTCTCTGGCTTGGCCTGACGCATCCGTCTCGCGTCCCGATAAAACTAAAGTATTGTCGTTAAGCTCCGCTCGGCGCACCTGATCAGTGCCAATGAAGTCCGGGTTCAATGCCTGCGAAACATGATGAACGATGCTGTTTTCAATCACTGTATAAGCACCACAGTAGGCAAAGAAGCCCTCTAACAATGATTGCCGTTGAGCATCTGTAAGCTTCCGTATCGACTGTCCTTGTAACGATGGACGGGATGATACTGAAAGCTGAGCAGACATGAATCCGTCGCTTGTGTAGACCAATATACCTTTTGGATCCGTGCCAAATGGATAAGCGACCTTACTCTCGTCGTAATGAATCTCCCACGAAACCAGCTCCCAACCGCCTTCAACTTGACCTTGCTTAATCATGTTAAACGCTCCACGACCATCGCCGTTCCCAAACCACCGCCACCAGCGACGCTGACTAGTCCATAACGCCCATTACATTCATCTAATTCATCCAGAAGCTGAGCGATGAGCATGGATCCTGTCGCTCCCATTGCGTGACCAAATGCGATGGCTCCGCCGTTAGGGTTTATTTTCTGACTATCGATATTAAAGCGGCGAATATAACGAATAACGGTTGCGGCAAAGGCTTCATTGACTTCAAGTCGATCCATTTGTGCCATGGTTAAATTCGACTTCGCCAATGCTTTTTCTGTGGCTGACTCTGCAGCGGTTAGCATTAACATGGGATCTGCGGCTGCAGTTGCATAACTTAAAATACGAGCACGAGGCTTTAAACCAGATGATGCGGCAAAGGCGTCGCTGCCAATCATGACTAAAGCAGCACCATCGGCGGGTGCCGGCGAGTTTCCGGCAGTGTGCAAGTGGTTGATTTGCGCCACACCGTCAAATGCTTTCACGAGCATTTGATCAAATCCTTTCTCACCAAACTCTTGAAATGCCGGCGGTAAGCTAGCTAGTTTATCCAACGTGAGGCCAGCTCGCGGCGGCTCATCAACACTTAAAAGCACGTCGCCGTCAGCATCTAAAATTGGCACCAACGATGACTGAAAACTTTTCTTTTCGCGCGCTTTTACCGCTCTGTTTTGACTTTCCAAAGCGTACTGATCTAGTTCTTCACGACTCAAACCTTCCAAGGTTGCAAGTAGATCCGCAGAAACACCTAGCGGTGTAAATCGGGTTTTCCGCATCACCGCTGGGTCGGTAAACCAATCCCCTTTGTCACTAAACATGGGTACCATTGACATGCTCTCGACGCCACCAGCGGCGATCAAAATGCACTCTCCCGCGCTAATTCGAGCAGCTGCGGCAGCACAGGCATCAAGCCCTGAAGTACAAAACCGATTCATAACCATGCCTGGAACATGATCGGGCCAACCGGCATACAGCGCCGCGATACGCGCAAGATTAGCACCTTGTTCTTTGATTTGGGTGACACAACCCAACACCAAATCTTCGACCTGCTCCGGCTCAATACCACTGCGCGCCGGCATGGCTTGTAGCAGCTGCGACATAAGCTCGATGGGTTTCACCTGCGCAAGTGCACCGCCATTTTTGCGAACTGCACCTCGAGGTGTACGAATAGCGTTAAATATTAATGCGTTCATTGACTCACCATAAAACTGACGACAGTTGTCGTACTTCCACCTACGTTAAGCGTGGCAAAGTGTTTTGCTCCGTGAACTTGTGTAGAGCCTGCTTGATTACTCACTTGAAGGGCTGCGTCGAGTAGCATCCTTACTCCGGTCGCTCCGACCGGGTGGCCGAGCCCGATGAGGCCGCCACTTGGGTTCACTGCGAATTGACTGGAAGGAGAAACGCCTCTCTCAATAATCTTCCAAGCTTCACCGGGCTGCTCAATTCCAAGGTGGTCAAGCAACATATAGCCGGTGATACTGAAGCAATCATGAAGCTCGATCCCAGCGAGCTGGTCGACCGTCAGAGAAGCTCGATGCATGGCGTCTGTGAACGCCTTTCTGACATGCGGAAACACCTGCTGATCGGCGACACTGCGACGTAATTTTTCCGACAATCGCATTGCGGCAGATGTATGCCCCCAACCGCTGATTCTCGGTATTTGGTCTAACCTTAACCCGTGCCGTTTCGCCCATTGACGTGCTGCAGATTCACTGGCCAATACAATACCTGCGGCACCGTCGGTTACCTGCCCACAGTCCTGCTTGCGAAGTTGACCTTCAATACGTGGATTGAACGCGTCATTGTCACCTAATTGTTCTGGCCCGATCGTCCAGCTTCGCGTTTGCGCTCGACTATTCAACGCTGCATTTGCGAACGCATTCGCTGAAATTGCCGTTAGCCACTCACGTTTAAGCGAGTAACGTGATTGATAGACGTCAGCAAGCTCGGCAAATTGTGCCGGCCACAAATAGGTCGCATCCACATGCTCTTTGCCACGCCACGCTGCTGCGGATAAATGTGCCGCGGCTTCCACGCCTGGCACATTTTTCATCTGCTCAATGCCCAGCACTAACGCAGTGTCATAATGACCCGATTGAATATCGGCAATGGCAGCCAACACCGCAACCGAACCTGATGCACAAGCAGCTTCATGTCGTGTGCTTGGCGTGCCATAAAACCCAGAGTTAGCTTCAGCAAAAAAACCACCTAAATGCGCTTGCCCAGTGAACAAGTCACTGACGAAGTTACCCACATGACAAACGCCGATCTCCTCAGCATTGATTTTTGCCGCGTGTAGGGTATCTGCGGTGACTTCACTGAATAGATCAAACAGTGTCAAACCTTCGCGCGCTAGATTGCGCGCGAAGTCACTCTGGGCACCACCGAGAATGAAAATCGGCTTCATAATTTTGCTCGAAGCTCATTTCTCAGGACTTTTCCGAGCGCATTTCGAGGCAATTTGTCGATATGTTCAATTCGCTCAGGCATTTTAAAAGAGGCAAATCCTTCAGCTTTCAAATGAGACTTGATGTCTTCAAGGCTAATATCCTCACCTTCTTTAGCCACGACAAATACGCAAATCCGTTCGCCCATGTCGTCACAAGGGAATCCAACGGTTGCCGCTTCGGCGAGCTTCGGGTTTGCGGCCAAAGCAATATCAATCTCATCAGGTGAGATATTAAAGCCACCGCGGATAATGATGTCCTTGCTCCGGCCAACAAAACGATAAAACTGCTTGGGCTCACTATCACCAGCGATTTCAAACAAGTCACCAGTCTTGAAATAGCCATCACTAGTAAAAGTATCTCGATCCCCAGGTTCCTGCCCTAGATAGTGGTCAAATAACGTTGCTCCATACACCTCAAGTTCCCCAGGCTGGCCTTCTTGCGTAATGATCTCACCAGTTTGCAAGTCGCGTAGCCGAGTTTTCATCAAGCGCGATACACTTGCCTTCCAGCTCAAACCTTCAACACCGAAACGGGGGAAGTAGGTTGCTCGTTGTTCATGATTAGGAATATCTGCAACGCTACTGACTAACGAAAGTCCCTCGTTAGAGCCAAATAAGTTAACCACTCCAATCCCATATTTCTCTGCGAATCCTCCAACCATCCAAGGTGACAAAGGTGCGGAGCCAGACGCGATCGTTCGTAAAGTGCTGATATCGAACTTCGCCATGAGCTCTTCGTTCTTCAGCAACATGTTCAACAATGCTGGAGGAGCAATCGTAAATGTCACTTTCTCTTTCTGGATTTGAGTCAGAAACACTGGAAGATCAAGAGGGTGATGCAGCGCCATCGCACTACGACTGCGGATCCAGTTAAATAGGAAACCGCCAATACTAGCCATGTTGACGAACGGAAATGGATTCAGCAATACATCGCCGATTTGAATTTCCGCCGCTTCATACGTCGCTTGTGCAATGGAAATCCACTGGTTATGGGTTCGCGGAACTCCTTTGGGATTGCCTGTGGTTCCAGACGTCCAGCAAATGGTGAAAACACTATTTGCATCATTAACCAAGCTCGATTCGATTCTTTCGCCCGAAGCGCGAACCGTATCGAGTTCTGCTGTAAAACTAAGACCTTTATCTGGAACGTCAGCACCGACCCACAAGCGCACACCAACATCGACGTTTTCAACGGCTGGAATCAGCTGATGCGGACCGCAATGGGTCGCGCCAACAAATACTTTGGGATTCAATTTACCCGCAATAAGCTCCATCTCATGCCGCCCATACTGCACGGGAACTGGGCTAATAGTGGCACCTAGACGCGACACCGCAAGGAACAGAATCACTAATTCAGAAACGTTTGGAAGTTGGGTCAGAACAACGTCTCCCGCGCCTAACCCCTGCTTGTGGAGGACACTGGCGCAGTAACCTACTTCTTCGTTTAACTCACTCCAGGTGAACCGTTGAGGCTCTCCTTCGAGAAGGTTGTTGCGGTTTGGCTGATCGAGCAAAGCCGCGGCACTTGGTGATGCCTGAACCGTTTCAGCAAACATGTCGTTCAGCGTTCGCGATCCCCACCACTCGTTCGCCGTGAACTCCTCGATACGCTGTTGAACAATTGGATGTACATTAGTCATAATCTCTCCGTTGTTGTTACTTACGTTGACGCCCCAGCGTTATTATTATTTTTTATTGAATGCTGGTGTATTGAGTGCGTCTTCGTATTCATGAATAAGCTTGTTGACGATGTCAGCCATTGGCTCAACTTGATGGATTGTCCCAACGCCTTGACCCGCAGACCAAACGTGTTTCCAAGCTTTTTTATCTTGATGTGGATTATTAAAATCGGGCTTGTCTACTGCTGCCATGTTGTCTGGGTTATAACCTGCACCAATCAAACTTTGCCGTAACCAGTTTGCCGGAACGCCGGTAATACCAGCGGAACAAACGATGTCTGCAGGTCCAGCTTCAACAATCATTTTCTTGTAATCGGGTAACGCCATGCTCTCTTCTGCAGCGATGAATTTAGTGCCCATGTAAGCCAGATCGGCGCCGAGCACTTCAGCCGCGCGGATGCCTCGACCGGTAGAAATTGAACCAGCTAAAACAATTGGGCCATCAAAAAACTCGCGTACAGAGTCAACAAAAGCAAACCCTGAAACCTGACCTGTGTGACCACCAGCGCCAGAACTCACGAGAACGAGGCCATCAGCGCCAGCTGCGGCCGCTTTGCGCGCATACTCAACGTTATTGACATCTGCAAAAACGAGGCCACCATAGCCGTGGACTGTTTCGATTGCGTCTTTAGGGCTACCCAAAGCCGTAATCACCAAAGGCGGTTGCGCTTTTGCCACCATCGCTAAGTCTTCCAGGCGACGCGGGTAGCTGCTATGCATCACTAAGTTCACAGCCCAAACAGCATCAGTACCCTCAAGACCTGTTTTGATTTGTTCTAACCACTGCGCAAATATTTCGGGAGTACGCGCATTTGGAGCAGGAAAAGAACCAACAATGCCAGCCTTACATGCTGCAATGACAAGTTCAGGGCCTGAGACGAGAAACATGGGAGCAGCGATAAGTGGCAGCTTGAGTTTACTAGTGATATTGTTGAGTTGAGACATCAAATTGGAACCTCTCGGAGTTATTATTGTAAGTGTCGATACCACATAGTGGTTAATCGTTACCCATTAGGTCTTATATTGCAAGTTATAATAAAATTATGAATATATCAACAGATCTCATTCGATCTAGCTCGGTTTACAAAGTGCTAGAGGTCATTGGTGACCGCTGGACTATTACAATTTTGCACCAGGCATTTCATGGTGTTCATGGCTTTGAGGAGTTTCAGAGACGGTTAAATATTCCACGTAGCACGCTAAGTAGCCGCTTAAAGCGGCTCATAGAATATGGTTTGTTTGAACAGCGACCTGCAACGACTCCCGATCAACGCTGGGAGTATCGTCTAACCGATATAGGTAAAGACTTTCTGCCTTGCGCTCTACTTGCGCTCGAGTGGCAAACGAATTGGGTAGCCGGTGCACCTCCAGGGTCTATCATTCACAAACCCTGTGGCGCACAAGTATTTCCTGAACTCGTTTGTGAGCATTGCCAAGGGCCGATAGAGGCCCGCAACGTTAGCTTTCAACCAGGACCAGGAGCGAATCGAGCGGCCGGTCAAAACCAACGCCGACGACGCAGTGTGGCGAAAGCGGCGCATAGTGATTTTCTGCCTGTTTCCGAAGAGTTGCTTGATATCTTAGGCGATCGTTGGACACCGCAGGTTATGGCTTTAGGCTTCTTTTCCATTCGCCGATTTGATGACATGCTGAGTGTACTTGGCGTTGCCAGTAACATTCTAACAGATAGATTAAAGCGTTTAGTTGAAATGGGCATGCTCGAGCAGCACCTTTATCAAACTCGGCCTGCACGAAAGGAGTATCGTCTGACGGACAAAGGCAGAGCGCTCTATCCTCTACTCGTCAGTCTGACGCAATGGGGAGACAAGTGGTTCTGTGGTCCGGAAGGCAAACCTATCGTATTCTTCCACAAGACCTGTGGGCATGAACTCAACGGGTTAATTGTTTGCCAAAGTTGTAAAGACGTTATCTTACCGGGTTCAACCGAACCGGGGCACAAACATACACATTAAGAAGCCACTCCTCGGAGTGGCTCTTGAGCGTGAAGCAATAAAGCAAAGCCTTAACACCATGTGTTAAGGCTTTTGTTTAAAAACGATAGCCCACACTTAAACCAAACATTCTTGGCTCTGCTATCACAGCAGAAGCATTTTGACTTAAGTTGAACGGTCCTCGGCCATCGATAATATTGGTGATATGCACTTCATCAGTAAGATTTCGGCCCCACAAAGAAAATTCCCAGTTTGTGCCTATTTCCCAAATCGCTTTAGCATTCAATAAACCGACCGATTCGTCGCCAAGAAGATCTAAGTTATTGGCTTCGAAAAATATTTGCGAACGGTAGGAATAATCGAGGAAAAAGCGGAAGGCGCTGCGCTCACCCACAGGACGGTAATAATTAATGCCAATGCTGTAACTGGTTTTTGGCGACCGGGTGAGGTTATTGCCACTGAAGTCTTGCCCGTTTTCATTGACAAAAGTGTCATAGGTCGCGTCTAAATAAGCATAGCTGCCGTGCAAGCGCCAATTTTCGTTAAGCATGGCATAAGCTTCAAGTTCCAGACCTTGGCTTGTCGCATTTGCCGCGTTACTGACGACCAGCGACGCACCATCGACTAACTGGAACACTTGCAAATCACTGTAATCGATATAGAACAAACTCGCATTCAGTCGCAGTCGGTTATTTAGCAGCTGAGATTTGAAGCCTAATTCATACTGGCGTGCATGCTCTTCATCAAAGCCTTGCTCCGCGGAATCAAGATCCCGTGCGGTACCATTGAAGCCACCGCTCTTATAACCCTCAGAGTACGAAACATAACCCATGACACGAGGTGAAAACTTGTAATCCAGAGAGGCCATCGGCGAAAAGTTGCTCCAACTCGCCGATGGACTTGTTTCATACGGAGCGACTAGGAAAGATCCTGTGGGGTCAAAGCCTTCGGTTCGAATACGAGCTTCTTTCTTTTCATAACCGAAACGACCACCAAGTTGTAGCGTTAAATTTTCAGCTAGCTCAATCCCCATTTGACCAAATAATGCATGATTGGTCGTATCATTCCACTGGTAGTAGAATGGATTGAAGCTCAACGTTGGCGGTAAGCCCAAGCCTGCATCATTGCCGGAAAAATCATTGTTTTCCATGCGGTATATATCTGCTGTCAGGTAATAGTAACCAAGTAACCAACGGAAATCTTGATCACCACCTGACAGTCGAAATTCTTGAGAAAATGTGTCTGCCTCATCAATAACATAACGAACGACTAATGGCGCATCTGATCCTGAGAAATCATCTTCTAGATCAACCTCACTGCGGCGGAAGGCCGTCACTGACGTTAAATCGGCCCAACCTAGATCATATTGAGCGGTCGCGGAAAGACCCCAAACATCAATGTTCGTATAGCCATCGACGGTTTTCTCACTCGTATAGGGGTCGGCACTGCACGGACTTGGCGCCATGGGTGAGCCTGGAGCGAACCATGGGAAGAAGATAAACTGCTCACCTTTACAATGACGGTTCGTACCGATCTCTCGAGTTCGTTTATAGTCAAAACTAAAACGGATATCGAAATCATCGTTAGGTATAAAATGAAGCTGTGACCGAAAAGCTAGACTATCTTCGTCACTCAATTTGCGACCTGTTGTTGCACTCGTTGCATAACCGTCACGGTCGCGTCGATTGATACTTGCTTTAGCATTCCAGTTTTCCGCAATCGCCCCTTCAACCAAACCACGAAAATCACGTCGATTGTAATTTCCGACAGTCACTTCAGCACGAGCACCGAACTCTTCCCTTGGTGCTCGAGTGATAAAGTTTATGGCGCCACCAACAACGTTCTTACCATATAAAGTTCCTTGCGGACCACGTAAGACTTCCACACGTTCCAAATCAAAAAAGTCAAGGTCAGTTCCACCTGGACGAGTGATGTAAACGCCGTCAACAAAAATACCAACCGAAGGATCTCCAGACGCGGATTGATCCGTGGAACCGATACCACGAATATAAATTTGTGGTTGTGCTGGGTTGAATCTACCTGTTGAGACACCCGGGGCACGCAACGCTAAATCATCGATACTTCCAATATTTGCATCTTCAAGTTGCGGCCCTTCAAAAGCACTTACGGCAACCGGCACTTCCTGCATACTTTGCTCAACGCGCTGTGCAGTGACCATTATCCTCTCAACCCCAGATACTTGCTCCTCAGGTTCAGGGCTCTCTTCTTGTGCTAACGCATAACTCGAATTCAATAATGCTGCAGAAATCGCTACTGACAAAATTTTTCGTTGGAACCCCATAAGGATGCTCTCCTTTATAATTGTGATTTGTCGTTCTCAAGCTCCTAACTACACAGGCATACAGTTTGATTCGACTAATTGTATGTTTCAGAGTCTTAGGTCTTATTATGAAATCAAATAATTCAATTATGCAAGTTAGGTAGTTAAAAAATACCCACAGAGGTACCTCCGAGAATGTATACGGCAACCAATTAGAATTTAAAAATGATAATTTTCAATTGGATATCAATAATGAAGAAAATCGGCTAACGACCCGAAAAATTTCGAAAGACGAGTGTTTTTGTTAACGAAAGTGTATTTTTTTACTATTTCCGTTCCCTCCAATCCCTGCTTGCATTTTCAATGCACCAAATTTGCACTCGTATTTCAGCTGGATACATCACTTCTATTCGGGGGCAGAGATCAGAGGTTCGAATCCTCACTGGCGTACCAGAATAAAGAACCACCTTCACGGTGGCTTTTTATTCTTTTTGGTGTCCATTTCAACCGCGGTAGTATGCCCAACCGGTTAATGTAGAGGTTGATAACCCATCCAATCCGGAGCCAACACCTGTTGCCCGCCATCATGCTCGCAATGAACGTGAAAGCCATCCAACAAATCAAGTGCTAGACAATCATCCACTGCTAACAGATCGTCCTTATGAAATTGTTCGGCGCCGGCCAATCCAGCCACCATCACTTTGGATTTAGCTAGAGCTTTTGCTTCTTCAGCTGTGCTCGCAACGACCAAGGTAAAATCATGATACTCGGCCAGTTTCCCCGGAAAGTAGCCACCAAAATTCACAAAGTAGAGCTTCTTACTGCTTGTTGAAGGTGCTTTCATCAGTTCGATTCTGTAGCCATCGACATGATGCACATGCACATAGCTATCCATGTGCACACTGTTACGATCGCCGAACCACTGTCGCTTTAACGCCGAGTACGTATCCTCAATCGTGTCGCCAACCACAAAGCGCACATCATGCAATTCAATATTTGCCCCCGGTGCATCGCCACCCACATAAACTAAAAATAACTTATCAGCCATTGTCCGCTTCCTGTATTTCACCATCAAAAAGTGCCTTGAATCGATAACGAGAATATTGGCCCAATGCGACGGTCGCGTTCTTCAACAAAAGCAATGGAATCGGTTCTACGACCGTCATAGACGGTGCGATCCCACATGCTTCGTGCGCCTAACACATTACCAATGGTTGCACGTATCGTGTGTCCGAACAGACTGCGTTTCTCGATATATGCATTCGCCCAAACAGGGCCCTCCCAAAACCGTCCTTGCTCCGTTAATCGCACATTTCGCGCTTCATATTCATAAGAGGCATTCATCCCCCACGCCCAATCACTTCCCGAACGGTCGCTTCGAAGTGTGATACTAGCAAAATTCTCTAAGCTTCGACTAATCGCCCGCGTTTCACCGGTAAGAGGGTCTTCAACGCGGCTATCTTGCCAAATAAATCGGGTATCAATTCGGCCACCTTCCCACCCCAGTTTGGCTAGCTCGAATGTATTCTTCCACTCCACTCCGTAGCGCCATGCATGATCGATATTACCGGGCGACTCACCGTCGTCGCCAATGGGAATTATGTCGACGATATCGTCTATCCGGTGCACGTAAGCCCGTAACGTCGTGGTTCCTATTTGGCCAATTTTAGTCGACATTTCACTCTCTAATTCCCACAACTGCGGCGGTTTCAGGTTTGGATTAGCAGAATTACGGACATCGTCGTTCAGGTTTACATTGGCTAAAAAGTCATAGAAGTTCAGCTGGCCGACACGTCGTTGTAAACGCAGGTTGGCATCCGTATCAGCAGACAATTGCCAAGCAAGGCTGATTGTGCCTTTCGGACGTCGGAAGTGACGGGTCATACCATCAGCACCGACCTGCTCCAGTCGGGAATACTCACCTCCCGCATTCACTTGCAGGGTTAAATTATCTCGGAGCTGACGGTTGTAACCGACCATAATTTCCATGCGCTTTTCTTCGACAATGGCTGTGGCACCGGAAAATTGTATTGGCTGAAATTGGCCATCTTGTAATTCAAATAAGCTGGCAGTGTTGTCGAGTTGATTGAATGCCGCTTCTGATGAAAACTGCCACTCGCCGCCCTCTTGAACAAGTCGATACTCAGCTCTGAGGATGTGCTCGCTTTCTTTACTCGTGCGATCGAACCGACTCCCTGAGTTCGCATGATCATCAGCATGAAACCCTTGCAGCTCATCGGAAAAATCAACGTCCATGGCTCGTGTAAGACCAATGAATTTCATTCGACCCAGTCCCCACGCGAATTCATAGTCCGCACCTAACTCGTAATTATAACCATCGGCATTACCTCGCAATTCACGTCGGCGGTCATCCAATCCCGGGCCACTTCTCGTTCCGTCCTCGGCAAAGTATTCAGAAATCTGACGATAAAGAATATTAATGTTGGCCACCGAATCACCTAAGTCGTTGATGACAAAACGGCCGCTAACGCGAGGTTGATTAAATCGAGATTTCCACTGATCATGACGATATTCAATCACATCGCCTTGAGCATTTCGTATCACTGCCGGTCCGTCGGCTCCACCATGACTGGAGCGGTTATCTAAACCTAGGGAATACTCGACGCGTCCTGTGTGACCACCTGCAGAAACTTCAAAATTGGAGAAGCGCGGGTCGGTATTGTAAGGACGAAACTCAGGTCGCCACACATAGGTTCCATTAATTCGCTCAGCCTTCACAATCACATTAGCCACAAGCCCCGACAAACCAGACACATCCAACGTCGAGCCATCGACAACTTCAATCCGCACCACATTCTGCACAGGAATACGGCCGAGTTCGCCAATGACTTCGTTACTTTTACCTGACATCCGTTGGCCATTAATCAGAACATTCCCTGTTGCTTGTCCTAGGCCACGCTCTTGAGCTTGTTCACGGATGACGAAACCGGGTACTTGTTGCAGCATTTCGAGCGCGGTACGCGGGGCATAACGCTCAAAATCTGCGGCGACATAAATACGTCGCCCGTCTGTCATCGTTGCTTCGGCATCGCCAGCAAATGTTGGCATCGATAAAGAAAGGACAGCCAAAGCGCAACCCAAGGTAGCAATCGGTGTTAATTTCATAAGTAGGCTCTTCATTGTATTTATTAATATTCACAAAAGAATAACAAATGCAATTAATGTGCCATATTGGAAAGTCGTTTTAAATCAAATGGGTATAAGGATCGACTGGGAAGTACTAGAGGTAAGTCTCATTAACATTTAGTGGTTTTTGCTACTTTTTAAACGCTCAAACCATGCTACCTCGTTAAGCGCATGTCACCAAGAAAGGCGGGCTGCCACCCGAGTCTCATCCGCATTGAGCACAAATGACCAGTCATTGCGTTCACACAGGCGCTCGACAATGCCCAATCCGAGTCCGTAGCCATGAGGCGATGCTTCTAATGGAGCAAAATGCCCATCCATGTCACTGCTCACTTGGTTAGTGATTAACAACTCGCGTTCATTAAGTTGAATCGTGATTGGCCCCTGCCCTGCAAGTGCGTGCTCAAATGCATTCCGAACTAAATTATTGACGGCAATAGAAAATGCCGGCGGGTGACCATTTACGGTTGGCGTTGCCCCCTCATCAATCACCACTTCAACAGATTTACCGTTTAAGAGGTAACGCTGCTGCTCAACTGCTTTCTTCACGATCGGCATGACCGCAAACTGCTCATTGAACAATCCGTCATCGGTTTCACGGGCAAGGCACAAAAACATATCGATTGTGGTTTTCATTTCATGAGTCGCGCGGCGAATCCGAGCGATTACCTTTTCGTCGGCCGCTGACAAATCACTCTGTTCCAGTAACTCGAGTGCGCCGGTTATCACCGTAATCGGCGTCCGTAATTCATGACTGGCAGAACTGGTAAAGTATCGTTCCCTGACAATAAACGCGGAAATGCGTTCAAGTGTCTTTTCAATGGTGCTCGCCAACATACCGACTTCATCATCACCGAAACGGCTTGATTGAATGCGCTTATGGTCTCCGGCAGATAGATACTCCATATCAATACTCGCGACGACGTGGGCGAGTTCAGCGACCGGCGAAACCGCTCTGCGCATGACCATCATGCCCAACCAAAAACCAAGCAGGCCCAGCGTGCCAATGACCCCAGCAATACCAAGCAACCACCACCAGTCCTCTGATGACTCAGCCTCAATGCCGGCTACGTCAAACACGACAAAGGCACGTCCTAGTTCGTTCTCAGCAGGGATGACCGCAACATGAAACTCGTCAGCAGTAAATTCGTAAATTCCCTCAGCGGGGTTTGTTCGTGCCCACGCTTGAAGTGCTTGCGGCAAACGATCAATTTGGTCATATCCACGTGGGTTAGTTTCGATTGTGGGATAGCTATCGGCAGCATGCTGCAACTGCACCGTCATGACCCGATCTTCTGTTAATTTTATTGCCGCGAAAAAGGCGAATCCCCAAGCCACGCTGAGTACCGCCATGCAGATCGCAAAGGCAATGGCCACGCGTTTGCGTAAACTGTGACGGTACATTACTCAGCTTCCTCGGAAATTCGATAGCCAATACGATGCACGGTGTGAATCAGCGGGTTAGCAAACGGCCTATCGATGATCTGGCGTAACTTGTACATATGTGAACGCAGCGCATCACCGTCGGGACGTTCATCAGCCCATAACAAGGCTTCGAGGTCATCGCGAGCGACGACGGCAGGCGCCGCTTCCATTAACCTTTGCAGCAGCCGCATACCCGCTGGGGTAATATCGAGATGCCGGCCAGCGCGATGCACCTGTAATGTCGCCCGATTCAAAATTAAGTCCCCGACAGTTAGGAGGTTGGTCGCTTTCCTGTGGCTCCGTTTATACAGTGCTTGCAGACGTGCATGCAGTTCCTGCAATTCAAACGGTTTGGTTAAATAGTCATCGGCACCCATACGAAAGCCATTGAGCTTATCCTCTAGGGTATCCCTTGCCGTTAACATCAAAATGGGTGTTTCGAGCGCAGCGCCGGTCCGCAATCTTTCGCAAACGCTCAAGCCATCCATCCTTGGCAGCATGAGATCCAGCACAATAACGTCATATGAATTCGCCATCGCGAGTTGCACCGCGCTCACGCCATCGTAAGCAAAATCTAGAACATAATGATGGCGCTCGAGGTACTCGGCTATGTTGCCAGAAATGTCACGATTGTCTTCGACAATCAATGCTCTGATTGGCGTTGGCGCGAGCACCTGTCCCATTTGTTGTTCTCCCTTACCAAGCGTAATCGAATCGCAGTCCAATAATGGGCTCCGCTTCGCTGCTGTCTTTCACTTGTACACCGCGGCGATAATCAAACTCAGTGTCATCACTCGATGATGCTGCGGTGACGTTGATTACATCGAGAAATGCGGTGACATCGACGGGGCCAAAAGCGCGCCGATAGTCGACGCGAAGGTTTAATGAGCACGAACCACTGCGACGACCAATGTTACGCTCTATAATCTCTTTAGAGTAGCGCAAAGGTTCCCCTGGTCCCAACACGTCTGCATGAATAATGAAATTTTCGTCCGGTCTACCGGACAGATATTTGTAGCGTCCAGCAATTTTCCAGCGATTGCTAATTTCCCACGTTAAACCAATGGTAGCGACGTGACGACGGTTAAAGTCAGAGGGCACTTCCCCACGACCGTCTTTGCGGTCGATGACAGCATCGTTGTATGAATAAGTTGTCGTCGCATAAATGCCTTCCGTAATCATACCGTTAACGACGAAATCGATGCCGTGCGATGAGCCGTCACCGCGATTTGCGAACGTTCCATTCACTCGGTCAAGATCAACGATCAGATTATCGAGACTTTGATAGTAAGCTTCCGTTAAAACGGACCAGCGATCACTCGGGAAGAATTGCAGACCGACGCTCGTATGCGTGATTTTTTCGTTCTCAAGTCTATTCGACTCGTTCGCGGCGAGGTAGAGAAAACGCGGCGACTGATAAAAGAATCCGGCGGTCGCAAAGTATCGAAACGTTCGGCTCGGGCGCCAATTCACGCTGAAACGGGGAGACACGAGGCTTTCGTCAGCAAAACCATCACGCTCAAAGCGCAGGCCCGGGGTGAAGTCCCAATCGCCGCGCTCAAACACCTGTTCTGCATAGCCAACATAATTGGTTTCTTTTTGATTCAGTGAAGAATCCACGCTCTCTGGGGTAAGGACAATGTACTTCTGCTCGGGATCAGGGCGGAAATCACCGCTATCATAGACAAATCGGGTCCAATCGCCATCGAGCACGGTTGCGTATTTGAGATCCAATTGAGTGACGTGCACACCGGTTCTGAACACTCCCCAGGAATTGACTGTTTCGAAATCACTGCGCCAGCCAATCTCCGTTTCACCTTCACTAATCGTGATAATGTTTTCCCGAACCGGATAATCCGACGGTGGCGAACCCTCGGGAACAAGATCAGGAAATGCTTCACCTTCAGAGCTTATTTTGTCACTTCTGCGATAATATACCCGGTTGGTCCATATCGCCGAATCGCCAATCCACGACCGTAAGGTTAAACCATACAAATCGCTGTCTTGCTCCGAATCTTGCAACGCCACATCTTCAAAATTGGGCGATTCAGCGACATGGGTTACACCACGGGTATACTTCTCGTGTGTGTCGATTAGCAACACTTCTAAGGTGTTGCGATCGTTCAAAGGAATAACCGATTTGACGATGATATCGCGTAAGACCGGCTCGCCGATGTCTAACTCTTCAATGATTTCGAACAATTGACCAAAATCGAGTCGGCGCGCAGAAATAAGCATGGTCGCATCGTCGGTAATCCCACTTGGGCCATCATAACCGACCTCAAAACCCGCGAGATCATAACGAAAACTTGCTGAAGGGCTGGGGTTGCCTTTGGCGACATCTAATTTGAGTAACGAAGCTGACCGTCCGCCATAGGCCGCACCCCATCCGCCCGGAGAGAACTCTGCGCCACTGATGACATTCGGTGCGAAGATTGAAAAACGGCCACCACCGCCAACATCTTCTTCTTCACCTAACGTTGCATCAAAGTGAATCGCTTTATCAAACGGGAATTCATCAACGAAGATTAAATTATCTCGCGGGCCACGTCCGCGTACACTGAAGCTCGCAAACTCACTGGAGGAGGCTAAACCCGGCAAGCCGTCGAGGGACAAGAGCGGATCGGCACCACCGCCAACGGCGCTGCGCAATCCTTCTCGGTCAATATAGGTGTTACTGCCCGAAGCATACGAGTCAGCACGTTGTCCTTGTACGACAAGTCGTTCGATCGCTTGCTCAGCCAGTGCAAATTCAGCGATGACATTTTTGCGCGTGACCACGCGTAGGCTCGGCTCAGAAGCGGGCGCGAATCCGCTTTGGGTAACCCGGACTGAATAAAGCCCAGGTGGCAGATCGTCAACAACAACGCGGCCTTGCTCGTCGGTTTCAACGGTTTGCGTGGTATTCGTCCTACGTTCTCTGAGGGTAATCTGGGCGCCTGAAATTGGCCTATCGGTTTTCTGATTCTTTATCACAAACGTCAGCGCGCCGGGCGCCTCTTGTGCTTGCGCAAACAGTGGGAAGCTCAGTAATAGCGCCCACACCATGAATAACGAGACCAGCTTCAAGTACCTACTCATGTTCTTGCTCCTTCAGCTCTCAACGATATTAAGTCAATTAAGTGCTGAAAGCGTAGCAAGAACAATGTCACCGAAAAGTCGCCAAATTTGTTTCAACAGCCAAGATGAGCGCAATTGATTGTCACGGTGTTTCACGACATCTATTCCACAATCTGGCCATCAACCAAGTTTATGGTGCGGTCACACTGTGCAGATAAGCGTGGATCGTGGGTGACGATCAAGACAGCACAGTCGTGCTCGCTTTGAATTCTGCGAAAGAGTGCAAAGACATCTTCCGCTGACTTAGAATCGAGGTTACCGGTTGGCTCATCGGCCAGCAACAGCGCCGGATCCGTTGCCAATGCGCGCGCGATGGCCACCCGCTGCTGTTGACCACCCGATAGCTGATTTGGCCGACGGTCACTGAATTTTTCCAACCCAACTGCGCTTAACAATTCCCGTGCTCGGTCGCGGGCAAGGTGATCGGGCTTGCCTTGCTGTAACATCAACGGCATTAACACGTTATCCAGCGCTGAAAAAGCCTGAATTAAATGATGAAACTGAAAAACAAACCCTAACGCGCGTCCGCGCAACTGGGTTCGCTCCATCTCACTCATAGAGCCTGTCGCTTGGCCGAGCAAATACAATTCACCTGATGTCGGTTGATCGAGCAACCCCATAATGTTTAACAAGGTACTTTTACCCGAACCGGATGGGCCGACCAGTGCGGTAAAATCATTAACCGAGAGCGTTAAGTTAATACCATGCAGCACTTCAACTTCATTGGGCATACCGATATTATAGGATTTCTTCAGCGCTTCGAGACGCATGATTTCCTTAGACATATCGAATTGCCTCCACCGGATCGAGCTGCGCTGCTCGACGCGCAGGTATTGCCGCCGCGATGACACCGGTAACAGTGGCAAGACTGACTGCCGAAACAATCAGCGACTGGGCAACGGGGATATAGAACAAACCGGGCCCGAAGGTATTGAAAACCCAAACCAACGCATAACTTGCCGCGACACCAACCACTGAACCAAATAAGCCAAACAGCGCACCTTGCAATAGAAACACCCGCAAAATTTGCGACTGACTGGCCCCTGTGGCACGC
The DNA here is from genome assembly GCF_022565475.1 of Aliidiomarina sp. GTDB lineage: Bacteria > Pseudomonadota > Gammaproteobacteria > Enterobacterales > Alteromonadaceae > Aliidiomarina. The sequence goes on along the minus strand of NZ_JAIUMR010000003.1, from coordinate 280,097 downwards.
AAAATTCCGATTTCCCGCGTTCGCTGTACCACGCTCACTGACAAAACACTGGCGATACCAAACGCGACCGAAATCCCAACAAATACGATAATCATGTTGGTCGATAAACTCTGTGCACTCAACGCGTTCATGAGCTGTGAATTGGTGACGATCCAACTTTCTGAGCGCAGCTGCGTCAATCGGCCAATACTTTGGGCAATGTTTTCAGCGGTAAATATGTCAGCAACGCGCAAATCAATCACGGTCACCCCACCGACCAGATCGAGCATCGACTGGGCTTGGCGCAAGTCTAAATAAACATACCGGGCGTCAAGCTCACGCACGCCGAGTTCAAAAATTCCAGCCACATTGACCACTCGGCTTTCCCGCTGACCCGTGTCGAGTCGAATTTTACTACCCACTCGAACACCCAAATCTTGAGCCAACTGCGAACCGATCAACACATCATCAGCAGCAATGCTCAAGCGCCCACTGATCAGGTAATCTTGCAGCGGTACGATTTGTTGATAGCGCTCGAGCGTAATCCCAACCAAGGCGACCGATGAAACCGCTTCGCCGCGCAACACAAAAGCCGGCCCTGAAACAATCGGTGAAACTGCTGTGAGCTCTGGACGCTGGTCGAGTGCTGCGACAATTTGCTGCCAGTTATTGATACTGCGCAGGCGCTGTGCGCGTTTATCTTCAAGGACAAATTGCACAACGTCATCTGCAACAGGTGCAAGACGGTTTTGTTCATCTGGCTGAAGTAGGCGAATATGCGCTTGCGTGCCGAGCGTACGGTCAATGACATTAGCTTGTAAGCCTTGGATCAAGGCGCTGACAAAAACGATAACCGCGACACCCACAGCGACGCCAACCGTTATCATCAAGGTTTGCATCCGCCCTTCGCGAAGAAAGGCTATCGCGATCACCCATTCGGTCCAGAGTCGCTTCATGGTTGCAGCTGCATCCGCACACGTTGCCCCACTTCAAGCTCGCCCGGCAGCTTGGTGATCACATGGTCGCCCGCTGCAAGCCCGCTCACCACTTCCGTCATAGTTAAACCACGCAGGCCAAGCCGAACGGTGCGCAGCTCAACCTGCTGGTCTTGCACGACCCAGAGCTGGGCTTGCGATCCAGAGTTTTGTAATAGTGCTTCGTTGGGAACAACAAGCGTCGCGTCGCGCCTTGCTGTTTCAATATTGACCGACACCGTCATATCTTGACGGAGCAACTCGTTCGATTCGGCCACTTGCAAGCGAACCTCAATGGTTCCACGTTCAGGGTCAATGGCGGGTGCAATATAAGTTACAACCGCAGCAAATGGATGATCCAGATAAGCATCGGCGATAATCGTGGCGTCTTGCTGCAAGGCTAACAGCCCTAAGTTGCGCTCATCAAGTTGTGCTCGAACTTCCAGAACACCGTCGAGGGCGACCGTGAACAGCGTTTGTCCAGGTTGGGCAATATCACCCGTTTCGATATGACGGGTGAGGATAGTACCGGCGGCAGGGGCGCGGAGGGTCGCTTTCTCGCGTTGCGCTTGCAATGCCGCAAGCTCAGCCTGCAGGCGTTGTTCTTCGGTACCGCCGACGGCCAATGCCGCAACCTGCAGTTGAGCATTGGTCAGATTCACCCGCGCTAGGCGCTCAAGACGCTGAGCCTGCTCATAAGCCTCTTCAGCAAGCAATGCGGCCTGCCACAGTTCATAGCGGCGGTGACTCTCGCGCTCTGCTTGGGCCAGCTCAATCGCGGCGCGCTCAAGCTCGGCCGCAGCTTGCGGGCGAAGTCGGCTGTTTAGTTCACGAAGTGCAGTTTGAATTTGCCGAAGCTGAGCATCCAGCGTTTCCGCGCGTAACTCCAGCAGCACATCGCCCGCTTGAATACGGTCACCCTCAGCAACGTACCGAGCGACAACCATACCTGTGACTTCAGTGCCAACCTGTAAGCGCGCCTCATTCATTACACGGCCAGCTGCAACAACAGTTTGCACTAATGGTGCGCGTTGCACGGTATACGCTTGAACAACCGGGCCTTGCCATGTTTGCCAGACCAAATAGCCAACCACGATCACTAGGCTCGTGAGCAACACAAACTTCATTTTTAACATAGCGCGCACCGACCCTTCCCTCGCTAAAGACGCTCTGCATTATAGGCACAGGATCTCAAGCGCGGCTAGGTCGGCGCCACGGCAGAAATGTCGCGGCTTAAGCGCCCTGCTCGCGCAAGTAATCCTCGTAGGTTCCTGAGAAATTACGCATACCCTGCTCGGTTAGTTCAATGATTCGCGTGGCGATGGAGGATACAAATTCACGATCGTGACTGACAAACAGCAAAGTACCGTCATAATCTTCAAGCGCTAAGTTAAGCGCTTCGATCGATTCCATATCAAGGTGGTTGGTCGGTTCGTCCATAATTAATACGTTAGGACGCTGCATCATTAACTTACCAAAAATCATCCGGCCTTTTTCGCCACCAGAAAGAATGGTGACCGGCTTTTTAATGTCGTCTTGCGAGAACAACATGCGCCCAAGCACCCCGCGAATCGCTTGCTCGTCATGATGCGGTTGCTTCCACTGACTCATCCACTCAAACACCGTGATTTTCTCTTTGAACCAGTCCGAATGATCCTGCGCGTAATAGCCAATATTGACGTTCTCTGACCATTTAATCAGGCCGCTGTCTGCTTTATATTGCCCCATTAAACATTTCAGCAAAGTCGTTTTACCAATGCCGTTAGCGCCCAAGATCGCCACTTTCTCGCCAACTTCGATCATCGCACTGATGTCGTTGAGGACTTGATGATCATCGAAGGATTTCGACACGTCTTCCAGTTCGAGAGCCAGACGATATAATTTCTTCTCTTGTTCGAAGCGAATATATGGACTAACCCGGCTTGACGCTTTCACCTCGGCTAACTGGATTTTATCAATTTGCTTGGCGCGCGATGTCGCTTGTTTTGCTTTCGAAGCGTTTGCCGAGAAACGGCTGACAAACTGCTGCAGTTCAGCAATCTTTTCTTTCTTTTTAGCATTTTCATTCAAGAGTTGTTCGCGAGCCTGAGTGGCGGCAAACATATATTGCTCGTAGTTACCTGGATAAACACGAAGTTCACCATAATCAATATCGGCCATGTGCGTACACACGCTATTCAAGAAGTGACGATCGTGCGAAATGATAATCATGGTTGCTTGGCGCTGATTCAACACGTCTTCTAACCAACGAATGGTGTTGATATCCAAGTTGTTGGTTGGTTCGTCGAGCAGCATAATATCAGGCTCAGAAAAAAGCACCTGAGCTAACAACACACGTAATTTAAGGCCCGGCGCGATTTCGCTCATTAAACCATAATGCTGTTCAAGCGGAATACCGACACCAATTAACAGCTCACCAGCGCGTGATTCAGCGGTATACCCATCCATTTCGGCAAAAGCAACTTCCAAATCGGCGACGCGCATACCGTCGTCTTCGCTCATATCCGGTAAACTATAGATGCGATCCCGCTCGGCTTTCACCTGCCATAATTCCTCATGGCCCATGATCACCGTATCAATCACACTAAACTGCTCATAAGCAAATTGGTCTTGGCGTAATTTACCCACCCGCATATTCGGTTCAATCGACACATTGCCGGTGGACGGTTCCTGCTCACCACTAAGGATCCGCATAAAGGTTGATTTGCCGCAACCATTCGCGCCAATCAAGCCGTAGCGATTACCTTCGCCAAATTTAACAGAGATATTTTCAAACAGAGGTTTAGCACCAAATTGCATGGTGACATTTGCAGCAGAAATCACGATTACACACCCGAACAAAAAATAGGCGCGTAATCTACGTGTTTTGGCGGCAAATTACAAAGGATATCGGCCTTAAGTGAGTAAACGTGCCCGAAAACGTCGGCCTTTTAACTTGTCATTGGTCAGCACGGTCAGCGCCTGTTTAGCGGAATTTCGGCGCACGGCCACATAGCTCACCTGACTTTGCACATTGATTTTACCCACATGGTCAAAATCAATCCGGTTATCTTTGGTCAAGGCACCGACTATATCGCCGGGACGAAGCTTGTCTTTTTTACCACCAAGAATCTGAATAGTGGCCATTTCCGCCGCTTGCGGCTGGTTTTGCAGGTCGGAACTAGTCGGTAACGCCAGCAGGGCTACATGCTGTTTCAACGCGTCCTGCAACAGGCTAAATTTATAAGCGTCAGCATCCGTGATGAGCGTAATCGCCAGCCCCTTTTCACCGGCGCGACCGGTCCGGCCAATGCGATGAATATGGGTATCGGCGTCATGCGCAAGATTGACGTTAATCACTAAGTCGAGTGCTTTAATATCCAAGCCACGGGCTGCGACGTCGGTTGCCACCAGAATTCGGACACTCTGGTTGTTAAACAGCATGAGCGTTTGCTCTCGGTCTTTTTGCTCTAGGTCGCCATGCAGCGCCATCACACTAAACTGATGATTACGCAAAACGGTGTAAAGCTCATGGGTGTCGCGCTTGGTGTTACAAAAGAGAATCGCATTCTTCGGTTGCCGCTCGAGCAGCAATTGCATTACTGCATCTTCACGTTGCCTGCTGCTCACCTGATAAAACACTTGTTCAATCGCGTCGTCCACACGCACTTCGGCAACAACAATATGCTCCGGCGAGCGCATGAGTTTCTTCGCCAGTGACGCGATTTCGGCGGGAAAGGTTGCACTAAACATGAGGCTTTGACGCGTTGCCGGAATGGCAGCGACAATTTTATCGAGTTCTTCTTGAAAACCCATATCCAGCATGCGATCTGCTTCATCCAGAACTAAGGTATGGACACGGGTTAGGTCAAGCCGCTCTTGGTTTAAATGGTCGAGTACTCGGCCTGGCGTCCCAACAATAATGTGGGCGCCATGTTGCAAGGACAGCGCTTGTGCACGCGCCGGGACGCCACCGCAGAGTGTCAGCACTTTGAGGTTGGCTTGATTACGCGCCAAGCGACGAATTTCTTCGGCGACCTGCTCTGCCAGCTCACGTGTTGGGCACATCACAACACCTTGAATATGGTAAGCAGCAACATCCACTTTGGCCAGCAGGCCTAGGGCAAACGCAGCGGTTTTACCTGAGCCGGTCTGCGCCTGTGCCAATACATCACGACCCGCCAAGATCAATGGCAAACTCTGCGCCTGTACCGGCGTCATTTGCGTATACTCAAGGGTTTCTAATGTCGCGAGCTGTTCTGAAGAAAACGGCAACGATGAGAAAAGTAATGATGAGTCAGTCACGTGCAAGCGCCTTTGTTTGTGCAGGCACTTGGCCCGAAGCTAAAAAAAGCAATTATACCTGATTGCGACACATCACGCTGAAAAAGTATCCGCAGCTACCCTGCTTGATTGATGTGCAGCTTAATCACCAACGGGTAAGTGGCCTGTCTTCACATAAATGATCGTTTCTTCTTCAACAAACGGTGTGTGTTGACTCAGATGTGGGCTGCGCAGCCAAGATCCCGCCGGGTAGCGACCATGCTCATCGATAAATTCGCCACTGCGCACAACAATTTTTTGAGAGAAATCCATGTTTAGCATATCGACACCTTAACAACACACTTGCCTGTACAACGTCACTTGATTACATAAGTTCAACTAGTTTTGATCAATCGTCTCAAGACAAGCAGACAAGTGTTTTAACCAAAACTCCGGCGGGTGCGCCATGGTGCTGCGGCCAACACTAATTTCGCACACGGCGTAACTAGGGTCGCCGTTGCGAGGCTTCGGCAACACCAATATGCCGTGTTTGTTGACATAACGTTCTGTTGCCGCAATAACCGCAGCGTGATCATGGCCGATGTGCAAATGAAACATCGCGCCTTGCGGCTGCTCTGGGTTGACCTGAACGCTGGGAATTGTGGCTAGTAGCGGTCCAAGACTCTGGGCGTAACGCACAGCGTCATCAATGGCCGCGAGGTTGTCGTCGAGTCCTTGCTCGGCAGCGAGTATATACGGATAAAAAGAAATCAAATTACCGCCGGCGCGCCGATTCCAAATTCGAGCTTGGGCAATAAAGTCTTCGTCTCCAGCTAGAATCGCACCAGCGATGCCACCTAGATCTTTATACAAGCTGACATAGACGGAATCCGCTAAAGCACAAATGTCTGCCAATGAGCGTTGATAATACGCTGGACATTGCCATAACCGCGCGCCATCAAAATGAATGGCAATATCATGCTCTCGGGCCCATTGCACTTGAGCTTTCAGTTCTTCCCAACGCGGCAGCTGCCCGCCAATTTCACGCATGGGAAGTTCCAACAGAACGGCAGCAAGCTCCGCGGGCTGCAGCGCCTGAAGATCGGCCAGACGAACAACCTGATCGGTCATTCCAGCTAACACCACCTGCAAGCCCCAGAGTTTTTGGATACCGTCTTGTTCATGCAGAACCAAGTGCGAGGTTGGGTGCATCGCAACGCCAACTTTTCCGCATCGTTCACTATGAATTTTCAGCGCCATCGGCTGTGCCAAGGTGCCACTGGCCAAAAATAACGCGGCGGGCTTTCCAAGCAGATGCGCCATTTTTGCTTCGAAATCTGCAATCAACTCACCGCGACCATAAACATCCGCAGCCGTGTAGGACTGCGCACGCTGAGCTAACTGCCTCAATGTGTCTGCCATCGTTTTCTCAGGATGGCGTAAAATAGACGCTTTGATTCGGTTCGTCATGACTTACAAAACACCCGGGTTAAGCTGCCAAATCGAAAAATTGAGCACCGCCGCAAAACTTACCCAAGCGAGATACGGAACCAGTAGCACCGCGGCGACGCGGTTCAGGCGCCAAAACTGAATAATCGTCAGCACAATCGCTAACCACAAGAAGACTATTTCGATAAAACTCACGGCACCGAAATACCAAGCAAAGAACAACCAGCTCCAGAGCATATTCAGCGCCAGCTGCACAAAATTAGCTAAATGCGCACGTTTACTTGTAGCGGAAAAGCCATACTCACGCCAAATCAGCCAGCTGGCAATCGCCATCATCGTATACAGGGTGGTCCACACGGGGCCGAACAACCAGCCCGGTGGCGCCCAGCTCGGCACGCTCAATTCGGCATAAAAGTTTGGCGCATTCAATGAACCTAAACTACCAACGGCCGCAACAACGAACAGCAAAGCGAGCCATGCCAGTAGACCGATAAATTGCTGGGATTTAGTCGTATTGACGGACATTATAAGTTCCTTGTTAGCGCTTATATTGAGTCGAGCAGTAGGCTCGAGATACTTTAGGTGAGCGTAGCTGCAAATGTTTCGTTACTCTGCCGCTGACGCGCTTACGCCAAAGCCGAAACGACTGTGGCTTGAGTTCTTTGCGCATAAGCCGAATAACATCCTGCTCATTTAAACCATAATTTGTTTGTATCGCTTCAAAAGGTGTCCGGTCTTCCCAAGCCATTTCGATAATGCGCGACAAGTCCGCCGGAGTTTCTACAGATTTCATGGTAGCCTAGTTTTTGGCAGTGTATTTGTCATAAATACGAAGAAATCCAACGGTTAGATGACCCCACATCGCAATCACTCAATCTGAATAATCACCTTTGACGTAAAACCAGATGCCATTCTCGCGGACAAAATCCGATTTTTCTTCTAACATCCCCAACTCACCGTCAGCCCGATAAAACGCACGGAAATGAACAAAGCCAGTATCGTCACGTTGCCAAGTGTCCAAGACTTCCAGCTTCACCCACTCTGGATTATCACGAAGATCAAGCTGCGGTCGCGTGCGTGGATGCCAAGTAGCCAACAGGTAGTCGGTTAGCCCCAGCGCAAAGGCACTGAAGCGCGAGCGCATCAATTGCTCTGGTGTCGTTGCCACTTGGTTACCATGAAACCGACCACAGCAGTCATTGTAATCATGCGGAAGCCCGCATGGGCAGGTGTTAACCTGCATCTGGCTTCACCGCGATAAACTGGCAAACGGATCCTTCTCCGGTATGCCCTTGTCCTTCGTGAATCGGCCGCACCACATCAAGCGCATGTTGCACGTCAAAAGCTGAGAATTCGTGCTTTAACTCCTCGAGACTTAACATCAGGTCAGCAACCGGCGGCCCTCCGGTTCCTCTGCCCAACTGCGCTTCGTTATAACATTCAACGAGTAACCTGCCTCCGGGCTTAAGCGTGTTCTTTATCTGTTCATACAGGAATGGGCGTGAAGCGGAAGGCATGTGGCAGAATATCATCACTACCGCATCATAGGTGTTTGAGGGAAATCGATGCGTACTCAGATCGGCATGTAAAGTCGTCAAAGAGACTTTTCGCTGAGCCGCCAATTGTTTTGCTTTCTCAAGGCCTACGAGCGAAATATCGACAGCCGTCGCTTGTGCCCCTAGTTCGGCGAGATAGACACTATTTCGTCCCTCACCATCAGCAAGGCAAAGAACTTGAGGACTGTTTTGGTCGCTCAGCAGCGTCGTTGCGTTCGCTTTTAAGAAGTCATTTGGCTGCGTGCCATAATGATAGTCATCTTTACTGTAACGCTCATCCCAGGGGTTCATATTCACTCCTCATTTACTATGAGTTCCAATTAAGCACACTATCTCGAAAGTCGACTAGCAGAACTTATTTCGATGACTCGTATTTAGTTCACTTGTGGTCAGTTTTGAGTCCATGGTCGCTCGTCTAATTTATCAGATTTTTAATGTTCTTTTTCGTTAGAATACACGTACACAAGCCCATCGTCTCGAATTGAATTGGAAGTACTTATGTTAAAGCGAATGATCCTCATGTTGATTGGCACTGCACTCCTATTTGGATTGATTTTCGGCTATAAAGCGGTTGGCAATCACTTCATGAATCAGTTCTTCGATAACATGCCAACCCCACCTGCGACGATTACCGCAAATGAAGTCGTTCGCGATCGTTGGGTCGACTCCATTCCTACCATTGGTAACTTCCGCCCCGTCAATGGCGCCATGATCCCTGCCCAAATCGATGGCGAAATTAAGTCGATTCGTTTTAACAATGGTGACATCGTTGAACAAGGACAAGTGTTATTTATCCTCGATGACCGAGTGGAGCAAGCTGAACGCGAACGCCTAGCCGCTGCACTTGCGATTGCGGAAACCGAAGCTGCTCGTTTAGAACCCTTGTTTGCTCGACAAGAAGTTTCTGAATCTGAACTGCGCCGGCAACAAAGCCAAGTTGCACAAGCACGCGCAGCGTTAGCGATGCAAGACGCCATGATCGAACGGAAAACGATTCGTGCTCCGTTTTCCGGCGTTGCTGGATTACGACTCGTAAACTTGGGTCAATATGTGACCCCAGGTAGCGAGCTCGTTAGCATTCAGTCATTCGATCCTATCTATTTAAATTTCACCCTGCCAGAACGATTTTTAAGTGACATCGTTCGCGGCCAAACCATCTCCGCAGAAGTTGATGCCTATCCGAGTGAACGTTTTAGCGGCGAAATCCGCGCTATCGAGCCTTCGGTGCGTGAGTCGACCCGGACCATTCAAATACAAGCTCAATTCGAAAACCCAGAGCAAAAGCTACGTGCTGGGATGTTCGCACGGGTCCGTATTGATAGTGAAGAAGCTCGTGACGTGCTGATGATCCCGCGCACAGCAATTCAGTTTAATCCCTTTGGCAATATTGTTTTTATGATTGAAGAAGAAGGGGACGAATTAATTGTGCAACAACGCCTTGTGCGCACGGGTCAATCGCGTGGTGACATGGTTGAGATTACCGAAGGGCTCGAGGAAGGTGATCGGGTCGCATCATCAGGACTCCTAAAGTTGCGCAATGGGGCGGTCGTAAAAATTAACGACGATCCTGAGCTTCAACCTGCAACCAGTACCGACCCACAACCGGCAAACCGATAAGCGAGGTTGGTGATGAAATTTACTGAAATTTTTATTCGCAAGCCGGTTTTAGCGACTGTCATTAGCCTGCTGATCTTACTGATCGGCTTGCGAGCTGCACTTGATCTAAATGTGCGTCAGTTTCCTGAGATTCGCAATGCAGCGGTAACAGTAACAACGCAATACATCGGTGCGGATGCCGACTTAGTTCAAGGGTTCATTACCACCCCGCTCGAACGCGAGATTGCTGCTGCCGAAGGTATTGACTACATTGTTTCCAGTTCAACGGCCGGGATGAGCACAATTCAAGCTTTTCTGCGCCTTGACTACGACCCCAACGATGCCCTCACGCAAATTGCTGCTGAAGTGAATAAAATGCGCTCCGATCTGCCGGAGGACGCACTCGACCCAGTCGTTCAGCTTTCCGTCGGTCAAGACGTCGCATCTATGTATTTATCCTTCTACAGCGATATTCTCGAAGCGAATCAAATTACCGATTATCTCGTCCGAGTCATCGAGCCCCAGCTCTCGACCATTGCCGGGGTTCAACGCGCTGAAATTCTCGGTGCCCAAACATTCGCGATGCGGATTTGGCTGGATTCCCAGCGCATGGCCGCACGTGACATCACCGGCTCGGACGTCTTGCGCGCACTGCAAGCCAATAATGTACTTTCGACACTCGGCCGCACCAAAGGCAGTATGGTTGCAATCGATCTGGTTGCCGACACTGATTTACGCAGTGTTGAAGCCTTTCGCGACCTCATTGTCCGTGCCGATAATGGCTCCGTGGTCCGCGTTGGTGATATTGCCGACATCGAACTCGGCTCCGAGAATTATGAGGCGTCGGCTCTGTATAACGGTGAACAAGCGACCTTTATCGGTGTTGAAATAGCCCCAGATGCGAATGCACTCGACGTCATTGCGGCTGTTCGCGAAGTTTGGTTTCGCGATATTATTCCGCAACTACCCCAGGGTCTCGACGCCAGTATTTCTTACGACTCGACGGAGTATATTGAGAACGCCATCGACGAAGTCATGATGACCATTCTGCTCGCCTTAGTTATCGTGCTTGCGGTTATCTATGCATTTTTGGGTTCACTTCGATCCGTGATTATTCCAGCTGTCGCGGTTCCACTTTCGTTAATCGGAACCTTCATGGCGATGCTAGCCCTTGGCTTTTCAATCAACCTGCTAACCCTGTTAGCGATGGTTTTAGCCATCGGCATCGTGGTCGATGATGCGATTATCATGCTCGAAAATATTCAGCGGCACATCGAGAATGGCATGTCGCGAATGGACGCATCGCTCTTGGGCGCACGCCAACTCACTGGCCCAGTTATCGTTATGTCAACAACACTGGTCGCCGTGTTTGTACCCATCGGATTTATTGGTGGCTTAACCGGTACGTTGTTTGTTGAGTTTGCCTTTACCCTAGCGAGTACCGTCATTCTCTCCGGCGTTGTCGCCCTAACCCTCAGCCCGATGATGTGTTCGCGCATGCTGCGTTCTCGCGATCAAGGTAAGCGTCCGCGTTTCGAGCAATGGTTGGACGTTCGCTTTAATCGACTGAAAGATAGTTATCAGCAAAAGCTCCACAGCGCCCTTGAAACCAAAGCGGTATTGGTCGTGTTTGGTTCAATTATCCTCATTTCCTGTTATTTCTTGTTCGTCACGAGTAATTCAGAACTTGAGCCACAAGAAGATCTGGGTTTTGTCTTTGCCATTAGTCAGGCAGACAGTTACGCCACGCTCGATTATATTGAAAAGAACAGCGCTCAGTTCGCACAGCTTGAACGTGATGTCGACGAAATTGACATGGCCTTCGTGATTAACGGTATGCTCGGTCCCGGTAGTGCGGGTACCGGCCTCGGTTTAGCGCCATGGTCACAGCGTGAGCGGACAACTCAACAAGTGCTAGAACGAGACATTCAGCCGTTTATCGAGAACATTCCGGGGCTGCGCGTATTTGCCCTCATTCCACCGTCGTTACCGAGTCCTGGTGGTGGTCTGCCCGTTGAATTTGTCATCAGTTCGACACAGCCTCTTGAGAATCTACAAGACATTGCGAACGAGATCATGACCGAGGCAATGGAATCGGGTCGCTTCATTATGCTCGATAACGATTTGCGTATTGATCGTCCGCGCCAAACTGTGAAAGTCGATCGTGAGAAAGCCGCTTTGATGGGTGTCGATATGAGCCAGATATCGACCGATTTAGCGGCGATGTTAGCGGGCCCTTTCATTGGCCGCTTTGCGCTGGAAAATCGCTCCTACCGAGTCATCCCGCAAGTGCAGCGCAGTGAACGACTTACCGCCGATCAACTTACGCATTTTTACACGCGCAATCGCGATGGTGAACTGGTACCCATGTCGGCGTTAGTCGATTTGCAGGAATCAGTACAGCCGCAACAGTTAAGTCGCTTTCAGCAACTGAACGCCGTGACGATTAGTGGTATTCCGCGCCCTGGGGTGTCGCTTGGCGAAGCATTGTCGATACTCGACACTATCGCCGCACAGCGTATTCCTGCAGGCGTTGTGATTGACTATGCGGGTCAGTCGCGACAGTTTAAAAACGAAGGCCAACAACTATTGGTTACTTTCTTTTTCGCGTTAGTCATTATCTTCCTTGTATTGGCAGCGCAATTTGAAAGTTTCCGCGACTCACTGATCGTATTAGTGACGGTGCCCATGAGTATCTGCGGCGCATTAATATTCGTAAGTTTAGGGATCACTTCATTGAATATTTATACGCAAGTTGGTCTAGTTACCCTCATCGGCCTCATTGCCAAGCATGGTATTTTGATCGTTGAGTTCGCCAACAAATTGCAGGAAGAAGGTCGCAGTAAGCGCGACGCAATTGAGGAAGCTGCGGCCATTCGCTTACGGCCTATATTAATGACCACCGCAGCGACCGTGTTAGCCACGTTGCCACTGCTACTCGCCAGTGGCCCAGGCGGCGCGTCTCGTTTTGCTATGGGCTTAATTATCGCAACCGGCATGACCATTGGCACCTTATTTACCTTGTATGTGCTGCCAGCGGTTTATTTATACGTGGCGAAAGACCGTCAGGCCAGTGCCTAGCGAATTAGCTCCAGTTTCTTTAGGCTAATGTTTGCGCCTAGGGGCTTAACAGCGCATGGCGCCCGCGCATGATATTCGAGCGAGCTTGCCAAGACTCAATAACCAAACGCTGGTTATTGCCATCATAAGTAAACGTACTTTGCCGTGTCACCAATTCAGGTGGCACGGCAATTAAGTTACGAACCGTTTCATCAGCGAAGTTGTAGAAAACAAGTCTGTCCTCGGAATCACTCAGCTGATAGAAATAAATTCCATGATCGGTTACCACCCATGAATAACGGGTTCCGAATTCTTCGTTAGAAATAACTTGGACCGCCTCGTCACCTTCTCTTAACCGCCACAGTCCTCGGTTTGTACCGCGAGTAAAATAGATATCGCCGGATGGTAATGATTGCGCGAAAATACCACCCTGAGTAGTGAGCGGTCGCAGCTCACGCGTATCGAGATCTAATACATGCAGCTCCCCACCTTCCCGAACAATCAGTGCCGATCCGTCATACCACCACGTGGGGCGCCCGAGAACACGCTCAAATTCATAGAGCCGTTCTACACGACCTGTCGCCACCGTTAGTAAGCTTAAAACATCCGTTTGCTCACTGGGGTAACGCGCCACGAAAGCAATATGACGCCCATCATGGGACCAACGCGGAAAACGAACCATGTTATTGATTGCGGTTAATTTTCTCGGGTTCATTAAATTTTCGTCGGCAATCCATAACTCATAAGCACCCGAGCGGTTGCTCACGAATGCGAACTGCCCCGTTACCGCATTAAAGTGCGGATCGCGGTGCTGATAGCTCGATGCGGTTAACGGAAACACGGTACTCGGCAAGTCAGGAGTGAGTTGGAAGTATGACAGTTGTACTTGCGAATCGATGGTATGGAAGTAAATCGAACCGTCAGCACTAATCTGCGATGGGCTACCGAAATTATCAAAAGGTAATTTTTGCCGTTCACCAGACTGAATGTTGACTAAATATCCAATTCGCTCACTACTCACTGTTGTTGCCATCACAACATGCTGCCCATCCGGGTGCCACGAAATACCTATGATATCCACTTGGTCGTCTGTTAACCGAAATTCTTCATGCGTTGCTAAATCACGAATATATAAGTCTTCTGAAAAGCGATGCGCTCGCCGGGTTAACGCTAAGTAACGTCCATCCGGAGAAATACTCACATCGCGCACTGAAAATTCACAATTCTGCACACAGGGCAGTAGTTCCACACGTGCATCACCACCATCCCACGTCATCCGATACAAGTTACTATTGTTACTAGTCAGCCCGCTAAAATAAAACTCGTCGTTCAACGGATGTGCTGTAATGTAACTCGTTCCTGAGCGGCGACAGCCTGAAAGGCGTTGTTCTTCTCGGGTAATTACATCAACCGCATAAAAAGCGCAACGTCCACTGCCCTGTTCCTCTCGGGGAAACACAACATGACGACCAGTTCGACTCCATACGGGTCTAGTTTCGCGATGCGGTGAAAAGGTTAATTGATATTTTTCGTATGGATTGCGCAAGTCATGCAAGTACAGATTACTTTCACCACTGAAAGGGCGCATGGCATAAACCAATTGTTGGCCGTCAGGGGAAATTGATGCGAATTGCGCTCGACCAACTCCGGTCGTCACAATTTCGACAGACGCTAAATCAGCGCCTTCAATCTTGTTCGTCCGTTCGGGCAGGAGCCCTAAACCGATAGCTACGACGAATATCAGCAGTGCTATTGGCGCCAATACGAACTTCAGTATTCTATTTTTAATCGGGCTACTTGCAGATACCAGTCCATTACCAAGAGAAGTCACTGAGTCGACATTTAGCGCAAACGGTTCCGCGGCCAGCCGATAACCGCGCTTTCGAACAGTTTGAATACAGTCACACAAACCGAGTTTTTCAAAGCTTGAGCGTAATTGCCAAATCACGTTGGTTAATGCTTTCTCACCGACATACGCATTACCATCCCAAATGTTTTCAATCAGCTCTTCACGTGTGACAAGGCGCGGATGGGCCTCAATGAGATAGCACAACACTTCGATCGGACGCTTTTGTAATGCAATACATTCGCCTTCGGTCGTACAAATCTCGAGTTGTAACGGGTCAACGACAACATCAGCAATTTGATATTGCTGTAAGTTGGAACTAGATTCCGAATCGTCTATTCGAGTCATTTAGCTACGTCGCGGCAGAATACAAAAGTCGTGAAACTATACTACTCAAATTACATAATAATGAATAGTCTAGAAAAAGCCCCCTTTCGGGGTCGACTACATGTACTCACGTGCGTTCAGATTAGAAGCGATATTGGTACGATAACGTATAGGTTCTGCCAATCACGTTATAGCCATTGTTACGCAAAAAGAACGGTACGCTGTTACGACTCGGGTGCCCCGGTGCAAACTCCGGCGGCATTTCGTCGAACAAGTTATTGATACCGGCCGTTAAGCGATGGCTGCTGTTAAAGCGATAGCTGGTATTCACATTCACGCGATTGAAGGTTCCGAGCTTACTAGTCACAGGCGTAAGCTGGCCGTCAATATTCCACGAATGTACACCTTCACCAGTGCCTAAATAGTAATAGGCGACGTTCGACGTCCATTTGCCCATCCGCCAGCGCAACGAAATGTCGCCTTTCCATTTCTGCAGATAGTTCTCTTCCGTTTCTTCGACACGGCGGCTATCTTCAAAGGCTTGATATTGCTTTTTCAGCGTCCGAGAGACTCGAGTCCGTAAGCGGAAATCACCATATGACTCTGTATTCCAGGTGTAACTGAGGTCGGCATCGAGGCCCCGCGAAGCTTCATAGGCACTATTGATTGTGCCACGACGTACGCAGAACACGTCGGCATAATCCTGATCGGCCGGCTGCTGCATGATGTAACCAAGGTTCGTCAGCTCATTACAGTTGCTCGCCACATTCGTCCGATCATAGTAAGGGTCGGCCAAAATGCGACTGACACTCTCGGTATAGACTGCTCCACGCAACGAGATATGCCAAAAATCAATCATCCCGTTAAAGTTGTCACCAACCTGGAACACCGTACCTAAGTTAAAGAATTTTCCGCGCTCTTCCCGCAAATCTGTGTTTCCTGCTGAAATGGATTCAAAGCGATCCGGTTCAGCTGGATGGCTCGGGTCGACGTGGAAGGTCGTACTGCTGAATGAGCGGCTTAAGCCAGCATACAAACGGTGCATGTCCGGAGCACGGAAACTACGACCGGCGTTACCACGAAATAGTAGGCTGTCATTCGGGCGATAAATCAGACCCAACTGCGGCGTGAACGCGCCGTTGACCGCCGATTCGTCGTCATAATAGTCGTATCGTGTAGCAATGCTAGCATCAAGATATTGCCCGCTTACGCTAGCAACAATCGGAATAGCAAGCTCACCAGCTATAGCGTAGCGTTTGCGCGCACCTTCCCCTTGTGTGCCGCCTTGACCAAGTAGGTTGCCGCTTAAAGTATTGTCATCTTTGACGTCGGAATACCATTCTCGGTTCCACTCGCCTGAAAGAGCAAACTGAACTGGTCCAGTGTTGAGGTCAAACAAATCACCACTCAGTACCGCTAGGAACTGGTTCAAACCTGAGTCGGCGTCTGTGAGCGTTTCGGCATACAAACGCTCAACTTGCTCAGGCGTCATGAGATCCATTGGATACCAC
Source organism: Aliidiomarina sp. (assembly GCF_022565475.1). Lineage (GTDB taxonomy): Bacteria > Pseudomonadota > Gammaproteobacteria > Enterobacterales > Alteromonadaceae > Aliidiomarina. Next base: position 263,557 of record NZ_JAIUMR010000003.1, on the reverse strand, counting down.
TTGTCTGGATTGGCCGAGTCCGCTGGATCAAAACTCACAACATTCAGTAACTCGTCCGCTAACAATTGGTTGCGCCCACGGCGGAAGAACGTTGCTTTACCATACGACCAAGTAAAGTCGAATTCATACTGGCCGATGCTGCGCCCAAAACTTAATGACTGGGTGAAATTTTGCTGTTCACCGGTGTAATTTCGTAGTTGGCCATAATCGACGAGCCGGCGACGCAAGCGGAATTCAACCGCGTCTTCAAAGTCTGACGAATCATAGCTGTAATTCCCTGGATTATTGCGGTCCATGAAAATGTCTGGACTAATCCCTTTCTCCGAATTCGCGCGCGTCGAAGTACGATCCGAGGCTTGTACTAACCAGTTGATGTCCCAACCTGAGTCCAATTCAGCATGATGATTCATGACAATATTGAATTCTTTTTTACCGGTCGCTAAACCCGGCGTGGTTAAGGTATCAAATCGACATTGGGTACTGCTGACCGAGCGGTCATACCACAGGGCAAATTCGCCAAGGACGTCATGACATTCTTGTTCAGTTGGTCGAACATCGACAGCGCTATGATAAAAGCGCTGTCGATCTTGGAAACGCAGCGACGTGCTACTGCCGATATTGTTGCCATCGACACCCCAGCGATTGGTAAAGTCTCGGTCGCCTTGGCGCAGTAGTTGATCAAATGCAAAATCTAAAACAAATAGTGTTTGTCCAAGGCTCGAATTAATGCCGGTCGTGAATGACGCGCGTTGACGATCTCGCCCACCTTCATGAGTTTTTTCACCTCGTAAATTCAGTGCGCTGCCTTCAAAGCGACGCTTCAAGATGATATTCACAACCCCGCCTACGGCGTCGGAACCGTAAATTGCAGACGCCCCACCGCTGAGAATTTCGATCCGCTCAATTGCACTGCTTGGAAATGTGGAAATATCGACGAAAGTTGTCGAGCCACCGGTCGCCGTTGGATATTGTGGAATCCGCTTTCCGTTGACTAAAACCAAGGTACGGTTGGCGCCCATTCCGCGTAAGTTGATCGTATGCGCACCTTGCGTCCAACTTGTTTCGTTTCCTTCAATGGTTCGTCCGGCGTTACCGACCGATGCTTGTAGTAAATCTTCAATCGATGTGTAACCGCTGTTAGCCAAGTCTTCCGCGGTAATTACCGTTACGGGTGCAACACCCTCCATATCCGTTCGACGAATTCGAGAACCGGTCACTTCAATGCGTTCGACTGTTTCTTCGGCCTGTGCTGGGTTCTGTCCGGACTCGACTTCTTGCGCTGCTGCGACATGCAGCGTACTCACTGCCAAAACCATAGAAATTGCGCTGGCAACTAACGTTGGTTTGTTCATGATTTTCCACCTTGTTTTTCTTTGTTTTTCTTTGTTTTTATTTCTAGAAGCTGTCAGTCGCCGAATACGACGTGCTCCACAGTCGTTGTTCAAACGTTTGTACATCACCGAACCAATCGTTTAATCATGCCTGCCCTTACAACTTGACAGAGCTCACTTGCAAATCAACGACGCCAAGCTCTGTTCGTCATCTTGTTATTCTCTTTTTAATCTCTTTCGATTTTAACTTGCTGATTTTTAATGCGATTCAATCCAATCCGGAATTACCATTCGCGTCCCATCCAGGGTACCTAATGTGAATTCCCCGTCCTCCCAGAACAAAATTTCACCGCTTTGGCCACGTTTTATGTCGGAATCGACATTAATCACTCGTCCGTCCCAGTGTTGAAACACGCCAGGAAAACTTGTATGGCCAACAACAATATGGCCAACGCTTAAAGACTTAAGTAAGTGATCGATTTGTTCAGAGGTGATGGGATCCCGGTCACGAAAATAACCGCGATACCACAGCGGACCCATGCTGCCATAAATAAAGTCGAGAACTGGTGTTTCCATCAGAACGCGCCGAGGCACACCAAGTGAGGCTCGATAATGCTCATTGATTTCGGCAATGCTTAAACCAAGCTCTTCATAGTCCGGATGAAGACCTCCATGCATGAATAAGATGTTATTCACTTTGACAATGACCGGCCGGGAATGCAGCCAAGCACCTAACACTGTGTCGGTGCCATAAAGCTCAGGAAAGCGCTTTTCAAGGCGTTCAGCGACATGGTGGTATTTGTCATTGAGGTAGCGTAAGTCGTCGTAAAGCACCATAGTTTCATGGTTACCGAGCAACATGTGCACGCGTCCACCGGCAGCTTGCGCCTGTTTATCGAGCTGATATAACAACCACAGTGCTTCTGTTTGCTGTGGGCCACGGTCGAAAACATCACCTGCAATCACCAAATGCCCATCGCCAAAGTTCCAATCCCAAGTATCAGTAATCAAATGATTGGCTTGTAAAAGGCCAAGTAGAATCTCGAATTGGCCATGTATATCTGAGAGTGCCGCCACTTTATTGGCGCTAAAGCGCACTTGCGGCAATACCTCTGCCGGCGGTCCAGCGCTGATTGGTTTGCGGTAACCACACTCAACCGGAATTAATTCCGACACAGGCTGGCGACGCTCGATGACTTGGTCAGCACAAACCCAGTAGAGGTCAAGAAGCGTGTAATTATCCCGATAAAATGCATAAGGACCGTCATCGGCCGCCTTCATCTCAGCGGTCGCAGGTGTATTTAAGTTCGCTCGCCAGTGGCTATTTACATCAGCTGTATCCGATTGCGTACAACCAGCAATAAAACCAGATAGTCCGACAACGAGTAGCATCCATTTCAATTTCTTCATGCGTTTCCTCTGCTCCGTTTAATCATGAAGTCGAGGATGACAAGGAATCACGAAAAGGCAAAGTGAGGGCATGTCTGATTAATGTCTTTTCAATATCTTTTTACATTATCTGACTGTTTTTAAATGATTATTTCGATAGTATGCGAGGGTGAAGCCCGGTTACCTCTAATGTTAATTTGGAAATGCCGGGCTTTATTTCATCAACAACTTACAGGTCTCGTACAACCTGCGCGACCTTCTCGTGGAGGCGGCTTAAACCTTCGTGTCGATATACTAATTCGCCTTCTGCATTAAGCACGCCAATCACGTTACTGTGGTCGTAACCGCCATTGGGGTTTTGTCGATATCGAATGCCCATTAACGCAGCCCAAGTGCGAATATCACTCGCACTGCCCGTCACGAAATGCCAACCGTCTTTATTGGCGCGTTGTTGCTCAGCAAATTCAGCTAAGCGCTCTGGAGTATCATTTTCATGGTCAAAGCTAACCACCAATACTTGGGTGTTGGCCGCGGCGTCGCCAAGTTGTTGTTCGACACGACGAATATCCTGCACCAGCACAGGGCAAGCTGTGTTGCAGCTGGCGTAAATCATGGTGACAATCACCGGCTTGCCACGCAAGTCAGTCAGTTCTACCGTTTCGTTATGCTGATTCACCCAGCTTAGCTCAGTTTGGTAAAGCGACTCATTTGTCAACGGAGCTGCCGCAGCGAGTGCTTCACCATGATGCTGATGGTGGCCGTGTTGGTGGTGTCGATGGCTATGGTCTTGAGCATGAGCTAATGCCATAGGTGCTGTCAGCAAGAATGACGCTATGAGTGCCCTGCTCAAATGGTTTAATCGCAAGCCGTTCTTCATCATCGGTTACTCCTCAGGATATGCGCAACGAAAACCCAAAGTGCTCGTTGTAGTGACTGGGGTATAGTTGCTGCGCGATTGATAACGCAGAAATGTTGCGTAATGAGCTGCATCGAAGTTTGCTAGCATCCGCGCTGTGTCACCACACGAACCACCACCAAAGTCGATTTTTTCGCCATTACTTAACAAGAGTTGATAGTCTTCGAGCCATTCGTTGACCTGTCCGAGCAAACCAAGCATGGCCTCATTGTCCTCGGCCCGGGATATAAACGGCGTTTGCGTATACCAAGCAAACACTTCGCGAGCATAGTCATCATCGTTGAGGTTTGCTTGTTGACGTTGAACGCTGAGCGCATATTCCCATTGCTCTAACGTCGGAAGTGAGCCGCCATCTGCTTCACAATAGGCTCGAGCAGCAAACCAGGACACCTGTGTCACCGGCGCTGTTTCAGCTGAACCGGGTTCTACCGCGGATAGCCAGTTTGTGAGATAGCCGCCATCATGAAAAATGCGTGGCGTGCGATCACGCTGCCATTCAGGGTGTTTGCGCACAAAATCAGCAAACTCATTGCGCGTGACCGGTTGTACATCAAGACGAAATGCATCGACCCAGACTCGGCTGATTTCTTGGTCGAGTATAACCGGTGAGACAAACTCACCGGCAGGGATCACCACCTGACTCGACATCGCGGGTAATGCGGTCACAAGCAGACCGCATAATGCCAATGAACGAGCGCGTTTGATCATCAGTTACTGTCCTTAGGTGTGGCAATTAATGCGCCAGCAGCACCACGCTCAGCGTCGGCAAACTCATGATCCACCAGTTTGTAAACGCCTGATTCAGGTACAATAAACTCCATAACCGCGCTGTTACTCGCTCCAAGCAGCACTGTTTGCATGCCTCGCCATTCGTTTTCGACATTGCCCTCGTACCAGACTCGATCAAAAATTCCACCAATCACGTGGAAACTTGAGGTATCGCTTGGTCCCGCATTGAGGAAATACAAACGGACGCGATCCCCGGCTTTCGCACGCAGTGGCTCATCAATGAGTGCTGACACATGACCATTAAATGTCACATGGCTAGGATTCCGATTCATCGCTGCTTGATGGTCGTAAATGTACTCATCACCTACTTTTTCTAAATAAAACTCAGACTGGACTATCACATATTCATGGTCGACTAAATGATCTGTCGGATAGCCACCTTTTGGCGACACAACCACGGCCCCATATTGGCCCATAGCCGTATGCATCAAAACGCTTGGTGTACCGCAGTGATACATGTATACACCTGGGTAGTTCGCGACCCATTCAAAGCGAATAGTCTCACCCGGCGCAATGGTTCGCCATTTATCGTCGGCCGCGACTGTCCCGCTATGAAAGTCCATAGAGTGTGGCATGGGGCTGACCGCAGGTTGATGCTTTTGGTAAGGGTTCGCGGCGAGTTGTTGGAAGTATGGTGCTCCACCGCGCAATGGATCCGTGACTACGACCGGCTCATCCGAACGGTTTTTCATGGTAAAGACGACACGATCACCTTCGCGAACATGTAAAGTCGGGCCAGGGACTGAACCGCCGTAGGTCCATGCATTAAAATTGACTCCTGGCGCTACTTCGACTTTCTGGGCGAAGGTATCTAAGCGAACTTCATGCACACGATTCCCGGTATACTCGAGCGGAGCAAGATGCGGCAACGCGCTCATGGTGTCTCCAATGACTGGTGCGCTGTCATATTGTTCACGAAAGACTTCAGCTTCTGCCAAGCCAAAGATCATGCCGTCAATTGAGAACTCACCATCTTTCATTGGTAATGTTGAATTGAGCGTAGGCGACTGAGCGCAAGCGGTTAAACCAAGGGCTAGTGCAAATGCCGAAAGCTGCATGAACGTCTTCTTACTCATAGGATGTTCCTTACTCAAGTGTGAAATAATGTCGCAGTGACGACATTGTAAGTGAACGAGCAGATACAAAAATATTGAGCTGAAAAGGTAATCCAACAGGGTGAACGCTGAAGGGAGGATGGTTACTCACTCCGACATGGAAGAGGTACTTGTGATTACCGAGCGGCCGAAGGTAATACCTAATAAAAAACAGTGGTCGAAAATTAAATATTGTGTGAATTACTGATCTATTTCGTCGGACTCCGTCTATTATATAGGTAGTCGTTATCTTTGAGGTTATTGAACATGAACAAAGTCAATCGAATCGAAATTACGATGCGCGTTAGTGCTGCGATTTTGCTCTACGTTGGCACGCTTGCTTTGCCGCAACTGTCTGTGTCTGCAAATGATCTCAACGACAATGCCGGCGAACAAATTTTTTCGAAGAGTGCGAATGGCTGCCTTGCTCCACTCGATACTTCTCTGCGCGCCTTACATTCGAACAGCGAACACGATTTGTGTGAACTGAGTAAAGGCAAAGTGGTGATGGTCGTCAATACCGCCAGCCAATGCGGCTACACGGGTCAATTTGAAGATTTGGAAACCATTTATCGTGAGTACCAAGAGCAAGGCCTCGTCATTCTTGGTTTCCCGTCAGACAGTTTCCGCCAAGAGTATGCCGATGAAGAAGCAACTGCCGAAGTTTGTTTCCGCAACTTCGGTGTCACGTTTCCGATGATGGCAACGACTAAGGTAACGGGTGAGGAAGCGAATAGCGTGTTTCAAGCACTGACGAATGCGACCGAGCAAGCGCCTCGTTGGAATTTTCACAAGTACGTGATTTCAGCCGATGGTACACAGGTGCGCAGCTTTGCCAGTCCTGTAAAACCCACTGATGAAAGTATCACGCAAACCATCGAATCATTTTTGCAGCAGTAACCCCCCCAGAAGTAGTACTTTTAGCCCGCTTGGCGTTTGAGCCTTGCGGGCTTTGTTGTTTGTGTTTACATTAGGGCAACGATTTGACATGCCGACATCGAATTATGACGATGTCACACGGACCTAAAGCATGCACAAAAAAACATGGAGTACGTATGAGATTTTTCGCCAATGATTGATCATCAATTGTTCGCCGCTCAGCCTATTTATGATCGTGAACAGCGCATTTTTGCCTACGAATTACTTTACCGCAGTGACTCCGGCTTGAACGCACTTGATGTCGGTGAAGAAATTGCAACCAGCGAGCTTATTTATAATTTATGCACTGGCATTGCCGAGCATGTAGAGCATTTTCAATATCCGGTCTGTATCAATGTCACCGCAGACTTCCTATTGTCGAAGGCTTTTTTACCGATTGACCCTCAGTTTGTGATTATCGAACTGGTTGAACGAATTACGCCAACTCCTGAACTTATTCAAGCCATCGAATCGTGGATACAAGCCGGCTTTCGTTTTGCCCTTGACGATTTCGAGTTTCTGCCGAGTTGGGAGCCACTCTTGCAATTAGCAAGTATTGTCAAAGTTGACGTCGAAAAGACCACGCTAACCGAGGCCAGTCAGTTTTTTCGTACGATTCACACTCCCAATACCTTATGGCTAGCCGAAAAAATTGAAGACCAACACACCTATCAAAGCTTCAAAAACTTGGGGTTTCACCTGTTTCAAGGCTACTATTTGGCCAAGCCTAAACTCGTTACCGGCAGGCGATTGCCTCGAACCGCCATTGAGTTTGGTCGGATTATTGATGTGCTTTTTCAGCCCGAGCCCGACTTAGAACGTCTAACTGCTGCTCTCAAAACCGATGCCACACTTGTCTCTAAGTTGCTCCGAATTGCCAATAGTCCCTACTACGGCGCGTCGCGTCCGATTGAAACTGTGAAAGAAATTATAATCTTGATTGGTATCGAGCCACTCCGAAAATGGGTGCTTTTAATTTCGTGCTTACAGTTTGTCGATACAGCGCACACTCGAATTATTCTCGAGCGCGCTTTTATGTGCTCAGATTTAGCCCATGCGCATTTAGATAAAGAAAGTGCTAATCGAGCCTTCTTAACCGGCCTTCTGTCAGGCTGTGATCTGTTATTCAACGTCGACAAAGGTGACTTCCTCGCCGAATTAAATGTCGCTGTGGAAATTAAAGAAGCGGTTTTGCAGTACCGTGGCCGTTTGGGGTCATTGCTGCGGCGTATTGAAGAGTTTGAATACGCGACGCTGATGAAAAAGCCTGACAATTACAATGTTTCCTACACACGAAGCTATCAATCAGCGACCACCCAAGTTCAATCGCTCATACGCACCTTAAACGCAAAACGAAAAGAATAAACAAGACGAAAAGGTTATTTGTCGACCTCCGCGTTCCAGCTTAAGCTTATTAGAGCTATTTCTGGGAGCTTGAACATGCAAAAGACTATTCTCCAATACCAAGTGGGCGCAACAACCGTTGAGCTAGAAAGCCGTCCAGGTGTTTTTGCCCCCAGCGCCCACGGTTTATATTTTGCTCGCACGATTCAATTCCAGCCCCATACACAAGTCTTAGATATTGGCACCGGTTCAGGAATTTTAGCCGTGACAGCAGCATTACAGGGTGCCCAAGTCACAGCAACCGACGTGGTGGAAGCATCGCTCGAATTGACCACGGCCAACGCCATCCGCAATGGTGTTGAGGTTCAGACCCGACAAGGACCTTTTTTTACCGGTGTAACCGGTACCTTTGATCAGATCGTTGCCAATCTCCCACAAGAAATTGTGCTCTCGGACGATACGCCGGTAAACCCTGACGAAGCGATTGCAATTGATGGTGGGGAGAGGGGGAATCATTTAGTCATCGCCTTACTTGAACAAGCGCCAAAGTACATGCACAGTAAATCTGAGCTCTGGCTTCCCTTGCATACACTGAGTGATTACCAAGACACGCTGCGCGCTGCACTCAGCCACTTTAATGTTCGTATTCACGCCATTGGCGATCTGCCGGTCAAGCCATTCGTGACCAAACACCTTGATATTTACAAGCAACTGAGTGAACAAGGTGTCATCCGTATTTTTCAGCGTGACGAACAATGGTTTTCCCAAGTCTGGGTGATTGCTCTCAGTCTGCGTTGAGTTTATTTCATTGACACTATTCTCTTTGTTCGCTATATCTTTGTTATGGTTATTTTTTAACCTCGCCAAGGATGTTCATAATCGCTATTTAATTATGAGTTGTCGCCTCAAGATTGTTCATTCGATGAAGGGATGCAACACAGCTCATGTTCAAAGCTCGTTGGCTATGTTTAGCCATTGTTGTGCTCACGATTATTGGCATATCCACTCAGCACTCTCTATCGAGTCGCGATGATGCTCAGTTGGCGACGCTTCAGTCGCATTCAGAATGGGTAAACGAACAGACCTGTCAGCAATGCCATCAAGCTGAGTTTGATCATTGGCAGGGTTCTCATCACCACCTCGCGATGCTCAAGCCAACTGCCCGATCGGTCCGCGGCGCCTTCAGTGATATCACATACAACTCGTCCTCAGAGTCATTTCGCTTTTACCAACGTGAGCAAGATTATTTTGTTAGCGTCCAGAATAACGCAAATGAAAGTAACGAGTTTTCCATCGCTTATACCTTCGGTTGGGAGCCTCTGCAACAATACCTTGTGGATAACGGTGATGGCAGTTTACAAGCCTTACCGATTGGTTGGGACACGGAGCAAAAGCGTTGGTTTGAGCTTAATCTAGGGTTAAATATCGAGCCATCAAATCCATTGCATTGGCAACGGTCCGCGCAAAATGCAACGTTACAATGCGTCGAATGCCACACGAGTGGATACCAAGTCCAGTACACACCGGCAACGAAAACCTATCAAGCACAGTGGCAGTCATTAGGCGTTGGCTGTCAAGCCTGTCATGGACCTGCAGGCGGTCACCTGGCTTGGGCAGAGCAACCAACGAGTGAACCACAAAAGGGCTTTCTGACGTCACTTCGCGCGGGGGGTGGGAAACAAGTCGACACGTGCGCCCAATGCCATAGCCGACGCTCCCCTCTTGGCCCACAGGAGCCTTCTACAGACTTTCATGATCACTATCTACTCAGCCTATTAACGGCTGATTTATATGAAGTTGACGGTAAAATCAAAGACGAAGTCTTCGAGTACGGCTCTTTTATTCAAAGTCGTATGTATCAAAAAGGAGTCGTCTGTAGTGACTGCCATAATCCCCATTCAGGCGATTTAAAAGCGCCGGGGAATGGAGTGTGCCTGCAATGCCATAATCCCGCAACGAATCCTCCACGCGACGACTTCGATAGTAGCGGTTTGCTTGCCGTAAATTATCAGAGTGCACAGCATCACTTTCATCCTGAAGGCACGAGCGGCGCTCAGTGCAGCAGTTGTCACATGCCGAGCAAAGTCTATATGGGTAACGATGCCCGTCATGACCACAGCTTTAGCATTCCGAATCCCGAACAAGCGCTTGCATTAGGTCACTCAGACGCATGTCTCAGCTGTCACGTCGATGACGATCCATCCGTGCTCGTGCAAGCCTTTAAACAGCGTTATCCCAACTTTGAACCCGCCGATGGTGGGTTTGCTGAAGCACTTTTTCGAGCGCGGCACGGCCAACCAAATGCCGTGGACACGCTCTTGTTGCAGCTGCAACGGACCGATCTGCCGCCGATTCGCTACGCTGCTTTACTCGCAGAGTCTCAGCACTATCCGGCAGAGCCGCTAGTTGAAAAGGTAACTGCTGCCCTTGAGCACACGAGCCCTATCGTACGGCGAACCGCATTAGATGTTTCTGCGAGCTTTCTAGGCCCACTCCAATTGCAAGCTCTGCTGCAGCGAATGCTGAATGATTCAAGCCGGTCCGTGCGTATGGTTGCGAGCGAGACTGCCATTGAAAATGCGTTGCAATCTGGACAAAACATCGCCCAAGACACACTCGCTGAATTCAAGCAGGTTCAAACCGAGTTGCAGGGACGACCGGAGGCGCACTTCAGCCTGGCTGGATTCTATCAAGCCACACAGCAACTCGACTTTGTCACCGCGAGTATTGACCAAGCCCTTTCGATTGAACCCGGCTTTAGCCCTGCGATTGTCGCTAAAGCACAGGCGTATGAAACACAATCTATCGAATTGAGCACACACTACCTTGAGGAACAGGTCGAAATGTGGCCTGACGATGCCGATTTGCAGTTCGCTTTATCCTTGTCGAGGATTCGTGCTGGATCCTTGCCCCAGGGTATCGAAGCCTTACAGCAAGCTGTCGCACTTGCACCGGATAACGACTATTACGCCTACGTTTTAGCTGTCGCTTGGTATAACGTTGGTTATATCGAGCTTGCGCAGCAGTTACTTCGCACGCAATTGACTAAAAATCCGCAAAATCGGCAGTTGCGGATTACCTTAATGGATTTTCTCGACGATGAAGCCGAAAAGCAATTCTTACTGCAAACACTTCAGCTTCAAAACCCATACGACCCGCTCATCCTAGGTCGAAATCACAACAATTTACCCTAAAGGGCATGCTATGAAACAGTTAAGATTCATTTCTATTTGTACTTGTATGCTCGCTCTCGCTGGCTGTAACTGGGGATCGAGCTCAAGCAACGACTATGTCATTAACCCACCTCAACCTCCGGTGGTGGTTGAACAACCGCCTAACATTCTCTTTATCGTCGTCGACGATGCCGGCATGGATCAGTTTGAGGCCTTCGGTTACGGCGGTATCGAGCCGCCGAAAACTTACAGTATCAATGCTATTGCTGAACAAGGTGTGCGTTTTCGCAATACTTGGTCGATGCCAACCTGCTCACCAACTCGCACGACCTATTTTGATGGTCGTTATCCATCGCGCAATAACGTACTTAATGCTGTCGTCTCGAACACCTTGGCGACGTCACAAATGTCGCCCTATCGTGCGACTTTACCGAAAGTATTACGCGAGCATGCTGGGTATAAAAGTGCATTAATCGGTAAAATGCATTTAACCGGCAGTGAAATTAACCCGCGAAACCATCCACTAGGCGATGACGCCATGCGTGAATTGGGTTGGGATTTCTTTGCCGGTTATTTAGATGGCGCGCCCTATCCCATTGATACGACCGCAGGGGGTGTAGGGCCGATTGGTACCTACCAATGCGGTTTTGTGCCGAATACACGCGCAAACGAAGCGGTTGGAGCGGATTACGGCGTGTGTTACCTCGCCGATGGTGAGCATATCATCATGAACGATGATGAGGCGTTCCGGACACCAGGGAAAACCTGTATTGAGCTGGGCGGCATCCTTGATCCACTCGCCGCCGAATACGACCCTGAACGCTTTGAGGAATTGCGATTTGATCATCAGAACGGTTTTTACACCGCCGAATGGAAAATTAACTACCCAGATGGTACCAACGAAACGCTAACTGCGGCCGATCCGCGTGGACGCGGCTACCGCACCGTTCAGGAAGCAAATCGAGCCATCGAGTGGATTCAAGGCGCGCAACAAGACGATGCGCCGTGGATGTTGAGCCTTGGGTTTGCCGCACTGCATGAACCTTTACAGCCACCACCCGTCAACCTGCTACCAAACCCAGACGCTGATCTCAGTCTTGCGGGCTGCGGTGACCGGATGGAGTTCATTGAGCAACGCGTGATCATGCAACACAAGTTCGAAGCGATTGATCATGAAATCGGGCGTATTCTCGAAGAGACCGGCATTGCTATCCGTCAAAATGACGGCAGTTTAGAATACAATCCTGAGAGCAATACCGTCATCGTCTTTACCACCGATAACGGCACCTATATGCCCAGCGTAAAAATCCCATTCGACCCACTGCGCGCCAAAGGCTCACTGTATCAGACCGGGATTTGGGTGCCGCTCATCGTCACCGGTGATCTTGTTGCCTCGCCCAATCGCGACGTTCCACATTTAATTAACAGCACTGACTTATACCGGCTCTTCCTCGATATTGCGGGTCTCGATAGTGAGGTATTAAGCGCGGAACTTCGCCTTGATGGACAACCCGTCATGCCTTATTTGGTAGCGCCGGAGCAAAGTTCCATTCGCGACTATAATTTCTCAGAACTCGGTACTAACGACACTGTGGCAGCTGCTCCGCCCTGTGTCATTGCGCAAGCCAACCTATGTATACAGCTATTTCCGCAACGCCAAGTTTGTGAAGACCAAGGCGGCGAGTGGTATGGTCCGGGAAGTGACTACAACCCCGATGGCTTTAGTTCATGCTGCGCGGTGAACAGCTACTTCGCTCAGCAGGGCTTGCCAACCACTGAGTTATTCCCTGATTCGCAGCAAGCCATTCGAGACGCCAACTTTAAACTCCTGCAAATCAATCGTTTAAGTTGTGACACACAACAACTCGTAGCGATTGAGGAGTTCTATGAAATTAACGAAAGTCCGCACGCGGATGAACTTAAACTCGATCGTGAAGAATACAATTTACTTGCCTCTGGAAGCGAAGGCGATTTAACCGACTTACAACGAGAGCGCCTGCACTGGCTTCGTGAAAAGCTCGCCGAACTGAAAGATTCAGTGATCGATTGCCCTGGCGACGGAGACGGTAACCTTATTGTTGATCAGGTGGATTTGGACAATTGGGAATACTGGGCGGACCCAGAACGTGGAGGCGGTCTCTCGAGCTGGTATGACTTAAACCGCGATGGTGTGACGGATGAGGCCGATAGAGAAATTATTCTTGCCAATATGGGAAATCAATGTGGATAACGTTTAGGCGTATTCACTTTCATTTATGCGTAAAACAATCCGGCGGTGGTTAACCTCTGTTTAATCATCGTCGTGTTGAGCGCTCATTGTTGCGTACAAAAGCCACAAAGTCAGTAAAACTCAGTGGCACGGAAAAGAGGTAACCTTGGAAGTACTTACAACCCATCTCCCGCAAAAACTCATATTGACGAATTTCTTCAACGCCCTCAGCAATAACTTCCATACCGATTTCCCGAGCGAAAGCAAAAACGAGACGAGCGATGGCTGCGTCGTGACTGTTGTGCAGGATATCACGCACAAAACGTAGATCGAGTTTAATCTCTTGAATAGGGAGTGACTTTAAATAAGACAATGACGAATAACCGGTACCAAAATCATCTAACGAGAAACTTACCCCTATTTTGCGCAGTGCATGCATACAGCTTTCCACTGCTTTGGTATCTTTGATCATTGAGCTTTCGGTTAACTCAATCCGCAAACGCTCTGGCTTGATCTCTGCGTCACCTAATATGTCTTCGACTTCACTCGCGAAGCGCGTGTCACACATTTGTTCCGCGCTTACATTAACCGCGACAGGAAAGCGAAAGCCTTTTTCTTCGAATTCGTGAATTGCCTGACAGGCTTTTTGCAAAACCAAGCGCCCGATAGGAATAATGAGTCGGCTTTCTTCGCAGAACTCGATGAACTCGGTCGGCGAAAGTAGCCCGCGTGTCGGATGTTGCCAACGCACTAAGGCTTCGACGCCGATAACCTGATGACTAACATTTAGCTGAGGCTGAAAAAATAACTCAAATTGATCTTCTTCAATCGCTTCGCGCAGTTCATCATAAAGTTTCGCTTTAGCGATGGCGTTGTCAGAAATATCTGACGTGTAATATTCAATCAGATTTCTGCCATTCGACTTCGCTGAGTACATGGCGAGCTCGCTATATTTGAGCAAGCTTTGCGGCGTCCGCGTATTTTCGGAATCCGCACAAGCCACACCAATACTTCCAGAACCATGGTAAACATAGTTTTCAATCCGATAAGGCGTGCTCAGTAATTCGTGAATACTGTTAATGCGTTGTTCAAAATTCGCTACATTGCTCGCCTTATCAAATAACGCCACAACAAACTGGTCTCCGACCAAACGCGCTACAAGATCGCATTCGGTTAATGTACTGACGATTCGTTTCGCAGTCTCAACCAACACCCAATCACCAAAGTCACGACCAAGGCTATCATTGCTACGCTTAAAATGGTCGAGGTCGATAAACAAGACCATGCAAGCGTTTTGTTGTGATTCAAGCGTGATTAATTGCCGTTCGAGATCGAGAACAAACTTGACCCGGTTGGGTAGACCTGTTTGCTCATCAAAATAAGCGAGGCGCTCAACTTTCTGTTCAGTTTGTCGCCGCGCTAACGTGCCTGCGATGAGGTTTGCAACCAGTTTCAACGACTCGATAATATGCGCCTGCTGAAACACTCTACGGCTTTGGTGCTGAATAACTAAACCACCAAAAAACTCGTCACTATGCCGAACACGAATCGCAAATGTCGGAAATTCAGCCGGCGGCGATGCGCCCGCTCTGCGACCAGAGAGCAGGCAAGTTTCGCGTTCTTGCTGGACGAGCTCGAGAAAAATCGGCGCTGGTAACTTTATGTGGAACTTAATCGACTGAAAATTAAAAAACGAACGGATTTCAGCAAGTGCTTGATCAATCGTAGTCTCGACATTTGCGGTCGGCACATTAATAAACCGAACCGCCAATTCGGCAACCAACTCGCGCAATCGAAATGACCCATCTGCATGCTTTCTTCGAATCGCACTGCCGATGAGTTCACCGACCACCTGCAGCAAATCAACTTGCTCAGGCGACCACGCATGCGTGGTTTGCGTGAGATCAATACCAAACATACCGAGTAATGAATCCTCACCCGGAAGTGGAACCATGATTAAGGCTTTAATTCCTTGAGACTCCAGCAGTTGGCGTTCTGGGCTATGGGAGTCTAAGCGGCTGACATCATCAACAGGAATGGGCTCCCCTGCTTGCCAAGCGCTAATCCAACCGACATACATGTCCATCGGTAGGTTTTTCATGTCTTCGATAACCGGTGGGATTCCTTCGGCACACCACTCAAATGTGTTATCCGCGAATTTCAAATTTTCACTAAATTCAAAAATATAGCTTCGGTCGGCCTTAAAGTATGAACCTATCGCTTCAAGGGCAAAGTCGATGGTGGCATCAATATCCTGAACTTTAGCTGCAACAAAGCGCGCAGAAATGCGCGCTATCAACTTTGAAAAGGATAAACGTTGCTCCGCCACCGGCATAGGAACAATGAGCCTCCATCTTTGTATGTGGTTCAGCTATACGAATAACCACACAATGACACAGGTTTTATAAAATATGCAAGATGAAGATGAACGATGATCAACGAACTTTCTTTGCTTTCGGAATTCGTTTCTTTGCTCTTTCCCATGTCTTTTCGTCAATTTTTCGACGTGGCGGCAATTTTTTATCATGGCTGGGTTTCGGTTTGCGGCGAATAGCCGCAACGTCCGGCTGAGAACTCGAGTCGGCGACAGCATTTAAGAGAATATTCAACTCTTTCTCGGTTAAATCTCGCCACTCGCCCGGCGCAAGCTTACCCAATTCAATATTCATAATCCGCACACGCTCGAGCTTTCTCACACTGTATTCAAAGTGCTCACACATGCGGCGAATTTGTCGGTTTAATCCTTGTACCAGAATAATTTTAAAAACAAAGTTCGACAGCTTTTCCACGCGGCAACGCTTGGTGACCGTACCGAGAATCGGAACGCCGTTGCGCATGCCTTGAATAAAAGCTGCGGTGATAGGTTTATCCACGGTCACAATATATTCTTTTTCATGATTATTGCCGGCGCGCAGAATTTTATTGACGAGGTCGCCGTTACTGGTCAGAAAAAGTAGCCCTTGGGAGTCCTTATCCAGCCGGCCAATCGGGAAAATACGCTTTTCATGACTAATGAAGTCAACCAGGTTGGCTGGCTCAGCTGAGTCTGTCGTACTGACAATCCCGACAGGTTTATTTAACGCGATAAAGACGAAACCATCTTTGTTTTGTGTTTCCACTCGCTTGCCGTTGACACGCACATCATCGTTGGCGCTCACCTTTTGTCCGACTTCCGCTACCTTTCCGTTAATCGTCACTGCGCCTTGTTCAATCAAACGATCCGCTTCGCGACGCGAACACATGCCACTGTCACTGACAAATTTGTTTAACCGAATTTCCGACTTTGTATTCATGAAGTTTCCCGACCAATGGACATTTTACAGCACTGTGTTTACTCGCGGAGTTTACCGCAGGTAATTGAGAAAACAATCCACATCAACCCGCGTGGGTAAGAATGTCAACCTAGGTCATCGTCCTTTATCGACATAGAGCCCCTGATCGGCTTGTCGGATCAAGGATTCTAAGTGATGGCTCGGACCTGCCGTGCCAGTGGATATTTCTATTGTTAAGTTCGTGTCTGCCACCTTGAGTTTTGCCGCAGCAACGGCTTGACGAATCCGTTGAGCACATGATTGCGTATCACGTACTGAACTATCCGGTAGCATCACAAGGAATTCATCTCCCCCACTGCGCACGGCAATGTCATGACTACGTATTGTGTCACGAATAGCATTGGCAATCGCCTGTATGGCCTGATCACCAACCGCATGGCCATAAGTGTCGTTGATTGACTTAAAGCGATCGATATCGATGGCAATGACTGACAACTGCTTCGCGTTGAGCAGATCAATATTCAGCATTTTTTGTTGTTGCTCAGCAAGCACCCGGCGATTGTAAAGCCCTGTCAGTGGATCGGTAATCGCATCAAACTCGCGCGCCTCCGCAATTGCCAAAATGTAATAGGAGTAGATCCCCGCGAGCATGGCTACAAAACCAACATTTTGCCCAATCACAAAAACCAAGTGGTAAAGTTCACTGTTGCGGAAATACAGGTCGGTCAATAGCACCAGCGAGTAGCTCCCACCCATGATGCCAAGCGAAATAGCAAAGATCCGCTGACGTAGATTGGTTAAACGACTAGCACGTAGAAATAACACGAGTGCAATCAAAAGCACTGCGATCATATTGCTGTACAGCAGTCCTCTTGCCCAATACAAATTAATGACCTGCTGAAAATTCAATTCGCTCGACAAGACCACCGCGATTCCCAACGAATGCAACCAAGCAAATTTTAGCTGTAAGACAAATCTGGGATTCCCCCGAAAACAAAGCACTGCAGCTAACAAAGCATGACAACTTAAAGTAACCAAAGCGACATTGGCAGCACCCCCCATGAACGCACCGATGACGGTCGTCATCGTAAGCGTATAAAAGAAGACCGCAGTGGCTAAACTGGAAAGTAAATAGAACCAAACAAAATTCTTTAAGGCGACTCGTTGCGCTAGTTTTTCAGGCTTCGGTAAGTAACTTAAATAGATCGCACAGGTTAAACTGATCAGGACACTTAATAGCGATAAGTAAATTCCTTGAGACATACTCTTAACCTACCTTTCCATCGTAATGCTGTTTATTAATTAAACAAACTAACCAGTTTTTAACTCAATTGCAATTCGTGTTTAAATGCTCATGGAGCTTTAACTTATTGTTTCATTGAAAGAAAGCGTGTCGATTTGGTTTCTTTTCAATTTCCCCCCAGTAAATCCTTTTTCTCATCAAACAATCAAGGATATAATGCACTTTTATTACATCAACTGACTACGATCTCAGTGCGGCAGTCCGGCGAAGTGTTCAGCATTAACAACGTCAACTGTTTAACGCTGAATCCAACAGAAGACGCCTATGTCCTATTCATTATTTGATTTTCTACAGTTAATCGGCTCGTTGGGTATTTTCATCTTTGGTATGAAAATCTTCAGTGAAGGCCTACAGAAAATTGCCGGTAGTAAACTCAAAGGCATTCTTAGCGGTATGACCCGCAACCGCGCGACCGGCGTTGTAACCGGCTTCGCGACCACTGCAATTACGCAATCGTCCACCACAACAACCGTCATGGCCGTAAGCTTTGTTAACGCTGGCTTGCTGACCTTTGTGCAGTCGACCGGGGTGATCATGGGTGCCAACATTGGTACGACGATCACGGCCTGGATGGTGGCCCTCTTCGGATTCAAAGTCCAAATTACCCCGATAGCTCTGGCAATTATCGGGGTATTTTTTGCCTTCTTGTTTTCCGGTAACAGCCGTCTAAGAAATATTGCCGAAGCCATGGTCGGTTTCGGTATTCTGTTTATCGGATTAGAGTTCATTAAAGGTGCCGTGCCGGACATTAACACGAATCCTGAAATGTTCGCCTTCCTCGACAGTTTCACTGATTACGGTTATCTGTCACTGCTGCTGTTTGTTGTCGTCGGAACGATCTTAACACTGTTAACCCAATCGTCCTCAGCCGCGACTGCGATTACCCTCGTTATGCTCGTGGAGGGATGGATCTCATTCCCCATCGCGGCTGCCATGATTTTAGGTGAAAACATTGGTACAACAGTAACAGCTAACCTTGCCGCATTGGTGGGTAACGTCCATGCCAAAAGGGCCGCTAGGTTCCATTTCTTCTTTAACGTCATTGGCGTGCTGTGGATGCTCGCGCTAATTTACCCGTTCCTACATGCAATGGATTGGGCAATTCAAGTCGCGACGGGTTCCGACATTACCGTAATGTCCGGAGCGGTTGAATCACGTGAGAATGGGGCGCTGGCGTTGTCCTTATTCCATACGTCCTTTAACGTACTCAACGTCCTGTTGCTTTTCGCTTTTGTACCGATGATCGTTCGCTTCGTCGAGTACATTCAGCCCGATCGCGGTGGTCAGGACGATGAATACCATTTGCGCTATATCAGTGCTGGTGTCATGACATCACCCGGTTTATCGGTCGATCAAGCACACAAAGAGATTCAACAATTTACCGACGTCATTGACAAAATGCATGAAACCGTCAATGAACTCATGTTTACACCCGATGCGGACAAAACCAAGTTACTCGAGAAAGTGCAGAAGTTCGAAGAGCTCACGGACGAAATGGAAATTGAGATTTCCGATTACTTGGTCCGCATCAGTGAGAACACGACACTTGAGCATTGGTTAACTGAACGTATTCGCTTCATGCAAACGATGGTCAACGACCTTGAGCGTGTTGCCGATATTTTCTATCAGATTTCCCGTCTCACTGAACGCATGGGTGAAGTCAAAGAAAACTGGCCGGAAAGCGCAACATCGGAAATGTCAGCCATGATGGATGCAATTAAGAACGCAATCCAAACCATGAAGCGCAATGCTGCTCGGGAGCCGGATGACGTTAAACTCGACGAAGCGATCGCTGCTGAGAACGAAGTAGACCGGATTCGAGATGAGTGTCGTGACAATCACTACACTCGCCTTGAAAAAGGTGAGTATGCAACGCGCTCTGGTGTTGTGTTCATCGATATCCTCAATCGTTTGGAGCGGATTGGTGACCACATTCTTAACGTCAACGAGTCCGCTGCAGGTCGTCGCCTGAAGGCCATGCGGATCGACGGTGAGTAAACTGTGGCCTATTGGTTAATGAAGACCGAGCCGGATGAGTGCAGCATTGATGATTTTGCTGCCGATCCGGCCAGCACGATTCGCTGGGACGGTGTACGTAATTACCAAGCACGTAATTTTATTCGTGACATGGTGGTTGGCGATGAAGTTTTTATTTACCATTCAAGTTGCAAACAAATAGGTATTGCTGGGGTTGTCAAAGTGGCAGCCTCAGCCTACCCCGACCCTTCTCAATTCGATCCTAGCTCACCTTACTGGGATGCAAAAAGTACCCCAAGAAACCCGCGCTGGGATGCGGTCGACTTGCGCTTCGTGACAAAATTTAAGACTGTCCTCAGCTTAGAGCAATTGAAAAAGCTTCCTGATTTAATCGACAACCCACTCGTTCGCAAGGGTAATCGCTTATCCGTCATCCCCTTTTCTGAAAGCGAATGGCAAGCGGTACTGAAGACCAGCAACAACATTGAGTAAATCACGCACGAACCTATCGCTCCGACGTTCATCCTCATTTCTACTTCGCTTTGCCGCAAAATAAGCCTTTGGCTCATCGAATTCCGCAAAAGTTGCGTAGTATGAATGCGAGAAAATTCATCACGGGGCTTTATCCATGTCTTATGTCCAGCGCATTACACTGTTTGTCTTGATGCTATGTAAGGCCACATTTGAGCTGGCAGCAAGTTAACCTTGCGGTTAAGTTAGTACCCGACGCTGCATGCCTCGATAACGGCGCTTTAACCGCAGTGACAGCAAACTCAGGTTCGCCATTGGCACTCACTACAGTGCTCCTCTTTGCCCTGGCGGGTGGCTTTATTCTAACTTAATACCGTGCGTGTTCCCTGTGCTCTCCTTAAAAGTCTTACACCTCGCAAACCACCGTGACAATACCCGCACCGATCGCACTAAGCATTTTTAAATCCGGTCAACGGATTACCACCGGGCCCTTATAGTAAAGGTTATGCGTCATATTACGAAAAACTAGAGCAAGCCCGTCAACCGGACTAACCGTCGTCCGCGACCGTGAGCACGAGTGTTACGCGTCGGTTCTGCCGGCGCCCTTCTTCAGATTCGTTGCTAGCAAGTGGCTGACTATCGGCGAAACCGACCGCTTTCAGTCGTTCTGGCGACACTCCTTGGTCGATCAAATAACGGACCACAAAGCTGGCTCGGGCAGCAGACAACTCCCAGTTGCTCGGAAAACGTTCCGTGCGAATGGGAACAGAATCGGTATGACCTTCGACACTGATACTGTGTCCGCTGCGTTGCAGCACTGCCACCACAGGTTTCATCAGCTCCGCTGCCTTTTCATCAGCGAAATGTGCTTCACCACTTCGAAAGAGAATCTGGTCGTTCAAACGGATATTCAGACTGCCCGGACTGGTCGTAATATCAACGAGGTCACCAAAGCCAGCTTCATTAAATTCACCACTGAGCATATTGCCCAGCGATGTTAGCTCTTTGTCTGACGCACTTTCTGGATCGATGCCAAGCACCGTCATCAAGGCACTGGTTTGACTAAGGCTTTGTCGCTCGGTCGGCGAGCCACTAAAATCTGCATTCGCCAATAACACCACGAAAAGCACGAGTAGCAGCGTCAGCAAGTCCATATAGGTGGTGACCCAAGTTTCTTCTTCTGGCTCGGGCACATCATTCAAGCCAGCAAAACCGTCGCGGCGCTTAACGAAGTTCTGGGTTAACTCGCGGTCCGCCAATAATTTTGCAGCTTTCTCCGCTGCAATTTGTGAGCTTTTGGTGCCAAAATTCATTAATCACCCCGCTTGCGAAATGGACTTTTTGACCCCTCTTCGGCATTCGCATCTTTGCCACCATTCCCGAAACCATTACTATCTAACTTGAGTTCGTCTTCAACATGGGCAAAGAAAGTCGTTAAATACTCGCGAATGTAGGCTGGGCTGCGACCTTTGGCGATTAACAAGACTCCTTCACGAATCATATTCATCAGCTGCACGCGTCGTTCGGTACGGCGTTCAAATTTGATTGCAATCGGTTTGAAAAATAAGTTTGCCAGTGCCACACCATAAAGCGTCGTTAACAACGCAAACGCCATATCCGCACCGATTTGCGCCATGTTGCTGTCACCCATACCTTGCAACATATTGACCAAACCAACCAAGGTTCCTAACATACCAAACGCTGGAGCAAACACCGCCATGGTGCGATAGATCTGTGCTTCCGCCCGCTCACGAATCTTCATTTTTAAGATACGCCACTCTAATAGCTCGGCGATGTCTTCAATTGGTGTATTGTTAATAATTAACTCAAGGCCAGTTCGGAGAAACGGGTTTTTTACTTGCTCAAGCTGATTTTCTGCATGCACCAAATTGCCCTGCATCAGCTGCCGCGCAACCGTCACTAATTCTGCTTGGTCGTCTTTGGCGTATAGCTTTTCGTTGCGCAGTACTATCCAGAGTATCTTAAATACATTCACAACTTCGCGTAACGGATAGGCCAACAAGGTTGCGGCAAAGGTTCCACCTAGTACTATGGCTAATCCGGGAAGGTTAACAAACGCCCAAGCATCCTGTGCCGTGAGAAAAATCGCAAAAAAGACGATGGCGATGCCTGACAGCATACCCATTAGCGTAGATAAATTCATAACAGCTCGTTGGACTCCCAAATGACCGCGGCCAATTCCCCCGCAACGTGATGGCGTTGAAGTCAGCGACAGTAAACGATTAGCATTGTTTTGTTTATCGGCTATATGTACGAGGATCTAAACGTACAGAAACGCAAAATACCAAAATAGTCGTATTTTGGTATTGATCTCAGTCACAGCATTGCTCATCGAGCGGGTTAGTTTCGAAATTTAGGGCCTATGGATAAGGTATAAGCCGCATCGCCGAAACATAAAGCATCCTCCAATTAACTGGCGAGTTTAGATCTTTTCCGCGTATGGGTTAACTATAAGAAATTAGCCGTGAAAAGATCTTAAATAACACGTAAATTGATGACACCTCATCCCATCCTTTAGGAGTTCCAACATGAAATTATACGAAATGGCGATTGCACCGAACCCACGGAGGGTGCGCATGTTTCTCGCTGAGAAAGGGCTGCTCGACCAAGTTGAGCGGGTGCAAATTGATTTACAAAAAGGCGAAAACTTAACGCCGGAGTTCCGTAGCAAAAACCCAATGACCAAGGTTCCGGTGCTCGAAACGGACGATGGCACTTGCATTGCAGAGACTATGGCAATTTGTCGTTATGTCGAATGTTCACACCCAGAGACTGTTGCCTTGCTGGGTGAGACCCCGAAAGAAGTCGCCCTCATTGAACAATGGTTGCGCTGGATTGATTTTTATCTGTTCATGCCGACCGGTATGGCTTTTCAGCACGGCAGTGGTTATTTCAAAGACCGCATGAAGTGTTTTCCTGAGTGGGGCGCTGACTGCAAAGAGAAAGTCGAGAAATTTTTCGATTTCCTGAATGAGCAATTGCGTGATCGCGACTATCTATGTTGCAGTAAATTTACCTGCGCCGACATTAATGCCTATACATCCGTACAATTTGCCAAGGTTGTCGGCGTTCGTGTCGATGCCGAGAAGCACCCTCATCTGCAAGCATGGCATGAGCGCATTGACAGTCGCGACTCTGCAAAAGTCTAGTCATTCACGGACAGTGTGCAGTTTATCTAAACGCCTTGCTTCGTTGTTCGACAGCGAGGCGTTTAGGTTAAAATCCACCACAACGAGCTCATTGACACAAATAACCACAGAATAATCGCCAATAACATCGGTTTAAAACCTGCTTGGCGAATCGTTGTGAGTGACATCGACGCGCCAATTAAATACAGGCACACCACTAAAAGTCGTTTCGCAAAATCAAATGCCAGTTCATAAGCTGCGGCACCTTGCGGAACGAGCTCAGCCACTAAAATTGCCACCACGTAAAAGACGATAAATAAAGGCACCGTTGGTAGTTTTGTGGCGACTTCAATATTGCGTCGACGTTGTCCAGCCTGATAAACCACGGCAGCAATTAAAACCATGGGTACAATTGCCAAGGCACGGGTTAATTTCACCGTCGTTGCCACCACCAAGGCTTCGTCGCCATAAACTTCGGCAGCACCAACCACGGACGATGTATCGTGTATTGCAATCGCAGCCCACACCCCGAAGTCATACTCGCTCAAACCGAGCCAGTGGCCGATCGGTGGAAACACGAATAGAGCAATCGCATTGAGAATGAACACACAGCCAAGTGCAACCGCGATTTGCTCTGCGCGCGCTTGAATCGTCGGCGCCATCGCCGCAATCGCGCTGCCGCCACAAATGGCGGTGCCCGAGCCAATCAATGTGGCGCTGCGCTTATCCATCCGCAAGAGTTTTGCTAGGCCGAGCGCAAGCAGCAGTGTGGTAACCACATAAAATAAAATAAGGAGAATGTTTTCGCCGCTGGTGCGCGCCGCAACTTGCAAGTTGACGCCGAATCCAAGACCAACGATGGATATCGCTAACAGTCTTTTCACCAACGCAGCGACATTGACATGCTTGGGAACCCAGCCTAGCAAGGCGGCTACAATTCCTAACACCAGTGCAACTGGCGAACTGATCAGTGGGGTTAGACACAGAAGTCCGATGAATAAGAAGACGATATGTTTGAGCGCAATAACTTGCATTCACAATGTTCCAGGTTGCAGCGAGAATGTGCGCAATATTAGCACCTTATGAATTTATTGCGAATGCTTGCCGGTTTTGGCAAGTTCAACGATACTTACTGACTCGTTGCAATGCAGAGCCGCTTATAGCATTCAATTCACTATAGTGGCGTACTTAGCCCTCCACTAAAAGGGGTTTTATCATGAAGAATATTCTTATCGTATCCGCGTCGAGCCTATTGCTGTGGTCATCAGCTGCGTTCGCTGATTTACCCTGTAAACTATCGAAAGACGTTACGCTAGAGCTCAACAGCGCGAGTATCCAGCAACTCCAAATTAGTCTTGGGCCCGACCAACTTGATTTAGAAGGCCACACAGGCAGTACAGGTAAATTGCACGTGCGTTATTGCGCCTCTGACCAAAAACGTCTTGATGCACTGGAAGCGAAAACAAGTCAACGTGGTGACCTCGCTAAATTAGAACTCGATCACGGCGGACGCTATAATGTTTTCCGAACCGGTCTCTTTCGCAGTTCTGATTATGGCTACTTTCAAGTTAAAGGACAGGTTCCAGCGTCGTGGTCAATCGACGTCACCGTTGGCTCTGGTAAAGCTGAAATTGAAAATGTCGCTACGGTCACTGCCGTCGTCGGTAGCGGTGAGCTCGAGGTCGACAACGTTTCTGGTCATGTTAGCGCGCAGGTAGGCAGTGGCAAAATTGACATTGAACACGCTGGCAGCGTCAATATAAGCACTATTGGTAGCGGTCGTGTCGAAGTCGACCACGTCAGCGGTAATGTTGATATTGGCAGTATCGGTAGTGGGCGTGCTGAGATTGACAATGTCCGTGACGCCGTGTCGATTCAAACCATTGGTAGTGGCCGCGCATCATTAGAAGACATCACTGGCGATATCACCGTACGCAGCATAGGCTCTGGCCGTCTTAGTGCAAAAGATATCGATGGTAGTGTGATGATTAATACGACTGGTTCTGGGTCAATTACGGTCACCAACGTTACCGGCGACTTTACCCTGCGGAGTAAAGGTTCAGGCAAAGTCAGCCATACCAATGTCAATGGAACCGTGAGCGTGCCTAACCGCTAATGCGGCAATTGCGCCGAACATTTGCGAGGGTCAGCGAAGATAGATTGCTTTACGTCTCGTGGGTAAATCTTTGCCTGCTAAACATTCAACCTGGGGGGAATTTCATCGCTGGAGTGTACCGGTTTTCATGGTCAGTCTCGGGTGTGGATTTTTACTGCTAACATTCTGGTCGCATTAACAATCCCGCATAGTGGTTCGCCGCTTAATCTGCTATAACTGACGCTATTAATCAGTGCTAGTAAGGAGCATGATGTGTCTTCATTTTCGCTAAAACAGCTGGCGTGGGTAGCGTTACCGCTTATTCTCGTAGCTTGTTCACCGCAACAGTCCGAACAACCGCATAGCCCACGCTCGGAGCACACACGAGTCGCCACGCCGACTATCGACCAGCATAGTTTTGCCAATAGCAATCAGATCCACACACCGCATTTGCATTTAAGCTTACAGGTGGATTTCAATCAGAAAAAACTGATTGGTTCGGCGGAATATGACCTCGAGTTTCGAGACGCACGTGCAACCGAAGTCGTTTTCGATACTGAAGCGTTAACTATTTACGGCGTCGAGCAACATGTGCATGGCGACTGGCAGGACACCACCTTTACACTTGGTGAGCGGGATCCAATTCTCGGCACACCACTGTCCGTTCGGGTTACCGCGGGCGCGGAAAAAGTCCGTATTCACTATTCAAGCTCACCGACTGCAACCGGCTTAGACTGGGTTGACCCCGTGGGCACCGCCGGCGGTCAATATCCATTTTTATATAGCCAGTCACAACCACATTATGCGCGGACTTGGATTCCGATTCAGGACACGCCAACGGAGCGCTTAACCTTCACGGGTGAGCTTTATACTCCACCCTATTTGGTTGGTCTTATGGGCGCAAACAACCCGCCAAACCCTGAACGCACGGGTTTCTATGAATTTCGCAGCGAACAGCCAATCCCGTCCTATTTGATGGCGATAGCGGTCGGCGACCTTGATTTTTATGCCTTGAACGAGCGCATGGCGATTTACGCCGAACCCTCGGTATTAGCCGATGCCGTTGCTGAGTTTTCCTACACTACCGATATGATGGCGGTGACCGAGCAGCTATTTGGCCCATTTGCATGGGACCGTTATGATCAGCTAGTACTCCCCCCGAGTTTTCCGTTTGGTGGCATGGAAAATCCGCAATTAGCCTTTTTAACCCCCACCGTGATCGCAGGCGATCAAAGCCTGGTTAGCTTAATTGCCCACGAGCTCGCCCATTCTTGGTCTGGTAATTTAGTCACCAATGCGACGTGGCGTGACCTCTGGCTCAACGAAGGATTCACCTCGTACGTCGAAAACCGCATTATGGAAGCTGTTTACGGCGAAGAACGGGCGCTGATGGAGCGAATGCTCGATGCCCAGTCGCTAATAAGTGCCTTACCGCACCTCAGTGAGCGCCAGCAGGTGCTGCACATTGAACTCGAGCAACGTGATCCCGACACAGCCTTTACCTCGGTTCCATATATCAAAGCACAGCTGTTTCTGTTTTTCTTAGAGGAGCGTTTTGGCCGCGAACGTTTCGATGCATTTGTCCGTCAATATTTCGCTGATTTCAGCTTCGCCACCCTCACGACTGATCAGTTTGTTGAGTACTTACAAGCCAACCTGCTGGCCTTGGAACCAGCATTAGTGCCGCTCGCCGAAGTTGAAGAATGGTTATATGCACCGGGCCTTCCAGACTCGGCACCAATACCGCAAGTCGCCGCCTTTGACCGTGTCGCGCAGGCACAAGAACGGTGGTTTGCTGGTGAGAATATCGACATCAGCAACTGGTCGATTCATGAGCGTGTTTATTTTCTCTCGCAATTACCGGCGGACCTGTCACAGCAAGACTTAGCCCGTCTCGACGAAGCCTTTGAACTTACCGCTACACGTAACAATGCAATTCTTTCGCAATGGCTGGTGATTGCTATTCAACACAATTACGAACCCGCCATGCCGCGCGTACGCGAGATGCTGACGAGCATGGGACGCTTAGCCTTTATTCGGCCCGTTTATGCAGCGCTCGCCGCAACACCTGAAGGTCTGGAGCTCGCGCGAGAGATCTATGCGCAGGCAAAACCGAGTTACCATGTCTTGACGCGCGACCAAATTGAAGCGATTTTAGAGCTCAATTAATTGCTCCAGTAAGGGTAAGTAATGGCGAAGTTGATTGCACCTGCAAGCATTCAAGATTATCGAGAACTGGCGCGCAAACGCCTTCCGCGCCAGTTCTTTGATTATCTCGAAGGCGGTGCCTATGATGAACAGACGTGCCGTGAGAACATGAGTGCATTAGCACATATTCATCTGCGCCAACGGGTTCTCAAAGATGTCAGTCAGCGCGATCTGTCAGCCACCATCCTTGGCGAGCGTTATGCATTGCCGGTTGTTCTTGGCCCTGTTGGACTGGCCGGCTTAAATGCTCGGCGCGGCGAAGTCCAAGCCGCCCGCGCCGCTAAACGTGCTAACGTTGCCTTTTGTGAGTCCACTGTTTCACTTTGTGGTATCGAGGAGGTCGCCGCCACCGGTGCTCAACTCTGGTTTCAACTCTATATGCTCAAAGACCGGGGCTACGCGGCAGAATTGCTGCGCCGAGCAAAACAAGCTGGTGTTAAGGTTTTGGTGTTCACCGTCGATCTTGCTGTCTTGGGTGCCCGTTATCGTGATGTTCGCAATGGAATTGCCGGGGCGTCCGGAATTCATGCGACCTTGACCAAATTAGCGGACTTGCTCAGTCATCCTCGTTGGCTATGGGATGTGCCGATCAAAGGGAAACCACTAGTGTTCGGTAATTTGGCCGACGCCGTTCCCTCAGCAAAAAGTCTACCGGCTTTTAAACACTGGGTTGATGAACAGTTTGATCCTGCGGTGACATGGGAAGACCTAACCTGGCTGCGTGACCATTGGGACGGCAAAATTGTCCTGAAAGGTATTCTTGATGCAGAAGACGCCAAACAAGCAGCAACATTACAATACGATGCAATTTCGGTATCGAATCACGGCGGTCGCCAACTGGATAGCGTCGAACCAAGTATTCTCGCTTTACCCAAATGTGTCGACGCGGTCGCGGGTCGATGTGAAGTACTCATGGACGGCGGCATTCGCAGTGGACTTGATGTTGTCAAAGCACTTGCACTCGGGGCGACGGGTTGCATGTTGGGTCGTGCTTGGGCTTACGGACTGGCGGCGCGAGGTGAGCAAGGCGTGAGCGAGGTGTTAACGATTTTACGGGCGGAAATGGATGTTGCTATGGCGCTCACCGGCTGTACATCACTCGAGGATATACAACCATCCATTTTGCTCGAACAGCCCGTGTAAATAAACGCATTCACAAGCGAGCATTGGCTCGATTTTGACTAAATCCGCTTCTTTTGCAATTTCCGCTGCAGCGTCCGGCGATGCATTTTAAGCGCCCGCGCTGTCGCTGAAATATTGCCATTGTGTTCCTGCAGCGTCCGTTGAATCAGCTCCCACTCCAGTGCATCGACGCTCACGGGCTCATCACATAGCGGTGGCTCTTCATCATCACCGGCGAGTACCTTCAACAAGGTGTTTATCTCAACCGGTTTGGTCAGGTAGTCATCACAACCTTGTTTGATAGCGTGCACCGTCGTCGCAATACTGGCATAACCGGTGAGGATAATAATCCGCGCCTGTGGCCATGTTTTCTGTAGTTCCTGCAAGCGGCTTAATCCAGACTCGCCAGACAAATTGAGGTCCAATAAAATAATGTCGAACGGCGTCCGTTGGTAATCGACAAGCGCCCGCTCTGTCGAAATCGCATGGACTCCCGGCCAGCCATGATGCTCTAAACGGCGCAGTAGAATGCGCGCAAACGGTTCATCGTCATCAATCATGAGGAGGCGAGTTTCCGCCATACCTAATCTCCTAAAGTTATTGCTGTGCAGCTATTTGCTGGTGCTCATGAAGTAAATCATACCTGATCAGCGCTCAATTGGGTTGCGTTTTCGAGCAAAGGCACTTCAACATACTGCTCAACGTAACTCGTCACTCGATCCTCCTCAGACGCACCTGCACCCTGAGCACTTTCATCGCGTAGTATTATTTTCAAAGTTCCGCCCATGCGTTCAAGTGTCGCGTGACTCAATAATAGGCCGATCCCTAGCCCTTTGTCGCTACTGACACTCCCTTGACTTAACTCGTTTAAACGCTTACTCGTTAACGAAAAATTTGGGTTGCGAATGCGCAGCTGCCATGTGTTCGCCACTATACGAGCATCGACAACGACCTGACCTGCACCAATTTGTCGCACTTCGTGAGCTGCGTTACGGACAAGATTCAGTAACGCTGGAAGTAGGGTTGAATCAGCGTGAATGAAGCAATCATGTGCTGACTCAAATTTGCATTCAATGTGATCTGCCGGTAGTGACAACGTCATGTGTTGACGAAGCTCTTTCTGCAATTTTGCCACCGAGATCACCGCATGCTCGTCTTGATGTAAAGACTCGCTGGCCGCACGCAGCTCATCCAATAGCAATCGCACTCGGGCGAGCGGTTCGCGCATTTCCTGCACTGCTGGGTGGTCGCTAAAACTCTCTTGTAACTCTTCATGCAACAGGCTGAGCATCGCCAGTGGTGTCGCAATGTCATGCGTAAATTGAGCAGAAACAGTGGCCATCGCCACAATTTGCTCGCGGCGCAACTGCGACTCACGCATCTGCTGTAACTGCTGTTGGCTGCGTTCAAGTCGTGTACGCATCAAGCGTAACGTAAACGACAAAAGAATAGCGGCGAGGATAAAGGTAAACCCCATACCCAAATAATGCTCACGATGCTCGGCATGCCCATGCGCACCTTGCTCAAGTAAAATGAGGAAATAGCCTTGCGCGATGAGAATAAACCCCAAGGTTAACCACCCCGAGAGCGGCTTTAATTGCAGAAAAGCAATGACCAATAGAATCAGTAACAAAGCGTTCGCCGGACTCGTAGCACCACCGCTTTGACTGAGGGCGATAACCCAAAGAGCGGTCAGCCCAATGACTTGCGCGAACGTCGTACCTTTCGTTTCACTCACAGTCGCCACAGCGGTCAGTACCGTAAGGAGCGCCAGCATCAACCAAAAGTAGTTAATCGCTTCTTGCTCGGCCGGGCGATAAAAAAATGCGCTGCCAATAAACACTAGCATCGTCACAACATACAAAAACTGAATATACAGCTTCGTCGCCTGCTGCTCTTTGCGCATCGCCCCCAAACCTTACAATTGTTATAAACCCTCTCCCCCCTTTGTACCAAGAACCCCAGCTTTTTTCTACACTTACGTTTCCGGCTCGGAGCCGCAATTGCCATTCCGGCTCCGAGCCGGAATGTGCTGGTAGCGAAATCGGGTGACAAAAAACGCCCCGGAGGGCGTTTTAGTCGGTGTGATTAGAATCGCATCGTGACCGAAGCGCCGACACTTCGGCCGGGTTCTACCCAAAGTGGTAGGTAGGGGTCATTGGCGGGCCGTAGACGAGAGCCACTTTGGCGCCAGTAGGTTTTATCGGTGAGATTGAATACACCGAAAGTTACCGACCAGGTTTCGTTCGGGAGCCACTGGCTGACCCAGTCAACTGTGGTATAACCGGGAGCTGAAAACAGTGCTGCGCCGCTAGCATCGACCAGGTCCCGTTGACCACGACTGGCCTGCACGAAGAGACGACTTTCCCAGTGCATATTCGGTAACCAAGCAAGCTCAACCGTCGCTCGGGCTGGTGCGACTTCACTCAAATGGTGGTTTTCCTCACTGCTGGCACCTTGCTCATAACCGCGCGTGATTTCAGCCGCAACACGCACCTCAAAGAAGTTACCTAGACTTTGGCGAGCGCGCATTTCGGCACCTTCAATACACACCCGATCACGGTTTTGTGATTGAAACACGAGCATACCGCGAGCGGGATCAAACCCTAATGCGGCTCGCGTCTCAATAAAATCACGATAGTGATTACGGAAAAACACCACTTCAAGTTGGCTGTCTGCATTCTGCCAGCGCAAACCGGTTTCGATGGTTCTGCCTTTTTCAGACTTCAGGTCAGGATTCGGAATCGCCACTAAGTTCATCATCGGCATATACAAGCCAATATTCACATCCGAAAACGGCGGCGCACGGAAGCCTTCCGCATATTGCACGAACCAATCAAGGTTCTCCTGCAGCGGCCATAACAGACCTAACTTCGGTAACCAACGGCTCTCACTTAGGTCAGTTACTTCCGTGTTGGGAAACGCGCTGGTGTAAAGGTCGTCTGCTGTGGAGTTCAGTTTGTAATATTCATAACGCAAGCCCGGACTCAGTGTTGGCCCTGCTGACCACAACTGAATTTCGTCATGCACGTAGACGCCTAACTCAGTTACATCACTATTCGGGAAATCACGCAGCGGGAATTGCTCGCCCAAAATAATAGTGGTTGTCGAACCATTCATTAAGTTGGTTTGTAAACCGTCACGACGGTCTGCAACCTGCGTTTTAATCAACTCAAATCCATAGCCAAGTCGTTGTTTGAAACCACCAAGTTGTAGATCATTTTCGAGATCGCTGCCAACACCCCAAGCCTTCTGTTGAAATTCGAAATCACGTTCAATGGAAATCGGCACTGGCGCTGCTCGCCGCTCCTCATACGTATCTTGGCGAGTATTAGTCATTTGCCGCCAAATGCGCCAGTTACCGCGATCGATACCGGCGACATTCTGGAAGTATTGGTCAATGACAAAACGCCATTGATCACGTGTGTCATCTCCTGTCATCAAGGTCGTCATCGCGAAGCGCCCCTGACCGAGTAGGGCGAGAATGTCACTCTCCCGCTTTTCTTCTTGGCTATCAAAGCTGATTCGAAGGCGAGCTCGATCCGTTTCTTTGGCAAAACGCAGAAGAATCGCATCCTGTTTTTGGTCGAGCTGGTCTTGGACGTCTGGTGAGCTTGGTAAATTTGGTTCATTAGCACGCTGGTGGGCGCCAGCAATTAAAAAGCCGTAGTCGCCTTGCTGCCAAGCCGTCGCTGCGGTCGCTCGATAGCGGTCACGATCACTTTGACCACTGACATTCACGAAGCCGCCAAAATCACCCGAGCGAATCACATCGTCGATATCGAGCATCGAAAACGCAACCACACCACCTAACGCTTTACTGCCGTATAACGTTGACGCCGGGCCACGGAGAACTTCAACTCGGCTAATTAAACCAAGCTCTGATAGGCCGCGTCCCGTATCCGAGAAGTTCCCAACGCTAAAACCGTCGCCCACCGGTACATTATCAATCACGATGGAACTGCGATTGCCGCCAATACCGCGGATGGTAAAGCCGCCATGACCAAAACGTGTGCTGCCTTGGTCAATATCGATCCCTGGTTCATAGCGAATTAAATCAGCAACATCGAGCGCCAGCTCTCGTTGCATTCGGTGTTCATCTATAACGGTTACAGTACCGGTAACTTCACTTTGTTGGCGTGCCTGCCGATGAGCCACGACTGTGATCACCTCATAAGTATCCGCTAATTCATCTTCAGCATAAGAGGTCAATGGGATGGTGAATAAGAGCGCAGAAGATATTGCAAGCGCAAGGGAAGTCGGTACAAAAGAAACATCTGAAAACTTTTGCATAGGGGGCATCCAATTCCAAACTGTCGGGGGGAGTTAAAGCCGGCCCAGAGGTCTGGGCCGGGGTCTTACGAAACAAACTAAACGTTCGTTTATTTAGTACACTTCGTTACGCGTGTTGTAGTTGTTGAACTTACCGGTTGGCGTAATCATTCGTGGACCTTTAATGACATGCTTCAATGTCCGAGTCTTGTCATCAACAACGACGATAGCCGACTCTTCTTCCATGCCACTCCAAACCGAGAACCAAACTTCGGTCCCTTGTTTGTTGTATTCAGGCTGAACAATCCGTTTCGGGCCTGGGCCCAAATCCGCCCATTCTGCGATTGGCAGCACGGTGTAACCCGCATCAAGGTTGTTGATATCGAATACCGCCACCGACTGACTGATTTCGGCTTCTGGGTGGAATGTAGTATCTACCCATAAATTGGTCGACTTCGGATGTGATTTCACGAACAGTGAGCCACCACCTTGACCTTGCAACACCTCTACCGCTTTAAACGCATGATCCGGGTAATTGTCTGGGTCAGTACCAATTAAGGTAATATCAGCGTTACCCAGTGCACTCGTTATCCATACTGGGCCATACTGAGGATGCTCGATGTTCGCACCGCGACCTGGGTGAGGAATCCGCTCCGCTGGAACTAACGCTTTTAACGTCCGCTCCTGCGCGTCAATCACCGCAATCTTGTCCGACTCATTGGCTGCAGTCATGAAATAACGGCCACTACGATCCCAACCACCGTCGTGTAAGAATGGTGCAGCATCAATCGTGGTAACTTGCAGTGCATCAATATTTTCATAATTCACGAGCAAGATTTTGCCGGTTTCTTTGACGTTAACAATGAACTCGGGGTGCTTGTGTGAACCCACAATTGCAGCAACGCGCGGCTCTGGATGATATTCTTGAGTGCCAGTCACATAACCGCGAGTTGAAACAATTTTGTGTGGCTCTAAGCTTTCACCATCCATCAAGACATAGTGCGGTGGCCAGTAGGCGCCAGCAATCGCAATTTTGTCTTCGTAGCCTTTGTAACGCGAGTTCTCAACTGAACGTGCTTCCATCCCGATTTTAATCTCAGCGACCACTTGTGGCGGATCCATATACAAGTCAATTAAGTCGACTTTACCGTCGCGGCCGATGGTTGAGAAATAGCGACCTGAGCTCGAAGCACGAGAAATATGTACCGCGTAGCCAGTAGGCACATAAGAAATAACCTCGTAACTATCGCCGTCGATAATCGCCACTTCACCCGCGTCGCGCAGCGTGACCGCAAACATGTTGTC
Organism: Aliidiomarina sp.; assembly: GCF_022565475.1. GTDB lineage: Bacteria > Pseudomonadota > Gammaproteobacteria > Enterobacterales > Alteromonadaceae > Aliidiomarina. Next base: position 229,220 of record NZ_JAIUMR010000003.1, on the reverse strand, counting down.
AACATCGTAATTATGTTGTGGTGTTGCTGGACGATCTTCAGGTGCGACGTGAACAATCCACGAGTCGCGCATTTCTTTCATGCCCCACTCCGGTGGTGTTGGTGGTTCATGTTGCAAGTAACGCGCCATCGCATCGATTTGCGCATCGGTGAGTTCGCCTGAAGTACCCCAGTTTGGCATACCCGCCGGAGAACCGAACGCAATCAAGGCTTTCAGGTAATCTGTGCCTTTCGCTTGCGTGAGATCAGTCGTCAATGGCAAGCCGGTTGCGCCTTTGCGCAAGACACCATGACAACCGGCACAACGCTCGAAATAGATTTGTTGTGACGAAGCGAATTCTTCTTCGGTCAAATCTGGCGCGCCCGGAGTCACGACCATCGAGCCTCCTTCAACCGGCGATGGTGCACCTTTATACGATACTTCTGCAGCAGTTGCAGTGCCATGTGCTTGACCACTCGCACGATCGGTTTTGCCACCACCTTCACGCACATTTTTAACCTGCGCTGCGGTGATCTCTGGGCCTTTGTTACCCCAGCTATTGAGAACGTAGTTAGAAATATTCGCTATTTCTGCGTCATCTAAATGAGCCATTGCCGGCATCACCGCGTTATAAGTCACACCGCCAACCTCAAGTGGTCCAGAGACTCCTTTGAGGATGGAATCGACAACGCGCTCGGGCTCAGCTTGCAAGTTCGGGTTGTTGGCCAGTGGAGGAAATGCGCCGCGCATCCCTGAACCATCGGGACGGTGACAAGCGGCACAGTTGCGCTCGTACGATTTTTTGCCCGCTTCTAAATCAGCGGCTGCGGCAGTTCCCGCAAATCCGCTAATCGCAAGCATGATGCCAGCAGCAGTGGCTGAGAACCATATTGGTTTCCGCCAAGCTGAACGTTGAGAAGTAGTTTTCATAAGCTTGTCCTCCAAGACAAGTGAATAACACCAAGTGAGAGCTGTTCACGAAGTCAGTTTGCGGTAAAGTAGTTCTCATCGACGCAGTGTTTCGCTTTTCCCTGGGGGGATGTCGCTAACCGACTTCTGTTTTGATGTCCTCACTGTAGCCAATTCAAGCCCTTATTACACGAGGGCTTCGGGAGTATCCCCTGCGGATCATAGGGTTAAAAAAATAACTAAAGGTGGGTAGTTCATGAGCAATAATTTAAGTCCGCAAAAGCGTATTTTCATCACCGGAGGGGCAAGCGGCTTCGGTTTTGCGCTGGCCAATTTCTACGCACAGCAAGGCTGGCGAGTCGCCATTGGTGATATTCAAGAGGAGCTGGGGCAGCAGGCACAACAGACCTTGGCGCAAAACGCACAAGAAGTGCGCTACTTTCACTGTGACGTCACCGACGAAGTGGATCTTCAACGCGTAGCCGATACCCTTTTAGAGGCATGGGGAGGGGTAGATCTTGTGGTAAATAATGCTGGCGTCGCCCAAGTCGGTGCCATCGAAACCGTCAGTCTCGACGACTGGCACTGGATTATTAATATTAACTTACTTGGTGTTGTGCGCGGCTGCAAAGTCTTCACGCCAATCTTTAAACAGCAAAAGCAAGGGCATTTTATTAATATCGCCTCCATGGCCGGACTACTCGACGTGCCCAACATGTCGGCCTATAACAGTACAAAAGCCGCCGTCGTCTCTTTGTCCGAAACCTTGCAACATGAACTAGCACCGAGCAACATCGGCGTCACCGTGGTCTGCCCCTCATTTTTCCGAACAAACCTCGGCAATTCCATGCGCAGCACGGTTCCAAATATGGACAAAACGCTCGACAAACTCATGAGTAAGAGCGACCTTAGTGCTGACGATATCGCCCGACAGGTTGCCGCCGCAGCTGCACAAAAACACTTTTATGTCTTGCCCCATGCCACTGGCCGACGAATTTGGCGCTTAAAGCGCTGGCTACCTCGCGGACTTTACGCCAGACTCATGCAACAACAGTTCGCTAAAGTGGGAGGAAAAAGATGACCACGACCGCCGAGTTGACCCAATTATTCGCAGCGCAAAAAACCGCGTTTCATGCCGCGCCATTTCCATCGGCTCAGGAGCGTGTGGAAAACCTTGAAAAGCTGAGAGTGGCGCTTTTAGAACAGCAAGAAAGTCTTATCGCCGCCATTCATGACGACTTCGGTCGCCGTTCAGCTGACGAAACGCGGCTTGCTGAACTGCTACCTTCGATTGAGGGTATTCGCTACGCACAAAAGCGCGTGAAACGCTGGATGCGCCCCTCTAAACGTAAAGTCGGGGCTGCATTCCAACCGGCATCGGCCAAGGTTGTCTACCAACCTCTTGGTGTGGTTGGCGTCATCGTGCCCTGGAATTATCCGCTCTACTTGGCGATTGGACCGCTCGTCGCCGCATTAAGTGCGGGGAACCGCGTCTTGATTAAAATGAGTGAATATACGCCAGCGACCGCAACCGCTGTGCAAAAGCTTATTGCCGAATGTTTCGCACCAACGGACGTTGCTGTGGTTACTGGTGATAGTGACATCGGCATCGCCTTTTCGGAGTTACCCTTCGACCACTTATTATTCACCGGTGGCACCAGTATTGGCCGTAATGTCATGCAAGCGGCGGCGAAAAATTTAACCCCAGTGACCTTGGAGCTCGGCGGCAAATCACCTGCTATCCTCGGCAACCCGCGTCACTGCGATCTTGAAGCAGCAGCCGAGCGCATCGCCTTTGGTAAAGCCCTGAATGCCGGCCAAACTTGCGTAGCGCCCGACTATATTCTTTGCCCTGAAGCGCAAGTTGAGGACCTCGTGGCCGCGTTAAAGTCTGCATTTTCACGGATGTACCCTAGTTTCCGTGACAACCCAGATTACAGCTGGATCATTAACGATAAACAATTCAAACGCCTGCATAATGTCTTGCAAGACGCGATTACGCGTGGCGCTGATGTGCACAGTATCAACCCGAACAATGAGACCTTTGAATCCACACGCTTAATTCCACCGACCATTGTCAATAACGTGACCACCGACATGGCGATCATGCAGGCGGAAATTTTTGGTCCGCTTTTGCCTATCGTTCCCTACCAGACATTCGACCAAGCTCTGGCACACGTGCGCAGCGGTGAGCGCCCATTAGCTTTATATTATTTCGGTGAGGACAGCGACGAACGCCGCCAAATTCTTGAGCAAACCCATTCCGGTGGCGTCTGTTTTAATGAAGCGGTGTTCCATGTTGCCCAAGACGATTTACCGTTTGGCGGCGTCGGCGCTTCGGGCATGGGACACTACCACGCACATGAAGGTTTTCTCACTTTCAGTCAGGCGCGGGCGGTGCTCGCCAAGGGTCGATTAAATAGCGCAAAGTTTATCTATCCACCTTATGGCGGTAAGATTTTGCAACTCATTTACAAGCTGTTTATTCGCTAAGGAATGTCGCCATGGGTCAAGTCATTTCGCTCAGTCGACGGCGCTTCATGCAGTTTGGGATTGGTGGCGCTCTTGTACTTACAGCGGCGGGAACCGGAGCGCGCTGGGTTCAGCGTAATCGCCGCTCCGCTGCGCCTGAGTTTCAACAGTTACGGCAACAGGACATTCAGTTGCTGACGGCAATTTTACCGTTTGTTATCGGCCCACATCCGGCGTTTGCCGCGAATTTGGACACTACGCTAGACAACATCGATCGGCTGTTAGCACACAGTAGCCCAGCGAAACAAGCCGAATTGCGCGATCTCTTTGACCTGATGACCTTCAAAGCAACCCAAGGGCCAACGACCGGTTATTGGGGCGAGTGGTCACAAGCGACCGAACGCGATATCCAGAAGTTTCTGCTGCGTTGGCGAGATAGTCGCGTGGCGCTCTTGCGCTTTGGCTATCAAGGTCTTTGCCAACTTTGCCACATGGCTTGGTATGGCACCTCTGCGTCATGGCAGGCGATTGGCTATCCGGGACCACCTCCTTTACATCGGAGTCATGAGTAATGCCAGTACCTGATTTATTTCGTCAAGGTCTGCGTGACGGTTGGCAAGTTTTCGACGCCACCCAGGCTATGCCAAACCTACCTGAGTTTGATGTCGTCATCATTGGTAGTGGTGCCGGTGGGGGAACGGCGGCTGAAATTCTGGCGCTGGCTGGTCAACGCGTACTCATTCTCGAGGAAGGCGCACTAAAAACGTCCAGCGACTTTGAAAATGATGAGCTGAAAGCTTACACCGAGATGTACCAAGAGGGTGCGTTACGAACCACGGCCGATGGCAGCATTAGCATTTTGCAAGGACGCACAGTCGGAGGCACGACAACGGTTAACTGGACCAGTAGCTTTCGTACCCCGGAGTCGACCCTCGGCACTTGGCAACGCGACTACGGCATTGATTACGCCAACACAAGTTCGATGACACCTTGGTTCGAGCAAATTGAAACGCGGCTTAACGTCGAACGCTGGGCGATGCCTCCAAACGCTAACAACGACGTCATCCGCAACGGTTGCGAAGCACTCGGTTGGCACTGGGACATTATTCCACGCAATGTCACCGGTTGCTGGAATTTGGGCTATTGCGGCACCGGTTGCCCGGTGAACGCGAAACAGTCGATGTTAGTCACCACCATCCCCAATGCGCTCAGCCATCATGCTGTGCTCATTCATAGTGCGCGGGTGGAGCGACTGGATATTCAAGGTGACACAGTCAAGGGTGTGTTCGTCAGTCCCATGAATACGTGGTTAACTCGTAGCGACGGTCCCGGTTTCTATGTTAGTGCCAAGCGCATCATTTGCGCTGGAGGTGCGATCAATACTCCGGCTTTGCTGATGCGCTCGAAAGCACCAGACCCCTATAAAGTGCTTGGTAGTCGCACATTTTTGCACCCAGTTTGCATGACTGCAGCACAATTCGAACAGCCAATTAATGGCTTTTATGGTGCGCCACAATCAGTTTACTCGGATCACTTTAACGACATTCCGCTGGACCAAAGCCGACTCGGCTACAAGCTTGAAGTGCCCCCCATGCAACCGAGTGTCGTCTCCGCTTTGCTCGGCAGCTGGGGCGTCGAAAACTGGTTACGGATGCAACAGCTGAGCCACACAAACGTAATGCTGGCACTCATGCGCGACGGATTTCTACCCGATTGTCAGGGCGGCCAAGTTCAGCTCCGTCGCAACGGCGATGCGGTTTTAGACTACCCCCTGAAAGAGAGCTTGTGGCGCACGGTTCGCGATGCGCTACTGAATATGGCCAAAATTCAGTTTGCCGCCGGCGCGCAACGGGTGATGCCATTACATACCGGGGCTGAGTATGCCGACTCGGAGTCTGCGCTCGTGAACATGCTCGAGAACCTGCCTTATGAGCGCTTAAAAGTGCGTCTTTCCAGCGCTCATGTCATGGGCGGATGTCGCATGGGTCTCGACCCACAGCAAAGCGTGACGCGGATTGATGGTCGTCACCATCAGCTGCAAAATTGCTGGATCTTTGATGGTTCCATCTTTCCGACAAGCGTCGGTGCCAACCCACAACTGAGTATTTATGCGTTTGTTGCACGCTTGGCCACACAACTTGCTGAGCAATCTTAAATGACGACCGCAATAGATGAGCTCAATAAGCCGAGTCTAGCGCTGATGTTACGCCAAGCAACTGCGCAGGCGCACAAAAACTTGGAACAGGCGCCACTGTTAAGCCGGCTTTTGCATCACGATTTAAGTAAAGACGAATATGCTCAAGTCATCCAAAGATTTTACGTTTTTTACCAACCACTTGAGCCAATTTTGCATGACATCGCACCCTACTCCTATCATTCGCGCAGCGTATGCTTGCTGCGTGATTTAACTGAATTACAGCACCCAACACCAGTGGTTCATTGCTCGAGATTTGCTGAGTACCTCGCCCAATTGCCTGAACAAGAAAAGGAGTTGGCCGCATTTGCAACTTTATACGTGGTCGAAGGCTCGACCAATGGCGGGAAAATTATAAGTCAACGTTTACAACGCATTAACCCTCGTTTCGGTGTTCATTTTTTTAATCTTTGGCAACAATCACCAAGTGGCTGGCAAGCATGGCGTCACTGGAGTGCTGAACTCGAGCAAAAGGTTGATCTTAATCAGTTGAAAAATCGTGATTTAGATTTCATTATTGCCCACGCTAATGCTACCTTTACTGAACTGATGCATTTATTTCAAAGTGAGAAAATCTAATCACTAAATTGTGTCAATCACTACTTAGGACACGTTGAATGAGCCAAGGAATTAGCACCCAAATCGATGCCGAGCTCGGAGCTCTCATTGATGCGTGTGAAAAAGAACCGATCCATATTCCACAATCGATTCAGTCGTTCGGTGTTCTTTTCGTATTGTCTCAGGACTGTCACCAGTGCGTTGCATACAGCGAAAATGCGGTGACGTTTTTTCCCAACCTTGCCAACATTGATTGCTTCGCCGCCAAACCTTCAGAGCTTTTGCCTGCTCCTTTGCTCACTGAGCTTGAAAACGCAAACCAAAGCCAGCAGCATACGCTGTGGTCAATTATTGACGAACTTAGCTACTTTGCGTGGTTGCAGAACGGGCTCTGGGTGATTGAAGTCGAAGCGTATTGCGCCGATAGTCACAACTGGTTCGATCTCGAGTTACAAAAAGGCCTCGATCGAATTAAGTCTTGTTTTACGCATCAAAGCTTAATTCAGGCGCTCACAACAATTACCCAAGCGTACACCGGTTATGACCGTGTTATGCTTTATCGCTTCGATGAAGACTGGCACGGCGAAGTCATTGCCGAAAGTGTGCGGGGTGAATTGCAGTCCATGCTCCATCACCACTTTCCAGCCAGTGATATTCCGCCGCAAGCGCGCGCTATGTATCACCATAATCCGGTGCGCATGGTTCCTGACAGCCATGATGAACCCGTACCCCTGCTAATGCGTTCAAAGCATGCCGAGCCGGTGAATTTAAGTCGCGGTAGCTTACGGGCAGTTTCGCCTTTACACATGCAGTACCTGCGCAATTTGGGTGTGGCTGCATCTGCTTCACTTGCCCTTTTTGAAGATGATAAATTGTGGGGTATTATCGCCTGTCACCATAGTGAGCCGCGGGTGATTCAACCACGCCAGCGAATGCTTCTGTTGCGGCTGATTGAATTTGCGGCAGAGCGACTGTGGTTAATACACTCCCGCCAAGTCGAACGTTACATGCGCCGGCTCCATGATGCCCGAGCGGCATTAGCACAGTCCTCACATGTGACGTCCTCGCCACATGAGTTAGTGCAAGAACACGCGACGCATTGGCTCGAACTGTTGCGTTCTGACGGTTTAAGTTACCTGCGCGGCGAACGCTTAACCAGCGTCGGCGAAGTGCCCTCGCATGGCGAAATTGTTACATTAGTGACGTCGCTCGAAAAAAAGAATAGTCATCAACTGTTCTGGCATAGCAACGAAATTCAGGATGATATGCCAGATGTTTTTAAGCCGAACTCTCCATTTGCAGGGGTGTTGGCCATCCCATCGAAAATTGAAGGCGATACATTTTCGTACCTGATTCTGTTTCGGAAAGAAAAGCGCCTGACACGAAAGTGGGCTGGCGCACCGGAGAAAATGCAGGTGCAAACAAAGTCCGGAACCATGCTCGGGCCACGAAAATCATTTGGCCTCTGGGAAGAAGAAGTGCGTGGCAAAAGCCTTCCTTGGCGCAGCGCACAACTCTATGCAGCTCGCGATATTGCCCGTGATCTTCTTATCGTCGCTGACTCCATGCAGCTGAGCATCCTTAATGAACGTTTGGAAAAATTGGCAAGCTATGACGATTTGACCAGTGTGCTTAATCGTCGCCGCCTCGAAGAACAACTGAGTCAATCGCTCAATACTGCGACGCGCTATCAACGGAGTTTTGGCGTTTTACTGCTAGATTTAGACCTCTTTAAAAATATCAATGACAACTATGGTCACCATGTTGGTGACGAAGTCCTCATCAAAGTGTGTGAGGTCATTCAACGTACCCTGAGAGAAACCGATGTATTCGGTCGCTGGGGCGGCGAGGAATTTATGATCATCGCACCGGAAACAAGTTACCCCGATACGGTCAATCTCGCCGAGCGCGTGTGTGCTGCCGTCGCTAACAATGATTGGCAAGAATTACCCGCTGTGACGGTGAGTATTGGCATCGCCCACTATGAAGACGACAAGAAGTGGGACGCAATTTTTGAACGCGCGGACAAAGCGCTCTACCGAGCGAAAGCCAATGGCCGTAACCGCTGTGAGAGCAAACTAAAAATCAAATGATATTGCCCACGGTCGCAAAAAAGGTCAGCCGCACAGCTGACCTTTTTGTCTTCTGTGATGCTTACCAGAGCATCGGTTTGGCAACCGCTAAATGGAAAATAAACAATAGTTGCGCAAGTGCTAACACCGCTGCAATCACCCGGACCTGCTTTGGACGCTTCAGATTCATGGCAAAAACACCAGCAATGATGTAGCCAAATAATAAGACAATTTTTATCACTAACCAGGGTAAACCAAAGACCGGTAAATTTGCCAGCGCAATCAAGCTAACCGCCATGAGTAATAAAATTGTGTCGTTCACATGCGGCAACCAGCGCAAAGGTGTCTGCCGCCAACCAGTTTTACCCAGAGCATCAAGTACGAGTCGCAGGATAAACAAGAACGCCGTGATATAAGCCGTGAGCATGTGCACATGCTTAATCGGTAGATACATTTCCATTGAAGTTTCTCTCTTTTCACACTCAGTGATGGAAGGATACGAACAAGCAGAATAACCGCAACCAGTATAACAACGCAATCGCTTCTGTCGTTTACCATTGAGGCTTTTGTACTCAGGTTTTGTTGGGGTACTCACTTACCCCTTTCGAGTTAACTCAATGCCGGAAAATGTCGAAGAACCCATCCCGATTTATAATTTAATTCATAAATAACAATCTATTACAATCATCTTCAGCAAACCCGCGCGATGACACCATAGCAACCTAGCTTGTGGCAGATCAATGCCGAGCAACGACGGAATCGGTATACTCCGTGTTCGATAGACGTAAAGGTAGGACTGGTTATGACAGATTTTCGTTGGGATCCTGAGCTCATTGCCCGCTATAACATTAATGGGCCACGCTACACTTCATACCCAACCGCTTTGGCGCTAAGCTCGCCATTCGCACACGAGCACGTCATCTCTGCGCTAGCCGCGGATGATCGCACGTTAAGCGTCTATATTCACTTACCCTTCTGCCACAAGCTTTGCTATTACTGCGGCTGTAACAAAGTCATTACCCGTCATCAAGGCAAAGCCGACACCTACCTCGATGCGCTTGAAAATGAAATGAAGCTGTATCGATCGTTGCTGAAGGCACGCAAGCTTGGTCCCTTGCATTTAGGCGGCGGAACGCCAACCTTCCTTACCGAGGAACAACTGACTCGGCTGATGACCATGCTGGAAACACATCTTGGTTTAGTGGCTAATGGTGAGCATGAAATCAGTATTGAAATTGATCCGCGCAGCTGCTCGCTGGAAAAATTAAAACACCTACGAACGCTCGGCTTTAATCGCGTGAGTTACGGCGTGCAAGACTTCGACAACACCGTACAAATCGCCATCAACCGCGTGCAAGACGATGAAATGATCGAGACCCTGGTGCATAAATCACGCGAATATGGTTTTGACTCAATTAACCTTGATCTCATTTACGGATTGCCACATCAGCATCCCGAGAGCTTTCAACGCTCGCTCGATAAAGTTGTTGAATTGAACCCTGACCGGATTTCCTTGTTTAGCTACGCGCATTTGCCCGCGCGCTTTGCTGCCCAACGCAAACTCGACAAAGGTGCGTTGCCCAACCCAGAAATGAAGCTGCAACTTCTTGAAATGGGGATTCGCACTTTTACTGCTGCTGGCTATCAGTTTATCGGCATGGACCACTTTGCACGCGCTGATGACGAGCTCGCAAAAGTTCAACGCGAAGGGAAACTGCAGCGTAACTTCCAAGGTTACACAACCCACGGCTCTGACGCGCTACTAGGGTTAGGGGTATCGTCAATTAGCCAAATCAACGGTGTGATCTGGCAGAATGAGAAAGACCTACCAGACTACTATCAAGCTATAGAACAACGTCAGTTACCTGTCATCAAGGGAGTCAGTTTAACGCATGACGACCAAATTCGTGCTGACTTGATTGCAGAAGTCATTTGCCACTTCAAGCTCGACATAATCAAATTTGAAAGTAAGTGGTCACTTACATTTAAAGAGTATTTTGCCGACAGCTTCCCGCGACTGGCGCCGTTTACCGAAGACGGTTTAGTTACACTCACCGACAAAGAGCTCGTGGTGACCGATCTCGGCCGCCTGTGGGTGCGCAGTATTTGCAGCACCTTTGATGCCTATCTACTCGACGGTCAGCAAAGTTATTCGAAAGTCGTTTAAGTGACAAGGCGAAAAAAGGGCTGCAATGCAGCCCTTTCCTGTCGGTGTTGTTGCGACGAAGCCCCCTACTGACATCCGCCACAGCAACGACCGGCAAGTTGCTCTTCCGGTACAAACAGTACGCGGCTTTCTAATTCAATATGTTCGCGCAAATCCTGCACTAACTCTGCAAGCAAGTCATACAAGGCGGTCCATGTGCCGCATGCACCCGCTGGCAAGGTTAAGTTATTGGTAATTTTTTCGATGTGCTGTAACGCTAACTCATGTTCATCATGCTCGCTCTCCATGACCATAATCGGTCCTTGTGGATAGCTTGCCGTAGACAGCATCGGAAACAGAATTTGCTCTTCCTTCATCATATGGCTTTCCAATTCCTGAAACATGTCACTCAAATGTTCAGCAAGCCCCTCGGGACAATTAGGGTCACCCGCATGGGCCTGCTCAACGCGGCGGGCAAGTTGAATCGCTTGCGGTAACTGTTCACGGTGTAACGCGTGGTAGCGCTCCAAAATAAATTCAATCAGTTCGTTATTGTCGGCTTTTTGCCATTGGTGTAGCGAGCGGCTCATAAGTGACTGGGTAGTGGTGGAAAACTGCATCGATAACTCCTCGGTTCAATCTGTCTACATTGAAAAAACTTATTTAGTTGATTTTTAAAGTTTGCAAGGTGCATGCCAGTTTGTAAGTTATCCACAGGATTGCGTGCTCACGCGTCGGTTAATCAGGTCAACTCGGAAGAGGTACTCCTTGCGAGGAATACAGCCATCCACCGCCGCATGGTACCTTTCACCCATGTTGTTCTGGGTACTATTTACCCCCTCAAGGTTGAAACTACCATGATCCAATCGAGTCTTCTCGCCGACCTCGTCACCAATCAACCGGGTCCCGTGCGCCTGCAAAAATTAGTCAGCACCCTGAAAAGCTATTTTTCCTGTGGTGCCGTCGTGTTGTTGCGCAAAGAAGACGACACGCTTTCGCCCGTGGCGAATCATGGCTTAGTGAAAGAAGCCTTTGGTCGCCACTTCGAACTTGCCAAGCATCCACGTTTAGCCATGCTTTGTTCCGCGCGGCAAGCCATTCGCTTTGAACCGGACAGCCCGCTGCCAGACCCTTATGACGGCTTAATCGAAGCACTACCCGGTGAGCAATTAGCCGTGCACGACTGCATGGGCATGCCTTTGTTTATTGAGGGCGAAACTTGGGGAGTGGTCACCCTCGACGCCTTAACACCGGGCACGTTTAATGAAAGTCATCGACTGGAGCTGCAGAGTTGCGCCATCGTCATGGAAGCCATGCTGCGGATGACTCGCCTCGAGCAAGACAACAAAGCATTGCGCCAAGGTCGTCAAGATGAAGCGCAAATGGAGCGGAAGTTACAGGCAGAAGCAGGAATTATCGGCCATAGTCAGGAAATGGCCTCTGTTCTGGATGAACTTAATGTCGTCGCCGACTCCGAGCTTCCTGTGTTACTACTCGGCGAAACTGGAACCGGTAAAGAGCTTTTTGCTCGACGGCTGCATGCTTTGTCGCCACGAGCGAAGAAGCCTATGGTGTATGTCAATTGCGCGGCACTTCCGGAAACCTTGGCCGAGAGCGAATTATTTGGCCACGCCAAAGGCGCCTTTTCCGGTGCAGCGAGCGAACGCCAAGGTCGTTTCGAAAGCGCGCACGGCGGCACTATTTTCCTCGATGAAGTCGGCGAATTGCCGTTAAACATCCAAGCAAAGTTGTTACGTGTCCTGCAAAATGGTGAGGTGCAGCGCCTCGGCACAGATAAAACACGGCATGTCGATGTGCGGATTGTTGCAGCGACTAACCGAAAGTTACGCGAGCAAGTCAAAACTGGTGAATTCCGGGCAGATCTTTACCATCGACTCTCGGTTTATCCACTGCATATTCCACCACTGCGTGACCGAGGTAACGACATCCTGTTACTTGCTGGCTTCTTCCTCGAGCAAAACCGTACGCGGCTTGGCTTTCGCAGCTTACGGATCGCCGAGACTTCCGAAGCGCTGCTATTAAGTTACCCCTGGCCGGGCAATGTTCGTGAACTTGAGCATGTCATTAGTCGGGCAGCGATTAAGGCTCTGAGCCGCGGCGTCGTCCGCTCCGATATCGTCACCCTTACCCCTGACTGTTTTGATGGCCTAGAAGCAGCACCATCGACGCTGATTCGTGAAGAGCTACCACAGTCTGAATCCGGGAAAGAGCTACCGAATCTAAAGTTAGCCGTCGAACAAACCCAGCGAGCGCTCATCCGTCAGGCTTTGCATCGTGCAGACCAGTCATGGGCACAGGCTGCGCGGCTACTTGGTATTGACGCCAGTAATCTGCATAAATTGGCAACGCGCCTTGGTCTTAAGGAAAGCAGTCGCAACGCCACGGCCGGCAGAAAAGAGAGCGCATGATTCTACTGCGGCGTTTATTCTGGCGTTTAATCGCCATTGTCTCATTAAAATTGGCAGTTCTCGGGATCCCGCTGCCGGGCTTGCCTACCGTGCCATTTGTGCTCTTGGCTGCTTGGGCTGCCGGTAAGGGCTGGCCTGAGCTGGAAAACTGGCTGCTGAGGCATCCACGTTACGGACCGAGTATTCTGGCTTGGCGTCGCGAGGGAGCCGTTTCTCGCAAAGCGAAATGGATTGCCACAGGGATGATGGCTGTCAGTCTGGTCATGCTGTTTTGGTCGCCAGCACCCGTACTGTTGAAATATCTATTACCGCCCTTTCTCGCTGCTGTTGCGTTCTGGCTTTGGCGTCGCCCCGAGCCTGTGGCACAATCAAGCCCTACCAATCCTGAGTAAGCCTTGGAGACTTTATGTCGAAACCCACACAGCCTATGTCTGACCAACAGGCCTTACGTTACTCGCGTCATGTCATGTTGCCGACCGTCGACTTCACGGGCCAAGAGCGTATTCTTGCGGCTCGCGTCGCCATTGTCGGCATGGGTGGCCTCGGCTGCGCAGTTGCACCGTATTTAGCTGGAAGTGGTGTCGGTGAGTTAATTCTCATCGATAACGATCGGATCGAGCGCAGTAACTTGCAACGTCAGATTCTATTTCGTGAGCATAATATCGGTGATTCTAAGGCTGAAACCGCGGCAGCAACGTTGCGCGCCTTAAACAGTGAAGTGAAAATCCAAGCGATCAGCGAGCGCCTCACGCGCGATAACCTCGAGGCCGTGCTGGTTAACAGCGACGTCATCGTGGACTGCTGCGACAATTTGGAAACGCGCAATTTGCTTAATGCATTTTGTTGGCAACAACAAATTCCCTTGGTGTCCGGCGCCGCCATCCGCTTCGAAGGTCAAGTCGCCGTCTATCCGATGACTGAAGACACCCCGTGTTATCGCTGCTTTAGTCGTTTGTTTGGTGAACAACAACTGACGTGCATGGAAGCTGGCGTTTTCTCGCCGGTCGTTGGCGTTGTTGGCGCGCTACAAGCCGTTGAAACCCTCAAGTTAATTGCACACGTAGGTGAGACATTGAGTGGCGCAGTGCTACTTTACGACGGCGCTCACGCAAGCTGGCAACGCATTAATCTGCCGAAGTCACCGGATTGTTCGGTATGCGCAAATCCGCGTGATTAACCGGCTGTTTTTTCAGTCCGATTTGCTCATAAACATATTCCAACGCATGAAATGTATCCGCCAACGTGCAATTTTCTTGATCATGCTTCTTCAAGCCCAAACGGGTCAGCTCAATGTGCCACGTCGGCTCGACGTCAGCTTTCTTCAGTGTGTTTTTTACACAAGCAAGTGGACAGCCATCTAAAGCGATAATTTGTCGACCAGAACGCGCTGTTTTCAGCAACGGACGCACACCACCACCAACACCGGCAATGCAGGACATTTCCGCAACGCCTTCGCGGCTCATCCAAACGGCGATATCGTTTGCCAGTTGGGCAACGTTCGAACAACCTGAACACGAATAGACCAGCGGCTTCTCAACCACGCTCATTTTCGGCTCTACATTTTCAACCTGTGCCATCGTGCACTCCTCCGTAGATCATCTGCCACGCTTTCAGCGCTTCGCAGACTATGGGGAGAAGTTTAGAGAGTCCAAGAAAATCCGGATTGATATGAATCAAATCACAGAAAAGAAAAGGCGCCGTACCTCGAAAGAGTCAGGCGCCTTTGATTTACATCATACAGTTGACTACTTATTAACCAGGCCGACCGTCTTCTCGCGGCGTGGTCAAGACCGGAAAATACACCACAATATAGAACAAATAAGCCACGACCCAAGCGCCGATGGCCACGTTATACCAAGTTAACGGGAAACCGGGAAGCAACCAACCGGCAAAAATGCGGAGTAAGGCTGCGAGGATAACCAACACAAAGGCGACGGTCATAATCGCTTTCGGTTGTAATAAGCGACCCGTGTGACCGAGTGACACACGTGCCATCATCGCCAAGATCATCACGCCCATTGCGCCAGCCGTTAACGCATGCACCCCAGTACTTACACTCACCGAAAATCCAGCATAGCGCAGAGCGAAGAGCGCTAATCCTAACGGGATAAATGCAACCGCTATGTGTAATGACCAGAGTAAAGGTACGTTAAACGTCACCCAAAAACGCACTCGGACAAGGCGAATTAAGTTCACCACCGCCGCAAAGGCAAACAGTACAGCCATCGCCGATGCTGGAATATGAGGTGTTAATAAGAAAAAGTGCAGCGCAAAAATGAGCCATAGCGAGCCTAGCGCAAGTTTATCCAACAAGGGCACCGGTGTGACCCTCGGCGTCCCCGTCCCGTTCGCTGTAAACATCGGTAAAACCCGCCCAGACACAATTGCCATAATTAGGGTGATCAACCAAATAGCATTCATACTGCCATGCTGGATAAACTGGAATTGCCCCCAAATCACGCCGGCATGCATGAGACCATTACAGACGGTGAGGAGCAAGAGCACCGGCACAAAGAACAAATTTCGTGTTTGCCCAGCTTTCATCACAATCACGGCAAACATAAGTGCAGCGAGTGGTAGGAAAGCTAAATCGACGATCGCTACGAGCCAAACCGGTAAGCCGCCACCGAACAGCATTAATAATCGACCCGCTAGCCAAACTGCAGTGAGAATGAAGAGTTCGCGCCCATGTGTAGCGCGCATTCCTGTCCAGTTCTGCACCGCGGTGAGAAGAAAACCGACAATAATGGCAGCAACAAAGCCGAAAACCATTTCATGTTGGTGCCAGAACATTACATTGTAATATGGCGTTAATTGAATAATACCTGACAGCGCCAAACCCCAAAGGAGCATAGCGATCACGCTGAATATTGCACCAAACAAGAACATCGGCCGAAACGCTTGACGTAATAACGGCGCTAATGCTTGCTCCTTGGCTAAATCTGTAATTTGCATAACGACGTTCCCCTTGATTTGTCGCTTACTGTTCTTGATAAAAGTCGTGCGCTTGTGCAGCCGCAAGTTCTTTGCGGTAACGCTCAGCGCGCATGGCAAAAAACATTACCGTCATACACACAGCTAACACGGCATAGAGCACCATGAAGGCACCACTACTAATACCAAGCAAATCTTGTGCCACACCGAATAAGACCGGTAAGGTGCAGCCACCTAAACCACCGAGCGCGGCGACAATTCCACCCACAGATCCCATCTGTTGTGGGTAGTGATTGTGGATAACTTTATAAACGCTCGCTCGGCCGAGTCCCTGCGCAATACCAATGACAAAAATCAAGCCGGTAAATAACCAAACGTTAATTTCCACCGACAGCACGACATCCCGTTCGAGACCGTGAATGGTCATGGTGGTTGGCGGGTAGCTCAAGAAGAACAAACACACCAAACAAATCCAAAACACGCTCCAATTGACCAACTGCCCACCGTACCGATCTGCTAACCAGCCGCCGAGCGCCCGCACCATACTCGAGGTCGTGACAAAAAACAGAGTGAAGCCCATCGCTTGCTGAAAGGTCAGGTGGTAGGCACTCATGTAGTAACTTGGCAGCCATAGGATCAGGGCTAAGAAGCTACCGAAGACAAAATAGTAATAAAGGCTAAACCGCCAAACCCGTAGATCTTTTAACGGTCTTAACTGATCACGCCAAGCCGGTTGGAATTTCGGCACATAGCTGGGTACTTTCGGTGCCAGAGCCATAAAAACCAGAAGCATGAGCAAGAGGCCTATCGCGTAGAACGGCCCGGTCCATTGCCAATCGAGCCGCATCACCAATAACGGTAGCAGAATAAAGGAAATAGCAGCACCGGCATTACCGGCGCCAAAAATACCAAGCGCGAGACCCTGTTGTTGGCGTGAAAACCAATCTGTCACATAACGAATACCGAGGGTAAATGAGATCCCACTCAGGCCTATCCATAAGCCGACCCATAAAAATCCTGCATAGCTGTCAATCAAGGGGAGAAGTAGCAAGGCCGGAATGGTGATCACCATCTGCCAAATCCATAACGTCCGAGCCGACCAATATTCCGATAGGATGCCAACCGGAATGCGCAATAAGGCGCCAGAGACAATTGGCGTTGCGAGCAGCAGGCCGAGTTGTGTGCCACTGAGCTCGAGTTGCGCTTGGATATCAATACCGAGCACCGCGTAAATAATCCACACCGAGAAGTTCGCTGCAAATGCTAACGTGGCTAAAGTGAGTGCTCGCCAAGCACCGGGAAGGGTCGCATCCATTTAATTATCCTGCCTCTACATTAGCTACATGATAATGATTTTTACCTGTATTCGCTGCAACCACAAGGAATACCTCCATAGCCCCTGGCTACCACCTTTCCCAAATTAAACTAATACGTTTGAGGTATACACCTCAAATAAAATCAATCACCTAGCGGATATCTTTATACCTCTTTTGGGATAGCGAGTTACTTTTCCTTAATTTTCGCCCAATCGCCTTCTTGATGTAGATCAAGCAAGCTAGGCCTATACCTAAAGACAATGCACTCAGAATAAACCCCTACTTGTAATGAGGTCATCATGTCGTCTGCTACTAGCTTAAATTTGTTTCGCTTCAGCGATCCAAAAATAAAGACGCTGCATTTAACTTGGTTCGCGTTCTTTCTCACCTTTGCGGTGTGGTTTGCACATGCGCCATTGCTATCATCGATTCAAGAAACCCTTGATTTGACCGATGCGCAAGTGCGCGCGCTATTAATCTTGAACGTCGCTATGACCATTCCCGCGCGGATTATTGTCGGTATGTTGGTCGACAAATTGGGGCCACGCCTGATTTATTCCGCCCTATTAGTGATCTCTGCCTTTTTATGTATTGGTTTCGCTTTTGCCAATACCTACACCAGCTTAGCCATTTTCCGTTTCTTGTTAGGCTTCGTCGGTGCCGGTTTTGTTATCGGTATTCGTCTTGTTAGCGAGTGGTTTCCCGCCCATCAAGTTGGTACAGCCGAAGGCATTTATGGCGGTTGGGGTAACTTTGGTTCCGCCGCCGCTGCGATGACGCTTCCTGCACTAGCACTGGCATTTGGTGGTGACGATGGCTGGCGTTACGCCATCGCTTTGGTTGGTATTTTGTGTGGTATCTACGGCCTAGTATTCTACAAGCTCGCGCGTAATACCCCGAAAGGCTCGATTTATTTTAAGCCGAAAAAATCAGGTGCCATGTTGGTGTCTTCTTGGGGCGCCTTGTGGGCGTTAATTTTGATGAATATCCCCATGTATCTTGCCCTTGGTTTACTGGCTTGGCGCCTAGCACCCGGCGGCGTAAACCTGCTCTCTGAATCAACCATGTACGTATTCTGGGCCATACTTCTGGTGGTGTTCATCTATCACACTTGGCAAACTTGGAGTATCAATGCCGAACATTTGCGTGAAGGTGTTCCGGAACTGGAGAAATTCTCATTTAAACAAGTGGCTATTTTAAATATCGCCTACTTTGCGACCTTCGGTTCAGAGCTTGCGGTCGTGTCCATGCTGCCACTGTATTTCTTGCAGACGTTTGAAGGCTTGAACCCCGTCACCGCTGGTTTACTAGCGTCGGGCTTTGCTTTTATGAACTTAGTTTCGCGGCCGATGGGCGGTTGGTTCTCCGACCGTTATGGTCGTCGTCGCACCCTGATTATCATGATTTCCGGCTTGGCAGTTGGTTATTTTATGATGGGACTTATTGATAGCAACTGGTGGATTTTAGTTGCGGTACTCGTCACCATGGCTTGCTCGTTCTTTGTGCAAGCGGGCGAAGGTGCTGTATTTGCCATGATTCCACTGATTAAACGCTCGATGACAGGACAAATCGCCGGTATGGCTGGCGCCTATGGTAACGTGGGTGCGGTGGTCTACTTGACTGTCCTCAGCTTTGTTTCCTACAGTGTCTTCTTCTATGTCATTGCAGCTTCAGCATTAATTGGGCTGGTCGCGGTGTTCTTTATGGACAACCCGAAAGGCCACATTACTGAAGTCATGCCAGATGGCACGGTTCACACCATCGAGGTAGGCCATAAATAAATGGAAACACAGGCACCGATAGCAGGGCCGGAGCAATCACAGCAACTACAGCTTGATTACTTTGTTCTCTGTAACGAAGGCGGTAAACAAGGCAACGAAGATGCAGCCGCCGCCTTGGTGCCTGAAAGTGCTCATTTATTGACCTATAAAGGCGCTATTTTCACTGTCGCCGACGGTGTCAGTAGCGCCGAAGCAGGACGAGAAGCCAGCACCACTGCAGTCCGGACCTTTATTCAAGACTATCCGAAAACGCCCGACACCTGGTCGGTGAGCCATAGTGCTGGGCAAGTGCTATCGACCATCAATTTACGTTTGTATCGTCACAGTCATGCCTTTGCCAACGAAATGAAAGGTCAGTTGTGTACCTTTAGTACCGCGATCATAAAATCTCATTCGGCGCATATCTTTCATGTGGGTGACAGTCGCGTTTACCATTGGCGCAAGGGTCAATGCCAACAACTCACCCACGACCACACGGCTCACCTCAGTCAAGATCGCCACTTTCTCGCTCGTGCCTTGGGGATGGACAGTAATCTGCAACTTGACCACCAACGGATTAATTTGCAAATCCACGACAAATTGCTGCTAAGCTCAGACGGTTTACACGAGTTTGTTAGCCTTGACGCGATACAAGAAGCGCTCAATGCGGGGCTGTCGGCGCAAGCAACGGCGGAACAATTATTTGCGCAGGCACTGGCAAACGGTTGTGACGACAATGTCAGTATTATCGTCGTCGATATCCACCAACTACCGAATGAAAACATTGACGACTATCACGAGAAACTCACCAAACTGCCCTTCCCGCCAGCCTTTAGCCCGGGCATGAAAGTTGACGGTTATGAGATTATCAGCGAACTCTTTGCGAGCTCTCGTAGTCATCTCTATCTCGTCCGTGACAACGAAAGCGGTGCCGAAATAGTCATGAAAACACCATCGGAAAACTTTTCCGACGACACCGCTTACATTGAACGCTTTATTCGCGAGGAGTGGATCGGCAGTCGCATTGAAAGCCCGCATGTAACCAGAATTATTCGGCAAAACCGGCCACGGAGTTTCCTCTATTATTTAATGGAGTACGTAGAAGGCGTCAACATGGAGCGCTGGCTAGAAATCAACCAGCCGATTAAACCAGCTCGGGCGCTCAGTATTCTCGAACAAGTTGCGGCTGGCCTGCAGGCTTTCCATGATTGCGAAGCGATTCATCAAGACCTAAAACCCGGCAATATCATTATTCAGCAAGAGCCTGGCACCGGGAAAGAAACCGCCAAAATTGTCGATTTCGGCTCAGTATTTGTCGCCGGCGTTGCCGAGATTTTCATTCCGATTGACCAAGAGTCCGTATTAGGGACAGCTGCCTATTCAGACCCTTTGTACCTCACCGGTAAAAACTCAGCGATTCAAGGCGACGTCTATGCACTCGCCACCATCGCCTACGAGCTCTTCACGGGAAAACTGCCCTATGGCAGCAAAATTGAAGAGTGCAAAACACCGAGTGACTATGACCGCTTGCGCTATATCAGCGCTCGTAAAGCCAACCCAGCGATACCAGTCTGGCTCGACCGCGCACTCGAGAAAGGGGTGTCATTTGACCTGCAAGTGCGCTACACCACACTCGCGAGCTTTTTACGTGACATTCGCCAACCCAACCCGGAGTTTTTGCGCGACGAAGTCAAGCAAAGCACCCGTGGCAGCAGCTTACTGTTTTGGCAGCTGCTGTCGGGATTTTGGTTTGTCACCTTGCTCTTGGTCATCTATCTGTTTGTGATCAACCGCGGCTGATTACTTTGCCTTTGGCCGAAAAGGCTGTATCACGCTTTCGTCACACTCTAAGTACGGACCTTCCATTAAATCAATGCAATACGGTACGGCTGGGAAAACCGCATCGAGGCATTGACGAATAGCTTTCGGCTTGCCCGGTAAATTAATCAGCAAGCTTGACCCGCGCAGCCCTGCCGTTTGCCGCGACAAAATAGCCGTCGGCACATACTTCAACGATTCTGTGCGCATCAGCTCACCAAAACCGGGCATCATGCGGTCACACACAGCTTCGGTCGCCTCGGGGGTGACATCGCGCTTTGCTGGCCCTGTGCCGCCAGTCGTTACCACCAGACAACAACCGTCCTCATCAACCATGCGTTTGAGCATGGCTTCAATCTCCGGCTGTTCATCGGGAATCACTTCATAAACAGGCTCCCACGCCGAAGTTAAATAGTCATTCAGCGTAGCAATGATTGCTTTGCCAGAGATGTCTTCGTAAACGCCAGCACTGGCACGGTCGCTTACGGTCACAATGCCAATTCGAGCTTGCTTCGTTGTTGTCATGCTTGCTGCACCATTCCTGCTAGTTGTAGCCAATAGCCATTCACATCGCCCGCGGGTAATTTTATTGGGGCGGCTCCTTGGGTATTGTCGCGGAACTTCTCTAGCCAGTCAAAAGTGCCTTCCGCTTGTGGGCTAATCCGCACCACGTCAACGAGCCCTTGCATCTGAGGAACTTGATTAATGAGGTTATAGCGATCGCCGGACTGAGTTTGAATACCATTGAGCACAAAAACACGCTGACCGTCTTGACTGTCGACGCGGCGCCCATCTGGATACTTAATACAGCAGAGTTCGCATTGATCTTTATGCCGATTCTCCGAACGCGCCGTAAAGCATCGGGCCGACCAAGCGAGTGGCATGTGCCCAAAGGCAAAGACTTCGGCTTCAAATCGATCACGCACCGATTGCACCTCGTCATGGCTAAGCAACTCTTGCAGCCAATCCCGCGAGAGCTCAACGGGCATAACCCAACGTTGCATGCCCATGTCGACCAGTCGTTTCACGCTGTGTTGGTTATACACACTGATCGCTGCACCGGCGACGAATGGCAATCCATGTTCACGCAGTAAGCGAATGGCACCGACATCATTTGCCTCGACAAGAAACTCGCCATTGTCACAATAGCGTTTCAGCTCACGCAACTCCGATGGCGCCTCGAGTAAGGTCATAGTCGACAAGCACACTTGCTTTCCTGCTTCGCGGAGTTCATGGGCAATGGTCAGATAGTCATCGAGCTTGAGTTCGCGGCGCTTGCTGCACACCGTCTCACCAAGGTACACCACATCCACATCACTTTCAGCTGCTTGACGATAGAACGCCTGCATGGTTGCTTTTGGCCAGAAGTACAGCACCGGCCCTAATGAAAACTGCATGGTTTGTCTCCTATTTCCAGCTGCGGTGGTAGGCACCGATGGTGGTTTGACTGCCCTCGGAAAGGCCCGCGAGTACCCGATTCCAATCGTCTTGGACATGGAAACGATCGGGATCATGCAAAACCGCGTCAATGGCGGCGCGCCAGACTTTGGTAATCTGCGCCACGTAAGCAGGTGAACGCTGACGCCCTTCAATTTTTAGCGAGGCAATTCCTTCCTTGTGTAACTCCGGTAAGAGCCCTAAGGTATTTAGACTGGTTGGCTCTTCGAGTGGATGGTAGACCTCACCGTCGACAGCAAAACGACCTTTGCACAAGGTTGGATAACCGGCTGTTTCCTCAGGTTGAAAGCGATCAATCAAAACACCGTTAAGACGTGATTCAAGCACGCCGTCCTTTTCGTCCCAACGCACGCAAGCCGCTGGCGAGCAAGCTCCAACCGTATTCGGCGACTCACCGGTCATATACGAACTCAAATAACAACGACCTTCGGCCATAATACAAAGACTGCCAAAGGCAAAGACTTCCAAATCTACATTCGTGGTTCGAGCCAGTGCGCGGACTTGGTTCATGGCTAACACCCGTGGCAGTACCACACGTTTTACGCCAAATTCTTGTTGATAAAATTCAATCGCCGCCGCATTCGTTGCCGACGCTTGCACGGACAAGTGAACTTCCTGTTCCGGGTAGCGCTCGGCGATATAACTCAATACCGCCATATCGGCAACGATCAGCACATCAACGCCTGCCTGAATGGCCGCATCGACCGCAGCCGTCCAGCGCTGGAACGTATCTGGATGGGCAAAGGTATTGATCGCAACATGAATTTTACGACCATGCTGATGCACATAACGCACCGCGTCATGCAATGTTCCGGCTTCTAAATTGAGTCCGGCAAAATGGCGGGCATTGGTTTGATCTTTCAAACCAACATAGACAGCGTCAGCACCATGCTCGATGGCTGCTTTTAATGCTGGAATACTCCCTGCAGGACATAACAATTCCATAAAGGGCCTCATTCATTAATAAATTCAAAGTGAACAGTGACGGACGCACCTTAACCCAGACTTTCTCATCAATACTTGATTTAGATTAACGCGGCGGCACAAACTTTTGATACCGTTTAAGGGTCTTTGATTTTACCCAAAATATTTACGGAAGTGTTTGAATGTTAAACAAAAATAGAGTTATCCAGAAGGTGGTAGAAGCAGCCCCCAATGTTGTCGCAAAAGGGGTAAAATTGGCGCCGTCGAAATTGACCACCCAGTCCTTGCAGTTCACCTTAAATCAGTTTTTCAAAACTGATCTGCAACAAGGGCGGCTCGACTTTCTGCGCAACCGCACAGTAAAAGTGGTCGTCAGCGATATTCAGCTTGAGTTTATTGTGACACTAAACCCGCAACAGATGGCACCGCGCCTAAAGGTCATCATGACAACGCACGATGCCGATATTCTCTTCCGTGGCAACATGGACGATTTGTTCTTGCTCATCACGCAAAAAGTCGATCCGGACACCTTGTTCTTCCGCCGGAAATTAATGCTGATTGGCGATACCGAACTCGGTTTGGAATTGAAGAACTATTTAGACACGATCGAGTTGCAAGCGCGTCTCCCGAAAGCTTTATATGATCTTTCAGAGGCACTCGCCGAGGAAGTGCTATTGAGCCGTGAAGCGCGCGCTCAGCATTAATCGAACGGGCCTTCACAAAAAGAAAAACCGCTCAGTGGCAGCTGGTGTACCAGCGCACTGAGCGGAAAAGTCGTCAGAGAATCCGGAGCAATTCGCCCTGACGATTAAAAGCGAGAAAATTAGCAATGTTCCCACCCTTAATACTTTCCACCATCATCTTTAATGGCTGCTCTGCTTGTTCAGGTGTTGGCGGCACACCAATTAAGCCGCTCATACTCGCTGCGAACGCGATATCCCAGTCAACACCCGTGTGTTCAGATTCGCGCAACAAAACGTCGAATTGTTGAATTTCTTCTGGCAGTTTATCGACGCAAAGCACTGGATTTAAGTTGCCACCTTCGCCCCGTTGAAAGCGTTCTTGCTGTTCCGCTGTGGCCTTTTCTGGCATTTCAGCCTTGGTGAACACTAACAGTAAGCGCTGCGGCTCAGGCTGTTTTTGCGCTGCGTCAATAAAATCGTCATAACTACTTAACATGGTGTTGCTCCGAACAAAATTGATAGCGGCAGCTTACCACATTAACCTGCTCCTCTCCTTCCGCCAAAAGGGGAGGAAACCCTCCCCTTTGTGGGTAGTCTTTGTTTGCTCTTGGTTAACTGACGTTCTCGAGCGTCTTTTGTTCGTCGACCGCTTTGCCGAACCGGGCATTCGCAGCCAGCTGGTTGCGTTCACGATGGTAGTGGCGTAACGAATGCTCGCGACGGCGTCCAGCACTGAACGCAGACACGCGTTTCAAATAGCCAATGACCCGCGTGCCATAATCAATATCGTCAGAACCGCAGTCTGAGCAGGCGCTCAGCGTGCGCTTGTCGATATGCTCGCAGCGATTACAGATGGTGATTTTCACATTGATACAAAAATAGTTGCAGCCTGTTGCAGCAGCGGTATTAAACAATGCCAAGTAGCCTTCGGTGGACAGTTTTTCTTCCACATTTAAATGTAAAGCTGAGCCACCATCGAGATACTCGATCAGTTCTTTTCCATGTAACACAAATTTATCCAGCGCGTTCACACTGTCATCTTCAACGGTGTAAAAATATGAGTTGTAGCAATCGCGCGGCACAAAATAGCCATCTTTCCGGTCCCACTTAGCGTTCTTGACGCCGAGGTTTTCAGCCGGCACAAACTCTGTGTTGAACATGTAACCGTAGGTCTTTTTCGCGGCTTTATTGGCGTCATAAATGACCTTCAAATGTCGTTGCACAAAGTCCTTATAGGCTTGGTTATTTCCTACTTGAATGCCTTGCGACTCGGCAGCCTCGGTCATACCGTTAATGCCGATTGTGAGAAATTGCTTATCGAGGCTAATAAAACCCGCATCATAAACGGTAAGCAGTCCAGCCTCTTTGTACTCTTCCATTAAGCGTCGGTAGGCCACTTGGTATTTGTGTATCTTGTCGATTTCTTCCGCCAAATCACGTTGGTCTTGGACAAGACGATTCATATTCACGGTAATGACGTTAATCGACCCGGTCGCAACCCCTCCAGCGCCTAGCGTATAGGAAAACGTATTGTCAGCAATTTCACTGCGCAAGCGACAGCAGGACGCCAATGAATCGGCACTGTCAGACAAATAGACGAAGAATGAACTCCCCTTCTGCATGTGGTTTGCCATGTCATAAGCAAAGGATTGATCTTTACAACGACCGCTATCAGTCAACATGGCTACCGTCACCACTGGGAAGGTTAAGATCGTTTTATTGCGCTCTTCATTGAACCAATCTAAGAAGAAGTCTTGTAGTGCTGATACGGACTTCCAGCTCGGCTTGCTAAAATCTGGGAAAACAAATTCCCCAAACATGCTGTCAAAATAGTACTGATCATAAATGGAGATATTCCAGAACACGCTTTGGTAGCCGCGCGCAGCTGCCGGCTGATTTAGCGCATAAACCACATGTTGCAAATGGTTAGCAATTTCATGGCGGTGAGTATTGAGATAGTCATCGCCATAATCTTTGCGGGCAAAGTAGTCGAAGTAGGTTAAAAACTCGACCGTTGCCACAGCACCAGCAAACTGCGAACTCACAGCAAACACGAAGTTGACGAAGGTGCCGCAGAAGGACTCAATGTGCTTCGGTCCCAACGATTCGCCCCCCAGCTTCGTTAGTCCGTCACGCAAAAATGGATACATAGTGACCGAAACACAATAGGGTTTAAGGCTGGTCTCGTCATGCACATAGATTTCATGATTTTCAATTTGCCGAACATACTCGGTGGCCAGTTCTGCGCCAAATAGTTCGGTAATTTTGCGACTCACCTGAGCACGGTTCACCTGGACGAAGAAGTCTTTCATCAGCTCCGCTTCCAAGGTCGCCACGTTCTTTTGTGTTACGTTCGCATTAGCATCCATTTTCGAGCCATCTGCGGCATTTTGGGCACTTAAATAATCATCAATGAAGCCTAACTTACCGTCGATTTGTTCTTGATTCATCCGTAACATGATGTGTTCCCCTGTTCATTTTTGTTGATGCAGACCTATAGCAAAAAGCGGAAATTCAGCAGTTCCCCTCGGCGCAAGTCGACAAAACGTTGGTTCGTTGTCGGACTATTTAAGCCGCCCCGCTCCGCAATCCACGGTCCCGTTTTTAAATAATCTAAATGCTTGTGAAGATCGTCGGAAACATCCTCTAAGCCGGTATACAGGCAAGTTTTCAGCCCCGCCTGCCGAGCCAATCTTAATAATTCAAGTAGGGCTTGTGGCTGCCATTCACCACCTAGAAAGACAACACAGGTCAACAGGCCTCGATAGTGGTCGAGCCGCTGCTGGAAATAATCTGGGGTCAATACCGTGCCACTACCCTGCGGCCAAGTGTCGACACTATGGCAACCTTTACAGCCGACTGAGCAGCCGGTGATGGTGTAAGCCAGCGACGTTTCACCCGGCACTTCCTGCCAAACCACTTGCTCTTCGCTGTAACGTAAATAACCGTTAGCTTTCACTTCAACCCCATATCTTGTGTTTATTGGATTCCATTAGCACAATATATAGTGTTTACAGTAACCAACTGGCAAATCTATCCTTTGATCTAGATCAAGGTTTTGCGGCAGTGAAATTCACTACTGAACGCAAAGCCGCAGCAAATAAGGATCCTTTACCTCGTCAGAGGTAATGGGTCATCGGGATGGTTTTTTAGGCGTTTGTTTCTAAGATAGGAAAGAGCGCTCTAGCGAACTGAAAGCCCGAGCGTTTGGGGATGGAACGTTGCTGATTAAACATTACAGCGAAGCATCAACCAGGCTTGCCGCCAACATGTTCCAGCCGATCGCGCAACGACAGGTTAATCTCTTCCTGCGCCGTCATCGTCGCTTCGGTTGCAAAGCTTTGCGGTATCCAAGCGATAGCCGCTGCCACACTCACCGCGACTAGAGTGAGCTTGGCAATGCCCTTTAGTTCTGTTCGTTTGTTTGTCATGCGCAACCTCGCATTGATTCGCCCTAGACATCGATTTCATGTTCTTGTGTGGTCATTCACAGAAAGCGACTTCAGTTAGCCAATTTTACAATGTCCGTATCTTTAACAGGGGAATTTAAGGAGATACGCCAAGGGGAGTAGTTGAAATTACCGCGCCATGAGGAGCTTCGTGGTGATTTTTACCTGCTGGGTAATTTTTACCCGAAAGCGTTCAGGTGAAAACCACCAATACCGAGTTCGAAAACGCCAAGATAACCCATATATAATTGATTTAATTGGATTATTAAAAGCTGGCACGCTTCCTGCTAAATCAACCATGAATCACTCGGATGATCCGGGGAGAGTTTAGTAAACGGGAGTAAGCACATGCTTAACAATAATCAACTCAAAAAAGGGGGCTGCCATGGGTGAGTATAAAAAACTCTGGTGGACGTTAATTGCGATTCTAGCCATTACCTTTGGTATTTTGGGCTATTTCGGTAAAGAAGTGTATCGAGTGGCTCCGCCCATTCCTGATCAAGTCGTCTCCGCTCAGGGCAACCTGATCATGACCAATGAGACCATTTTAAATGGTCAAACGGCGTATCAGTCGGTTGGTGGTATGCAACTTGGTTCAATCTGGGGTCATGGTGCTTATCAAGCACCCGACTGGACAGCCGATTGGCTACGCCGCGAATTGTTAGCATGGTTAGACATTACTGCTCAGCAGATCTATGGTGTCTCCTACGACGAGCTAGACCCGCGCGATCAAAGCATGCTGCGCCATGATCTTGAAGTCGAGTATCGCACCAATACCTACGACCAAGCTCGCGACGTGCTGGTATTGAGCGACACCCGCTATGCCGCCATCCAACAAACTGCGGACTACTATATTCGCTTGTTTGGCAATGACCCCGCCTTCGAGCAGACGCGTCATAACTTCGCCATGAAGAACGATACGCTGCCATCGGAACGCCGTCGTATTGAGTTAACGCACTTCTTCTTCTGGACCTCGTGGGCTGCAGCAACTGAACGTCCGGATTCGAACGTAACTTACACCAACAACTGGCCACATGAACCACTGATCAGCAATACGCCTTCAGCGGAAAACCTGATTTGGTCGTTGGTCAGCATCATTCTATTGATCGCTGGTGTGGGTGCGTTGATTTGGGCCTGGGCCTTCTTACGCAAAGAGCACGCAGAGCCGGTCGCACCGAAAAAAGACCCCATCAGCTTAGTGAAGCTCACGCCGTCACAACGTTCACTCGGCAAATATTTGTTTGTTGTGGTTGCCTTGTTTACGCTACAAGTTTTCCTCGGTGGCTTTACTGCGCACTACACCGTTGAAGGTAGTGGCTTCTATGGCATTGATACCACACAAATCCTACCCTATACCTTGGTCCGTACTTGGCACTTGCAAGCCGCCATGTTCTGGATTGCTGTCGGGTTCCTTGCAGCCGGTCTGTTCCTTGCTCCGATTATCAATGGTGGCAAAGACCCGAAATACCAAAAACTTGGTGTCGACGTGCTGTTCTGGGCACTGATTATCGTCACTGCCGGTACCTTCATTGGTAACTGGTTAGCGATTGCACAAGTCATGCCTGAGCACTTAAGCTTCTGGTTTGGTCACCAAGGCTACGAATACCTCGACCTTGGTCGCTTCTGGCAGATCCTGAAATTCGTCGGCATCCTATTGTGGTTGGTGCTCATGCTTCGCGGCATGTTACCGGCACTGAAGAAAGACGGTGACAAAAACCTGTTGGTGTTGTTCATCTGTTCAGTGATTGCGGTCGGCTTGTTCTACGGTGCCGGCTTCTTCTACGGCGAGCGCACGCACTTGTCGGTCATGGAATACTGGCGTTGGTGGGTTGTCCACCTCTGGGTAGAAGGCTTCTTCGAAGTATTCGCGACCGTATCGTTTGCCTTTATCTTCTATAACATGGGCCTTGTTTCACGCACCACGGCAACCGCGGCGAGCTTAGCGTCAGCGTCGTTGTTCCTGCTTGGCGGTGTACCTGGTACTTTCCATCACTTGTATTTCTCAGGTACCACCACACCAATTATGGCAGTTGGCGCAACCTTCTCTGCACTTGAAGTTGTTCCTCTGGTGGTCTTAGGGTACGAAGCATGGGAAAACTGGCGCTTGAAAGCTCGTGCGGACTGGATGGCTCGGGTTAAATGGCCTCTGATGTTCTTCATTGCCGTGGCATTCTGGAACTTCCTTGGCGCTGGCGTTATGGGCTTCATGATCAACCCACCGATCGTGCTTTATTACATCCAAGGTCTGAATACGACACCAACCCACGCTCACGCGGCATTGTTTGGGGTGTATGGATTCCTTGCGCTCGGTTTCTGTCTCTTGGTATTACGCTATATCAAGCCGAACTTCCAATTCGACGAGAAGCTCATGAAAACCGCGTTCTGGTGGTTAAACTGGGGCTTGGTACTGATGCTCTTCACCAGCTTGCTACCGATTGGCTTTATCCAGTTCCACGCCAGTGCAACCGAAGGCTTGTGGTACGCACGTAGCGAAGAGTTCATGCAACAACCATTACTGCACATGCTGCGTTGGGTGCGAACTGTCGGTGACGTCATCTTTATTGTGGGTGCCTTGGCGGTCAGTTGGCAAATTACCAAAGGTGTTTTCTTTAAAGACAAAGAAGCGGCGCTTCTCGCCGAGCAAAACGCCTAATGTAACAAAAAGGCTCTACTCCAGCCCTCGGACAAGGACGTCCACTCCATTCGGGTTAAAGCTGAAGTAATCGAAACGACCAAAGAGATGACAGCAGTCATCTCTTTTTATTTGGGATTGTTTGCAAACAAATAACGATTGCGGCCTTGTTGCTTGGCTCGATAAAGCGCTTGGTCAGCTAACTCAAGAACCTCTTCAATTTGCTCGCCGTCTTGCGGCCAAATCGCGATGCCTATCGTCGAGCCGATGTTCAACGTTAATTGTTCAATTTGAAATGGCTGACGCAACGACTCTAAGACACGCTCTGCTACCATTTCGCCCGTGGCCTCAGGACACCGGTCGTCTGTCGTTAATACTAAAAGGAACTCATCGCCGCCAAGGCGCACCGCTAATTCGTCTTGCCGAACTTGATGACGCAAGCGCTGAGCGACTTGCTGTAACAAGGCATCACCGACCGCATGACCATAGGTATCATTGACCGGTTTAAACTTGTCCAGATCAAGATAAAGTAAGGTTAATGACTGATGCCGTTGCTCGGCAAACTCCCGCGCAACTTTCAGATACTTAGTTAACGCATTGCGATTGGCAAGCCCAGTTAATGCATCGCGATGGGCTTTCGACTCCATTTCACCGAGTGCAGATTCAGCACGAGTTAAACTCACCAGCAGGTCGCGCAGCGATTGCTCCAAGGACTCAATTTCACGGATGCCTTTGTGCAAAGGGATTTCGGCAATTTTTCCTTTGGAAAGACGATGAGCAGCTTGAGTAATCTCTTGTAGCGGCTCAGTGATGACGATACTTAAACGCCAGGCAATGAATGCGAAAAGCAAAATGAATAATAAGCTGGTCGACCAAATAACAATTTGTAGTTGGGTGACGGACCGAACGGCAACGGCTTCGTTTTCCCGTAACAAAATCGACCAGCCAAACCCCGGAAAGTCGCGATAGCCAGATGACTTCGTAAATCCCGTGAAGTATCGCTCTCCATCCGGCCATTTTTCCACGAGAAAACCGGATTCTCCGGCCTCGGCAGCAGTTAAGCTAGCGAGATTAAGCTCTTGCCCTGCCATACGACCGGGCCCTAACAATACTGCATTTATACGTGGGCTGACGACAAAAAATTCAATTTGATGGCGCTCGCGCAGCGGCTCCATAATGGTGGTCTGCACTTCGCGTGCCCACTCCCAACTCAGATGCGCTGCCAATACTCCACGAAACTCACCTGCGTCAGAAAAAAGTGGAAAGCTGATATCGACAAACTTCATCGCCTCACCACTTGGATTTGGTAGTAACTGAGCTAAGAGCTGCGCTTCGTGCACATCGCCATAGAAACGTTCGCTTCGCGCTTCAGTGAATACTGGACGGTGTGCAATGCTCATACCCTCAAGTAATCCTCCAGTGCTCACCTGAACAACCCCTTCGGAGTCGGTGACACCGAACCAAGCGAAGCTTGGCACTTTCTCTTGCACCGCTTCGAGTAGATCTCGCATTTCATCTGGATCTTCAAAGCTCATTCCAAATTGGCTAAGCAATTCCACTTCAATCGAGCGCGCCCACATAAATTGGTCAAGGTTATGATTCAACAGCATGCTTGTATCAATTAAGGCGTTACCAATTTGGGATTTCAATGCACGAGCCTCCGAATGGTGAGCAATCGAACTGAGCACTAACGTCAGCGCAAGAATCATGCCCGCACTGACCAGTACGAAGTGTGAACGCAAACTTCTCGAAGATGCTTGTGCCTTAACGCTTGTCAATCTTTTGCAGCTCCTATGCAAGCTTGGTTACGACCACTCGCCTTCGCTTGATAAAGAGCACGATCCGCAGCAGTAATGAGTTGATCGATAGAGTCCACATTCTGATTATCTTTGACTCCCGCACTAATCGTCACACCGTAACTCTGAGAAAAGCGGTGATTGACCACCGCAAAACGGATTTTGTCAGCAATCGCTAATGCTTGTTGATCGTCTGTTTCTGGACAAATCAATAAGAACTCTTCACCACCCCAACGGCCAAAAATATCACTGCGGCGAATATGACGTTCAACAAGGTCAGCAAACTCTTGCAGCACTCGATCCCCCACTTGGTGCCCGAGTTCGTCGTTAATGCGCTTAAAATAATCAAGGTCAATCAACACTATGGACATGTTGCGTTGATAGCGCGAGGCGTGTTCAAAGGCTTCTGCGAGCTTTAAATCAAGAAAATAACGGTTAAAGACCCCAGTCAGCTTGTCGGTCACGGATAATTTTTGTAGCTCTAAATTCTTTATTGCTAACTCATCTTGCGCTGCGCTGAGTTGTTCGTGAGCCCGACGAAGACGGTTATTTAGCAGGCGTAAACGCGCGAGATAAGCGAGCAATGAAATGACCACAATAGCGATTAAAGACAAGGGCAACCACATAGCACGTAGACTTAATCGTTGGCTAAATTCGAGCTGCACCCAACGCGCATAAATTTCTTGATGTTGCTCGGCTGGAATGCTCGCCAAAACTTTACCGATTGCGCTATGCAGCAGCGGCCAATCATTCCTTACTGCGACACCTGAATCGAAGGAGTAAGGTGTTTGCCCGGAAATTTTCAAATTCGCCAAACCATCACGACGAATAAGAAAGCTCGCAACGGCTAGGTTATCGACAAAGACATCCACCAGACCGCTGGCGAGTGCATGCAGGCCTGCTTCAGTATTGGGGTAACGCACAAGTTGTAAATATGGATAATACTCGCTTAGCAATTCGTCCGATGCATAACCGCCAACGACGCCAACACGCTGGCCACGCAGTACCTGCATATCGGGAATAAAATCCACGTCTTCACGAGTAACAATCACCATCGGCGATCGAACATATGGCGCAGTAAAATTGAGATAGTGACTACGCTCAGGAGTCGCAGCGATAACAGGAAGCAGATCGATACGCCGTTCCATTGTCGCTTGGAGCATGTCATCCCAACTCTGCATCGGCACGAGTTCAAACTGAAGGCCAAGGGTCTCGGCAATGATATCGAGGTACTCAGCTGCTAGGCCGCTCAGTTGACCAAATTCATCGAGCATTTCAAAAGGCGGCCAGCCAAGCGCTTCCACGCCGACTCGAATACTGCCAAGCTCGGCCAAAAAGGTTTTTTCCGCTTCGGTTAATTGCACACTGCGGCCAAACTGTTCATTGAAAATGACCGCGCTCTGACCTGCATGAACGTGTTGAAGTAAATTAAGGCGTTGCAGCTGCTGGCTCAAAAACTCGATACGACCAGGGTCAAGTTCACCCACTGGCGTTGATGTCGCTGACACCAGAGACGCAATAACTTGTGCCTCAGCGAAAAGCGCGCTGCGTGATTTATTTTGCGTGTTGTACTGGCTATAGATGAGTTCAACTAATTCTTGCGGATGAGCGAGTGCGTATTCCCAACCGCGAATGACCGCGCGGCGCACCGCCGCAGCTCGCTCTGGAAATAGTTCGGCTTCAGTGCGCGAGGTAAAGAGAATATCGCCGTACAAATCAATCCCAAAGTGGCGCGGGATCATGACATGAATATCAAGGCCATCTTCTCGCAATACAATAGGTTCATTGGACAGATAAACCACAGTTGCGTCGATTTCGTGATTGCGCAACATACTCAAACGCTCTTGCCACGAGCCAGGAACAAGCTCAACGTCGCGAATCCGCTGATCCGCTAATAAAGCGAGGACATCGAGACCATCAGCGCTGCTTTCATAAAAACCAATTCGCCGACCGGCCAAATCTCTCGGACGGCGGATCTGCTTCTCCCGCAAACTGACGATAGCATTGGCTGAGTATTGGAAAATCGCTGCAACCAGGACAATATCTGGATTTTGCCCAGCTTCCAGCAAAGCGACCGAATCAGTGATTGCGTAATCGCTACGGCCATCGAGCACCTGCTGAATAATATTCTCACTGGTGTCGCGCTCTCGCAGCACAACGTTCAATCCCTCATCAGCAAAGTACCCTTGCTCGAGAGCCGCATAGTAGCCGGCAAACTGAAACTGATGTTTCCATTTCAATTGAATAGTGATTTCTTGATCGACTGCATGCACCACTTCAAAGCCCGTAGGTCTCTGTTGCGCCGTTGCGTTGCCGAACACAACGCTAAGCGCAATAAGAAACGTGCAAAGCAACATACGTAGCATAACAAGTTGATCCTATTAAACACATTATTATTAGGATAGTCGGAACGACAACATTTTGCTTCGTTGCTGACGATACGGCGTTCAAGTTCATCAACCCATCGTGAACTGAAAATTTCTGATGTGCAAGCTTTTGGTATAGATTGGTAATTTTGAAAATCAGTAACCGATAGTAATCACTTACTGTTTATTGTTATTTGAGCGTAGATAAACGAAGTCTTTCTTCTGATTCAACTTTTAAGGCCTAAATCATATGCACTATGCATTAGTTTACCAAGTTTCTGACGACTATCTTTCACGTCGTCCAGAGTTTCGCGATGAACATTTAACCTTAGCATGGGCTGCTCAACAGCGATAAGTCGACAGACTCAGTATTTCACCACCGAGCTCGACGTTCGGAAGGCAAGGTCGGGAAAGCTCGACTTGTCCTCGGCGTAAAGCGCGAGTCAATTCATCCGTGCGCGCCAATAAACGCGTAAGCACCACTTCCCATTCATCGTGATTGACGGAGTGTTCATTTTGCACTGCCAATGTGCAGGACACGCCATAAGACCATGCACGATCGACGCACAATAAAATCGCTCGTTCGACCTCCGTCATCGTTAAATCAAAACCATAACAAGTAACGTCATCGCCGCCACAATCGCGAATATTTAAATTACCGTCTTGCAAAGCCACTAAAAGAGATACCGGCACTGTTTCGGTTTCCGTTGAACGCCATACGACCGCTTGCTGTAAAGCCTCCCAATTGATTTCACCTTCAGCCTGTCGCTCTTGTGCTTGGTACCAGTGCCGGTGTTCGCGATTCAGTAACGCAGTGATTGTTTCCACTTGCTCAGCTTCATTTGCTGCTGAGGCCTGTGCCGATAAATTCTGCAACGCTTGGACACCGGGTTTGCCCACTTCAAAGCGTAACCAAGTCAGGTCAGCAGAAGGCATGTTCGCTAAATCAGTGGCTAAACGTTGTGCTTGAGACTGCGCTGACAGTGTATAGGGGTTAATCCCTGGCAAATGACTGAACGTCACCACCGCCACCAACAGCGCTGCCATCAAAACATTGACGCGTGGAATCAATTGCAACTCACCACCATTCTGACGAATGGCGCTATAAGCGTAACCAATGGCGTGAGCACTAAGAACCAGAATCAAAACGAGTGCCCAGTAGCGCGGTGGTGTCCAGCCATATTCACCGATGCGTGTGATCACCGCTGCGAGGGCAATTGCAGCCAGAATCGGCAACGACAAAGTTGCCAGCCGCACAACCCAACGCAGCCAATGAGGGTAAGGTAAAGGCGCTTCACCGGTTTGATACACGGCATTAAAGAATAGCAGGAAAGCACCGATTAAGAAGGCCAGTAGGAACGCCACGCTAAACACCGAACGTTCGCCGGACCAAAGCTCGGAAAAACCAAATGGCAAGGCGATGACGAAAAGCAACACGATCAGTGCAAGCACCGGCAATAGCCAGGTAAACACAGCAAATACAATTTTGCGGGTCATTTGAATGGGTTTCGGTTCATTACGACCGATTAAAATGCCGAAGCCAATTAATAAACCGGTAGTTGCGTAGCGCACGGGTTCGGCACGGAAGAACTCTGCAAAAAACTCTATACTTAATAATCGAAACAGCGAAATGCACAGGGAAATCAGCGCCCAACCAATACCAACAAACACAAGCATGAGCAGCAGCGTTAATGCATTTTGCCAAGCATGGCTAAATAACGCGGGGTAACAGTGTTGTGGTTGTTGTAACCACACCTGCCAAAACGCAGTTAAAATAAATGCTGAGGCGGCCAACAGCAACGCAAAGGGCATGAGCACATGGGTGTTGTCGCTAAAGCTTGTCGGATTTGCAAGTAAGGTTGCGAGCCATGCAAGAGCCAAGAAAAACAACAAAAAGCCTGCGCTACTCCACCACAGCGATCTTTGATTGATACAACGAATGGTGAGCATGAACATGGCCGGTACCGTTAAGACCAGCGTAAACAGTGGAAAAGACACAGACAGGGATGTAAGCCACCACCAGTCGCGTTCAAGCCCTTGGGCTAAGCCATACAAGACAATGGCCTGAACAATAGCTAACACCACAATAAAATAGCGCGTAGGTCGCGTCAGCACCGTGTCGAAATTGTTTTCTATTTCAGTAGCTTGTGTTTGCATACGTAGGCCTCTCAGACAATCTATTGAGAGTAGCTGCAAAGTTCATTGCTGACTAGTCTGTAGGAAACAAAAAACCGACCATCTGGTCGGTTTTTCGAGAGGCGACTATGCCTTTATTGCATCAGGGGTGAGCCGTCCACCGCAAATGAATAACCTTCAATTTCGGCATCCGCAATTAACGTTTGAATGTATTGTGCAATCGCTTTGTGGCGCACTTTTTCATTCAAGTAATCGCGAATCTTCTCTTTCACCGCACTGTAGTCGAGCGGCTGACCTGGGACTTTGCGTTCGACCCAAACCACATGGAAACCGTAGCGACTTTCCACCGGTGAGTCATATAAGCCCGGCTCAAGAGCGAAGACAATGCGTTCAAACTCAGGTACGGTCTGACCGCGACTCAGTTGCCCCAAGCTGCCACCTGTTTCTTTTGAAGGGCACGACGAGTGTCCACGTGCGAGCCCCGCAAAATCGCCACCGGCTTGCAGCTGCTTAATCACTTCTTCAGCTAAACTCAGTGCTTCCATCCGGCCCTTGTTATCATCAGGTGCGGCGGCAAGTAGAATGTGCCGAACTTCCAACAAGGGTGACGTCGTAAAGCGTTCGCGGTTGGCTTGAAAGTAATGCTCGCATTCTTCGTCTTGCGCTTCCGGTATATGCACTTCTTGATCTATCAAACGCTCAACGAAATCTTGCTCTGCTGCATCAGCATGAGCCGAGGCAACTTTAAAACCAAGTTCTTGCGCACGCTGCTTGAAAAGCTCACCAATAATCAAAGCTTCAGCAGCTTTTTTCATGGCTTCTTGTTGGCTCTCCGCTGGATGATATTGCATCTCTTCCAGAACTGATTTTTCTTCAATGGTAGTGTCATTGACACGAATCATAACAACCTCTCTTTCATCGGCCACGAGCTCCAGACCCCCGGCTGATAAAAGCGTGGAGAGTGATATAGCATCCTCTCCACGCCTAGACTTCAGGCTCTTCGTTACTAACGCAGGATTAGTAGCGACGACGGACGATTTGGTGACTACGGCCGAAATACTTCACTGGCACGCTCCAGATATGCACTAAACGACTGAATGGGAACAGTACGAATAGCGTCACACCCCAGAACACGTGGGCTTTGTAAATCCAGTGCATATCAGCTAAGAAACTCACCGCTTCTGCTGGACGGAATGTCAACAAATGGCGGCTCCAGCTCATCAGATCTTTCATCACATAACCGTCCATGTGACCCGTAGAAACAGGAATAGTGATGAGGCCGAGAATTAATTGCCAGTAGATAAGCAGCAAAATTAACGTATCCATCACCGAGCTACTGGCCCGCACGCGAGGGTTAAACAAGCGACGGTAGACCAGCATGGTTAAGCCAATAAAGCACATGACACCAAAGAAGCCACCAACACCTAACGCGATGAGCTGCTTCTGCGCGAGCGTCACACCGAAGAAATCCCAGACTTCATACGGAATCACCAAGCCACCAAAGTGACCAAGGAAGATCATGATAATACCCACATGGAAAAACACACTGGCAATCCGGAAAAAGTTTTTATCCAAGATTTGACTCGATTGCGCTTTCCACGTGAATTGCTCACGGTCATAGCGAAGCGCGCTGCCAACAAAGAAAATGACAGACGCAATGTAGGGATAAATCCCAAAAAGTAACATGTCGACGAAGTTCATGATCAGTTTCCTCGTTGAGCTTCTGTCTGAGCTGCATCAGTGATGTCAGCCCAGTTAATCGGGACGTACTGGTCTTTGCGCTGGGTTTCTGACGGTTTGTTTACCGCTGTGCTGCAGCCATCTGTCTGCGAGTCAGGGCCAAACTTGACCATTTCTTCTTCCCAAACCTTATCCAGCTCTTCTTTGGTGTCGTCACGCTTTTCATTGGCGATTTGCTCGCGCACGTCAGCAATATCCACACTGACACCCGAAAGTTCTAGCAACGCATGCAGTACCGCAGCATAGTCGCTATCGCGCTGCTCTAAACGAGCTGCCAATAAAGCGAGAATATGCGCCACTTCTTCTAAACCAAGGCGCAGGTTCTCTTCACCTTGAGTGGAGAGAAACTCAAGGTAAAGAGGGATGTAATCAGGGAGCTCACGCACCCCAATTTCCAAGCCTGCTTCTTTGTATTGGTTCATTAAGTTGACCATGGCCTGACCGCGATCCCGCGATTCACCATGCACGTGCTCAAACAAAAGCAGTGACAGCGAACGTCCACGCTCGAATAAGGTGTCATATTCGGACTGCCAGTCCATCAAGTCACCGTTAAAGCGAGCGGACACAAATGCACTCAGCGCTTGCTGACGTTCCGCCGATAACGGCGACTCAGCAATAATGGCCTGAATATCTGACTGCGCTGCAAGTAACCCCGGACGAGGATAATCAAGCAGCAATGATAAAACTCTTGCGATTTGCATATTGATTAATCCTTCATAACCACAGGAATGACTTTACGAACACCTTTTTTGTCGCCACCGAACAAGCTGAGATCGCTTTCGCCACCACCACAACCGTTGCCGAAGCTAAAGCCACATTCGCCTTTTAAGTCATAGGCGTTTTGTGCATAAGCCCGGGCACTGGTTGGAATAACAAAGCGGTCTTCAAAGTTGGCTAACGCCATGTAGCGGTACATTTCTTCCACTTGGTTTGGTGTTAAGCCCACTTGCTTCAGCACTTCAAAATCTTCAACACCGTCGACGTTTTGAGAGCGTTTGTAGGCGCGCATGGCAATCATGCGCTCAAGCGCACGAACAACTGGAGCTTCGTCACCAGCGGTCAACATGTTCGCTAAGTAACGCAACGGAATCCGTAGCGACTTCAGGTCTGGAATTTCACCGTTCATGCCAA
Organism: Aliidiomarina sp.; assembly: GCF_022565475.1. Classification (GTDB taxonomy): domain Bacteria; phylum Pseudomonadota; class Gammaproteobacteria; order Enterobacterales; family Alteromonadaceae; genus Aliidiomarina. Next base: position 190,318 of record NZ_JAIUMR010000003.1, on the reverse strand, counting down.
CATGGCCCGCTTCCACTGCCGTTTGAATTGGTGACAATGGCGGCACATACCAAACCATCGGTAAGGTGCGATACTCAGGGTGCAATGGCAGCGCAACTTTCCACTCCATTGCCATCATGTATACGGGTGAGCGCTGTGCTGCTTTCAGCCAGTTGTCAGCAATCCCTTCTTTTTTCGCGGCCGCAATGACTTCTGGGTCAAACGGGTCCAAGAACAACTCTAACTGAGCTTGGTAGAGATCTTTTTCGTTCGGAGTGTTTGCCGCCGCTTCAATTTTGTCTGCGTCGTACAGCAGCACACCTAAGTAACGAATCCGACCGACACATGTTTCTGAACACGTCGTTGGCTGACCCGCTTCAATGCGTGGGTAACAGAAGGTACATTTTTCGGATTTACCGGTTTTCCAGTTGTAGTAAATCTTCTTGTACGGACAACCAGAAACACACATGCGCCAGCCACGGCACTTGTCTTGGTCAATCAAGACAATACCGTCTTCTTCACGCTTATAAATGGCGCCAGAAGGACAGGCTGCCACGCAGGCTGGGTTCAAGCAGTGCTCACACAAACGCGGTAAGTACATCATGAAGGTCTTTTCGAACTGACCATAAATGTCTTTTTGCACCACTTCGTTGAAGTTGGTGTCTCGTTTCCGCTTCTCGAATTCGGTACCGAGAATTTCTTCCCAGTTTGGACCCCACTCGATTTTTTCCATACGCTGGCCGCTAATCAATGAACGCGGACGCGCAACCGGTTGGTGCTTGGTGTCACCAACATTGTGTAAGTGCTGATAGTCAAAATCGAACGGCTCATAATAGTCGTCGATTTGCGGTAAGTCTGGGTTGGCAAAAATATTTGCCAAAATACGCAGTTTGCCACCGATTTTCAGTTGCAACTTGCCTTTACCTGTGCGCTCCCAGCCACCTTTCCATTTGTCTTGGTTTTCCCACTCTTTCGGGAAGCCCACGCCAGGCTTGGTTTCAACGTTGTTGAACCAGGCGTACTCCACACCTTCACGTGAGGTCCAGACATTCTTACAGGTGATCGAACAAGTGTGACAACCGATACACTTGTCCAGATTTAACACCATGCCAATCTGAGCTCTAACTTTCATAATCGTCTTCCTAAAATCTGGTGCAGGTCGGGCGCTTGCCACTAGGCCGCAAGCGCCAACTCATCACTTGGTATCCAGCCAATCAACCTTGTCCATCTTGCGGACAATGACGAACTCGTCGCGGTTACAGCCAACCGTACCGTAGTAGTTAAAGCCGTAGCTCTGCTGCGCGTAGCCGCCAATCATGTGCGTCGGCTTCATGACTGCACGCGTTACCGAGTTATGGATACCACCGCGGGTTCCGGTCATTTCTGAGCCAGGTACGTTTACAATCCGCTCTTGCGCGTGATACATCATGCTCATACCTTCCGGTACCCGCTGCGAAACAACCGCACGTGCTGAGATTGAACCGTTAACGTTGAAGATTTCGATCCAGTCGTTATCCTCAATACCTGCTGCTTTCGCATCGATTTCACTGAGCCATACAATCGGGCCACCGCGCGATAGCGTCAGCATGAGCAAGTTGTCCGAATAGGTGCTGTGAATGCCCCATTTCTGGTGCGGCGTTAAGAAGTTCAACACGATTTCTTTATTACCGTTTGGCTTCTTATTCAGCACAGGCTGCACCGTCTTCAGGTTAATCGGTGGCTTATACACACAGAGTGTCTCACCAAAATCGCGCATCCATTCATGATCCTGATAGAACTGCTGACGGCCAGTGATGGTGCGCCATGGAATCAGCTCATGAACGTTGGTATAACCTGCGTTATAAGAAACGTGCTCGTCTTCTAAGCCCGACCAAGTCGGTGACGAAATAATCTTCCGCGGTTGCGCCACAATGTCGTGGAAACGAATTTTTTCGTCTTCTTTTGGCTTGGCTAAGTGGGTGTGATCGCGACCGGTAAACTCGCTCAGCGCACCCCAAGCTTTCACCGCAACCTGACCATTGGTTTCCGGTGCGAGTGATAAAATTACTTCACAGGCATCGATGGCGGTTTCGATTTTCGGACGTCCTTGGTTCGCACCTTCTTCCACATGCTTGCGGTTAAGTTTGCCAAGGAAATCGACTTCATCTTGGGTATTCCAATTGATGCCCTTACCGCCGTTACCTAGCTTGTCCATTAATGGTCCAAGTGACGTAAAACGATGATAGGTATTCGGGTAGTCACGTTCGACTTCCACCAAATTCGGCATGGTTTGACCTGGGATCGGCTCACATTCACCTTTCCACCACGCTTTCACGCCGTAGGGTTGCGCCAACTCATTTGGCGTATCGTGCTGCATCGGCACGGTGACGAGGTCTTTCTCTACACCGAGGTGACCGACACAAACCCGCGAGAATTCCTTGGCGATACCTTTGAAAATTTCCCAGTCACTACGTGCTTCCCAAACAGGGTCAACCGCGGCAGTTAACGGGTGAATAAACGGATGCATATCCGAGGTATTCATGTCGTCTTTTTCATACCAAGTCGCGGTCGGAAGAACGATGTCGGAATACAAGCAGGTGGTCGACATGCGGAAGTCTAAAGTGACCCAAAGATCGACTTTACCCTCAGCACCTTCGCCGCCCCATTCAACGTCCTCTGGCTTCTGACCACCGAACTCACCTAAGTCTTTGCCCAGCAATCCATGCTTGGTGCCCAGTAAATGCTTAAGCATGTACTCATGGCCTTTACCCGATGACCCGAGCAGGTTTGAGCGCCAAATAAACATGTTCCGCGGGAAGTTCTGCGGACTCTCCGGTTGCTCACAAGCAAACTTCAAGCTGCCGCTTTTCAGCTGATCAACCACATAGTCTTTGACGTCCATGCTAGCTTTCTCAGCTGCTGCAGCAATACCCAGCGGATTGGTGCCTAATTGTGGCGCACTCGGTAACCAGCCCATGCGTTCCGCGCGCGTGTTGTAGTCAATAATGCTCGACTTCCATTTGTTCGGATTCGCTAGTGGTGAAACCACTTCGGTCATTTCTAATTTCTCGTAACGCCATTGGCTCGAGTGATTATAGAAAAATGAGGTGCCGTTCATGTGGCGTGGTGGACGCTGCCAATCCAATCCAAACGCGAGTGGCGCCCAGCCCGTTTGCGGACGAAGTTTTTCTTGGCCGACGTAATGTGCCCAGCCGCCGCCACTTTGACCAATACAGCCACACATCATCAGCATGTTGATCAAACCACGGTAGTTCATGTCCATGTGATACCAGTGGTTGAGTGCGGCACCAACGATCACCATCGAACGGCCTTTGGTTTTATCGGCGTTGCGGCCAAACTCCCGCGCAACTCGAATCACATCTTTCGGATCTACACCGGTAATCGGCTGTTGCCATGCTGGCGTATAAGGTACGCTGTCATCGTAGCTTTGCGCACGATTGGGATCCCTCAAGCCGTTGTCGACACCATAGTTTGCCAGCATTAAATCAAATACCGTTGCGACTAACGCAGACTCGCCATTGACAAGCTGAACACGCTTCGCTGGGATTTTCCGCATTTGAATTTCATCGTGTTCGGTATGCTGGAAATACTCATACTCGTGCGGCTTGCCGCCAAAGTAAGGGAACGCCACATCGACGATATCATCGGCATGATCTTTCAGAGAAAGATGTAAGTCGACGTCGCCTTTCTGGTCTTTTTGCTCGAGATTCCATTTACCTTTTTGACCCCAACGATAGCCTATTGCACCATTTGGACTCACTAAGCGGTCACCGTTGCGATCAATCGCAATGGTTTTCCAATCTGGGTTGTTGTCTTCACCTAAATTATCGACAAGATCCGCTGCACGCAGGAAACGGCCTTGGGTTAACTTGCCATTTTCTTCTTCGAGCATGACCAACATTGGCATGTCGGTATAACGGCGAACGTAGTCCGTGAAATATTCACTGGGCTGATCCACGTGGAATTCTTTTAGAATCACGTGACCGAAGGCCATCGCTAACGCAGCATCGGTACCTTGGCGTGGCGCTAACCAAGTATCACCAAATTTCGATGCTTCTGAGTAATCCGAGGTAATTACACAGGTTTTGGTGCCTTTATAGCGAACTTCCGTTAAGAAGTGAGCGTCCGGCGTACGCGTTTGCGGTACGTTCGAGCCCCAAACAATGATGTAATTGGAGTTATACCAATCGGCTGATTCAGGCACGTCAGTTTGCTCGCCCCAGACCTGCGGTGATGCGGGTGGGAGGTCACAGTACCAGTCGTAGAAACTGAGGCAGTTACCACCGATCAATGATAAATACCGTGCGCCAGCAGCGTACGAAACCATCGACATCGCCGGAATTGGTGAAAAACCGGTTACACGGTCAGGGCCGAATTCTTTGGTTGTGTAAACGTTCGACGCGGCAATCAACTCATTGACTTCGTCCCATGAGGCACGAACAAAGCCACCGAGACCACGGCGTTCTTTATAACTTTTAGCTTTCGCCGGATCAGAAACAATCGATTCCCAGGCTTTCACCGGGTCGCTGTGTTGCTCTTTCGCTTCACGCCACAACTTCATCAATTGTTGACGGACTTTCGGATACTTTAAGCGGTTAGCGCTGTAAATATACCATGAGTAGCTAGCGCCTCGAGGGCAGCCTCTCGGCTCATGATTAGGTAGATCCGGGCGCGTTCGTGGGTAATCCGTTTGTTGCGTTTCCCAAGTGACGAGGCCATCCTTGACATAGATTTTCCAGCTACACGATCCAGTACAGTTTACTCCGTGAGTAGAACGTACTACTTTATCGTGCTGCCAACGCTGGCGATAACCTTGTTCCCAGGTGCGATCTTCATTGGTTGAGACCCCATGGCCATTGGCAAAGGGCTCTTTCTTCAAGTTGAAGAAGCGCAGTTTATCGAGTAAATGACTCATTTTTCAGACTCCAGTCCAGCTACTGCATTCATGTTTCGAGGTCTACACTATGGTAATCTTAGGAAAGTGTGCTTGATCTGCATCAATGCGGCCAGCGCGGCGATCTGGCAGGCGATTAGTAAAATACCACCATGGTGGTACTTGCGTATAAGCCGTAAATTATTGTTTTGAATTCGCTTTTGTCATTTTGTTTAAGTAATGCGGTAGTCATTCAATTACCTATGGGTAAAAAGGGGTATTCCAGGTGAAACAGCGGCTTTCGTCTCTCGCAGGAAGTATTAGTTTGGCCTTATTTGCTATCGTGGGTCTGTCATTAGTGACACTTCTCACCAGCTATTGGCTTTCGGAGAAAGTGAACCGTGACCCGGAAGCATTGAATGTTGCCGGCTCATTGCGCTGGCAAACGTATCACATTGCGATTGTGGCGGCGCAGGACGACCCAGAACGTCTGCAAACCGCCGTGCAAAACCTCAACCAAAGTTGGAATCATGCCTCGTTCCGACGCTTTGCCCATAGTGACACCGCGATCTATTCCCATTTTCGTCAAGCACAGGCCAATTGGTTGGAGCTCGAGCGCTTATTACGTGCCGAGTCCGTGGACACCCCGTCGTTTTATCAAGGGCTCGTTGAGCAAGTGAACTACATTGATGGTCTGGTGTTATTGATTCAACAAGACGCCGAACGTTCTGTTGGTCAGTTGCGTTTAGTGCTAGTCATGGCGCTGTTCCTGACCGTTATTCTTGCCATTATTGTTTTGCATTGGCTCCGTGTGCGCTTCGAAATTCCGTTAATAAAGCTGCAGCAAGCTGCCCGCAAAATCGGCCAAGGCGATTTCACCACGCGGGTTGACCTCGCCAACAACCGCGACGAGCTTGGTGTTTTAGCGAATACCATCAATAAAATGAGTGACACAATTGGCTTTATGTATGGGCGCCTCGAAACCCGTGTTGATGAGCAAACCCATCAACTTCAGCGCAGTCATATTACCTTGCAGTTGCTTTATGACATTTCCAAGCGAATCAACGAACATGCGCTCAATTACAATGATTTTCGTGACACGACACGTAAACTCGCTGATGTGCTTGATCTCGACGATCTTGAACTCTGCTTACTCACTGACGACGGTAAATCGCCCTACCTGCAATTTCAAGCGGCAGAGCCAGACCGCGACCCCTGTCATGCAACGAACTGTGCCGAATGTATTCGCAAGGACGACTGTATCTCCGTCGAAGAGGGTGTTCGTCAGTACTACTATCCATTGAGCCGTGAACAAAAGCGTTTCGGTGTCATGGTTGCTCGTTGTCGCGAAAACCAAGTCCTGCACGACTGGCAACAGCAGCTTTTAAAATCGGTTTCCGACCAGTTGGCCCTCGCCTTAAGTTTAAAAGCTGAGGAAGATCAAGTGCGTCGCTTAGCCATGGTGAATGAGCGCACCGTCATCGCCCGGGAATTGCATGACTCGCTAGCGCAAGCTTTGTCCTATCTGAAAATTCAGGTGACGCGGTTAAATAAGGCGCTGGCAGTCAAAAACGAAGCGATTATTGAGGATGTTTCCCGTGAACTGCGGGAAGGTCTCGACTCCGCCTATCGGCAATTGCGTGAACTGTTAACGACCTTCCGCTTAAAAGTTGATGGTGGTGGTTTACTCAATGCTCTGGAAACGACGGTCACGCAGCTGCAAAATCAAACCGAGATGGAAATTCAGCTCGATTATCGGATTGCCGATATGCCGCTTGAACCCCATGAAGAAATTCATTTGCTACAAATGGTACGCGAAGCCGTTCAGAACGCCATGCATCATAGTGAAGGGAGTCGTGTGGTGATCCGTTTAGAGCATCTAGCAAACGATGACGAGAAGATTGAGCTGGCGGTCGAAGACAATGGCATTGGTATACCAAGCGATCCGCAGAAATTAAACCATTATGGCTTAGTCATCATTAAAGAGCGCGGTCGCCACCTTGGCGGTGACGCTGAGATATTGCGCCGGTCCGAAGGCGGTACCGGCGTCTATTTCCGCTTTGTGCCGCAGTATCTACAGAAGGAAAAGCTCAACAAGTCACCCACAAACGTGGGTGACATACCCAGTATTCATCAGTAGTTGAGTGCCAAGCGCTCACTTTCGCGCACACCGCTGACCACTTCAAGGTACTCGCTGCCTTGATAGGTCTGTGGTTCACCTAAACGTACCAAGCGCCGCTCACTACCGCTGTCAGTAAGGACGTGAACATAATTAAGTTGACCTAAGCGCTGCACCGCAGCCACAGGTACCAGAAGCACATCACGGACACCGGTGGGCACACCCACTTTGCCATACATGCCAGGGTACATATTGTCCGTGCTTGTCGGTGCTAAGCGCACCAAAAAGCTCCGCGAGGCCGTATCTGCAGCCGGCTCGATTTCGACCACTTGTGCTTGCATGCGCTCAGCAAAGGCATCCAATTCAATCGTTAACGTATCGCCAATCGCAATGTTCGCCAACACTGATTCACTGACCGCAGCTTCAAGACGTAACGTTTGCGGCTGATAGAGACTCACCAACAACATCCCCGGCGTTGCCGTATCGCCGGTAAAGACCGCGCGGCGACTAACAACACCATCAAATGGCGCAACAATCACGCTAAAGCCTTCACTCGTGCGTGCTTCTGACAATGCTTCGCGCGCTCGATTCAGTTCGGCTTCAGCGCTATCCCGAGCAGCTCGTGCTTCATCAAGGCGAGCTTCAGGTAAGACTCCTTGCTGGACCACACTCTCGGTCCGTTGGAAGTTCAAACGAGCCTCGTTAACGCGAGCTTGCGCAGCCGCTAATGACTGCTCTTGCTGGCGAACGCGAGCGCTTAAATCGTCACTTTCTAAGCGCAGGAGAATGTCCCCCGCTTGCACAACATCACCAGCATCAACCAACACATCAGCAACACGCGCAGTGATTCGTGCCGAGATCGAAGATTGCTGGCGAGCTTGCAAACTGCCGCTGAAATGACGGACCTGTTGTACGCGTGCACGAACCACCTCGGCACTTTCTGCCACCGTAGCTGACTGCGTAGCGGCTATGGTTGCAGTCGGTAGTTTGCTGACAAACCCTCCTGCTAACCAGACAAATATCAATGCCAAGCCGACAAACGCAGCGACAATCGTGAGAATACGCTTACGATTCATGACAAACTCTCCTGTTCCTGCGATAAAGCAGCTGGTAAACCATGGCCTTCCGCATCTTTGTACATTAAGTGATAGACGACCGGCACAACCAACAACGTAAATACGGTTGAGGCGGTAATGCCAAAGATAATCGCCCACGCTAAACCATTAAAAATTGGGTCGAGGGTAATCACGATATTCGCTAACATGGTGGTACCGGCGGTCAATAAAATGGGCCGTGTTCGCGCCGCACCAGCATCGAATAGTGCCTCTTCTAAGGTGCAAGGCGTTCGCAATCGCTGCTGAATAAATTCAATAAGAATCAGAGCATTACGGACAACTATGCCAGCCAAAGCGATCATCCCGATCATGGCTGTGGCGGTAAATAACGACGGATTCGGGTAGCCGTTAATATCCGCCGCGAACATATTCAAGAACCAAAATCCGGGCATAATGCCAATAATGGTCAGCGGAATGGACAACATCATAATGCCGGAAACGCCTTTCAGGCCGGTTTGTAACACCATCACCAGATAGACTCCAAGCAGCGCAACGCCGTACGCGATACCGAGGTCACGGAAGACATCTAACGTGATTTTCCATTCACCCTCACCGCTCCAGACAACCGAAATGTTATCCGGCACATCCCAGCCTAAACCTGAGCCATTATTGAAGTAATGGCGACGCCAATGGGGTACGAAATTATCACCTTCTTTGCCTTGATCAACCATAACATCGGCGACTACATCCGCAGGCACTCGACCGACCGACTCGGCATACACATACGCAACCGGGCGCAGGTTTTTGTGCAGAATGGGTCGGTCAGCATTGACTTCAACGAAGCGGCCAAGTTCTGCCAATTGTACTAAAGGCGCAGGTGCTGCCCGCAATCCTTGACCTTCATCCACTTGAGCGATGCCCTGTTGACCGCGAACATAAAGCGACAAAAGGTGGTCGGGGTTATCACGCGCCCCTTGCGGCAATCGAATTTCAATGGGTAATGGATTAATTTCGGTTGGCTGTTGCAAGAAATCAATCACCCAGCCTGCAGTCGCTGCCTGAATACTTTGGTGAATATCCGTCGCGCTGATACCCGACAGAGCTGCCTTCTCACGATCCACTTCAAAGCGCCAAACGCTATAATCAAAGGGGACTGAGGTATCAACTTCACTGACCATGTCTTCCCGGCGCAAGCGATCTGCAACCACCTGTGCGGCGGCTTCAAGCTCTCGATAGTCGGTTCGACTGTCACCATAAATCTCCGCGACCACGGTGGCCAGAACCGGCGGTCCTGGCGGCATTTGTACCAGCTTTAAGCGGGCGTTATGCGTTGTGGCTATGGCTTCCAAGTCATCGCGTAAACGATTCACCATTTCGTGTGACTGCATTTGCCGCTGCTGTTTCGGTGCCAAGACAACCCGCAATTCGCCTTGCCACGGTTGCTGACGATGGAAGTAATGCCGCACCATGCCATTGAAGTCCATTGGCGAGGCGACGCCGGCAAAGCTTGAAACTGACGCTACTTCCGGCACGCGTTGCAAGTAATTGGCAAACTGTTCGAGCACCATGGCGGTGCTTTCAAGCGACTCGCCCTCACGTAAATCGACAATCAGCTGGAACTCATTCTTGTTGTCGTGCGGCAATAACTTCAGTGGCACGAGACGCATCGCCGGCAGAATTGCTGCAATGACAAAGAGTCCAGCAACGGCCCAGAGAAATATTTTGCTACGCCGCGGACTCGCTATTAACGGCTTAAGGATGGCGCGGTAGCCTTTGTAGAGAACTGAAGTGCTCGGGTCGTAAGCCCCTTTTTGCTTGGCCTTAGCCATAATTTTCCACGCCAGCCACGGGGTAATTAAGAATGCAGTAAGGGTCGAGAAAACTACGCTGACAGGCACGTTAAACGCCATCGGCGCCATGTATGGGCCCATCATGCCGGTGATAAAAAACATCGGCGTAAAGACAATGATAATTGCCAAGGTCGACATTAATAGCGCGCTACGGATCTCCACCATGGCAGCGATGACTGCGCGCTTAGTTGCTTTACCCTGCTCGCGCATGTGACGTTCAATATTGTCAATCGCGGCAATAGGGTCATCGACAATTAAGCCTAAGGCCAAAATCAGCGCAAATAGAGTGACTCGATTGATGGTGTATCCAAACAAAAGGTCCATGCCAAGCGTGGCGCCATAAGCGATTGGAATAGCAATAGCAACCACAGCAGCAGCGCGCCAGCTCAGGAACAGACCGACAAACACCACCACCACGATGACCGCAACGATCAAGCTGCTGACGAGCTCTTTGACTTTGTCGTCGGCCGTTTCACCGTAATTCCGAATGACAGAATACTCGACCCCTGCCGGTAACCAATCGGCTTGCAGTTCTTCGAGCGCAGCAAGAACATTGTCCGCCACCCAAACTGCATTGGAGCCACGTTGTTTTGCTACAGAAATAAACACCGCTGGATATTTGTCTACTGCAGTATTCTCGTGCTCGGCGCTAAACGCCAGACCCGGATAGAAGAAGGTGTAATCGTTCGGCTGCTCTGGGCCGTCCGTCACATCAGCAACGTCACGTAAATAAACCGGTTTACCATTGACGACATTAACAACCGCGTTGGCTAATTCGGCGGCCGATTGGAAAAACACGCCGCTTTCGACTTGAATCACACGGCTATCTTGGTGCAAATGGCCTGCTGTCACCTGCGTGTTGCTGACTTGCACAGCGCGAGCAATGTCGGCCAGTGTTGTACTATGAGCAGCCAATGCCACACTATCGAGCTCAATTTGCACGACTCGTGCCTGACCACCGGTCACTTCCACGCGATTGGTATGGCGAATCGACTTGAGACGCTGGGTCGCTTGTTCCGCCACGCGACGCAACGTAAATGCGTCATGTTGCTCTGGATCTTGACTATAAATGGCAGCTACGACAATCGGTACATCATCGATCTCAACGGGCTTCACGACCCAATTGCTAACAACGGCAGGGATTTGGTCTTGATTGGAGTACAGCTTGTTATACAGCTTGACCAAGGAGTCTTCGCGATCTTCACCAACATAGAAGCGCACCGTAACATTGGCGTGGTCACGGTTCGAGGACGAATAGACATACTCGACACCATCAATTTGCGAGACTAAGCGTTCCAGTGGCTCCGTCACTTGCGTGGCCACTTGACGAGCCGACAAGCCAGGTGCTGAAACGACAACGTCAGCCATCGGCACGACGATTTGTGGATCTTCTTCACGCGGCGTCAGTAACAGGGCGATGACACCAAGTAATAGCGCAAAACCAATAAAGATTGGCGGGAAGGCACTATTTAAAAACCAGTTTATAATGTTGCCTTGTGGCTTCTCACCACTTCGCGCTTGCGCCATGCTTTGCTCCTCGAATGACAGCAATAGAGAGACGGCTGATTCGCCGTCTCGCAATAGTTCCGTATACGTTCAGGCCTGCAGCTTACTTGAAAGCATTCCCCGGCTTCAGTCCAAATTTGGCTAAAATTTTTGCCAATGGACAAAATCCCGTAAAGGACGCTTGGAATAAATTTAAACCAACAAATCCTGTTAGCAATAACCAAGCAGGCGACACCTGCCAAGCCAACAGGGCGGAAATCAGAACCACAGCACCAGCAAATGCCATTACAGCGCGATCAATATTCATTTTCTCTTTCCTCAGGTTGATTCCATCGTGGCAACCTTAGCTTTAGCCTAGATGGTTTTGTTGAAAAAATCGCGATTTCAGCGATATTAAATGTTACTTTATTAGAATTGTCTAATATATAAACCCTAAAAAAAGATCGTCGACACGCGATCTTCTTTTTATCGTTAGCAATAAATCCCATGCAGCGATTCGAGAATCGTCATCGCCTTCTCGTCTTCGATTCGATACAGCACCGTTGTGCCCTCTTTACGAAAACCGACAATTTTCTGCTCTCGCAGCTTTGCCAAATGTTGCGACAACGATGATTGTGATAAACCCAATTTCTTTTCCAAATCGCCCACCGACATCTCGCCATTCACCAAATAGCACAAGACCATCAAGCGGTGACTATTCGCCAGCGACTTCAACAGTGCTTCAGCTGCGGTTGCATTGATTTCCATTTGCTCAATCGATATCGAGGTCATTTTCATAAGATTATTATATTAGCTCTTTCTAATTTAATCAACTCCCTTGATTATAGGCGCTGCGACTCCAGAAAGGAAAGTCCCGCTTGGGTGAGAAGCGGGACTTTACGTTCAAACGTCGATTCAATGCGATTTACGGATTATAGAACTCGCCGTTTTTACGCAAATAGTAGAACCAGTTGAGTAATAAACAGAAGCCGTAGAAGATAGCGAAACCGATCATCGCGTATTCTGGCGTTGCTGCGGTGATTTGCTCACCGAATACTTGTGGAATATAAAACGCCCCGTACGCAGCCACGGCCGAAGTCCAGCCTAATACTGGGCCTGCCTGTTCTTTCGGAAAGACCACGGCGATGGTACGGAAGGTTGAGCCATTACCGATGCCACTTGCTGCAAATAAACCTAAGAACAACAAGAAGAACTGCATGAAATATTGCTCAGGCGCTTCCGATTGATAGGCCAAGCGCATGAAATAAGCGGCACCTAACGCACAAACCACCATGATAAACGCACAAATCTGGGTCACGAGTGCACCGCCCAATTTATCCGACAACCAACCACCGACGGGGCGAATCAAAGCGCCAATAAATGGAGCGATCCAAGCGTAGGTTAGCGCACTCGGACCATTCGGATTCGGCGTATTATGCGTCATCACGCCATCAACCATAATATGGCTATAGCCGAAGATGACCTGAATCGACAACGGGAATGCCGCCGCAAAGCCGATGAACGAGCCAAAGGTCATGATGTAAAGAACGCTCATCACCCACGTGTGTTTATTGTTGAATATCTTGTATTGGCGATTCAAGCTCGTGCGAATGGCTCCCGGCAAGAATTTCAAGAGCATAACGGTGCCAACCAGAACCATAACGAGAACGATTTCTTTCGGCACACCAAAACCTGAACCATTGGCGTCCGACGGCAGCATGAGCCATAGACCGACTATGGAAGTCAGGAAGCCGATACCATACATAGCCAATATAATGGCAAAGGACACCGGCGCTTTCGGCAAGTTTGGAGTCACTTCTTCCGTGTTGATGTTATTCATGCCAAACCAAGTCGCGAACGCGAGAGGAATTAGCAGCAATAGCCAGACATAACCGGCATTCTGAATCCAGGTTTCGCTACCCGCAGGAATACTGCCGATTAGAGTGCCGCTGGCTTTCTGCAGAATCATTGAGTCGCCAGCACCTAACCAGGAGAAAGCGGCAAAGGTCATGACCAGTGGCACAAGCAACTGCATGGTGGTGACACCAAAATTACCTAATCCCGCATTCATGCCCAGTGCTGAGCCTTGTTGCTTGCGCGGGAAGAAGAAGCTGATGTTTGACATCGAGGCGGCAAAGTTACCACCACCAATGCCTGACAACAGCGCCATTAACTGGAACAGCCACAGTGGTGAGTCTGGGTTTTGCAACGCAAGCCCGGTGCCAAAAGCGGGAACGATCAACAAACTTGTGGTCAAGAAAATGGTATACCGACCACCGCACAAACGAACGAAAAAGCTCGCCGGAATGCGCAACGTGGCACCGGTCAAACCGGCAATTGCGGTTAGGGTTAATAGCTCACCAGGGTTGTAAGGAAAACCAAGGTTCATCATTTGAACCGTAATGATGCTCCAGTACATCCACACGGCAAAGCCGCATAATAAACTCGGAATCGAAATCCATAGGTTTCGATTTGCAATGCGTTTCCCTTCGCTTTCCCAGAACTGTTCGTTCTCGGGTTCCCAGCGTTTTAAATCTGACATGTTGAACTCCTCACTCCAGCTACTTTCCAAGCGCAGCGTCAGTGTGCGATTTGTCTGGGGTTATCACAATGTTCCCGAGGGGATGGACAACCGCCTACCACGGAGTACCCCTATAGTGGTAGTTCATGAATTTAGTCGGTAATTAGCCTTTGAATTTCAGCGGTTTATACTAAGCTATTGGCTAGCGAGGGAAAGTTAAGTATCCCTATTTAGAGTGTGGGTATCACTAAAAACCATGATGTAGGTCAATGTTTTACAACCGACTCTAAGAGGTAATAGGCGGCACTGAGGAAATACCTCCGGATTGTTTAAATTGGGGATAGTGACATGAGTAATAAATCCAGTGTGATGTTAGTGGACGATCATCCACTGTTATTAAAGGGTCTCAAACAACTCCTCGAGTTCGAGACTGATATTGAAGTCATCGCGGAAGCAAACAACGGTCCCGACGCTATTCGTTTAGCAGAAGACCTTGATCCTGATTTGATTGTGCTCGATCTCAACATGCATGGCATGGACGGTCTTGAGACCTTAAAAGAGATGCGCAAAGTCGGTGTCACCTCGCGCATCGTCATGTTGACTGTGTCTGACGCCGATGAGGACGTGGTTGAAGCCATAAGCTCGGGTGCTGACGGTTACCTGTTGAAAGACATGGATCCGGAAAAGCTTCTTGAGCAAATACGCCGTGCGCTCGATGGCAAAATGGTGCTGAGCGAAGCAATTACAGAAATCTTGGCTACGGCCATTCGCAAGCCTGCACCGCGACAGCAAGCTGACTTGAATAATTTAACCAATCGCGAGTACGAGATTTTATCCCTCATTGCCAAAGGCATGAGCAACAAAGTCATTGCCCGCGAACTTGATATTTCCGATGGGACCGTTAAGGTACATGTAAAGCATTTACTGAAGAAACTCGGTTTACGTTCGCGCGTCGAAGCCGCAGTTTGGATGGTCAATCAACAAAGTAATTAAGGACTAGGCATGTTATCTGTTCGCGATGCTGTGCAACACATGTTGGACAGCGTTCAGCCGATCACCGAATCTGAAACTGTTTTTATCGCTGACGCCGTCGATCGTGTTCTCGCTCAAGCGATTCATTCGACCGTGGATATCCCCTCCTACGACAATTCGGCGATGGACGGCTACGCCATGCGAGCCGATGACGTGGCAACACCACAACAGACCCTCACGTTGGTCGGCCAAGCGCTAGCGGGTCATCCCTTTCGTGGCACGCTCAAAGCTGGCGAGTGCATTCGCATTATGACGGGCGCCGAAGTGCCAAGTAGCGCTTCGGCTGTGATTCCGCAAGAAGACACAGTCGTCGATGCAAATATCCCGCAGCAGATTTTATTTACCACTGCAGCTAAAGATGGCCAAAATATCCGCCGCCATGGTGAAGAACTGAAGGTAGGTGCGCCGGTCTTTGCCTCAGGTCACCGTTTTACACCCGTGGATATTGGCCTTTTAGCGTCGCTGGGAATTGCCGATGTGAACGTTCATCGACGGTTAACGGTTGCCCTATTCTCTACCGGCGATGAGCTTGTCGCCCCGGGACACTCGAAACGTAGTGATCAAATTTACGACAGTAATCGCTTTGTTTTGCATGCCATGCTCGAGCGCCTCGGTTATCAAGTTTTGAATCTTGGTTTGATCCCCGACAACAAGCAAGAAATTGCCGATGCATTTATGGTCGCATCGGCACGCGCTGATGCCATTGTCTGTTCTGGCGGGGTTTCGGTCGGTGACGCTGACTATACCAAACAAGTGATCGATGAACTGGGTGCTGTTGGCTTTTGGAAGGTTGCCATGAAACCCGGTAAGCCATTTGCGTTTGGCAAGGTCAACGGCACATGGTTCTTTGGTCTGCCGGGCAATCCGGTCTCTGCCACAGTCACCTTCCAGCAACTGGCGCTACCCACGCTACAGCGGCTCGCTGGCGAGCGCGATCAAGAGCCAGTGTTAATTCAGGCCGTTGCTGGCGAACCACTGAAAAAGCGCCCTGGGCGCGCAGATTTCCAACGTGGGATACTACGCTACGAAAATGGCGAAAACCGAGTTTACAGTGCCGGACCACAAGGGTCTGGAATGTTGAGTTCTTTAGTCCAAGGCAACTGTTTAATCCGATTAGAGCAAGATCGCGGCCCTGTCGAGGCCGGCGAAAGCGTGGTCATACAGCTTTTAGGTACTCCGATTAAATAATCGTACGCCAATCGTCACGATGCGTGTCACCGTGACGAATTCGCATCAATTTTTACGCGTCGGCGACAACCAATTCTGAGCAAATTCATCCGCGGGTACGGGTCGTCCCAACAAAAAGCCCTGGCCATCGTGACAGCCCGATTTTATCAAATATTCAAGTTGCGCTTCACTTTCGATACCTTCAGCAATTAAGTCCATTTGCAGCGCTTTCGCCATAACGATAATTGCTTGAATAATTGTTTCATCATGCTGACTATGTTCTATTTTCGAAACAAACGAGCGATCGATTTTCAACACCGCAGCTTTTAACTGAGTTAGGTACGACAAAGACGAATAGCCCGTACCAAAATCATCGATAGCCCAAGAAAAACCAGCTTCATGCAACTGCCGAATTCGTTTTAAATTTAACTCAGGCGCTCGCATCATCGCCGTTTCAGTTAATTCAAGTAGCAAGCGGTTCCGATCAACCCCTTGCGTTAACTGCTCAAAACGCTGAATGGTGTCATGGCTCTCGATTTGTTTATTGGAAATATTAATTGCGAGTTTACCAGGTAATGGCGTGCCATCAGAATCCCAAGCGAGCAACTGCTGACAGGCTGCCGTCACTACCCAATCACCCAAGTTCTGCATTAAACCACGCGTTTCAGCAATGGCAATAAAGTCAAGCGGGCTAATCCATCCAAATTCGTCGTCGTACCAACGACACAAGGCTTCGGCACCGACCAATTTGCGGTCTTTTAAGGAAAAGACCGGCTGAAAATAGAGTTGGAAATTTTGCTCACGTAACGCTTTACGAAAACGTTCGAATAGCAGTTGGCGATATTCCATCGCACTTATCATTGACGAATTGAAAAATGCATAGCCATGTTGCCGCGCCTTCGCATCCGCTAGAGCGACACTGGCTCGACGCAATAATTCTGCACCAGTTAATGCTTTATCCTGATCATTGGCTAGACTCGTTTGCCCAGCGCAGCCAATCGTAAAGTCGAGATGAAATTCGTTGTTGTCGATGATTACAGGGCTTTCAAACCATAACGCAATTTGCCGCGCATACGCTTCACCTTGTTCTAACAATGACAGTCCATCGGCTACTTTCGCCGCTAAATCAGCGGACGACGGTAAAATAGCGAACTCGTCACTGGACACACGCGCAAGAATTGTTTCCGAACCGATGTACTGCTGCAAACGCTCGGCGACCGCTCGCAGAACTTCATCACCGACAGCTGAAGTGTACACGTCATTGATGGTCTTAAACCGGCGAATATCTGCAAGAAAGATAGCTTCAGGTGTCTGTTTAAGTAACTGTTCATGCAAACCGCGACGGTTCGTCAGACCTGTTAACGAATCACGATACGTTAACGCCTGAATTTGCTCTTGTTGACTCGAGCGCTCGAGTTCAGAACCAACTTGCGCGGCGGCAATTCGCATCACTTCATGGGCTAAATCGTCGAATTGCGTAACTTCAGTCGACATTGCGACCAGAATCCCCAGTTTACGACCGTCTGAAGTGAGTAACGGCATACCAATGTAACTTTGCACACCAAGTTCGACCAATAGGTGATCATCGGGGAAGCGCTCGAGTATGCCGCCTTCGTACGCGCAAGACTCACGTTCAGGTACGGTTTCGCAGGGACTGCCTTTAAGATCATAAGAAATGTTATCGAGCAGCTCACCGCGCGCCATCAATGCTAAAGTTCGCGCTTTCATTGGGTTCTCGACCGTATTGGCAATAAGTACGTACTCGACATCGAGTACGCTCCCCAACTCGAGGACTAAGGTATTAAAAAAGTCGCTATATCCACTTCGCGTTAAGGCGTTAGCCAAACGCAGAAACATAGATTCTGCTGAAATTTTCCCTGCCACTCTAGTACCTGCTTGTTGCTGCTCGCGTTGAGACCTCTACTATAAGTTTAGAATTGGGTAATTTCTACCGTCGCTAACAAGTTTTCAAAAATAGATTTACATTTTTCGTAGCAATTTATTCCAGTTCCGCAATTCAAACGACTCGTTAGTGACTCGCAACGGCTTTAATGAGCATGTACACCTGCTCGCCTTCTTGAAATTGCAGGCGTTGCAGTGAATGTTTGGTGATTAACGCGCTGCAGTGCTGACCATCTGCGAGTTCAAGCAACACCCGACTTTCCGCAGGATGCATCGCTGGCTTCACGGCGATAATTTGCGCAGACAGTGCGTTACTTATACTAGTGTCTTTCGGAAGCGTGCGCGTGAGGCCAATCGACTCGGCCGCGATCAACAGGCGTCGCTGCTTTAAACTCGCAACCTGGTTCTGCTGCCAATCAGGGTTCGGCAGTCGCATCGACTGACCAGCAATGGTTAGGTGCAACAATTCGTCTGCCTCTACAGGCGCTTTCGTCGATGCATGCGCCGGTGCATCCGACACGGCGTCAACCACTGTGGCCGCCAATACATTTGCCCCACCTAAACGAGCCAAACCTTCGTCTGACTGCAACACTGACACGAACTCTCCATGCGTAATCACCTGCCCCTGCTCCATAAAGACCAAATAGTCAGCCAGCCTGAGCACTTCTTCGGCGTTATGAGAGACATAGAGAATCGGGATTTGTAGGACGTTTTGTACACGTTGGAGCACCTGGACTAAGTCGAGCTTAGCCTTGCGATCAAGGTTTGCGAGAGGCTCGTCCATCAGTAGCAACTGTGGGCAACTGAGCAGCGTCCGCGCAATGGCCACACGCTGCTGCTGTCCACCCGAAAGTTGCGCCGGCTTGTGCTGCAACAATTCATTGATACCAGTGAGCTCGGCAACCCATAAAGGGCCAGAACGTAAGTGCTGCTTACGCACTTGTGGCGCCCGACGCCACGCAAATTCAAGATTTTCCAACACCGTTAAGTGCGGAAACAAAGCGGGTCGCTGAAAAACAAAACCAATGTTGCGATCTTCGACAGCCATAACCTGCTGTGCAGTTAACCAAGACTCTGCAGCAAATTGGATGCTGCCATTCACGCCCTGTGTTTCTAAACCTGCAATCACGCGTAGCAACGTTGTTTTGCCACAGCCTGAAGGACCGTATATCGCACTAATACCTGTCGTGGGTAAATCGAGTTTCGCGTGTAAGTGAAAATCACCACGGTGAAGGTCAATGTCGAGGCGCAAGAATTGTTGCTTTTGCAAGTCTGCGTTCGCTGTGTGGTTCGCATGAAGATCTGCATAAGTCTCTGCATTCAGCATCACGATACCCCCCGCAACTTCATGACCGCTTGACCACGGTTTAAACTATAGACAATCAACAATACAAGTAGCGAGAAGGCCAAGAGCCACAACGATAATTGATTGGCGGCACTATAATTTAGCCCTTCCACATGATCATAAATCGCGATGGACACCACTTGGGTTTCACCGGGGATATTCCCGCCAATCATAAGCACAACGCCAAACTCGCCAATGGTATGGGCGAAGGAAAGCACTGCAGCAGTAACAAAGCCTCGCTTCGCTAACGGTAACACGAGGTGAATAAAGCGATCGGCATAACGCGCTCGCAGACACGATGCCGCTTCGAGGAGCTCTCGTGGTACGCTGGCAAAGGCGTTTTGTAACGGCTGTACCGCAAATGGCAACGAATAAACCACCGAGCCAATAACAAGGCCAGTAAAGCTAAACGCGAGGTGGTGCATGCCTAACGCTTCAAGACTGCCGCCGATAATGCCTTCAGGTCCCAGCGCAACCAATAAATAGAAGCCTAGGACCGTGGGTGGCAAGACTAAAGGCAGGGCAACCGTCGCTTCAACTAACGGCCGCCAACGACTGCTGGTTTGACTCAGCCACCATGCCAATGGCAGCGAAATAATCAAGAGAATAACCGTCGACACTGCCGCAAGTTGCAAGGTTAACCAGATGGCTTGCAGGTCATTGGCACTCATTCTGGCTCCTTATGCGGATAGAACCCGGCGTCGACAAAGATAGCCTGTCCCTGTTCACTCGCAATAAACGCATAAAATAAATGTGCTAATTCGTTGTCTGCTCCCGCTTGCGTAATCACCATTGCTTGTTGCACTTTCGGTGCGTCAGGAAGCTGACGAATATGGCCATGTTGCATTTCATTGTGCTCGGTTAACGCTTTTGCTAGGACGCCAACCTCAGCGCTACCACTGCGGACAAAATGCGCGGTTTGCGCCGCACTTTCTGCATACACCAAGCGATTTTCCAGCTGCGGCCACTCGGCTAAGCTTTGCAACCATGCTAATGCCAAACGACCATAAGGTGCATGTTGCGGGTTCGCTATCGCAATCCGACCGCGGCTGCGGAGCAAGTCCGCGCCCGGTTCGAGATCTGAATCCCATGCTTGTCGGCGTGACCACAAGGCCAGCCCACCTTGCGCATACGCAAATACCTCACCATTAGCCCCACCACCTTCAACCAATGCAACCGGAAAACTTTCATCGGCGGCGAAGAATATATGAAATGGCGCGCCATTTTGAATTTGCCCAAACAAGCGTCCAGAAGACCCGTACACCACTTGAACTCGCCCGCTCGCACTTGGGTTTTGTTGAACAAATTCGTCAACTAAAGTCGGCATCACCCAACGCAAATCAGAAGCCGAGGCAATCCTTAATTCCTCTGCTTGTGCATAACTTAGCGCTAAACAAAGCGTTGAGCATAAAACAAAAATTAACCGCCGCATCGAGTCAGCCTTCATTATCAAGTGCGTCTTTATTAGCCTGCCAACGCTGCGCCGCTTGCTCATCGCTTGTTTTAGCAGTCACCCAGTAATCACCGTCGTTTGTATGTTCTTTCTTCCAGAAAGGCGCGCGAGTTTTCAGGAAGTCCATGATGAACTCAGCTGCTGCAAAAGCTGCATTGCGGTGCGCGCTCGCGACCCCAACAAACACAATTTGCTCATTCAAGGTTAAGCGACCAACTCGGTGAATCACGGTTACGCGACCGAGCGGCCAACGTTCTTGCGCTTCACTAACAATTGCAGCCAACGCTTTCTCCGTCATGGCGGGATAATGTTCCAACGTCATGGCGGTTAACTTGCCACTCTGAAGTTCACGGACAAGCCCGGTGAAAGTAACCACCGCGCCAAACTTCGCATCATCCGCAAGATAACGGTATTCTTCTCCGACATCAAAATTAGCTTCATATACGTGAATCTTCACATTCTGCATGGACTTCTCGCTTCCGTATTCGTAACAACTCTTGAGTAACAGAATTAGCCACCCGTAACCGGTGGGAAAAATGCAACTTCATCGCCTGCTTCGATAACATAGGTATGGCTCACGAGTTGTTGATTGACTGCGGCTAAAACGTCTTGTGACGCAAGCTCTTGATGCCACTTTAGCGAGCGCTGCTCTAAGTGCTGAATAAGGTCTGCAACCGTACTGCCGTGAAAGTCCTCGACGGCCACTTCACTGGTGCCTAAGCGTTCACGCAAAACTGCAAAGAACAATACTTTAATCATGTTAACGACTCTCCTCGCTATCTCGTTGCCAGTGCCCACGCTTACCGCCAAGCTTTTCTTGCAATGCAATATCGGTAATCGTCATCGCTGGGTCGACGGCCTTGCACATGTCATAAATGGTGAGCGCTGCCACGCTAGCAGCGGTTAACGCTTCCATTTCCACGCCTGTTTTCCCTTCGACCACGCAGCGAGTCAGAATCCGAACTTCGTTCTTCACGCTGTCGAGTTCAAAATCGACGGTAACCTTGTTCAGGGCTAATGGGTGGCAAAGCGGAATTAAATCGCTCGTTCTTTTGGCGGCCATGATGCCAGCGACCCGCGCTGTCGCTAGTACGTCGCCTTTTTTAGCGGCAGCTTGTTGCAGTTGCGCCATCACGTCGCCATTCATAATGACCCGCGCGACCGCAATGGCTTCTCGGCGTGTGACTGTTTTTTCGGTGATATCGACCATATGCGCAGCGCCAGCAGCGTCTAAGTGGGTCAGTTTGTTGTCGCTCATAAATGCATTATCCATTCAAAAGGTGTTGAGTCGGGTTGCAGCTATTTACCGGGCTATTCTTTACGTGGGCGACAAAATTGCATGGCCCTTGGCGCGCATCGAGTTGCGGCTTAATCAATTGTTCCCAAGCCAATTTCGCTGCACCACCTGAACCCGGCATGGCAAAAATTAAAGTCTCGTTCGCGAGTCCCGCTATCGCCTGGCTCTGCAAAGCTGCGCTGCCAATATCTTGAAAACTTAACTGGCGAAAGATTTCACCAAAGCCATCGACGACTTTATCGAATAACGGTGTAATTGCTGCGACTGTTGCATTGTTCGCAGCAAATCCAGTTCCGCCATTAATCAAAACCACCTGAACGTCTGTACTCGCAATCCAACTGCTCAACTGTTGACGAATTTGGTAACGATTATTGGTCGTAATACTGCGTTCACAGACCACATGCCCAGCTGACTTCAACGACTCAACCAAGAAAGCACCTGTGCTGTCATTTGCGTCCGTGCGCGTGTCTGAGACTGTCATCACCGCTACATGCAATGGCATAAATTGCTTCACTTTTTTACTCATGATCGATTCCCTCTAGTTTCACCCTGCTGAAGGCTCGCTTGCTGTTCACCAATCGGTCCTGAATAACCTTGCAGGAAACGCTGCCACTGTTCTGGGGTGTTGGTATTCAGCAGCGCTCGTTCATCAACTGAACTGGGTAACGGCAAGGCCTCGGCCGCAGTCCAATTGATTAGACTGCGAATCGAACGCCGAGCATTTGGGTTGACGAGTTGCTCGGCAAGAAACGCCTCAAGTGCAGCGTTTCGATACAGTAAACATGGCATTTCATAACCTTCGAAATAAGCCGGATTTGGGCTACTGACCAAACTCGACAAGAGTTCAACCGACAGTGCCGGCATGTCCACTGGTAAAACCAAAACGCGGTCATAATCGCAGAACGGTAAACACGCGTGTAAACCGGCCAACGGACCTAATTGCGGGTACTGGTCAGCAACAAACAGAAACTGAGTTTGGGTCGGTAATTGCAGTTTGGGATCGCGACTGACCACAATTTGTTCTGCGCCGCTTAATTGTGCAATTTTTGCCATATGCTGCAGAAGAACATGTTCGTCTGCGCAAGCACGTGCTGGTGAAATCGGCAGCAAGGCTTTGTCGCGTCCCATCCGCGAGGACATGCCCCCAGCAAGAAGAATACAACTGAACGGTTGCATGCTTAGCCTCCGATCATCGCCAAGTGCCGAGTTGCTCCGGTGAATTCCTCATGCAAATGATGGCTCGCAGCTTTTCCTTGCAACACATCCTGCAGGTGCTGAATCAGTGCTGCGGGGTCATCCTGCTGCAAGAACGGGCGTAAATTATTGTGCTCAGAGGCAAACAAGCACATAAACAATTGTCCGCGCGACGACACGCGTAAACGGTTACAGTCAGCACAAAAGTCTTTGCTATAAGGCATAATTAAACCCATGCGACCGGCAAAGTCCGAATGAGTAAATTCCTGTGCAGGGCCAGCTGTGGTTGGTTTAATGGTTTGCACCCAACCGTCATTGAGTAGCTGTTGTTTGATGTCTTCGCCACGAACATGATTACGCTGATAGTAGGCGCGGTTATCGCCAGTTTGCATCAACTCGATAAACCGCAGAGCAACCGGACGAGTTTTTACATACTCTAAAAACTGCGGTAACTCGGCCGCGTTATAATCGCGCAGCAATACACTGTTAATTTTGACCCGTTTCAGGCCACGCTCAAGGGCAAGGTCGATTCCCCGCAGAATACTATCGAGGCGGCTATCACCGGTAATCATTTGGAAGGTACCAGCATCTAAGCTGTCCACGCTCACGTTGATGGCATCCAGCCCAGCGTCGATCCAACGGTCGAGGTCGCGCTCTAAGCGATAGCCGTTGGTGGTAATCGCT
The DNA here is from genome assembly GCF_022565475.1 of Aliidiomarina sp. Classification (GTDB taxonomy): domain Bacteria; phylum Pseudomonadota; class Gammaproteobacteria; order Enterobacterales; family Alteromonadaceae; genus Aliidiomarina. The sequence continues at coordinate 166,362 of NZ_JAIUMR010000003.1, read as the reverse complement.
ACTTCATCAATGCCAGGCACCGCTTTACAGGTTGCGATGATTTCAGTGAGATCCTTGCGTAATGCAGGCTCGCCGCCGGTAATTCGCACCTTGCGAGTGCCAGCTTGGGCAAACGCAGTAACCACTCGACGAATTTCTTCGAGGGTCAGCTCTTCTTTGCGAGACACGCAATCAGGACCGTCGGGCAGACAGTAATTACAGCGGAAGTTGCAGCTTTCCGTAACCGACAGACGCAGGTACGTAAAGCGACGCGAATATTTATCAGTAAGCATGTTCACACCTTTCCAAATTTCGGGAGGTCAGCTCGTTTCCAAACTCACCCTGGTGGCGGAATTGCCACGGCTGTCGCATCATGCCTTCAATGTTGGAAGGTTTAGATAACGCAGCTCGGCGTACACACACATGGTATGCGTTTTACTGAGTTTAGTTTATATCCGAAAAGAGGTGGGGGGATACCTCGAGGGGGGTAGTTTTCAGCGCTAACGCACCCTACTTTGCGCCAGATCAACATCGCTACGACTGGCCAGAATAAAATAGCCACCATTGTAAGCTAGGGTAAGTTCTACGAGTTAAACCATGACACACATTCCAGAGTTATTATCGCCAGCCGGCAACCTCAAAGCCTTGCGCATGGCTTTTGCCTATGGTGCAGACGCAGTTTACGCCGGACAGCCAAGGTTTAGTTTGCGCGTGCGCAATAATGAGTTCGATCTCGACACCTTAGCGAGTGGGATTCAAGAGGCGCATGCTCTGGGTAAGAAACTCTATGTGGTGTGCAACATTGCCCCGCATAACGCTAAGTTGATTAACTTTGTCGAAGACATTCGTCCAGTGGTTGAATTGGGTCCTGATGCGCTGATTGTGTCCGACCCTGGCGTTATTTTTCTACTTCGTAAGCATTTCCCGCAAATGCCGTTGCACTTGTCCGTGCAAGCCAATACCGTCAATTGGGCGGCGGTCAAATTCTGGCAGCAACAGGGCATTGAACGAGTCATTCTCTCGCGTGAGCTCGGCCTAAAAGAAATTGCCGAAATTCGTCGCCAAGTACCCGACATGGAAATTGAGATTTTCGTCCACGGTGCTCTATGCATGGCGTACTCCGGGCGCTGCCTCTTGTCGGGCTATTTCAATAAGCGCGACCCGAACCAAGGTGCCTGTACCAACTCCTGTCGTTGGCAATACAAGGTTACACCGGCAATCGAAGACGCCGTTGGCCAAATTAACCCGCTACCGCAAATACTACAGGATGCCGTGGTGCTTGAAGAACCGCAGCGGCCCGGCGAATACATGCCCATGTTTGAAGACATGCATGGCACGTACATTATGAATTCCAAGGACTTACGTGCGGTGCAGCACGTGGCCGAGCTGACCGCTATGGGCGTGCATTCGCTGAAAATTGAAGGCCGTACCAAGTCGCCCTATTACGTTGCTCGCACCGCCCAAGTCTATCGGCGCGCCATCGACGACGCCGTCGCTGGTCGCCCGTTCGATGAAACGCTATTGCATGAGCTCAACGGCATGGCCAATCGCGGCTTTACCGAAGGCTTTTTGCGTCGCCATGTATCTCAGTCAGAATTACAAAACTATGCAACGAGCCATAGCGAAGGCGAGCAACAGTTTGTCGGTGAGTTTACCGGCCATGTTGAAGTGCGCAGTGGTGTGACCTATGCGGAAGTTGACGTTAAAAACCGCTTTGAACTTGGTGACGCTTTAGTCCTGATGACCACAGCGGGTAACCACAGCTTTACTTTGCAAAACCTGGAAGACAAGCAGGGTTTGCAGCTTGCAGTGGCGCCGGGGTCTGGGCATGTAGTGTGGTTGCCTTTACCCGCTGATCACGACAATCTGCCGCTTGAACATGCGATGTTACTTCGTCAATTATTTACGGTTGCTGAGCCGGAAACGGCGGTACCGATACAAATCACTGAGGTGTCTTAATGTCGTTACAAATTCTTGATGACTGCATTAATTGCGATATGTGCGTGCCAGAGTGCCCCAATGAAGCAATTTTGATGGGCAGCAGCATTTATGTGATCGACCCAGATTTATGCACTGAGTGTGAAGGGTATTACGATCAACCTCAGTGCATTCCGGTCTGTCCTGTGGACTGTATTGTTCCTTCGTGAGCGCTAACGCTTGTGGGGCATTGGCGCGCTCATTTGCTCACGAGCGCGCGTTGCTGTTCCATGCCTAACGAGATGATATACGGGTATTCTTCTTTCGCCTGCGCATCTTTCTGTTGGGCAATAAAGTCCGCTTTACTGTGCATTTCATGCCAACCTTCGGCAATCAATGCTTGCGCAACCGCACCACCCATGGTCGCACCCGGACCGGTCAAAATAATCACATCCGGTGCAAGCTCTTTCACCCCAGTCAGGATTGCTTGACTAAAATCGTAGGTTTCACAAACTTGGTGGACCAAGGTGTATTGGCGCAACGCTTCAACATCGGTACCAAGCGGTTGCCAAATAACGCCGCGGCCATCAATCATCGGTACTTTAGGTGCGCTGAAGAAGTCCTTCGCAAAAACTTCGAGTGCTTTTTTGCTTGCATCCGCCATCAGTGACGTGTGGAAGGCACTGTGGCCCGGCAATACCAGCGGATAACGATCATCCAGAGGCGGTAGTACCGTCATGGCGTGCTTAATTGCGCTGTCTGGTCCCGCCAGTACTTGGTAGCCACCAAAGCGAATGGAACGGTATAAACGCTTATCGTCGTCACTATGTTGCAGCAGCGACTCTATCAGTGCCTGACGCTCAGCATCCGCTTGCCAGTCGTCATTCACGTCTGGGTAAATCAACTGACCTCCCAGATCTTGGCCGCCAGAGTTTTGACCACCCCCTTCTTGACCACCAGTAAGGGCAGCCATACCGCCGACCAGTTCAAGGCCTTTTTCAGCATCGAGTGCGCCGGCACAAGCTAGGGCAATGTACCAACCCATGCTGTTACCCGTCACCGCAGCGATTTCAAAACGGTCTTGATCAATGCTTAAAAAATCACTGTACGAACAGGCGTAAATTAACGGTGCAGCGTTGTTCGCAGCCAAATGCTCACGACTCTTAAACAGTTTGGCACTATCAAGCTCTTGAATAGGGGTTTCGCCCTGCTCTTTACGGATGGCATCTAACCGATCCAGAATATCCTTGCGGTCACCATGATGAGTCGCCAAATAGCCCAACTCAGCACGGTTATAGGTTCCCCGCCCCGGGCAAACGACTAAAGCACGCAATTTTTCACGGCTCATGACTTCTCTCCTGCTTGCCCTTTACTACCGATTTTAGCGCCCGGCTTTAACGTACCGCCTTTGCTCGAGTTTGCTCGTAAGCCTGCAATCGTATCGGCATCTGGAGAGTCCTGCCCCCAAATCAGCGCTTGTGCAGCACGGACAATGCCATCTTTTGCGGGTAACACATGGTAAGCGGCCTTCGCCAATGGAATAAATGAGTCATCCGCACATAAACGGCCAAGTCGAGCTTGCACACCGGCTTCTTGCAGGCGAGTCCATAGTTCTTCGGACACTGATCCAGTTTGCCGACATTCGTCAACAATCAACACATTCGGGCAATCTCCAATGGCCATCAGCAGACTTTCCATCGGTAATGGATGCAGCCAATTCAAGTCGACCAAACGACTTTGCACACCGTTCGCAGCAAGTTCTTGCTGCGCCTGACGCGACAGATAATAGCCGTTACCGTAACTGATAATACATAAATCGACGGAATGACTAGCAGCAATCGTGTTGCTTTCATGCACACTGACCTCACCGAATCCAATGCGCTGGTCTGGTTCGGGGTAGTCAAACATCCAACCATTGTCACCGACCTCATGAAGGTCTTTTTGGTTATAGAGCGCAATCGGTTCAAGGAAAATCACCACTCGTTTTTGCTCATCGGCGAGACGCACTGCTTCGCGTAACATTCGTGCCGCTGAAGCCCCATTCGACGGACAAGCAACAACAACGCCTGGCAAGTCACGGAACACCGCAAAGCTATTGTCGTTATGGAAGTGACCACCGAAGCCACGTTGGTAGGCAAGGCCTGCAACACGAATAACCATGGGATTGGTGTATTGACCAGAACTGAAGAACGATAAAGTGGCCGCTTCACCGCGGATTTGGTCTTCGGCATTATGCACGTAGGCCAAGAATTGGATTTCCGGCATAGGCAAAAAGCCGTTGTGAGCCGCGCCAATGGCCATCCCTAAAATACTTTGCTCGTCGAGCAAGGTATTCATAATGCGGTTAGGGCCAAACTGATTGACCAAGCGACTGGTCACACCGTACACGCCGCCCTTTTTACCAATATCTTCACCCATCATAATGGCGTGAGGGTATTGCGCAAACAGGTCATGTAACGCCCAGTTCAGCAATTTGTTCAGTGTTTGTGGCTTGCCGATGTTATGTTTTTCGTGGGCAAAAAGCTGTTGCCGTTGTTCACCACTCAGTGGTGTCGGAATTGGCTGCTCTGCACGCTGTGGCGCAATCGCAGCCATCACTTCGCGACTGTCTTTCAGCTTGTCACGATAGGTCGCTTCACGGCCAACCGCTCGCACGCGCGTAAAGAGCGCATTCAAGTAGTCCTGCATTTGCGCTTTGCTGGCAATACCATAGGCTTCGAGCAGTGCTAAGCTGGTGCGTAACGGATCGTTGGCCTCATTATGGGCGATTTGCTCTTTGCTTAAATAGGTCATTTCCGCATCAGAACCAGCGTGACCATATAAACGCACACATTTCATATGCAAGAACACCGGTTGACGGCGTTTCCGCGCAATTCGCTCAGCTTCCTTCGCAGCGGCGTAAACCGACAGCAAGTTGCGGCCATCACAGCTGACATAATTTAAGCCAGGGCGTCGACTGAAACTTTGCTCTATCCAACCGTGCGGTGTGGATGTGCTGATACCAATGCCGTTGTCTTCACAAACAAACACCAGCGGCAGGGGCATGCTTTGATAAGCAGTCCAACAGGCAGTGTTAATTGCCCCTTGGCTGGTTGAGTGGTTGGCCGACGCATCACCGAAGCTGCACAGTACCGCAGCGTCATGTGGCACTTCACCGTTATGGTTTAGGCGTTTAGCCAAACCAATGCTGTGCGCCATCCCCACCGCTTTCGGTAAATGCGAGCCAATGGTGCTGGTTTGTGGTGGTACAAACGCTGCTTTGCTACCGAGTACTTTGTGGCGGCCGGAAGAAATAGGGTCGTCCTTACTCGCGGCAAAACTCAACAACATGTCGTAAATCGGCGTGCTGCCGTGCACCTGCTTCAAGCGCTGAATGAAAAACGCACCAGAACGGTAATGGAGAAACGCCATGTCATTGTGGCGGAAAGCAGCCGCTATTGCAGTATTACCTTCATGGCCAGCGGAACCAATGGTATAGAAGCTTTCACCCGCTGCTTGCAGTTCGCGGGAATGTAGATCAAGTACGCGACTTGTCAGTTGTGTATCGACCCAATCGAAGAGTTGCGCTGGGGTGATGCCCAGCGCGTCGAGGTTTGGTAAATCGTCTACTTGCGGTAAAGGATTACCAAAGAGCGCCGTATTTAGGCGCTCCTGCAAAGGTTGCACCGTTTGGCTCATGATAATTAACCGAATGCAGCAAGGTCAGTTTGCGCACGGCCTAGAATTAAGGCGTGCACGTCGTGAGTGCCCTCGTAAGTATTCACTGCTTCAAGGTTCATAACATGGCGAATAACATGATATTCGTCGGCAATTCCGTTTCCACCGTGCATATCACGCGCTACACGAGCGATATCAAGCGCTTTACCACAGCTGTTACGCTTAATTAAGCTGATGGTTTCTGGGGCTAACAAACCTTGGTCGGCTAAGCGACCGGCTTGTAACGAGCCAAGCAGGCCTATGCTGATTTCAGTTTGCATATCAGCTAATTTCTTTTGAATCAGCTGTGTTGCGGCCAACGGACGACCGAATTGGATACGATCCATGGTGTACTGACGAGCCGCCTGCCAACAGAACTCTGCTGCACCTAGCGCCCCCCATGAAATACCGTAACGCGCCTTGTTCAAGCAGCTAAATGGACCTTTCAAACCGGTTACTTCGGGGAACATGTTCTCTTCTGGCACAAAAACGTTGTCCATCACGATTTCACCCGTGATCGATGCACGCAAGCTGAACTTGCCTTCGATTTTTGGTGCGCTCAAGCCGTCCATACCTTTCTCAAGTACAAAGCCGCGAATCACGCCGTCAAGCTTGGCCCAAACCACGAAAACATCCGCGATTGGACTATTGGTAATCCACATTTTGCTACCCGTTAAACGATAGCCGCCGTCGACTTTCACCGCACGAGTTTTCATGCTCGCTGGGTCTGAACCGGCATCTGGCTCGGTTAAGCCAAAACAACCGACCCACTCACCACTGGCAAGCTTCGGTAAATACTTTTCTTTTTGCGCTTGCGTACCGAACTCATTAATCGGGTACATAACCAAAGAGCTCTGCACGCTCATGGCACTGCGATAGCCGCTATCAACGCGTTCAACTTCACGGGCGATCAAGCCGTAACAAACGTGGTTGACACCAGCACCACCAAATTCTTCGGGAATCGTAGCCCCCAGCAGACCCATTTCGCCCATTTCAGTCATGATTTCGCGATCAAAACGCTCTTCCCGATTCGCCATTAGCACTCGCGGCATCAGGTTTTCCTGACAATAAGCGTGAGCACTGTCACGGATCATGCGTTCTTCGTCCGTTAACATCGAATCCATAAGGAATGGGTCTTGCCAATTAAATGCAGCGCGTTTACTCATGACGTCCTCTTCTGGGGTTAGCAGGTTTGCTTGGGTTTAACTTGCTCTGACTAATGTTTTACAGACAAGTTGCATACACAACTTATTATATCGAGTTTAACAGCGGAATACCTAGCAAGAAAGGACGGAAGTTGACAGATAAGACCAATTTAACGCGCGATGCAGGAGAAACCCCTGCATCTTGCTGCGTTTTCGCGATCGCGACACGCTATCGCGGTTAGCTACCGCGGATAGCGTCCGCGGATAGCTGCGTCGGCTAATCACTGCATTAAGCTGCTGACGTGCGATCAAGTGAACGTTATGGCTGCCCGTCGACACTACCGAAGTCGAAGTAGACCGTCGCCTCATTACTTTCCGAACTTGTTAACGACATCATCCGCAGGTAAGTTGGCGTCCAATCTTGTTCGCGCATGGAGCTGTGCAGCGCGGTCGAGTCGAATCGAGCGTCACTGAGACTCGACACTTTTAACTCACAAAAGCTGGTATAACACGTCAATGAATCAATATTAAAATCACGTAAACTTTCGTCCGTAATAAAAAGGTCTTGGATATTTTGTTCAAGCGGGTAAGCCCAGTCAGGGTCTACCGGCTCGTGCTCAGCACGTAAAGCAAAATCATCACCACTCATGAAGCCTTCGGCGGCGTTGCGCATCGCTCGCTCTAAGGCGCGCTCGCTATTGTTTGTTTCTGCGGTCGTTGCCTCAGGCTCTGGTGTAGGCTCCGGCTTCGGTTCGACAGGTGCGCGTGCCGCCGCTTGGGCTTCCAGTCGCTCAGTCATCATTAAGGTCAACGAGCGGTTTTCCGCTTGCAGTTCAGCGACTAAATCTTCTAAAAAGCCAATCCGCCGCTGCGCCTCACCGTCTTCGATAACCACTTCACTCTCAATCACGACCGGAGCTTCCTGCTCGGCCATACGGCTCTGCCAAAGCAAAATCAGTAGTACCGAAATGATAATTAAATACACCCAATGCATGAATTTATTCATGGCTTGCAACCTTTCCTGTCAATGAATTCCAATAATCTACAGTCTTTCACACTTTTCCGCCAAATAAAAATATACAGCAAATCAGTATGTTACCCTTTCGGCTCGGAGCCGCAATGTAATTTGATTCTGGCTCGGAGCCGTAATCAGTGACCAGCCAAAGTCTTCCGGCTGCGTTTTATTGGCAGCCGAGATGACCTGTTATCGTAAGGTGGAGTTTTACCGCAGCACGATCAGCCAGACCAGATAAAACAGCGCAAAGCCGACGAGATAGCTGAGTCCTATCCATGCCCACGCATGTAAGAACTTATATTTTCTTGTCGCTCGTTGTTCATCTGTGGCAGCTCGACGGGCAAGTTGGAAATTTAGCCAAGCAAACAGTGGTGTGGTTAAAAAAGCTGCGGTCATTGCGAATGCAAGCATAGGCCCGAGCGCACCGCTGAAAAAGACAATCATACCGAATCCGAGTGCAGCCTGGCTGAGCAAAATGAAGGTATAACCAGTGCGACTATGAAGCGTACTTATACTCGGGTTTAGACTCGGCCACAACAAGCGGCTAGCGATGTGCATGCCACGGGCATAGCCATCCAAAACTGTCAGCGTGGTGCCAAACATACAGAAAAATGCAACTAAAATGACCAACCAGCGTGTCCATTCACCGAGGCTTGCTGCATACATGCCAACCAGCTGTTCAGCGAACGCACTACTTCCCATGGCGATTTCCTGCTGGGCACCATGTTGTATCAGTGCGCCCAACGCCAAGAAACATAGCGCTAATCCTGCGGTTGTCCAAAAGCCGACGTTAAAGTCAAACAGGCCACCGAGCCGCGAGATCGGCAATACTTGCCGCTTCTCCTGCAGCCAAATGGAATTAATAACGGAAATTTCTATCGGAGCGGGCATCCAGCCCATCATAGCCACAAGAAATGCAAGCGCAGCTAAGTTCCACGGTGACGGACTAACAAAGTCGGCTGGCGTATTTCCCGATGGGCCTAACTTAACCAAAGCATAGGTCATCGCTGCCACGGTCAGTATAGCAAGAATCACCATCATGATCCGTGCGAGTAGGTCGAGTGCTTTGTATTCACCGAGTAGAAGGAAAAGAACACAACCGAGCAATAACACTGCGCTAACGACCACAATATCGAGACCACCAGGCAACATGAAATTCAGCAAGCTGGCGGTGAGCAGCAAAACCCCCGCAGTATTCACAATGGCGGCAACCACGGCTAACACTAAAAAAATAATTAGATAGGGTTTACCTTGCTTGTAGTAGCCATGAACGAGGGTTTCGTTTTGATTGAGCGTGTAATCAATTGCAAACCGAAAAAACGGGTACTTCAATACATTGATGAGAATGATGAGGCCAAACAATTGCCAGCCAAATAAAGCGCCAGCTTGAGTTGATGCCACTAAGTGCGAGCCGCCAACGGCAGCCGTTGCCATTAATAAGCCAGGGCCTAAAGCGCGCCATCGGTTTGTTGTTTTGTCCATGTTGTTATTCTTATCGCCAAACACCGAAGCCTATTTATGCACGCTCTTTTCAAAAATGCAAAAAAAATCCCCCGCCGAAGCGAGGGATTCTATTTTTACTTAGCCGTGTCGAGATTAACGAGTTTGTGGCACTCGAATTTCGACAGACAAACGAGCTTCCGTACGACGGTTGCGCGCGTTTGCTGGCAAGCTAATTTCGTTCACAATCGGCTGGCTCATGCCGTGACCGCGTGACTGAATGCGGCTGCGAGCGATACCGTGCTCATTCACCAGAATGTCAGCAACAGCTGCTGCACGACGCTCTGATAAACGCTGGTTGTATTCAGCAGTACCGATTAAGTCAGTGTGACCGTGTAAAACAACTTGCGTATCAGCATGTTCTTTCATGAAATCAGCCAAACGACGGATGTCGCCTTGATAGTCGCTGGTTACGCGAGCAGAATCAAAGGCGAAGCCTACGCGTAATTCTTCAGAAACTTGCTGTGTGGTGTAAACGGTACAGCCACGGCTGTCGACAACATGACCACGTGGGGTGTTTGGACACTCGTCACGATAATCTGGAACGCCGTCGCCATCTGTGTCAGTTGTACGATCAACTACAGGCTCTGCTGGAGCAGCTTGCTCTACACGGCGGTCACGCGTGTTATCAAGCAATGGACCATTGTTGCCGAACGAGTAGGCCATACCTAAAATAAATGACTGGTCGTTGAAGTCTGACTTAGTTTGCGGCGCATATTCAGCTTTCACCGACAAACGGTCAGAGAGGAAGTGCCGATAACCAAGAGTCGCACGCCACATTGCGTTACTGTGGTCGGCAACGTTTGCACGGCTTGCACCTAAGCCGAAATAGAAGTTACGCGTTGCATAAAACAATGCGTCAACACCATAAATTTCACCGTAACCTGTGTGCTGCATGTTCTGCGTACCGACTTCTACGTAGTCATAGTATGAACGCAAAGCAAAGCGTTTGGTCAAAGGCACAGAAAGCTCTAAACCCGGCTGTGCAGATTGCGTGCTGCCGCTAAAGTTATGAACATTGCCCAAACCGTCGACATATTGACGCTTATTGCTGTACTTAGTTAGGTGCAAACGCAAACCAACGGTGATATCTTCGGTACCAGCATAGTAACCGTCATTGGCCACCGCATGAGGGCTTGCAATCAAAAGACCAGCAATGACGGCTGGCGCTGCAATTCCGACAATCTTTTTCATAAGGGTATATTCCTTCTTTCCTTTGAGCTTCTCCACTTACCCGGGAGGCTTGGGGGGTACTAAACCCTTATTCTGGCGCAACTATGAGAAAAATCTCTAGCTTTACCAAAACTTTAGAAATCGAAGTGCATTAATAAACCAAATCGTTAATTAACGTTGACATTTTCAACATGCGCACTGTTCCGAAGTATAACATTAGCGTCATGAATATCAATGTATTCGACGTTATTTTCAACAACTTTTCAAGCGATTGCGGAAATCAAAACGACTTCGTTACCCTCAGTTTGAAGTGCCGAAGCAGCGAGTCGATCACAAACGAACAACTAGTCGTGGCGCAAATGATAGTAAATGCCCCCGCCTTCAGCCGCCCCACCAACGACTAACCCTTTGATTTCCTGAGCTTCTTCAGCTGCTATCTGTGAGTTGTTACCACGCCAGAATACGTCTGCGTTTACAGGCAACTTGAGCCGCCAATGATCAGTCACGTCGACATTCAGAAGCCCTGCATTCACTTGCGTCACCGCTATTGCATAGTCCGCAATCACACGGCGAACTTCTTCGCCCGTAGAATACACAACATTCGAGCCATCGAGCGCAGGGAAGTGCCCACCACCGCCCGCTCGATAGTTATTCACCGCAACAAGAAAACGTTGCTCTAAATCGATGGGTGCATTGTCATATTTCACCTGTTCGACACGTCGGGCGTCCGGGTTAATCAACTTCCCGTAACGATTATAGCGTGGCGGTTGCGCAAGGTTAAACTGATAACTCAATCCACAAAGAACATCAAAATTGAAGCTCGGAAAGCCGCTAAATAGCGCTTGCGGTTCCGCTTGCTCAGCGACAATGGTGTTGTATGTCAATGCTGACATTTCCAGCCATTCGATTAGCTCGGCGCCTGTGACCTCAACAACTTGTAGGGTATTAGGGTAAATATACAGGTCAACTAAATTGCCGAGCGTAAACTCACCGGCAGGAATCATGGTGTAGTCGTCGGCATGTTGAAAACCATTACGAAACGGTGCGGCAGCACTCAATAGTGGCAGATCAGTCGGCAGTTCACCTTGTTCACGCAGCTTCTCCACGTACCAGCGTTGCGCATCGTTAATCAGCTGCACCGCACTACCGGGTCGAACCCGACCGAACACACTGGTAACTGGCGAAGAGAGCTGCCCAAGTGGCTCATTCAGCATTGCAATCGTCGCTTGTTGCTCTGCGACCATCATCGATGCAAGCGATTCATCTTGCTCATCAGTAATAGGTCGGGCTTCAACGTGACTGTTGAAGACCTGCCAATGCTGCCCATCATGCTCGAGAATTAAGTCAATAATGCCCAAATGATTGCCAAAATACCCAGGTGACACAGCGGGCACGCCGCGGACAAAACCCCGTTCATTATCGACATCCGGTAAGTTATCATAAGCTGGAGAGCCTGGAAAAAGCTGATGCTGGTGACCAAACAAAATCGCATCAATCCCGTCTACACCAGCGAGTTGATAGCTCGCTTGCTCGGCAAATTCTGGATAACTGCCATAGACCCGCAGTCCAGAATGCGGAATAGCAACAACGATATCCGCGCCGTCCGCTTTCATTTTTGGCACAAAGTACTCGGCCGCCGCAACCATATCACGCACCCGCACTTTACCCGCCAAATGTTGTTGATCCCAACGGACAATTTGTGGCGGCAAGAAGCCAATAAAGCCCACATTAAGGGTAACTAGCTGACCATGGTTAGTGGTCACCTGTCGCGGTAAAATAACGTACGGTGGCACCAGTGGGTTATCCCAGCCGTGCGATTGTTTACCGGCGTCGGCTGGACTATCGGCCCAAAACACGTTGGCGCTGATATACGGAAAATTTGCACCGGCAATCGTGCTTTCCAAAAATTCCAGACCAAAATTAAACTCGTGGTTGCCGAGGTTGCCAACGTCATAGTCCAAGTAATTCAACGCCCGCATAATCGGATGACGGTGTTCATCGACATACGCAGCGCCTTGCCCAGCGACCCAGTCGCCAAATGCAGAGCCTTGAATCAAATCGCCATTATCCACCAAAAAATTATTCGGTTGCTCCTCGCGAGCTTGATGAATCAGCGCTGCGGTGTACGTCAAACCGAGCTGATCGGTCGGCTGCTGACGAAAATAGTCGTATCCAACCATATATGCATGCAAATCAGTCGTTTCCATAAGTCGGATCTGGACTTGCGTACCTGTGGCAACTGGCGTCGCCTCGCTTGCGGTTTGAACTGCCTTGCCGCAGGCTGACAACGCTATCAATGCTATAGCTGTGGGAAGTATGATTTTCGACATCTTTTTCATCATGATCACGAGCCTAATTTAAATAGGTAGATTGATTTATTCAGTTCGAAGCCAGCTCTGCTGCAACATCGCTGGGTGTTGGTAAACCGGCTCAAAGGCCGGTAACAGCGGTTGCATAAGTTGCTCAATTTCAGCTTCTATTTGCCAAGGCGGATTGACAATCAGCATCCCCGAGCCGTACATGCCGCGCTCCCCTTCCGCTTCCTTGTAATGCAACTCGCTACGTAATATGGGCTGTTGCAACTGACTTTGCAGTTGCTCCAACATGGTTTCATGGCGACCTGCAGGCAGCATTGGATACCAGATTAACACCGACGCATGACGGCAACGTTGCATGATATTCTTGACCGTGTCAGCCACCGCCGCATATTCACTTTTGTCTTCGTAGGCAGGATCAATTAGCGTCAAAAGCCGAGGCGTTTTCGGCGGCAACATGCGCACGACACCTTGTAGTCCATCACCGTAGACGACAAAACCGGTCTGTTCGTGCGTGGTTAACGCTTCATGTTCACCTGGGTGTAACTCAAACACGGTGTGACGATCACCCGGGCGTGCTAAGCCTGCAACCCAAGCAGGCGAACCGGGATAAAAGCTAATCGTTTGGTCACGCGAATATGGGTTTAAGCGTTGTAATTCATTAAAAAAATGCTGCCAAACCGGGTGCTTAGCGAGTTGCTCGCGATGCTCAAGGACCAATTGTACGCCATGACGATATTCACCCGTTTTCTGGGCTTGCGCATCGCGCAAATCATACAAGCCTTTGCCGGCATGGGTGTCAAAGTAGTGAATCGCACTCGCTTTTTGCTGCATACGTTGAATGGTCGCGATTAAAATCAGATGCTTATGCACATCGGCGGCATTCCCCGCATGATAACCGTGTTGATAACTGAGCACAGGATCCTCGGCTGCTGTTAGAAATGTTCGAAACCCTAGATTACCTTGAAAGCACTTTATTGTCGCGTTTGTCTGCGCTATAACGTATGGACTGCGAGTCATGAGGAATTTCAAATGGCGTTTATGGAAAAGGCGTTAGTCGTTTACACAAATGAACAGTTCGCCCTACTCGAAAAAGTACACACGTTCGCCCTGACTCATAACATTAAGCTCATCGATGTACCGCTCGATGAATTTCTCGAAACACCGGGAATGTTCAGTGACCAAGCAGACCACGTCGTGGCGTTTGTCACCGACCAAACCGCACACCAGCTCATTGATATCGCCAAAACATTGAATCTTTCCTTGGGCTTTATACCACTTGTGCAGGGCGGGCCATTAGCAACCTGGTTTAAACTACCTAAAGATCAGGACCAAGCCATTCGCTTAGCCTTTGAAGACGATCCCGAAGCGCTCGATATTTTGCGCTGCAACAATGAAGTGGTTTTAGGTTCCGTCACCATTGGCAACACGCCGTTTGTTAATCAACGGAGCAGCACTTGGTTGCGCCGGGAGCAGTCACCGTGGCGATTTGCCTTGTACTGGCTTGCGTTGCTGTGGCGCAGTATCCGTAATCTTTTCACCATTAGCGTCTTCCCCGTGACCATCAGTACCGACAAAAAGGAACTACAAACCGCTATTTCGGGCATGGTCGCTATTGAAAACGACATTCATTCCGCCGCAGCGCGACTGCTGGATACCACTATTTCCGTACAAGACAATCGAGTGTCCTGTGTGGCGATAGCCCCAAAATCCGTCATCCAGTACCTCGAGTTTCTTTTTGGTTCATTGCTGCGTCGGCGCAATCAGCGCAAATTACCAAGCTGCATTGGCTATATCAAAACCAAACGGCTCACCCTAAAGGCAAACCAACCCATGCGCTTGGTTTTGGACGGCCGCATGCGCAAAACTGACAGCGTTGAACTCGAGATGTATCCGCGCGCAGTGCGCATCAATATGAGCGATGAGTACCATGATTTTCATGAGCCGATTGATGACAACAAGGACACGATGCGGGTGGATAATTTGCCGCAAAATGAAGAACGCATTTCCATGATTACCCGTCATCTGCCGCTCTTTACCCATGCCCTTGAAGAAGACTTCAAGGAGCTGTTTTTGCAAGTTCGCGACAGTGCAGTTGCCCATCCGCATTATCTTGCCTTAATGATTCTAAGTTCGATTGTCGCGACGCTTGGTTTGTTTTTGAATAGTACCGCAGTCATTATTGGCGCCATGGTTCTAGCGCCGCTGATGGCACCCATAGTCGCTGTTGCCATGGGACTCCTCAGAAGTGACCGCTCACTTACGTTGCAGTCATTGAAAACGATTGGTATTGGTGTTGTTTTAGGTTTGTTCGTCTCCGCGCTCCTAGCAAT
Source organism: Aliidiomarina sp. (assembly GCF_022565475.1). Classification (GTDB taxonomy): domain Bacteria; phylum Pseudomonadota; class Gammaproteobacteria; order Enterobacterales; family Alteromonadaceae; genus Aliidiomarina. Next base: position 151,289 of record NZ_JAIUMR010000003.1, on the reverse strand, counting down.
TCTGGTTCCCGTGAAAGAGCTCACACCAGAGATTGCCGGACGCTTACAACCGACATTACTCGATTTAGGCGTTGCCATTGCCTGTGGTATCGCCGGTGCCTATGCGTATGCCCGCGCCAGTGTCATGCGCAGTTTGCCGGGTGTTGCGATTGCCGTTGCGTTAGTACCACCACTTTGCGTTGCCGGTATTGGGCTTGGTTGGACAAACTTAAGTATGATTTGGGGCGCAGGCCTGCTCCTTGCCACCAACTTGATCGGCATCGCCGGCGCTGCCGCTCTAACCTTTCTCGTCTTAGGTTACGCACCCGTACAGCGTGCTCGCAAGGGGCTTATTCTAACCATGGCGTCGGTTGTTGTTATTGCAATTCCATTAGCTTTCGCATTTGCGTCCATTTATCAGAATTATCGTATAGAGCGTGATATCAGTCAGTTCGAATTTGTTTATAACCAGCAGCCGATTCAATTTAGTAATATTGAGGTGAATGCTCGGCGCAACGCTATCTACGTCAGAGCTGACTCAATTGGAACTCAGCCGCTTGACGACGCTTCCATGCGCGCACTGAAAGAAGAACTCGAAACACGCTGGAACCGCGAAGTCACTCTCGAAATCGGCTTCCGCTACCGCCTTTAATCCGAAACGCCACTCATCGCTTCCATTTCGCAACCTGTTCTGGCTCCGAGCCAGAACAAAAATAATTCCGGCTCCGAGCCAGGGCGGTAACATCATGTATTTGCAGTGGGTTTTTGTTATGGTAAGGAAAATAATTGAACGAGGAAGAGTTATGAAAGTTTCTCAGGTGGCGTTCGCGCTAACCACAGGTTGGCTATTGCTGACCAGTTTGACATCGCCAGTGGTTGCTCAGAACCAAGAAATTGAAGCAAAATTGGCGGGGCTCGATGAGCGCATTGAAGCGGGTCGTCAAGCGTGGGGAGTGCCTGGAATGGCGGTCGCTGTGGTCTATCAAGACCAAGTTATCCACGCTGAAGGTTACGGGGTGCTGCGCCAAAGTGAGTCGGCTAACGTCAATGCCGACACCTTATTTGGCGTTGCCTCCACCACGAAAGCAATGACTGTCGCAACCCTTGCCATGCTGGTCGATGAAGGCAAGCTCGATTGGGATGACAAGGTCATCGACTACCTTCCATGGTTCCAGCTCGCGGACCCTTGGGTCACTCGGGAAGTGACTATTCGTGACTTACTTATTCATCGTGTCGGTGTTGGCCGCATGACTGGTAATCGCTTGCAGTTCATGCCCACGGCTGATCGTCGGACCGTGATTGAAGCCATGCGCCATCATGAATTTGAGGCACCCTTCCGCTCACGCTATGTGTATAGCAATGTCATGTACTCCGTCGCAGGTGAAATCGTCGCTGCAGTATCGGGCATGAGCTGGGACGACTTCATGGCGCAGCGATTATTTCAACCATTGAATATGTTGCGCTCCAACACGTCAATTACTCAGTTTAGTGATCAAGACAGCAATATCGCTTGGCCACATCAGTGGATCGATGGCGAACTGGTGGAAATTCAACGTCGCAACTTCGACAACGTTGGCCCGTCAGCTTCCGTGAATACTTCAGTGAACGATATGGCACAGTGGATCCGCTTGCAGCTTGGTGAGCCTGGCGTCTATAACGGTGAGCGCTTGCTCAGCGAACGCGTCATGCGCGACATGCACCATCCGCAGATTGTAACGGGCCGCGGTGATCGCAGTGAGCCTATCCGCGCTTATGGTCTCGGCTGGAGCCTTGACGAGTATCGCGGTTTTCAGCGCAGCCAACACGGCGGGGCGACGGACGGATTTAATACTAATTTAGTCCTCATTCCAGAGCTCGACCTTGGCATTGTCGTGGTCACCAACACCTTCTCGAGCTATCAAGTCGCGGTCGCCAACGAAATTATCGACCGTATTGCTGGCCTTGACCCGCGCGATTGGACGCACGAGCTCCTCGACCGTTACAACCAAAGCTATGAGCGTGCGTCTGCTGCCCGCGACGCCATTCATGCAGAGCGTCAGCTCAATACCGAGCCAACCTTATCCAATGCACAGTTGATCGGCCGCTATCACGACAAGCAATATGGTGAAGTCCAAGTATTTGCCACGGAACAAGGCTTAGCGCTGCACTTTTGGGATGACGGCGTAAGTATTTTGGACCTCGAACATTGGCACCATGACACCTGGCGTGCGTCGTATCGCAACCGTGCGCAACGGGAAAAGTTTGTTCATTTTACCCGCGACCGTGATGGTAATGCCGCAAGTCTTGAAGTCACTTGGACGTTGCGTCCGGTACTTACCCAAGTCGGCATTTATCCGACCAATTATTATCGTAATGTGAGTTTCAAGCGAAAAGATTAGCTCCACAGATACAACAAGGCACCGTCATCGCGGTGCCTTTTTATCTGCCTAGAAAACTAGTCCAAACGGGTTAGTCTGCGAGGACGCTCGCCCGAATCCGCTTGATCGCTTGCGAATGCAATTGCGATACCCGTGACTCACTGACATCGAGAACCGCACCAATCTCTTTTAAGTTAAGCTCTTCTTGATAATACAGCGCCATCACCAGCTTTTCTTTTTCTGGGAGTGCAGCAATCGCACGCGCAATCAGTTCCTTTCGCTCACTGCTAAACAAGGCTTCTGCCGGCGACCATTGCTCGTCGCTTTCACCCAACTGGGCTTCTTCGTGATCGGTCACCACATCGTCATAAGACAGCACTAAACCATTATTCGTATCGAGCAGAACCTTTCGGTATTCCTCTAATTCCATATTTAACTGCGCAGCGATTTCGCGCTCTTCGGGAGCACGGCCGAGTTGCTGTTGCAGCTTTTGCACTGCTGCTTCAATTTCCCGCGCGGTCCGCCGGACACTGCGTGGAAGCCAATCTCGCGAACGCAATTCGTCAATCATGGCCCCACGAATACGCTGATGCGCGAACGTCGAGAAAGCAACGCCAGCTTGCGGATCGAAACGCCCGAGTGCGTCGAGTAAACCTTCCAATCCCGCTTGAATCAAATCGTCGATATCGACCCCAGCCGGCAGCCTCACCTGCAAAGCCAGTGCGTGTCGCCGAACCGTCGGGTAGTACTGTTGTACTACCGACTCACGATTTAATTTGCCTTGTGCGGTGTACATGGTCGTGATCAGGACTCCTGCTTAGACATACTCACGGGTAATTGAATTCGCAACAAACGAATTCCGAAGAATCGTGCCGCCACTGCTTCCACGTTCGCGATCAGACCTCGCGTCGACGACAATGGCGGATGCATCAGCAGCACTTGCTTCGGCGCGCCTGCTCGCTGCAAGGTTTTCAAACCATAATAAGCGCGTTGGAAACCATTCAAATCAGGCTCTACCCACAATACCCAACGCTGATATTGCGTAGCAAGCTCGGCAAGCCCAAGCGGCGACGATTCAGCGGCTATAATATCCCAATCATCGCTGTTACCGACCCATTGCTTACCCGCTTGCGCATAACGCTCAAGTTCAGCGCGTACACAACTTGTGTCATTCAACAACGCAGACGGCAAGCCAACGACCACAATGGTGCCACGTGACGCACGCGTAACGGCCTGCGCTTCAGGTTTATCCTTTTTATGCTGCCCCGCCCATTGGCGGAGGCCGGCAGCTTGATCGCCACTGACTGCTGTGGTCACTGATCTACCTCTATGTTAACGTTTCACACCAGTCGACATGACCCGAAGTGCCGCGCTGGTGCGGAATAACTGTAATACACTTTGGACAATTTTGCGCGCGTTCGCTTTGCCCCGCTTGTTTGTTGACGTCAACAAACGTCCCCGCAGGGCGGCTACTTCAGGTTTTCGACTTTGCTCTAAAAACAACGCCGTAGCCGCTAACGATGTCGCCAGCATGGTAGCTACCTCGGGCGCTATTTCATGCACGTCAGCCGGCGTAAATTGGCCATAAACAAAACGCGTCAGGCTCTGAATCTCATCACTGAATAACTGTTGATGAATCAAACTTAATTGCGATGCTTCGGTCAATCCGGCCGGCAATACCCAAAAGCGACGAACTAAAGTCGAAGCTCGTTCCACCGATCTGACTTCACCATAAACAAGTTCGACAGGGAAGTCATTCTCCTGCAAGCAAACATGACCTCGGGTTAATGACAATTTAGCCGATTCGCCTCGATAGCGAATGTTCTGCTGTTGGAAAGGCTCAAGGCCGTCTCGCAATTTCAAAAGAGAAATGCGTTCCCAGTTGCTCCCCACTTGCTGCCAAACACGGTGATTTCGATTTAGAACCGCTATCCAGTGTTGATGTTCATTGAATAGCTCGTGGAGCGTATACGTTTCCGGCAAACTCGCAAACACATGCCGTTTTACCCCCAGCGCTTGGCCATAATGAACCGGCGAAAGCTGTTCGGTCAAAGGTAACGGCAACACTTCACCGTCCATGCCTAATGCTAAGTTAGGCAGACGCCAACTGCGGCCACTCACCGGCTTATCTTCAATCCATAAAATTGCGTGAGGTACCGCCTCTAGCAACGCATCATGGGCGCCATGCAACCATTGCTGATACTGTTGAGGCTGGCTCGCTTTGGGCTGCTCGCTTAATTGCCACAACACCTCCAACGTCTCGAATCCCGGCAACAGCTCAGCCAGCGACTGATATTGTTGCGACACCTGCTGACCTTGAGCCTGTAGGTTACGGCGACTCACCGGCTCGTCTTGAGCATTCGAAAAACCTTGCAACCACTGTGCAAAATCTAAATCATCCGCACCTACTTCGGGCATTGCTTGCTCGATCAATTGACCAAAGTCGACCAAGTCCAGATCCTCAGGTACGCGTTGACCATTGGCAACAAAGTGAATCGTCAAGCCATTGCGAATCACCACGTCAAGCGCTGCACCTAAATGCACCGATTCATCAATTTTGGACAAAATACAGTCGCGAATTTCGTTGCCTGCTGCGCGCGCAGAGTCCTGAAAACGGTCCACAACTTCTTGCAACATGCCACGCTGACTTGCGCTATTCAATAGCAACACTAAGCGCGTCATAGGCCCGGCTTGTTGGCCATCGGCAAACTGTAATTCAGCAACGCGTTGCGTCAGTCGCTGGTCGCGCTGACTCATGCCAATCGTGTCGATCAACACCAAGCGCTTACCCTGCATTTGCGCGGCCAATTTGTCGAGTGACTCGCCCTCTTCAAGTGCGTACATGTCGACGTCTAATAAGCCCGCGTAAACTTTAAGCTGTTCACGCGCACCAACACGATAGTTATCTGTGGTGACTAACAGCAGTGCGTCAGAACCAAACTGCATGACATAATTAGCGGCCAACTTGGCGGTTGTCGTCGTTTTACCGACACCCGTTGGTCCAACTAAGGCTAAAACGCCATCTTGAAAAAGCTCTGCCGGAAACTGGGGCGCGAGCAAACGCTGCTGCAATTGTGTTTTTAACCACGCACGAACATCGCTGAGCTGACTCGGCAACAGCCCGGCAAACTCACGAATCAACGCCGACGAAAAGCCGCTCGATTGCATTAATGTAGCGAGTTCTTGTACTGGATGCTTTTTCGCCACCGGTGCTGCGCCAGCGTTTTGTCCCTGCTGAAGTAAACGCCGCATATCATTCACTTCGCTCAACAAGCGTTGAGCCAAACCAGCAAAGTCTTGCGGCGGTGCGTCGACTTGGGCTACTTTTTCTTCGAGGTCTTCCTCAACCATGGCCAAGATTTCATAACCATTGTCCGTACTCCGCGAGGACAAAATGAGTGCATCGTCGCCCAGTGCTTCGCGCACTTGCTTCATGGCTTCACGATTATTGGCTGCTAAAAAGCGCCTTACACTCATTGACTTTCTCCAATCATTGCGGTGATTTTCATTGTCCGGTCATCAGGGATTTCCGCTTGTGACATCACCACTAAATAACGTAATTGCCGACGCAAGAAATTCGATAATAATGGCCGCAAACTATGCTGACAAACGAGAACCGGCGGTTCGCCGAGCGTTTCTTGACGTTGCAATGCCAGTTGCGCCTGTTGCTGCAATGTTGCCGCCAGTCCCGGCTCGAGCGCGCCACCACTATTCATTGCTTGCATAAGAACCTGTTCTAGCCGTACATCGAGACCGATTACATGGAGTTCTTTCTCGCCGCCGAACCATTTTTGGGTAATTGCCCGACCGAGCGCCAAACGCACTTGCGCAGTGAGATCATGGGCGTCAATATTTTGCCCCTCAAACTCGGCTAGGGTATCAAAAATCGTACGCATATCGCGAATCGAAACTTCTTCGTCCAATAGATTCTGCAGGATACGTTGGAGCACGGTTACAGACACACATTTCGGTACTACATCTTCAACCAAGGTTTTATTTTCTTCCGCCAGCTTATCAACCAATTGCTGCACTTCTTGACGGCCAAGTAGCTCACTCGCAAAGCGCTGAAGCAGGTGATTTAAGTGCGTCGCAACCACAGTACTCGCGTCCACCACGGTATAGCCGTAAATTTGCGCATGCTCGCGCTCGCTCGCGTCAATCCACGTTGCTTCGAGCCCAAAAGCGGGATCGACCGTCGCAATGCCTTGGACATCACCGGTGACCTGACCCGGGTTAATCGCTAACCATTTCTCTGGATAAATTTCTGCGCGTCCCACTTCACCACCTTTCAGGGTAATGACATAGGTGTTGGGGTTCAGCTCGAGGTTATCGCGAATATGCACGACCGGAGGCAAAAAGCCGACATCTTGAGCAAACTTCTTGCGCACGCTTTTAATTCGTCCAAGCAGTTCACCTTGTTGACGGTCATCCACCAACGCAATCAACCGGTGACCAACTTCCATACCCAGGGTATCAACCAGTTGAACATCAGCCCATGTTGCTTCCGGCGACTCAAATTGAGCAACCGGGGCTTGATCAACAGGCACCGCCTCAGCCGCAAGCTTTTGCTTTTTAAGAAGACGCCATGCCATAAAACCAAGTCCGGCAGTAAACAGCAAGAAGACAAAATTCGGCATGCCTGGCACTAACCCAAGCAAACCAATAACACAGGCCGCCAAGATCATAACTTTCGGATTAACAAATAACTGGCTGACCATCTGCTGGCCAACGTCTTCGTCGGTATTCACTCGCGAAACGGTTACACCGGCGGCTGTAGAAATAACTAACGCTGGGATCTGCGCGACCAAGCCGTCACCAATCGCAAGCAAAATGTAGACTTGACCGGCTTCGGCAAAACTCAAATTGTGCTGCATGGTACCGATCATCAAACCGCCGATAATATTGACGACCATGATCACTAAGCCCGCAACCGCATCACCGCGGACGAACTTACTCGCACCGTCCATTGAACCGTAAAAATCAGCTTCCTGCGCAACTTCTTGACGGCGGCGCTTGGCTTCTTCTTCACCGATTAAGCCGGCATTCAAGTCCGCGTCGATCGCCATTTGTTTACCCGGCATCGCGTCAAGCATAAAGCGCGCGCCAACTTCAGCGATCCGCCCAGCACCTTTGGTGATAACCATGAAGTTGATAATCACCAAAATCAAAAAGACGACGATACCGACGGCGAAATTACCGCCAACAAGGAACTGACCGAAAGACTCAATCACTTTACCGGCAGCGTCTCCACCGGTGTGACCTTGCATCAAAACGACACGCGTTGACGCTACGTTCAGTGACAGGCGTAATAGCGTGGTAAACAGCAACACCGCCGGAAAGGCAGCAAAGTCGAGCGGTTTTTCCGCAAACATGCTGACCAAGAGCACCATCAAAGCCAGAGCGATATTGAAGGTGAAGAGCATATCGAGCGCAAATGGCGGTAGTGGCAATACCATCATCGCCAAAATCAGTAAGATCAGGATCGGGCCGATGAACAGTTGCATCCGGCCGTCAAGCGACTTACCTAATTGCCCAAGCGTGTACTGGACACCCTTCATTCACTTTCCTCCTGGTGCCGCGGATGAACCTTACCCTCGGCCATTTTTGACGGTACTTCGAGCCCTTTCGGCTTCGGCGGCACATCGCCACCGCTCACTTTCACTTGTTTCAAACGGAACGCCCAAGCTAAGACTTCCGCTACAGCTGCATACAAGGGACCGGGAATTTCACGGTCCAAATCGACGTTGAAGTATAACGCACGAGCCAATGCAGGTGCTTCTAATAGCGGAATTTTATGTTCGGCGGCAATCTCACGAATTCTTGCGGCCACCGCTTCGGTGCCTTTCGCCACGACGCGCGGCGCATTCATATTCTGCTCATCATACTGCAAAGCCACCGCATAATGGGTCGGGTTCGTAATAATCACGTTCGCTTCGGGCACTTTGCTCATCATCCGATTGCGCGACATGGCTTGTTGCTGCGAACGGATTCGCGCTTTCACATGCGGATCACCTTCGGTTTCCTTGTGCTCTCGCTTTACCTCGTCCTTGGTCATTTTCATCTTCTTGGCATGACTGTATAACTGAAAAGGCACATCGATCAGCACCACAACAATCAGCGTCAAAACCATCAATAACGCAGCTTGCGCCGCCAACTGCAACGCGTTCGCCAGTGCCTGTTGCACCGGCTGCTTCATTAAATTCATGTATTCGCCGTGGCGAGACATAAGAAATATGATCAAAACACCGCCAACCAGCAATGACTTGGCAATGGCCTTGCCGAGCTCGGCCAACGCTTGGCTAGAAAAAATTCGTTTCACGCCTTTGACTGGGTTCAGTTTCGATAACTGTGGCTTCATGCCTTTCGCCGACACTAACCAACCGCCGAGTAGCGCCGGGGCGACTAAAGCAAGCACCACCATCAACATAAACAGCGGCATCAAGGCGAATAATGCATGTTGCGCGAGCATGGCCACGTTCATCAACATCGGGCCAATTTCAAATGCCTGCTGGCGTTCAAATAGAAACGATTGCTCCATGACAAAACCAACCTGCTCGTAAAGCATAGAGCCCATGCCCCACAGGCCAATCAAACCGCCAAACAGAAGCACAAATGTGGTTAACTCTCGCGATCGCGCAACCTGCCCCTCTTCCTTGGCTTTTTGCAGCCTTCGGGGCGTGGCGGGTTCTGTTTTTTCGGAGTCGTCGCTGCTGCTCTGTTCAGCCATCGCTTACAAATTCCAGACATTATTCGGGAGTTAGCGGCTATTCTGACAGAAGGCAAATGGATTTGAATGGCAAAAAAGCGCCGGTTTAAGGGCGCTTTTCAACGTTAATGGGGATTTACAGGAAAAATTGGCTCATTGAACCTTGGATTTCCGCGTCATCGAGCTCACTGTCCAACAAACGTTGGAAGGCTTCTTCATCGCCCGGCAACAAACCCTGATTTTGAATGAATTCCGCGGATTGCTGGGTATGAAGCACCAGTGTGATGCGGCGGTTCATCGGGTCTTCGGGCTCTGCATCAGCGAGCGGTATACGATCAGCAACACCAGAAATTGATATCAATTTATCCGGAAATAAGCCACCAGCAATCAACTCTCGGCGCGACGCGTTGGCACGGTCTGCAGATAATTCCCAGTTACTGTATCCTGCGTAACCACCGGCATAGGGTAAGCTATCCGTATGGCCGGTAATGGTGAGCTTGTTGTCCACCGAGTTCAATATCGGTGCCAAGGTGCGTAATAGCCTTTCCATATAGGGCGCGACTTTTGCGCTACCAACCGAGAACATCGGGCGCTGCTCGGTATCCATCAACTGAATTCGCAGCCCTTCGCGGGTTAAATCTAAACGAAGTTGAGGACGCAACTGACGTAGAACCGGATCCTCTTGCATCGCTTGTTCAATTTGACGCTGAATATTCTGGAAGTGGCGGCGAACGTCGGCTGGACGTGTTTCCATTCGATAGTCAATGCGGGCACGCTCGCCCGACGAGTGCATCGGATCAGGTCCACCGCCTTGAATGACGTTACTCGCCGAGGTCATACGATCACCGCCGGCCATAGCCACCGCTAAAGGTGCACGAAAGTATTCGGAAACGCCTTGACGCTGCTCTTCACTCGACATCGACAAAACCCACATAACGAGGAACAATGCCATGAGCGCCGTCATAAAGTCAGCTAAAGCAATTTTCCAAGAGCCACCGTGGTGCTTATGAATGACCTTTTTTCGGCGGATGATAATGGGGCGACGATCTGGATCAGCCATAACGCTTATTCCGCAGCTTGATTGTTGCCACGAACATGGTCTTCAAGTTCGTTGAAGCTTGGGCGTTCGACCGTATGCAATGCTTTACGTCCAAACTCAACCGCTAATTGTGGCGCATAACCACCTGTGCTCGCGAGGAGTGTGACACGAATACATTGTAAGGTTTTAACAGCTTCAGCAACCTGACGTTCAACACGACTCGCTAAAGGATTAATAAAACCGTAACCGGCCAAAATACCCAAAAATGTGCCGATTAACGCGTGAGCAATCATTTGCCCCATCACGTCAGGCGGTGCATCTGCGGTCATCAATGCTTTTACTACCCCAAGAACCGCCGCGACGATACCAAATGCCGGCATTGCATCACCAACTTTGGCAATCGCATCGGCAGGAACATGCGCTTCTTCTTCAAAGGCTTCAATTTCGTGCAACATCAGCTCATCCAACTCATGTGGATCCATGTTGCCGCTGATCATTAAACGCAAATAGTCGGTCAAGAAGTCACGAATCATGTCGTCTTCGAGCACGATCGGATGTTCATTGAAAATGGGACTTTCGGTTGGATCTTCAATATCACGTTCGACGGCTAACATGCCGTCGCGACGCATTTTATTGAGTAGTTTATAAAGCACCGACATGAGTTCCATGTACAGCGCTTTATTATACTTGGTGGTTCGCTTTAACTTTTTCGCGGCGTTCATGGTTGCTTTGATTGCTTTACCATTGTTCGCGGCAATAAATGCCCCTACACCCGCACCACCAATCATTAAAATTTCGAGTGGCTGCCATAACGGCCCGAGCTGTCCGCCAGCAAGTGCAAACCCGCCAAATACGGAAAAAAATACGACTAAAAATCCGATTGCGACTAACACATGGAACCCCTTCTAATTACGGCTTTTATGCAACCGGGCGAGATATTGCTCGTTAACGCGAAGCAGCCCGTCTCAAGGTGGGTTATCGGCGAACGCGGCGAAAACTTAAGAAAAAAATTGCTAATTAATGATTTTTTGTTTCTTTCGCAAGCTTACTTTTTGTTTGCGATTTTTTCTTCGCCGGACCTGGCTTTCCTGCGCGTGATGGGGGGTTGCAAATACCGCAAACATAATCGTCGTCTGGTGTATGAGCATGGTTAACAAACTCAAGCTGACAGGACTGACAGGTACTTAATTGAAACATGTTGCTCTCGAAAAAACGGAGTAACGTCCATGCACGGGTTAAGCCTAAAACCTGCTCACCATCAGTACTTTCAATGTGTTCGTTATAGAGACGGTACGCCTTGGTAAACGCAGTCATACGTTCAAGGCCTTGATCTTCATGTAAGCGGCGGTAAATTGAATAAAACAACGACGAATGGACATTCGGCATCCACGTCATAAACCAGTCGGTCGAGAATGGTAACAAACCTTTGGGCGGCGACTCACCGCGAACTTCTTTGTACAAGCGAACGAGTCGACCACGGTTCAGTGTCACTTCTGATTCGAGTACTTGCAAGCGAGCGCCGAGTTCAATTAACTCGATCGCCAACTTGACTTGATTCATCTCTTCAAGAAGCTTTTTTTCCGACATCGGATGCTACACACTCATTAACGCGTTGCTGCCATCAGCATTGCAAGGTGAGTTTCTTTCAATCCAGTTTCGCGTTTGCTTCGCAAGATCGCTTCCAATTGCTCTGCGTTCTCCGCACATGGACGCATCACGAATTGACCTTGCGTAGCCAACCAACCAATTTCTCGAACCGACAACGACTGAAACAAATCAGCCAGCTCTGCATTGAGTTTCAAACGAAACATCGCCGCTTCGCGATCTTCATTCAGCATTTGCTGCATTAAATATAAATAAGCAACGTTCAGCTCTTGGAACTCTTCCAACGTTTTTGTAAATGACAAAACCCTATCTCCTCTACACTCCGGGCGGAGTACAGCGCAATCGTAGCCCGTTTAAAGTAAGTTTTTGTTTTTCTTATTATAAATAATTACAAAAAGAGCTGTGACTTTCTTCATGAACAACCCAAAGCTACCGTAATGATTTTTTGTAATCTTTACCATAACTTTACTTTCTGATTTAAAAGTACTCTACCGAGTTTAAAAACCCATGTCACGCAAAAGATCATTGATCGATCGTTAACTTGCTGAAGAGCAACGAACAATAGTTGACCTACGCTCGGTTAATAAATAAACAGAAAGCGATTTTTATTGTTATTTTTAGTCATCATGATAGGAATTCTAGCACTTGTCTAGTGCTAATTTTGTATTCGATTAACAACTTGTATACAAAAATCAGCGCTTCATCGCTCAGTCGAATTTTCGGCGACATCATAAAGCCAGATCATTAGCTCTGCGATGATCTGGGTCAATGAATCCGGCAGGAATTCATCGGGATTCAGTTCCATTAACAAGGCCACGAGTTCCGGCGCTGCATGACAATAGATCCCATGCTTTTCTGCTTCCGCTGCGATACGTTCAGCGAGTTCACCATAACCTTGGGCAAGTATTTTGCTGCGTTTGTCCATGGCATCATATCGAAGTGCTACCGCACTGCGGCGTCTGGGTGAATCACTCATCGGCCACCTCACTCACATGGGGTTCATCTTGCCCGACATCTGTGAACATTTCGTGACGGTCATCCATGAGCGACGTGTTGTTGGATTGGCGCACGACCTCAACATCTTCGTACTCAGTGCGGATTTGCACTTCATCTAGACCTAACGTTTGCAAACGAGCGCGTAATTTGTCTTCCCTAGCTTCGAGCCGATCAATAATCGCCTCAACGGCAAAAAATTGCAGGTCGAGGCGATTATTATACAAGGTAAACTTAAGGCGCAGCGGGCCAAGGTTAGTCACCTCTAAAATCATATCGGTCTGCCAAGTACAGTGACGGATCGACGGTTTACCTTGCTCCTTATTTTCTTCTTCACGATGGCGCAAAAAAGTGAGTGTCAGTGACATGAATAAACCTGTCCATAAGTCCCCCTCCCAGCGCAATGTTGGCTGCGCTAACATTTCCAGTTGCTGACGAACGGTGGGCTGCAAACTCTCTGGGATTAACTTAACTTCAGCTAAGTCGCGACTCGAAAGTGCCGACTTCGCCAAAAACTGCGGATGTAAGGCTAACTGCGGACGCTCTAAATGGCCGCGATACCACTGCTTCAAAGCATGTTCATAAAACAGGCCACTGTGGCGAATGGATTGTTGCAATCGTGATGCTACCAGTGTCGATGTCGGTGATTCCGTCGTCGCTATAAGTGGCACTTTAGCCACGACCGCCTTCGCTAGCGACGGATACTGGCCAATGATCTCGGCGATGGTTCGACCGGTTTTGGTTAAGTGTAGCTTCGTAGAGGTATTCGCAGGTGAATCAGCCGGGATGTGCTGGGCAACTTGACCGCGCAGACGGGTGTCTGCAGACTGGCTTTTCTGTTGGATCGCATGGGGTTGAGAGTTTGCGCGGGAGTCAGTCCGCGAGTCACTTTGCAGAGCCCGAGGGCCTTCTCCGGGATCAACGTTGCGCACAGGTTGATTCAGTTTTTGTTCCGAAACATTGCCTTTCGGACCCAAAACCTGATGCAAGAGGGTATCAAGTAAAGGCGTAATGCCACTCATAACAACCCCCTTCGCACGGCTTTACAACTTATTGAGACAAGTAAGCGTCCTCAACCTGTTTCTTTTTCGAAGCTGACGAGATTAATTTTTCCAGTTCTTGACGACGTGCCAATAAGCGTTCACGAATTTCTTTATCTTGCTCAAGCAATTTCCGCAACAACTCAAGCTTCGCCTCTTGCTGAGCTTCGCTCAACATCGCGTCGACTTCGTAATTTTGAAGCTTCTCGACTTCAGAAACGTAGACCACCTCACTTTCGATCAGTGCGGCCCAGTCGTCGTTGCGCGCATGCACAAGCATAGTATTAGAAAACTCGAGCAAGCGTTGATAAGACTGAATCACGTCGCCTCCGTCCATTACTGGTTTTAAGTACGCTCTCGCACCCATGCTCACGCTCCTTGAGCGGTAGCGGCTTGCTGACCAATTTCTTTCCATGCTGATCCAATCTCATTTAATAGTTGTGCCGCTTCGTCTAAAGCACCCGTGCTGTTGTTTAAATTAGCCCGCAACAACAGCCCACTAATATAGTTGTACAAGGCTTCAAGTCGCTCGGCTAACTCACCGCCATTGTCTTTATCCAAGGCAACGAGCAAGCCACTATTTACAATATCAATTGCTTTGGTAATGGCCTTGCCTTTTTCAGCAATATTGCCATTTTCCATGTGCAAACGAGCGGCTTTAATCGCACTTTGCGCACCGTCGAAAAGCATCGAGATCAGTTGATGAGGGCTGGCAGAAAGCACATTACTTTCAACACTAACGCGACCATAAGCCGCTGCACCACGCATTGCATACATAACCTATCTCCTACTCGTTACTTTTTCCGACCTAACTGAGCATTCATAATGTCAAACTGCTGCATCAGATAAGAACTGGTTGAATTCATTTGCGCAACCATGCTGTCTAATTGCGAGAACTGACTGCGATAACGCTCAATGGTGCGATCGATGCTGATTTCCATCCGTTCGAAACGCTCGTCAATCCGTTTTTGGCTATCCTGCAACCCGGTGATTGAGTTTTTAATTGGCCCAGAATCATTCAATAACAAGGAAACCGTGCTTTCGACACGCGCACTAAACCCTTGGCTACCTTCGCTACCGGCAAAGAATTGTTGTAAGGCGCCAATATTATTTTGCACCGCGCTGCTTAATTCTTCGTCATTCACTTTCAAGCGGCCATTCAGCTCAAACTCAATGCCCAGGTCACGCAAAGTGCGCATCGCGCCGTCTTCAACACCACCCGTCACGACACTGCGAACACGTGATTGCACAGTTCTCAAGGCGCTGTCGCCAAGAAGTTGACCATTATTCGCTTCCGCACCATTAAATTTGGTGAGATCGGTCATGACGGTCTGTAAGTTGTTGTACGCTTTCACGAAGTCGTTTACGGCTTTTTCAGTTGCAGCAGTATCACGAGCGACCACAACTGAAGCATTTCCTTCTTCAGCGATGTCTAAAGTCACCCCTTGAATCGCGCCTTCGACACGATTTGTCTGACTTTGAATACTGATACCGTTCACCGTTAATACCGCATTCTTCGCAGTGACCTCGGTTGTTGTATCCGTGCTTAACTCTGCGGCTAAATCGCCACTATAGGTAATATCCGCAATTGCAGCGTCGGTACCTGTCGTGGTCGAGGCAAAGACTAAACGATGTGGATTACCGCTACCGTCATTAACAATCGACGCCTGCACACCGCCCTCAGCTTTATTAATTGCGTCGCGAATCTGCTCAAGTGAGCTCTTGCCAGGCTCGATGGTAATATCCAGAGAATCACCATTACCAAAGCTAAAGTTGATGCTTCCACTACCCAGCTGAGTGGATTTATCTTCCACCCCCATACTGGCAATACTGTAATTTCTGGCCAGTGAAGTGACCGCTATATTGTACGTTCCCACCGCAGCGGTCGAACCTGCTGCTGCTTTGACACTCTCGCCGGAAACCGTGCTGGTCACACCCTGAAAAGCTGCTGGCTCATTCAGCTTGGCCATGGCGTCTTTAAACTGATTCAGCGCCCCTTCAACACGGCCGTAAGCAGAAATTTTTGCTTGGTTGGTTTGTTTTTGGATAGTCAACGGCTGCAACTTCTGACGCTCAGCTGCTTTCAGCTGATCGAGAAGTCCGTTCAGATCCATACCGGATCCAATACCTAATGCAGAAATAGAAGCCATGATTAACCCTTTTAATCGTCTGACGAAAAAGAAACACCTTACTCTTTTAAGTCATCTTGCTAAGTTTGTCAGCTTTTCGTCAATATAAATGATGGAAAAGCGCCCAAAAAGTGGGCTTATTTGAGTTATCGGCAGGGTTTAGGAATTCTTTAAAGATTAATAGTCGATGCCGAGCACAGACTTAATTACACCGAGTTTTTCCAAAGCAGCACCGGTAACCGTATCGCCAAGATTATCCTGCGGTGGTTTGGTATCAGAGGTTAGAATAACAGTATGAATATGACGCTTTTCATCCAGCCGGGTCACCCAGGCCAATTGTCCCGACTCGTAGCGGATCAACGAACCGACAGGAATGACACCAAAATGACGGACGTATGCTTCAATCCAAAGCTCGTCAAATTGCGTGCGGTTATCCAATAAATGCCGGTAGGTGTCCTCCGCGGTCATACCTTCTCGGTCAGCCCGCGGACGACTCATCGCATCAATCACATCCACTACCGCGGCCATCCGCGGCAGCTGACCTAACGCATTTGCTTCAAGATTATGCGGGTATCCGGAGCCATCTAACCGTTCGTTAATTTGTTCAACTACATTTTTCACGAGAATGGGCGCTAACCATTTGCATGTTCCCATGCGCGATAGCACGAGTTCTACATGCGACTGCATGCGCATGTAGGAGTCTCGCGTCAGCGTACTCGCTCGCCACAAGGAACTCGGCAGCATGCCTTTACCGAGATCATGCACCATCGCACAGGCAGCAATACCTTTAATGACATCACGCGGCATGCGGCCACGGCTTTGGGTGAGGTCGACCAACTTCATAGCCACGCTCAAACCATGCACGACCCACGGCGACTCACGGTGAATGCAACGAAGCGCAAACAGTGCCTCTTCGCGGTCATCTTCGAGAATGTCCAACAACCGGTCCGCGTGCGCAGACAGTTGCGTCGAGTTAATCATCTGGCCCTGATTCAAGGCCACCATCTGACTGTCGAGATAACCAGCGATGCGCGCCAGCCGCCGCGCCATCGGTGTCGCATATTTTTGCCCTTGGCGACGACCGAGGAACTTTACTGCCTCTGGCTTAACTTCAAAGAGAGCAGATGGCGTCCGATCGTTGCCTTCGCCAGCGGTACGTGACGCTTCGCGTTCGATTTCGCGAACGAATTCCCAAATCTGTTTCTCTTGGTCCTTGGTAATTTGGGTAAACTCGAAACCGACGCCTAAAACTTGTCGATCGGAGTCGGTTTTCACGTGGCGGACATCGCCAATGATCGGAAATACAGTGCCATTCGGAAAGCAAATTTCCAGCTCGGTGCGCATTTGCGTAATCACTTTCGACGCACCGTCCTGAGCAAAGAACTCGACCAATGCACCAGTGGCCGATAAGTCTTTTAAATCTCCCATCAGCTCGAAATATTTTTTCTCGGGCTCTTTTTCCGGCTCTTGCTCAGCGTCTGCAGCTTTACCCTCGGCCTGATCACCTTTTGCCTTTTTACTTTCTGCTTCTTGGGTGATTTTTTCGACATATGGGTCTGTGGATTTTGTTTTCGGTTCCGCCGATGAATCCACCAACATGTCTTTTTCAGCGACTTTGTCACTTTCTTCACGTTTCAGCGTTTTTATTTCTTCGAGCTTTTTCGGGTTATCGACGGAAGGACGTTCCACAGGCGGCTTCTTCGCAGCGATTGCTTCCGGCGACGTTGACTTTACACGCTCCCGATTCGGCTCTTCCGCTCGCAATCGCACACCCACATCCATACCGATGCGCAGCGTGGCACGAAACGCCGCCCGGCGTTGCTTTAAATCAAGACCTTCCGGCCATTTCGAGCGTGCCAACAAACGTCCGTCTTTGTCGGTAAAGGTTTCCATTTGCATCGGGGTCGAACGAATGAGTCCCGCATGGCTTTGACCCAATAGAATAAACTTCACGCCGCGGCGAAGTTTGGGTGCCAGTTCACGAATTGCTGTCAGATCAAATTCAACAAACTCATCTTCTTCGAGGTCAAGCAGGATAATCGGGAACGGCTTCGCCTCAGCCGTTGTCAGCTGAAGCGAGGCAGCACCAGGCTGCGTCATAGTTTCAAGTAATGCTGCAACTTCAAGCTTACTCGAAACGGGGGAATATTCTTCTTCCTGCACCTTAGTTCCTATCGGTCATTCAAATCGTGCAAACCAGATCCATCTTTAGTCTATTTTGCCTCACTCGGAAAAAAACAAAAGCAGAAACAAAGGGGAAATAGTTGGCTATTTCAAGTCATCAGCCTGACCGCTCCCCAATGTCGGCAATCTTACTCGCTATATCGGCCTTGCGCATAAAACCTGAAGGACGCCGAGCAAACCACCACCAAACTTTTAAGACACCGCAATGCCGAAAGCTAACGCGAAACCGACGCATGAGCAAAACTCATCAACACCATTTGTAAAATTTTTTTAAAGCAGCACTAAAGTTTTCTACAGCGGTTCCGATAACTAGGGTTGACGGCAGGCCAATACGCCGGCCATTTATGAAAACAGAAGGAATAAGACTATGTCAGTTATCAATACAAACATCACTTCGATGATTGGTCAGCAAAACCTTCAGAAGTCGCAATCAGCATTAGCAACTTCTATGGAGCGTCTGTCTTCAGGCCTGCGAATCAACAGTGCTAAAGACGATGCAGCTGGTCAAGCCATCGCTAACCGTATGACTTCACAAATCACTGGCTTAATGCAAGCTCAGCGTAACGCCAACGACGGTATTTCTGTTGCGCAAACTGCTGAAGGTGCATTGAACCAAGTAAACGACAACTTACAGCGTATCCGTGAATTGTCAGTTCAAGCACAGAACGGTACTAACTCTTCTGAAGATTTGAAATCAATTCAAGCGGAAATTTCACAGCGTTTGAACGAAATCGACCGTATCTCTGAAGAAACTGACTTTAACGGCGTTAAAGTTCTTGCGAATACTCAAGATCTTCGTATTCAAGTGGGTGCAAACGACGGTGAATCTATCAGCATTAACTTGCAAAAAATCACCTCTGAAACACTAGGGTTAGGTTCATTCAACGTAAGTGGTCCAGTTGGTACAGCTGCAGCGCCAGTTGCTGCAGATTTCCAATCTGTATATGGTGAGACAACGGCAGTTACTGCTGCAACAGTTACTGATATCTCTGCAGATTTAGCTACTCGAATCGGTGCTGGCGCTGGTAATGTTGCCGCTCCTACAGTAGTAGTTGATGAAGATGGAAACTTCTTTGCTCAGGCAGTTGTTACTGTCGACGCTACAAACGTTGAAGCATTGCAAGAGTTTGGTTTCCGTGATGCAGAAGCAGGCACTCCTTTAAACGTATTTATTGCGCTCGACCCAAGTACTGCTGACACCACAACCACTCCTGGTACTGCTGCATTTACTGTTGCTGCTGCAGACTTAAATGACAATGATATCCTAGGCGGCGCAACTGCAAACCCATTAGCTGCTCTAGACAAAGCGCTCAGCGATGTTGATGTGTTACGCTCAGATTTAGGTGCTATCCAAAACCGTTTTGAATCTGCAATTACTAACTTGCAAACTAATGCAACTAACTTATCAGCTGCGCGTTCACGTATCGAAGATGCGGATTACGCAGTAGAAGTTGCTAACATGACGCGTGCACAGATTCTGCAACAGGCTGGTACTTCTGTATTGGCTCAGGCGAATCAGGTACCACAGTCAGTATTGTCTCTGTTGGGTTAATTCCCCAATAGCTACACACAGCAAAGGCGCCAATTGGCGCCTTTGTTATTTTGGGTCAGGCTTTAAAATATCGGCTTCAGATTGATTACTTTTCATAATATTCCACTAAAGTTTCATCGCAAATCGCCGATAAATATTTATGGCTATGTTGCATGTATTTTAGTAGTTGCGCTTAGCTAACCTTAACTGAGGGCAACACTATGTCGGTGATCAACACGAACATCACATCGATGATTGGCCAGCAAAACTTGCAAAAATCGCAATCTTCGCTAGCCACGTCTATGGAAAGGCTGTCGTCTGGATTACGCATTAATAGCGCAAAAGACGATGCCGCTGGGCAGGCAATTGCGAACCGCATGACTTCGCAAATTACAGGGTTAATGCAAGCCCAAAGAAATGCCAACGATGGCATCTCTTTGACGCAAACGGCCGAAGGGGCGTTAAATCAAGTTAATGACAACCTTCAGCGCATTCGCGAGTTAACTGTTCAATCTTTAAACGGAACCAATTCCAGTGCTGATTTAGCCTCTATTCAAGCGGAGATAAATCAGCGTACCAGTGAAATTGATCGTATTTCGTTGGAAACTGATTTCAATGGTGTAAAAGTACTATCTGAAAATCGCACGCTTAACATGCAAGTTGGCGCCAATGATGGTGAAGTTATTAGTGTAGATTTGCAGCGTATTAACTCCGCCACTTTAGGTGTGAGTAAACTATCAATGATTGGCCCTCAATTCGATAGCAATGGACAAGGCATGCCAATTGCCGATGCTTTAAGTGCTAAATTTGGAAACACCAGCCTAACTGACGCCACAGTTAACAATACTCCAAGTGGTTCTGATTGGCAGGGATTACTCGGGTTAACCAACACCGTATCAGTAAACTCTATCAATGTTGTTGCGGATTTAGATGGAAACTTCTTCATTGAAGATAACATTACCGTTACAGGTGAAGACATTGCCACACTTGAATCGAAAGGCTTTGTTGATGAGGGTGGCGGTAATTTTAAAGTTTATGTGCCGGCGAATTTTGATACTAGCGTGGCAGGTGCAACCGAGTTATTTTTCAACTTTAACATAAACGATTATGAAGCAAGTGATGTAACACCGGCGGCTACCACTAACCCACTTGCACTGATGGATGCAGCAATATCACAAGTTGATGTGTTACGCTCAGATTTAGGTGCTATCCAAAACCGTTTTGAGTCTGCAATTACTAACTTGCAAACCAATGCAACTAACTTATCAGCTGCGCGTTCACGTATCGAAGATGCGGATTACGCAGTAGAAGTTGCTAACATGACGCGTGCACAGATTCTGCAACAGGCTGGTACTTCTGTACTTGCCCAGGCGAATCAGGTACCACAGTCAGTATTGTCTCTGTTGGGTTAATTCCCCAATAGCTACACACAGCAAAGGCGCCAATTGGCGCCTTTGTTATTTTCTGTTATTACGAGACGTCAACGAGCAGCAGCGTTCGATGTGGCCATAGCACCCCGTTAAGAGACTTTTGCTTCCATATTGAAAAAACGTTCGTCTTCGCTTTGTGTGACAAAACCATTCCTTTTATAAAGGCTCACCGCTGGGCTAATTTTAAGAACTCGCAATTTAAGCGTATTCAGATGTGCATGTAATGTGCGTCTTTTAGCCTCTGCTAATGCAACACTGCCTATTCCTTTATTTTGTGCTGCGGGTAAAACCTGAAGGTCTCTTAAAACGCAACAATCAGCTTCAAATTGCAGGCGCATAACCCCAACAACTTCTTGCTGATAAATAATGTCAAAGTTTTCGAGTTCGGATGTGACTTCCAATACTTTCGATGCATCCCAACTTGGTGCAAACTGCTCGTAGTAAACGCGCATATTCTCAAACGTAAAACTCGCTGCTCTTACTAGATTTTCAGAGCGTACAAATTTGATTTCCACAGAGTCTCCCAATGCCCTGCACAGCGAGCGAGTTTATGAGCGTCCGACGGCCAATATCCGCGAGCTGCTATGCCTTGTTACGAATGATACTTCATGACGAGTTCAGGGTGCCCAGTATGCTCATCAATTTGCTCGCCAAGTACATTGAATCCGTGTTTCTCATAGAATTTTATGCTCGGAATATTTTTCTTATACACAGTGAGTTGCAGACTCTCGCGCCTATTCTTAGCATCCTCAAGTAATGCTGAGCCGAACCCCTTGCCCTGTTCGCCTGGTACCACAAAAATTGCAGCAAGATTGTTCTCATATACGCTATAAAAACCAACGACCTTACCCTCGGCTTCTAAGGCATTCTGAAATTGTTTCGCTAAATTAGGGCTGATTCAAGAAAACGTACAGGCTTCAACGATCATTAGCTCGAAGGTCGGCAAATATATCTTCAGATGAGATCGTTTGTTCACCAACACAAGTGAATCCATGCTTTTCATAGAAACCGATGTTTCGAATGTTTTCTTTGTAAACAGTGAGCTGCCAAGACAATACCTGAAAAATCAGATTGTTCTACTTGATGTCCACACTCTTTGAAAGTTACAGCCGATTGTTATTTGGCATATGCAGCTATTTCTCAATTACAGGGGATAGCAAATTCAGAATTAAAGCTTATATTGTTCATGCGGTCTCTTTTTGCCCAAATCTGACCGTATGTAAGGAGTTCTATCGTACGAAGTTCAACTTCTTCGGTACCATTTGGGCCTTCTAAATCAGCTCTCATCGCCAACTTATGCCCTGTTACGCCCCACGGGTAGCCGACTACCGTAGTTATATAAAACTTTGTACCCTCAGGAACCGGATAAGAAATTTCGCGTTGCTTTTCAAACAAGAGCTTCTCAAACATTTTCTTGTCCCACTTTTCCTTATCGCTAGTATATTCTTCATACGACCCTGGAAAAACGCTCATTTCAGTGCCAGCAGAGAATGAGTGTAACCCTAGACATAACTCTCTCGAACCGACCCCCTTAGAATTAAGAACAACGCACCTTGCTTCGTAAACAAAAGACTCGCCTGTCAATTGATAGCACTGTCCAATGAGGGCTTGTACTGAAGGGTCATGCGATAAATCTCTGATCCCATACGCAGCACAGCCCGGCAGAACAATGCTAGCAGCCCAAAGCACAAACCACTTCAACGGCATGCGCATCTACCCCCCACATAACGCCCGGCTCACACGCCGGTTTGAAGACGCAGAGTGGCGGAACAATCGGTCGCTATGCAGCCGATTGTTAAATTTTTTAAAGTACGGTATCCTGTACATGATCATTATCTTGCACAGGAGTCCCGTTATGGATGCCATCAGCTACACAGCCGCTAGAAACAATTTAGCAAAAACCATGGAGCAGGTCTGCGAAGACCATTCTCCAGTGATCATCACTCGGAACAAGTCGCAGTCCGTGGTAATGATCTCCCTTGACGATTATGAAGCTTTGCAAGAGACTTCATATCTCCTGCGCGCACCAAAGAACGCCCGTCGTTTGTTGGAATCCGTTACCGAGTTGGAGCAAGGCGGCGGCCAAGAAAGAGAACTTTTTGAATGAAGCTCATCTTCTCCGAAAACGCCTGGGAAGATTATCTATACTGGCAAAAAACCGACAAAAAGATTATGAATCGAATCAATAAACTAATCAAGGAAACGAAACGAGAAGCGTTCGAGGGCATCGGCAAACCCGAACCCCTCAAACACAGTTTCGCTGGCTACTGGTCCCGCCGAATTAACGACGAGCACCGCATGGTCTACAAGGTTACGGATGACGCATTGCTCCTGGCCCAGCTCCGGTACCACTACTGATTTAACGCCTTGCTCACCGGAAAATTGCGAGCGCAGCGAGTAATTTATCCGTGTGTAGCAATTTGTTAGCCATTGGCCTCGGACTGCTCTCTGAGCCTGGCTCCATAGTGATATGCCTTCTGAAAGGTGCTGCCAAAGAACGTACTCTCAAAATGAACTGCGTCTGCCCCTTCCCGCCAGCCGTCACGTCTCAATTCATCAGAAGTTGTCTTATCGAAGCCTATCAACGGGGAGCCAACCAAGCTTGCAAGGCCCCTCCTTTCTAAA
Source organism: Aliidiomarina sp. (assembly GCF_022565475.1). GTDB lineage: Bacteria > Pseudomonadota > Gammaproteobacteria > Enterobacterales > Alteromonadaceae > Aliidiomarina. The sequence continues at coordinate 127,671 of NZ_JAIUMR010000003.1, read as the reverse complement.
TCCTCGTACTTCTCATGCATAAATCCATGAAAACCATCCCCTTTCAAGAACTGCATGAGGTCATCGAGGAAATACGCAGCAGTTACGTCGAGTGCGCGCCTGAAGTCTGCGTCATCTATGACTCCGTCTAAATAAGCCAAGAAGAAATTTGCAATCAGTTCTGACTTTTCAACGTCAGATTGGGACTCGATAACTAGCAGTATTTTTTGTACGAGCCTTTCGCTTTTCTCCTGACCTGATATAACCGCCTCTCGGAACCGCAATCGCTTTTCCTCTGGAACCTCATTCATCGCTACCAGAAATTGGCGAACTTTCTCTGTATAGAGCTTGTCACGAACAGAAGAACCGATCGCATAGAGCTTGACGATAGAGCCGACGATCGGCACTTCACTGAGCACGCTGTTGTCGACTGCTTGCTTTAATGCGATCTCAGCGCCTTCTGCGCTCAGCTCTAGTATCTTACCCTTGGCCATCACACTCCCTCTGGCTAACATTATATTAATAAGCACGCCGCATATCCCCGATACACATGCATGCGCGTTATCACCCCACTTCTACTCGCTTTCATACCCATCAACATTAAACCCAGGCGCATGAATACCAGCCCTCTAAACGGGCGCGGCACACGCAAATGGGGCGTTGGGTAAAGGACAAAACGTGCATGAAAGCGAGACGTTAAAGGTGGGCTCTTCCATGAGGAAACTACTGAGCGGACCCTATTGGCTACTCGAAAGTCGCTATCGCTTTGCCAATTTTCCTTTGGCGTGCGTTTATCTAAAAGTTAAATTACGCTGAACCTCCGCTGAAATCAACTGGGTGAGCTTTTATGCCCGTGACTGGCCGACGCGCTAATCCATCCTTGGTTTCAGTACGTAATGAATGCAAACCCGAAAACCTGAGTGACTATGTCTCAACTGATCATTTTTTACGACGGCGGTTGCCCGTTGTGTGTTCGCGAAATGCGTCATTTAAAGCGTTTAGACTCGCGCCAGCACATGGCGTTTGAGGACATTAATGCAGATGACTTTAATGTGCGGTATCCGCAGGTTTCGTTTCAACGTGCCAACCAAATTCTGCATGGCATGAATGCAAAAGGTGACCTCTTGTACGGACTAGACGTCACACATGCTGCTTGGTCGTTGGTTGGTCGCGGCTGGCTGACCGCGCCATTGCGCTGGCCGATCGTGCGTTGGTTTGCCGACAAGGCCTACTTATTGTTTGCACGCAACCGCAATGGTATTTCGAAGCTCCTTACGGGTAAACGACGCTGCGACGTTTGCTCCATCGACTAACCTAATGAAGAAAGGCCCCGTTCGGAGCCTTCTCATTGTTATTCTGCAGTACAGTCACTGACTTTTATCGTCACGCTGGCAATTTGATTACCATCTTTTCCGCGATAAACGTACAAGGTATCGATATTATTGTCGCGAAAACCGGCCATGTCCGGCGACGAACACACTTCCCGAGTGACCAGTGGTTCAATCGCGTCCAGAAATAGGTCAGGATCAATTTCGTCGGCATCAAAAGCGACCAAGGTATAGACATACATAAACGAACGTTTCAGGGCAACCGTGGTGTCCAGTCGTGTATCCTCGTCAACCATGATCGGGGTCATTTGATTCATTTCATTGGACACTGCGATTAAGCTCGCTTGTATGTCATTGTCATCAAGTAACTCGGCTTGGGCGGCGCCAGTAACCGCAAAAAGTACCGCAATTGCAAAAGAACGTAACTTCATAAAAACGCTTTTCCTTGTTGGTTGTTTTACCGCAGCATATAACAAGTCTCGGGCCTGCACTAGTATTCCCCTGTTCGGTCGATATAATCGACGTAAACACTCAGCGAGGACACAGAAAGGCATGCAATCTCACGCACAACAAGAACGCCTTGGGCGCGGTATCATTTTTATGGTGCTCGCGGTGTTTTGCTTTGCCTTGATGGACGTGGCCATGAAAGAGCTAGCCAGTCGCATGAGTGCGATGCAGGTGTCCTTCTTTCGTGGCGCGACGTCGCTGCCTTTTGTCTTGCTGTGGTTGGTGATTAGTAATCGGCTTCCGCGCATTAAGCCGAACAAATGGCATTTACACGTGGTTCGCGGCGTGGTCAGTATCGCCTTTCTTACCTTAACGGTCATTACCCTGCGCGAACTGCCTTTAGCCAACGCGTATGCCATTTTCTTTGTCGCGCCCTTGCTGATTACACTATTGTCTGTGCCACTGTTGAAAGAAAAGGTTGGCATTCATCGCTACAGCGCTGTCGCGGTCGGCTTTATTGGTGTCGTGATTATGCTGAACCCCAACGCCATGGGCTTTTTTTCCTATGGTGTCATTACCGGGCTGTTAGCCACGCTGGGTTATGCGCTGATTATGGTGATGGTCCGTTACATGCATCGCAGCGAAACATCGGAGTCGCTAATGTTCTTTTTTGTACTAAGCCTGAGTCTTGGCTGCGGCTTCATTGCAGTTTTCGATTGGCAGCCGGTACAGCTACAGGACATGCCTTGGCTGTTTGGGTTAGGCGTGTCAGGGGCTATCGCCCAGTACTTACTTACTGAAGCGTATCGGATGGCACCGCCGTCGTTGCTATCGTCGTTTGAATACACCGCAATGATTTGGGCGTTAGCGTTGGGCTACTTACTGTGGGGCGATTGGCCTGGGGCGTATGTCCTATTGGGTGCTGCAGTGGTTATTGCCAGTGGAATTTACATTAGCCATCGCGAAGCGGTCAGAAACAGTACGATCAAGAAAACTGAGCTGCCTTAATTAGGGCATCAGTTGCTATACGGCAGGTACATTTTTTAAGTATAAAAATCATTTAGTTAACAATAAATGGCTGGTTTTATCTTATCTTGCTATAAAGTTTTTAAAAGACAGTCCGATAAAAAGAATATCCGGACTAATATGTATTAGATTCGTATTGCATAGGAAGACTCACTATGACTACGCCAATTAGTGAACTCTCAGGTAATTGGGCGGCTTCGTTCGCTGCGTCTGAGAAACAACGCGCTGAAAAGGTCATGCAACATTTGCCTGCCACCAAAGGCAATGAGACGGCTGCACAAAAAATGACTGCCGAGCAGCTGGTACCACCGTTGCAGCAAATCAATGAAGTGTTGAACCCCTACGGTGTTCAATTCCAGATTTCCGACGGCGAACCCGTGGTTGTGCAGATTGTTGACACCAAATCTGGCGATGTCATTCGCCAAATTCCGTCGGAAGAGGTTTTACGAGCAGCTCAACAGCTCAATGACTTACGCGGTGTCTTGATCAACGGCGAAGCCTAAGCCGCCTATACGATCGAAAAAGGGAGGTTTTCCTCCCTTTTTTGCGTGCTTCAATGCAAGCACTAGACATTCATATTCATGACTTCTTTATACGCATTCACTAAACGGTTACGCACCTGCACACCCATTTCAAAAGCGAGCGACGCTTTTTGCGCATCGACCATCACATCATTGAGTTGTACGCTCGGGTCACCAAGCTGAAAGGCTTGAGTTTTTGCAGCTGAGTTTTGCTGCAATTCGTTAATGCGATTAATTGATGCTTTAAGTTCCGTTGCAAAGCTACCCTGCGGTTTCTCGAGTTGCGCAGCGGCCGCAACGTTTGGCTTTTGGCCTGTCGCTTGGGTTTGCAAGGTCTGCATTTGCTGCAAGGCGGCTTGAATTCCAGAGACACTCATCGTGCTTCCTCTCTTTTCCATTCACTCGTGTTATGAGTCGGTTTTATCAATGTTGCATAGACTAGCAGCTCGCCATTTCAACAAAAGGTCTAAATAACGCAAAAAAAGCGGCTTATTTGGCGCTTTGATTTGCACTCGCCTCGTCATAATGGCAAGCACTAAAAAAGCCTCTATTGAGGTTTTCGGTATCGAACCTAATACACCCGTAAGCAACAAAGACGTGATGAATTCATGGAAACAACGGTAAATCAACAAGCCCAAGGCACTCTGGCGCCAAGCACCAATCCCACCATCGACAAAGCGATGGGGTTGTTGCGCAGTAATGCTTTGCTTCCACTACTGATCGGTGGCGCGGCATTCATTGCTGTCGTTGTCGCCCTGATTATGTGGGCGACGACCCCTGAATATCGCGTTTTATACTCGAATTTATCGGAAGCGGATGGCGGTCGCATTGTCAGCGAACTCGAAAGCCAACGTATTCCGTATCAATTAACCGCCGGCGGCAGCAGCATTATGATTCCAGGTAATCAGGTGCATCGCGTCCGTTTAAGCATGGCGGAACAAGGACTTCCTGCGGGTGGCAACGTTGGTTTTAGTCTGATGGACAACCAAGCCTTCGGGATCAGTCAGTTTGCGGAACAAGTCAATTTCCAGCGGGCGCTCGAAGGTGAATTAGCCAGTTCTATGGAATCATTAGGGCCGGTGCACCGTGCCCGAGTTCATTTAGCCATGGCCAAACCGTCAGTCTTTGTGCGCGAACGTGAGCCAGCAAAAGCCTCTGTGGTATTAAGCCTGCATGCCGGTCGTGTCCTCGGTGAAGGTCAAGTAACCGCCATTGTCCACATGGTTGCCAGCTCGGTGCCAGAACTTACGGCTGACAATGTTACTGTTGTTGATCAGCACGGCAACTTACTGTCAACCAACGGTCAAAAGTCGGACCTTACCGGGACCGAGCTCACTTACACCCAAGAAGTTGAGCGTAATTTCCAACGTCGCATTGAAGATATTCTGGCGCCTATTCTCGGTCGTGAGAATGTCAAAGCGCAGGTTGTGGCGCAAATTGATTTTTCACGCATCGAAGAAACGTCGGAGCGTTATACCCCGAACCAGACCCCTGAATCTGCGGCTGTCCGTAGCATTCAAAGTAATTTGTCTTATCAACGCAATGGTGAAAACACCGGCGGTGTTCCGGGTGCGCTCAGCAACACCCCACCGGGTGTCGTCACTGCACCGATTGAAACTGAAGCAGGTGTTGAGGTTCAAGGCGAAGCGGCGGCAAATCCAAGCAACGTGCGCCAAGACAACATTGTCAATTATGAAGTGGATCGGAATATTGCCCATATTCAGCATCAGCGTGGTCGGTTACAGCGTTTATCTGCTGCAGTAGTGGTGAATTACCGCAATGGATTCAACGAAGAAGGCGAGTCGATTTTGATTCCATTGGCACCGGAAGAGATTGATCGTATCGACCGTCTCGTTCGTCAAGCCATGGGCTTTAGTAATGAGCGTGGCGACCAACTCGAAATCGTCAACAGTGCGTTCGTCGAAGACAGCACGCCAGCCTTTATTCAGCGCGAATGGTGGCAAGAGCCGGAGATGCAGGCTCTCCTTGTGCAAGCCACGCGGTATTTCCTCGCTGGGTTAGGTATCCTGTTATTCTACCTATTGATTCTTCGCCCAATCCTCAGAAAACGGTTTGGTACCATTGAAAAAGTTCGTAGCAAAGAAGCGGCTGAAACTGATGACGAAGATATCGAAGATCTAACCGCGAAACGTGGCCGCCTGAGAGCTATTGTTGGCGATGACGACGAAAACGAAGAGGCTGAAAAGGACGCCGATGTTGAAGAAATGACCTTCAACTGGCCGAAGAAGAAAGATACCCGCGCTTACGAGAACGCGCTGAAGAAGACACAAGAAGTTGCACGTCAGAAGCCTCGTCAGGTTGCACGAGTCGTACAGAATTGGTTAGCGGAGGATGATCATGTCCGAGATTAATGCAGCGACGCAAGAAAAAATCGCCAACATGACGGGCATCCGCAAAGGTGCAATTTTACTGTTGTCACTCGACGAAGATACAGCTGTGGACGTATTTAAGCATTTTACTCCACAGCAGATTCAGAAAATCAGTAAAGAAATGACGACGCTGCAGAATGTTTCTCGTGACGAAATTAAGTGGGTGCTTGAGCAATTTCACGCCGAATTTGAAGAGATGCCGCCAGTTGACGAATACGACGGCTACATTCGCTCTGTCCTCACCAAGGCCCTAGGTAGCGAACGAGCATCGTCGCTCATTGAAGACGTGCTTGATCAAAAAGCTGGAAACTACGGTATTGATGCTTTAAATCTCATGGATTCGCAGGAAGTCGCCGAACTCATTCGCGATGAACATCCACAGATTATCGCGACGATTCTGATTCACCTCGACCGCCAGCAAGCATCGGGTGTGTTAGAAGTGTTCGACGAACGCCTGCGTAACGACGTCGTGCTGCGCATAGCGACCTTCACTGGTGTGCAACCGGCTGCCTTGCAAGAATTGACTGAAGTCCTCGGTGGCATGCTTGACGGTCAAAATCTTAAGCGCAGCAAAATGGGTGGTATTCGCACTGCCGCTGAAATTCTTAACCTCCTTAACGGTAGCCAAGAAGATACGGCGCTGGAAAATATTCGTGCGTTCAACGAAGAATTGGCAAGCAAAATTGTCGACGAAATGTTCCTATTCGAGAACCTTATCGAGCTCGACGACCGCAGTGTTCAGGTTCTTCTCAAGCAAATCGATACCAACTCACTGGTTATTGCGCTCAAAGGCTCTGAAGCCGACTTGGTCGACAAATTCCTCCGCAATATGTCACAACGCGCGGCGCAATTGGTGCGCGAAGAAATGGAAACGCGTGGACCTGTTCGCTTGTCACAAGTGGAAACCGAGCAGAAAGCAATTTTGGCAATCACTCGCCGACTGGCCGATTCAGGCGAGATTATGTTAAGCAGCGGAGACGATACCTATGTTTAAGCCATTCTCGCCAAAAAGTTTGAAAAAGGTGGACGCTGATCATCAAGCCATGTCGATTGCTGAAAATGATCACGCAACACCGATTTATGATGGCGACGATTGGCAGCGCTGGTCGCTCGACTCCTTAAAGGCCAAGCTTGCTCAAGCTAGTTCTCCGCAAGCGAGTGAGTCCAAGCACGAAGGTCGCTTCGTTCGCGATGCCGAACTTGCAGCATTAAAAGAGCAAGCTCGCCAAGAAGCATGGGAACAGGGCCACGCTGAAGGTTATAAGGCTGGCCATGAAGCGGGTTATAGCGACGGCGCGCGCGAAGCAAAGGCTGCGGTTGAAGCCGAGAAGGAAGCGAAAATTGCTGCCGCCGTTGAGCCACTGCAGCAGCTCGCTCAGCAATTTAGCCAGGCACTGGCATTGGCAGACACCGAAGTGGCTGATCAACTCGTCGAATTGGCAATCACCGTCGGAACGGAACTTGCTCGTCAGAACGTTGCTGAAAACCCAGAGCATATCGTCGAGCTGGTGCGCGAATTGCTCCACGACGAATCACCTTTCAATGACAAAGCCATGCTGATTTTGCATCCGGATGACCATGCATTGGTGCAAGTACATTTACACGATGATCTAAAGCAGCATGGCTGGAAAATGATGGTCGATGAACGCATTACTCCCGGCGGCTGCAAAGTGAGCAGTAAACTCGGCGAGCGTGATGCAACTTGGGAGTCACGCGTACAAGCCATTCAAGAGCAGATGCGGAAACGTGAGGTTGACTCGAAATGAGTGCGATGCAGACGACTGAAAATCGCCAACAGAACTGGAGCCAAGTACTCCAGAAAGTGCGTGGTCGTGTGCAAAATACCACAACTATTACGCATAGTGGTCGTGCGGTTCGCGCAACTGGCATGGTCATTGAAGTGGTCGGTCTCGAGTTGCCTGTCGGTAGTGCTTGTCGTGTCGAAGTTAATACGTCCCCGCACGGTGAATCAACGTTTTGTGAAGCAGAAGTTGTTGGTTTCGCTGGAGATCGTTCATTTTTAATGCCGCTGGAAGAAATTCATGGCTTAAAACCGGGTGCGCGCGTGCTGCCGCTACAAAGTAGTGGCCAATTTGAGGGGCGGCGGTTCCCCATGGGCCGAGGTTTACTTGGTCGCGTTGTCGACGGCAGTGGTCAGCCGTTAGATAACCGGGGGCCCATTACGGATTCTCGCTTCGCTCCACTCACCACAAAAGTGTTGAACCCCATGTTACGCGCCCCCATCGAGTCGTCCATTGACGTCGGCATTCGTGCCATTAATTCATTGTTAACGGTCGGCCGCGGCCAACGCATGGGCTTGTTCGCCGGCTCTGGTGTCGGGAAGTCCGTCCTATTGGGTATGATGGCTCGTTTTACTACGGCTGACGTGATTGTTGTTGGCTTGATTGGTGAGCGTGGGCGCGAAGTTCAAGATTTTATCAATAACATCCTTGGCGCTGAAGGTTTAGCGCGCGCAGTTGTAGTCGCAGCACCAGCTGACACGTCACCTTTGCAACGCTTGCAAGGTGCATCCTACGCCACCCGCATTGCCGAAGATTTCCGCGACCAAGGCTTGAATGTTTTACTCATTATGGACTCACTTACCCGTTTCGCCATGGCCCAGCGGGAAATTGCTCTGGCGATTGGTGAACCACCAGCAACCAAAGGTTATCCACCTTCCGTATTTGCCAAATTACCGGCTCTTGTCGAGCGCGCGGGTAACGGCCCTGCGGGTGGCGGCTCAATTACGGCATTTTATACCGTCCTCACTGAGGGCGATGATCAACAAGATCCAATTGCCGACAGTGCTCGTGCTATACTCGATGGACATATTGTTTTATCGCGCGCTTTAGCTGAGTCAGGTCATTATCCGGCGATTGACGTCGAGTCATCAATCAGTCGAGTGATGAACACCGTTGTACCCGACAGCCAAATTCAACAGGCACAGAAATTTAAGAAACTATTTTCTGTTTATCAACGTAACCGCGACTTGATTAGTGTCGGCGCATACAGTCCTGGACACGATCCACTACTGGATCAAGCCGTCAATATTTATCCGCGTTTAGAAGCATTTTTACAGCAGGGACATACCGAGGGCGCCGATCAAGCGAGTTCGCTTGACGCACTCGCTCAGGTGATTGGAGGAATGCAATAATGGCAGCGACCGCACTTGATACACTGACAGATTTAGCGCGTGAAGCGCGAGACAAAGCCGGCATGTTGTTGGCGAATGAGCGCAAAAGTCAGCAACAAATCGAGCAACAACAAGAAGTGTTGATGAATTATCGTGCTGAGTATGCGAGCCAATTACAACGCTTATTAGTTGAGGGCATTGACCCTGTCACTCTGCAAAATTACCGGCAGTTTCTGATGTCCCTAGACGATTCTATTCAACAAGCAAGTCGAGCTTTACAGCAGCAAAATCAAAAAGTGTTACACACCCAGAAAAGCTGGCAACAACAACAGAAAAAACTCTCGTCATTTACGACGTTAAATGAGCGTCGTGCGAGCGAGTTGCGTCTTCGAGAGTCGCGTAAAGAACAGCAGCAAACCGACGAGTTTGCCAATCAGCGATTTGTACGGGGCGGCCTTTCCCTTGTTCGCTCCGAAGGTGAGGATTAATTATGTTTGATTTATTATTGGCATTGCCTCAACAAGGTACAGCGCAATCGACAAGTTCGGGGAAACCACTGTCATTAGGTGCCTCTGATGTGCCTGCTCAAGTACCATTTTCGCAAGTTCTAAAACAGCGCTATGTTGGTGGTCCGATCGATGCAAACCAGCCCGTATCTGCAGCCCTGCTGCCAACACCTGTTGCTGAAGAAATTGCCGCGGTGTTGTCGCAAACTCAGTCAACAGCCGCGCCGTCACCTACGTTCTTTGATTTAGACGCGCAACAATCTGCGGCTGAAGTATCTGCGGACTTGCCAGAAGATCTCCGTTTCGTCGGACTTGACGATGCATCGACAGCGCCGCTGCAGCCAGCTGCACAATCGGCAATGGTTCACGCTGAGCACGGCAATCCGCAAATTAGCCAACTGACCGTCGAGAATACTCAACCTCATGTGGCCGATGATTTGCGCAAGCAGGTCCTCACTGCAAGTCCCCAGCCCATTCGTGCAAACGCAGATGCTCCCCAACCAATCGAGCAAGATTTACGCAAGCGGGCAGAGACGGCACAGCCACAACCGATTCGCGCTGGGGTTGAAGCCACGCAGCCAAGTCGTCTCACCGTCGAAACGACGCAGCCACTGCCGCAAGAGCTGTTAAAACAAGCGCAACCGGCACAGCCGCCTCGGGCTGGGGCTGAAACCACGCAGCCAAGTCGTCTCACCGTCGAAGCGACACAGCCACTGCCGCAAGAGTTGTTAAAGCAAACGCAACCGGCACAGCCACAACCGATTCGCGCCGGGGTTGAAGCCACGCAACGAAGTCGTCTCACCGTAGAAACGACGCAGCCACTGCCGCAAGCGCTGTTAAAACAAGCGCATCAGCCAGCAGACATGTTAGCCCGGATCGAAAGCTCTCTGGCGCAGTCGGCGCGATTGCGTGAGGCGCCAGCAGCATCGGCGGCCATCGCAACGATGACGCAAGAAATTCAAACTGGCGATACAACCTGGGTTCGCCCACTTGCGAACACACTTTCGGCTACCGCGGAACCATTGATTTCTGCCACCGTCGCCCAACAAGCGCCGCAAACCAGTTTTGTCGCGGCGAATGGCGTCGCCGCAGAAGCAAACATCATTCCAGCGACAACCGGTGCAAGTGAACCGAACATAGCGCCCATGCAAACTGTGAGCGCAGCTCCAACGCCAACGACCACGTTGAGCGCACCTTTGGCGACGCCAGCATGGCAAGCTCAGCTCAGTCAGCAAGTCAGTGAACAAGCCCAGCAGATCGTCAACATGCGTGTGCAAAATGACCAAACCGTTCGCTTACGTTTGCACCCGGCCGAACTTGGTCCGTTAATGATTAGTATGAAGATTGAAGACCAATCGGCGCAGTTACAATTTGTGTCAGGCCACAATCAGGTTCGCCAAGCCGTCGAGCAAGCATTACCGCAATTACGTGAGATTCTCGCTGAACAGGGTATCGAACTAAGCCAAAGTTCGGTACGTGACCATGGCGCTAACGATCAACATCAAGAACAAAGTCAAAGTAATCCACAAGCGCATCGTTTAGAATCAGAAGCATTGGCCGATAATAACAGCAAGTCTGAATCAGTTTTGGCTGCAGATCTGGCGGTCGGTCCAGGTCGCGTCAACGTTTTCGCTTAGTTCAAAGAGAAAATAAGGGTTAGAAGTTCCTTTATTTGAGCCTTTGGATTGAGCGCGAGCTCGCATAATAGAATGAATTACAAGCAAGGATAGTTGCATGGCAAAAGCACAACCACAAAAGAAAGAAAGCGGTAACAAACAAAGCCCGTTGGTTCTGATTCTCACCGGCTTGGTGGTGTTACTCATCGCCGTCGTCGGTTTGAATACTTGGTTATTAATGGAGACCCGGACCACGACTTTAGCCGCTATTCAAGGCCAACTAGGTCCTACCGAACAGGCGCATACACCGGTTTTAGTTAAACTAGAGCCGCTGTCAGTCAATTTACGCAGTGATCAGTTTGGGCCACGAATTTTATACACCGCTATTTCTCTTGAAGTACAAGATGGGATTAGTAAAGACACAATAATGGCCAACATGGCACAAGTGCGTAGCCGTTTACTTTTACTGTTATCAGGAATGAATGCCGAGTATATCAGTAACCACGAAGGTAAAGTTGATCTTGCTAATTTGGTCAAGCAGCGTCTCAGTGAGCCTTATGGTAATGGTCAAGAGATCCTTATTCATGATGTACTCTTTACTGAATTCATTGTGCAATAGAAAGTTAGGCAGTCACTAGAGAGGACCGGCGCGAAGCCGTTTCACGGAGTATGTATGGCAGGCGACAAACCGCTTTCACAACACGATATTGACGAGCTATTAAGTTCGATATCGCGACCTAAACAACCTGCGCAGGAGATTAAAAGCTCTTCGCGTCAGGAGCGTTCGGCTCGAGTAAAGCAAAAAAATGTCAACGAACGACCATTTGATCCAGGTTCACAACACCGTGTGGTCCGTGAACGCCTGCATACATTAGAGATTATTAACGAGCGCTTCGCCCGTCAATTCCGCATGAACTTATTTAACTTGCTCCGTCGAAATGCAGATATCACGGTGGAGTCGGTACGTTATCAACGTTTTCAAGATTTCTCCGACGAAATTCCCAGTCCAATCAATCTGAATATCGTCGCCATGAAGCCGCTACGCGGTTCTGCCTTGATTGTGTTCCCGCATAACATGGTGTCCATGATCGTCGAAAACCTATTTGGGGGCGATGGACGCCTTATTACGCGAAACGACACGCGTGAATTTACCGCGACTGAACAGCGGATTATTAATCGGGTCCTTAATTTAGCCATGGACGCCTATCAAGAAGCGTGGCGGACCGTTTATCAAATAAAGATGAGCTACATTCGCTCGGAAATGCAGGCCAAATTCGCAAGTATCACGACCTCGCCAAGCGAGTTGGTGGTCAGTACCACTTACCATTTGGAAGTTGGTCATTTGGAAGCGAATTTCAATATCGTCATGCCTTATTCCATGATCGAACCCTTACGCGATCGCTTAACCAATTTGCGCGCGGACGGTTCAAGTGCTTCAGACCTAGCTTGGCGTCAACGCTTCAGTAAAGAACTGCAAGAGTCGGAAGTCGAGTTGGTGACCGAGTTCGCCCAAATACCCGTGCGATTACCGCAAATCATGGGACTCAAAGTGGGTGATGTGTTGCCAGTCGATTTGCCTTCTACCGTAACCGCAACCGTCAGTGGTATTCCCGTTCTCGAGTGCGATTTTGGCGCTTCAAACGACCACCGAGCATTGCGGGTGAAAAAGGTTTTAGAAAACCATGTGTTACCTACCCGAAAAAGGGAAGTAGGTTCGGTGTTTGCCGCTCCTGCTGAGGATTTTGAAAATGACTGATACACCAAAGAACGAAGACCAACACGATAGTCCAGAAAATTGGGACGATGCAGCGCAAGAGGAAGGACTTGGCGACAAGGCCAGCGACACGGTTTTTAAGCCGTTAGAAAGCAATGCATCGAACTCAGGCGCTGCACATGACCTCGACATCATCATGGACATTCCCGTGCGCCTCAGTGTTGAACTTGGCCGCACTCGCATAACCATTAAACAGCTACTAGACTTAGCTCAGGGCTCGGTGGTTGAACTCGATGGCTTGGCCGGCGAACCTATGGATATTCTTATTAACGGCTACTTGATCGCACAAGGTGAAGTGGTTGTTTTGGATGACAAATACGGTATTCGGATTACCGAAATTGTCACACCTGCGGAGCGCGTACAGAAACTGAATCGATGAGCACTTCTTCTGCATTGATCAATCAAACACAGACCAGTGGCGATCTAACTGCTGGTTTAGCGACACTGGGAAAAGTGTCGTTTACGCTGCTATTTATTATTGCTTTTATTCTGCTCTGTGCATGGCTTATTCGCCGGTTTGGTAGTGGTTATTTACCCGTGGCGGGTTCAGCGATTCGTATTGTCGCGAGCGCGAACGTCGGACCAAAAGAAAAAGTTATGATTGTCGACCTGCTCGATAAACGCTTGGCGATCGGTGTCACTGCTCAACAGATTACGCTACTGACTGAAAGTGAAATTCCAGCCGATGCAGAGCAAATGAACACCAACACGCAACCCGCTTCGCCCGGTTTTTCTCAATTATTGCGACGTTCATTGCAGCGCAACAAACCCGAGGAATAACATGTATTTTCGGTTACTACTGGGTGTCCTAGCACTGCTAATTGTCGGATTACTGCCGCTCGACGCGTTCGCCCAAAGCTTACCTACGATTACCAGTCAAACCGCAGAAGATGGCAGCCAGCAATGGTCAGTGCCACTACAGACACTTTTACTGCTCAGCAGTATGGCCTTCTTGCCCGCCATGCTATTAATGATGACCAGTTTCACCCGCGTCATTATTGTTTTTGGTCTTTTACGTACCGCCATGGGAACCCAGTCGGCACCCCCAAACCAAGTGCTGCTCGGACTCGCTTTGTTTTTAACCTTTTTCATTATGTCGCCGGTGCTCAGCCAAATCTACGAGATTGCATGGGTGCCCTTAACCGAAGACACGATCACCTTTGAACAATTTATTACCTTAGCCAGCGAACCGTTGCGCGAATTTATGTTAGCTCAGACGCGCCAAGACGACTTAGCCTTGTTTGTTCGTTTAGCCGATATAGGCCCTGTTGCTGGACCAGAAGAGCTGCCCATGCATGTTTTAATTCCGTCGTTTGTCACCAGTGAATTAAAAACTGCATTTCAAATCGGCTTTACAATTTTTATTCCCTTTCTGATTATTGACTTAGTCGTCGCTAGTGTCCTGATGTCGCTCGGGATGATGATGGTGCCACCGGCAACCATTTCATTGCCGTTTAAGTTGATGCTTTTCGTTTTAGTGGACGGCTGGCAATTGCTAATTGGTTCGCTGTCACAAAGCTTTTTCGTTTGACGAGGACTGAACGATGAATCCAGAACAGGTCATGACGATTGCTTATCAAGGAATGCGGGTCGCACTTTATCTCGCTGGTCCCTTACTGCTTACCGCCTTGGTTATTGGTTTAACCGTCAGTTTGTTTCAGGCCGCTACACAAATCAACGAAATGACCCTCTCGTTCATTCCGAAAATCCTTGGCGTCGTCATTGTACTCGTTATTATCGGCCCGCTGTTGTTACAACTCATTATGGATTTCACCCGCGAGCTGTTTACCAATATTCCGCTCATGGTTTCCTAGGCCTCGTCGATGATCGAGGTAACTTTTACGCAGCTTCAGGAATGGATTGCCGCTTTTTTTTGGCCGCTGGTACGTATTCTTGGTTTTATGGCGATAGCACCCATTCTGGGGCATTCTCGCATCCCTAATCAGCTTAAGCTCGGATTCGCAGCAATTTTTGCCATTGTTATTAGCCCCATTTTGCCGCCCATGCCGGACGTTCCGCTCTGGTCCTGGGCCGCCTTCGGCATTATTGTCGAGCAAATGCTGATTGGTGTTGCTATTGGCTTGGTAATGCAGATTACGCTCGCCGTGGTAATGGCTGCCGGTGAATTTATCGGCCTGCAAATGGGTCTCGCATTTGCAACTTTTTTCTCGCCTGACAGTGGCACCAACAGCATGATTTTATCGCGACTGCTGCATACCTTCGCGATCTTGATGTATTTGGCGCTCAACGTGCATTTAATGATGATTGAAGTACTTGCATTTTCGTTCCAGAATTTACCTATTGGCACTGCAGGGCTCAACCTTACTGCATTTGAAACGCTTGCGAGGTTTGGCAGTATTGTGTTTTTAAGCGGCATCTTGTTGGCACTTCCTGTATTCGGCGCCTTGCTGATCATCAACATCACCTTAGGTATTCTTAACCGCTCAGCACCGCAGCTAACCGTATTCTCTATCGGTTTCCCACTGTCGTTGACCATGGGCTTATTTTTGCTAATGATCTTAACCACGAACCTCGGCGGATTCTTACAAACCTTGTTTGCCCAAGGGGTTTCCTTTATTGATGAGTTAATTCACGCTCTCGCACCACTACCCCAATAAAAAACCCAGCATCGCTTTCGCTGTGCTGGGTTGTCAACGCGTCCATCCGATGATCAACGAAGATAATCGAAAAGACTCATACTGGTAATATCCACAAACGTTTTTTGTGCCGCTTGAAGGCCGACCATGCGCATGCTGTAATCCGACGCTGCAGCTACGTAGTCAAGATCAACGAGGTCTGAAAGTGTTTGCTCATAAGCGAGCAAGCGATTCTTGGCGACCAAATCAAGCGTATCTAGCTCATTCAAGCGTGAGCCGACTGAGGCTCGACGCGTTAATGTGTTGTCTAACATTTGGTCGAGCTCGCGCAAGGTTTCGCTGAACACATTACGCTGTGCGGCGCGTCCTTCTGGCGTTTCCGTTGAACCGCGCAATGCGGCAATAGCGTCTTCCATACTGCGAAATAAGTTGGGGTCCATTTGATTCGCCCGTCCCGCAGTTAAACCATCACCATCGCTCGGTTGACCTGAGAATTCAAGGCGAACACCTGCATAATCAATTGGTTGCCCTTCACTCCATGCGCCTGTGGCAACTTCTGTACCATCGACCATTACGGAATATGTGGTTGCACCTGCTCCATCAACCGCAAAATTGACGTTAAAGCGCTGGCCGAAGTTAGGGTCCGAGGTATCCAAAACATTTAAGCGCTCAATCACTAACGAGCCTTGATTTCCTGCGTTAACCTTCTGATGATAGGTCGTGACCCCAGGGGCGGAAGCGAATAACCGTTCAGCTGTATCACGCACGACCATGGTGCGGTTGTCATCAATGAATTGCTCGCGAGGCTCTATGCCATCGATAAACTGAACTCGACCATCAACCCGAATTAAAGGCGCTGAATCGTCTTTTTGGCCGGCAAATAAGAAGCGCCCAACACCATCGGTGACATTCGCTTGGCCAATCATGGCCTCATAGATGCCCTCTAATTCAGCAGCGATTGACCCTTTGTCGAGGTCGCTAACCGTATCGCTCGAGGCTTGTACCATTAGCGTTTTGGCGCGCGTGATCATATCGCCAAGACCATTTAAAACGCTTTCTTGCTGGGACAAATTGTTGCGAGCCGACACGCGTGAATCAAGCAGTTGCTGCGTCGTAGCTTTCGATTGCATAACGTTAACGGCACGGGAAGCCGCTTGTGGATCATCTGAAATATTCACGACTCTGCGACCGGTCGCCAACTGATTGCCCACCTTCATGAACGCGCCCTGCTGTTGGTTCATGGATTTGACATTCTGGTCGAAAATAATCTGTGTACTTATCCGCATCGTTTCACCTATTTATCGAACTAGCGCAGTTGCAGCAGTTCTTCCATGATTGTTATACCGGCCTGAATAACACGTGCATTCGCTTGATAATACTGCTGATACAACATCAGATTCGCTGCTTCTTCGTCCAGATTAACACCTGATTCGGACTGTTGAATCATACGCAGCTGATCGGTAAGACCTTCCTGCGCGGCTAAATTCGCATTTAATACGCTAATACGCGTACCTGTGTCACTGACAATCGCGGCATACGCTTGCGTGAACGTGGCTGAACCACCAACGATCGTTTGGTTTTGCAACGCTTGCATCGCCATCGCATTGCTATTATCACCACTGTTACCTGATTGCGCTGCGGCGAGCTCAGAACTGTCACTAATATTGACTGCGAACTCACGCGCAACATTTTGCACGGGGTAAATTCGGAAACGGTCGCCATTCTCTGGTGTGCCGTTGACTTCCATGGTCAGTCCCGCAAAGCTAATGGTATTATCCGGGTTGACCGTTACATCAACTTGCTGGCCATTATCTCGGCGCACGGCAGTGAAATTGCCATCGGCAAACGTCACGTCAAACGCTGCAGAAGTAAGGCGAGCGGTATCGGTAATAGCGACCGTTGCAGTTGCGTCACCTGCATTTTTGCTATTTAAATGGACAATCGGCGAGCCAATCGTAAATAGCGCCTGACCAGGCTGACCATTCAAGTCGGTGCCTGAAGTATGAATGTCATTAAAGCCTTGCGCAATTGAGGTTGCTAATTGACCCAGCTGCCCCTGAAGTCGATCGAGTGACTCTTTCCGGAACTGCATCAAGCCACCCAAGGTGCCTTGTTTTAACACATCTTCACCGAGCTCCATGGTGTTACCCGATCGACTCACGTAACCCAAACTCAATCGCGAAGGGTCGCCGGAGTCACGAAGCGTTTGCAACGTCATGGGTGTTTCACCAGCGACCAAAGACAAGCCATTACCGAAGGAAACATTGTACTGGCCACTGCCGGCGGTATTCACTCGAATATCCATGATTTTACTGAGTTCAGCAACCGCATGATCACGCTGATTTAACAGCATATTAGGCTCTTGCCCGCTTGCAGCGCGCATTGCTGTGATGTCTCGGTTCAGATCGGCTATCTGGCGAGTAAGTTGGTTTGCTTTATTGATTTCAGAGGTAATTTGACTGTTGATGTCACTTTGCATGTCCGCTAAGTAACTATCGAACGCACGAAATTGCGCGGTAAGGCTGTTCGCTGTGCCTAAGACGCCTTCTCGAGCCGCGGCGTCAGACGGGTTGGATGCGAGATCGCCAATCGACGCATAAAAGCGCTGCAACATGGGCCCGATACCTGCATCGGGATCAGACAATAAGTTATCGATCTGGCTGATTTGCGACTGATAAGCTTTTAATCCCTGCAATGAGCTTTCCGCACTATTGAGTCGTGCGGCAATGAACTGATTGAACTGGCGCTCAATCGTAGCCACCTGCACACCGCCGGTTTCATTTTGTCCGAATTGGACAATTTCCCGGTTATAACCGGGTGTAAACACATTCGCGATGTTGTTACTGGTCGCATTCAAACCTGCTTGAGCTGCCTGTAAACCACCAATACCAATATTAAAAACACTCATACAAACACCGCCTCACAAATACAATCTAACTTCTATTATCGACGTAACAAGAAAAAACTTGAGTCTTTTAATGTAAATCGTTAGCGCTTGGTCGACGGTTGCTGTAGCTGTTGCACGAGCTGCTCGGCAAGGCCGATGCCTTGTTTGGACATGTGGCGCGAAAGTTGTTCATCATACATCGACATTAAGGTGTCACGCTCGTGACTATCAAACAGTTCAGAGGGGCCGCTCGCCTCGCGCATCGACTTCAACATCATGTGGAGAAAAAGCGCTTCAAATTCTTCAGCGGCCTGTTTTAAACCTGCATCTGGGTTTTGCTGGTTGAGTGTTTTTACGCGCTCTAACTGGGTTACGTCCATAGCGAGTTGATTTGATATCGGATTCATATCCATTAAATGATCTCCAATGATGCGCGCAAGGAGCCTGCAGCTTTCAATGCTTCAAGGATAGCCATCAGGTCTGACGGCGTCGCACCAAGAGCGTTAAGCGCATTGACAACTTCCATCAGATCAACGCCCTCAACTACTGACAAGGTACCGCTGTCTTCACTGATATCGATGTCTGCGACATCGGTCACCACGGTCTGCCCACGACCAAAGGCGCGCGGCTGGTTTACTTCTTGCCGCGCTTGAATCGCAATCGACAAATTACCATGTGCAATCGCTGCTTGGCGCAAGCGAACTTGACCATTTAAAACAATCGATCCGGTTCGCGAGTTCAGCACAACGCGTGCAGGACCTTCCGGTGTATCAATTTCAATTTGTTCGATACGCGCCATAAAGCTGACGCGTTCGTTCGGGTCTTCCGGTCCGTACAGACGAATCGAGCGACCGTCCATCGCGGTCGCAACAAACAAACCGAACTCTTCATTGATACGCTGCACGACACGTTCAACAGTGGTGAAGTCATTCGTTTTTAGCTGTAGCTCGAGCTCGCCTTGATTCTGCCCCATAGCTAACGGGACTTCCCGCTCAACGATTGCACCGCCAGCGATCCGCCCTGCTGCTTGATGATTAATCACTTGCGAACTTCCTGCAGCCTCAGCACTCGCTCCTGTAATTAACAAGTTTCCCTGAGCTAACGCATAAATCTCGCCATCAATACCGCGTAATGGCGACATCAACAAGGTGCCACCGCGCAGACTTCGTGCATTACCCACAGAGGAAACGGTGATATCCAGTCGCTGACCGACGCGCGAAAACGGCGGTAAATCGGCGGTAATCATGACCGCAGCTACATTTCGCAACTGCATATTAGTTCCTGGGGGAATGGTTACACCGAGTTGCGACAACATGTTACTTAAACTTTGTCCGGTAAAAGGCGCTTGTGTGGTTTGGTCACCCGTACCGTCAAGACCGACAACCAGACCATAACCGACAAGTACGTTATCACGAACACCGGCGAAGTCTGCAATGTCACGAATTTTTTCTGCTTGCACGGGCGCCGCGAAGGCGAGGCATAAGCTGCAAATGACCAATAAACGTTTCATGTTGACTCCTAGAGCGGGCTTGCCCAGTTAAAGAAACGCTGCATCCATCCCATGCGCTGGGCACCATGGACATAGCCATCACCTATATATTCGATACGGGCATCCGCGACTTGCGTCGACAGCACGGTATTCTGGGCGCTAATCGCGCGCGGGTTCACAACACCAGAAAAACGTATATATTCAGCGCCTTGATTAATGGCAATGTGCTTTTCACCACGGACGCGGAGATTGCCATTCGGCAAAATCTCTAACACTGAAACCGTAATCGTGCCTTGAAAGCGATTGTTCGCACTGGCTGCACCTTGCCCCAAGAAATTTGTTTCTGAACCAACGTTGAAACCGAGCTCGGCTAAACGCTCAAGTACATCCGGTAACTGGGCCAAATCCACCGCCATGTTGCTACTACGACTAGCCGACGTTTGCGAGCTTTTCGATGCACTCACTTGCTCTTCAAGGAGTATCGTAATGATGTCGCCGCTCATGCGCGGGCGGCGGTCTTCAAACAGTGGCGCAAACCCGCGTTGTGGTTGGAAAATAGAGCCATTCGAGACCACTTCCGCATATTCTGGGTAAACCATTGGCTCCGGTTCACTGACGACACGAGGCTTCGGCGGTGCAGAACACGCGGCGACAAGCAACACGCAGAAAATGCCGATGCTAATCTGAAAAAACTTGTGGACTGTCATGACCATTTCCTCACTCAATGACTATGGTGCACATTTACAGTTGCGTTAACCGCGACAACATTTCGTCACTCGCACGAATGCCTCGGCTGTTGATCTCGTAAGCGCGTTGGGTCTGGATCATGTTGACCATTTCTTCCACTACGTTCACATTCGAGTTTTCAACAAAACCTTGCATGAGGCGACCAACACCGTTATTACCCGGAATTTGCTCTTCTGGCACACCTGAAGATGCGGTTTCTCGATACAGATTTCCGCCAATACTTTCAAGTCCGGCTGGATTAATAAACTGTGCTAGCGTCAACTGACCGACTTGTTGATTCTGCGGGTTGCCCGGCGTAGTGACGGTGACGATACCGTCTTCGCCAACCGTAACGCTCAAGGCATTAGGCGGTAAGAACACGCCCGGCTCGATCGGATAGCCATTCGCGGTCACCAATTGACCATTCTGATCAATTTGAAAACTGCCGTCGCGGGTGTAGGCTAAATTGCCATCGGGCATCAAGACTTGGAAAAAGCCTTGGCCGCTAATCGCTACGTCACGCGAGTTCTCGGTATTAATTAAATTGCCTTGAGTGTGCAAACGCTCAGTGGCGACCGCGCGAACACCGGTACCCAGTTGTAAACCTGACGGTAGACGGTCTTGGGCGTTGTTCATCGCCCCTGGTTGGCGCATATTTTGATAAAGCAAATCTTCAAACACCGCACGCGAGCGCTTAAAGCCTGTGGTATTCACGTTTGCTAAGTTATTGGTAATCACGTCCATCTGAAATTGTTGTGCTTCCAGACCCGTTTTACCTGTCCATAATGACTTGATCATTGTTCTCTCCTCACCCTACTGCTTAGCCAGACATCGACAGCAGGCTGTTCGCACGTTGTGCGTTTTCATCTGCGGTAGACACGACTTTCATTTGCATATCGAACATGCGCTGATTACTAATCATCGCGACCATAGCTTCGACGGCACTAACATTACTGCCTTCGAGTGCACCACTGACGACGCGAACACCGTCATCAGCATTCAACGGCGCATTGTTGACACTGCGAAATAAACCGTCATCGCCGCGAACGAGTTGTCCCGGTTGCGCACTGACCAACTTCAATCGATCAACTTCTGCGACTTCGTCGGGATTTTGTCCGGGCGACAACGCCGTAATCGTACCGTCTTCACCGATAGTCAGCTGTGCTCCAAGGGGGACCATAATCGGACCACCGTCACCTAACACTGGGCGGCCGTTACTATTCAACATGCCATTTTCATCGATGCTTAAATCACCACGGCGGGTATAACTCTCGGTTCCATCCGGTGCTTGTACTGCTAACCAGCCTTCACCGCGGATGGCGACATCCAGTGGCCGTCCAGTCTGATTCACCGGGCCTGCCGTTGAGTCGAAACTTGGCGTACTTGCTACCGCAGCAGTCCGCGTATTCATCATGCCTTGTGCATTCACCGGTACTGCTCGGGTTGCATCAAGCTGCTGACGAAAGCCACTGGTATTCACATTCGCTAAGTTGTGCGTAATCGTCGCTTGGCGATCAAGCGAGTTTCGTGCACCGTTCATAGCGGTGTAAATCATTGGATCCATGTCGCGCTCCTAAAAAAGGCGGCGCTAGCATTTAGGCTAGCGCCATTTCCATTAACGTAAGTTAACTGTGGTTTGCAGAACTTCGTCTTGGGTACGGATACTCTGAGCATTGGCCTGATAGTTACGCTGTGCAATGATCAGGTCGACCAACTCTTGGTTCAAATCAACGTTCGACGCTTCAACAACGCCCGACGCAATTTGACCAAACTGAGCTTGTCCAGGAATACCAATGATCGGGCTACCTGAATCAGCCGTTTCGCTCCAGACGTTATTACCGATCGCTCGCAAACCTTCATTGTTTTGGAAGCTCGCTAAGGCTAAGGTGCCTAAAACTTGCTGTTGGTCATTCGTGTAAGTGCCCATAATTTGCCCTTGCTCATTCACATTTAAGCGCAACAATGAGCCTGAGGTATATCCATTCTGAACCATAGAGCTGACTTCAAAATTATTGGCAAACTGCGTGGTTCCGGTTAAGTCGAGCTCGAACTCAACTTCGTTGGCGCCAGTGCCTGGGTCAAAGTTAAAGCTCAAAACTGTTGCTGCGGATAAGGTGCCGTCGGCATTGAACTCAACGTCTTGAAGGTCCCGAACATCGTCGTCGCCGTCAATCATAATGCCCGCTTGCCAATCATTCTCACCTGTCTTAAAGAAGAAGATACGAACGTCTTGGCGCGTACCGAGTGAATCATAGACAGAGACGTTGCTCACGTACGAATATGTCGTTGGGTCATCTGGATCAAAATTGTTAGGGTCCACTTCATCAACACGAGCATCAAGGTTAAACGCAGCGTCTACGTTGCTCGTTGGCTGAGCTTGAATGCCATCGGCTGGGATACGGATTGCTTCTGGAGCGGTTCCCGGTGCAACACCGCGGTTATAACCGGTTAATTTTGCACCTTGGGCATTAATTAAGTGACCATCTTTGGTCATACTAAATTGACCGTTGCGTGAATAAACGGTTTGATCGTTTTGCGTCAAACGGAAAAAGCCGTTACCACTAATCGCTAAGTCAAGATTGCGGTTGGTCGTTTCTTGGTTACCAGCACCAAAGTTTTGAACCAGTCCGCCGACCTTTACACCCATACCAACTCGGCTGTCCGAATAAACGTCAGCAAAGCGAATACTCGTGGACTTAAAACCGACCGTACGTGCGTTAGCAATATTATTACTCACCACGTTCAGGCTTTCTGCGGAAACACGTAAACCGCTTAATGCTTGTGAAAAACTCATAATTGAGCTCCTTGTTTAAATGAATCTGTAACTTCAGTTAGTTTTTTCATCCGTCTTACTGATTAATTGCTTCAGCGACGGCTTCACGTGTCAGATCACCTGACGTATATCATCCAGTCGGACTGGATCAAAAATGCCGCCGAGGTCAAGGCGCAAGCCATCGGCGTGGCCGGTGCTTACTGCCACAACTTCAGCGTAATTCAATGAATCATACGAAACAGCGCGGCCATCGTTTAGGGCTTCAACCGAGAAGCGATACGCACCTGCAGGCGCTCGTGTGCCGTCGGCTAAATTACCGTCCCAACCGATGGTTTGTAGGCCCGAGCCAGACGATCCCGCGTTAAATTCACGCACCACATTGCCATTCATATCCATAATGCGAACTTTCACTTCGGCAGCGGGTTCTTTCAGGTCAACCGCGAACGGTGTTGGATTGCCCTCGTCACCCATCATCATTTGGTTACCAGGAACCAATACGGCTTTACCAATTAATGACGAAGCTTGCATGAATCGGTCGGCATCAATCTGGCGATTGATCACATCCATGGTGTCGTTAAGTTTCTCGATACCACTCACCGTATTGATTTGCGCCAGCTGCGAGGTCATTTCGGCATTTTCCATTGGGTTCAACGGATCTTGATTGCGCAACTGAGTGGTCAACAAGGTCATAAAATTCTTGTGTAGATCATCGGACTCTGAGCGGCGTGCGGCTTGATTGCCATTGACACTTTGCAGTACCGAGCTATCGATTTGGTTAATCATGGTTATTCTCCAATCGTCAGCGTGCGCGTCAGCAGCTGCTTGGTCGTGTTCATTACTTCAACGTTGGCCTGATATGAACGCGACGCAGAAATCATATTGACCATTTCGGCAACCGGGTCGACATTCGGCATCGCCACATAACCTTCTTCATTGGCGAGTGGATGACCTGGGCGATATTCCATGCGCAGCGGCGATTGATCTTCCACCACTTCCCGCACTTGGACGCCTGCGCCACCGTTGCGTCCGGCTTGCGCGTCTTGCAATTTACTTTCGAAAATCACCTGTTTGGCACGGTATGGCTGGCCATCCGGTCCGGCAACACTGTCCGCATTGGCTAAATTACTTGCCGACACATTCATGCGTTGGGATTGCGCCGTCAGTGCCGATGCGGAAATATCAAAAATTGAAAACATACTCATACGTTAGCTCCGGTTACTCTGACTGCATGGCAGTGCGCAAGCCTTTGATGCGACCATCAATAAACTGCAAGCTTGCTTGATAGCGAATTGAGTTATCGAGAAAACGACTGCGCTCCATGTCCATATCGACCGTATTCCCGTCCATACGGGGTTGGCTCGGGTTACGATACTGCAGGTTATCCACCGTAAACTGAGGTTTTCCGCCACCAATATGACCCTTTTGTGTGGTCGCCAAACCAGTGCCGGTCGTTGTCCGCCCCTGCTGCACTGCTCGTTCTAATTCAGCCCGAAAATCAAAGTCGCGAGCCTTGAAGTTTGGTGTGTCAGCATTCGCTATGTTGTTCGCCAACACTTGCTGCCGTTCATGGCGCAAATTCAACGCTTCTTGGTGAAAGTGCAGCGTACCTGTCAATTTATCGATCATCTCGATACCTCGTTGTTGTTCTTCCGCCCTGGTTGTTTTTTAACCAAACCAGTCAGGGGGCATTTCGCACCGTGAAGATTAACGCTGCTTGCGTAAAGTCAATGGCTGGAAAAGAAGCGTTTTTTTGTGCTATTTCTCGCCTTTACAATTCTTCGACCGTCGTATAATGCTCGCCATATGAATCCATCTCGATGGTCGAGACAAACCAAGCTGGCATTGTAATTCCATGATTTTTAAACGCTTTTATTTATCCCTTATCGCTCTCGGCTGCTTAGTGTTAAGCAGTGCCGAGGCATCAGCGATGGTAAATAGAGGCGCAGAAAAAAATGCCGATTTAGAGCGCGCTGTCCAAATTTTTCTGCATAACGAACTTGAGCGTCGCCGCGCCAGTGGCGATGAATCCATTCCTCAATATGAATCTGCCGACATTCAATTAGTGTTGCCGCCTGCAGGACTGCCTTGCGATGACCCGAATTTGTCACTACCAAGTCGGCCACAACGGTTTGCCGGAAGAATATCGGTCGCTGCCAATTGCCCAGACAACCCCAACTTGGTGCGGTATTTACAGGCAAATATCGAGTTAATGGGTTATGTTGTCGTTGCCGCACAGGACATTCCTGCGGGTGTGCCATTGACCGCCGAGCAAGTGACTTTGCAGCTCGTCGACTTATCTCGAGCGACAACGCAAAGCGTTTTTGCCGAGCAAGTGGTTGTCGGCCAGACCAGTCGACGTATGATCCGGGCTGGTCAACCCATCCATGAAAACATGATTCATCAGCCGCCAGTCGTGAATCGCGGCGATAAAATGGTCATTAGCGCGCAAGGGAATGGTTTTGCCGTCAGCCGCGAAGGTGAGGCGATGGATGCCGGTGCGATCGGCGATGAAATTCGCATTCGGGTTGGTCAGCGCGAAGTGATTCAAGCAAGAGTCACCGCACCGGGACACGCTCGAGTAAACTTATAAATTCGTGTTGCTGCTTTTTTCGACAATCATGGATATACTAACGTACAATGATTTCGATTCAACTTTAGCCGCTTAGTGTTAAGTTTATGTAAATCGCTGTAAGCTATATGCAACGAGGGTTTCAGCACTACAATTAAAAGATAAAAGGGCTAAAGTTTTGCCGTGTCGCGCCGATAACTCGAGTATAGCGAACGTAAAGCACGACGAACAAAGGGGTTTACCTTGAAAATTAATGGTACACAACCGTTGCCACCGAGCGCGCAACCAGAGCCAAGTAAAAGCGGGAAATTGCAAAAGCCTGGCAGCACTGAAGCAGCGACTTCGCCTGCAGCGGTAACGCATTTTAGTCAAACAACGCAAGATACTAGCCAAGATATCGATATGGCGCGTGTCGCTGAGCTGCGCGAAGCAATTCGTGACGGCAAGCTGGACATCAATGTAGACAAAATTGCCGATGGCCTCATCGCCAGCGTACAAGATCTACTGAAAGCACAAAGCTAAGTTCGTTTAGCCAACGAATTTAGCTCGTTTGCGCGCTCATCACTTCTGCAAGTATCCGGCCTAAGGAATTTATTGTGAGCGCAGCACTACAACAACACCTCGAAAGCCATCATTCTATTCTGACCAAACTCACGGAATTACTCGAAGAAGAGCAACGTTTACTCGGCGTCGGCGACATCGATGGTAAGGCACTCGAAACGGTCGCAAAAGACAAGTCGACTCAATTTGCTGCTTTACAAGAGAATGAGCAGAAACGCCGCAATTTGCAGAAAAGCCAAGGTTTAGGTGAGAACAAAGAAGGCGCTTTACGGCTTGCAGAACGTTCTGGTTGCGCACCACTCTGGCAGGAAACCCTCGAGCTGGCGCAACAGGTAAGCCGACTCAATGTTCTCAATGGCGAACTCATACAACATCGCTTGCAACATAACCAACAAATGCTCAATATTATTCGTGAGGCCGCCGGTACGCCGTTATATGGTGCCGACGGAAAATCAACGACAGCAGGCTCGCGACTTAACTCAAAAGCCTAGGGAGGTTGCATGTTTGACTACCGCTCGCCGTCAGCACTCCATCGCGAAGACTCGGTTTTACTCATTATTGATATTCAAGAACGCTTGCGCCCAGCAATTGCCGATGCCGATCACATTGTCCAACAAGCCGAAAAACTGGCTCAAGTCAGTCAGCTCATGGACGTTCCAGTTCTGGTGACGGAACAATACCCGCAGGGTTTAGGCGCAACCGTGTCTAGCCTGCAAGCGCATCTACAGAATGCCAACGTCATTGAAAAAATTCACTTTAGTGCCATGCGTGAAGAGCATTTACCGCTCGCTTTGGAAAGTCTCAAGCGCAAGCAAATTGTCGTCTGTGGCACCGAAACCCATGTCTGTGTGCTGCAAACCGTCTTGGACTTATTACAAGCGGATTACGACGTCTACGTGATCACCGATATTGTCGGCTCGCGCGACACTGCGAATAAAGATCTCGCCTTGCAGCGTATGGCCGCTGAGGGTGCCGTTTTGGTGAGTTATGAAATGGTCGTCTTTGAATGGCTTGAGCGCGCCGGAACGGACACCTTCCGGCATGTTTCTAAAAACTTCGTCGTGTGACTTCGCACCGCCCTGCCGGGCGATGCTTTACGACGATATTGCGCAGTTATTCATCTTCATATGCGGCGGCGATTTCAGCCAACTTCGCAGCAATAGCCTCGCGGCTATGCCAATGCCCCTGCGCCATGACTCCAGCCGGTTCAAATAATGTTTCGATATTCGCTATCGGATCAGCGTCGACCAACATCAAATCGGCGCGGTGACCGACTCGAACTTGACCGAACGTGTCGTGTTCCGCGAAGTAATTGCCAACAGCGACGGTTCCTGAATAGATGACGTCATAAGGGGTCATCCCCGCATCAATCATGAGCGGGATCTCGCGACGCATCGACAAGCCCGGCACACTAAATAATTGTGGTGCGTCGGTACCCAATAGAATTTCTGCACCAGCATGATAAAGAGCGCCTAACAGGCGTTGGCGATTCTCTTGATGGATTGCGGCGGTATTTCCGGTGTAATACACGCTTTGCGGATCAGACAGGAAGTTGCGCCAGCCTGCACGGACTTGCTGCGGCACATATTGCAGCTCCGGATAAGCCAATAGACGTTCTGGGTTACCGGCACCAATCAAGGTAGCCCAAAGTGCTTGTGTTGGCACCACACCGACGCCATGAGCAACGGTAAGTTCTGCCAACTCTTGTAATTGTTCGTCCGCGACGCGTTTACTAAAACCGTCTACTTCAGCTAAATAACCATCCAAGTGGTCAATCGTGCGACTGCCCAAAATTATCGCGTGTCGAATCCCAACGTCAGTTGGCACATGTCCGGCAAAATCGATCCCCTGTTCCTGTGCTTCGGCGGCAATCGCTCGATACTGATCGAGACTTAATCCCGGGTGAATCTTGAGTAAGTCCCATCCGGCTTCAGCATGTTCACGCACGCGTTGCCGCGCCTGTGCGCGATCACGCACGGTGTTGCTGTTGAAGCTAGGGCCGGCAAGATACAAGGTTGGGCCGATTCGGCTGCCGTTGGCGATATCGTCTTTCAGCTGCAGCTGGTGGGGGTGTCCCAGCATGCCGCGCACCGTGGTAACGCCACCTGCTAAGTAAAGGAAGAGGACATCATCGAGATAGCGCTCAGGAATACCACTAAATGACTGCGTGGGTGGCACATGGCCATGCATTTCAGCGAGCCCCGGTAATAGATAGCGGCCATTACCGGCTATACGAGTGGCCCCTGCCGGAATGTCGACCTGATCTTGAGACCCCATGGCAACAATACGATCACCGGCAACAACAACGGTTTGATTACGTTGCATGCGGCCTTCATGCTCCGGCTGCATCGTCAATACATGAACATTCTCGAACACGGTCACACGGGATTCATCAGCAGATGCAGGTGTTGAACATAGCGCAAACACAAGCCACCAGCTCACGAGCGATAGACACAGTCGCGTCATCATATTGGCTCCTTTTCGATCAGACTTAATACAATCTCTCTACGTCAAAACAGTATAGTCTGATCGGCATGAATCGCGATCTATGTTTTATCCTTACCCTGGCCAACCACATGTTGATGCATGTCCTGGAGTTGTTGTTGCATCACCGCCATCTGCTCGCGCATCCAGTGAATGTCTGCTGCTTCGCCCTCACCATCTTCAAGCTCTTGCGCTGCGCTCTCTTTCTGCATGGTTTCGAGGACGATACCAATCATCATATTGAGGAAAATAAAGGCACTTAAGAAGATAAAACTGACGTAGTACAACCATGAGAGCGGGTAGACCTCCATGGTTTCATACATGATTGAGGTCCAACTTTCGAAGGTTGCAATCCGGAACAAGGTCAGCATGGCAATGGAAATATTTTCCCAATAAAACGGATTAATATCGCGAAATACAAAACTGCCAACTGCACCGTAAATATAGAAAATGATAAACATGAATAATGCCACATAGCCCATGCGCGGCAAGGCTTTCAAAAAGGCATTCATAAGCACCCGCAATTCCGGCACGATTGAGACCAAGCGGAGAACCCGAAAGACCCTGAGCAAGCGTGCGAGTAGGACACTTTGACCGCCATCAACCGGAATTAAACTGGCGACCACAATGACAAAATCGAAAATGTTCCAGCCGGATTTAAAGAAGTCGCGATAGCGTTTTTCGGCGAGCATGCGGATGGCAATTTCGACCACAAAGAATGCGGTGACGGCCCAGTCGAGGACATCCATAATGCGCGTAAATCGCGTCGTTTCTTCGTAGGTTTTTGCACCGACAACGAGCGCTGAAAAAATAATAATGGCGACAACAACCAGCTCAAACACTTTGTTGCTGCGAAGATTTTCAAATCGGGTTTGCCAGCTTCGGTAATCTGCTCTGTCCATTTTGACGTTTACTTCTATTCAATTCAAAATTAGAGCGCAATTTAGAGCGCTTGTCGGAGTGATGCAAGGGCTAGATGCGGCCGCGCAGCACAAATTGCAATGCTGCGAAAGTAAACTTTTTGCATTAGTTTACTTACCGATTTTTTATGATTTATGCTAGATTAACCCGTTCGACGCGCCGAAAATTTCGGTAACTTATTGATTTTAGGGTTTGCTGAAAGAGGAAAACGCATGCAATTAGCCGTTCTGGTGATTTATCTTGCAGCACTCATAACCCCTTGGTTATTCGTGCAACATCAGCATCGAACCGCTTACTTAATGGCCATTGTTCCGGCCGCACTCACGATTTGGTTCGCCGGTCATATTCCGATGATCGCCGCCGGTGAAGTGCTCATCCATGAGTTCGCGTGGATTCCTGGTCTCGATATTTCGTTCACCATGGTGCTTGACGGTTTGTCACTCATGTTTGCGCTACTGATTTGCGGGATCGGTACCTTTATCGTCCTGTATGCCGGAGCCTACCTGAAAGGGCATGAGGACCAGAACCGATTTTTAGTGGTACTCCTTGCGTTCATGGGCTCGATGTTGGGCTTAGTGCTTGCCGACAACCTGATTACCCTATTCGTTTTCTGGGAACTCACCAGTATCACCTCTTACTTGCTGATCGGCTTTAATCATCACCAAGAAAGTGCACGTAAAGCGGCGTTGCAAGGACTCATTGTCACCGTTGCAGGCGGTCTCGCTTTACTGGCCGGTATCGTCATGCTAGCCATCGCCGGTGGTTCATACTCGATACAAGAGATCCTGAATAGTAGTAACAGCGTCACATCGCATGCGCTCTATACCGGCATGCTCATTTGTTTGCTACTCGGCGCATTTACTAAATCAGCACAGTTTCCGTTCCATTTCTGGTTGCCAAATGCAATGGCGGCGCCGACGCCAGTCAGTGCTTACTTACACTCCGCAACCATGGTGAAAGCGGGTATCTATTTACTTGCCCGTTTACAACCGCAAATTGGCGGCACCGAACTGTGGACGATTATCCTCAGTACCGTTGGTGCGTTTACCCTATTTACCGGCGCATTTATGGCACTGAGAAGTACCGATCTCAAAAAGCTGTTGGCTTATTCCACCGTGATGGCCCTCGGTACCCTGACCTTGCTGCTCGGTATTGGCACCGAATTGGCGATGCTCGGTTTCGCTGCCTACTTGCTCGCCCACTCGCTGTACAAAGGCGCGCTCTTCATGCTCGCGGGCATCGTCGACCATGAAGCGGGCAGCCGTGAAGTCACTGAATTGGGAGGCTTGCGTAAGCAGCTACCATTAACGGCTATATTGACAGGTGTTGCAGCACTCTCCTTGGCAGGAATACCGCCACTATTTGGATTCGTTGCTAAAGAGCTCTTGCTCGAGGCCATGATCGACGGCGCATTTGCATGGTTTATTTATGCGCTTGTGATTGTCGGCTCGATTTTCATTGTCACCGTCGCCTCTGTCATTGCCTTGCGTCCCTTCTTTGGCGCATTTAAAGCACCAAAGTCTGCAGACAAGATTCATGAGCCGCCGCTCGCCATGCTCGCTGGCCCGATTGTATTGGTGGCGCTGTCGCTCGTCGCTGGCCTGCTACCCGGTTTAGCCGGTTACTGGATTACACAGCCGGCGACTAATGCCGTCGCGGGCACTGTCGTGGACGGCTATTTGGCACTCTGGCATGGCCTGAATTTGCCACTATTGCTCTCAGCAGTGAGTCTAATTGCCGGTTTGATTCTGTTTAAAATGTGGGACAACGTGCGTAATCGCTTACGCATTTTAGACCCGATTATTGCGCGCGGCCCAGAACGGGGTTACTTCCTCTTTATGGATGCGATCGTATGGGTGGCCGAGTGGCAAACGCGGAAGCTGCAAAACGGGTCAATGCGCAACTATCTGCGCACGATCGTCCTCGTTTTTGTCGGATTGACGGGGTACACCCTGCTCGCCCGCTACCAAGTCCATTGGAATTTCGATATCTCCGTTTACTTCCATGAGTTGCTCGTCTTGGGCGTGTTGGTCGCAGCGGCGATTACTGCCAGTGTCACACACTCGCGGCTTGGAGCTGTTGCCGCCATGGGTGGCGTTGGCTATACCATTGCCTTGGTCTTTATTTTGTTCAGTGCACCCGACCTCGGTATCACGCAGATACTCGTGGAAACCCTCACGGTTATCTTGCTCGTACTCGTGCTGTTCCGCTTGCCGAGCTTCTCGAACATCTCGACTACCCGCGAGCGAATCCGCGATGCGGCAGTTGCCCTTACTGTCGGTGTGCTCATGACGTTCTTGATTATGATTACCATAGACGTGCAGTTGTTCGAGCCGATCTCAGGTTACATGATTGAGAATAGCTATCCGTTGGCGCATGGTCGTAATATCGTCAACGTCATCTTGGTTGATTATCGCGCGCTCGACACCTTAGGCGAGATTTTTGTCTTGGCCCTTGCAGCCATGGGTGTGTACGCCATGATCAAGTTCAATCCACAAACAGCGCCGGGAGCGAACCATTTCGCCGGCACCTTGATTCTGCCGCCGAAGAAAATTCCTGAGAAAGACATTGTGCACTCACTCGACGAAATTCACCTTGCCATGCTGGAGAAAGAAGAGATTCTGGCGCCGGGTGATGTTGCCGAGAACAACGGCAAGAAAATTGCCGCGGCCAGCGACGCCAAGTCGAATCCGGATCTGAGTCCGAATGCCTCCGACGGGCATGACGATGATGTAGCGGAAGGCGATGGCTCTAGCGAAAGCGACAATAATCAGCGCAAGGAGGACAAACCGTCATGATGAAACCAGGTACGCTGATCCTTCATGCTGCAGCACGTTTCCTTGTGCCCTTGCAGCTCCTGTTTTCAGTTTTCTTACTGCTGCGTGGGCATAACGAACCGGGCGGTGGATTTATCGCTGGGCTTGTCGCCTCAGGTGCGTTCGCCCTGTATCTATTCACGTTCGGTGCTGCGGTCACGCGCGACTTGATGCGCGTTGATCCGCGCAATTTAATTGGCATCGGCCTATTTTTTGGCATGATTTCTGTGTTTCCAGCGCTCTTCAATGGCCAGCCATTGCTGACCGCCCAATGGTGGCCGATTATGCTGCCAGGCGGCACAGAAATTAAGCTCTCGACACCGCTGATCTTCGATATTGGTGTCTATTTCGCCGTGTTTGGCTCAGTCATGCTGATGCTGATCGCGCTCACCGAAGCAGAAGAACACTAACAGGAGGCAAAAATGGAACCCATCATGGCCATTGTTGTTGGCCTCTTATATGCAGCGGCTATTTACATGATGCTTCGGCGCAGTATCGTCAAGCTGGTGATCGGGCTCATGTTAATTTCAAACGCGGCCAACTTACTGATCTTCACCTCTGCAGGGATGACCCGCGGCGGTCCACCACTCATACCGGAAGGTTCGGTTTTGCCTGAGGGTGTGATTGCGGATCCACTCCCGCAAGCATTAATTCTGACAGCGATTGTTATCGCGTTCGGGGTACTCGCATTTGCTGTTGTATTGATTCACCGTGCATACAACATCCTGCGTACCGATAACTTGGATCAGATGAAGGATACTGACACGTGAGTTTAGAAGTCGCTCTGCCAATAATTATTCCTTTAATGACCGGAACCTTGTGCGTCATGTTGTGGCGCTACAATGTTATCCAACGTGTTCTTTCACTCGTTGGTAGTCTCGCCTTACTCGGTGTAAGCATCTGGCTGCTCGTCAGTGTCATCGAACACGGCCACGTTGTGATGTATATGGGCAACTGGGTTGCGCCCTTTGGGATTACCCTCGTTGCCGATATGCTCAGTGCCATTATGGTGGTGTTGACGGGTATGATGGCCGTTGCAATTGCCATCTTCTCGCTGTCTTCCGCATCACCCAGTCACGAGCGTTTCGGCTATTACCCGCTCATGCACTTGCTGCTTGCCGGCGTCGCAGGTTCCTTTTTAACCGGCGATATTTTTAACCTGTACGTCTGGTTTGAAGTGATGCTAATCGCGTCATTTGCGCTCCTGATCCTCGGTGGCGAGCGTGCGCAAATGGAAGGTGCGGTTAAATACGTCACCCTCAACTTGCTCTCATCCGCGATTTTCCTCAGTGCAATCGGTTTGCTCTACGGTATTACCGGCACCCTAAATATGGCTGATATTGCCGTCAAGCTCGGCGCCGCAGAGCACACTGGCATGGTCGACGTGATCGCGGTCATGTTCTTAATTGCCTTTGGGATTAAGGCGGCGGCATTCCCGTTGTTCTTCTGGCTACCGGCGTCTTACCATACCGGCCCAGTGGCAGTCTCAGCGCTGTTTGCTGGCTTGCTAACCAAAGTCGGCGTCTATGCGCTATTCCGAGTGTTCACGCTGATCTTCAATCAAAACGTCGATTTCACCCATGAGCTATTGCTGTGGATGGCAGCGCTGACTATGTTGACCGGTGTACTTGGCGCCGCCGCGCAATTCGAGTTCCGGCGGATCTTGTCATTCCACATTGTCAGTCAGATCGGCTACATGATTCTTGGCTTAGCACTCTATACGCCACTTGCCATCATTGGTGGCGTGTTCTATATCATGCATCACATCATCGTAAAGACCAATTTGTTCCTGATCAGTGGCATAACGCACCGCTTACTCGGCTGCTATGACCTGAAGAAGCTCGGTGGCGTCTATAAAGCACGACCATTCCTGAGTGTACTGTTCTTAATTCCAGCACTGTCACTGGCGGGCATACCGCCACTGTCCGGCTTCTTCGCCAAGTTCATTATCATTCGTGCGGGTGTCGAAGCCTCGGCGTGGGTGGTGACAGGTATCGCCTTACTGGTCGGCCTCTTAACCCTGTATTCGATGATTAAAATTTGGGCTGAAGTATTCTGGAAGCCGCTCCCTGAAGGGCAAGATGATACGGCGTTAACCCTTGGTAAGACACCGAGTTCGCTCGTCATTCTCTATATTCCAGTTATTTTGTTGGCACTCTGTACCTTGTATATCGGTCTTAATGGCCAGCCCATTTATGATCTCGCTGAGTTTTCGGCACGTCAGTTACTAAACCCTCAAGCCTATATTGATGCGGTGTTAGGAGGTGGCTCATGACTGGATTTATGTGGAATCTGCTGCTTGCGGTGACCTGGGTTGTGTTAACCGGAGACGCTGGCGGCGTGAACCTCATTTTCGGTATGCTTGTCGGTTATGCAGTGCTGGGCGTTATGCAACGGCAAATTCCTAGCATTCGCGGCTACACTCGGCGACTACCGCGCCTGATTAAATTTTTCTTCTTTTTTATTAAAGAATTAATCATGGCCAATTTAACCGTCGCCTTCGATATTATCACCCCGGTTTGGCACATGAAGCCCGGTGTGATTGCCATGCCATTGGCAGCAAAAACCGATTTAGAAATCACTATGGTTGCGAATCTGATTTCATTAACGCCGGGCACGTTAAGCCTTGACGTTTCCGACGACCGTCGCGTTTTATTTATCCATGCCATGTTCCTTGATAATGAGCAGGAGCTTCGCAACAGCTTGAAAGATATGGAGCGTCGGGTCTTAGAGATCCTGCGCTAACTAGAAGGAGGACCTGTGCAGATTGTTTATCTACTTACCTTTGGCTTATTAAGTATCGCCTTTGTGCTGATCTTTATTCGCCTAATTCTGGGCCCCACTTTGCCGGATCGCGTGGTCGCGCTCGAGTTGTTAGCGACCGTAGCGGTCGCCATGACCGGTATGTATGCGATATTCGTCGACCGTAGTAGTTTCATCGACGTGGCTATCGTCGCAGCGCTAACCGCCTTTCTAGGCGCGATTGGTTTTGCGCGCTTCTTAGAACGAGGAGGTCCTCGCGATGATTGAGGTAGTGATTGATTGGATTATTGCCATTCTGATGCTGTCGAGTGGCTTATTTACGTTACTCGCAGCTGTCGGCATCTTA
This sequence comes from Aliidiomarina sp., assembly GCF_022565475.1. GTDB lineage: Bacteria > Pseudomonadota > Gammaproteobacteria > Enterobacterales > Alteromonadaceae > Aliidiomarina. The sequence goes on along the minus strand of NZ_JAIUMR010000003.1, from coordinate 92,019 downwards.
CGGTTGCCCGACTTGTTAACACGTATGCATGCCAGCACCAAGGCCGGTGCACTTGGCGTCGCATTAATGATGACCGCCGCTATGTTGCATTTTAATGACCTCGTGGTCATGGCAAAAGCACTCGCGGTGATTATGTTTATCTTTATTACCGCCCCAATTGCAGCACATGCCATTGGCCGTGCCGGCTACTTTGTCGGCGTTCCGATTTGGGTAAAGACAGTCAAGGACGAGCTCTTTAATCGTTACGAGCCTGATACGCATCGGTTACGCAGTGGATTAGAAACACCGGAAGAATTGGCCGCATTAAAACCCAGTAAAGATAAGCCGCGAATTCGCGTGAGTAGTAAAAAGTAACGTTCGGCTCGCAAACGAAAAAGGCCAATCCAAAGCATTTGGATTGGCCTTTTTCGTAGCTTAAGCACTTACGGCTCGAGTTCTTCCGCGGTAAAAAGATCCTTAAATAATGGCGTGCTCAAGTAGCGCTCCGCGGAGCTCGGCAAAATAACCACCAAATTCTTCCCTGCATACTCCGGTAAACAGGCGATGCGATCGGCGGCAACCACGGCAGCACCTGAGGAAATGCCAGCTAAAATACCTTCTTCGCGCATTAATCGGTGAGCCATCGCATAGGCCTCGTCATTGCTGATGCGTTGAGTACCACGAATCAAGCTAAGATCGAGGTTCTGCGGCACAAAACCAGCGCTGATACCTTGGATTTTATGCGCCACATGAGTCAATTCCTCACCGGCCAGCGTTTGACTAATCAACGGCGAGTCCGCGGATTCCACCGCCCAAATGTCTAATGCATGATTCATCTCTTGGAAGTAACGCCCAACACCCGTTAAGGTTCCGCCAGTCCCGACGCCTGCGACAAAAATGTCGACGGCACCATTGAGGCTTCGGAAAATTTCCGGTCCAGTGGTTTGCTGGTGAATCGCTGGGTTCGCCGGATTTTCAAATTGGCGCGTAAAGTAAAATCGGTTTGGCTCGGCTTGCATCATCTCGGCTACTTTTGCAAGCGCGCCCTTCATGCCATTTTCTGCTGGTGTCAGGACAATGTTAGCCCCCAGTGCTTTCATCAGCTTGCGCCGTTCGAGGCTCGCCGAACGCGGCATCACGAGCGTAACTTTGAAACCTTTCGCCGCTGCCACGCTTGCAAGCGCTATCCCGGTATTACCTGAAGTGGCCTCAATCAACTCTTGGCCTTTGGCCAGTGCGCCATCTCGTTCAGCTTGGCGCACTAGGCCAAGTCCCAAACGATCTTTGACGCTTCCCGCTGGGTTACGACCTTCCATTTTTGCGTACACATTCGCCTTAGCGCTGGGACTGAGAACACGTGATAGTTTAACCAGTGGCGTATAACCAATGCTGTCCGCGTTATTTTCAAACCGAGTGGGTGTTGTCATTGCTTATCCTCTTGTTGCGCATCGTCAGTCACGCTTTGTTCGCTCGCGGCATCTTGCTGACGTTGGCGAGCGGCTTCCTTTTCCGCACGCAGAATGTCTTCATCTTCTAATTCGATAGGCGGTAAATCACCACACACGTTACCACCCATGCGATTAATGGTTTTGCACATTTCCGCAACGCGGGCGTCTAATACATGGACATGATCCAGCATTCTACCCATCGCGGTAGCGACCGGGTCTGGATTGTCCCGTGACACAGCGTAGGCATCGAAACCATATTTTTTCGCAATTTCGGCCCGACGTTCCGACTCGCCGTCATCCTGCTCAACAGACGCTCGTGTTTGGCTGACGATTCGTCCGGGAATCCCAACCACGGTTGCGCCGGCCGGCACATCACGAACGACCACCGCATTCGAGCCTATTCGGGCATTTTCACCAATTTGCAAAGGACCTAAAACTTTCGCCCCAGCGCCAATCACTACACCATTCGCGAGCGTTGGATGGCGCTTGCCATGCTTCCAACTTGTGCCGCCTAAGGTGACGCCGTGGTATAGCGTACAGTCATCACCGATTTCGGCGGTTTCACCAATCACAACACCCATGCCGTGATCAATAAAAAACCGACGGCCAATTTTGGCTCCGGGGTGTATTTCGACACCAGTAAACCAACGCGCAATCGTCGAAATCCAACGCGCCAGCCATTTCAATCGCCAATGCCACAGACAGTGACTCAAGCGATGAATCCAAATAGCATGCAGGCCAGGATAATTGGTAAGCACTTCAAAGAAATGACGAGCAGCTGGGTCTCGAGCATATACGCTGGCGATATCTTCGCGAATTCCGCGGAATAACATAGGCGACTCTCAGTCAAAAAAAGCCGTTTTTCCGGCTAGTTACAAGCAATGCTCTGGCATTACATCGTGTTTCATCGATCGTGTTCTCTTGCTGATCCATCGATAAAGAATATAAGTTATGTGGTTATCAGTATAACGTTTATCAAGTGGCAGGGTGAAGTACGGTGTAATTAATCTGCCGGTTTCATCACCGATCAAAGAATTAAGCTACACTGCAATACAACAACAACGACCATAATAAAAAGACTCAACGAGGAATCACCATGAAAAAACGACTTCCGATCACAGTGCTGAGCGCCTGCTGCCTTGCCGTACTGGCGGCGTTACCCGCGTCCGCTGACACACTGGTGCATGCTGGTCGCCTAATTGACGGTTCAAGTAACAGGGTGCAAGAGAACGTCACCATTCGCATAATCGATAACAAGATTTATGGTATTGAACGCGGCTTCACATCGCCAACCGCTGACGACACGGTCATTGACCTCTCAGCAAAAACAGTGATGCCAGGTTTTATCGACATGCATACCCATCTCACGTCACAGTCAGAACCGGGCTCCTATTTGCATCGTTTTACCCATAACCCTGCGGATGTCGCATTTCGCTCAGCACACTTTGCCCAATTAACGCTGCAAGCTGGTTTCACCACAGTGCGCGATTTAGGCGATAGTTTTACCACGAGTGTCGCCCTGCGCAATGCAATTAATAATGGCATTGTTGATGGTCCACGCATTTATACTGCAGCAAAGTCATTAGCAACCACCGGCGGCCATGCTGATCCGAGTAATGGCTATCGCCAAGGTTTAGTCGAAACCCCCGGCCCCATGGAAGGCGTCATCAATGGTACCGATCAAGCTCGGCAAGCGGTGCGCGCTCGTTATCAGGAAGGGGCAAATCTGATTAAATTGACTGCAACCGGTGGCGTGCTGAGCTTAGCTGCGTCTGGCGACAATCCACAGTTTATGGATGACGAGCTGGAAGCGATTGTTGCCACCGCACGCGATTACGGCATGAAAGTCGCCGTTCACGCTCACGGTAAAGACGGTATGGTGCGGGCGATTCGCGCTGGGGTTGATTCGATTGAGCATGGCACTTACATGGACGACGAAGTCTTCGAATTAATGAAGTACCATGGTACCTATTATGTCCCCACGATTACGGCCGGTAAGTCAGTCGCCGAACGCGCGGAAATCCCAGGTTATTTTCCACCACAAGTGGAAGCGAAAGCACGAACCATTGGCCCGCTCATTCAAGACACCTTTGGTCGCGCTTATCAAGCTGGCGTGAAAATCGCTTTTGGTACCGACGCAGGGGTGTTTGATCATGGCGAAAACGCCCGTGAGTTTGTGTATATGGTGGAAGCCGGTATGACACCGATGGACGCCATTGCATCAGCGACTCGCCATGCGGCTATATTATTGGGAGCGGACGATCAGATCGGAACGGTCAGTGCCGGTAAATATGCCGATCTCGTCGCTGTCAGCGGGGATCCGCTGGAGGACATCAGTATTTTGCGACAGATTAGCTTTGTCATGAAAGCCGGCACTGTTTATCGTCACGATCAGTAACCGGCACTTAGGTGAATGATTGTAGCGCTTAGCGGACGTTTAGCGGCGCTCTTTCACCCACACCAGTAAGGTCGCAACATCCGCTTGAATTGCGGCTTCCATCTCCACTTCATAACCTTCACGCTCACGATCCAGTTTCCGAATTTCGTTTTTCGGAAACTCTTTCCGTGCTTCATGCGTGGGCATGTGCTTAATCCGCTCATACATCTCATGGATCGCCGGCCAGCGCTTAGGGTAATCGGCTTGTTCCGCATCCGCTAAATTGTCGAGCAGGACGGAAAGACGAATACAGCCTTCTGACAATGGGCATTGGTCCTGTTGCATTGCCAGCGCAATGGTGTAAATGCTTTCGTGTAAATAGTCGTGGCGTTTTTGCTGTGCAGCCGCCAACGCCGACTTCTGATCACGCAAGCGTGATAAGAGTAATCCAGCGTACACACTCAACGCCGCAATAATCAGGAGACCTACAACCAATAAAACCCACTGTAACACGTGCTACACCTCTTTTTTGTCGTCTTCGTCATCGAAATCGAAGTCAAATTCATCAACGCTGCTGAATACTTCACCGCGGCTTTCATATTCCTCGTTGGCGTCGTTGTCGTCGTCTTCATCGAACGCGTCTAAGTCGATACCAAGTTGCGCAGCCAGCTCTTGATAACGATCCAGTTTTTCGTCGACATAGTGCTGGTCGATTTTATTCAGTACGTAACCCGCTTCAAGTTTGACCAACAAGTCTTGTAACTTCCGGTCATTTTCTAATTGCCGAAACTCTTGTTCAGGCGTCATGGCCTTTGCCGCAGCAGCACCCAATGCAATTGGTTTTTTCGAACCTAAGCGCGCGTCTCGTTGATTTTTTGCTGCCGTTGACGATTTCGTTTGCTGACTCACAGCATAACGACTACCGGCTTTCTGCCCCTTACCTTTTTCTTTCGACTTCGGCGCTGGCTTGGCAGCTGCATCTTGCGGCCGCTCGACTTTACGCGGCGCGAGCGGACCCGGTTTGCGAGACTTTTTAATACGCGTCATAAAATGAGGCTTACCCTATAGCAAATTCAACAATGGACAATACGAATAGTCAGCAACATGCAAACTACCCTATAGGATAACGTATTCTGGAGTGTTCAGCATTAAGAGATGGATAACTGTCGAGAAGAAAATAAAAAAGGCGATGAAATCATCGCCTTGATTTGAACCCGCACACCCCCCCAGGGTGAATTCGAGAACGATTGTCGCTAGTTCCTACATTATTATTGTTCTTCCTTGTGAACTTGCTTCTTTTTATCCGCGCCTTGCGGCACGCCTTTTTCACAGCAAGAATTTTTAATTCGCAAAAACCTTTTGCTAATAACAGACTGCAACACTTTTCATTATTATTGGTGAGCTACACGCTGTTAAGGATACTGCATTTAGAGCAACAACTCGTTGCGCAGTGCTTTCCCAAAATGTTTTTCGCCTCCTGGCGTATTTTTATTCCCTTTGGTCGCTTTTCTTATTTTTCTTTGTTAACGACTTATTAATTTCCGCTCGATGAGCGTTGTAGTGAGAGCCTATCACAAAATTACAACAAGTCACTAGTTTATTTCAGACAATTTTATTTTTATGTTCATTAATCTGTAAACTTTTCGAGCCAAAACCGCGCTATTCCTGACTTGTGCTGGTTGGTGACGACTCACTTCCCCTTGCTTTTCTGTCCCCTAGATTACGAATTTTCGCCGACTTTGCAACCTGAAAATCAATCTTTCGGAAAGTTTTTTTCATTTTTTTGTGATAACTCCGACATAAACTATAGCAAAAGTAATAGATTTTTCAGGGTGGCAACTGTGGTCAATCCGTTGCAAAATGTCGGCAACCTCAAACACAGAATAAGCAAAGGTATGTGTATGCGTAAAATCGCCTCAATCCTAGTCGCCAGCGCCGTCTTGCTAGCCTTATCTGGCTGTCAAAGTACCGCACCGAACGCCAATACGACGAATCAACCGGCAGCTTCCGCAGCCGCGCAATCTGCGGATCACTATTTTACCCAGTTGGCCGATCGCGCTTGGGAGTACAACCAAGGGCAATACTTAATTGCGCGCGATGACAGTGGTCGAGCTGGTCACCGCCTCAATGATATCTCGCCCGAAGCGCTCGCTACACGTTACGAGACACGCAAAGAATTTTACACCCAGCTGGCCGCCATCGATGGCAATCGTCTCAGTGCGGAAAATCAAATTAACCGTGACATGTTGATGTACGCCCTGCGTAACCAATTATCGCAGTACGAATTTAATATGCACCTCATGCCGCTGACCAACGAGACCGGCCCGCACAACACCATTGCACGCCTGCCGCAGCAAGTGCGCTTTAACGGTACCGAAGACTATCAGCGCTATTTGCAGTTACTCAGTGATATCCCTGCTTGGCTAGCACAACAAACCGCGTATATGCGCGAAGGTTTAGAGCGCGGTATATCCCAACCCAGTGTCGTTCTCCGCAATTTCCCTCAAGGTGTACTCGCTTATGTCACTGTTGATCCAGCGGAAAGCATTTTTTATCGCCCAATTACCCAAGCCAATCGACATGTCAGTGGCGAGGCATTGAACGACCTCGAGGTTGAAGCGCAAACCGTGATTGCTACACTCGTCAATCCAGCACTGCAGGATTTCCATGATTTTCTCGCCGATGAATATGTGCCAAACGCTCGCGAAGACATTGCGGCCACTAACTTGCCGAACGGCGAAGCATTTTATGCCAATCGCGCCAAACACTACACAACGCTGGACTTAACACCCGAAGAAATTCATGAAATTGGCGTCGCCGAAGTGGCACGGATTCGTGCCGAAATGGAAGAAGTAATTGCCGAGGTTGAATTCGAAGGAACCTTTGCTGAGTTTATTCACTTCCTCCGCACTGACCCGCAGTTTTACGTCGAAACCGGCGAAGAGTTGCTCAAGGAAGCCGCTTACATAGCCAAACGTGCCGACCATGTGTTGCCGCAGCTTTTCCGGCATTTACCACGAACGCCTTATGGTGTTGTACCGGTACCGGCCGAAATCGCACCGAATTACACCCAAGGCCGTTATTCCGGACCATCACGTGATGATGAAGCTGGTGAATACTGGGTCAACACCTATGCCGTTGAAACTCGGCCTCTGTATGAACTCGAAGCATTAACCTTGCATGAAGGTGTTCCTGGCCACCACTTACAAATTGCACTGGCGATGGAAATGGAGAATGTGCCCGGCTATCGCCGTTCAACCTACATTTCGGCGTTTGGTGAAGGTTGGGGTTTGTATGCGGAATATCTCGGCCTTGAAACAGGATTTTATCAAGACCCGTATAGCAATTTTGGTCGCTTAACCTATGAAATGTGGCGGGCTGCACGTCTGGTGGTCGACACGGGTATGCATGCCATGGGCTGGACCCGCGATCAAGCGGTTGAGTTCCTAGGCAGCAATACGGCCCTGTCACTGCACAACGTCAATACCGAGATTGACCGCTACATTAGCTGGCCGGGTCAAGCGCTATCCTACAAGCTCGGTGAACTCACCATCAAACGTTTGCGCGCGGAAGCAGAAGCAGCCCTTGGTGCAGACTTTGATTTACGAGAGTTCCATGATGAAGTGTTAAAGAATGGAAGTATTCCGTTGGCGACACTTGAACAACAAATTCACGATTACATTCAGCGGAAATTAGCCGAACAAGCGTAATCGTGTTGGTCAACAACAAAAGTCGCAGCCAGTTGATGGTTGCGACTTTTTACTATCGGCTATCGACTAGCCTCGTGGTGGCACCGGCTTACGATTAGCTAGCCAAACACCGAGCAGAATAAAGCCCATGCCGGCGAGCTGAAAAACACCAATCGTTTCACCACTCAAAACCCCTAGAGTCATTGCCACAATCGGGATGAGATACGTGACTGAGCTAGCAAAAACGGTCGTTGCAATTTGTACTAAGTGATTAAATAAAATTAAAGCTAACGCTGTACCCACCACACCTAAGACCACCACCGCTGCGAGTGATCCCCATGCGGCCGTGCTGGTAAGCTTACTCGCCACTTCGCCCGGACCAAGCAAGTACAGGAGAGCAACCGGTAACACCATGAGCAAGGATACGCCGGTAATCGTAAGTGGCGTTTGGTCGGGTAAATAGGTTTTGATTAAATTTAAGTTCATGCCATAACAAAACGTGGCGGCGACAACAAAGAGCGCGTAGGCATTCAGGGTCAATTCGCCAGAAGCACTCAACAACACCAGCATGAGTGTGCCACCCAAGCCGATGAGCAAGCCTAGGATGGTGCGCCCCGTCACCCATTGGCGGAAGATAATCGAGCCTATAATCAGTGTGAAGAGTGGCGTTAACGCATTGAGCGCGCCCGTCACACCACTGTCGATGCGGGTTTGCGCCAGGGCAAACAGAAACGCCGGTAACAAGCTACCGGTTAACCCGACTGAAGCCACCACCAACCATTGGTGTCGCTTCAGTCGGTGCATCCGCACCAAGGCAAAGGGAGCTAAAAATGCCGCTGCGGCAGCTAAGCGAACCGCCGCGACCTCGACTGGCGTAAACGTCAACAAGCCCATTTTAATTAACCAAAACGAGCTTCCCCAGACCAGAGCAAGTGTCAATAGCTTTGCCCATGTCGACCATGGGTAAGCTTGTGTATCCGTCATGTTTTACCTATGTTGCGCAGGTTGCAGTCGCGCGTGATGCGCTGGCATGACTGCAACCGAATGGAAGAAATTCTGTCGGCTAATTACTCTACTCTGCAGCAGAAGGATCAGCTGTGTCGTTTCCTTCGTCTGTGGGTAAAGTAAACCAACCTTGGAGCACTCGCTCTAAATCCGGCAAGCCTGACTTATTCAATGACGAAAAGGTGATGGCTTGCACATCGCCATTAAATCCCGGTAATGCTTCCTGAATTTTCATCAGTGTGGCTTTGCGCCCACCACTATTGAGTTTGTCTGCTTTGGTCAGCACAACCAATACCGGCAACTCGCTGGAAACCGCCCAATGAATCAGCTCTTGATCCAAATCTTTCATAGGGTGACGAATATCCATCAGCACCACTAAACCGCGCAAACATTGACGCTTTTGGAGGTACTCCGAAAGCGCTTCTTGCCATTTATGCTTCATTGCCAAAGGCACTTTGGCGAAACCATAACCCGGTAAATCGATTAAACGACGGTCTTCGTCCAAACTAAACACATTAATTTGTTGCGTTCGGCCTGGCGTTTTACTGGTCCGCGCCAAACTCTTTTGGCGTGTCAGGACGTTCAATGCACTTGATTTACCTGCGTTTGAACGGCCGGCAAAAGCGACTTCCAAGCCTTCGTCTGCAGGTAAATGACGAATATCGGGTGCACTTGTAATAAATCGTGCGGATTGAAAATGTACGCTTTGGCTACTCACTACGAACCTCAATTACTCCGGAAGGACGGGTATTATGAACGAATAATAGTCGACAGCCAACCATAGAACCATCAATCAGACGTTTCATCGTGGCGAGAATCGTGTAAAATAGCGACTGGAATTTTTTTCGGGCCCTGGCCCAGCTGAAGACAAAGAATAAACAGAGAAGAGAGATCATGAAAAAACTCGCGATTCTATGTGGTTTTGTGTTGTTCGCCAGTGGCGCTGCGGCGGCTAAGGCCGATATCGTAGGTGACGCCGAAGCTGGGCAGTCAAAGTCTGTTACGTGTGCAGCATGTCACGGACAAACGGGCACCAGTCCTTCTGGCGACTTCCCGAACATTGGCGGTCAAGGCTACAAATATTTAGTTAAGCAATTAATGGACTATCGTTTAGGCGCGCAAACAAATGGCGCTGAAGGTCGGAACAACATGCTCATGGCCTCTCAGGTGGTCAACTTAAGCGACCAAGACATCCATGACCTTGCTGCATTCTATGCAAGTCAAGAGCATCCGGTTGGCGCGGTCGACGAAGAAATCGTCGAAGAAGCACAGCGTTTGTTTATGGGTGGCGATTTGGATCGCGGTATCACTGCGTGCGCAGCATGTCACGGCCCAAGCGGCTTAGGTATGGGCTTAGCAACATTTCCATTGTTGAGCGGTCAGCATGCAGAGTACACGGCGCTGACGTTGAAAGAGTTTCGTTCTGGTGATCGTAGCAACGATCCAAATGGCATGATGCGTGACATCGCAGCTCGTTTGACCGACCACGATATCGAAATTCTGTCTAAATATATTCGCGGCTTATACTAAAGCAGCACATTAAACTAGGTTTACGGAAAACCGCTGTGGGTAAAAACACGGCGGTTTTTTTGTCAGCGTTTTTTACTTCTTCCGCTCAGCCGCTTTGCGCTCAATCGGAAAATAAAAAGCCCCGGACAAAGTGACCGGGGCGAAGGATGTCCAGGGAAAACATCTTGGGAGAGCATAATGCTCACTTACTATGAGTCCCTATTGGTTAAAAAGTTTCCAATAAAATTTAACCATTTATCAGCTGGTTATAATTTAGTCAGCGCTAATACTAAACAATGAGTCCACTCTGCTCGTCAATTAATGCGCCTCATCCCAGTTATCACCCACGCCCGCATCAGCAATCAGCGGCACATCGATTTTAACCGCCTGCTCCATCACCTCAACTAACTTAGGCAAATAGGTCTCAACCTTGTCCTCGCGAATTTCAAAAACCAATTCATCGTGGACTTGCATGGTTAGAAACACGTCGCCCTCATTGATATTGCCGGGTGTTTTCAACCAAGCGGCGACATCAAGCATGGCCTTTTTCATAATATCTGCGGCGGAACCCTGCATCGGCGCATTAATGGCCGCCCTTTCTGCTGCATTTCTACGCATAGCATTCCGCGCATTAATTTCTGGCAGGTATAAACGACGGCCAAAAATTGTCTCGACATATCCTTGGGCAGAAGCTTGTTTGCGCGTGCGCTCCATATAGTCAAGAACACCAGGGAAACGCTCAAAATAGACGTTCATGTAATGCTGCGCGTCATTACGGCTAATGTCGAGTTGGCGCGCCAAACCAAATGCAGACATACCGTAAATCAAGCCGAAGTTCACGGCTTTGGCTCGACGCCGTTGCTCAGACGTCACCTCTTCTAGTGGCACACTAAATACTTCCGCCGCGGTTGCTTTGTGAATATCTCGACCGCGAGCAAAAGCTTCCAGTAGGCCTTTCGACTGCGACAAATGCGCCATAATTCGCAATTCAATTTGCGAATAGTCAATCGCCACAATTTTATAGCCGTCGGGCGCGACAAAGGCCTTGCGCACCCGCCGTCCAGCTTCGTTACGAATGGGGATATTCTGCAAGTTCGGATCCGTCGACGACAAACGGCCTGTTGCGGTCACCGCTTGATGGTACGAGGTATGAATGCGGCCGGTCGCCGCTTTAATCATCCGCGGTAATTTGTCGGTATAGGTCGATTTCAACTTAGCTAATCCGCGGTGGCGCAAAATTAGGTCCGGCAGCGGGTAGTCCAGTGCCAATTCCTGTAAGACCTCCTCAGCCGTTGACGGAGCGCCTTTGGGAGTCTTCTTCTTCACTGGCAAACCGAGCTGCTCAAATAAAATCGTTTGCAGTTGCTTGGTCGAATTGAGATTAAAGGGCTCTCCCGCAATGTCAAACGCGTCCTTCTCGATTTCAGCCAACTCTTTGGTAATTTCTTGGCTTTGTTTAGCTAGTTGATCGGCGTCGATCATCACGCCTCGCCGCTCCATCATCGCCAAAATTGGAATTAACGGTAGTTCAAGTTCACGGAGCACTTCTTGCAAGCGTCCTTCTGCTAATACACGCGGCCACAACACCTCGTGCAAGCGTAAGGTGATATCGGCGTCTTCCGCGGCGTACGGAGCCGCCTGCGCTATCGACACTTCATCGAAACGCTTCTGCTTACTCCCCTTACCCGCGACGTCTTCATACGCGATCGTCTTATGACCCAGATGCTGCAACGACAAGGTGTCCATGTCATGGCGTGAACTGGTACTATTAAGCACATATGACGCGAGCATAGTGTCGTTGAGGATGCCGCGAACATGGATGCCGTAGCGACGGAATACGTGCATATCATATTTAATATGTTGGCCAATTTTCTTCGGCTGATTGTCTTCCAGTAAATGCTTCATCTGTCCCAGCACCCAGTCGCGGTCCAGTTGCTGCGGCCCATCTAAATCTTGATGCATTAACGGCACATACGCTGCTTCACCAGGGGCAGTGGCAAATGAAATGCCAACTAATTCCGCTTCCATGTAGTCAATGCTGGTGGTTTCCGTATCAATTGCATAGTAATCAGCTTGCTCAAGGCGCTGCAGCCAATCTGCGAACGTCGCTTGGTCAGTAATCGTGACATAACTCGAGCGATCAATCGGCGACATGGCCGCGGATGACTCGGAACTTTCGCCATGACTTGCTGCGTCGCTAACCGCTTGGCCATTGGCAGCGCCGTTACCATTAATACCTTCAGCGCTGTCCATGCCCTTCTCGAGCGCTTTCTGCGCATGACCTTCACCCGCATGTTCTGCAGATTTTTCGCCTTTCTCTAACAGCTCCGCCAGCCAACGCCGGAACTCACATTGTTTATAGAGTTCCGCTAACCGCGCATCATCAGGATCAGCAAGCAGCAGTTCTTCGGGTTTTAAGTCCAATTCAACGTCAAGTTTGATGGTGGCGAGTTGTTTCGACAGGAGCAAGATATCGCGATGTTCTTGCAGCTTGGCCGGCATCGACTTGGCCCCACGGAAACTCAGCTCTGCGACTTTCTCCGGATTTGCTAACATATTCTCGATCGAGCCCATCCCGCTTAGCATGGCCAAGGCGGTTTTCTCACCGACTCCCGGCAAGCCTGGAATGTTGTCCGAGCTATCCCCCATTAATGCGAGAAAATCGATCATTTGATCCGGTCGCACACCGTATTTTTCCGGCACAGCCGCTTCATCAAGGACGGTGTTGGTCATGGTATTAATCAAAATGACGTGCTCATTCACGAGCTGAGCCATATCCTTATCGCCCGTACTAATCAGCGTCGTGCGGCCTTCATCAGCCGCTTGTTGCGCGAGCGTACCAATCACGTCGTCGGCTTCGACCCCTTCAATACTAATCAGCGGCAGTCCCATAGCCCGAATAATTTCATGCAGGGGCTTAATTTGCGAGCGCAGGTCGTCCGGCATCGGCGGTCGGTTCGCTTTATATTCCGCATACATGTCATTGCGAAATGTCGTACCTTTAGCGTCAAATACCACCGCCATGTGGGTTGGATGATATTGATTGAGAAGGCTGCGGAGCATATTAACGACGCCGTAAATAGCACCGGTTGGCTCTCCCGCCGAATTGGTCAAGTGCGGCGGCGCGTAGTAGGCTCGAAATAGATAAGAAGAGCCATCGACAAGAATAAAAGGCTGTTTTGGAATTTGAGGCGTCATAGCGAAAAACCTGTTTCTGTTAAGCACAGTTGAATGCTGCTAGGATGCCACAGACTTGGCTTTCTGGCTAATGAGCTAGACTATTTTTCGCCGTTTGGCGCGAGCATGATGGAAACGATTGAACTGCAAGCGACGAGCCTGTGTACGGTTCCTCTGCTTCTTGCTAACAACCTGTGGATAACTCTGTGAAGAACGATCAATTCTGCCGTGAGTCCAAACTATCAGACTACAGCATCAAGATTTAATAAGCGTTTGATTTTACAGGGATTAAACAGCAACCCAGACCGCATATACTTATTCTTTTTGGCGTAATTGCCACCTGTGGAAATTGCTTTAGTCGAACTTCAACCAGAGATAGTTTAAAGTACGTTTTAGTGTATAGAAGTCGTGAAAACTTCGGCGCAACGAATAATTTTTGTACGCAATCTCTCAACAGGTTTGACAGATTAGCACAATCATTCGCCAATACCAGATCAAAATTCGATCTTTTTTAACATTTTTTGATCTGAAAAATTCGGTTCTTATGAACGAAAATAATGGAGGATTATGGCCATGAAAAAAATCGCTGTGTTATTAAGTGGTTGTGGTGTTTTTGACGGCAGCGAAATTTATGAAACTGTCATTACGTTACTTGCCATTGAACGCAACGGTGCCAGTTACCAATGTTTCGCGCCAGACAAAAATCAGTTTCATGTGATCGATCATCAGGTTCAACAACCCGTTGCAGAAGCGCGTAATGTGCTCACCGAAGCTGCACGCTTAGCACGCGGTAACGTCAAACCGCTCAGTGCGTTACACGTCGACGAGTTTGATGCGTTAATTGTCCCCGGCGGTTTTGGTGCAGCGAAGAATTTCTCTGACTTTGCTATCAACGGCGCCGATGCGGTTGCGGATGACGAGGTCGTCGCTTTTTGCAAAGCCTTTGTTCGCGCACAAAAGCCCGCCGGATACATGTGCATCGCACCCAGCTTACTTCCCTTCGTGTATGGCCAAGGTATTGAACTGACCATAGGTACCGACGCCGATACCGCTGCTGCCCTTGAGAAACTGGGTGCAAAACACATCTCATGTCCTGTCGATAAGATTGTCGTTGATGAACGACATCGCGTAGTCACGACACCGGCGTACATGCTGGCCAGCTCTTTAAGTGAAGCGGCGAGTGGCATCGATAAACTGGTGGCGAGAGTACTGTCGCTGGCGAACTAACCTATATTTGTGCAGCCGAAAACGAGCAAGCCCCGCACAACTGCTGCGGGGCTTGCTCTGCTCAAGTTCTATCGGTTCTAATCGACCGGATGGCCATTCGCGCTGAATTCACCGTCTTTTAAGATAATTCTTAACGGCATGGACTGCGCGTCCTCAGGCAGTGCTAACAACAACATCTGTCCCATCGCTGGTAGCTCAGTCACAGTTACATCAAGGTTCATCAGTCCTAACGTGGCATTGAAAGGTACATTTCGATGGTTGTCTAACGAGTCCATCATCTCCGCCCAGCGCTCCGTTAAGAATGTCATTGAACCGTGCAGTTCAAGCTTGCCAAGTTGCTCACTTTCGCCGACAAAGCGCTCGACCACAAGCTCAGGATCGACGGAAACGAACGCCGCCAAATTCGCCCACGCTTCATCGTCGAGTTCACTAAAATCGCGGTCAATTAAAAAGCGCTGCAGTACGAGTACATCGGCAGACTTGACGCCATTCAACCGCCAATCAACGGTCACCGTCGTCGGACTGTCAGACCAAATGAAGTTCGCGTTTGAGGAGCCATATATCGACGCATCTTCACGGGTCGCATCCATAAAGAAGCTATATCCGATGTCTTCACCATGCCAATTAAAGCTCTCTGCATCTTGGCCAAAGGTCATGCCGAATTGGCCAACATGGCTGCGCAGATCAACAACTTCCGCCACGCCATTGCGCGTCTGCGTACCCCAGTGCACTTTGACGTCGCGTGCAGCGACGCCTTCGTTTTCACCCAAGCCATAGAATGCATGGGACACCTGCCAGTCCATGAGGATTTTCGAGCCGACCATCGCAAGTTGCGCATGGACAACGCCAAGCTCAAGACTCCAGTCGTTCCAAACCTGATTGTAGGCGTCACCTTGGTAGTCTAAAAATAAGCCACCACGGGATACCCGTCCCTGCGAGCTGTAGGTATAAGGCGTCATGCCTTCAGCCAATAGCGCATCAATACGGCTTTCACCTTGGCCTATCCACCGCGCGCTCAGGAAGCCATAGGTCAAGTCGACGTTTTCGCTAAAAAGAATACGAGTACTGTTGTCCAGCTCCGCATTACCGCTAATGCGAACCTTGCCCGAACGCCAACCTTGCGCTAACCATTCCACATTGACTTCAAATTCATGATATTCCGAGAACTCCTCGATGAGCCGAGGTAATTGTTCTTCGGCGAGCTTTTTCGTCGTCAGGATACCGGCGATATAGCCAGTAATTGCAAGGATAATGACAACAATAACAATATTCTTTTTCATAATCTTCCCGATAGATTTCCATCAACACACGCGAGTAGTCCGTACTCGCAGTAAAGGTTGAAGGGCTGGTTACAAGGGCCAGAAAAATAACAATGCTGGAATACTGACCGCTAAAACAATAAGCTGCAATGGTAGCCCCATTTGCCAGTAATCCCCAAATTTAAATCCGCCGGGGCCGAGAATGAGCGTGTTATTCTGATGTGCAATCGGTGTCAAGAACGCACATGAAGCACCCACGGCAACCGCCATCAAAAACGCATCCGGATTCAAGTTCAACTGATTCGAAACACTCACCGCTATTGGACACATCACCGCAGCGGTCGCCGCATTATTCATGATGCTCGTTAGTAGCGTCGTCACAATTAAGATAAAGCCAAGGATAACTGGCGGACTGCTATCGCGCAGGAGAACCAACGCTGACTCCACAATCAGGTCGGCGGCTCCCGTGGTTTCCATCGCCAAAGCAATCGGAATTAATGCCGCCAACAGCACCACGACTGACCAGTCGATATTTTCATACACTTGTCGCAACGGAATCACGCGTAATGCCATAACTGCAAACATCCCTGACGCAAAGGCGACAGCGGCCGAAGTAATGCCTGTGGCGGCCAAGGCAACCGCAGCGACCATAATAATCGAAGCGAATGCCGCTCGTTTCTTGCTGGGTACGCGTACCGTGCGCTCAGCAAGCGGTACACAGCTGTAATTATTCGCAAATTGCGAGAGTGCTTCGGCAGTTCCTTGCATTAATAACACACTGCCCGACTGAATCTTGGTTTGGCGCAAGCGTTTAACGGTTTGACTACCTTCAAAGGAGATCGCCAAAAGATTCAAACCTAATCGACTGCGCAAGCGCAGTTCAGCGGCGGTATTATTGATCAACGCTGAATCCGGCATGACAACCATCTCAACCAAGACCACTTCCGAGTCATCCGATGCGCGCGGCACGGCATCGGCTTGCGCCGAGCTGGTGAGTCCGCCGCGCAAAGTATAGTCGCCATAGGCGGTGACCCGACGATCTACCCATGGCGGTGGCAAATCAAATTCCTCGTCGACCATGCGTAGTTCGCTTTTTTCGCTCTCGTCCTCTTCCTCGTCGTCCGCACTCGGCGGTTTAACGTTATCCACCAAGCGCAGTCCCAATACACTAATCGCTTGGCTCAAGCTTTCCGGCTCAGCCTTGATCACGAGTAAGTCACCTTTCGAGACACGCTGATAGCCGTAAGGGTGAACCACTTTCACCTTGTCACGCACTAAACCGATAATTTCGGCGTCACTTTCCTGTAACTTCGCATCGAGTTCACGCAGCAACATACCTGCCGCTTTTCCGTCTTCAGACACACGGACTTCAGTTAAATACTTACCCGTATCGAAGTTCCCCGCATCAGCACGTTCGCGCTTTGGAACCAGACGCCAGCCGCCGATGGCGAGAAAAATCACCCCCGCAACCGCAACTAAAACACCCACAGGGGCAAAATCAAACATTTGATAGCCGGCGCCCAATGATTCAGCGCGATAGCCGGAAACGATCAGGTTGGGTGGCGTGCCGATCAGGGTTGTCATGCCGCCGAGGATAGAGCCAAAGGCCACCGGCATAAGCACCCGCCCAGGCGGTATTCCTAGCTTTGACCCCAACTGAATCGCGATCGGCATTAATAGCGCCATCGCACCGACATTATTCATGAACGCGGACAAGACCGTAGCGAGCGCAGTCAATGCCGCGATGGTAGTTACGGCGCCTCCGGAGCTTGGCGTGAACTTATGCGCGACAACATCAATCGCTCCGGTAATTTGCAACGAGGCACTGAGCACAAGGACACAGGCCACAGTGATCACTGCAGGATGACCAAAGCCATAAAATGCTTCGGCACTTGGCACTAAACCAGCGATCACACAGGCCAATAGTGCGCCCAGCGCAACAATATCATGACGCCATCGACCCCAGATAAAGAACACCAAGGTGAGCAGCAAAATCCCTAAAATCAAACCTTGTGGTACGGTCATATGTTTATCCTGTTTCGAGTTGTCGACGCAGTTCGTTTAACACCAACTCAGTTTGTGGCTGCTCGCCAGTCCACGCTTGATAACTCAAGGCGGCTTGCTCGACAAGCATCCCTAGCCCATCGGCGACTTTGCAGCCAGACTGCTGTGCCCACTGTAAAAATACCGTCGGCTGCGCGCCATACACCATGTCATAACAAAACGGCGCGCCATGCAATATTTTTTCACTCAACGGCGGCAGCTCACCGTATAGACTTGCCGCTGAGGCGTGAATAATTAAGTCCCAGGGTTCATCTTGAAGCGCGCTGTCATAGTCACCGGCGGTAACGCCAGCGAATTCATCAGCAAGCTGCTGCGCTCTCGCCACGGTGCGATTGACAACATGAATGACCTGCGCCTGCGCTGCCAACAGGGGTCCAAGAACGCCACGTACAGCGCCACCAGCGCCGATAATTAAAATTCGTGCACCGGCCAGCTTCACGCCAAGACGCAGTAGATCACGCACCAGACCAAGGCCGTCGGTGTTATCCCCAAGCCAACGACCTTCGCGTAAAATTAAGGTATTCACTGCACCGGCTTGCTCTGCTCGTTCACTCAGTGTGGTGCAGAATGAAAGGACTTGCTCTTTTAACGGCACGGTGACATTCGCACCGACGCCGCCGCTTGCGACAAATTCCGCCAAACGCTGCGAAAATTGCTCTGGAGCTGCTAAAATGCGCTGATATTCGAGCCGCCGCCCAAACTGCGCAGCAAAGGCAGTATGAATTTGCGGGGACAAGCTATGCTCTATCGGATAACCAAAAACAGCGAGTTTCATGAAAATACCAACATTCCTTCATCGTTTACGCAATGTCCACACAGAACCGCAAACCCTTTACCAGCGTTTAGGTGGCGAAGATAGTGTGCGTGCCATGGCGGATCGATTTTATGACATTATGAGCACAGATCCAGCGGCGAAGGAACTTTATGCCATGCATCCACTGCCTTTGGATAGCATTCGCGTGAAGTTTTTTGAATTTTTAAGTGGTTGGTTTGAAGGGCCGCAGTTGTATGTGGAAAAGTATGGTCATCCCATGTTGCGGGCTCGCCATCTGCCATTCAGTATCAATGAAAGGATGCGTAACCAATGGCTGCATTGCATGTACCAAACCCTGGAAGAGCAAGTGCAAGATAAACAATTAAAACATGAATTGCGCCAGCGTTTTACACGCCTGGCGCACCACATGATCAATCAATAACTAAGACGCGTCTTTAGCTTTTTGCTTCTGAATCCGCTCGATGCGGCCAGCAAAACCGGTCTTGGTTTTATCGTCGAGGCCAAAACCAAGTGCCTGTTCACAGACATTGATGGCTTTGTCGTAATGCCCATCTTCAACCAATAAGGTCGCATAATTTTGGAAAGTCAGCACTTGCGGCAAAGACCCGCCGTTACTCTCGGCTAACGGCTTTTTGATCTGTTCAAATTCGTCAATGTGACGCGCAGAAAAGGTTTTACAAATGGTCCGCCAACCGTCATCTGCTCGATTGCGATAACTCGTTTCAGTGATTTGTTGGTAAAGGCGGTGACGTGTAAGTGGGTCCTTCTCGTCGTCCAAGGCCAATAATGGCTCTTTTATCTCATCAGGAACTTCCGCCCCGAGTGGTGACGGCTGTGATTTGTCGCCGCTATCAATCACCGGATCAACGTCCTTCGAAATCACCTCTTTTTCTTTGCTTGGCGTTTCGTCGCTCGTGGATGTTGGCTTTGTGCTCACGGGTTCACTTGAGCTATCGGACTTCGAGGATGCCGAAACTGAGGATTGCTCCGAGACACTACTGGACGGCTTGCGTTCAGATTGATTCGCTTGCTGTTGTGATTTGTTGGCCGCTAAACGACGAATAATAAAGATTGCGGCAACAACAATGACCACGAGAATGAGTAAACTAGGCATGGTAAGTTCCTGTATCGATTATTTTTTATGCGGACTCAGCTTAGTCCGAAATCGAACAAGAAACAAGCGATGGCCGGCGCAACACGACCAATGTCTGTGCCCAACACGATTAACTACTGTGCAGACACTGTGCTGAGCACGCGACTCTACCCTTGCAGAGCTGCGCGCTGCCGCTGCATGACTAAGGTAAATTCAACCAATTCCGTGGCTTCAGGTAGTCTTGTAATGCTGCCTCACGACTATCTGCCTCAGCTTGGTACATATACTCCCAGCGCGCCAGCGGTGGCATCGACATGAGAATCGACTCGGTGCGACCACCGGTTTGCAGACCGAACAACGTGCCACGGTCATAGACTAAGTTGAATTCCACATAGCGCCCACGACGGTATAACTGGAACTGGCGCTCGCGCTCGCCAAACGGCGTGTCTTTGCGTCGTTGCATAATCGGCACATAGGCTTTGGTAAAATGGTCACCAACCGAACGCATCAGCCCAAAAGCATGCTCGAAATCGAGCTCGCCGTTCGGGTTGCGATTCAAATCATCAAAGAACAAGCCACCGACACCGCGCGTTTCTTGTCGATGCGGTAAGAAGAAATACTGATCACACCATGCTTTATAATCGTTGTAATACGCTGAGCCAAATGGGTCACACGCCGCCTTCGCCGTTTCATGCCAATGTTTAACGTCCTCGTCAAATGGATAGAAAGGCGTGAGATCAAACCCGCCACCGAACCACCATACAGGCTCTTCTCCCGGCTTTTCAGCGATAAAGAAGCGAACATTAGCGTGCGACGTCGGTATGTAAGGGTTATGCGGATGAATCACCAACGACACGCCGCAAGCATTGAAGCTGCGGCCGGCTAATTCAGGTCGGTGTGCGGTCGCCGACGCCGGCATCGATGCGCCAAATACATGGGAGTAATTGACACCACCTTGTTCAATCACTGCACCGTTCTTTAGAACTCGCGAGCGACCGCCACCCCCTTCTTCACGCTGCCAACTGTCTTCGACAAAGCGCTGTTGGCCATCAACCACTTCAAGCTCCGCACAAATCGAGTCTTGCAAGCTCTGCAAATAGCGCTTTACTCGTTCTAAATACTGGTTTTGCGGGTTGGCTTGCTGCGGATCGGCTTGGCTCATCGTAACGTGGCTCCTGTCAGGGGGTTAATAATTTGCGACGGTTCTGTCCGACCGCCAGTTTCACCGGCCATAATCCAGTCTAATTCATGGCCAAGTTCAGCAGCGACCGCTTCGGCACTGCGCAGTGGCGGCTTGCCAGCGTAATTGGCACTGGTCGACACCAGCGGTGTACCGAGGGCGCGACACAATGCACGCACCGGTTCAAATGCGGTTACACGCACGGCAATGGTATCAAACTCACCACGTAAAAAGCCTGGCACATTGGCTTTTGCCGGTAACACCAGGGTCACTGGCCCAGGCCAATGAGAGAACACCTGAAAACGTTTATCTTGGGGGATTTTACTGTCATCAACATAGTCGAGCAATTGGCTATAGTCGGCAGCGATCAGAATGAGGCCTTTCGTTTCCGGTCGCTGCTTTAATGCAAGGAGTTTTCGCACGGCAATCTCATCGTACGGCGCACAACCTAAACCGAACACAGCTTCGGTTGGATAGGCAATTAAACCGTGGTTCGCAAGCGCTGCTTTTGCTGCCGCGAAGTTGTCTTGTGTTGGATCAGAAATTGGAAACGACATGCGGACTCCTGAATAATTCACGATGACAGTGCTGGTTCCTTACCGCATCCTTTCGCGCCAGCTAACGAGCGTTATTATAACGGCTCAGATTTGTAACCGCACTGCTTTTGCGGGCAACGTAAACGAACGCCGGCGGCCGAATCGCGTTTAACCAGCACACCCCACCCGCATTCAGGACAGCTTTGTGCGACTGGCTCGTCATTGACGGCATATTTGCATTTCGGGTAACGGTTACAGGCATAAAACTGCTTGCCGTACTTATTTGCTCGCTGTTGCAAATGTCCTTTCTTACACTCTGGGCACGCAATCGTTGCAGTAGTTTCTTTCACTGCCGTAGGGTCGAGCATAAAGTGACATTCAGGGAAGCCGCTACAGCCAATAAAAAAGCCGTAACGGCCTTTCTTTAAGAGTAATCCGGCATTGCACTCTGGGCACTGCTCCGGCAAAGGTTGCGGGTCGAAATCGCCGGACTCATGCAGCGATTGGGTATAGTCACAAGCAGGATACTGACTGCATCCCCAAAAGGAGTGATGTCCGGTGTGCTTCAGTCGCACTACATTTCCACACAGCGGACAAGGCTCGTCGCGCTCGTTTTTACGATCCGGCGCGTCAAATAGATGTGTTGGAGTCATAGGGCCTCTGCGTTATCGGCAAATGGTTTCACCGTCAGAAGACTAGTGTAACAAACCCTCTGGCTCTTCAAACAACAGGTCTTCCATCTGGCTGTAGGCGTCTTCGTGACCCGGCACGTTAAACAGAACCATTAAAATCACCCACTTCAAGTCTTCCAACATGAATTGCGGGGTATCAAGTTCCATCACACGGTCGATCACCATTTCGCGAGTCGCGAAATCCAGCACGCCAATTTGCTCTAAGTACAGCAAGAACCCTCGACACTGCACATCAAGCCGAGCCTGCTCTTCCGCAGTGTAGGCTCGGAACGACGCCACAGGCGCCGCTTGATTTATATACGGATGGTCCTGACTGTCCTGTAGATCGGCCAGACGCTCTAACCAAGCGAGCGCTTTCCCGATTTCCTGTTCGTGGAAACCTGCACGGGTAAGCTCGTCAGTCAGTTCATCGTGGTCAACCACCACTTCCATTTCAGAATGGACGTAGTTCTCAAACAAGTACATGAGGATATCAAACATCTTCATTACCTCCTCACCCTGACGTAACCGCCAGGTACTGTCTTAATCCATCCATCCAACTCGAGACTGATGAGCTGGTGCATTACTTCTGAAACCGTCATTCCTGAGTGACTTATGATAGCGTCAATCGAGGTGGTTTCAAATCCCACACTAGCTAATATGGGGGCATTTGCCAAGTGTTCAAGCGCATTTTCGCATGCATTCTCGTCGAAAACATGCGCTGCGCGCGAAATATTCGGGAGATCGCCGCAACAGCCCTCACCAAACATCATTTCGTAAGCCTCCACATTGGCCTGCAAGTCGAGGTCAATTTCCTCGGGTTTCGTCACCAATCGCGCACCTTGTTGAATCAGAAAATTGGGGCCTGCGGCCAAGGGGTTCAGCGGTGATCCGGGAATCGCGTAGACCTCGCGGAAACAATCTAAAGCTGACTGAGCGGTATGCAGTGAGCCGCTGCGTTCAGCTGCTTCGACGACCACCACGCCGCAACTTATTCCTGCAATAATACGATTACGCAGCGGAAATTGTTCACTCCGCGCCGGCGTTCCCGGTGCATATTCGCTCAGAATCAATCCTTTTTCGCCGATTTCAGTGAGTAGTTGGCGATTGCGAGCAGGATACAACTGGTCAATGCCGCTACCGAGCACGGCGATGGTTGCACCCGCGACCGACAAGGCTGCGCGGTGCGCTGCGCCGTCCACACCCAGCGCACCACCACTAGCAATCACCCAGCCCATTTGCGCCAACTCACGGCTGAACATTGTCGCCAGCTCAATACCGCTCGGGCTCGCATGACGCGAGCCAACAATCGAGATTGACGGTCGCTGCAACAAGCGCAGATCGCCGCGGGCAAAGAGCACCATCGGCTGCGGAGTAATTAGCGTGACATCGAAAGGAAAAGCTGAACAGCCCCACGTCAGCATGCGGTGTGAAGGACATTGACCCAGCCAATCGAGTGTTCGCGCCGCTTCCTTTGCACTCACATCAGCTAAGTTGCGAATAATGGCTTGCGGCACCTCAGCCAAAGGCTCAAGCACATTATCGGGCGGAAACCGAGCAAAGGGATCTAACTCGCCGTCGTCATGGTTTGACCAAAAACAGCAGAGCTGCTCGCGCACGCGAGACGGTGCCCGTTGAATACTTAGCCACTGGCGAATCGTTTTCACCGAGGTATTGGCTGCTGTTAATGCGTCGATTTCGACAACGTCCGCTGGCTGGTTATTCTGTGCAACCGAGAGAGGCCACTCTGCCTGTTCCTTCATCATGTGTCATCCTTGTTTTTTTAGCAAAAAGCCCCATATTTGACCTATAGTCACGGAGCGGTTGAAGACAATTCTGCGGAGTTTTCAAACTGAAACAAGGACAAAACTGTATTTTCAGCGATCTTCCACGTAAAATTAGCGATCCACGTACGAACGGAACCACAGCACTATGGCAGTTATGACGATTTTGAAGTATCCAGATGAGCGTTTACGTACCATCGCTCAACCGGTTAAACAGGTTGACGATGCGTTGCGCACAACGATCGATAACATGTTTGAAACCATGTACGGCTCTCAGGGCGTTGGCCTTGCCGCCACCCAGGTGAATGTGCACAAACGTTTATTCATCGCCGATTGCAGTGAGAATCAAAACGAGCCGCTGGTCTTTATTAATCCAGAAATTATCGAACGCGATGGTATTCACGAAAATGAAGAAGGTTGTTTAAGCTTTCCTGGCGTGTATGCCAAAGTTGAACGCGCAAGCCAAATTAAAGTTCGCGCTCTCGATAGCAACGGCGAAACCTTTGAGCGTGAAGCTGATGGTTTGCTCGCGATTTGTATTCAACATGAAATCGATCACTTAAACGGCAAATTGTTTGTCGATTATTTATCACCGTTAAAACGTGACCGGATTCGCAAAAAACTTGAAAAAGAAGCACGCTTAGAAGCCAAGCAAGGCGCTTAAGTAGCAACCGAGAGGACAGTCAGTGCGGATTATTTTTGCCGGAACCCCAGATTTTGCAGCGCGGCACTTACAGGCACTGCTCGATACCAGCGACCTGAATGTGGTCGCTGTTTACACTCAGCCTGATCGGCCTGCCGGTCGCGGCAAGAAACTGCAAGCCAGCGCAGTGAAAACGCTCGCGCTAGCGCATCATGTACCGGTCGAGCAACCAAGCTCGTTAAAGACTGCTGAAGCACAAGCGCAATTGCGTCACTATCAAGCCGATGTCATGGTCGTAGTCGCTTATGGTTTGTTACTGCCACAAGCAGCGCTGGATATACCGCGTCTTGGTTGTATCAATGTCCACGGTTCGTTGTTACCACGTTGGCGCGGTGCCGCGCCGATTCAGCGCGCAATTTGGGCCGGCGACCAAGAAACCGGTGTCACCATCATGCAAATGGATGCAGGCCTTGATACCGGCCCCATGCTTGCAAAGTCCTATCTTGCTATCGAAGCCGACGACACCTCTGCATCACTCTACGAAAAGCTAGCGAAACTTGGTCCATTGGCTTTAGTTGAGGCCTTGCGCAGTCTGAACACTGGCGACATTCATGGTGTGCCACAAGAAGATAGCAAGGCGACTTATGCCAAAAAACTGAGCAAAGAAGAAGGTCAAATTGATTGGTCGCAAGACGCCGCCTTTATTGAACGATGCGTGCGTGCATTTAATCCTTGGCCGGGCAGTTACTTCACCGTCCCGGGGCATGAAGATCAACCGTTCAAAGTGTGGCAAGCAGAAGTTCAGGCTTCGCCTTCAACAGCGCCAGCACACGGTACCATTGTCGCCGCCGACAAACATGGGATCAGCGTGCAATGTCAAGGTGGTGTTTTAGTGATGACGCAACTGCAGCCGGCCGGTAAAAAGGCGATGTCTGCAGCGGATGTACTCAACGCCCGCCGTGACTGGTTTGCGGTTGGCTCAAGTTTAATCAGCACACCGTCCGCGGCCTCGTGAGTCACCTCGTCGCGTTACAACTTACCCTGATTCAAGGCGATTACAGACGCAATGACTGACAAAAAAACGACGTCCGAGCCGAAACAAGCGAGTCCCCGTCCTGCAGCGGCTCGCGCTGCCGCTGCACAAGCATTGCAGCTGGTGTTGCAACATGGTCGCTCATTAACTCAGGCCTTACCGCAGGCCAGCGAGAAGTTAGTTGGCAGTGAGCGTGCCTTTGCGCAGGCCATTGCCTATCAAGTGTTACGTCAATTACCCGTTTACGAATGGCTGCTAAGTCACTTGTTGGACAAGCCGTTAAAAACCAAAGTCCGGGTTGTGCACTACCTCTTATTAGTCGGCTTGTGTCAGTTGCGTGACATGCGTGTGCCGGCGCATGCGGCGATCGCTGAAAGTGTCAGTGCCGCCAGTTTATTAAAACAACCTGCACTTAAAGGCATGGTCAATGCTGTTTTGCGTCGTTATCAACGCGAAATGGATGCGCTCGAAACGCAACTCGCTTTGGAGCAAGACAAATCCGCGACACTGGCCTTCGCTCACCCTGGCTGGTTGCTCAAACGCTTACAACACGCATACCCAGAACACTGGCAAGACATTTGTACTGCGAACAATCAAGCGCCGCCGTTGTGGTTGCGGGTCAACGCACAACAATTCAGTCGTGACGATTATTTGGACCTATTGAACAGCGCTGGCTTAGACGCCGTCGCCGACACGCACTGTCCATCAGCCATACTTTTGCAGCGTTCGACCGATGTCACTGCTTTGCCTCATTTCACCGAGGGAGCTGTGTCAGTTCAAGACCGTTCGGCCCAATTCGCTGCACATATACTGACCCCGAAAAATGGCGAACGGATCCTCGACGCCTGTGCTGCGCCCGGTGGAAAAACGGCTCACATTCTTGAGCTCGCACCGCAAGCGCGAGTAGTTGCACTCGACTTTGACGAGAGCCGATTACAGCGTGTGCACGAAAATTTACAACGCCTACAGCTCAACGCTGAGGTCATCTGCGGTGATGCAAGTCAAGCAGACTGGTGGGATGGTGAGCTCTTTGACGCCATTTTACTGGACGCACCCTGCTCCGCTACCGGCGTGATCCGTCGCCACCCAGACATTAAGTGGCTGCGCCGCAACGACGACATTAGCACCTTAACCGAGCTACAAAAATCAATTCTGCAACAGCAATGGCAACGGTTAAAACCCGGTGGGCGTTTACTTTATGCGACATGTTCTATCCTTCCTGACGAGAACATGCTGCAAATTCAAGCATTTCTCGCTACAGTTGACGGTGCTGTCGGTAAAACGATTTCATCTGACTTAAGTGGCGTTGACCTAATCCAGAGCGCCACAGACGGTTGGCAGCTATTACCTGCAGTAAGTGCCGAACACCAACAAAGCGGTGACGGGTTCTATTATTTTCTGCTTGAGAAAAAGAGCGACGCATGAAAAAAGTCATAATTGTCGGTGCCGGCCGCGTGGGTGCGACGTTAGCCGAAAGCTTGGTCAGCGAACGTAACGAAGTCACCGTTATTGATCAGAATCGCGAATTGCTTGACCTGCTGCAAGACAAGCATGACTTACGTGTCATTCAAGGTAATGGCGCCCATCCTGACGTCTTACGATCAGCAGGAGCCGACGACGCTGACATGCTGATTGCGGTGAGCAGCCTCGATGAAGTCAACATGCTCGCCTGTCAGGTCGCCCACTCTATTTTTAATACGCCACTGAAAATCGCCCGTGTCCGTTCAGAGCAATACACCAAATACGAAGATCAACTGTTTCGCAAAGAACAAATGCCAGTCGACCATATTATTTCACCGGAACAATTGGTGACCTCTTATATCAAACGCCTGATTGACCATCCGGGCGCCTTGCAAGTGGTGCATTTTGCGGAGGGTAAGGTGAGTTTGGTCGCAGTACGCGCGTCGTATGGCGGAAAACTTGTCGGCCACGCCATTGCGACGTTGAAAGAGCACATTCCAAACACAGATACTCGCGTTGCCGCGATTTTTCGCCAAGGCCGCCCGATTCGTCCCGTGGGTTCAACCATTATCGAAGCCGATGATGAAGTGTTTTTCGTTGCCGACAGCAAGAATATTCGTGTCGTTATGGAGGAATTGCAGCCTCTGGAAGCACGCTATCGCAATATTATGATTATGGGCGGTGGTCACATTGGTGCTGGCTTAGCGCGCCAACTCGAAGAAACACATAAGATTAAGCTGATCGAACTTAGCCATTCGCGGGCGGAACAGCTCAGTGCCGAACTCAGCAATAAAACACTCGTTCTTCAAGGCGATGCCACCGACCAAGAAATGCTCAATGACGAGCGAATTGAAGACGTAGATCTCTTTATAGCCGTCACCAATGACGATGAAGCCAATATCATGGCGGCACTGTTAGCTAAACGCATGGGCGCTAAGAAAACCATGGTATTAATTCAGCGCAGTGCGTATGTCGACTTAGTTCAAGGCGGCGAAATCGATATCGCGATATCACCACAACAAGCGACGATTTCGGCGCTACTCAAGCATATTCACCGTTCTGATTTCGCCAGTGCTTATTCGTTACGCCGTGGCGCAGCTGAAGCCATTGAAGCGGTAGCGCGCGGTGAAGAGAATACGTCGCAAGTGGTTGGGCGTGAAGTCGGCGAGCTGAAACTGCCGCCAGGCACCACCATTGGTGCGATTGTCCGCGGCAGCGAAGTGCTCATCGCCCACGATGACACCCTGATTCAGTCTGATGACCATGTCATTTTATTCTTGGTCGACAAAAAGTATGTCAGCGAAATTGAGCGACTGTTCGCACCGGGCGCGCTGTACTTTTAGCGCACCAAGCTGTCGCTAAGCCATTCGGCTAACCATTCGGTATACCTAGTGTTTCCAGAATGCTGGCGTAAAGAGGACCAGTAAGGTAAAGATTTCTAAGCGGCCAAAAATCATCGCTAACATCGCCACCCACTTGCCGCCGTCGGAGACGCTGGCAAAATTACCCGCCACTTCCCCTAAACCTGGACCTAAGTTGTTCAACGTTGCTGCCGTCGCGCCAAATGCCGAATAATCATCCAGCCCGGTGGCAATAAACAACAACATTATGATGACAAACACCAACGCATAAGCGGCAAAGAAGCCCCACACGGCCTGTACGACTCGGTCCGGCAAGGCACGATTGCCCCACTTAACCGTGAATACTCCACGCGGATGAATCAGACGATTAATTTCGCGCATTCCTTGGCGGTAAAGTAATAAGACCCTTATCACTTTTAAACCACCACCGGTTGAGCCTGCGCTGCCGCCAATAAAACTGGCGAAAATAAGAAGGACAGGCAAGAACAATGGCCAAGTAGCATAGTTCTGGGTCGTAAAACCGGCCGTTGTTGCGATTGAAACGGTCTGGAAAATACCGTGGAACAGCGCATCCGACCAATGACCGAACCACTGCTGACTGAGTAACACGAGAACAACGATGGTAATTAAGGCAAATTGAATAGCGATTAACGCACGAAACTCTGGGTCTTTGTAATACACTTTCAAGGAGCCACGGTACAGCTCATACTGCTGTTGGCCTTCAACTTTGCGACTGTAGAGACGAGGAACTGCGGAAAAGTGCAGCGCGAAATTTACCGCTGCAATCAGCAAGAATAAGACACAAATCATGTGAATCACGGGGTTGTCGTAATAGCCCATACTGGCGTCATGGGTAGAGAACCCGCCGATGGCAACGGTTGAAAACGCGTGCCCGATGGCATTGAACGGCGTCATCCCCGCGGCCCAATAAGCTAAGGCGCAGGCAATGGTTAAGCCAAGATAAATGTACCAAAGCTGCTTCGCCGTGTCGGCGATGCGGGGCGTCATTTTTGAGTCTTTGACCGGACCAGGAATTTCTGCGCGGTATAATTGCATGCCACCAATGCCCAGCAAGGGTAAAATTGCGACAGCTAGTACAATGATCCCCATGCCCCCTAGCCATTGCAGTTGCTGACGATAAAAACGATAGGCATGCGGCAACTCGTCGATACCGGTGAGTACGGTCGCCCCTGTGGTTGTTAACGCCGAGAACGACTCAAACATTGCGTCAGTAAAACTTAGGGTATATTCATCTGGCATCCAAAACGGTATGGCGCCGACCGTCCCTAACACCACCCAGAACATGACCACAATGACGAAGCCTTCACGGGTTTTTAATTCACGTTTATGGGTGCGGTTGGCATACCAAATCAGGATACCAATGACCAAGCTCAGCACGAATGCCAACAGAAATGCCCAGCCACCACCGTCTTCGTAGAAGTAAGCCAGCACTGCTGGCGGAATCAAGGTGACACTAAAAAGTGCGATAAGTATGCCTAAAATCCGCAATATCGTGCGTATTTGCATGGAAAACGAGCCCTTAGCCTATCTGTTTTTGTTGTTTGTACGGCATTTCACGTTCGACAGCATTGCGGATCTTAACTGCGGCCATTGCCATTAATCTGCATTCGAACCACTGGAGTTAATACATTAGCATCATTTCCCAGCAACATTGTATAAATTTGCTGGTAGGCCAACACAGCTTTGACATAGTCACGGGTTTCTTGAAACGGTATCAGCTCCACCCATAGGTCCGCTGGCATTGGCTCTGCTGGCAACCATTCATTCACCCGGTTAATCCCAGCATTATAGGCAGCCGTAGCTAGTATCCAGTTCTGATCCGTGCGTTGTAACAACTCGGCCAAATACTGTGTACCGAGCCGCACGTTATCTTCTGGTGAATCTAAGCGTGGCGTGGTGTTGCGCATCGGCCCCGGGCTTCGACGAGTGAGATGTTCCGCAGTTCCCGGCATGACCTGCATCAGTCCCCGTGCGCCAGCGGGCGAAACTGCATCCGGTTGAAACGAACTTTCCCGCCGCGCGATGGCAAACACCCACGATAGATCGACAGCAGCGCGCTCCGCTTCACCGCTGAGCAGTTCCCGATACGCCAGTGGAAAGCGCCGATGAACATCATTGAGGGCTCCATTTTGCGCAAACGCGAAGATCGCTTGGTCATGCCAGCCCCACTCCGAGGCGACCACGGCGGCCAATACCTGTTGTTCGGCAGAGAGGTCGGTCCGTAACGTATTCCATTCACGGCGCGCATCAAGAAACTGTTCCAGCTGACGCCATTCATAGGCACGCAACGCGGCTGGGTGTGTTGCCACAGCTTGCAGGTCTGCCGGCTCATAGGTTAACTCTTGATGATTTAAATCTGGCACGAGCGCCAATCGCGCACTTGCTAAAAAACCATAATAATTACGCTCTCCCGCGACTTGCTCGAGCTTGGCATGGCCAAGGTCATTGAAGCCAAGCTGCACCAATGCCCGCGCATGCCAGTAAGTCCATTGCGGAGCACTGCGTTGCGCCTCCGGTAAATTAATCACGAAGTGATGAATGAGGTCATAACGCTGTTGCTTGAGTAAGGTTGCCAAGTACCATTGCTGCGTAGCCGAGTCCGCGTGGCGCATGTCCACTTTACTAAACCAAACCAAGGCATCTGGCTCTTGGCGCAGCGCTAACGTGACGGCAATGGCTTCGTTCATCTGCTGTTGTTCAGCGGCGCTGAAGGGATGTTGCTGGAACTTATCAAGATACGTTTCCCACGCTTGAATGGTCGCCCGGTGGTTTTGCCAGCGATAACGCTGCAGTGCGGCAAGGATAATTTCCTTTTCGCGGTAATCTTGGTCTTGAAATTCTTGCGTGCGCCGAACTAACGAAGGATTGGCGTGCATGCGACGTTTTAGCAGCGTCAGATCTTGCTTATCCTCTGGCATGTAGCGCGTGAGATAACGCGCTAACGAGGTTTGGCGCTCATTTAAGGCCAAACCAATCCGCCGCCAGACCACTTGCTCGGTTCGGTTGCCCGCTGCCGCCCAGTTGGCAAACACCGAGTCACAAGCAGACGGCAAACTCCGACCATGCAGCCATTGTGCGGTCACTTCCTGCCAAAAACGTTCCAATTCCTTGTCATTACCCCGAACGTCTTGATAGCGATAACGCAGGTACTGGCACTGCAGTTGTGCAGACGATTGCGGCCGATAGTCGCGCAGAAAGCGGTTGGCGTCGTTACGGCGCACGTGATACTGCAGCCATGCGGTGCGCAATTGACGCTCTGCCGGTGTCCCCCGATGTTCCTGCAGGAATTCAAGAATAGGCCCTTCATTTTGTAAACTAAGGTTGTTTTCGAGTAAGTTCGCCTCAAGATAAGGAAAGAGCGGATAGTCCGTTAGCTGTAACATGGTTTCGCGTGCTCGCGTGAATTCACGACGCGAGAGCATTTGCTCAACGTCAATAAAGAGTTCACGCTGCTTGCTGAGCTTTTCTGCATGCGGCAGCGAGCCGTCCGGTCGCACGCCAAACGGGTCAAAGTAATGGACGGCAGGATGCGGAGCAAGCGAAGCTGTGTCAGGCTCGCTCGGTGACAGTGCAAATGCAGCACCAATCAGCAAGCCCGCACTGACAAGCAAGGTGAAACGAACCTGACGTAAAGGCTTTTGTACAGCCTTTTCAAACGGGTGTTTAATTTTATTTCTCATTATGGGATGATAACCGCCACACTTTTTACGATACTGTTCTAAGAACCGTTCGTGAACTGAGCATCGTGTAAGAACGAATACAACTTAATTTCGTAACGATCGTGCTCGCTACAACATCGTGCAAATCATCTCTGATGTACTACATACGTTGTAGCATAAGCACACAACAACGCAAGCATGAGAACAGAGATCGGCTCTGTTTTTATTGGGAGACCAGTCGGGAGACCAAATATGATCTACCAAGGCAACAATCTACACGTTGACTTTATTGAACCTGGAATTGCACAACTGACTTTCGATGCGCCAGGCTCGGTCAACAAATTTGATGAAAAAACCCTGAATGAGTTCAGTGACGCCCTTGATGCACTGGCTGCAAATCAAGACTTAAAAGGTCTTTTAGTACGCTCGGCAAAGTCAACGTTTATCGTCGGTGCCGACATTACCGAATTCCTCACTCTCTTTGCCGATCTCGACAAAACGAAGAAGTGGGTTCACATGGCCTCGCGCGTCTTCGATAAATTGGAAGACTTGCCGGTGCCAACCATTGCTGCAGTCAATGGTTTTGCCTTGGGCGGCGGCTGTGAAGCCATTCTTGCCTGTGACTACCGAATCGCTGATGAAACTGCGGTTATTGGTCTGCCAGAAGTGAAATTGGGTCTAATCCCAGGCTTCGGTGGCACGGTTCGCTTGCCTCGCGTGATTGGTCCTGACAATGCGTTAGAAGCGATTACCACAGGCGCCAACCACAAGCCCGAGAAAGCCTTGGCGATTGGCCTGATTGACGCGGTGACCGCAAGCGACCGTTTACAAGAAGGTGCATTGAGCATGCTGCGCGACGCTATTGCCGGCGACCTTGACTGGCAAGCCAAGCGTCAGCCGAAGCTTGAAGCGTTAAAAGCCAACGAAGTCGAGCGTCTAATGACGTTTAGCACCGCTAAAGGTTTAGTCTGGGCCAAAGCCGGTAAACACTACCCGTCCCCACATGCTGCAGTAGAAGTAGTTGAACGCGGCGCTGGTGAAGCGCGTGAAGAAGCACTCAATATCGAGAATGAACTCTTTGTCAAGCTGACCCAAACCGACGCAGCGCGCGCACAAGTGGGTATTTTCCTTGCTGATCAAGTGGTTAAGGGTAAGAGCAAAAAAACGGCAAAGTCTGCGACGAAACACATTAAGCGTGCGGGTGTTTTAGGTGCTGGCATCATGGGCGGCGGCATCGCCTATCAGTCAGCAGTCAAAGGCGTGCCAATTGTCATGAAAGACATCCGTCGCGAAGCGCTCGACTTAGGTTTAGCCGAAGCATCAAAAATCTTAGGTAAAGGTTTAGAGCTTGGTAAAATCAACCAAAAAACGGTTGCCAATACGCTGACATCGATTACCCCAACACTGAATAATAGTGAGTTAGCGGACGTTGATATCATCGTTGAAGCCGTGGTTGAAAATCCAAAAGTGAAAGGCTCAGTGTTGGCGGAAATTGAAAAAGTGGTGGCGAAGGACGCAATTATCACGTCGAATACGTCAACTATTTCTATCGATAAACTGGCTGAGAACCTCGAAGACCCATCACGTTTCTGCGGTATGCACTTCTTTAACCCAGTGCACAAAATGCCATTGGTGGAAATTATTCGCGGCAAGCACACATCGGATGAAACCGTTGCTGCAGTCACTGCTTATGCACTGCAAATGGGTAAAACCCCAATTGTGGTCAACGACTGCCCTGGCTTCTTGGTCAACCGCGTGCTGTTCCCCTACTTTGCAGGCTTCAGCAAGTTACTCGACGACGGTATCGACTTCCCTGGCATCGACAAAGTCATGGAAAAGGAATTCGGCTGGCCAATGGGCCCCGCTTACTTATGTGACGTTGTTGGTCTCGACACCGCTGACCATGCAACCCATGTCATGGCCGAAGGCTTCCCAACGCGCATGGCACGCGACGACAACGGCGCCATCGCGAAGCTAGCGGCTGCAAATCGGTATGGTCAGAAGAACGGCAAAGGCTTCTATGAGTACAGCGTCGACAAACGTGGTCGTCCGCAGAAAGTGGTAAATCCGGACGTTTACGAAGTGATCGGCAAAAAAGAAGCCAGCGCTGAGAAGGACGAAATTATTGCCCGCTGTATGATTCCAATGGTCAATGAAATGATCCGTTGCCTCGAAGAAGGCATTGTCGGTTCAGCAGAAGAAGCAGATATCGCATTAATTTACGGCCTTGGTTTCCCTCCATTCCGTGGTGGTGCGTTCCGCTATTTGGAAACGCTTGGCCTCGACAAATTCATTGAGTTAGCCGACAAGTTCGCTGATCTAGGTGAGATGTACCAAGTCACCGATGGTTTACGCGAGAAAGCGAAAAACGGCGAATCTTACTTTAAGAGCTAATTCGAACGGAGATTGTTATGAAAGACGTAGTGATTGTAGATGCAATTCGCACACCCATGGGCCGTTCGAAAGGCGGTGCCTTCCGGAATGTTCGTGCCGAAGACCTTTCCGCAGAATTAATGAAAGGCCTACTGGCGCGGAACCCGAATATTGACCCAACTGAGATTGAAGATATTTACTGGGGCTGTGTACAACAAACCCTTGAGCAAGGCTTTAACGTCGCGCGAAACAGTGCGCTCATTGCCGGTATTCCGCACTCTGTTGGTGCGGTTACCGTCAACCGTTTGTGTGGTTCTTCAATGCAAGCGATTCACGATGCCACGCGCGCAATTCAGACTGGAAACGGTGACATCTTTATTGCTGGTGGTGTTGAGCATATGGGTCACGTACCCATGATGCACGGCGTCGACTTCCACCCAGGCCTAAACCGCTCGGTGGCAAAAGCGGCCGGTTCAATGGGCTTAACCGCTGAATTATTGGGTAAGAAGTTCGGTATCAGCCGTGAAGAACAAGACTCATTCGGCGCACGTTCACACCAATTGGCGCATCAAGCGACCTTAAGTGGCGAATTTGACAGCGAAATCTACGCGATTAATGGCCACGACGAACACGGTGTTTTAAAACGCTTTAAGCACGACGAAGTGATTCGTCCGGAAACAACGGTCGAAGCGCTAGCTGGTTTACGTCCGGTATTTGACCCAGCCAATGGTACGGTCACGGCGGGTACGTCGTCAGCGATTTCTGATGGTGCGGCAGCAACCTTAGTGATGTCAGCCGACCGCGCGAAAGAACTCGGTTTAACGCCACGTGTTCGTATTCGCTCTATGGCAATTGCCGGTTGTGACCCATCGATTATGGGATATGGTCCGGTTCCGGCCACCCAGAAAGCACTCAAGCGCGCTGGTTTAAGCCTTGCTGACATTGAGCTGTTCGAACTCAACGAAGCTTTCGCGGCGCAAGCGCTGGCGGTTATGCGTGGTTTGAAAATCGAAGACCAGCTGGACAGCAAGGTGAACTTGCACGGCGGCGCTATTGCATTAGGTCACCCACTTGGATGTTCAGGCGCGCGTATTAGCACGACCTTAATTAACTTAATGGAACAAAAAGACGTAAGCTTAGGCTTGGCCACCATGTGTATTGGTTTAGGCCAAGGTATTGCGACCGTGTTTGAGCGCGTGTAAAAAACACAGCACTTTGATATACCGCAAAAATCCCGCTGGCGATTATCGTCGGCGGGATTTTTTTATCGTCTTAAAATGCCTATAATGACGCTACGTTCATGCACTATTTATACAGCAAGCGATATTGTCAGTTAATTAAGAAAAGGATGAATCATGTCGCCCTTCACTACTGCGGACTATCAACTTGATACCATGGGCTTGCGTTGCCCAGAGCCTGTCATGTTGATTCGTGGCAAAATGCGGCAGATGCAAGACGGCGAAAAGCTGTTGATTATCGCCGATGATCCGGCAACAACCCGAGATGTTCCGGCATTTTGCCGTTTTATGGATCATCAGCTTCTCGCAGCGCAAACCGATGAAGCGCCCTATCGTTATTTAATTCAAAAAGGACTTTAATTCAAATAGAACGCAACTGTTCCACGTGGAACAAGAGGATGCTCGCTGGTATACCGATTCGCCAAGCGCGCCTGTCAGTCGTTGTCGCGCTATCTTTAGTCAGTCTTACAATTTATATTCCCAAAACTCCGCGGCACCCATTTCTGGATCAAGCTGATAAGGCTTAAACCCATACTTCAAATAGGCAAGACGTGCCGGTTCATTGCCACTAAGCACTTCCAACGTGAGTTTCACGCAGCCACGTTTTGTCGCTTCCTCTGCGGCAGCAGCGATCAGCTGTTGGCCAATACCTTTACCGCGGTGGCCATCGAGTACTGCAATATCATGCAGGTTACAAATCGGCTTTGCTGCAAACGTCGAGAAACCTTCAACACAATTGATTAACCCGACAGCGCCGTCGTCGTCCCACGCGATAAAGCTGAATACCGTTGGTCGTTTCGCCATTTCAGCAATCAAGTTCGCTTTGGTGTCGTCACTGAGTGCTTCGCCGCCACCCATTGGATCTTGAGCATAATGATTTAAAAGTTTAAGCAATGCATCAGCATGCTCAGGATTTTGATAATCCACCGGTAAAATTCGCAACATTTCCTGAATATTCCCCTATTTTCATCTGGTTATCTCTGCCCGACTTCCCAAGAATAATAAGGGAAACACCGCAGCTTTAGCTTGCCCAAAGAATAACATACTATAAGACCTACAAGGATCCTTGCTTATGGAACCCCCGAACATGCATGAACAACAGTCACTCGGCAGTTATTTAAAAAGTCGCCGACAACAACTCAAACTTAGTCAGCCGGAGCTCGCTGACAAAGTTGGCATCGAGCAATCCTTTTTATCGAAGCTCGAGAATGAGCACTCGTTACCAAGTACCGATACGTTTCGGCGTTGGCTCAATGCTCTCGACCTCACCGTCGACAATATCGTTCACGCACTGCCATCTGCTTACGTGACCAGTAAGCTACGGCAAATCAGCGACATTGACCAATTTCTCGTCCGACAACAGCAGCATACATTCGCGAGTCGGAGTCGCCTCTTGACCTGGTCTGCGATTGCACTGTCCCTTTCTCTGCCGATTTTCTACGTCGGTTACAGTGCCTCCGTCTTTCCGACCACACAGTACGAATATGTGTCTCAAGGGCTAATAGAACCCAGCGAGTCGGCGATGCTCTACTCAAACTGGCACGTCACAGTGCAGAATAATCAGGACGACTTTATCGCAAAACGCCAAGAAATTTACCAACGTTACGATGAACGGCGGCGACTCTCGTTTACGAATCGCGGCGAATACTTCACGACACAGGATGACGAGCAACCACTTATGCGCAGAACGTGGGAGCGTCAACCCGTCAATGAAGCTTCGATAATCACTCGGCCAGTCAACGGTCTATTACAAGGCATCGGCTTAGGATTGTTGGTCATCGGTTTGCTTGGCTTTTGGCGTGAGCGCCGCCTCTATCGCAAATAGCCGATGGTCGGTCTTGAACTCCGTTCCCCAATGTTCCACATGGAACCTTGGGGAAGTCCTACTGAACTACATGACCTCCGGTACCTCGAGTTCCGGCGGTGCTTCACGTATTTCAACAAACTGCTGCAGCCACTCCTCGATGTGCCCACGTATCGGCTTCAACATGGCGACCATCGACGTATGTCCGAGCAACTCATATTCAAGATAGCGCTTATTCCCTTGCTCAATTTGAAAGACTTTGAAGCGTTCTATGTCCGGATTTGGCATTGTGACAGTCACCGGTAAGTCGGTATCAACCTCAGGGTACTCATTCAGCACCTGCAAATTCTCGACGCCTAACCAGCGTTCCACGGCTTTGCGACTCACCTGCAAATCAACAACTTCGTCGGTCCGTCCTGCGAGCACAAGTGCCGGGCTTTGCGTCGCTTCCAAACGCTGTGCAAGCGTGGTCATCCGCTCGGTTTCGCCACTGCGAGTGATAATATTGCCAAGGGCCGCATCGAAACGCGAGTCGGAGACAAACCACCGTAAGCGCCAGTCCATCTCCTTCAGTTGCTGAAACATAAAATTGGCGTCGCTACGAAAATCGTTCATCGGCGCCACGAACACCAGACCTGAAGGCTGTACGTCCTTGTCAATGAATAAACGCTCAAGCTCGGTCGTTGCCATCATCCCCATCGAAAAGCCCATTAATACGACCGGCGCGTCTCCATAGTTATTGATCACGTGATCGCGAATCAATGTGAGATTCGGCAAACCGAATGCCATCGGGTTCGTTTCCGTCGGTCCGGCAATAATCAATGGGCGAAACCCTAGTGAGCGTAACCAAACTCCCGTTGGTGCAAACAAGTGCGCGGACTTCATTCCGTAACCCGGTGCCACGATGACAACAGGAGCATCATCGGCAAGCTCGGGTAAGCGAAATAAGGTTTCCTCTGAAAAGTATTCGCTAAGTTCAGGTTCCCGTGAATTGCGCAACGTTAGCGTCCACTTAAACTCCTCATGGGTCATTTGACCCTCGTCGTAAATGGCTTGAACATCGGCTAAATCAAGATAATGAAGACACCGATGCTCAACCGTCGCACTACAGACCTTTTGTCGATTCGGTGCGACCGCAAATTCTACGCTGGCCATGCCACTCACAGGTTCCATGTTGAGGATTTGGCGTTCGACGAGGCTCGTACAACCCGCTAATATCGCAATTACACTCATGGCTACGCCGGTACCAATTACCCTGGCAAATACTGTCATCACTTTTCCCTATTTAAAATCACAATCAACGAGATGGTCGTTCACCATACCGACTGCTTGCATAAACGCATAGACAATCGTTGGGCCAACAAAGGTAAATCCTGCTTTCTTCAGCGCCTTTGACAACGCTTGCGACTCGGCAGTTTCTGTCGGTACGTCGCCCATGGACTTAGGCTGATTCGCGATCGGCGCATGGCCCACGAACGACCACAGCCACTGACTGAAATCTACACCTTGTTCATGGAGTCGAACAAACGCATCGGCATTTTTAAAGATAGAATTAATCTTTAAGCGATTGCGAACAATGCCGCTGTTGTGCATCTGCGCTTCGATAAAGGTCGCACGTGCCTCCCCTTGAATCTGCGCTAATCGATGTGGATCGAAGCCAAAAAACACAGCCTCATAATTGGCTTGTTTACGTAAAATCGTAATCCAGCTCAGTCCAGCCTGTTGGCCATCGAGGCATAATTTAGCAAACAGTTCGACACTATCACGGACGGGTTTACCCCAGAGTTCATCGTGGTATTGCTCGTAATCGGCATGCCCTAAACACCAAGGGCAGCGATTAATTGACTGATTGTCCATTCCCATGCGCTTTCTCCCTATAAATTCGGCGCTTGCTCAGTGTATAATCACACAAATCCCATGCCGCTGCACAGCGGAAATTCGGCCGAATTGAAGTGGAAATCTCATGGAAAAATTTGACGTTAAAACATTTCAGGGTTTAATTCTCGCCCTACAAGATTATTGGGCACAGCAAGGTTGCGCGATTGTTCAACCCCTCGATATGGAAGTCGGAGCGGGAACCTTTCACCCGATGACCTTCTTGCGCTCGATCGGACCGGAACCGTCGAGCTACGCGTATGTGCAGCCTTGCCGCCGTCCAACCGATGGCCGCTATGGTGAGAATCCGAACCGATTGCAACATTATTATCAGTTTCAGGTGATCATGAAGCCGAATCCTGCTGATCTACAGGAGCTGTATCTCGGCTCGCTGAAGTTGCTTGGATTCGATCCGCTGGTACACGACATCCGCTTCGTTGAAGACAACTGGGAATCGCCCACCCTTGGCGCTTGGGGGCTTGGTTGGGAAGTTTGGCTAAATGGCATGGAAGTGACGCAGTTTACTTACTTCCAGCAAGTTGGTGGCCTCGAATGTAAGCCTGTGGCTGGGGAAATCACCTACGGTCTTGAACGCTTGGCGATGTATATCCAAGGCGTCGATAGTATTTACGACTTAGTCTGGACGACAGGACCACGCGGTACCATCTACTACCGTGACGTGTTCCATCAAAACGAAGTTGAGCAATCGGCCTATAACTTCGAGCATGCTGATGTCGCTGTTTTGTTTGACCGCTTTGAGTCCTGCGAAAAGGAATGTGAGTTACTCATCAGCAACAACCTGCCATTGCCAGCGTACGAGCAAGTGATGCGTGCATCGCATGCATTTAACTTACTCGACGCCCGACACGCCATCTCGGTGACCGAACGTCAACGCTATATTTTACGTGTGCGCACAATGGCGAAAGCCTGTGCGGAAGCCTACTTCGCGGCTCGTGCCGAACTTGGTTTCCCATTGGCAGAGAAGGCAGACGCTGAAGCAGCGCTCGCCGTATACTGCAAGAATAAAGAAAAAGCGCAAAAGAAAGGAGCGAAAGCATGAGTCAGCGTCACGATTTACTGATTGAGCTCGGCACCGAAGAGCTGCCACCGAAAGCGCTAAAGGGCTTAAGTGAGAGTTTTACGGCTAGTTTCGTCGCTGAATTAAACCAAGCTCGCCTGTCTTTTGAAGACGTCGAATCGTTCGCAACGCCGCGCCGTTTAGCGGTGTTGTTTAAAAGCGTCGAAGCACAACAAGCCGATGAGATCGTCGAGAAACGTGGGCCGGCAATCCAAGCCGCCTTTGATGCGGATGGCAATCCGACGCGTGCCGCCGAAGGCTGGGCTCGCGGTTTGGGTATTACCGTCGCCGATGCGGAGCGGTTGAAAACCGATAAGGGTGAATGGCTGCTGTATAATGCAACTGTCGCTGGTAAGAGTATTCGTGACCTAGTGCAGGGTTTCATCGACCAAGCTGTGAAGCAACTGCCAATTCCAAAAGCGATGCGCTGGGGCTCAACCTCCTATCAGTTTATTCGTCCATTGCACACACTCACCGTCATGCTCGATCACGAAGTGCTTGATGCAGAGTTGTTTGGTGTGCAAAGTGACAATAAGGTGAACGGACATCGATTCCATCATCCTGAGCGATTGACGGTTGACCACGCAGCCAATTACGCTGAAGTTTTGGCTTCAGGGCATGTGGTCGCCAGTTTTGCGGCACGGCGCGAAACCATTCGCGAATCGGTCGTCGAACTGGCGAAAGCAGAAGACGCCGTGCCCGTTTGGGATGAAGACCTCATTGACGAAGTTGCGTCCCTTGTGGAGTATCCGGTACCTATGGTCGCCAACTTTGATGAGTCCTTCCTTGCGGTGCCCAAAGAGGCGCTGATTTACACCATGAAGGACGACCAGCGGTACTTCCCGCTGGTGAATGAAAACGGCGATTTACTCCCCCGTTTTATTTTCATCAGTAACATCCAAAGCCGTGACCCGCAGCAAGTCATCCAAGGCAACGAGAAAGTCATTCGTCCACGCTTAGCCGATGCTCAATTCTTCTTCGAGTCCGACAAGAAGACCAAGCTCGCCGATCGATTGGACAAGCTCGACACCGTTCTCTTCCAAAAAGAACTTGGCAGTATTGGCGATAAAGCCCGGCGTATGGAAGCCACCTCGCGGTTCATTGCCGACGAGCTTAAAGCCGACAAAAAC
Source organism: Aliidiomarina sp. (assembly GCF_022565475.1). Classification (GTDB taxonomy): domain Bacteria; phylum Pseudomonadota; class Gammaproteobacteria; order Enterobacterales; family Alteromonadaceae; genus Aliidiomarina. Next base: position 50,570 of record NZ_JAIUMR010000003.1, on the reverse strand, counting down.
GCAGCGGCGCGTGCAGGCTTATTAGCGAAAGCCGACTTAGTGAGTTCCATGGTCATGGAATTCCCAGAAGTCCAAGGCATCATGGGCATGCACTATGCGCGTCATGACGGTGAAAGCGAAGCGGTCGCTAGCGCTATTGAAGCGCATTATCGTCCGCGCTTTGCTGGTGATTCCCTGCCGACCAGTTTAGAAGGTTGTGCAGTCGCTCTCGCCGACAAGCTCGACACGCTTTCTGGCATCTTTGGGATCGGGCAAATCCCAACCGGCGACCGTGACCCATTTGGTTTGCGCCGCGCTGCTATTGGCATGCTTCGCATCTTAGTGGAAAAGCAATTGCCATTGGACGTAGAAACTTTAGTTCGTAGTGCCGTCGCCAATTACGGAAACATTATTAAGAATCCAGACGAAGTTACCGCCCAAGTGGTCGACTTCCTCCTCGGTCGTTTCCGGGCGTGGTATCAAGAGCAATCGATTTCGGTCGATGTCATCCAAGCGGTGTTAGCTCGCCGTCCAACGATAGCGCTCGACTTTGACCATCGAGTGAAAGCCGTCGCTGAGTTCCGCTCGAACCCACAAGCGGAAGCACTTGCTGCGGCCAATAAACGGGTGAGTAATATTCTTGCCAAGAGTGAGATTACCCTCACCACGGTTGATGTGTCGTTGCTACATGAAGACGCAGAAAAGGCGCTCTATAGGGCTCTCAGTGGCCTTCGTGACACGGTTTCGACAGCTGCTATCAATGGTGATTATGCCGCCGCTCTCAGCGCGTTAGCGACACTCCGAGAGCCTGTCGATCGCTTTTTCGATGAGGTCATGGTCAACGCTGACGACGAAGCGATTCGCCGTAACCGATTGAGCCTGCTCAATGAGCTGCGCGACCAATTCCTCAACGTCGCAGATATTTCGTTGTTACAGTCGTAAGCTGGCGATGGCACAAGTCAATTGGCTTGTGTCATCCAACCTACCGGCAAAGGAGAAGTGTGATGGCCTTTTTAGTGTATTTAGCCGTTATTTTTTTCTGTATTTGGATCGGTAATGTCGCAGCAAAAACCCGCAAGTGGCTCAGCTATGTGCTGTGCATAGCAGCGCCCGTGCTGTTAGTGACCTTGGTTGCAAGTCTGCGCTGGTATTTTGATCCTAGCCTCGATTTCGCCGGGTTGCTGACTGTACTCATCACCTTCCTCGGACTGACCGGCATTATGACGGCGCTCATCGTTCGTCATATGGTATTAAAGACACCCCAAGCACCGAATAGAAAAAAACCCCGCTAACGTTCGTTGCGGGGTTTCTACTTTATGGTTTAGCGCTATTTACATCGCGTCCTAGACGTCCAAGTTCGCCACTTTCAACGCATTACTTTCAATAAATGCACGACGAGGCTCAACATGATCACCCATCAAGGTCGTAAACAATTGGTCAGCACCAATCGCGTCTTCGATAGTGACTTGCAACATCCGGCGAGTTTCTGGGTCCATCGTCGTTTCCCACAATTGATCCGGGTTCATCTCGCCTAGACCTTTGTAGCGCTGAATATATAAACCGCGCTTCGATTCGCTAATCAACCACTCAATGGCTTCAACGAAATCGTCAACCGGTTGCACTTTCTCACCACGCTGGACATAGCCACCGTCTTCCACTAGACCGTTAATCTCCGAGCCGACAGACGCTAAGCGGTCATAGTCGCGTGAGACGAGAAACTCATAGGTTAGTGGGAAGTCGGTGAATACACCATGACGACGCAAACGAATCATCGGTAAGAACACACCGCGATCTTCATCGTTGGTGACCAAGACTTCGTAGGTTGCTGAGTCTTTTTCCGTGGCCATCATATCCGCGCAGAATTTCTCTGCCCACGCCGTCACGTACTGTTCGTCTTTCATATTCTCAGCGGTTAAGCGCTCAGCGTAAACGAGACGGTTCAGCACATGTTTCGGTAATCGACGGCTTAACCGCGCAATGGTATCCAGTGCAAATTGATAGTCGCGTACCATTTTCTCTAACGCCACACCGGTAATGCCCGGGGCATCGGCATTGACGTGCAAAGAGGCACGGTCAAGCGCCAACGACGTGAGATATTGAATCAGGCCTGGATCGTCTTTGATATAGTTTTCTTGCTTACCTTTTTTCACTTTATACAGCGGCGGTTGCGCGATATAGATATAACCACGCTCAATTAACTCTGGCATTTGCCGGTAGAAGAAGGTCAATAACAAAGTACGTATGTGCGAGCCGTCGACGTCAGCATCGGTCATAATAATGATGCGATGATAGCGCGTCTTGTCTGGGTTGTATTCGTCACGGCCGATACCACAGCCCATTGCTGTAATTAACGTTGCAACTTCCTGCGACGACAGCATTTTGTCAAAACGTGCTTTCTCAACGTTCAGGATTTTACCTTTCAATGGCAAAATGGCTTGGTTTTTGCGGTTACGGCCCTGTTTCGCAGAACCACCCGCAGAGTCACCCTCCACAATATAGAGTTCAGAAAGTGCTGGGTCTTTTTCTTGGCAATCTGCGAGCTTGCCCGGCAAGCCGGCCAAATCCAAGGCGCCTTTCCGACGCGTCATTTCCCGCGCTTTACGTGCAGCTTCACGAGCGCGTGCAGCGTCAATAATCTTTTGTACGATCACTTTCGCATCGGTCGGGTTTTCTAACAAGAAATTGGCTAGGTTCTCACCCATGGCTTGCTCGACCGCACTTTTCACTTCGGACGACACTAACTTGTCTTTCGTTTGCGAAGAGAACTTTGGATCAGGAACTTTCACCGAAATAACGGCTGTGAGACCCTCACGGGCATCATCACCGCTGGCGTTGGTTTTCGCCTTTTTGGTGTAACCTTCCTGCTCCATATAGTTATTCAAAGTCCGTGTCAGTGCCGCACGGAAACCTGCCATATGGGTTCCACCGTCGCGCTGTGGAATGGTATTGGTAAAGCAATAGATATGCTCTTGAAACGAGTCGTTCCATTGCAAGCCGACTTCAACTGAAATGCCGTCATCGCGCTCAACACTAAATTGGAAAACTTTTGGGTGAATCGGGGTTTTCTTGTCATTCAAATACTGAACAAAGGCGGCAATACCACCATCATATTTGAAGTGATCACGACGATCAGCGCGCTCGTCAATCAAATGAATTGAAACGCCTGAATTCAAAAATGAGAGTTCGCGTACCCGTTTGGCAAGGATGTCGTAATGAAATTCTGTTTGCGTGAACGTTTCGTGGCTTGGCCAAAAACGAATTTCGGTGCCTGACTTGCTGGTGTCACCGACCGCTTGAATATCGCCGTCTGGGTTACCGTGGGTGTAAGTCTGTTTCCAAATTTTGCCTTCACGATGAATTGTCAATGCCAACTTTGCTGACAAAGCGTTCACAACAGAAACACCAACACCGTGCAAACCACCGGATACTTTGTAAGAGTTGTCGTCAAACTTACCACCAGCGTGAAGTACGGTCATAATGACCTGTGCTGCAGACACGCCCTCTTCGGCATGCATTTCAACCGGAATACCGCGACCATCATCGCGAACAGAGACGGAACCGTCGGAGTGGACCGTGACGTAAATCTCGTTACAGTGGCCTGCCAGTGCCTCATCGATAGAGTTATCGACCACCTCAAACACCATATGGTGCAAACCTGTACCGTCGTCGGTATCACCAATGTACATTCCTGGACGTTTACGCACTGCGTCCAGACCTTTCAACACCTTAATACTCGACTGATCGTAATTACTAGCAGACATAGTTTCTTCCTGTTTAATCATTTTTGATTGTTCCTTGTTCCACGTGGAACAATCGAACTTCGGCATTCTCAAAGCGATGTTGTAATTCTTCTTTGCGAATCGCAGTGATAAACACCTGACTTCCACTTTCCAACAATGCGTTGCAAAGTCTCTGTTGATTCTCTGCGTCTAGCTCAGCGGGTAAGTCGTCAACTAAAATGACACACCGTTTGCCTAAACGTTCGGCGTAGTCAGCACTTTGTACTAACCGTAACGCCGCAACTAAGAGCTTTAGCTGTCCACGGGACAGCCGTTCGCGAGCGTCGACACCATCTACACGGATTTGCCATTCCGCTTTGGTCGGCCCCACGCTGGTGAAACCTTGGCGCAAATCCAATTCGAGCTTGGCAGCTAACGCCTCGCTCAATGTCTGTTGCTCTTGCCATCCTTGCAACAAACGAAATTCGAATTCGTATTGCGGTAAAAATTGCTGGCAATACTTATTTAACTGTTGGTTTAGCCCGGTTAAATAGGCAGCACGCGCGTTGGTGACTGCTTCCCCTGCTGTTGCCAACTGTTGATCCCAGTACGCGCCACCTTGTTGATGGTAACTGCGTTGCTTCAACAAACTGTTTCTTTGTTTCAACAGTCGAGAAAACGTTAACCACTGTGGATAATAACTTTGTTCCACATGGAACAAACCCCAGTCCATGTATTGGCGACGCTCTTTCGGACCATCCGTGACCAAGGTTACGCCTTCCGGCGTAATCAGTTGAATCGGCATGAGCTTTGCTAATAAACTAAAGCGCTTTTCCGACTCGCCATTCATACGAATTTCAGTTTCGCCGTTACGATAGCGCCGAAAACCTACTTTCTGAATTTCTCCATCTTCTGCATCTCGAACGCGAGTGAACAAAGTCAGGGCTTCATTTTCATCTTGCACGACTTGTCGCACTTGATGCGTTCGAAACGAGCGACCAAAGCCTAAGCTATAGATCGCTTCGAGAACACTAGTCTTACCGCTACCATTTTCACCATATATAATATTCACATGGCGACTGGGCTCAAGCTGGGCATTGGTAATATTTCGAAAATGCGCAATGACCAACTGATTAATTTGCATAATGAAGTAATTAAAGCCTCAAAGGAACGCCTATAGACGCATCGGCATAACCACGTAAAGCGCACCTTCGTCTTGATTGTCTTCGACGATCGCGCTGCTATTTGGGTCGCTTAAGGTAATTTTCACTTGCTCGCCGTGAATCGAATTCAACACATCAAGTAAATACGTCACGTTGAAGCCGATCTCAAATGCTTCATTATTGTAATCCACTTCTAAGCGCTCTTCGGCTTGCTCTTGTTCCGGGTTATTGGCGGTCAGCACGATTTCATTCGTATCCAACCCAACCCGCACACCGCGGAATTTCTCATTCGACAAAATCGACGCGCGTACACAGGCCTGACGCAATAAATCGCGATCAGCAACCACAATCCGGTCGCCTCCGGTAGGCAGTACCCGACGGTAATCTGGGAAACGGCCATCGAGCAGCTTACTGGTAAAGGTCATTCGTCCGGTTGCCACACGAATATGGTTCTGTCCCAGTGACAGTGAAACGACACTGTCATCGTCTTCAAGTAATCGCAGCAATTCCGACACGCCTTTGCGCGGCACAATGACTTGTTTATGCGGCAACGCCGCTTGCTCAAGTTTCACCGCCGACAGCGCTAAACGATGGCCGTCGGTTGCGACTGTACGCAGAATGTCTTCGTTCACTTCGAACAACATGCCGTTCAAGTAATAACGAACATCTTGGTTCGCCATCGAGAAATGGGTTTTATCCATCAAGTCGCGTAAATTGCCTTGCTCCATCTCGATCTGGACTTCACTCTCCCATTCATCGATGTTTGGATAATCACTTGCTGGCAGGGTACTCAATGAAAAGCGGCTTTTACCCGACTTCACTAAGGCTTTATCATCGCTGGCGGTAATCGTTACTTCAGCGCCTTCCGGCAACGAGCGAACAATATCGAGCAGCTTCTTCGCTGGAATGGTCACATCGCCCGGCTGTGCTTGCTCTAAAGTAACTTCCGACACCAGCTCAACTTCGAGATCTGTACCTGTTAACCGCAAACTCTCCTCACTCACTTGCAAGAGCACGTTACTGAGAATCGGTAAGGTCGTCCGACGCTCGACAGCACCACTAACGACCTGCAACGGTTTGAGCAAAGCATCCCGTGAGATTGTAAATTTCATGCGGTTAACTCCTCTTCTTATTATTTAGTTGTCGCATCAAACCGATAAGGTCCGGTTCAAGTTACGATAGTCTTCCTGAATTTCGTGGTCTGATTCAATGAGTTCTTTAACCTTCCGGCAAGCGTGCAATACCGTTGTATGATCACGCCCGCCAAAGGCATCTCCAATTTCTGGCAAGCTGTGGCTGGTTAACTCTTTTGCTAACGCCATAGCAACCTGACGAGGGCGCGCGACCGAGCGCGTTCGGCGCTTCGAGGTTAAGTCGGAGACCTTAATATGATAATATTCTGCCACCGTACGCTGAATGTTATCGATTGTCACCAGCCGCTCTTGAGCAGCGATCAAGTCACGCAAGGCTTCTTTCACAAAATCGATGGTGATATCGCGACCGGTCAGTGTCACATTCGCTATGACTCGGTTCAACGCACCTTCCAATTCACGAACGTTTGAGCGTAAACGCTTAGCAATGAAAAATGCGACCTCGTGCGGTAGCTTGATTTTACGCTCTTCCGCCTTGCGTTCCAAAATAGCGACGCGAGTCGGTAATTCCGGTGGTTCGATGGCTACGGTTAAACCCCAACCAAACCTCGACTTCAAACGTTCGTCGACCCCTTCAATTTCTTTCGGGTAAACATCACTTGTCAGTATAACCTGTTGATTTCCTTCGAGAAGCCAGTTGAAGGTATGGAAGAACTCGTCTTGAAAGTGGTCTTTTTTTGCGAAAAACTGCACGTCATCAATCAATAAGGCATCGACACTACGATAGCTATCTTTAAAGCTGTCAATTTTGTTGTGTTTCATGGCGTACACCATGTCTTGAACAAATCGCTCAGCGCGCAAATAAAATACTTTCGCGTCCGGCTTGTTGGCCAAAATGCCATTGCCTATTGAATGCAACAGATGCGTTTTACCTAAACCGGTACCGCCATAAATAAATAAAGGGTTATAGGCCTTGCCCGGATTCTCCGCGACTTGTAATGCTGCGGCGCGCGCTAACTGGTTCGAGCGACCTTCAACGAAGTTTTCAAACGTATAGGTCGGTTGCAGATTGCTGTGCTGTAAAGAAATTGGCCGGTCAGCCGGATTCGTTGTTGGTTTCGCGGGCTCTGCAGGAGCACGGCTCGGTGCTGGTGCTGAATTGCGCTCAGGCGCTGTTGCTCTCGTTGCACTGGCGCCGAGATCTTGTGGTTTCCGCGCACCCCCCACTCGGAGCTCAACATTCGGCGCTTCGTCACCAGCGGTTGCGCGGAGAAAGGTTATGATCTGTTTTAAATACTTGTCTTTCACCCATTCCATAACATAGGTGTTGGGTGCGTAAAGAAAGAGCGTGTTGTTTTCGAAGTCAACCTGCAGCGGGCGGATCCACGTACTGAATTGCTGCGCAGGCAACTCATTTTGTAATCGTGTCGCACAATTGTGCCACAGTGAATTACTCACGAAACACTCCTCTTTCTCGATTCTTATTGTTATCAATTTCGCAGCAGACTACTGCCACAAGACCTTTACGAGCGATTCGGATCCTAAGCGCGATCCTTACCTGCGATCGCGCTTCACCCGACCTTCCATTCTACGTAAAATAGCCCGTCTAAGCTAGCTTTTTGCCACTGAAAAGGCAAAGTTATCCACAGGCATTAATTTCGAATTAAATTTGACAGCGATCCGTTTTACTTGTAGAATCCGCGCTCATTTTGAAACCCAGATCAGCTACGGAATAACAGCTATGAAAAGAACATTTCAACCAAGTGTATTAAAACGCAAGCGTACTCATGGCTTCCGTGCGCGTATGGCAACCAAGAATGGCCGTCAGGTCCTGGCTCGCCGTCGTGCCAAAGGACGCAAGCGTCTGACTGCTTAATTCAGTTAAGCTCAGGCAGCTGAGTGACTCAGTACGCATATCCTCGGGAGTTACGTCTGTTAACTCCCGTAGACTTTCAAAACGTCTTCAATAATCCCCCTGTAAAAGCCGTCAGTCGCGAATTTACCATGCTCGCGAAACCAAATGACCTGGCCTATCCGCGCTTGGGCGTCACAATAAGCAAAAAAACTGCCAAACGTGCTGTCGACCGCAATAAAATTAAACGAATTGTACGCGAAACTTATCGTTTAAAGCAGCATAAACTGTCAGGCTTTGATATTATCGTCATCGCTAAGCCAGGGGTGACCAAATTAGACAATCATGCCCTGAGCGAATTACTGAATTATTTATGGCGAAAATTAAGCAAGCGCTGCGTGCAATACTCGTCGGCCTCTTAACCGGCTGCATTCGACTTTATCAGTGGTTTATTAGTCCGCTATTAGGTCCGCGTTGTCGTTTTGTGCCAACCTGTTCAGAATATGCCGTCGTCGCTTTAAAGAAACATGGCGCTCTGAAGGGGCTTTTGCTCGCCAGTCGAAGAATTAGTAAATGTCATCCGGGTCATCCCGGTGGTTTTGATCCGGTTCCCGGAACAGAGTCGGAGTGGACAGACGAAGAAACTTTGTCTGCGGAACTTCGCGAACTCGAGACTAGGAAATCACAAAAAGAGAAAGAGTAACTATGGATTCGCAACGTACAATTCTGGTTATTGCCCTTTTGGTACTATCGTTTTTTATGTTCCAACAATGGCAAAACAAGGGTGGCAATACCCCTGGCATTGATCGCAGCAGCGCACCTACCGAACAAGCGAGCAATGGTCAAAGCGATGTACCCTCCGATGTTCCGGCTCTCGACGGTGACATTCCGGTAGCGGGCGGTAATGACAGCGTCCCTGCAGCCGATACCACGGCGGTACTTGGTGACACCATTACGGTTGAAACCGACGTATTGCGTGTGAAACTCAGTTTGCGTGGTGGTGATTTAATCCAAGCCGAACTGCTCCAGCATGCAGAAACACTGGGCGAGCCCGCGCGTTACACCATCTTGTACCAGCGTCCGGGACATTTGCACATCGCCCAAAGTGGCTTGATCGGTCCTGACGGTATTGATAACGCCGAAACCCGCCCACTCTTCAGCGCTGACCAGACTCGCTTTGAAATGACGGGTGATACCCTTGAAGTGCCGCTCTATTACGTTAAAGAAGACGGCTCTGAAGTCATAAAGCGCTATACATTTACCCGTGGTGACTACGCGGTAAAAGTCGCATTCGACGTCACCAACCGTAGCGACGCACCGAAAACCGTGAACTTCTATGGTCAATTAAAACAAACCATGGTCGACGGCGGTCGGAGCAGCATGTTTATGCCGACTTATCGTGGCGCAGCTTATTCAAGCGACAGTAACCGCTATAAAAAATACAGTTTTAGTGACATCCAAGACCGTAACTTTAGCACCAACACACCGGCCGGCTGGGTCGCAATGTTGGAGCATTACTTTGTGACCGCTTGGGTTCCCGATCAAGAATCAACCAATCGTCTTTACACCAACCGCAATGCGCTTGGCGAAGGCATGATCGGCTTTATTGGACCAGCGCACACCATCGCACCGGGTCAAAACATTGTCCTTGAAAGTGCCTTATACATGGGGCCAAAAGACCAAGCTCGCTTGCGTGAACTTGCCCAGCACCTCAACTTAACCGTCGACTATGGTTTCTTGTGGTGGTTAGCACAGCCGATTTACTGGTTGCTGTCGCTCCTGCAATCGGTTGTCATCAACTGGGGTCTAGCGATTATTCTCGTCACCATCATCGTCAAAACACTACTGTATCCGTTGACGAAAGCACAGTACGTGTCGATGGCGAAAATGCGTAAAATTGCACCTAAAATGAAAGAAATGCGGGAAAGGTTTGGCGATGATCGGCAAAAACTCTCGCAAGCTATGATGAAAATGTACCAAGAAGAGAAGGTTAATCCGCTTGGTGGGTGTTTACCCATGCTCCTGCAATTACCGATCTTCTTAGCGCTTTATTGGGTACTTCTGGAAAGCCCAGAGATTCGTCATGCAGACTTCGTATTCTGGATTAACGATCTATCAAGCCGTGACCCATTCTTCATCCTGCCGTTGCTCATGGGTGCGAGCATGTTCCTCATGCAGCGCTTACAGCCAACGCCAGTGACGGATCCAATGCAGGCGAAGATTCTCCAGTACATGCCGGTCATGTTTACGGTATTCTTCCTGTTCTTCCCGGCGGGTCTGGTACTTTACTGGTTAGTCAGTAACTTGATCTCGATTGCGCAGATGACGTACATCTATCGGCAGATCGACAAAAAGGAAGCAGCGAGCGGCAAACGCCGATAAACTTGCTTAACAACAAAAAGCCCTCAATATTTGCTTACAATTATTGAGGGCTTTTTGCTTGGTGTCGTGCAAAATAAAGACTATATTAGAGACTTAAACTATTTAACGTCATGCCCCTACGGAAACGGTGCCCCTATGTTAAAGATGGATCTTTCTTCACTTGTGCGACTCTCGATGCTCATACTCCTCGTGACATGGATATCGCAACCTGTTGTCGCCGACGATACGAAAACCATTCGTATCGGTACCTTGCACGGAATTCAAAAGCACCATCCAACCTTCGAGATTATTCAAGAAGCCTATCGGCGCATCGGCGTTACCGCCGAGCTTGTGACCTTGCCTTATGAACGTAGCGAATACGAAGCAAATCGCGGCCGAATTATTGACGCCGAACTCGCCCGTACCGAAGAAGCAAGTACTGCATTGGCTAATTTAATCCGCATCGAGCCGTCTATTTTTCCAGTGTATACGTCAGTATTCACCACGCGCACCAATTTGGAAATTACCAGTTGGGAGTCTTTACGTGGACTACGTATCGACACTGTTCGCGGTATGCACACCGTCGCCGATCGTCTTGGTGATATTCCATTTAATGAGGTTGGCAGTATCGAACAAAGCATTCAACGCATTTTGTCCGGACGCTCCGATGTGGCCGTATTACCTGGTTTTGAAACTGAACAAGTCCTCGAGCAATTGAACATCACGTCAGTTCATCGATTAACACCTGATTTAGAAACCTTTTTGCTCTATCATTACTTGCATCAAAAACACGCAGACCTCGTGCAACCGTTGCAAGCCTCGTTGTGGCAAGTCATCAGCGAGCGACAATTGCAGCAGGCTGCTTTACAGGACAACGATGAGCAATTTGAGCACCATTACCCAAACTGAAAGTTTTAGTAACGACGACACCATCGTCGCCCAAGCTACTCCGCCCGGTAAAGGCGGTGTCGGGATAGTCCGTGTCAGCGGTAGCGACGCCAAAGCAATCGCCACCGCACTACTAGGTTATTGTCCTAAGCCTCGATACGCTGACTATACAGAGTTTAACGACACCGACGGTCAACTACTCGACAAGGGCATCGCTTTATTCTTTCAAGGCCCGAATTCATTTACTGGCGAAGACATCCTTGAACTTCAGGGTCACGGCGGCCCTGTTGTTATCGATATGCTGATTAAAGCGATATTAGCTACTGGCAAAGCACGTTTAGCCCGCCCTGGCGAATTTAGCGAACGTGCATTCTTAAATGACAAACTCGACTTAGCGCAAGCCGAAGCGATTGCAGATCTTATTGATACCACGTCAGAACAAGCCGCTCGCATGGCGTTGCAAAGCCTACAAGGCGAGTTCTCGTTTAAAATCGACCAGCTGGTCGACTCGGTCATTCATTTACGCATGTACGTTGAAGCGGCAATCGACTTTCCCGACGAGGAGGTCGACTTCCTAAGTGACGGTAAAATTGCTAACGACCTCGAACAAATCATTACCAACTTACTGAGTGTCGAGCAGCAAGCCAAACAAGGCAGCTTGCTGCGCGAAGGTATGCGTGTCGTCATCGCCGGTCGGCCGAATGCTGGCAAATCGTCCCTGTTGAATGCCCTAGCCGGCCGCGAATCCGCCATTGTCACCGACATCGCTGGCACCACCCGGGATGTTTTGCGTGAGCACATTCAAATCGATGGTATGCCGCTGCATATCATCGACACCGCAGGTCTGCGCGAAAGCCCCGACAAAGTCGAGCAAATTGGTATCGAACGTGCTTGGGCCGAAATTGAACAAGCCGACCGCGTGCTCTTCATGGTCGACAGTACCGAAACCAATGCCATCCACCCAGACGATATTTGGCCGGAGTTTTTCGCCCGTCTGCCAGAGCACCTACCGTTTAGCGTCATCCGTAACAAAATCGACCAAACCGGTTACGCCGCTGGCTATCAAGAAAACCAAGGTGTTCCCGTTATTTCCTTGTCCGCTGCCACTGGACAAGGCATCGAGCACTTACGCGAACACTTAAAAGCGTGCATGGGCTTCAACGCGAATATGGAAGGTGGCTTTATGGCACGTCGCCGCCACCTCGATGCCATTGAGCGGGCCAAAAGCCACCTCTATGCAGGTAAAGAGCAACTCGAAGGCTACTTGGCTGGTGAATTACTTGCCGAGGAGCTGCGTCTCGCTCAGCACCATCTCAATGAGATTACGGGTGAGTTCACCAGTGACGACCTACTCGGCAAGATTTTTGGCAGCTTCTGCATCGGGAAGTAGGTCGCTTACCATCAGACATTAACAAAGCGAAAAGGTAGGCCCAATGAACATTTTAATTTTTTTAGGCAGTGTTCGCGAAAGTACACCGCCTCGCCCGGCTCGCTTAGGTGAACGTGTTGCATTTGCCTGTAAGCGGATATTAAAAGCCAATTTCCCGAACAGCCGCATTGAAGTCATTGACCCACTTGACGTGAAACTAGAGCCTGTATTCAAGCCGCATTTTTCTTATTCAAGCCAGACTGTGCCTGACGCACTGAGTAAGTTAGCTGATAAAATTTCAGCTGCAGACGCTTATGTAATGATTAGCCCAGAATATAATCACTCAATGAGTCCAGCGCTCGCCAACCTACTTAACCATTTCGGTGCCTCACTTTTCTCATACAAACCAAGTGCAATTGTCACGTATTCAGCGGGTCAATGGGGTGGCGCTCGGGCCGCTGTGAACATGCGGACATTCTTAAGTGAACTTGGTTGTTTACCGGTTTCAGCGATGATCCACCTTCCGAAGGCACAAGAGGTGTTCAACGATCAAGGTGACTATCTGGCAACTGTGCATGATACCGAACGTTGGGATAGCTACCTGAACCGTACTTTCTTACAATTGCAGTGGTGGAGCGAAGCAGCAAGCAACCAACGCCAAGCAAAAGATCCACACCAATTGATTGATAACTTTAAACAAAGTCCGAGCCAACGTAATGCGCCAGAGAAAAACTAAAGCATCGATTCGTTCCTAAAGCCCTCTGAAACTTTTAATTTACGCTTTGCACTGAGAAACAGGAGTACTGCACATGACCAAGGTTGATCAAGCACCATCCACTGCCGAAGGCATGGGCCTATTTGAGCGTTTCCTCTCAGTTTGGGTGGCTTTAGCGATTGTTGCTGGCGTTTTAATTGGTCAATTTGCCCCGAGTGTGCCAGAAACACTGTCGCGCTTTGAATATGCGCAGGTATCCATTCCGGTGGCGATCCTGATTTGGGCGATGATTTTCCCGATGATGTTGCAAATCGACTTTGCCTCGATTAAAGGTGTGCGTCGACAACCGAAGGGATTAGTCATTACCACCACGGTGAACTGGCTGATTAAACCATTTACCATGTTTGCCGTGGCTTGGTTTTTCTTTATGGTCGTATTTGAGCCTCTGTTGCCCGCTGCGACTGCCCGCGAATACTTAGCGGGTGCTATTTTGCTTGGCGCGGCGCCGTGTACCGCTATGGTATTTGTCTGGAGCTATCTAACCCGTGGTGATGCCGCCTACACGCTGGTACAAGTCGCGCTCAATGATCTGATTATGTTGGTGGCATTTGCGCCGATTGTCGTCTTACTGCTGGGAATTTCGAATATTCAAGTGCCGTGGGACACGGTGCTACTCTCGGTCTTGTTGTACATCGTTATTCCGCTGACTGCTGGCTACTTGGTGCGCAAAAGTATGATCAAGCGTCATGGTTTAGACTGGTTTCAAAATGTGTTTCTCAAACGCGTTGGCCCAATAACTCCAATCGGCTTAATCATCACTCTAGTTTTGCTTTTTGCATTTCAAGGCGACGTCATTCTGTCGAACCCTCTACACATTGCTTTAATTGCTGTGCCCTTGATTATTCAAACCATCTTAATCTTTGCTATCGCTTACGGTTGGGCGAAACTTTGGCGGGTACCGCATTGCGTTGCCGCACCAGCGGGTATGATAGGCGCAAGCAACTTCTTTGAACTCGCCGTTGCTGTTGCAATTGCCCTCTTTGGTCTGCAGTCGGGTGCGGCACTGGCAACCGTTGTTGGTGTCTTAGTCGAAGTGCCGCTCATGCTGGCGTTAGTCCGGTTTGCGAACAAAACGCGGGGCTACTTTCCTGACGAGCAACCAAAAACCGTGGCTTCATCACAAAACCGACTATAGTTAACTGTAGTCCAGTCGCAACACTACGGAGCGTGCTATGCGAACCACACAGATAGTCATTCTTACAGCACTGGTCTTGACACTCAGTGCCTGTAGCAGCGTTTACTACAACACGATGGAGCGCTTTGGTTATGAAAAGCGTGACATCCTCGTCAGCCGCGTCGAAAATGCACGCGACGCGCAGGCGGATGCGCAAGAAACCTTTGCCAATGCGCTGGAGCAGTTTCAGTCGGTTGTAAATGTGCCGGAAAGTGAGCTTTCTCGCACCTACAACAACTTGTCGCGCGCTTATGATCAAAGCAAAGATTCTGCAGACCGTGTCAGTCAGCGCATTCGGGATATTGAAACCGTGGCTCGCGATCTCTTTCGCGAATGGGAGCGAGAACTGCGTGAATACAGTAGCGACAGTTTACGCCGCCAAAGCGAACAGCAGCTTCGCGATACCGAGCGTCAGTACGACACCTTAATCCAGCAAATGCGTCGCGCAGAATCGCGCATGGAGCCGGTTTTGACCGCCTTTAACGATCAAGTGTTGTTCCTGAAGCATAACCTCAACGCCCAAGCCATTGGTGCATTGCGTGGTGAATTAGGGCAAATTGAAAGCGATGTATCGTCGTTAATTAGTCAAATGCAAGAGGCCATTGCCGAGTCAGAAGCGTTCATAGCGCGTTTCCGTTCAGAATAAACAACAAAGCCCCGCGAGGGGCTTTGTTGTTTATTCTGAACGTGGTAAACCGAACTACTGCTCTCGTTGTGGTAAAGTTCGAATGGTCAGTGTCGACAGCGCCAGCATCACAGCGGATATCACCAAGCAGGCTTCCAGCCCCCATTGTAGATAGACCCAACCCGACAACACTGTGCCAAGCAAGCGGCCGCCCGCATTCGCCATATAATAGAAGCCAACATCTAAAGACACGCCGTCGGCACGCGAATAAGCCACAATCAAATAACTATGCAGTGACGAATTAACCGCAAATAAGACGCCAAAAATACCCAGCCCAATCATAATACTCGCGGCTACCGGTGCTTGCTGCCAAAGCGCTATGGCTAACAACAGCGGACTTAACGCTAACACCAAATTCCAACCGGCAGCTTGCTGCCGACCGACGCCGCTTGCCGTCAATTTTGGTGCTATACCTTGCACAAACCCATAACCAATGACCCACAGCGCCAAAAAGCTCCCCACTTGCCAGCTACTCCAACCGAGCTGGCTTGCAAGAAAAACTGGCAACGCCACCACAAACCACACGTCACGCGCGCCGAACAAGAAAAAACGCGCAAGCGACAAGCGGTTAATTGCGGAGCTCTTCGAAAAAAGCTCATTAAACTTCGGTTTGGCTTTCGCTTTGCCCGCGTCCTTTTTCAGAAAAACTAAACTACCCATCCAGACCGCAAGCAACATCAGTGCCATCGCCAATACCGCGCCTTGGAAGCCAAGTAAGGTTAATAGCAGTCCACCGAGGAAGAAACCGACGCCTTTTAAGGTGTTCTTGGAGCCCGTTAAAATCGCCACCCAACGATAAAGCTGACCTTGCTGTTGGTCGGGCACCAATAACTTAATGGTACTTTTAGCACTCATTTTATTCAGGTCTTTGGCAATGCCAGATATTGCTTGGGCGACCATGACCCAGGCGACCGTTAACCAAGCTGCGGGCACGAGTAACATGACCAAAGCTAAAATTTGCAAGCCCAAACCAATGTTCATGGTGCGATTCAAACCAAAGCGCGCGCCAAGATAGCCCCCAACCAAATTGGTGACCACCCCAAAGAACTCATAAAATACAAAGAGCATGGCGACTTCGAGCGCGTTGTAACCAAGCTGGTAAAAGTGGAGCACCACCAGCATGCGCAACGCGCCGTCCGTCAAGGTAAATGCCCAATAGTTACCGGTCACCAGCAAATATTGCCGAATAGCCGGTGACAGTTTTGCTAGCATCCAGCCACCTTCGCCATCAGTTCAACCGTGCGGTTCGCATAACCCCACTCATTGTCATACCATGCGTAAATTTTCACATGGGTGTCGTTAATGACTTTCGTCGACAGCGCGTCAACAATGCTCGAGCGTGGATCGGTTTTATAGTCCATGGACACGAGCGGACGCTCTTCGTAGCCAAGAATGCCTTTTAGCTCGCCATCAGCCGCAGCTTTCATCCAACCATTCACTTCTTCGGCGGTTGTTGCACGTTCAACCTCAAACACGCAATCGGTTAACGACGCATTGGCAAGCGGAACGCGCACGGCATGGCCATCAATTCGGCCTTTAAGCTCTGGGAAAATTTCAATAATAGCGGTTGCTGAACCCGTCGACGTTGGAATCAGGTTCATGCCACAGGCACGCGCTCGACGCAGGTCTTTATGTGGCGCGTCGAGAATACTTTGGGTATTGGTGAGGTCATGAATCGTGGTCATGGAACCATGTTTAATGCCGATATTTTCCATCAACACTTTCACCACCGGTGCCAAGCAGTTGGTGGTACAAGAGGCTGCGGTCACTATTGGGTGCTGGGCTGGGTCATATAAGTGATCGTTCACGCCCATCACCACATTCAATGCACCCGCTTCTTTCACTGGCGCCGAAACCACAACGCGTTTGACGCCCTGCTTCAGATAATCTTGCAAAATGGCAACCGTCTTCATCTTACCTGATGCTTCAAGGACCACATCACAGTCACTCCAATCGGTTTCGGCGATGGTCTTGTTTTGAGAAAAACGCATGGCTTGGCCATTCACCACAATCGACTGACCTTCCGCTCGCGCTTCGTGCTGCCAAATGCCGTGAACTGAGTCGAAATTCAATAAATGAGCAAACGTTTCTGCATGTCCGCCTGGGTCGTTAACCGCAACCACATTTAAGCTTGGGTGCTCTGCGAGAATACGCAGCGCTAAACGACCAATTCGTCCTAAACCATTAATACCTACGTTGACGGACATACTGACTCCTTCTCGGTTGTTTCAATAAATTGAGGGTTATGGGTGGCGCTAATTTGAATTACATGCCGCATCCAGTCGGGCATCGCCGGATTGAGCCGGTAATACACCCACCGCTCTTCCTTACGGTCAAGCAACAAACCGTATTCGCGCAGTTGCGCCAAATGCCGGGACACCTTTGGCTGTGACATGCCGGTGCGCTCAACCAAATCACAGACACATAATTCAGCAGACGCCACGAGATGCATCATCATGGTGAGGCGCAATGGGTCGGCCAGCACTTTAAAGAGCTCAGCGGGGCTATTAAACAGGTGCGGTTCGGATTGACGCTTGCGCAAAATCAGCAGAAACATGCGAATCCGCTCACTGAGCTCGTGCAGCGTCTGCTTAAATGCATTGGGGTTATTACTTTGCACCGGGTCAGGAAAGTCCCATGCAATGAAATTTTGCCCAGCGAAACTCGCTTGGCATTCGGTGCGAGCACGGTCACAGAGACTAATCACATAATCAAATTCACTCACGTTCACATCGTCGAGTGACTTTGATTGCAGCCCTTTTGTATCCAATTGAAAGTCTTGTAGCGCGGTCATAGCGCCGGCGGAAATCATGCCCGGCTCGGTTCCAGCACTCGCAACTTCAACGTCATCACCGCCAAATTGGCGCATCAATGCTTCGGCCATAATTGACCGCGCTGAATTCGCCGTACACAAAAATAATACTTTCGTCACCATACCCGAACACCATACATATGGAAAACCGTATATATAGTAAAACGAACCTCTTCTGAAAGCAATATTTCTCTAAACTCACTGGAAATAGCCGACATTAACCGCCATCATGAAATAAGATTGAATCGTCGTTTCGGTTGTAAGGAGGAGCTATGGCACGCAATGATCTCGACCACCACACCTTGGTTGTGGAAGGTGGTGCTATGCGTGGCATCTTTGCCGCTGG
Source organism: Aliidiomarina sp. (assembly GCF_022565475.1). Taxonomy (GTDB): domain Bacteria; phylum Pseudomonadota; class Gammaproteobacteria; order Enterobacterales; family Alteromonadaceae; genus Aliidiomarina. Next base: position 32,356 of record NZ_JAIUMR010000003.1, on the reverse strand, counting down.
TGTGCTCGATGCCTTCATCGACGAAAACTTCTATCCATTTCAACACGTCATTGGTGTTTCCGCAGGCTCCACCAATGCCATCGGATATTTGTCCGGCGCGCGCAAACGAAGTTACCGAGTTATCACTGACCACGCCCGCCGCGACGAATTTATGAATATTCGTCGTTACTTAAAAGGCGGTCATTTTTGCGACGTTAGTTGGCTTTGGCATACCTCGGTCGCCGAATTACCGATGGATCTTGAGCGCTTTAAAACTCGAGGTATCCCTTTAACCGTGGTGACCACCAGTATTGTCACTGGCAAGCCGTGTTACCACTTGGTCGATGAAGAGAATATGAACGACTTGTTTCCCGCATCCTGTGCGATGCCTGTGGTGTTTCGCGACTTTCCGCCGATTAACGACGAACCCATGACCGACGGTGGACTGGCGGATTCAATTCCGGTGATTCACGCCTATGAGCAAGGCGCGCGTCGTCTTACGGTGATCCTGTCGCAGCCACTGGGCTTCAAGAAGAAACCCGCTCGTTTTCCGAATCTACTGAAACCGCTGTTCGCTGATTATCCGGCCTTATTCGATGCAGTTACACGCAGAACGGATCAATATAATGCCGCGCTGGACTTTATTGCGACTCCTCCTGATGATTGTCAAATTAATATTATCGCGCCACCACAAAACTTTCCGGTGTCACGCTTCACAACCGACCTAGATTCATTAAACATGGGTTATGCCCAAGGCTTGAATGCGGGTGCCCGATTTATTGCCGAATCGCTTGTTCGTCAACCGCTGCGCTAGCGGTGACGCAGACCTCACCTGAATAAAGGATTGTGCTATTATCGCGCTCAAGGTAACGTAAGAAAGCAGCTACATTCTAATCCGCTTATTAGCGAATAATAACAACGAGACATCATCATGGGACTAATATTAAAACTGCTCGCGGGTATTGTACTCGGTACCTTTATCGGGCTGTACACGCCGCACTGGGTCGGTAATCTCTTAATCACCTTTAAGGTACTGTTTGGACAATTACTCTTCTTCACCATCCCACTACTCATTTTGTTTTTTATTACCAGTGGTATTGCAAGTTTGCCGCAAAACTCTGGGAAATTACTCGGACGAACGTTGGGGATCGCCTATTTATCGACGATAATCGCCGGTATTGTCGCTTTTTTTGCCGCTGCACTCGTCGTGCCCATGTTAGCAACTGAGTCGACCGAAGTAGCAGGTTTAGTCGGTACGACCCTAACGCCTTATATCGAACTGAATATTCCTCCACTGTTTAACGTCATGACCGCACTAGCCTTAGCATTCATTTTTGGTTTAGGTATTGCTGCGACTCAAGCGCAACAACTCAAGAGCCTGTCTGATCAAGGCCGTGACATTATTGAGTTGCTGCTCGTCAATGTGATTATCCCATTGTTACCGTTTTATATTGCCGGTGTTTTCGCTGAAATGGCCGCAGCAGGGACGGTGTTTACGACCCTGAAAACCTTCGGCATTATTCTCATCCTGGCCATCAGCTTACATTGGATTTATATCGTTTCCATGTTTGTGATTGCCGGCATGAAAGCCGGTGTTTCGCCTGTCCGATTAATCAAAAACATGTTGCCTGCTTACTTCACTGCACTCGGCACCATGTCGAGCGCGGCAACAATTCCGGTCACCTTGCAATGCGCTAAAAACAATGACGTTAATGAAGATGTGGCGAACTTTACCGTGCCCTTATGCGCAACGACGCATTTAGCGGGCTCCACCATTACGATCGTTAGCTGCACAGTTGCGGTGATGGTTTTACATGGTTCGTTAGCCATTCCATCATTCATTTCGGTGTTACCATTTATCCTCATGCTCGGTATTGTCATGCTTGCTGCACCCGGCGTTCCCGGTGGCGCAGTCATGTCGGCAGTCGGCCTACTCGGTTCGATGCTTGGCTTTGGTGAAACCGCCATTGCCTTGATGATTGCTCTGTATATGGCACAAGACAGTTTTGGTACTGCTTGTAATGTCACTGGCGACGGGGCCATCGCCTTATTAGTGAATGAAGCGGCGCCTACCACTGAGCATGAACCAAGCTAGCACTTCGGCCACGAAAGCAATTCGCCGCCCCTCGTTTCCTTGGGGGGTGGTTATTCTTTATGTTTTTATTGGCCCGATAATCGGCAATGCGGTCATCGCCTTGATCAGTGGTGCTACCTTGTTCACCACTGATTTATCCGCGCTAAATGACGTACTTTCAGGTATTTTCCTGTTTTTTATGATGGGCTTAATGTTCTGTCATTTGATGGGTGGCATTCAGGCGCTTTTATGTGGCGTCGCCGCTGCCTTATGGCAACGCAAACGTGGTCAGCTACCCTATTCAATCGCTGCTCTTTTCGGTGTCATTGTCGGTCTTGGTTTTATTTTCATTGTTACGCCAGACAGCTTCCCCATGTCATCTATTTTTATCGTAGTTCATGTCGTTGCTGTATTGGGCTGTAACTACCTTACTCGGAAGTCTAAATCATGACGTTTGAAATTCGTCAGTTGAGCTGGCACAAACGTCGGCGTCCCGGCAGTCAACCGAAACCAATTGCTGTCGAAGTGCCCGACTTTAAAAAAGAAGCCAATCACATGTGTCAGATCAGTGTCACATTTGATAACGGTGAAATTCTCGAAATGACCGGCAGGGTTTTACAAAACCCCGTCACCGGTGCTTGGTCAGTAAATGGTATTAATACCAGTGGCCAGAGTGTCTTTGCAAAATATGTAGAGGACTAATGTAAGTTGGTACTTACTTATCCTCTTTACTAGGTCTCTTAAGTGGTTCTTTATTGTAGTAGCGGCGAATCCAATTCATGCTTCGATACACGCTTTTTTGCGCGAGTAACCAACGTTCCACTAAATATTTTCCTGGCACATCGGAAACAATGATCGCGATTAGAATGGTCAGTAACCCTTGCCCAGGAAGAATGAGCATAATGCAGCCGGCGATAAATAAAACCAAGGCGAGCGCATTCCGCAAAACATAAAATAGCACCCGCGATGCATTCCAATGCCGTTCACGATGATGATGGCAAAAGTAATCGGAAGGCATCTTCACAATAAGCCAAGGAATAATAATCATCGAAGCGAGAGCCATGGTTAAACTCACTGAGGCAAACAGTGGCAAATACGGCTGAAATAGTTCGTAAACGAGTATCATCCAATCAGGCACATACTGTTTCAAGATACACTCCTAAGCGTCGCGTTTTTGCTCTCTCTCGGTCATGCATTCGAGACAATACAAGGTGGTAGGATCAAATGCCAATCGCTTTTCAGCGATTTTCTCTTCGCAATCAAGACATTCCCCAAAGGTTCCGCTAGCTATGCGATGTTCGGCAGCCGCGATAGCCTTGAGCATTAGTTCTCGCCGCCGTTTATTCGCTTGAGCCATTTGTTGACCTTGCATCGCGTCCATTCGAGACAAGCGTCCCACGCTTTGCTGATCAAGTATCACTGGTTTCTCCGCCTCACTCGCACTGCTCTCAATTTCTAACAGTTCATGACGCATCGCCTGTAGCTTTTGCTTAATTTGCTGCAAATCCATATATTGAGCCTTAGTCATGTAACAAAAAAACCCCAGCTCTCAACTTTACCGAAAAGAGACTGGGGTTTCATTGTTTCCGATTAACGAAACGTTAATTTAACGTAGAAGTAGTAACGGAATTTTGGTGCTTCTTAAGAGTTTGTTGGTATGACTACCGACGAAAAATTCACGAATACGCGAATGGCCATAAGCGCCCATAATCATCGCATCCATATGTTGCTCGTCCGCATAGGTCAGCAAAGAATCTTCAACTTCACCAGCTAACAATGCGGTAGTCACCGCAAACCCGTTTTCCTGTAACTTAGCTGCAGCTGAGTCAAGCTGAGCTTGATGGTCATTCGTTTCTGCCGCAACCATCACCACATGCACTGGAATACCGCTAAACAATGGGCTATTGGCGACCATATCAACCGCCTTTTTTGCCGTTGTCGAGTGGTCATACGCAATCATAATTTTTTGCGGTTCACGGAATTCGCCAGTCACGACCCAGGTCGGACGATGTAGAGCGCGAATCACGCGTTCAACTTGATGACCGATGTGTTGGCCAATGCCATTACCGCGTTTGCCCTGCCGGCCAATGACGAGCAATCGGGTCTCATCTTCAAGCTCAACTAAGGTATCAACTAAATCGCCATGGCGCTGACGCAACAAGGGTTCTGCAAAGTCATTGGCAATATGTTTTTGCGCTGCTTCTAAGAACATATGCCCTTGCTGGCGCGCTAACTTTGCGCGCCGCTCTTCAAGGTCAATAATTTCAGCTAACAAACGTTGCCGCTCGTCCATACCAATTTGACCACTAAAGTCGCTGGCATCATCCTGACGAGCATCATTTAAGACATTCAAAAGAACCAACGGAGTATTCATTCGCTTGGCCGACCAAGCTGCATAGTCAGCAACGGTGTCGCTCAGTGCAGAACCATCAATACATGCAATTGTATGTTGTGTCATATTCCGTATTCTCCCTTAATGTCCCATGAGGCGGTCGATAGCGTCTGGTTTGTCCGACACACCAAATTTATCGACAACGGTTGCGGTTGCTTTGTTCATACCAACCACGTCGACTTCAGCACCTTCTCGGCGGAACTTCAAAATTACTTTATCCAGTGCAGCTACCGAAGTAATGTCCCAAAAATGAGCGCGATCTAAATCAATAGTCACCTTATCAAGAGACTCTTTGAAGTCAAAGGATTCGACAAATTTTTCCGAGGACGTAAAGAATACCTGACCGATCACTTTATAAGTCCGGTGATTACCATCTTGCGAAACAGTTGAGCTAATGTGCATGTAATTGCCCACTTTTGCTGCAAAGAAAATGGCAGCCAACAACACACCAACAAACACGCCTATGGCCAAGTTATGCGTCCACACCACCACGACAACGGTGGCAATCATCACGATGTTGGTGCTCATCGGGTGCTCTTTCAAATCTTTAATCGACTGCCAACTAAAAGTACCAATCGAAACCATAATCATCACGGCAACCAGCGCAGCCATTGGGATTTTTGATACCCAATCCGACAAAAACACCACCATAAGAATTAACACAACGCCCGACGCAAACATCGACAAGCGACCACGACCACCTGATTTTATGTTAATAATCGACTGGCCTATCATGGCACAACCGGCCATACCGCCCATTAAGCCAGAACCAACATTCGCTATACCTTGTGCGCGACATTCTTTATTGCGATCGGATTTGGTGTCGGTTAAATCATCAACAATGGTTTGTGTCATCATTGACTCAAGCAAACCGACGACCGCCAACGGAATTGCGTACGGCAACACAATCATCAGCGTTTCAAGATTCAATGGTACATTTGGCCAGAGGAAAACCGGCAAGGAATCAGGTAGCTCCCCCATATCGCCGACGGTGCGCACATCAATTCCCATGTACATAACAAATGCTGTAATTAAAACAATGGCTATTAGAGGCGAAGGAACTGCTTTTGTGACGTATGGCAAGCCGTAAATAATCCCTAAACCTGCGGCGGTAAGCGCATATACATGCCAAGTAACATTTGTTAGTTCGGGTAGCTGCGCAAGGAAAATCAAGATAGCTAAGGCGTTCACAAAGCCGGTAACGACAGAGCGCGAGACAAAGCGCATCAGCGAGCCAAGCTTCAAAATGCCAAACAAAAATTGGATCACACCGGTGAGCAAGGTCGCAATTAATAAGTACTCTAATCCATGATCACGAACTAATGTCACCATTAATAAGGCCATTGCTCCCGTCGCAGCAGAAATTTGCCCGGGACGGCCGCCAACAAAGGCTGTAATTACGCAGATACAAAACGACGCATACAGACCAACTTTGGGGTCGACACCGGCGATAATTGAAAACGCAACCGCTTCAGGTATCAACGCTAAAGCAACCACGATTCCTGCAAGTACATCCCCTCGGATGTTCCCAAACCATTCTTTTTGCCACGTACCTATCATGACTTTCTCTCTTCTAACCTGAGGTGGATCCAACGACGTCTAAAGTAATTTTTATAAACAAACTTAATAACCATAGACGCAAAAACGAGAACTGAAAATTTTTCAACAAAAAAGCTGGAAGGTGGTCAACTCGTTCATTCAATAACGAGCGTACACTATCCAGTTACATCGATTTATCTACAGTTCAATGAATTATTGGCCTGAAACGGCCGATTAAGCATGTTTTAAATGACAAAAAGAGCCTAATCTGAGCATGAAAACCGCCAATGTGTGCAAAAAACACGCTAACATCACGGTTTCAAGGACGAGCATTCTAGGTATCTCTTGTTTAGTATTCAAGCTATTTTTTAACTTAAAACCGATTTAGCCTGCGAAACTTAGCCATAACCTAGTTTGAACCGTTATTATTTAACTTCTGTGGTCTTCGGTGTATCCCCTCCACCCAGCAGAACCAAACAGACGGCTTGCAGGTATTACCCTATATGTGGCTAAATTCGAGCATCACTTTATTGAAGGACACGTCATGAATATCCATATTCTCGTTGGCACGACATCGGGCAACACCGAATACCTCGCTGACCAATTACAAGGCGAGCTAACTTCTGAAGGCCATACCGTCGTCTTTCATGATCAACCTGATTACGCAAACGTTCCACAATCTGACTGTCTTTGGCTACTCTGTATTGCCACCCATGGTGCAGGTGAGTATGCAGATAGCATTGCGCCTTTCATGGAAACACTGCAAAGCGAGCAACCCAATTTAAGTGCACTCACGTTTGCCATTATCGCGGTCGGCGACTCAAGCTATGACACGTTCTGCCAGGCTGGACGAGATGCAGAGTCGTTACTTCTTGAGCTAAATGCCCAACAGATCGCCGAGCCATTGACGATCGATATGCTGTTAGAACTTGATCCCGAATCCACTGCAAGCGACTGGTTAGAGTCCTGGCGATCACAACGCAACTGAGCCAATTCGAAGCAATGAGTAAAAGTGGGGATAAAGTTATCCCCTTTTTAATGCCGTTAACAATCGCCAAATTGCTCACTTATTCGGATCTTATCCACAGCATACTCAGATCATTACTCACGCAGCGAACATTTTGGGGATAACTAGCGATCTTTCTTGTGATCGGATCCGGGGATAGATCTGGGGATAACTATCGATGTGTATAACCACGTACTTATACCACTGGTTATGCGCAAATAAGATCGCTGCTTATACACACCCAAACAGATCATCTAATGCTATGAAATTAAAGATTTATTTCGACATACTCACAGATCTTAAGCGAGCTAATAATAGAAATAATAAAAAGATCTTTAAAAAAATATAGATCTAATTAATACCATAGAACCCTAACCCACTCGGATCGCTACACGCGGTACTCGTTCCCATCACCAAAACCGCTACACTGCAAGAAACATCGAGTGTAAAAGGATTTTTAGTCACCAATAAAAGTGCTACAATAACCGGCTATACGATCGTCGACGAAGCCAGTTGATCCTTTTCCCATACACGATCAACTGCTTTTGACGACCCATTTAAGTACGATTCGATCGGAGTTCAGATCAAAATGGCAACAGATGCACGTTATGAAGTAATTGTGATTGGCGGTGGTCACGCTGGTACGGAAGCAGCACTTGCAGCTGCTCGTATGGGCCGACGCACCCTATTGATTACGCATAACATCGATACTTTAGGTCAAATGTCATGTAATCCAGCCATTGGTGGCATTGGTAAAGGGCATTTGGTTAAAGAAATCGACGCATTAGGCGGTATTATGGCTCGTGCAGCTGATCATGCCGGTATTCAGTTTCGTACTCTCAATGGTTCGAAAGGCCCAGCGGTTCGTGCGACTCGTGCTCAAGCCGATCGCGCTTTGTACAAAGCCTATATTCGCACTGCACTTGAGCAACAAGAAAATTTACAGATCTTTCAACAAGCAGCAGATGATCTGATCGTCACAGAAACCGCACTAGGTCCAAAAGTTGAAGGCGTCGTCACCCAAATGGGTTTGAAGTTTTATGCGCCGGCTATCGTTTTAACCACAGGAACCTTTCTCGGTGGTCAAATTCATATTGGTTTAAGCAACTACAGCGGTGGCCGCGCTGGCGATCCACCGTCCATCGCACTTGCTCGTCGATTACGGGAATTACCGCTACGTGTTGATCGCTTAAAAACCGGAACACCACCGCGTATTGACGCTAAATCCGTTGATTTTTCCGTCATGCAAGAGCAACCAGGCGACACACCGACCCCGGTTTTTTCCTATATGGGACGTGACGAAGATCACCCACAGCAAATTAGTTGCTACATCACCCACACGAACATCAATACCCATGACATCATTCGCAGTGGCTTAGATCGCTCACCTATGTATTCTGGCATCATCGAAGGTATTGGCCCGCGCTACTGCCCGTCGATTGAAGACAAAGTCGTACGTTTTGCTGACAAAGATTCACATCAAATCTTCGTTGAACCAGAAGGTTTAACTACCAATGAGCTTTACCCAAATGGTATTTCAACAAGCTTGCCATTTGATATTCAGCAAGCTCTTGTTCATTCCATTCGTGGTTTTGAAAATGCTCATATCACGCGACCGGGTTATGCGATCGAATATGATTTCTTCGATCCACGCGATCTCAAGCAGTCGTTAGAAACCAAGTACATTCAAGGCTTGTACTTTGCCGGTCAAATCAATGGTACCACCGGCTATGAAGAAGCGGGTGCTCAAGGCCTGATTGCCGGTGTCAACGCAGCCTTGGCCGTCACCGACCAAGAACCGTGGACACCGCGCCGTGAAGAGGCCTATACGGGCGTGCTTATTGACGATCTAGCAACGTTAGGTACGAAAGAACCGTATCGCATGTTTACTTCGCGAGCGGAATATCGTTTGTTGTTGCGTGAGGACAATGCCGACATTCGTCTTACCACCAAAGGACGTGAATTGGGCTTGATCGACGATCAACGTTGGGCTCGTTTTAACGAAAAAATGGAAGCGGTTGAGCAGGAACAACAGCGTTTGCGTTCAACTTGGGTGCATAAAGATCACCCAGCCGTTGAGCAAATTAACCCACTGTTGAAAACGCCAATTAGCAAAGAAGCGAGCTTAGAAGAGTTGTTACGTCGCCCAGAAGTGACTTATAACCAACTGATGGCCATTGAATCAATCGGTCCAGCTTTGACCGACACGCAAGCGGCTGAGCAAGTTGAAATTCAAGTGAAATATGCGGGTTATATCAAGCGTCAGGAAGAAGAAATAGCGAAAACGCGCCGTCATGAAAACACCAAATTGCCGGTCGATTTTAATTACGCCAGCATTTCTGGTTTGTCGAATGAAGTGATCGCTAAGTTATCCGAACATAAACCTGAAACCGTGGGTCAAGCTGCACGCATTTCTGGAATTACACCAGCGGCCATTTCCATGTTATTGGTCCATTTAAAGAAACAAGGTTTATTGCGAAAATCAGTCGCATAAGCAAAAAAATTCCGGCAAACTGTGGATAATTATCGATTTAGTGTTAATTCATCCACAGTTTAGTGTCTTAGCTGTACAAAAATATTAAAAACACCGTTTCTCCAATCCGAGATACATGCATAGAGCGATCACGAAGCGTTATGAGCAAGTCCACAGTTTTCCCAGCCGACCAATTGGCTGACCGTCTTTCTCAGTTATTGAAACAAACTGACTTGACGATAAGCACACAGCAACAACAGCAATTGATTCAATTGCTGGGTTTATTACATAAGTGGAATAAAGCTTACAATTTAACCTCAGTTCGTGACCCTGCAGATATGCTGATTCGGCATATTTTAGACAGTATTGTCGTCAGTCCCTATTTACATGGACAACGCATTATCGATGTTGGAACGGGCCCAGGACTACCCGGTTTACCGTTGGCAATCTGTAATCCGGACAAAGAATTTGTGCTGCTCGACAGCCTTGGCAAGCGGGTTAGCTTTATTCGTCAGGTGGTTCACGAATTGCAGCTAACGAACGTCACTCCAGTGTTAGCGCGGGTCCAAGACTATCACCCGGATCCAGGTTTTGATTCCGTGGTTAGTCGCGCATTTGCCTCACTTGCAGATATGTTGTCGTGGTGTCATCATTTGCCTTCTGCCAATGGCCGTTTTATCGCCCTAAAAGGGCTCGCAACGGACGAGGAATTGGCAGCGGTTGAATCGCCTTATCGAGTGTTAGCGATTCATGAACTCAAGGTACCAACACTCGAAGCCGCTCGTCATGTGGTTGAAATATCAGCCGAATAAAATAACAAATAGGTGAATTGACGTGGGAAAGGTCATCGCAATCGCAAACCAAAAAGGTGGCGTGGGTAAAACCACAACCGCTGTGAACTTGGCAGCATCCATGGCTGCTACCCGGCGTAAAGTGTTACTCATTGATCTTGATCCGCAAGGCAACGCGACCATGGGGAGTGGTGTCGATAAATATGACGTTCCAGCCACGGTTTACGATCTTTTAGTTGATGAAAAACCTGCTGCCAGCGTCATTCAAACCGAAACGAGTGGTAAATATCATCTTTTAGCGGCGAATGGTGATGTCACCGCCGCAGAAATAAAATTGATGGAAGTTTTTGCCCGCGAAACGCGCTTACGTCGAGCCCTTGAACCCGTGCGCGATTATTACGATTTTATTTTTATCGATTGCCCACCTTCGTTGAGCTTATTGACGGTCAATGCAATGGCAGCTGCCGACTCGGTGTTAGTCCCAATGCAATGCGAATATTATGCGCTGGAAGGTTTAACGGCGTTAATGGACACCATCGAGCAGCTAGCCAGTTTCGTTAATCCACAATTAAAAATCGAAGGTATTTTGCGTACCATGTACGATCCACGCAATCGCTTAGCGAACGATGTGTCCGAGCAATTGAAAAATTACTTTGGTGAACAAGTTTATCGAACCGTGATTCCACGTAACGTCCGCTTGGCTGAAGCGCCAAGTTTTGGCTCTCCAGCCATGTATTATGATAAAACGTCTTCAGGTTCAAAAGCTTATCTAGCGTTAGCGGGTGAAGTCATTCGTCGCGCAGAAACTGCGGCGACCGCATAAGAGGGACTAACTATGTCAGTGAAAAAACGAGGATTAGGACGCGGATTAGACGCACTGCTGACCAACAGCGCCAACGCAGCCACCCGTCATCAAAGCCAAACTGATGTGATGGAGGCCTTAGAAAAGGGCGAATTGCGCAAGTTACCCGTTGAGTTTTTACAGCCGGGTAAATATCAACCGCGTAAAGATATGGCGCCAGAAGCGCTTGAAGATCTTGCTAATTCCGTGAAGGCACAAGGCATTATCCAGCCGATTGTCGTTCGCCCAGTGTCTGAGCATCGTTTTGAAATTATTGCCGGTGAGCGTCGGTGGCGAGCTGCGCAACTTGCTGGTCTCGATACCGTTCCCTGTTTAGTCAAAGACGTTCCAGACGAAGCAGCCATCGCGATTGCCTTAATTGAAAATATTCAACGCGAAGATCTGAACCCGTTGGAAGAAGCCGTGGCCTTGCAACGCTTAATGGACGAATTTGAACTCACCCATCAAAGTGTCGCTGAAGCGGTCGGAAAGTCACGCACGACAGTGACTAACTTATTGCGCTTGATGCAGCTGAATGACGATGTAAAGGTACTACTTGAACGCGGCGACATTGAAACCGGTCATGCGAAAGTCCTCCTTGGCGTCAATGGTGATCTCCAGGATGAACTTGCACGCGTCATCGTTGCAAAAGGGCTCACCGTTCGCGAAGCTGAGCGTCTAGTGAATCAAGCCTTAAATCCAACCCAAAAAGAAGAAAAGAAACCTGATCCAGACGTACAGCAGTTAGAAAATTCATTGAGTGAACGTTTAGGAGCAAAGGTGGCGATTAGTCATAACCGTAAAGGCAAAGGTAAATTGGTGATTAACTATACCAGCCTTGATGAACTTGATGGAATTTTGCGCCATTTTTCTTAATTTCGATAAACTATCGGAGAATCAGGTAGTTTTGTTGAATAAAAGTAATTTGCCTGAATATATAAGGCGTAAAAGCCCGGCTTTAGTTGCAATTTAGTGGCAAAACTTTATAATCTGCGCAGTTTTTTTATGTTCAGTGCACAAACTGCTCAATGAATGAACTTTAGCAGTGTGTAAAGGCACTGAAATCCACCGGTTGGAATGGTCATGCTAGCACAGTCGAATCACCCGTTAACTCGGGCAGGACAGCAGCTTGCGCTAAGAACATTAGCCCTTCAACTTGGTGTCGGTTTCATCTTTGTCGTTATTTTTGGACTGCTGATGGCAGGTCCAGGAACCGTGTCAGCATTAGCTGGCGTCATCATTGCCTTGGTTCCTAACATAGTATTTTCAGCGTTGGCCTTTCGTTATGGCGGCGGACGTTTTGCACCAAGTGTCGTGCGTTATTTTTTTATAGCAGAAGCGGTAAAATGGCTCCTCGTTGTGAGCTTGTTGATTACCGCCTTTTTATTGCTATCTGGACCCTGGTTACCGCTGTTTGTAACCCTTTTGGTTCTCTTGCACGTACAGTGGTTGGCACCGATTCTTTTAAATTCAAAAACTAGTTAATTGGGTAATTACATGGCTGCAGAAGGAAATACCAGCATCCAAGGTTACATTAACCACCACCTTTCAGATATGACGATTGGTGAAGGTTTTATGGCCGTTAACGTGGGTGCACTCAGTGTCGCGATTATTCTTGGTTTCGTCTTTGTTCTTAGCTTTATGGTTGTTGGCCGTAAAGCAACAACAGGCGTTCCGGGTAAGTTTCAGTGTTTTGTGGAAATGATTATTGAGTTCATTGCGACCTCAGTAAAAGAAACATTCCACGTTAAAAACAAACTGATTGCTCCGATTGCTTTGACTATTTTCATGTGGATATTCTTAATGAACCTCATGAAATTGGTGCCAGTTGACTGGTTACCAGCGGTGTTTGGTGCTGTCGGTCTCCTGATTAATCCTGAAGCGATTAAGTACAATGTCGAAGGCTATTCGCTGCTTGAAAAGATCATGGCGCACCCATGGAGCTACATGACCATCGCACCAACGACCGACATCAACATTACGATGGGTCTGGCGTTAGGCGTCTTTTTCTTAATCGTCGGTTACTCGATTGCCTTTAAAGGTATCGGTGGCTTCATCAAAGAGCTAAGTTTTACACCGTTCAATCACTGGGCCTTGATACCGTTTAACTTGGTTCTCGAGCTCGTAACCTTAATTTCAAAGCCAGTGTCGTTAGGTCTTCGTTTGTTCGGAAACCTCTATGCCGGTGAAGTTATCTTTATCTTGATCGCGCTGGTCGGGTTGTATCAGTTACCACTGCATTTTGCGTGGGCGGTGTTCCATATTTTGGTTATTGTGTTGCAGGCGTTCTTGTTCATGATGTTAACCATCGTGTACTTGAGTATGGCAGCAGAAGACCATTAATAAACCATCAATTTTTTTACATTAACTTTAACTTTTAAAATTGGAGAAAACCCAATGGCAATTGAAACTGCAACATTATTCGCTGTAGCTATCATCCTGAGCGTTGCTGCTTTAGCAACTGCGATCTCTTTCGCAATCATGGGTGGTAAGTTCTTAGAAGCTACTGCTCGTCAGCCTGAAATGGCTTCTCAGCTACAGACTAAAATGTTCATCCTTGCTGGTCTTATCGATGCTATCGCGATGATCGGTGTTGGTATCGCATTGTTGCTTTTATTCGCAAACCCGTTCATCGGTTAATCAAGCACAATCGTCGATCACCAACTTAGAGGAGGGTTGTTGTGGATATTAACTTCACCCTTATAGGTCAATCGATTGCGTTTGCGTTCTTCGTGTGGTTCACCATGAAATTTGTGTGGCCACCGTTGAATAATGCGATTGAAGAGCGTCAGAAGAAAATTGCTGACGGTCTTGCCGCTTCTGAACAAGCGAATCAAGACCTTGAAGTCGCTCGTGCAAAAGCCGACGAAGAGCTCAAAGCTGCGAAGTTACAAGCAGCTGAATTAATCGACCAAGCCAAAAAACGTGCGGCGAAGTTGGTTGAAGAAGAGACTCAACGTGGTCACGCTGAGCGCGAAAAAATTATTGCTTCCGGTTATGCCGAAGTGGAAGCCGAGCGTACTCGTGTTCGTGAAGAACTCCGCAAGAAAGTTGCCTTCTTGGCAATTGCTGGTGCAGAGAAAATCATTGAACGTGAGGTCGATGCACAGAAGCAAAGCGACATTGTTGAAAAACTTGTCGCTGAACTGTAATCACGGGGGTTGAGCTATGTCCGAATATACAACGGTCGCTCGCCCCTATGCTAAAGCAGCTTTTGATTTTGCTGTTGAGCAAGGTGCGTTAGACAAATGGCATGGTATGTTAGCGTTCGCAACGGAAGTTGTTGAAAATGCTGACATCGTGACCTTTTTAAATGGTGCGTCAAGCCTCGCTCATCAAAGTGACGTTTTTATCGGGATTTGCGGTGAGCAACTCGATACCAATGGCCAGAACTTAATCAAAGTAATGGCGACCAATGAACGCTTGAAGGCTCTTCCGGAAGTACTGCGGTTATTCGCAGACATGCGACAAGAGTACGAGAAAGAGGTTACCGTTGAAGTCACTTCAGCGATGGACCTCAACGACGCCCAAAAGGCGAAGTTAAGCGCAGCGTTGGAAAAACGTCTTGAACGCAAAGTTAAGCTCAATTGCAGTGTTGAACCGTCTATTGTTGGCGGTTTGCTGATCCAAGCCGGTGACATGGTCATCGACAATACGTTAAGAAGCCAGCTCAAGCGCTTAGCTTCTTCACTGCAATCATAATCGGGGACGAGAGCATGCAACTGAATTCAAATGAAATTGCAGAACTGATCAAACAGCGTATTGAGCAGTTCGAAGTTGTCAGTGAAGCTCGCAATGAAGGCACCATCACTGCTGTAACAGACGGTATCATCCGGGTCACCGGTTTGGCTGACTGTATGCAGGGGGAGATGATCGAGCTTCCTGGAAATCGCTATGCAATCGCACTTAACCTTGAGCGCGACTCTGTAGGTGCGGTTGTAATGGGTCCATACGGTGACCTGCAAGAAGGTATTAAAGTCAAATCAACGGGTCGGATCCTGGAAGTTCCAGTGGGCCGTGCCCTACTTGGCCGTGTTGTGAACACGCTAGGTATGCCAATCGACGGTAAAGGCGCAATTGATGCTGACGGTTTTGAGCCGGTAGAGAAAATTGCACCGGGCGTAATCGAGCGTCAATCAGTTGATCAACCAGTACAAACTGGTTACAAATCAATTGACGCCATGATTCCAATCGGTCGTGGTCAGCGTGAGTTGATCATCGGTGACCGTCAGACCGGTAAAACAGCGATGGCCGTTGACGCCATCATCAACCAGAAAGATTCAGGCATTAAGTGTGTCTACGTTGCAATCGGTCAGAAAGCGTCGACCATCGCCAACGTCGTCCGTAAGCTTGAAGAGCACGGCGCCTTAGCGCACACCATTATTGTTGCAGCGTCGGCCTCTGAGTCAGCAGCGCTTCAGTATTTGGCTGCTTATTCTGGTTGTACCATGGGTGAATACTTCCGTGACCGCGGTGAAGACGCGCTAATCGTGTATGATGATTTGTCGAAGCAAGCCGTTGCTTACCGTCAAATCTCATTGCTACTGCGTCGTCCACCAGGACGTGAAGCATTCCCAGGTGACGTTTTCTATTTACACTCGCGCTTGCTAGAGCGTGCTGCGCGTGTAAACGCTGACTACGTAGAAAAGTTCACTAACGGTGAAGTGAAAGGTAAAACCGGTTCTTTAACTGCGTTACCAATCATTGAAACCCAAGCAGGTGACGTTTCTGCGTTCGTACCAACCAACGTAATCTCGATTACTGACGGTCAGATCTTCTTAGAAACTGACTTGTTTAACGCGGGTATTCGCCCAGCTGTTAACGCCGGTATTTCGGTATCGCGGGTAGGTGGTGCAGCTCAGACTAAGATCATCAAGAAGCTTGGTGGCGGTATTCGTCTTGCATTGGCTCAGTATCGTGAACTTGCAGCGTTTGCTCAGTTCGCATCTGATCTCGACGAAGCCACACGTGCCCAGCTTGAGCATGGTCAGCGTGTTACCGAGTTGATGAAACAAAACCAATATGCGCCAATGAGCGTTGCGAACATGGCCGTGTCTATCTTCGCAGCCGAAAAAGGTTTCTTGAAAGGTGTTGAAATCGCTAAGATTCAATCTTTCGAGTCTGCTTTGCTGGAGTACTTTAACAGCGAGCACGCCGACCTCATGGCGAAAATTAATGAAACAGGCGATTACAACGGCGATATCGAAGCTGAAATCAAAGCAGGTATCACCAAGTTCAAAGAAACACAGAGTTTCTAAGAGCCGGGCCGCAGGAAACTGCGGCCTTCCGTCGTTGTAAACGCAGGAGATTATTATGGCCGTTGGAAAAGAGATAAAAACTCAGATCGGGAGTATTAACAACACTCAGAAGATCACCAGCGCAATGGAAATGGTTGCGGCCTCGAAAATGCGTAAAGCGCAGGATCAAATGGCCAGCAGCCGTCCATACGCGGAAGCTATTCGCGAAGTGATCGGCCATATTGCTCAGGGTGACCTTGAGTATCAGCATCCTTGGATGACTGATCGTGAGGTTAAACGTGTTGGATATATCGTCATCTCGACCGACCGTGGTTTGTGCGGTGGCTTGAACAGTAACGAATTCCGTATGGTGTTACGTGATGTTCAAGAATGGAAAGAGAAAGGTGTTGACGTAAGTTTTGCTGCAATTGGATCGAAAGCTGCGGCTTTCTTCAAGCGCATTACGACAAATATCCTAACCCAAACTTCTGGTTTGGGTGACAAGCCTGCCCTGAACGATCTGATCGGAACGGTATCGGTAATGCTGAACGCATTCGACAGTGGTGAGCTTGATCGTGTGTATCTCGTGTACAACAAGTTTGTTAACACGATGACACAACAACCGGTCATTAACCAACTGTTACCTTTGCCTAAAACAGAAACTGCAAAACGTGCACATGCTTGGGATTACTTATACGAGCCAGACGCAAAAACGTTGTTAGATACATTGTTGCGTCGTTTCGTAGAAAGTCAGGTGTACCAAGGTTCAGTCGAGAATTTAGCGAGTGAACAAGCGGCACGAATGGTAGCTATGAAAGCAGCTACCGATAACGCAGGACAACTGATTGATGAGTTGCAGTTAGTTTACAATAAAGCTCGTCAGGCAGCGATTACCCAAGAGATTTCAGAGATTGTCTCGGGCGCTGGCGCAGTGTAAACCTGCTACCCGGCAAAGGTCATGAAGATTTGCAGAGTTAGAGGATAAGTCATGAGTCAAGGTAAGGTCGTCCAAATCATTGGCGCAGTTGTGGATATCGAATTCCCACAATCTAGCGTACCAAAGATCTACGACGCACTGCGCATCGCCGAAGGCGATTTGAAGGGTCTAACCCTCGAAGTTCAGCAACAGCTGGGCGGCGGTGTCGTGCGTACAATTGCACTCGGTACTACTGACGGTCTCCGTCGTGGTTTGAGTGTTGACAATACAGGTGAGCCAATTATGGTTCCCGTTGGTAAGGCAACTCTAGGACGTATTATGAACGTTCTTGGTGACCCTATCGACGAAGCTGGCGATATCGGTGAAGAAGAGCGTATGTCGATTCACCGTGAAGCGCCTTCTTACGAAGAGCAGTCAAGCTCAATCGAGTTGCTTGAGACAGGTATCAAGGTTATCGACCTAATCTGTCCGTTTGCGAAAGGTGGTAAAGTTGGTCTGTTCGGTGGTGCCGGTGTAGGTAAAACCGTAAACATGATGGAACTGATCCGGAACATCGCAATCGAGCACAGCGGTTACTCAGTATTCGCTGGTGTTGGTGAGCGTACTCGTGAAGGTAATGACTTCTATCACGAAATGAAAGACTCGAACGTACTTGATAAAGTAGCGTTGGTTTACGGTCAGATGAACGAGCCACCGGGTAACCGTCTGCGCGTTGCATTGACCGGTCTTACCATTGCGGAGAAATTCCGTGACGAAGGTCGTGATGTTCTGTTCTTCGTTGATAACATCTACCGTTATACACTAGCCGGTACGGAAGTATCAGCACTGCTTGGCCGTATGCCATCAGCGGTAGGTTATCAGCCTACACTTGCTGAAGAAATGGGTGTATTGCAGGAGCGTATTACGTCAACTAAGACAGGTTCAATCACGTCAATCCAGGCCGTTTACGTACCTGCGGATGACTTAACTGACCCGTCACCAGCAACTACGTTTGCTCACTTGGATGCAACCGTTGTATTGTCGCGTGACATCGCGTCATTGGGTATCTACCCTGCGGTTGACCCACTGGACTCAACTTCGCGTCAGCTCGATCCACAAGTTATTGGTACCGAGCATTATGAAACAGCGCGTGGCGTTCAGTCAGTCCTTCAGCGTTACAAAGAACTGAAAGACATCATCGCCATCCTCGGTATGGACGAGCTGTCTGAAGAAGATAAGCGTGTTGTCGCACGTGCGCGTAAGATTCAGCGCTTCTTATCTCAGCCGTTCTTCGTTGCTGAAGTATTTACCGGTTCTCCAGGTAAGTACGTGTCATTGAAAGACACGATTGCTGGCTTTAAAGGCATTCTGGACGGTGACTTCGATCACATGCCAGAGCAAGCGTTCTACATGGTTGGTACCATCGACGAAGCGATCGAAAAAGCCAACAAAATGTAATTGAACGGGAGGTTTGTAATGGCGGTATCTACAGTACGTCTGGATGTGGTAAGCGCAGAAGAACGGTTGTTCTCTGGCGATGTACGTTCTATCCAGGTGACAGCTGAAGAGGGTGAAATGGGTATTTTACCTAAGCACACCCCGTTATTGACCGCCTTGAAGCCTGGCATGATTCGTTTGGTGACAGAAGCCGGCGAAGAAGAGCTGTTTTATGTTGCTGGCGGCATTATGGAAGTACAACCTGACGTTGTCACCATTTTGTCTGACACGGCGGTACGTGGTGGCGAACTTGACGAGCTAGCGATTGAGAAATCAATCAAAGAAGCGCGTGAAGCAATGGCCCACTCGTCACCTGACATGTCGTACGCTGAAGCAGCAGCAGAGCTTGCCCGTGCAGTCGCACAGTTGCGCGTATTGCAACATCTTCGCAAGAAGAAAGGCAAGTAACAGGTTCGCACAAGGCGATCAGCAAAAAACCCGGCTTATGCCGGGTTTTTTATTGCGCTAGCGTTGGACGCTAGCTGTATAAACATTTCGCAAGTGGCGTTTCGGAACGCTCGGAACCCTGCTAAAATTGTTTTTCCTTAGTGTCATTTGGTAGAAAGGATCGTCCATGACCACAGCCCCAATCAATGCCGTTATTCTAGCCGCAGGCAAAGGCACGCGGATGCGTTCTGCGCTGCCAAAAGTGCTTCATCCCGTGGCCCAAAAACCAATGGTTGCGCATGTCATTGAAAGTGCGCAAAAACTTGGCGCTGAACGAATTAACTTGGTGTATGGTCATGGTGGCGAGCAATTAAAGCAACGCTTGGCAGATTATGCAGTCGACTGGGTTGAGCAAGCCGAACAATTGGGCACCGGCCATGCGGTGCAACAGGCAATTCCGAAGATTTCCGACGACGAAACAGTCCTGATTCTCTACGGCGACGTGCCACTCACTCGAGTCGAAACACTGCAAGCATTGCTGACTGCGAAAGGCGACAGTCCTTTCGCACTATTGACGGTTACCCTGCCCGACCCAACCGGTTACGGCCGCATTGTTCGCGATAATACGGGCAAGATTACCGGTATTATTGAACATAAAGATGCATCTCCAGAACAACATCGCATAACCGAAGTGAACACCGGAATCATGGCGGTGAATGGCGGAGACCTAAAGCGTTGGTTAAGCCAACTCGACAACAATAATGTGCAGGGCGAGTACTATCTGACCGATATCGTTGCCATGGCGGCAACCGAAGGTGTGGACATTGCAAGTAGCCAGCCAGCCGAGATTAGCGAAGTAGAAGGTGCAAATAACCGAGTCCAATTAGCTGGCCTGGAGCGCGCCTACCAGCAACGCCAAGCTGAAGCGCTGATGATGGCCGGTGCTACTCTACTCGACCACACTCGAATTGACGTCCGCGGCAGTGTGACCGTTGGTTCTGATGTGGTGATCGACGTCAACGTGGTGTTTGAAGGTGAAGTCACAATCGAGGACGGCGTGATGATTGAGCCGAATTGCGTGATTCGCGACAGTCATATTGCAGCAGGCGCTGTGATAAAAGCAAATTCAGTGCTGGAAGGCGCTAAAGTTGGCCCAACGGCACAAGTTGGACCATTTGCCCGTTTGCGCGCAGGTACAGAATTAGCAACAGGAGCGGCGGTTGGCAACTTTGTTGAAATCAAGAAGTCATATCTTGGCAAAGGTGCGAAAGCCGGTCACTTAACGTATTTAGGCGATGCCACCGTGGGTGCCGGTACAAATATCGGTGCAGGAACCATTACCTGCAACTATGATGGCGTGAATAAACACAAAACCGAAATTGGCAAGGGTGCCTTTATTGGCTCTAATAGTTCATTAGTTGCACCGGTTGCCATCGGTGACAACGCGACCATTGGCGCGGGCTCGGTCATTACGACACAAGTCGGCGCAGACGAACTTGCAGTTGCTCGCGGCAAACAACGTAATATTGCGGGATGGAAACGCCCAGTGAAAAAGGGAGATCAGTAAGATGTGTGGAATCGTTGGAGCAACGGCAGAGCGCCGAGTCGCTGGGATTTTATTAGAAGGCCTACGTCGCCTCGAGTACCGTGGTTATGACTCCGCTGGCGTGGCCTTGTTAAATGACGAAGGCTTGCAGCAAGTGCGTCGTGTCGGCAAGGTTCAAGCACTGGCGGACGCGTTGGAAGAAACCAACACCAATGGCTTTAGCGGCATAGCCCACACCCGTTGGGCGACGCACGGAGGGGTCACCGAGGCCAACGCGCATCCCCACTTCTCCAATGACACCATTGCAGTGGTCCATAACGGAATCATTGAAAACCATGATGTCTTACGCAAAAAGCTACAAGATCTCGGTTATGTATTCACCTCGCAAACCGACACCGAAGTGATTTGTCACCTCATACATCATGAGTTAAAAACACAGGATGACCTGCTTGCCGCACTCCAAGCCACAGTAAAACAATTGGAAGGCGCTTATGGCACCGTCATTATGGACAAACGTCGTCCAGGCGAGCTCGTTGTTGCACGCTCTGGCAGCCCGTTAGTCATTGGTCTTGGTCTTGGTGAAAACTTTGTTGCGTCGGATCAGTTAGCATTATTACCGGTGACCCGCGAGTTTATCTATCTTGAAGAAGGTGATGTAGCGCGTATTACCCGTGAAACAGTAGAAATTTTTGATACCCAGGGGCAGCCGGTTCAACGTGAACAACAAACCTCTGACTTGCAGTATGATGCAGGCGGCAAAGGCGAATATCGCCATTACATGCTGAAAGAAATTCATGAGCAGCCCATTGCCGTGCGCAGCACCCTTGAAGGTCGCGTCAATGGCGATGAAATCATGGTCAATGCATTTGGTGAGAACGCTGCAGAAATCTTCAAAGACATTCGCCACGTCCAAATTATTGCGTGTGGTACCTCGTATCATGCCGGTATGGTCGCGCGTTATTGGTTTGAGGCTTACGCAGGCGTGTCATGTAACGTCGAAATCGCTTCAGAATTCCGCTACCGCAAGTCGCATGTTTTTCCGGGGAGCTTGCTGGTCACGATTTCGCAGTCGGGTGAAACGGCCGATACCTTGGCGGCCTTGCGATTGGCGAAGACACTCGGTTATCGTTCGAGCTTAACCATTTGTAACGTGGCGACCTCGTCCATGGTACGGGAATCGGATTTAGCCTTCTTAACCCGGGCTGGCGCTGAAATCGGTGTAGCTTCAACCAAAGCCTTTACCACGCAGTTAGTCGGCTTGTTGATGCTGGTAAGTGCCCTCGGCCGCTTCAATGGCATGGATCAAGCCACCGAAGCAAGGATTGCTCACGCTCTAGCCGCGTTACCGACCAAACTTGAACAATCATTGAAAATCACCGCAGAAATTGAAGAATTGGCCGAAGAATTTGCCGACAAAGAACACAGTTTGTTCTTAGGACGCGGCGACCAATATCCGATTGCCATGGAAGGTGCGCTGAAGCTGAAAGAGATCAGCTACATTCACGCTGAAGCCTATGCCGCCGGTGAGCTAAAGCACGGCCCGCTCGCATTGATTGACGCCGAAATGCCGGTCATTGTGGTTGCACCCAACAACGAGCTGCTCGAAAAACTGAAGTCGAACGTCGAAGAAGTTCGTGCTCGTGGCGGCATCATGTACGTGTTCGCCGACAAAGACGTACACTTCAAAAGCGATGACACCATGCGCGTGATTAACCTCGATCATGTTGACGAGCTAGTCGCACCAATCGTCTACACCATCCCATTGCAGCTACTGAGCTACTACGTTGCCATTATTAAAGGCACCGATGTAGACCAACCGCGTAATTTAGCCAAGAGCGTTACCGTGGAATAAGACGAAAGGGCCGCAAGGCCCTTTTTTCTTAGTAAAAATTCGCAATCATCCCCCCGCACGCTTCAGAACAAAGATTCGCGAAGCGATGACAGCTCGATGACAGCACGATGAACCGCCCATGACGGCACTGTCATATTAAGATCATAAAGTTGCGTTATAAAGGTCATGAATTCACCACAGGGTGCTTAACCATGACCTTTAGAATGCCACTTAAAACCTTGTTTTTAATCACGTTACTGCCTTTAGTTATGCTCATAAGCGGCTGTCAGCCAGCGGGCGATTTGGGCAGCCGTGACAATCCAGTAAGGCTTTATTTCACTCCCTCTGTGGATGCTGACACCATAGCCAGCAACTCCCGTGAATTTATTCGTTTCTTAGAGGAAGAAACGGGTGACTACTATGTCACAGGAATTCCTACGAGTTACATTGCTGTGGTTGAAGCCTTTGGCTCGGGCCGCGCCGATATTGGCGCAATGAACTCCTTTGGTTACTTGATGGCTAACGAGCGTTACGGTGCGCGCGCGCATTTACGGATGATTCGCCATGGTGTCGACTACTACCAAGGACAAATTGTCGTGCGTGCTGACAGCGATATTCACACACTTGAAGATCTACAAGGCAAGCGTTTTGCTTTTACTGATCCGGCGTCGACTTCCGGGTACTTCTTTCCGCTAAAAATGATTCGCGAAGCCGGTGTCAGCCTTGGTAACGAAACGTTTGCCATGAAGCACGACAGCGTGATTACCATGGTCTACCAAGGGCAGGTGGATGCTGGTTCTGCTTACTATTCAGCGCCCGCAGCCGACGGCACGATTCGCGATGCCAGACAGCGGGTGTTGACCCAATTCCCAGACGTTGAAGAGCGCGTGCGTATTCTAGCCGTGACCGACAGAATACCGAACGACCCTTTCGTGTTCCGTAAAGACCTGCCTGAAGATATTCGCGACCGCTTTATCGATGCGGTGAAGAAATTCCTTGATACGGAAGAAGGTCGCACTATCTTTCGCAATATCTACAGTGTTGAGGGATTGGTGGATGCCACAGATGCAGACTACGACCCGCTGCGCGACATGATTCGCGCAATTGAACTCGATACCAACCGACTTTTGCTGTAGGACATGCACATGCATTTATTAACCGCCGACAAGCTCGTAAAAACCTATCCGAACGGCACGCAGGCACTAAAAGAGGTGAGTTTTAGCGTCGACGAAGGAGAATTTTTGGTGGTGATTGGTTTGTCGGGATCGGGCAAGTCGACGTTGTTGCGATGTATTAATCAGTTGCACCCAGTGACAAGTGGAACCATTCAGTTTGAACACTTGGCGCTGAATAACCTGCAAGGAAAAGCTCTGCGCCAGCAACGCAGCCGCATTGGGATGATTTTTCAACAGTTCAATCTTATTCCGCGCAAAACCGTGCTCACGAATGTTCTCGCTGGCGCTCTGGCCTCTACTCCGGTATGGAAGTCGTTATTGGGCCTGTATTCGGCAGAGCAAAAACGACAGGCGATGAAATACCTCAGTATTGTCGGCCTTGATCATAAAGCTTATGTGCGGGCGGATAACCTATCCGGGGGGCAGCAGCAACGAGTGGCTATCGCTCGAGCCTTGATGCAACAACCGAAAATTTTACTCGCTGATGAGCCGGTGGCCAGCTTAGACCCAGCGACTTCCCATTCGGTGATGAAATATCTGCAAAAAATTAACCAAGAGCTCGGCGTGACCGTGATTTGTAATCTGCATTTCTTATCCCTTGTGCGCACGTATGCGACGCGCGTCATAGCGCTCAAAGACGGCTCTAAGGTTTATGAAGGCTCGCCTACAGACATTGACGAACAGTGGTTTCAGACTATCTATGGTGAAGACGCTGTTGAAGTGAGTATTAACTAATGGACAAGAATCAAGACGTACAAGAACAACTGCATGCGACCATGCCAGTCACTCGCTATCAGGCGACGATCAAAGCCTGGTGCATTGATGCGGTTTTGTGGAGTTACAGCGTCCTCGTGATTTATAAGCTCGTATACCAAAGCTGGTATTTAAATCTGCGCCATTTGGACTTCAGTTGGTCAGAGCCTTTAGCCTGCGGCATTGCCGGAATTATTGTCGCGAGTGGGCTAATTTATACTCGGTTATCTGTGGGTAAAGCTATTACCGGCTTGATTGAGTTCAAAGACGGTGAGTCACTTTTTCGCACCGCGGCAGTGCGCCTAGGCCTCGTCTTTTTATTACTGACCTTCCTAGCTGGCTTGCAGGTATCGCAAGTATCGATGCGCGAATTCTTCTCTGATAGCGGACTCACCGGTGCTCAGCGCATATTTACTGCGCTACTCACCCCGAATATGTCGATTTTTGAAGACGCATTATTCGCCGCGATTGAAACTGTCTATATGGCCTTTATAGCCACGGCGTTTGCGATACCGGTGGCCTTTATATTGGCGTTTTTCGCTGCAAGAAACCTGATGAAGCACTCGGCTTTGAGTTTCGCTATTTATGCGACGGTGCGCTTCTTTATGAATCTCACACGATCAATTGAGCCACTGGTTTGGGCCATTATCTTTTCGGTGTGGGTCGGTATCGGGCCGTTCTCGGGGATGTTGGCATTGTTTTTACACTCTGTGGCATCCCTGACGAAACTCTACTCCGAGCAAATTGAGGCGATTTCTGACGGTCCGGTTGAAGCCATGACGGCAACGGGTGCACACCCAATTCAAGTCATTTGGTATGGCGTGGTGCCCCAAATCGTATTGCCGTATTTGTCGTACACGATTTATCGCTGGGATATCAACGTGCGCATGGCAACGGTGATTGGCCTTGTCGGTGGCGGTGGTATCGGCACTATGCTCATGCAGTATCAGGGTCTAGCGCGCTGGAACGAAGTGGGAACCTTGGTGATCATGATTGCCGCGATTGTCTGGATTATGGACTACGCCTCAGCGAAGATTAGAGCGCATTTGAAGTAACCGCTTCACGACAACGCCCGCCGCTAGCAGCGGGCGTTTTTGCTTGTTCTTCATCGCTGCAAAGGCACGGGTCTCGTCTTGCGGCCTTTATTGACGTATCCTATTCAGTAAAGTGAGCCTATTGATTAACCCACGAGACATTCTTGAATGAATCAACAACCGAATAATCCTCTGCACGGATTAACCCTCGAAACAATCGTCACGCGTTTGGTGGAGTATTATCACTGGCAAGGATTAGCCGAGCGGATTCCAATTAACTGCTTTGCCAAAGACCCATCGATAAAATCATCACTTAAGTTTTTGCGCAAAACCCAGTGGGCACGAGACAAAGTCGAGGCACTGTATATCAGTACCTTTGCCAGCTCAAATCCTTGGCTGAAGTAAATTCAGCCACTACCACATCAGATCATCAGGTATCTTGTAATCTGCGTAAGGATCATCGTTGTCAGGGGCTTCCTCTTGGGCGTCGGGGTTGTTAAGTAAGACGATCGCTGTGGGTATGCGTTGTTGAATCTTCTCAGCGACTTGAGCGGGAATTAGCGCGTAGCCCTCACCGTCACGGACAATAGCTATCTGACCGTGGGTTAGCTCGTTATGTATTTTTTGGTTAACGTGCAAACGTTTCACCAATGTACCATCGGCAAAGTTAAAAGTGATTTCGCCCTTATGGTCAATTCGATTGACGTCGATGAGCTGACGAACTTGGGCTGCGATTGCCTTTTCTTGTAACTCCGCTTGGCGCTGTCGATTCAGTTCCTGGTCACGAGCGACCTTCTCACGGCGCTTTTGCTCGGCAAGTAACGTCGCTTCATTGACGATTTGGCGCTTCTTACCTGCACTCTTCTTTTGCTGATGCTTTTCTTTGTTCAGCGTCTTCAGTTTTTTCGCATCGGCTAAGCCGGCCTTGAGCAACTGCTCTTGCAGGGCATTCTTCATAACAGCACTTTCCGTTTGAATTTGGTATTGGTGGTATTGAAACTGTCAGTCAGCTTAAAACTAAACGCGCGTGCAGTACAGTGCCAATCCGATTACTTTTTGATTGGTAATTAATTAGGATTGGGATATTCTCAAAGGCGGTTAAAAAGGAATCGTATTCTTAACCATTGATTAGTTATCACTCACAGAGTTTGGAGGCAAAGGAATGATACGTCCTATAATTTTCATATTAATGACTGCAGTGCTCACTGCATGTACATCTGCACCAACAGTTGAGCACCAAGTCACCGGCCAGACTCGACCCGCTGTTTCACCTGCTGACGTGTTGTTTATTCAACACGCGCCAGAGCACTACCAAGAAATTGGCATTGTATCGGCGCAAAGTCCAAAATCTTCGACCTCTCTCGATGAGTCGGTAACTGATGCGCTGATTGAGCTGTTAAAGGCCGAAGCTGCAGCACTCGGCGCGAACGCAGTGGTGATGACCTATCTCGGCGACCAAAGTGAAACGGTAAGAGTGAATTCCTTCGACGGCTTCCAAGGCGGAGCTCGAGATGAATTACGGGTGCAGCGACTGGTCCAAGGGCTCGCGATTTACGTGGAGTAAGGCTTCGCGTTCAGGTCGCCTTTCGGTGCTGAAATTATGCAGCAACTAGTTTTCGAACTTTTAGCGCCTCTCGATGTTGTTCGGCGTGCCAAAGTTCAAACATATATTGTTGCTGCAACCAGCTTTCCGCCGATGTGTCGAAGGCGATAGACAAGCGAACAGCCATTTCCGGACTGATACCGGCGCGTCCATTGAGAATTGAACTGAGTGTTTTTCGGCTAACGCCAAGGGCGTCGGCTGCTTCTGTGACCGATATTCCTAGAGGCTCGATACAGAGCTCTTTAATAATTTCACCTGGATGCGGAGGGTTGTGCATTACCATAAATTGTCCTCAATGGTAGTCTTCATAATTAATTACTTCAGCATGACCGTCGTTAAATTTAAACGTGACACGCCAATTTCCGCTGACTTTGACCGACCAAGTTCCTTTCCTTTTTCCTTCTAGCGGATGAAGCCTTAATCCCGGAAGTTTCATATCGTCAATGTTATTTGCTGCATTTAGTCGACCCAGAATTAAACGCAATTTCTTTTGATGTTCCACCATAATTCCAGCTGTACTGCCGGTGAAAAAGAAGTTAGCGAGACCTTTGTGTTTAAAGGATAAAATCATGAAAAGTGTAACCTATAACGACTCACTTATCAAAGTGTAAGTAATTTGGTCATATTATGATCGTTGAAGTTACTCAGATGAAACGTAAGTTTTTGTCAGCAATGGCTGATTGATGCATAGCAAGCCTTCGCAAAATCGCCAAGGCTTGCTAAGAAAAGCAGAGGAGTTAACCTTCCGGGTTCAATTTGTCCTCAGTTCGCAATTCAAAATCGCTGGCATCGTGGCGTTCGCGCAGCTGACTCGCTGGCTCTCCCCATGCTTTATTCACCATACGACCGCGCTTTACGGCTGGGCGTGCGGCGATTTTTTCAGCCCAACGTTGGACATTTTTGTAGCTCGAAGCGTCAAGAAATTCTGCGGCTTCATACACTTCATTGCGGACTAAGGCCCCATACCACGGCCAAATCGCCATGTCGGCGATCGTGTACTCGTCGCCTGCAATGTAGTCGTGGTTCTCCAGTTGCTTCTCAAGTACGTCGAGCTGGCGCTTCACTTCCATGGTGTAACGATTAATCGGATACTCGTATTTTTCCGGTGCATAGGCATAGAAGTGGCCAAAGCCGCCGCCAAGAATTGGCGCACTCGCCATTTGCCAAAATAGCCAGTTCAAACACTCTGTTCGACCGGCAGCTGATTTCGGGATGAACTTGTCAAATTTCTCCGCTAGATACAACATCATCGAGCCCGACTCAAATAATCGGGTTGGCGGATTGGTACTATTATCCACCATCGCCGGTATTTTCGAGTTTGGATTCACCGCAACAAAGCCTGAACTAAACTGCTCACCTTCCATGATATTGATTAGCCATGCGTCGTATTCTGCCGCCTTAATTCCAGCAGCGAGAAGCTCTTCCAATAAGATGGTGACCTTCACACCATTTGGTGTCGCCAAAGAGTACAGCTGCAATGGGTGCTTACCGACCGGCAATTCTTGGTCGTGCGTGGCACCAGAAATTGGCCGATTGATATTGGCGAATTTACCACCATTGCCTTGTTTCCATTGCCAAACTTTCGCTGGTGTATAGGTGTTTCCGGACATGAGGTACCTCGTGATCAACTAAATAATGCATGACTGTATGCTGCCATAGCCTCATTACGTTAGCTATCGTACAAT
Source organism: Aliidiomarina sp. (assembly GCF_022565475.1). Lineage (GTDB taxonomy): Bacteria > Pseudomonadota > Gammaproteobacteria > Enterobacterales > Alteromonadaceae > Aliidiomarina. The sequence goes on along the minus strand of NZ_JAIUMR010000003.1, from coordinate 3,597 downwards.
GGTTGTATGTCTCTAGGTTTCTTACAAAAGGCTTTCCGTGTTTAAGAAGATCGAATCCATTCCCCGTCGCTATCGTTTAACCTTCCTGCTTGCTGTGTTTGTTATGACTCACCTGATATGGGGTACAGAAATGCTCCGCTATTTTGGTGGCTGGACATTGCTGCTGTTTGTCATGTTTCCAGAAACCTTAGTCACTAAAATTCCGGCAGATAAAACGAAAGATATGCTGCGTTTACTTAGTCGCGAGGACGACCGTTTACGTGTCGGCATGGAGCAAGTGGCTCTGAGCGTTGTGAAAAAAGTTGCGCTCAGTGAATACAACGACAAATACGCCATGTTGTCGTTTCCGTATACGGGGAAAATCAGCTCAAATTACGTGTTTCCGATTGAGCAAATGAACGACGTACGCGCTTGGTTACAAACGCATACGCCGGAACTAGAGATTATTACTTAGACTTACAAGGAAATCTGCAAGCGCTCATTGGTTGAGGCTGGAGCGAGCTTCCAGCCCACTTGTGATTGAATGATTGATTGACCAAACCGTATTTCCAAATCCTGCATCTTGCGCAAATCCTCCATGGTTGTCATCGGCGATTGACTCCAAATGCTCATGGTCACCTCATTGGCTAACGCGCTGCGTATATCCGCAAGCACAGGAGCGTTGCGAACATCAATTGCGATGTTGCCTAACGTTAATTGGAAGGTTTCTGCATGTGGTAAGAAAATCAAATTGACCTCTAGCTGATGAAAGCCCTTGTCACCGCCAGAAAAGAACATAGGTAGCTCGATACCGCCATCGGTCATGGGCAAATTAATGGTGATATCGAGTCGATAGGGGTGTGAGGCTTCAATGTCCGCGAGCGTGATCACGTCCGTTTGAGACGTCTGTGCACGCGTCATATGCTCAGAAAAATTCGCTTGCGAGAGGATTTCATTGATGTTGCCCAGAGCGTCCTCGGTCGAGATGGAGAATGTTTGCACGGCGAGTTCAAAGGGAGTTGCTCCCTGCTCAATCGCGTGGCGCCAATTCGTATTTTCAGCAGAAAAATCATTCACAAGGTCGATGAATAGTGCGCCAGTGATGTACGCAGACGTGCGCACTGCGTGAGTGGTTTCAAAATGAGGGGCGAAATTTTCGAAAAAATAATCCATGCTGTTGCGATAATCTTCTGCGTAACTTGATCGGATACCGACCCAATGAGCGGTTCCCTCGGTCCGCTCGATATCGCCAAGATAGTCAGCGATTTCCGGAGCGATTACTTCATTGAGTGCGACACGAACGCTCAGCCAGGCGCGAATATCGTCTAAGTCACGACTGCTATGAGCCTGTTGAGCAAGCGCAAATTGCAATGCCAGCATGGCACGATGACTGGTTTCATCAAGGTACTTTGGGTCGAGGAACTCATTACGACCGCGATCTGCAAATGCGTCACGTTGATAGCCATGAAAAGCTTCATGCAATAGGGTTTCGCGATGATCTGCGTGAGCTGCCTTGTCATCGCTAAGGCGAATGGCCGTGGCATTCTTATCGTTTGGCAGTGAATACTGAATATGAAAAGAAGAATCGGTTAAATTTGGCAAACGTTCAGCGTAGTAATAAAAGTTGTCGGCGAGTTGCTCATACCCTGCAATAGGCTCTTCCGTCGTAAAGAGAACAGCCTGGCCGTCGAGGCTATAGGTAATAAATGGAGTGTTCTCAGACCAAAACCCAGGCCAAACCGCGGTAAAATGGGCATGTGATTGCTGAGTTTCGGTGGCGAAAGCAAGGAGCTTTTGCGATGTTGTTGGGTCTTTAGAGTTGTGTTGTTCTGCTGCGGATGTCGTCGCAAGGACGAGCGCCAAGAGGAAATGAGTGAGCATGATGTTCCTTTTCATTTTTATAGAGTGAAGAGGACCTCTCCGGGTCCGCTATATAGATTAATTCGGTGCGTTATTACTCACACTATACAAAGCAATTTGCCAACCGTCGTCACCGTTTTCCCAAATCATTAAAAATTTACCTTCGTACGAGGTCAACTCGCGGTCGCCGGCGAAGGTGTTCACCACCCGCCCGGTCATCCAAGCAACGTCATTACCCGTCGCAATTGACGTGTATTCATGGGTGTAACGCGTGCTTTCAAGGAAGAAAAAGAGACGACTGAAAAAACCACCAATGGCTGGACGACCTTCCACAGGGGGCATGTTGGCAATATGGAGCATGCCATCATAGGCAAAAAGCTCGCTGAGGCGCTGGTGATCTTTATCCAACATGGCTTGTTGTAACGACTCAAATTTCTGTTCAAGTGCGGAATCAGCCTGAACTGAAGGGCTTAAAATTAATGCGGCGATAAAAATCACCCCAAGCAGTGTCATTTTCAACACAGTCGAGCTCCTTGTTGGTATAAAGAAAGCGCTCGTCTCAAGAACGAGCACGTCTAACTATCCATCACATTCCGCTTGAAGCCAAGTGCCTTTTTGTTCCATGACGAGTGTTTCTGGTTGCCCATTGAATTCAGTAGCGACATTCACGAGTGCTGAATAACGGGTAGGATCATGGATACGAAAAGTGCCCTCACCGCTGGTGGGAGGGTTGCTGTCACACGAAAAACGAACATGGAAAGTGTCGCCCTCACCTGCCGTCATCGTTTGTGTGCATCCGTCCTCCTGTGTCCACATCCCTTGGCGAATCTCTTCCTCGGTAATACACATTTCTAGCGTTGCGCCTTGCATGTCAAGGTTGATTCCTTGCTGCGCCATCATATCTTCAACCATCCGCCGTTGTGATTCGGGTAAAGCATTGAGCTGCTTGCGAACCTCATCCATTGCTTGTTCGAAGCTACCACTTTCACTGGTCATGGAGTACTCATGTTTCCATTTGCCGGGCTTGATATCAATGACGATACTGTCATCCGCTGCTACCGTTCCAGCAGCGAAGATCAGGCCCGTAAAGCTTAGTATTGTTAGGTTTTTCATGGTTCACTCCTTGTTAGAACGCGGCGATATCCTCGATGACTGCTTGAATGCGTTTGCCGTGTTCATCATTTTTTAATTGATTGTTGTCGTCAAAGGCTTCATGGGCTTGTCCCAAAGCAAATTGAGTCGGGGCAACCCATAAGCTTAGTTTAGCTAATTGATCCCGAAGCGCCAATAATGCGCGTAGACCGCCCAATGCTCCGGGACTTGCTGAGATAATACCGACAACCTTGCCTTTGAATAAGGTGATTCCTGAATCACCGTTCTCAAGTGAACGCGACATCCAATCGAGCGTGTTTTTTACCAATGCAGGTACTGCACCGTTATACTCAGGCGTCGCAATTAGAAAGCTGTCATGTTGGTCGAAAATTGCTTGCATTTCGCGCACTTTTGCAGGAACGCCGGCGTCTTCAATGTCACCGTTATAAATCGGCAACGGAAAGTCATTGAGATCGATCAAAGTGACGTCATGCCCTTGCTGTTTGGCGATGTTAACCGCGTTCTGAATTAACTTTTTGGGCTATTTGCATTCTAGGGTTGGAATCACTGTTTTTCAATCCTAATTCAACTTCTGTCAACTAGTCCCTGACTGGTTGGATTTATTAAACTAAGAAGGTGTTTCTTGTAGCTATGGTCTGGTTGGTT
>NZ_JAIUMR010000002.1 GCF_022565475.1 Aliidiomarina sp. | reverse complement strand
GATGGGGTACTTTAAACTACCGGAACGCCGCGAGGATAGATGTTATCCGAGGTGGGTGAAGCCGAAAACAAGGAAATACCCCCTTAAAAGAAAAAATGCCAGTCAGCTTAACTGACTGGCATTACACCCTGACGGTGGCTTTCTAATAAATGTTAGCGTGGTAACACAAAGCCCACCGCGTCATACACGCGTCGGACAGTGTCAGCAGCCACTTCACGAGCCTTCATAGCCCCTTTTGCCAATACCGCATCCATCATGGCTTCGTCTGCCCGTATTTCATGGAAGCGCGCTTGCATTGGCTCCAAAAATGCCACCACCGCATCAGCCACGTCCCCTTTTAAGTGACCGTACATTTTACCTTCATACTCAGGTACTAAGTCATCAATGCTGCGGCCGGTTGCGCCCGCTAATAGCGTCAATAAATTTGACACGCCCGGCTTTTCTTCAGGGTTAAAGTAAATCCGCGCTTGCTCGTCTGAATCGGTCACTGCGCGTTTAATTTTCTTGGCGATTTTCTTCGGCTCTTCGAGCAAACCAATAAAGTTATTGGCGTTGTCGTCCGACTTCGACATCTTCTTGGTTGGGTCCTGCAAACTCATAATTCGCGCACCGTGCTGCGGAATAAATGGTTCTGGCACGACAAAGATATCGCCATAAATATTATTAAAGCGGGTCGCCACATCACGCGCTAACTCAAGGTGCTGCTTTTGGTCATTGCCGACCGGCACTTCATTGGCGTTATACAATAGAATATCAGCGGCCATAAGCACCGGGTAGGTAAACAAACCCGCATTCATATTCGACTCTTGCTTCTGTGACTTGTCTTTATACTGAGTCATACGATTCAGCTCACCCATTTGGGTGTAACAATTCAGTACCCACGCTAATTGGGAATGTTCCGGCACATGCGACTGCAAAAACAGAGTACTGCGCTCAGGATCCAAGCCACACGCCATATACAGAGCTAAGCCATCCAAGGTTGCATTGCGCAGGGCGACTGGGTCTTGGCGAACAGTAATCGCATGCAGGTCGACCAGCATGAAATGACAGTCATGGCTGTCTTGCATATTAACCCACTGGCGCAATGCGCCCATGTAATTACCAATGGTTAATTGCCCTGACGGCTGACAGCCACTTAATACAACGGGTTTGCTCATTATTTTTCTACCTGTAAATACCAAATTCTTATCTAACCTGAATCTCATTCAGGTTAACCCACTGTGAACATGAATAGAATTCACTTTGCTCATGCTCTGTAACAGTGGCTCTCACATTATTTTCGACCACTTGCCGCCAGCTCCGCGCGCATTTGCGCAATCACTTCGGCATAATCGGGTTGATTGAAAATGGCCGAACCCGCGACAAACATGTCCGCACCAGCTGCTGCAATTTCACGAATATTGTCGACTTTCACACCACCGTCGACTTCTAATAAAATATCATAACCACTGTCGTCAATGCGCTTCCGCGCTTCGCGCAGCTTGTCCAACGTCTGCGGAATAAAAGACTGGCCACCGAAACCGGGGTTAACCGACATCAGCAAAATAATGTCGACCTTGTCCATCACGTAGTCGAGATAATGCAGTGGCGTTGCTGGGTTAAAAACTAAACCCGATTTACAGCCGTGATCTCGAATCAACTGCAAGGTGCGGTCAATATGCACCGAAGCTTCTGGGTGAAAGGTGATCATACTGGCGCCAGCCTTGGCGAACTGCGGCACCAGTGCATCGACCGGCTCGACCATTAAGTGCACATCAATCGGCGCGGTAATACCGTAATTGCGCAATGCATCACAGACCATCGGCCCAATCGTCAAGTTCGGTACGAAGTGGTTATCCATGACATCGAAATGCACGACGTCCGCTCCTGCCACCAAGACATTTTCAACGTCTTCGCCTAAACGGGCAAAGTCGGCTGACAGAATCGAAGGGGCAATTAAGAATTCGCGCATAGTCACAAGCCTTCTTGCAATTTGAAAGTCGGCGGCTAGTTTAACAAGTGAGCGCATTTGATTCACCTAAAAAATTGAGCTGCACGGACCGTGCGGTGTACTTTGTGTTTTTAAAAAAATCAGCGCAACTAGTGCATTGTTATTCAAGGTGCTACATTAACCTCAATGATCCGACGAGAGGAAAGAACGAACAATGCAACACCAAGAGTCTATGCCCAATAAGCACGAAGAGAAAAACAACCAGCCGGGTCTTTGGGCCATTGTCTGGAGTGTGCTTGCCGCTTTGTTTGGTGTACAAACTGAAGCAAATCGCCGGCGTGATTTTTCCCAAGGCAATCCGCTTGCTTATATTATTGTTTTTATAATTTTATTAGTGGCTTTTGTGGCGGCGATTGCTGGCATCGTGAGTTTAGTTTTAGCTTACGCGACGTGATAGTCGCTTCAGCCACAATCACATATTCCACTGAAAAAAGGGCCGATGGAAAACCATCGGCCCTTAATTTTGATTCGAGTTGTCACACAAGCAATTATGCTGCCGAGGCAATACCCGAATGACGTAGCAATGGCGCGATATCTGGCTCACGACCGCGGAAAGCTTTAAATAATTCCATCGCGTCTTTACTACCGCCCATTTCGAGAATGTGCTGAAGGAAGTCACGCCCAGTATCGGCATTAAAAATGCCTTCTTCTTCAAACCGCGCATAAGCATCAGCGGACAGCACTTCGGCCCATTTATAGCTGTAATAGCCCGCCGCATAGCCACCGGCAAAAATGTGGCCAAAGCTATGTTGGAAACGGTTATACGCCGGCGGTACAACGACCGTCACTTGCCGTCGCACATCGTCCAAAATAGCTTGTACGCGCGCACCTTGCTCAGCATCGAATTCTTGGTGAATACGCATGTCAAACAACGAAAACTCAAGTTGCCGGACCATTTGCATTGCGGCTTGGAAGTTGCGTGCGGCCAGCATTTTATCCAATAAGTCCTGTGGCAGTGGTTCACCGGTTTCGTAATGGCCGGAAATAAATGCAAGCGCCTCAGGCTCCCAGCACCAGTTCTCTAGAAACTGGCTCGGTAACTCAACCGCATCCCAGGCAACGCCGTTAATACCCGACACCCCAGCTACATCGATTTTCGTTAGCATGTGATGAAGACCGTGACCAAACTCATGGAACAAGGTAATCACCTCGTCGTGGGTGAAGAGTGCCGGTTTGTCGCCAATCGGTTTATTGAAATTACACGTCAAGTACGCAAGAGGCAGCTGCAGCTGACCGTCCGGCAAGCGTCGACGGACAGCGCAGTCGGCCATCCATGCACCGCCGCGCTTTTTCGAGCGCGCGTATAAGTCAAGGTAAAAACCGGCACGCAAATTGTCCTCGGCATCGTAAATTTCATAATAGCGAACATGATCATGCCAAGTCGGTGCTGACGCTTCGACGATACGAATTCCAAACAAACGCTCGGCCACAGTAAACAAGCCTTGAACAACGTTCGATTCTGGAAAGTAAGGTCGCAAGACTTCGTCGGAAATTTCGAATTGCTGCTGTTTCAGTTGTTCCGCATAGAATGGAATATCCCATGCTTGTAAATCAGTTACGCCATGCTCATGCTCCGCATACGCTTTGATTTCTTCAAATTCCTTGCGTGCTTGCGGCAGTGAACGCTCCGCTAAGTCGTGCAAGAAACCGAGAACTTGAGCCGGACTGTCGGCCATTTTCGTTGCTAATGAAACTTCGGCATAGTTGGCAAAACCAAGGAGCTGAGCAAGCTCATGGCGCAGCGCGAGGGTTTCATCGATAATCGCCGAGTTATCATACTCTCCTGCATTGGGACCTTGCTCCGAGGCGCGTGTTGCGTAGGCTTCGTACATTTTTTGCCGGAGCGCACGATTTTCTGCATACATCATCACTGGTAAATAACTCGGAATATCGAGTGTAAACACCCAACCGTCGAGTTCTTTCTCTTGCGCGACCTCGGCTGCTGCTGCAACTGCGCTCTCTGGTAAACCAGCAAGCTCGCTCTCGTCGGTCACATGAGCAAACCAAGCGTGCGTTGCATCCAGCAATTGATTACTAAATTGTGAACTGAGTTGTGAAAGACGGTTTTGAATTTCGCCGTAACGCTTTTTCTGTTCCGCAGGTAAGGCGACACCTGACAGCTCAAAGTCGCGTAAGGTATCGGTAATCACGCGTTGTTGGGCTGTACTTAACTCGGAAAAACACTCGCTCTGCGCAAGCTTCTTATACGCGTTAAACAAGCCTTCATGCTGACCAACCCAAGTTGAGTAGTCAGACAATAACTCTAAACAGGCATCGTGAGCAGCGCGCATAGCGTCTTCACTTACCACCGAGTTCATGTGTGAGATTGGCGACCAAATACGACTTAAGCGATCGTCAGCCTGTTCAAGCGGCGCAACCAAGCTTTCCCAGGTTGGCTGTTCAATGTTGACCACTTGGCCAATCACAGCTTTGCAGTGGGCAATCGCCTCACTCACGGCAGGCTCCACATGTTCTGCACGAATGGCCGGAAAGGGGGGGTGAAAGAAATCGGTCAATAATGGATTGTTGGCAGTGCTCAAAAGACGACCCTCTTTAAAATAACGCGTGAATTACCCTATACGTGCGGTCGGAATCTTTCGATTTCAAGGTCAACCGCACCTTTAGCTCGACTAGTTGGCTTTCTTCAATCACAAAACCCGCTACAATCAGAGTGATTTTGGCCGAAAACCTACGGAAAAATTCCATGAACCGATTCACAAAAACAACAAAAATATTGGCATTGGTTGCCAGTGCAGCACTGTTTACCAGTGCCTGTGTTAGCACCGACTCCAACGCATTGACTGAACAACCACGCGGGCAAACGAGTCCACTGCCAAGTGACACCACGTTCACTTTAGCGGATATCTATGCCAGCGACATGTTCTCGATGAAAAGCTTCCCGACCACACGTTGGTTAGCGGACGGTAGCGGTTACACAACTTTAGAGCAGAACGAGAACGGCGGCCGCGACATTGTTCGCTATCATCCTGAGACTGGCGAGCGTACCGTGTTAGTGAGTGCTGACTTATTGCGCCCAAGTGAGGACGCAGACCCACTCCGCATTGCCGATTATCAGTGGTCGGAAGATGCGCAACAACTGTTAATTTTCACCAACACGCGACGCTCGTGGCGCACACACACGCTCGGTGATTACTGGGTGCTGAATCGTGAAAACGGTCGCTTGTTCCAGCTCGGTGGCGATGCACCGGAGTCGACCTTACAATTTGCTAAGTTTGACCCCGCCGGTACGCGTGTTGCTTATGTCATGCAGAACAACATCTATGTGCAAGATTTAAGCTCACGTGAAATTACCCAGCTGACACACGACGGCAGCCGTGACCTTATTAACGGTACCTTTGATTGGGTCAACGAAGAAGAGTTTTACTTGCGTGACGGTTTCCGTTGGTCACCGGACGGCAGCCACATTGCCTACTGGCAAGTGGATACTAGCGGTGTGCCAATGTTCACCATGATCGACAACGTCAGTGCGTTGTATCCAACCCTAACCGAGTTTCCTTATCCAAAAGTTGGTGAAACGAACTCGTCGTTGCGGGTTGGCGTGTTACCAGCGAACGGTGGTGACACCACTTGGATGCAGCTACCGGGTGACCCACGCGACCACTATTTGGTGCGCATGGAATGGGCCGGTAATAGTAATGAGTTAATGATTCAACAAATGAACCGCGCGCAGAACTTTATGCAGTTTTGGTTGGCTAACGCCCAAACTGGCACTGCCGAAGCGTTAATCACCGAGCAAAGTAACGCTTGGGTCGAGCAAGTTGACGATGTGCGTTTCTTCCGCAATGGACAGAGCTTTATCTGGCAAAGCGAGCGTTCAGGATACCGCCATCTCTACCGCTTCGACCGCGATGGCGACGGCTTAACCCCGTTAACTTCAGGCGACTATGACGTCATCGAAATTGCCGAAATTGTCGCCAATGACCAAGGCCAAGGTTATGCGTGGTTTATTGCCTCGCCAGAAAACCCATTGCAGCGTTATTTGTTCCGCGTGGCACTAGACGGCAGTTCGGAAGCGCAGCGCATTACCCCAGCGGATTGGTCGGGTTCACATAGTTACCGAGTCTCCCGCGATGGTCGTTTTGCCCTGCACTACGTGTCACGCAAAGGTGTACCGACGGAAACTCGCATGATTTCCTTACCGGACCACAGTGTGATTAACGAATTGGAAATGAACGAAGCGCTGAAAGCAACGTTAGCCAAGAAAATTACCAGCCAGTCAGAGTTTTTCCAAGTCACTGCGCGTGACGGCTTGGTGCTTGATGGTTACGTCATGCGCCCGGCAGACTTTGACCCTAACAAACAATATCCGTTAATCATGTACATCTACGGTGAGCCATGGGGACAAACCGTTGCTGATGGTTGGCAAGGTCAAACCTACCTGTGGCATGACTACATGACCCAGCTTGGTTATGTGGTGGTGTCGATTGATAATCGGGGCACGCGCTCGCCACGTGGTCGCGACTGGCGCCATTCGATCTATATGCAATTGGGCATCGTGACCGTACGGGATCAAGCCGACGCCCTCGATGAAATGCTGGCCCGTTGGAGCTGGATTGACGGCAATCGTGTTGCGATGTGGGGCCACAGTGGTGGTGGGTCACAAACCTTGAATGCGCTGTTTCGTTACCCAGACAAGTTCCACGCTGGTATAGCTCTTGCGCCAGTTCCAGATTTGCGTCTTTATGACACCATTTATCAAGAACGTTACTCAGGATTATTGCCAGAGGCTGCCGATAGCTACGAAGAAACCTCAGCGGTGACCCATGCAGCAAACCTGCAAGGTGACTTGTTGCTGGTGCATGGTACCGCCGATGACAACGTGCACTATCAAGGCACTGAGCGCTTAAAAGACGAACTGATTAAACACAACAAACAGTTCCGCTTCATGGCGTACCCGAACCGCACCCATGGTATTCGCGAAGGTGAAGGCACATCGTTGCACTTACGCACCATGATGACCGAGTTCTTATGGGAGAAAGTGCCGGTACGTTAAGTTTTGCTGGCACGCACAAAAAAGCAGCGTTTGAAGTGATTTTCGAACGCTGCTTTTTTTGGTTATGAGTTTACGAAATACCTTTTCTTTAACGAGTGTGCCGCGCGCTAGGCATTGGGTGGCACCTCTTGACGCCGTTTTTGCGCTGGACCTTCAATGACGACGTAGTCAACCGCCCCTTCTTCTATTGCCGCATTTAAATCGTTTTCTAATTGGTCTTTAATTTCTTCGTACGGCTTATTCAAGCCACGCAACCCGTACGCGCGGTTACGACCGTGTACCTTACCAATATACAAAGCCATATCGGCGATTTGTAGCGCGCGTTCCCAACCTAAAACAGACTCGTCAAGACCGGCAAACGGCAGGTGAATAAAGCCCGCGGTCGCCGTTACTGGAATTTCTTGACCTTCATGCTCAACCGGCTTTTCGCCAATCACGTTTAACACTCGGTCTACGAATCCAGGCAGCTTATCAACGTCCATACCGGGTAAATAGAGTAAGAACTCCTCGCCACCCCAACGCACAACAAGGTCACTGGTGCGTGCTAAATTGGTTAAGCGCTCGCTCAACGCCTTTAACACCGTGTCGCCCGCTGCGTGTCCGCAGGTATCATTGATGCGCTTGAAAAAGTCGACATCGAGCAATACCAGACCGTCTGGGTGTTCTGGGTGAATTTTACGGCGCTCGTTCTTAGCACGATGCGTCATATGATCTTGCAACGCCCTGCGATTCAGCAAAGCCGTTAACGGATCGCGGCGAGAATGGAATTCCAGCTGCTTATTGGCCACTTTCAGCTTTTGGTTAGCGCGTCGTGCTTCTCGGTATAGAAACCCAAGCAGAACAAGGCCTAACACGACCACCACTCCAAACAGAACAAAAATCTGCTGCTGTAGTTGTTTGTTCGCAATCACTTGCTCTTGCAAATCGTTCCGTTGTTCAAGTAACTCGATTTGCTGCAGACGATCTTGTGCTTGATAGCGGACTTCGAGCTCGCGCAATGCATCTTCTCGTTCTTTCTGAGCAATAGTTTCCCGTAAGGTGCGTTGCTCAATCAGGGCTTGCGCTTGCGCTTGATACATCCCTGCGCGTTCATATGCTTTCGCCGAATACTCAAGATGCTCTGAGAATTCACCATCGTTCGATAATGCACGGAGCGCATCGGTATGATACTGCACTGCCTCAATCCCCGAAAAATCACCTTCCATGACATCGATATAGCCAAGATTAAACTGGACGACGTGAGCCAAGGCACTATCTTCGCTTAGCAAGCCTTGTGCTTCTATCAAGCTTAAAGTTTCAAGCAGTATCGAACGAGCACGCGCATAGTCTTCAAGGTGGATATAGCTGCTCGCAATATTATTCATACTTGTGAGGACGACGCCGGGTAACTCCATACGTTGGCCCCATTCGATCGCCTGTTGATGCGTCACAATGGAAGCTTCCGTTTGACCCACAGTTGCTTCGATATAGCCTTTTAACAGCAATAATCCGGGCAAAAAGTCATGAAGTGACTCTTGCTCTGCTTCCTGTATGGACTGTTGGATAAGCTCGAGTGCAGCGTCGTAATTTCGCATTTGGATATAGGTTTGTGCAATCTGTTGTGTCAGCGACAGTCTCCGCGTCGCTCGCCTGCTGTCATTCGTTTGACCTAACCACTGCAACGACACCAAGCCCTGCTCGAGAGCTCGTTCATATTGGCCGTTGTTCACAAAGACTTGTAGCAAGATGAGATTCGCGTAGTAACCGATCCGCGGATTTTCTATTTCCGCGATAATTTGCATGAGTTGTTCAGCCAATGCGAGCGCCTCGCTCGGATTCTGTTGGAACTCACGCAATTCAAGCCAATTGACATAATATTCAATCACAACATCGGCATAGGGGTAGCGGTGAACAAAAGGTAACAGCCCATCGAGGTGCAATTCTGCTTGTTCGAGCTCACGCACACGTAAAAACTCAAAAAACTCGTAACTTGCTGCACGCATATACGTCGACGGGTAAGCATCGCGATCGACATTTTCAACAATCCGTTCGAGCTCAATCAAACGCTCTTCGTCATCAATGATGGGCAAATAAAGATCAAGAGCCTCTTCGAGATGAGGTTCAGTTATCGGGCGTGATGCATTGACCAAGTCAATGTTGAATGACAAAGGACTTTCGGCGTGCGAGATCACGGATAAAGCCAAAACCGGAATCAACAATAGACAGAAGTAGCGTGCGACTAGTTTAGTCATAAGTCTCCATGACGTCCGTGTAGCAAGATTATCGTTTCGCACTTGCGAAATCATTTTTATTGTTAGTAATCTGTTATTGTATTAGAAATATCAAATAAACTCATGCAGATCTAGCCCGGAATCATCGTCATGGCCATCGAATCTTTGAATACTGACGCATTGAATGTACAAACTCTTTTACAAGTCGTCGCAGAGCATGTGTCGCACCTGTATTCCGCTGACTCGGTGTTGCAGTGGCTGGTTTTAGGGATTGCTATCGCCGTCGCACTCTACACCCGCCGGCGAATGTTACTCAGACTGAATGAGTCGGGGAGTGCTAGCCACGGCCTGCGCCGCATGACCTATCGAGCACTCGAACGCATACTTTGGCCGATCAGTATGTTGATCGTTCTTGCGTCTGGGCGATTTTTGATTCAACTCTGGCAAGCAGAAACACCGATACTGAATATTTTGGTGCCGTTAACCAGCTCTTTTGCAGCGATTCGTTTAATCGTTTATTTCTTGCGCAAGTCGATCAAAGGCGGTCCGCTCTTAAAAGCATCAGAAAGCTTTATTGCCGGTATTATTTGGGTCATCGTCGGGTTATATCTACTCAATCTATTGCCGCAAGCCGTTGCTGCACTCGATGCGGTCGGAGTCAATCTGGGTGACTTTCGCCTGTCGATCCTTTCTGGTTTGAAGTTATTTTTCTTAATTATAATCGCCTTGACTATAGCCGGTTGGATCTCTCACTTACTCGAAGTCCGGCTTGCTGAGTCGAAGGCACTAAACGCAAGTGCCCGAGTCGGCCTCATTAAAACTGTAAAGTTTGCACTGATTACGGTAGCCGTGCTCGTGACCCTAAGCTCGGTTGGCTTCGATATGTCAACCTTCGCGGTCTTCGGTGGCGCTTTAGGTGTCGGTTTAGGTTTTGGCTTGCAACGTATTGCTGCAAACTTCATTTCCGGATTTATTGTTATTTTTGACCGTTCGGTAAAGCCAGGTGACATTATTACTATTGGCGAACAGTTTGGCTGGGTACAAGAACTTCGCTCTCGCTATATTGTTCTGCGCAACCGTGAGGGCGTTGACACACTGATTCCTAACGAAAATCTAATCACCTCAGAAGTTATCAACTGGAGTTATTCTGACACCAACACGCGGATTAAAATCGACGTTGATATCAGCTATGACGACGACCCCGAGGAAGCAATTCGCATCATGGAAGAGTGCGCCTTAGTCTCTGATCGCGTTTTGAAAGACCCCGCACCTGTGGCTCGTCTAATGGAATTTGGTGACAATGGGATTGGTTTGCAACTTCGTGTTTGGATTACCGATGCCGTCAATGGATTCGAAGGTGTTCGATCACCGATTAAGATTGAAATTTTCAAACGCTTCAAAGAGGCTGGGATTACCATTCCTTTCCCGCAGCGCGACCTCCATGTGAAATCCATGACACCTGAGTTCTTGGAGTCGGTCGAACGTGTTCTCAAACGCCAAGCAACGGCTGATAAATCCGAATAGAGCGTGTAAAGTCAGCTAGTTCGGACTAGCTGACTTTCACAGAAACTTTAATCACGTCTAAAACACCTTGGTCATAAACCGTCTGGAATTCGCGAAACAGAGCACCTTCATAATCCGCATAGTCTGCGCGTAAATCAAACAGGCAATGCGCTTGATCACGGCCTTGCAATTTACCGATATAAAGCAAGTTGTCGGCAAGTTGCAGAGCTTTTTCCCAATTCAAGCGCGCTTCGTCGACACCCGCAAATGGGAGCGTGATCATACCGATGGTACCGCTAATTAAAATGTTCTCATCGTCATACATCACCGGCTCTTGGTTGAGTGACAACAACAAATTCTGCGTCAGCTCGATTAATTGATCTCGCTGTTGGCCAGACACCAAAATCAAGAATTCTTCACCGCCCCAACGAATAATTTCGGCTTGGTCACCGCATACGACGCGCAATCGACGAGCAACCTCGCGAAGCACTTCGTCACCAGCAGCGTGGCCGAGCGTATCGTTAATTTGTTTAAAGTTATCCAGATCGAGGATAAATAATGCAGCGTCTGGAGCAACACCTGCTGCGCTGCGTTTTTGCATAACTTTTTGAAAATGACGACGATTCCCTAATCTCGTTAATGGATCTTGCAAGGCTTGTTGATGCAGGCGGCGATTTGCCTCATTTAGCTGTTCATTCTTGCGCTTCGAGGCACGGTAACCCAAGGCAATGGCGACAATAATGAAAGCCAATACCACCGCAACTAAGAACATAATCGCACGTAACAAACGTGTGTTCTGTAGCTGTTGCTCTCGCAGCAAATTTTCTTGCTGCAATAACTCAATCTGCTGCGCTTGATCTTGCGCCTCGTATCGGGCCTGCATTTCGGCCATGAGCTGTTCTCGGTCCGAACGGAACACACGCTGGCGCACTTCATGGAGCTCAAGCAGTGTTTCCGCTTGTTTTTGATAGGCGCCGATCTCACCATAGGCCTCTGCCAGATAAAACAGCACTTCAATTTCGTCACGGGCATTGCCATGGGCAACAATCACTTCACGAATCGCGAGCATTCGCTCAATACCGTCCTGATGATGACCACGTTTAACAGCGATGTCCGCCAAATTAAATTCGATGAATTGCAATTCACGCAACATCTCATGCTCAACAGCGATTGCGCGGCCTTCCTGGAGCAAGATTTCAGCCCCATCATAATCACCTTGGCGGATCATCTCTGAGGCAATATTGTTGCGTCCAATAATTTGAATACGGATATCAGCTAATTCATTCGCCCAATGGATCGCCTGACGATATGAATGGATCGCGCTCTCCCGTGTACTGATTCGTCCAAGTACATAACCCTGAACCAGATATAAGTCTGGGAACCGATGGTGGACATCGTAACGAAGTCCTTCCTCAATAGTGGAGCGGATAATCTGATCCGCTGCTTCAAAGTTTTCCGTCGTTGCATACAAGCGCGCTATATGCATCGTTAAGAATTGCCTGCGGCGCACATTCTGCTGACCTGTTTCTGCTGCGATCGCTTCTTGGGCTTGCAGAAAGTGTGCAAGTGCCTGCTCATGTTGCTGCGCTGCCATGAGTATACGGCCTGCGACATTGTGGCCGAAAAACTGAATCCGCGGGTTAGTGATGCCATCCGCATGGCGCTGAAATTCACCGATAGCTCGCGCTGCTTCATGACGTTTGTCCTGCACACCATAAACTTCCGCTTTCAAAGCATAAGCTTCCGCAAGGGCGTTAGGGCTGGAAAAACGTTGTGCGTGCGCTATCAATCGACGACTAATTTCTTCGGCAGCCGTGTAAGACTGCTCGGCATGTGCAAGCTCTAGTGCTCGGTAACCCCAAGCTCGAACATAGGTTGATACCGGTACCGCCGGCGTCATATCCATGAGCAACTCAGCGAAGCCTTTGCGATCAGCAGGATACATCCCCGGACCGAGGAGTTGATCCAAGTGCGCTTCCAACTGCACATCCACGTCATCCGACGCCATTGTGTTCGCCGACACCAACAGCACGATCAAACTAACATGCAGTACAAACTGCTGCAGAACTTTTAATGTTGGCAAGCAATTATCCTTGTTGATGCGTTCATGCATTCAGTGTGAACACGACTTTAGAGTGAGTTTAGAAACAGACTCTACCGTAGGCGATCACTGGTCTGACAACAAGGGGAAAACCCTCAGTTGCGGTCAAGTGACGAGAATTTAAGATGATTTATTTTCATACTGAACATGAAAATAAAATCGCCTTTGTTTATTCGCGCTGTTATTCATCTTAAAGTCACATAGCCGCCCTTTAAGCGACCTCGACAATTGTAATTAACGATGCCATGCCATATTTTTCCCGCGCTCGGTCACAGGCTGGATTTGAGCCGTTGATGCTGATGTCAAACTCACGACATGGACTTGGCCGGTCTGCGTAAATCGAACAACTGATCACGCCGCCAATCTCACCCTGCAGCGCAACACAGCTTGGACTTCCACTATTCGTTCCGCGCATACAACGATAGAAAGCGTTCACCTGTTCGGTCAATTCAGCAGGAACATAGCCACCTGGGGCATCATTGCCTTCAGCCCAGTAAAAAGACACACGAAAATTCGCGCAGCAAGCGCCACACGTCACACACGGATTAATAGAACTCATGTAGTTACACTCAATACCCAACGACAGAAACCATTGAACATCAAGCATGTTGCCGAGCGGCAAATGTTGAAGTGGCGGAATTATATGCAATACACTGGGGACATGAAAAGTGGTCGACGATGGAAATCACCATAAAATATTAGGAATCTAGCGCAAGCAACGGTAGAATTCTGACCACTTTAAATTCAGCATTCCGCAAGTTTGCTGCGATGGCAAACGGCAGCGGAAGCTCATTCATCGTAAGACAGGATTTGATTATGGGTCGCGCGTTTCAAAACCGAAAAGATTCAATTGCTAAAACAGCTACAACAAAAAGTCGTATCTACAGTAAATACGGTCGAGAAATTTATGTGGTTGCCAAAAGTGGTGGTACCGACCCCGCTGCCAACTTATCGTTGCGTGGCTTAATTGACCGGGCGCGCAAAGACCAAGTGCCGGCTCATGTCATTCAAAATGCGCTCGATAAAGCTGCTGGCGTTGGTGGCGAAGATTATTCTCCCGCTCGCTACGAAGGCTTTGGTCCCGGGAACTGTATGGTGATTGTCGAATGCTTAACTGACAACCCAAACCGGACGGTTGGCGAAGTGCGTAACTGCTTTACGAAAACGAAAACCAAACTCGGTGCGCCAGGTTCGGTTGCGCATATGTTTGATCACTGCTCTATTTTCAAATTCGCCGGCGACGATGAAGACGCCGTCCTCGAAGCCTTGATGGAAGCGGACGTGGATGTGACAGACGTTGAAGCAGAAGACGGTCAAATTACCGTGTTTGCCCCGCACACTGAATATGCAAAAACCAAAGAAGCCTTGCTGGCCGCTTTTGACGGCGTTGAATTTGAAGTCGACGAAATTCAGTTTGTGCCGCAAACCATGATGGATCTGCCCGCTGATGACTTGCCGATGATGGAAAAGTTTCTCGACATGCTCGAAGACTGTGACGACGTTCAGCGTGTCTTTCACAACGCCCAATGGTAGCGTTTAGGAATACTCATAAAAGGCAGCCAAGCGCTGCCTTTTTCAATCTAACCCGCGGTTAAAAGTTGCTCTAAGCGCTGCGTAAAGCGCGCTATATCCGCACCATCCATCAATGCATGATGACCATGCACCGACACTGGCATGACCTGCTTAGCAATCACTGAACCGTCATCCGCAAAGGCCGGGACAGTCGATACTTTGCCAACCGAAATTTTCGGACAGCTGTCGGCGTGGGAAAAATGACGAGCGTGACTGAGTGCACTGAATTTAACCCATGGCACCGCAGAAAAATGAATGACGTTATCCGAGCCATTCGAGGGCTCAAGGTCGGAGCGCGCACGCACGCGAGCGAACTCAGTTTCCGCATCACGACAAAACTGCTCGAAGTCAGAGTGGAATGGTAGATAAGAAAAACCAAAACTACCATCGTCACGCGCAACCGTGGAGCCAATCGCCACTTGCTCATAAACAGCAACGCGGTCATCTTCCAATCGATAGCGGAACGACTCAAGTTCATTCGCAACGTGAGCGATCTTGTGCAAATAGAACAAATAAAATGAATGGCCTGCTGACTTGCATCGGCTTAATGCATCGCCACAGTCGATATCCACACACAAGCCAAAAAATGGTTCATCGAAGCGACGGTAAAACTCAAAATGCGCATGGCGATGCCAGCGCGAGATATCTAAATAAGACTTCACTTGCCCACTCCACAACGAACTGCCGCGGCACGGTCGCCTCGGCAGGTGTTTAACGTTATTGGTCGGGCATACTAACAAATAATGTCACTAAGGCAATAGAACCTAAATACTGGAACGAGCCTTCCAGCGAACCGGCACCGAGTGCGGTTTGCCACATTTGAAAGAATGCGCCACCAAAAACGGTGAATAAACCAAACCAAACCAGCAAAGCAATACCTGCTCCAACATAGGCAAAATACTTCGCGCTATTGAACGCAAGTGCATCGCCTTGACGCGCTCGCAGCATCGCGAATGCGCCTGCTAACGCAACGATGCCAGCGAGTAATTCCAATGCAATGATGAAGATCAAGCAAATCCAGACAATGAGAGATGACTCGATCGCAAAGAAAAACGTGTTGGGGTAAGCTTCGTGCCCAGCATTGCTAAAGACCGCCGAAACAAAGCCGTGAGCAGCATTTAAATTGGCAATGTTCTGCAACGCATAGAACAAACACATCAAGCCAACTGCCGCGACTAAAAGGGTTTTAATAAGACGTAATGCCATGATTCTTCTCCAAGTTATTGTTATTTGAGAAGAAGTGAATACCGCTTGCCAATTACCTTTGGCTTCCACTCCTGTTACAGAATAATCTGTAAAGTGAGGAGTCCTACTGAACCTCCAATTGTTAAATCTGTGTTACCATAGCGAACTGCAAAGCGATGTTCAATACTAGGGCTTACCGCCCAGAGGAATCTATGCGTACAATGAAAAACAGCAGCCATAAGCTGCTGTTTTTTCTTTGAATTAAGGATTAAGGCCGCGGGCCGAACACAGCTTCGAACATCGTCGGCTGCGGCATGCCGCGAATCACTTGGACATGATTATTCTCGTCACGGTAATACACCACAGGTGTCGCACTAATACCCAGCTCACGAATAATTCGGTGGTTGTCCCGAATGACTTCATTGCCAATGCGCACGAAACGAGGTGTGGCTTCGATGCCTCCTCGATTCAGTCGTGCCAGATGTTGCTCGAGCGCAGCTGTAGTATCAGGAGCCCCCATAATCGCGGCAGCTTGGGTCAAACTCTCTTCGCGAATAATACCCACCATTAAATGTCGCAGTTGCACTAAGCCTGCATCTATCCATGGCTGTGCTGCTTCACGAAAACGATGGCAATAAGGACAGTTGGGGTCCGTGACGGTGTAAATCACGCGCGGTGCGTTTACATCACCATCTTGCACTAACTTAGCATTGGCCATTAAATCCCAAGCACGTTCCTGCTCTGGCCCGGTCACTGCTTGATAGAGCGGTTCAGCGGCGATATCTTCCCCGTCTAGATTCAATAAGTTACCAATTAGCACATGCTCGCCATCTGGGGTGAGATAAAGGGCAATGGCTTGGCCTTGAAAACGCGCAGCATATCCGACGAGACCGCCAGGAGCTTCAAAGGTATCGACAATCGTCAGTCCTTGTTGTGCCAACATTTCGATTGGCTTGGGTAATGTTTCCGCCTGAGCGGGAATGGCGGCGAGCATAGTTGCACTAACCACACCGATCACCCATGAATTGACGCGCATATTTGGCTCCTTCTACAACTGCATAAACCTATAGAATCTCGCATCATACGGAATTCTCACAAATATTCAAATTCACTAATAAAAACAATCCCATCGGAAAAATTCGCAGATGGGAATATTTTCGCTATAGTTGCGTTTACCTAGTTACGTTGCAGTAAAACAAAAACAATATCTCAAAGGCCTTATTATGAAACTCTTGCTTCGCAGCACTGTGTTCAGCGCTCTCGCTGTCACCATGACTTTAACCGGGTGTAATCAGGCTGAATCACCAGCCGCCGATAGCCCGGCTCCGCAACCAAATTATTACCAATCTGTCCTAGAGTCGGTCTACTCGGCAGATATGCCTGGCGCAACCGTTGTTGTGTCACGACAAAACGAAGTCATCTTCTCCGGCGCAGTGGGTATGGCCGATATGGAAATGGCAGTACCATTGTCTGAGCAAAGTATCATGCGCCTTGCATCGGTTACCAAACAGTATACGGCCGCTGCGATCATGAAACTGGTCGAAGAAGGGCAGTTAGCACTGGACGATACGTTAGCTAAGTTTTGGCCAGACAGCCGCTATGCCGATGTGACCATTCATCAGTTACTTAACCACAGCTCAGGTATTCCAAGCTATACCAATATTCCGGGCTATGTCACCGGTGACCCCATGCGCCGACATGTCACCACCGAGGAATTGCTTGATACCTTTATGGACTTAGAGCCTGACTTCCCCGCCGGTAGCGCGTTTCGGTATAACAATTCTGGTTACGTGTTACTTGGCGCCATTATCGAAAAATTGAGCGGTCAAGCATGGGACGATTACATTGCCGAAGCCTTATTAGCGCCTGCTGGAATTGAGCAAACGCGTTATTTTCCAGCTGAACCGATTCTCCGCCACCGCGCCCGAGGTTATCAAATCGACGCGGAGCAAGGCGTCGTCAATGCGCCATGGATAAGCCTCAGTCAGCCGCATGCCGCAGGTGCATTGAAAGCAACCGCTTTAGCTGTTGATCAATGGCAACGCGCGCTTCACCAAGGTGAGGTTTTGCAACCAGAAAGCTATGCCGCCATGATTCGCGAAGACGAAGTCACTGGCGAATATGGTTATGGTTTACTGACGAGTTCTCTCGCTGGCATGCCGATGATTAGTCACGACGGCGGTATTCATGGTTTTAATACCTCGGCAGTTTGGTTACCAGAGAGCCAGGTGTCCGTGGTGGTATTGAGCAACTTCGCTGGCCACCAGCCGATGCCGTCGACTTTAGCTTACCGGTTAGCAGCATATGCCGCGGGACAGCCATTCCCTATTGAAGACGAGCGCATTGAGTTAGCCCCGGAAACGCTTGAGCATTATCAGGGCACTTATCAGATTAACGCGAATACCCAACGCACATTAACGGTTCGTGACGGTCAACTTTACAGCCAACGTCAAGGTGGTACCGCGAGTCGAGCGTATCCAGTTAGCGAAACGACCTTCGTCCTCGAAAATTCCTTGGTCTATTTTACCATGGTACTTGCTGACAATGGATCTGTGTCTGGCGTCAACTTCTTCCAAGTCAATAGCGCTACACCTGAGTTTGCACAGCGAGTCAGTGACCAAGTGGCAACACGTCAACGCGCGGAACTTAGAAAAGAGCAACTCGAGCGCTTGCTGGGCGCCTACGAGTTGCAACCTGGCTTTTTAATTACCCTGCGACTCGAAGGTGAGCAGTTGCTTGCACAAGCAACCGGACAAGGTGCTTTCCCGGTATACCCGGAAAGCGAAACGCGTGTTTACAATGCGGAAATAGGTATTGAAATGGAGTTTAATCTAGCGGCCGAAGGACCAGCGACAAGCCTTACTTTGTTTCAATCGGGCTTAGAAATTCCGGCCCCGCGTATCACTGAGTAGCACCGAGATTTGCTACACCTAAAAAAGGGCCTGCGACGAAAGCAGGCCCTTTTTATTTGCGAACTCAGTTCAGGGATTACAGGTGGCGGATAACTTCCCGCGCATGCGCTTCGCCGCGAGAGGACGCGTCACGAATTAGCCGTTCCCCTTCCGCCCGAAGTTCCGGGGTTGCGCCATACGTGTAAAGCTGAAAGCCATAATACGTCTGAGTAATCAAATCGTCTTGGGCAATTAAGTGCTCGCCCCATTCTTTCTTACCATAGCGCATGGCTAAGTAGCGCTGAGCTTGTACGTGTCCACCGCGAGCAGAACGCTCTAACCACATTTGTACATCGACATTACGTAATTGCTGGGAAGCATAATTCATGTCTTGCGCCAGCGCGGCAAGGTTCGCTAAGAAAAACTGATTCTGGGCGATACCTGCGGTCGCTAAGGGCAACACCCGCGCATACTCGGACTCCATATCCTGAACAAATTGTTCTTCATCATCGAGCTGAAACGTAATCCGTAAGGTGCGCAGCATAATTTGATCCGCCGCAGCATAACGCCAGCGTCCTTCGGAACGTTTAAAACTGCGGAAAATACCTGGATGTACTGTATTTACCGGCACCGAAGTAATGACACGACCATTCGGAGCGGTGATTTGTAGTAAATCGAGCCAAGATTGAATGCCCTGTCTTGCCGCTTGTGCCGGATAGCTTGGTACATCGCGGCGCGTGGACTCGGGTAACCGAACTTCCCGACGCGGCCACTGTTCTGCATCAAATGGAATAATGACCGCACTTTGCAGCTGTTCTTGAAATGCAGTGGCTGCAGTCAGTTCATCGGCTTCCAAATGTGGTTCAATTTGCGCAGCAATATCCGCAGCGTTAGGGTGTCCCCATTGCTCGGCAGCTTTGAAATAACCAAGCGAACGCACCGGATCATACTCGGTGCCCGCACCTTCAATCGCCAGTAGTCCAAGGTTATAAGCCGCATCGGGACTACCAAGATCGAGAAACTTACGAAACTGATTATACGCAGTGCTAAATTCTTGGTTGGCAAGTGCAGTGACAGCATCGAGCATGGTGCCACGACGCTCTTCAGCCCGCACCTCATTGATGGCCGCACTCGAGGCGAAAGCCAATAAAGCACTGGCTGCAATTAATGTTGTAAACCTTTTCACATCTCGCTCCTTTGGTCTGGTGTTTACCCCAGTTTGTTACCTGATTGTTAATTAATTCTGCATAAATTTAAAGACCCCGATTAAAAAATAACTTGACCGATTGGATTACATGTGTAATCAATAGATGTATTACATTTGTAATCGGAGCGGATCATGGTCGAAGTTAGTAATGCAGAATTGCACGTGATGCAGGTGTTGTGGCGTCGTTCGCCGCAAACCGCACAAGAAATTGTCAGTGAATTGCAGCAAGAATTTGATTGGCATGAAAAAACCATCAAAACGATGTTGAACCGATTGACACAGAAGCAAGCGTTAAGCTTTACCAAGCAAGGTCGCGGCTACCTGTATTCACCAGCAATTTCCGAACAGACTTATCAGCAGCAAGCCAGCAAGAGTTTTGTCCAACGCCTCTTTTCCGGAAAGGTCACACCGCTAGTGGCGCATTTCGCCGAAAAAGGTGATTTGAGTCACAAGGATATTGATGAGTTAAAGACACTGATCGCGCAACTTGAGGAGAAACGTCATGATTAATAGTTTATCGACAAGTCTCTGGCTGGTCGCCTTAGCTTGCGCTTTACTCCTTGTATTGCGCCGCCCAGTCTTGCATTACCTCGGTGCTCGGGTTCAATATAGTTTCTGGTTATTTGTGCCACTCGCGGCTGTATTACCTTGGCTACCGAGCTTGCCAGTAACCGCAGGCATTGCCAGTCAATTTACGGTGACGCCTGATCTTGTTCAAAACGCGGAATCCTACGTTGCAGCAAATTCGTACTTTTCGGTTTGGATTTGGGCGGCGGGCGCGTTCACTTTAGTCGCATGGATGATCACGACCTCATTTCTTTTCTATCACCGTCTTCGTCAAGGACAAGCCATACAACTGAATGACAGCCATGCATTACAAGCCTGTCATTTAAGCAGTATTAAGTCTCCGGCGATTTGCGGTTTAATCCGCCCGCGCCTCTTATTACCGAGTGATTTCCACGAACGTTATAACGAACGCCAGCAAGCCTTGATTATTGCCCATGAACGGTTGCACTGGCAGCGTGGCGACCTTCATTACAACCTATTTGCCTATCTACTGCTTGCTTTCAACTGGTTCAATCCTTTGGCATGGATGGCCTATCGCAGCTTCCGCCAAGATCAGGAACTCGCCTGCGACGCAGCAATTCTGGCGCAGTATCCTAATGACAAAAAAACCTATGCTGAGGCGTTGCTCACCAGCTCCTTAGCATTCCAGCACGAGCAAAAGGCTGCCATGCAGTTCGGTACGCCACATCTTAACCACTATGGAGCACACCCTATGAAACAACGGATTCAACAACTCACTATCCAGCGCGGTTTCAGCCGCTGGCCTCTCCTCGCGCTGATTGCGTCTGGTGTTGCCGCTTGGTTCTTTTTACTGAACCCGGCTGGCGCGACACAACTGATGACGACAAGCGCTGAAAGTGTCGAGCGGCCGACACCAACCCCAATCGTTCGCGTCAATCCGCGTTATCCAGAAGCGGCTGTTGAGCAGGGCTTAGAAGATGTTGTCTTGCTGCGCTTTGACATCACGAGTGAAGGCACAACGGACAACATTTGGGTGGAAGTTTCATCGTCCGACCCAATCTTCCATGATGCAGCGTCTGACGCATTAAAGCGCTGGCGTTTTGACCCGCGCCATCAAGGCCGTGACTATCGCGTAGCAATCGCCTTCGAAATTCCATAACCTATTGAGTTTATTTATGACTCTTCAAGCCGCCTGTTCAGGCGGCTTTTTGTCGCAGGCGTGAAGTTGGCACTAACCCGCAGAAGCTTCTACCGATGCATACTCAAGTTTTTAATAGATAAAGCCTATTAACGCAAACGATTCTATAAGTTTGTGAGAACCTGAGCCTGTTGCTATACCTATAGGTGTAATTTTCTTAGAGCGTCCATTTTTTGGAGGAAGATCATGAGCGAGAATAAAAATGCGGGCAAATGCCCAGTCATGCACGGTGGCAGCACAAGCATGGGTGGTGCGGGCACCAAAAATAACGATTGGTGGCCGAATCAACTTAACTTAAGGATTCTGCACCAGAACGACAAAAAATCCAATCCTCTCGGCGATGAATTCAATTATCGCGAAGCATTCAAATCTCTCGACCTCGCCGCTGTTAAAAAAGACATCGAAGATGTACTGACGACATCACAAGACTGGTGGCCGGCAGACTATGGTCATTATGGCCCATTAATGATTCGGATGGCTTGGCACGCAGCGGGTACTTACCGTATGGGTGACGGCCGCGGTGGCGCTGCTACTGGTAACCAGCGTTTTGCGCCACTCAATAGTTGGCCAGATAACGCGAACCTCGACAAAGCCCGCCGCTTACTTTGGCCAGTGAAAAAGAAATACGGTAATAAACTGTCTTGGGCAGACCTATTTATCCTCACCGGGAACGTTGCGCTCGAATCCATGGGCTTTAAAACCTTTGGCTTTGGCGGCGGTCGTGAAGATATTTGGGAACCAGAAGAAGATATCTACTGGGGTGCGGAGTCAGAGTGGCTAGCTACCAGTGATAAAGAAAACAGCCGTTATTCGGGCGAGCGTGACTTAGAAGATCCATTAGCCGCAGTGCAAATGGGTTTGATTTACGTTAACCCTGAAGGCCCAGACGGTAACCCCGATCCACTAGGCTCAGGGAAGGACGTGCGCGAAACATTTAAACGCATGGCGATGAACGACTATGAAACAGTTGCTTTGACCGCCGGCGGACACACCTTCGGTAAATGTCATGGTGCCGGTGACGCTAAACATGTTGGTCCAGAACCAGAGGCAGCACCAATCGATGCACAAGGTCTAGGTTGGTTAAGCTCTTATAAGAGCGGTAAAGGCTCAGACACCATCACCAGTGGTATCGAAGGCGCTTGGACACCAACTCCGACCAAGTGGGATAACAGTTATTTTGGCGTCTTGTTTGGTTATGATTGGGAACTAACAAAGAGTCCTGCAGGTGCTTATCAATGGATTCCGAAACAATTGTCAGAGACCGATCACGCGCCGGATGCTGAAGATCCAGCGAAGCGGGTCGGAATCATCATGACGACAGCTGATATGTCCATGAAGATGGATCCTGAATATCGCAAGATTTCTGAGCACTTCCACAAGAACCCAGACGAGTTTGCTGACGCATTTGCTCGCGCTTGGTTCAAGCTTACACACCGTGATATGGGACCTAAATCTCGTTATCTCGGCCCAGAAGTACCGGCTGAAGACCTAATTTGGCAGGACCCAGTGCCAGCCGTTGACCACGAGTTGATCAACGCTGCTGACATCAAAGCACTGAAAGCTGAGCTACTCAGTTCAGGTCTGGGTATTTCTGAATTGGTCTACACCGCTTGGTCATCTGCTTCTACCTTCCGTGGTTCAGACGCTCGTGGTGGTGCAAACGGTGCCCGCATCCGTCTTGCGCCTCAGAAAGATTGGGAAGTGAACGAGCCGACGAAACTACATAAGGTCTTGTCGAAACTGGAAGGGATTCAGTCTGCTTTCAATAGCAAGCAAAACGGTAACAAGAAAGTATCGCTGGCTGACCTAATTGTCCTTGGCGGTGCTGCTGCGATTGAGAAAGCAGCGAAAGATGCTGGCTTTAGCATTAAAGTGCCATTCAACCCAGGTCGTACCGACGCGACTGACGAACAAACTGACGCCGAATCATTCGAAGTTCTCAAGCCAGAAGCAGACGGCTTCCGCAACTACCTGCCGAAGCGCTTTACCGTTTCTGACGAGGAAATGCTGGTCGACCGTGCGCAGTTGCTAACCTTAACTGCTCCGGAAATGACCGTTCTCATTGGTGGCTTACGTGTGCTTGACGCCAACTATAAAGGTTCGCAGCATGGCGTATTCACCGACAAGCCAGGTACTTTAAGCAATGACTTCTTTGTCAACTTAACTGACCTTGGTACGGAGTGGAAAGACGCATCGAACGATGGTTCTGAGTTTGTCGGCATAGACCGTGCCACAGGTAAAGAGAAGTGGAAAGGTACACGGATCGACTTGCTGTTTGGTTCTAACTCACAGCTCCGTGCCATTGCCGAAGTTTATGCACAGGACGACTCGAAAGAGAAGTTCGTCAACGACTTCGTCAAAGCATGGAACAAAGTGATGGAAGCCGATCGTTTCGATCTTCGTTAATCCCGACGACAATACAAACCCAAAGGGCCGCGAACAGCGGCCCTTTTTTATGGGGTGCGTTGGCTAAAAATAAGCGCCGCCTGCTGCTGACTAAAGGCTTGATGAAAGCGTTGTTGTAACTGCAATAAGTCTTTCTCAATCGTGGTGATGACTACCCTGCTCGGCGCATCACTTTCCTCTGGTTCTATATTCATCTCTGCGAGTAAATCTAGCACTACCTGCCACATCGGCGAAGGATCATCCTGTCTGGGCACAAATATTGTCACAGCGACCGCGATTGTCTGACTACCGATAGGCGAAAAATGAAAATGATGCTGAGCATAGTCGTAAATCGGTGCCACTACATCAACCGGCCGACCATAACTTGGATAGCGATGCCCCGTGATCGCCGGACCACTATTCGCTTCCAAGACAATATAATTATCCGCGCGAACCGGCTGTTGAAAGTCGGTTGCCATGATATCGACACCGACTACAGCCACGGGTGCGGCTAATTCAGCGACCTGCTCGGCAATCACTTTATAGTCGTCAGCGATATACTCACTGCATTCAAAGGTGTCACCGCCAGTGCTAATGCTCGCTTTCTCATCAATGCAGTACCACTCACCACTGGGCAACACAGTGTTCAGGCTATAGCCGTATTTTGCGAGCCGCCGTAGTCGGCTGCCATCGAGGACAATCGGTAACCGGCACTCATTTGGATTCTTTCGTTTTTGCGCATTGCGTTGCGCAATTAATGTTTCAATTGTCGCCTGTCCGTCCCCGCAAATTGCCGGTGGCAGTCGTTTAAACACGCTGATACAACGCCCACCAACCACCAAAAACCGGGCTTCTTCAGCATGGTGAAACTGCAATTCCAAAATGATATCGTCGCGTCCTTGATTGGCTGCAACTGCTTCATCGATGGCCAGATCAAGACTCTCGCGGTCGCGAATACCGACGGTTACACCTTGCCCTTGTTTACCCCACGCTGGCTTCACCACGCAGGGCTTTTGCCACCGTGCAACAAATTGATAAGCAGGCTCGCGATGCTGGGCTGAAAATGATAAGCCTTCAGCAACAGATAGATAATTGGCTTGAAGTTGGTCGCGAAACTCGCTCTTATTGCGCAAGAAGTGCTGGGCAGTTTTATCATTTGGGTTACGAATATGCCCGCCGCGCAATTCCAAGCGCGGCTCGCTTCCGAGTATTTCAAAGCCCTTTCGCCCTTGCCAAACAGGCACACGATCCGCTTGCACAAAACGTTCGGCGATAACAAAGCTATTTAGGTTGAGCGAACGTCGGCGATTTATGATGACATGCAGTCGTTGTTTATAGGTTTGAAGCGAGTGTTCGGCACGCAAATCCATTTCTGCTGCTCTTCAATTGAATGTGTTCCGTTCATCATAGACGAATTTTTCGAATTGCAAAGACACCGAATATCTCGTGAACGGACAAAAAAGAAGCCGCGAACATGACGTTGCGGCCTCTATCGGTAACGGTAATAAAAACGTCAGCGCATCGTCACGAACTCTTCAGCACTGGTTGGATGCAACGCAACCGTGGCATCAAAGTCAGCTTTCGTCGCGCCCATTTTGATCGCCACGGCAAACCCTTGCAGGATCTCGTCCATACCTTCGCCAATGCCGTGCAAGCCCACGACTTTCTCGTCGTCACCCACGCAAACAAGTTTGAAGTGGCTAAGCTCGCGATAAGGAGTAATCGCGTTGTACATCGCAGCAAAACCGGACTTATACACTTTCACTGCGTCTTCACCGTAGTGTTCCACCGCTTCAA
This sequence comes from Aliidiomarina sp., assembly GCF_022565475.1. Taxonomy (GTDB): domain Bacteria; phylum Pseudomonadota; class Gammaproteobacteria; order Enterobacterales; family Alteromonadaceae; genus Aliidiomarina. The sequence continues at coordinate 324,816 of NZ_JAIUMR010000002.1, read as the reverse complement.
GCTCACTTAAACCGACCGTACCAATCGGTGGGTGGCTGAATACAATAGTAGGAATCAAACTGTAGTCCATGTGCGCGTCTGGCATTGCCGAATTAAACAAACGTTCAGCCAGTAAACGGCCCGCTTTAATTGCGACTGGAGTAAGCTGCGCCTCACCCGTAATATCACCGACCGCATAGACACCTGACACATTGGTATTTTGGTATTTATCGGTGCGGATAAAGCCGTGTTCGTCAGTATTTACACCTGCAGCATCTAGGCCAATTTTGTCGGTCGCTGGCTCGCGGCCGATCGCCCACACTAAGCAATCTACGTTGGTAATTTGCTCATCATTCAGGGTCGTGATGGTCAACAGTCCATTTTCGTCTTTGCTGACGTCTTTGACTTCAGCAAAGGTATGCAGTTTCGGCCCATGGCGCTCCATCAAGCCAGTCAGTGTATCAATGATATCGCGATCAAAGTACCGCAAAGGCCGGTCTTGGCGAACCAATAAGTGCGTCTCTGTGCCCAATGCATGTAAAACACCAGCGATTTCGACAGCAATGTAACCAGCACCAACGACGACAGCTTTTTGCGGTTGCTCAGTCAACGCAAAGAAACCGTCAGAATCGATACCGTATTCCGCACCCGGCACGGCCGGAATGGTCGGGCGGCCACCAACAGCGATGGTGATATGATCGGCCGTAATCTGCTCACCGTTCACTTCGACGGTGTTAGGGCCAACAAACTTGGCAAAACCTTCAATGTAGTCAACCTTATTGCCTTCAAAACCACGATGATAGGCACCATGAATACGCTCGATGTAGGCCTCACGATTCTTGACTAACGTGCCCCAGTCAAATCCTTTTTGTTCGAGTTGAAAGCCATATGCTGCGCTATATTTAATCGCTTCGGCGACATGAGCTCCATACCACATTACTTTTTTCGGTACACAGCCGACATTGACACACGTTCCACCGACTGCTTTAGCTTCGATGACTGCGGCTTTTGCACCGCGAATGGCTGCTCGATTGGCTGAGGCGATACCACCGCTACCTGCGCCAATACTCAAATAATCGTAATGTTTGGTCATTTCATCATCCTTACTACGTGACTGCTGAAGTGGCTTTAGCTTGCGCAATTCACACGACTTTCGAGCTAAAACACGACAAAAATTGTTGCGGATTATAGCACAGGGTGAACCGCAAAAACTTTACAGAATTTTCAATCATCCTCATCTAGACCTTCGGTTAGGAATCGGGCAAGCTGAGAAGTTGAATCAACTTTTTAATGGACTAAGTACATGCGCTATCCTTGGCCACTCCTGCTCTTACTTGTTGCTGCAAGCTCAGCAACAAGTATTGCTGTGCCAGCAGAGAGTGACGAACAGGATAAAACTGAACAAGAGCAAGGAAAAGACGACAAGGAGAGTGAACTTGAGCTTGGATGGCTCGACTCGTTAAGATCTGGCGTCGAATATTCGGTTGATGGCACCGCACGCTGGTTTGATAATTTTTTTGGTGATAATCGCAGTTTCGAAGATACAGGTCGCGCTCAAGGTCGCCTCTCCATCGAGCCACAGTGGAGCGAATACAATGGCTTTCGACTTGACTCCAGTTTCCGTGTCGAAGTCCCGCTGCCGAATACAGAGAATCGTTTTTCGGCAATTATTGGCCGCACCAGTGTCGACGATTTCAATTTTGGCGATGATAATTATCGTCGTGCTTCAATATTCAGTTCCGCGCAAGATGACCGCGAATGGATTCTGGGGTTAGGTTTTAACCCGAGCCAAGGTGAAACCAGTCGACTTCGTTTTAGTGCCGGTATTCGGCGTGGATTGCAGGGTGACCTCTATACCCAAGGTCGCTACATCTACCAACAACGCTTGACCGACAGTCAACAGTTACGCTCTCGCACCAGTCTGTTTTGGCGTGACAGCGACGGTTTCGGTGTCTATCAAGGACTCGATTGGGAATTTAGCCCTGACCCCTCATGGCTCGCGCGTTGGGCAGTTGATGTCACACGAGCTGAACGCGTTGAAGGCTATCGTTGGGGCGCCAGTACAGCGGTCTACCATGTCTACGCAGAGGAGCGTGCAGTTGCCACGGAGATCTTCTACCGTGGTGAAACAAAAGCCGAAGTACCGGTTAATGATTATGGTTTTCGCTTAATTCATCGCAGTCGCTTTAAACGTGACTGGCTCTACTTCGAAGTTTGGAGTGGGATGCATTGGCCACGTCGTGAACTCTCTGAGCGTCGACGTGGCGCATGGCATATCGGACTAGAATTTGAAATGTGGTACGGCAATTAGCTAGTAAAGTCAGATACGTCTAATTCTTCATCGAGATTAATTTCAACCGCAGCGCGATCACGCAAGAGCTGAATGGTTCCATCAATACCATTCTGCCGCAATGACGCTTCCATTTCTGAACGCTGTGCGTTGAGCATACTGACACCCTCAGCGACCAAATCGAACGCCATCCAAGGTGCTTGCGGGTTGCGGCGTTGCATTTGGAACTCAATTCGAATCGGTGGGCGTCCACCCTCTTCGACTAACTGAGCACGAACGGTGACTCGACGCTCATTCTCATAATTGCCCGCGGGCGCAAACACGATACGATGCTTGTTCTCGTCGTACTGGGTAAACACGCGCGCATAAGTCGTGACCAAGTAGTCACGAAATGCTTCCACAAACGCTTGTTGCTGTTGCTCGTTTAAGCGTCCCCAATTCCGGGCCATCACTGCGCGCGCGGCAAATTGATAGTCCGAATGTGGCAATAATTCTTGCTGCATGATGTCACGCAAATAATTCGGATTTGCTTCAATCGTCGAGCGCTCAGCGCTAATCCGATCAGTCATACGGTTGGCGACTTGCTCAAGCAATTTATACGGGTTTGACGTATCAATCTCATCTGCCTGCACGGTCTGAGTCGACAAAACTAAAGCGATAACCGCTGCAAGCGCGAGGTAAAAGCTGCTCGTTCGGCGTTGCATTACTTGGCGTACAAAATTCATCTGTTCACTCCTTTAACTTGCGAATGCACTGCTTACGCAGTACACCCTGAACAAGTTCAAATTTTGGTGGCTATTATCGCAAATACAGAAGGGCCATTCACTAGACTAATTGTATAGATTTGTCAGATAGTGCAGCTTGGCCTCGATTACGACGCCAAGGCAAAGAAGAAGCCCGCAATGCAAGCGCTCATTAGGTTAGCCAGCGTTGCCGCGAGCAGCGCACGCATACCCATTGTCGCGATATCTTTGCGCCGCGACGGTGCCATACCACCAAGACCGCCGAGCAAAATTGCAATCGAAGAAAAGTTAGCAAAACCACACAGCATGAAAGTAATAATCACCTGGCTTTGCATGCTCATTTCGTCTTTGTAATTGGCAAAATCGAGGTAAGCAACGAATTCGTTAATAACGAGCTTCTGACCGATAAAGCTCCCGGCAATCTGTGCTTCTTCCCATGGAATGCCCATAATGAAGGCTAATGGCTGGAAGATATAACCAAAAATCATCTGCATGGTCAGGTCTTCATTGCCGACAAAACCGCCAAGCCAGCCCAAGATGCCGTTCACCATGGCAATTAACGCCACAAACGCAAGTAACATTGCACCCACGTTTAACGCCAACTGCATACCACTTGAGGCACCCGAAGCGGCTGCGTCAATCACGTTCGCCCGACGCTCTTCGGTCGGAATATGCGACAGTTCATTGTTCGGCTCTTCGGTTTCAGGAACAATGATTTTTGCCATTAATAACGCACCCGGCGCTGCCATAAAGCAGGCGGCAATCAGGTATTTCAGTTCGATACCAAGGCCCGCATAACCGGCAAGGACCGAGCCTGCAATCGACGCTAAGCCACCAACCATTACCGCAAATAATTCAGAACGAGTCATATTCGGAATAAACGGCCGCACGACGAGTGGTGCCTCAGTTTGACCAACAAAAATGTTCGCAGCCGCTGACATCGACTCTGGGCGACTGGTACCGAGCAGTTTCTGTAGCGCTCCACCAATTAAATTGATGACCTTGGTCATCAGGCCGATGTGGTACAAAACTGAGATTAACGACGAAAAGAAAATGATCACGGAAAGGACATGGATGGCAAAAATAAAGCCTTGTGAATAGTTACCCAGATCACCGAATAAAAACGCGATACCGGCGCCTGCAAAGTCAATGACCGCTGCTACACCAAAGGCGATGTTACCAAGAATATCTTGGCCGACGGGCACGTATAGAACAAATGCGCCTAAACCCGCTTGTAGTGCAAAAGCGAGAACAACCGTGCGCCAGCGAATATTTTTTCTTGCGGTTGAAAACGCAAAGGCCACGAGCAACAACACGGCCATACCAATGAGGCTAATCATGCTTTCTTATCCTTTCGGTCGAACTTATTCTGATTCCTAATCGCTGAGCTTAGCATTACTCAGCAAGCAACTGTCTAATTTTTGTTTTAATAATGTCGATGGCGATTTCATTTTGTCCACCGCGCGTGACGACTAAATCGGCAAATTGCTTGGAAGGGAAGATAAAATCAAAAAACGCTGGCCGTACGTATTGTTCATACTGCTCGGTAATCGAGCTCAGTGATCGACCACGTTTTTCGATGTCTCGATTGATGCGACGCAAGAGGCAAATGTCGAGTGGCGTGTCCATAAACACAGAGATATCAAATTGTTCACGTAACTGCGGGTCACACAAAAGCAAAATGCCTTCCACCAAAATGACGCGCGCAGGCGTTACCGTAATCGTATTCTGCAAGCGCGTATGTTCTTTATAACTGTACTGCGGCATCTCCACTGACTGACCTGCTCGCAATTGACGTAAATGGGCAGCAAGAAGTTCATGCTCAAAGGCACTTGGGTGGTCATAATTCGTCAATACCCGCTGCTCTAACTGCAAGTGACTTTGATCGCGATAATAGGCGTCTTCTGACAACACCGAGATACGCTCACCGCCAAGCTCCGCCACGAGTTCCTGATAAACAGTTGAGGCAAAAAGGCTTTTTCCGGACGCCGACGGACCGGCAATAGCAATAATGGTTGTTTTTCCCACGAGAGACCCTATGAGTAGCAGCAATAAAGTGACAGCGTCGCTGTTAAATCTCCGGCATTATCCCGAATTTTGGCGTATTTATAAACATGAAATTCGCAATGTCGACGCAGGTTCGTCGATTTAACTTTTTCGCAACGACCGTTTCATCACTATTCCCGCCCTTCATAACCCCATGGTGCTGGTGGCGTTGGAATGTTCGTCGTTAAATCGAAATCCACTCGCCACGTCCATTCGCCGTCGGCCATCGTCCCATAGCTATAGCGTTCGCCCGGCACGATTTCAATCCGCCAACCAAGGGTTTCACCTTGATCGCCTGTCCGCTCGGTAAAAATAAACTGTTGCTGTTGTGCAGTGCCCGGGGACGTTGTGAACCCGCCATAGCCCGTTTCTTCAGAGTCTGATCCGTCGGGCTCACGATGGTCATGACTGAGCGTGAGGTGATCCTCGTGCAAGGTATAAATCCACGTTCGTGAACGATCCCAATCGCCCTGCTCTGGGCGCTCAATATGAAACGGAGCATAGACTTGCGTCTCTGAACATTTTCGAAAGTGCACCACTAAAGCTTCATCACCAGCGAGTAAATCCCGCCCAGGGCGCTCAACAATTCTTTGACCGGAAAACGCTTGACCGCAAAGTGTCTGCAAGCTATTAAAAAATGCCACATGGGGACGCTCATCAAGCATTTGCGTTTCGGCCTGTGGGTCTGCGGTGACGAACATCATCGTTAGAATTGCCGCTATCATACTCTCGTCCTTCTGTTTGAATTCAATTGACTGCGACGTTGAGACTCTTGTCACAGCTTAATGTGTTAGTTATACCACACTCTACCCGGCAAACTGATTTTCACTGCAGAACCGCAGCAATGGTAAAAACAGCGAGGAAATTTCGGCGACTTTCATGCTATTTTGTACGCCTGATGTTTTTTCAATAATGATTGGACGTGAGAATGGAACTAAAAGACCTGCGTGACAGGATTGAATCGATTGACCAGCGCATAATTCGAGCCCTCGCCGAGCGGCGCGATATCGCTCTCGCCGTTGCCAAGTATAAAGCGGAAAAAGAAGGTTCGGTGCGTGATACCGAACGCGAAGCGTCATTACTCCTAACCATTATGGAGCAAGGACGGAAGCTAGGTCTCGACCCCAGTTATTTGGCCCGTCTTTATCAAGTCATCATCGAAGACTCGGTTCTCACCCAACAAGCGTGGATGCAGCAAAGCGAGCACCCCGGCGCCATGACCATTGCTCACTTAGGCACAGCGGGAAGTTACTCGCATCAGGCGGCATTGGGCTATGCAACACGGCGGCAATGCAGTTTTCATGGGATCTCCTGTGATAGCTTCCGAGAAATTTTGGCGGCCGTCGAAGAAGGCCGCGCTCCACTCGGTATTTTACCAATTGAAAACTCAACATCAGGTTCCATTAATGAAGTCTATGACCTTTTACGCCACACGCATCTGCATATTGTTGCTGAGACGTATTTGTCCGTCGAACATCAAATCTTAGTGCGGCCGGAACATGAGCAAGAAAAGATTCATACCATCTATGGTCATCCGCAAGCGATTGCGCAATGCTCAAAGTATTTAAGCCAACTTGACGGCGTTCAAGTGCTCGCTTATCCATCATCAGCCCATGCAATGGAATATGTCGCCGCTCAAACCGAGCCCGGATTCGCAGCTTTGGGTTCACAAAATGGTGGTGCCTTGTTTAATTTGATTGCCACCGCTGGCAATCTTGCTGACCAACCAGAAAACCAGACGCGTTTTATTTTGGTGCAACGTCACCCCGTTCATCTACCGCAGCAACTGCCTGCGCGAACCAGTCTTATCATGGCGACCCATAACCAGCCTGGTGCGCTGGCCGATGCGCTCATTGTGCTGCGCGAGCATCAGTTAAACTTAATTAAACTTGAATCGCGCCCGATGCCGGGTAATCCGTGGGAAGAGTTATTCTATGTCGACCTTGCAGTTCACGAACAAAACCCACAGTGGCAGCAAGCAGGGAAAGAGCTGAAAGCGATGACCCGATTTATAAAAGTGCTTGGCTGTTACGCTGACGAACGGGTAAAGCCGACACATGTCAATATTCCCGAGCCGACCGACCAAGGACCTAGCCAATGAAGACCGCAAAATTTTCACTCTTATTCGCGAGTATTAGTCTTGCGCTCGTCGCGACCGCGTGTAGCCCCAACTCGCCAACTCAAGTCGCGGTCGATCCGAAGTGCGAGACGTCAGTCAGTACTTACCAAAGCCTTGCTGACTCTGAAGGCCAAACCATTAACCTGACCGGTATCGTCCATGGTGTCTTTCACGGCGAGTCGCAACTTGGCGGTTTCTTTATGCAAGCACCCAACGCTGCTGGTGCGGTGTTCGTCCACGATAGTGAGATGATTGGTACAGTCACTGTTGGTGATCAACTCAACCTAACGGCGACCGTGCAATCGGGCCAAGGTCATTGGGAACTGCACCAAGTCAGCGATATCATCCACTGTGGTCAATCGGCCGTCACAACACAAACGTTAACGCTGCCAGTAGCAAGCGACGCATCGTTGGGCGAACATCTGTTTCAACGCGTCAGAATTGATCAAGACCTGCTCGTCATTGGTCACTATCAGCTCGCTCGCTTTGGTACATTAGACCTCGCCAGTGAACGATTGTGGACCGCAACGCAAGTGGTCGCGCCGGGCGCCGAAGCTGCTGCTTATAGTGCGAACAATCAGGCAAAACGTCTCGTTCTAGACGACGGTTCGTACACCGAGTATCCAGAACAAATTCCGTATCCTACTGGGGGGCTGCATATCGATAACCCGGTACGCAGCGGTGATACCGTCCGTCAACTCGAGGGCGTCCTTGTCCGCGTGGGACAGAATTACCATCTGCACCCTGTCACTGAACCTGAGTTTATCGCCACCAACCCGCGTGCTCCAGTGCCGGATATTGATGGTGGTGACGTTCGTGTGGTCGCGTTTAACGTCTTGAATTATTTCAATGGCGACGGCCAAGGTGGCGGCTTTCCAACCCCACGGGGCGCAGCGAATACGACTGAATTTGAACGTCAGCGCGCGCGCACCATTGCCACTATGATTGCACTGGATGCCGATATCTATGCCTTAATGGAAATGGAAAATGACGGCTTTGATCAACACAGCGCACTAGCCGATTTAACGCGCGGACTTAACGAAGCGGCAGGTGCTGATGTCTTTGCCTACGTCAGCGCTGACACGGATCGTGTCGGTTCAGATGCCATCACCCAAGCGATAATTTATAAACCAGCACAGGTTACGCCTGTCGGTGATTTACTCTGGACCACCGATGGTGCCTTTGGTTGGGGTAGCCGACCACCGCTGCTGCAAAACTTTCAGGTCAACGCCTCTGGTAAGCAGCTCGCGGTTGTTGCCAATCACTTTAAATCGAAAGGTGGTTGTCCGCGCGATCGCAACGACGCCAATGCCAACCAAGGCGATGGCCAGGCGTGTTGGAACGCACTACGCGTCGAAACGGCGCTCGAATTAGCAGCCTGGCTTGACACCAACCCAGGCGGCATTGAGCACGACAATTTTGTCCTACTTGGTGATTTCAATGCCTATAAACAAGAAGATCCGCTGACTGCATTGGCCGGTGTTGGTTATCGTAACCTTGCCCATGACTTCGACCCGGACGGTTATTCGTATGTCTTTCGGGGCGAAAAAGGCAGTTTAGATCATGTGCTCGTGCATGAACGTATGCTTTCCGCCGTCATCGGGATGGCGCATTGGTATATCAATTCCGACGAACCTGTTGCGTTCGAGTACCCGCTGGAGAACAAGACGACTTGGCAACAAGAGCATTGGTACGCACCAACGCCTTATCGTTCGTCGGATCATGACCCTATTCTTACGGTTATTGATTCAACGCAACTCGATTAAAAAAGCGAATGGTACAATCGAAAGATAGCGCTCGAGATTGCGCCGAAACTTGTTAAACTCAATATTACGAGTTAAACACTCATCCGATTAAAAGGAGCCACGCGATGAAACAATTGAATGTTATTGGCCTAGAACAGGAAAGTGCGAAAAAACTTGCTGACAAACTCAATGAGCTATTAGCAAATTACCAAATTTTCTATATGAATGTTCGTGGTTTTCACTGGAACGTGCGCGGCGAAAACTTCTTTGAACTGCATGCAAAATTTGAAGAAACCTACAATGACTTACTGCTTAAAGTCGACGAAATCGCTGAGCGGATTTTAACCCTCGGCCAGCGCCCGCGTCATGCCTACTCTGCCTATTTAGAGCAAAGCTCAATTGCAGAAGAGAAGGACTTACACGACGGCCGCGAATGCGTCACCAGCATTTTAGGCAGCTATAAAACGGTTATCGCTTTACAGCGGGAAATTCTTGAGCTTGCTGGAAATGCAGGCGATGAAGGCACGAATTCATTAATGGCTGACTACATTAGTCAACAAGAGAAAACAGCTTGGATGTTGACCGCATACCTTGGTTAAACGTCTTTAATCTCAATACCAAAACGGCAACATTCGCACATGTTGCCGTTTTTTTGTATAATCCGCGCCCGCAAAACACCATTTGGTAAACACCTGGCCCTGAATTTACGGTTCAGCCAGCTAACGAAAGGTTTCTACCCATGCAATACATCTGCGCTGCGCTCTACAAGTTTGTTGAGCTCAATGATTATGAGGCATTACGCCAGCCTTTATTTGACGTGATGGCCGAACACCAAGTGAAAGGCACCCTCCTGCTTGCCCGCGAAGGCATTAACGGCACCATTTGTGGTACCCGTGAAAGCATTGACGCGACCCTCGCATGGTTGCGTAGCGACCCGCGCTTGGCCGATCTCGAGCACAAAGAATCACTCAGTGAAGCGCAAGCCTTCTACCGCACCAAGGTCAAGTTGAAGAAAGAAATCGTGACCATGGGCATTGATTGGATCGACCCGAAGAACGTGGTCGGCACCTATGTGAAACCGCAAGAGTGGAATCAACTGATCAATGACCCAGACGTCTTGCTCATCGACACCCGCAACGACTACGAGTACGCGGTTGGCACCTTTAAAGGGGCAGTGAATCCGAAAACAGAAACATTCCGAGAATTTCCTGAGTACGTGCAGCAGCACCTCGACAAAGGTAAGCACAAGAAAGTCGCCATGTTCTGCACTGGTGGTATTCGTTGCGAGAAATCGACGGCGTACCTAAAAGAGCTTGGCTTCGACGAGGTTTACCACCTGCAAGGCGGGATTTTAAAGTATCTTGAAGAAGTGCCTGCGGAAGAAAGCATGTGGGACGGCGAATGCTTTGTCTTCGACCAACGCGTTACGGTCAAACATGGACTTGAACCGGGCACTTACGATCAGTGCTACGCCTGTCGGATGCCTATTACGGCCGAAGAAATGGCTTCTGAGTTGTATCAAAAAGGCGTGAGCTGTCCGCACTGTTACGACAAAACGACGCCAGACCAAAAAGAACGCTTTGCTGAGCGCGAGAAGCAAATTCAGCTGGCCAAGCAACGTGGCGAAAAACACATTCGCGACGGTCGCCTCGAAGGTTAATCGGCCGTTACGTTCGGCAGGGTTAAGGCACGGACGCCAGCAATAATGCCCACCGCGATGAGTAGCACTAAGACCATCGCGGTGCCAAACAATTCATCGAGAATCCCCAGCAACATGCCCAGCAGCAACAAAGCCCCAATGACGGTATTACTCACCGCCGTATACTGCGCACGGTTTTCTTGGGTGGCCATGTCAACCAAGTAGGTTTTGCGACCCACTCGAGCACCATGATGGGCAACTGCGGCAAGGAAAATTAAGCCACCGCCAACCACGCTTAAACCAAGCCATTCAGCATTGGTCCAATTAACCACCAAGGTTAACGCCATCACCACGGACGCCATAAAAGCGGCGGCGGCCATGACGTGATGGCTGGCGCTGTCCGACCATTTCCCCCAAAATCGCCCCGCGAGCATGCCAGCCAAACCACTGGCCAGGAGCAGGCCGCCAAGGCCGGTCAATGCACCGTCGGTTTGACGTTGAATCAAGACGACAATATAAGGAATGGAAAAAGCAGAGGAAACGAGCAAAGCACGAGTCAACACAAATTGGCCGAAATTCTTGTCCTGCCAGAGTAGCCGTAACGACTTGATCGCCTCAGTGATTGCATTGCCGCCACCACTGGTCGCGCCTGGCGTTTCCGGAATGCGGGCATAACTGACTGCAGCAAATAACCATAAAAATGCGGCACCAGTAAATAAGGCGATAAATAGATTGAGACTGCCATCAACCTCGGGTGCAAACATGATCAAAGCTGCGGTAGCAAGGGTCATAAAACCAGCCGTCGTTGCCGCTAATCCGGTCAAGCGACCGCGCCGAGTTTTTGAAATCGTTTTACCCAAAACATCTTTACTGGCCACCGAGCAGATACCGCGAGAAATACTGAAAACCACCAGCCAAGCAATCGTCCACCAACCAAAAGCCAGTGGTGACAACGTCTCGCGACTCAGCAGCACCAGTCCAGCGACAATCAGCAGCAGCGCCAGCGCTTGTCCAACGCTACCAACAACCCAAAACCATTTCCGCACGGGTCGTTCACGCATGCGCTGGGCGACAAACAACTGTGGTAATAAGGAGAGCGATTCACGTAAAGGGACGAGCATGCTGATAAAAAACGCGGGCGCACCGGCTACGGACAACATCCATGGCAGCACAAGACGGGCACTGACGAGCGAGTCACCAAGCTTTGTCAGAGTGAGACTCCATAGGTGCAGCATAAATGCTGTCGGCTGCTCACTGCACGCCTCAGCAGGAATATCCTTGCACACGCGCGCGTCTTCATCCTCAGCTAAATAACCATATACGCGCTCGGTAAGCGGACTCTGTTGGTCCTTACTGCTCGCCATACCTTCTCCTTTCACGCCTCCAATCCTTCGTCCTGTGATTTTGGGTTTAGGTGGTCGCTGCCTTAACGAAGTCCTTTACACCGATTCAGTCGCTGTCAGTGCTTCTTGTAATTGAAACCAGATACGATTAATCAGCGCCACGAGACGAACCCAGTCACGAAGTTCTTCGCGATCAAGCATGTACTCCGCTGTTTGGTTGTAAACCTCTAAAAAAGCGTCTATTTCATCATCATAGAGATCGTTAATGACCATCGTTGACGCCACATCAAAGGCTGGGTGCCCATAACCGGCATACTCCCAATCAATGATCTTTAATTCTGGACGGAAAAAAACATGTTCCGCATTAAGGTCGTGATGGCAAAAAACTTTCGGACCATGCTCCCAAGCTGCAAACAAGTCCGCATAGCTTTCGCAGTCACTCCGCGCGTCACGGCCACGGCCTGGCAGTAGGTCTTCAAGCGCGTTGCAATAGGCCTGCACCCGCTCACTCAACGACCAAGGTCGCGCATCAACCTGTAATTGATGGACATGCAGCTGCGCTTCGGCAAGTTGTTCGGCGCGTTGAATGGGATCGAAAATGTTAGCCACGGAATCGCCATTGAGAAATTCTTGCACCACGACGCCAGCGTCTTGGTCAGCATATATCACTTGTGGAGCTGAGCCTTGCTCGGCAAGTAACTGATCAAGCTGAATCGCTTCGCCACTTTGGCGTCCAAATTCCGTGTCATGGGAGTATTGTTTGACAATATATTGATGTTCGCCATTCTCAATGCGCCATGTCGAGTTGGCGAGATCATGGCCAATGGCGTGGGTTTTCCAAACACCATGAACCGGTAAGTGTGCTAAACAACTTGTTGGAAATGCCATCGTCTTGAGATCCCGTCATTTACTGCTACATAGCGTTATAGTCTGAGGATAATCTCCCTATTCTGCAACCGTTTCCATGCGCATGTCGGTTTTGTTCTCGTGCTCGTCTTTCAGTGCTTGGCGCCATTTAAAATAACCTATAGTCGCCATCACGGTATAAACCGCAAATAAGATCGAGGTCGCATGAAAGCCTTTGAACCAAAACAAGCCCACGTATAGTAAATCAATTACTATCCAATAAAGCCAGTTTTCTAGGAGTTTTCTCGCGACCAAGAACGTCGCAAAGAAGCTAAACACCGTTGTGATCGAGTCAAGATAGGCAAAATCCGCATCGGTGTAGCGTTGTAACAACCACGCAATTGCTAGACTTAAAGGAAGAAGAACCAGCCCCCATTGCAGGTGCCATTGCCACGTTTGACTGCGAATCGGTAGCTGGCCTGTTTGCCCATGTTTGGCCGCTGGACTATAACGCCAAGACCAATACCCATAGACCGCCATGACCACATAAAAAACCTGTAGCAAGGTTTCCATATAGAGCCGGCCTTGAAAAAATAGCACGGTATAAATACTGGCACTGATCACCGCTGCTGGCCAGCACCACAGACTTTGGCGAATCGCCAGTAGAACATAGGCAACCGCCATGCCGACGGCAATAAGCTCCGCCGTCGACGACAACGCCAGAAGGCTGAGTAACTTATCCATTCGGATTTAAATCTCGATTAATAAACTTACAGACCAACACTTGTGACGGCACCTGTTGATAAACCCGTTCAAGTTCGTCGGTTAGAATCGCCATCAATGTCCGGTAGTCGCCAAAAATCTGAGTGCTCATGGTATTCGTATTGACGGTCAGCTCGTCGTATTGCGCCAGACGTTCGACAAATTCGCCAATAATTTCCCGGTATTCGACGGCTAATGGATACAAACTAATTTCTGCGGATAACTGCATCGTACGGTCCTCTTGAAAGGGGGCAGAGTGCAAGCTCTCACTCTTACACCCTGCCCCTACTGCTTAGTTAGAAACGATAACGCGCGGTAACGCCGAAGCGACGCGGTTCACCGAATTGAATGTAATTTTCGGCAACGTAATCTTTACGTGGATCATTGCCGAAATAGAAACCGCGGGTCGTATAGTCTTTGTCGAATAAATTACGTGCCCAAAGACTGAATTCCCACTGGTTATGCGTTTTGCTTAGACGCGCATGAACAAGCCCATACGAAGATGACTGTTGATCATGACTGTTGGAATAATAGAATTTATCACGACCATCAAGCTCCAAACGTAACAACCAGTTCTGCGGAAGTGAGTACTCACCACCCAGATGCAGTTGCCAATTTGGCGCATGCGCCTGCGCACGACCGCGCAAATTGGTACCATCGCGTAACACTAAGTCATTAAACTCAGTTTCTAACCAACCGAGGTTGACGAATAGACGCAAAGCATCGTTTGCTACCCAGTCAAGTTGAGCTTCGATACCATAGTTAGTGCCGTCCGAGGCATTATCCATATAAGTGACGAAGACCGCGTTGCGCTCGACATAGGCATTCACTTGCATGTCATCGCGCCAGCTGTAAAAAGCATTCAGTTGCAGCGACACACTTTGTTCCGGCAAAAATGCTTTGTAGCCAACTTCGAAGTTGGTCAAATACTCCGAGTCGAACGTCGCGCGTGACTGCAAAAACTCACGATGATCTTCAAGATTGCGATCTTCCACCCGACCTAAAGCTTCGCCGTTTACACCACCACCTTTAAAGCCACGTGTCAGTGAGGTATAGACAGTTCGCATCGGTGCCAGTTGATACTCTAAGCTGACGCGACCGCCCCAAGCATCATCCTGTGGGGCAGACGTAATACCGCGACTGTCGCGGTAGTCATTATCGTAGCGCTCCCAACGGACGCCATAGGTTAAGCGCAGGCGTTCGTTCAATTGTTGCTGTAACTCACCATACACAGCCGTACGCTCGGTGTCATATTGGCTGCTAAACGGCGCACTTAAATAGGTATAATCGCGATCCAGATCTTGTGTCCGCTCTTGGCGGTACACACCCAAGAGCCAATCGGTTGCTATGCGACCAGCCATGAGTGGCTGTGCTGAGAGTATGCGCGCTTCTAATTCAAGTTGATCACGCTCACGATAATAAGCATCCCAGGAGTTGTATTCCCAGCCGGGACGAATACCTTCGAAGGCCCAATCTTCATCAAAACTATACTCTGAGTCAGCGGTTAAGTAACTGGTCATGAGCTGTAATTCGTAACCCTGATCGCTCAAGTAACGAAGGGCAACGCGGCCGGCATGACTGTCGAGGGTGTCTTTGCCCGGCGTGTCTGACAAGGTTTGGCGATTGCGGTCGAGACTCCACGCGTCATAGCCGTTATCCAGATTAAAGTGGTGGTAGGTGAAGTCTGCAGACCATTGGTCATTGAGTTGCCAATGAGCATTCAAGCGCAGCGTGATTTCGTCTTGGTTTTGGGTGTCTTTGCGTTGCAAGTGAATGTTTTCAATGAAGCCGTCACTTTGATAGCCAAATAACGAGCCACGCCAAACCAAATCCTGATTCACGGCGCTACCGTAAGCGAGGCCAAGGCTGCGACTATTGTAGTTGGCTACCATGGCTTCAAGGACACCGTTTGGATCAGCATCGAGCGCTGTACTGCTCATGTAAATCATGCCAGCCATGGCGTCAGCGCCAAACCGCGTGCTTTGCGGTCCACGGAATACTTCAACTTGGCCGATATCAAAAAGAATACCAGCGGAGCCTAGGCCACTATAGTTGATACCGTCGAGTAGGAGGCCGACCGACGGATTGATTGGATCGACAAATTGACTGCGTTCACCGATGCCGCGAATCTGGACAAAGCTGGCACGCGACGCACCCGCAGCTAAGTTCACATTTGGGGCCATGAGCAAAGCCGCCTCAAGGTGTTCCGCTTGACGTTGGCGAAGATCGTCACCGCTCAATACAGAAACACTCGCTGCCACGTCTTCAATGCCGCGACTGCGGAATTCTCCCTGCACAGTGATGCGCTCAATTGACTTTTCACTTGCCTCTTCTGCCACAGCGGGCATAGCAATAGCGGTCAACAAAGCAATGGTTATTGGATTTAGTTTCATGCTGGATCTCTTCTTCCTAATACAAAATAAAGAATGAGATCCGGTTCTGCGTAAATTGGTGGGTGTGTAATCAGGGTCGAGTGAGCAAAGCGATTACAGATGTTCATTACCAATCCCTACGCCAGTATTAACCGGATCAGGTGCAAAGGGTTCACACACGTATCTCAGCCGCACTTTGGATTAAAGCGAGGCACCCCTTTGGTAATTTGCTGTCAGTATTTCACTGCAGCGGCCGCAGTATAACGAATTGCGATTGCTTTGCAAGTTTGGGCTTCCAAGGCGAATGCATTCAACGCCCAATCGATTGATAATGAATAATTCCCCAAACTATTTCACAGCGGCTATCCGCATGAGCAATATTTGTAAATTGATCACTCGCAAGAATCACTTGCACATCTTCATTTTCATCATAGTAAAGAATTTGCTCTGAACACTTCTGCAATGCAGCGGTTATTGAGCGATCTCGCAAAAAATTTGATAACTCCGATTCGACAGTTTTATGCTTCTGTTCCTCTGAAAAGTGTAACTCAGTAACTAAATTACCATTGAGACTCAGCCTTCCGCGAGTGCCATCTCGAAGATATGCAAATCGGCCAGTTAGACTACCTTTAGTTCTTTCTCCCTGCGCTAACAGATAAACGCCATTCGCACCCTGAACCCAAAAATCGCCTGTTCGACTGTTTACAAGTAATGCAGTAGTTTCGTCTATTCCTGCAGCTAAGTTGGCCTTGCTATCAACTAGAAGCTGAAGCAAGCGGGCCTGACGACCTCGCTCTGAGAAATGAGTGTCGAGGAGCCCAAATTCATAAAAACCTATCCCACCTTCTGGGTGATACGCCAATGCATCTGCTACCGGAGCTTTTTTGCACTGGTTCAGCTCTTCGCAATCAGCTGCTGGAGGTTTCGCTATGGCAAAAGCGCCATATTTTAGAGCTGCCCTGCTACTTCCGTTTGAAATCATTGCAGCTTCAGTCATCACCGCCGTTCCTGCACTCGTGCCCCCAACGATCATCTTACCTTCCTGCAAACGTTCCCGAATACGTTTTAGCCAAGCAGACTCAGAACCATTAGATAAAATAAAAGACTGACGCGTTAAGCTTTGGTCGCCCCCGTTGATAAATATCCCGTGGGCACGATCAATGAGAGTTATGAGTTTCTCAGGCTGCGAACAAAACTCAGACTGAAACTCGGCAAGCCAAGGAAACACACGCTCACGATCATATGCATGCTGGTATTGAGCTCTCAAACCCGCAAGGTTTTCACATTGACTACTAAACACCGCCTGCGCAAATGCAGCGTCAATCGGCAACCATTCAACATTGACACCTGTTTGAGAAAAACTACTAATATAGAAATCAACCGCATCGAAGCTATCTCTTCCAGAGGCAGTGACAACTAATACAAGAGGGGCTTCTCCTTCGGCTTGCGCAATTTCTGTCGCACGTTGGGCAAATGTATGAAAAAGTTCTGCCCCGTGTCGTTCGACACTTAACTCAAGTTGACTGAGTTCGCTAACCGATGCTCTTTCTGCAGCTTGTAAATAGTCACGAATAGCCTGCCACTGTTCAGTAGTCAGCGCGCGCCAAAGACTCGGATAAAGTTCAGCGAAAAAGCGCCTAAAACCCGACAAACTCACTATCTCTTCGCCGAAATGCCGGGATATACGCGTGAGCGTTTGAGCGATTTCCTGTTCAGTTTCAGGATCGCGTTGCCAAAGTGGACTAGCAAGCAAACCTGCTAAGCGGTCACCACTTAAATCAACATTCATCTCCGTTCTCATCGTCGCAGGGTCAACCCAATCGGTCTCTTTACAGCGACGCAATGACATGCTTGAACACGTATTCATGGAGCCACCAACAAGCATCAAATTCCACTGCTCTGGAATCTCACCTTCTGATTTGGCGTGAGCTGGGAACATTTCCCAACACAATAGCCCTAAAGTGACAACGGCAATCCAAAAACGAATAATAACTCTGCTCACTGCTTACTCCGAATATTAACGACACAATCGCTTGTTGTGATAACAAAAAATCTACTTATGTTGACTCTTTTTAAAACTAATGCTAAATCTTTAAATAAGTCAACGCTCATTTCAGTCTACTTGTCCAAACAAGATGACGTGAGCTTGTTAAACTTTGAGATAGCGAGAATTTATCAACACCATGTTGAAGAAGGCAGCAAAATTATCTAGCTATCATTATCGGAGTTACTACCTCTCCGAGTGGTGGAACGAATAGGAAGAACCGCTGGTAAACACCTTTTTTACCGCGGCCTGCTCGTGCCCAATGCTCGAACATCCGCAATTCTATCGTTGTTTAGTTTTAGCAATTAGTTTCTTGTTGTCCTGGATGCGTCCTCGTGTACTTCGCGCTGTAATCCATCGATGACACGCATTCTTAATCATGACATCGCTGGCACCCTCAGGTTTTTTAACCCGAAGCAGCGATTCATCAGAATTGCCAGAGGTTTGATATGAAAAACCACACAATATTAAAACCAACTCTTGGATTCACAGTTTCAGCTCTCGTATTAGCGATGAACTCAGCGTGGGCGAATGACGAAAGTGAAGCAGAGGAAGTAACTCCACCTAGTGAACGTGTCGAAAGGATTCTCGTAACCGGTTCTCAAATACGAGGCGTCGATCTTGAAGGCGCTCAGCCATTGATATCAATTGGTGAAGACGATATCAGAAACTCATCGGCGACAACTGTAAGCGAATTACTTCGTGAAGTCGGCCAAACTCGCGGCGGTGAAGGAAGCTTTTCAACCTTTGCCAGCGGTGCATTGCAAGGGGACTCGCCCGTCGGTCAAGCCGCAGCATCATTGCGCGGTCTCGGAGCATCCTCAACACTTACACTAGTTAACGGCCGGCGCGTGAGCGGAAGCTCATTTGCCAATAATTTTGAGAACTTCGTCGATATCAATTCCATCCCATTATCTGCAATTGAACGAATTGACATTCTTGCCACCGGAGCCTCTGCAACCTATGGCGCCGATGCCATCGCAGGCGTAATCAATTACATTCTGCGACGTGATTTTGAAGGTGCAGAAGTTTCGGTTAGTTACGGCAATTCAGAAGCAAGTTCTGACGACGGGAAAGCAAATGTAAACATAATTGCGGGCCGAAACTTTAATGACACCAATGTAACTGTATTTTTCGACTATTACGATCGAAAGCCACTTTTTGACCGCGATCGTAGTCGCACAGCCAATAGCTTTTTTCCAAGTCAGCAAGGAATCTATCCGAGTTGGAATACTCGTTTTTTTGATGATGACGATTATGTTGAAGCAACCTGCCCTGCTGAGCTAGCTAACGTTGGTAGTTTTGGTGAGTACTGCGAATATAACCAAAATGCAGTGATGCCCACCTATACTGCGCTAGAGTCTATCGGCACCGGCTTCATGTTGACGCATCAATTTGATTCAGTGACTTGGTTTAACGAATTCATGTATACCCAAACCAAAGCCACAAGTAACTCGACGGCCGCGCCGTGGAGCGGTTATGACGTAGCCTTTGACCATCCAAATATGCCGGCTGAGCTTCGCGACCGCTTCCTCGATCTTTGGGATTCTATTGGTGAAGCTCCGCTCGGAGAAATTCGCGGATGGGGCCGTTTTCCTGTCGGCCGCACGATCAGTAACGAAACCGAAAGTTTACGATTGGTTTCCGGTTTAGAGGGGAATTGGGGTAGCTGGTTCTGGGAAGCCGCCGGAACATACTCTGAATCGCGATCTGAGCAGCGCGCTGAAGCCGGCATCTATAATCGAAGTCGTTTTGAAGCAGCTCTATTTGGTGAACTATGCGCTGACGGCAGCATTTCCTGTAGTCCAAGCAGTGGCGGACTATGGTACAACCCATTTGGTGGCCAAGCAGAAAATTCTTCTGAAGTCTTAGATCTTCTGCAAGAGCAGTTACCACGAAACGGGCTCTCAAAGTTATACAGTATCGATTTTAGAACCTCGGGTGATCTATATGAGCTTTCTCACGGCACGCTAGCCGCTGCGGTGGGTATTGAAGCTCGTCGCGAGGAGGTGACCGACACACCAGATCCATTAGCGCGAGGTACCTTCGAAAACAATTACACTCCGGGAGTAATTGGGTTCGGCTCTACTGGAGCGCGAGCGAGTCGGAGTCAATGGGCTGCATTCGCTGAATTATTCGTACCGATTTCCGAAAAATTAGATGCTCAAATCGCTGGCCGTTACGATTACTATGACGACTTTGGCGGTGAATTTAATCCTAAAATTGGCCTACGCTATCAAGTAACCGACGACTTCATTACTCGCGCATCTTGGGCTCAATCATTTCGCGCTCCGTCATTGAGTCAAGTTGGAGCTGAAATCACACTCAGCTCATTTAACCTAGAGTGTAAAGATGAGTTTCGAGGAAACTATTGCGGCGAAACACAGATTGAAACCAATATTCTAACCAAAGTGTTCGGTAACGAAAATTTAGAAGCGGAAGATTCTGAGTCTTTCAGCGCGGGTTTCGCTTGGAGTGTGAATCGCGACATTACGCTTACTATGGATTACTGGCAGTTTGATCACAAAAATATTGTTGGTGTCGATGGTGAATTTTTGTTAAGACGAAGCCTTAGTGATCCTAGTCTACGCTTCTGCGGTGAATTACCAGCGACAGTAAGTCAAGGTATTGGCTTCGAAGAATGTGATGCAAACGGCGTTGGCATCGTAACGAGCCGACTCGCTGGAGATGTTCACTTGCAACTCGAGAACCTTGGTACACAGAAAACGCGCGGTATTGATGCAACTTACACCCATTATTTCGATATTGACGGTGTGGCACGTTTTACATGGTTAGTCGATTTAACCGTTCTGTTAAAGTTCGATCGCCAACTCTCACAGAACGCAGATGTTGAACAGTTAGCAGGCAGTTTTCGCTATCCGCGTACGGTGTTGACTAATACTCTGCGTTGGAGTCGCGATGATTGGTTCGGTAACATTCGCATCCAATATACAAGTGGATATGACGACGATATCGAAGCATTCCGGGTAGCTGACTTAGAGCGACTTGGAATTAGTGCCGACCGAAAAGTCCCCAGCTGGACGAAAGTCAATGCAACCTTAGGCTATGATCTGAGTGAAAACCTAACATTGAGATTTAACGTTGAGAACTTATTCGATCGTCAAGCTCCGTTTGCTTATGGAACAAGCGCCAATGTCGATCACTTCAATCATGATACGATGGGTCGTTACTATCGCTTAAGCGCGACATATCGTTTTTAAATGTATCGCGGGGACCACTCCCGTGGTCCTCGCAGATTCATAGTCCGCCATACGACATCGAGGTAAGTTGTAATGACTCAGCAGGCCAATCATTCGCGCGTGCCTGACACTTTCGTTATCTTGTTTTTTGTCGCTATGTTAGCAGTGGTTCTAAATTGGACCATTCCTGCTGGTAACTTTAGTACTGCGATCATAGAGCAAGAAACATCTCAAGGTGTGCAATCTCGCGAGGTTCTTATACCGGATTCATACCAATCGGCCGAACGGCAGCCATCCTTACCATGGTTTGCAGAAGGTGGTGAAATTGGTGTCGCGAATATTCCTTTTGAAGGCCTTGTGTCGGGAACAAAATGGGGCAGCGCTATTGGTGTGATGGCTTTCATTTTAATTGTCGGGGGAGCTTTCGGAATTATAGTTCAAACGTCAAGTGTTGAACGGGGTATATTAACTCTGATTCAACGCACTCAAAGTTACCAACAAATTTTTTTAATTCTGATCTTTACTGTGTTTTCACTTGGAGGAGCGATCTTTGGGATGGGCGAGGAAGCAATTGCATTCTGCCTGGTATTACTACCCGTCATGACCAAGCTTGGATACGATAAAGTCACAGTCGTTCTGGTTACATATGTCGCGACTCAAATTGGATTCGCCACTTCTTGGATGAATCCATTCAGCGTCGCAATTGCGCAGGGAATAGCTGACGTTCCGCTTCTGTCTGGTGCAGGCTATCGTATGCTTCTATGGTTTTTTCTCACGAGCATTGGTATTGGTTTTACGTTGTGCTATGCAGCTAGACATCGTTCGCCAACGCCTCACCTCTCAGCGGCGGACACGGATAAAATGGCCCCCGAAATCTCGTTTACTCGACTCGATATTGTCATTCTAAGTCTGTTTAGCTTGGGCCTCGTTTGGGTAATTTGGGGAGTGGTCGCTCGCGGTTACTACATTCCAGAACTCGCTAGTCAGTTCTTCGTGATCGGCATAATTATTGGCATCGTTGCTGTTGTCGGCCGCAGATTCTCTGCTAATACTATGTCCCAAGCTTTTGTTCGAGGAGCTCAAGACCTATTACCAGCGGCACTAATTGTCGGCTTCGCGAAAGGAATTATACTTGTCCTTGGCGGCAATGAACCAACAGAGCCATCTACTCTAAATACCATATTACACTTTGCTGGAAATGGATTAGGACAACTTACTGAACCATTTGCAGCAGTCAGTATGTTATTTTTTCAAGGCACGTTTAACTTCTTTATGACTTCGGGCTCGGGGCAAGCGGCATTAACGATGCCGATCATGGCACCTTTGGCAGACTTAGTTGGAATTAGTCGTCAAACCGCAGTACTTGCATTTCAGCTTGGTGATGGTCTTACTAATATCATTGTTCCTACATCCGCAGCATTAATCGGCTGTCTTGGTGCAGTCAAGCTCGATTGGGCGAGTTGGTTGAAAGCTATATGGAAGTTTCAATTGCTCCTCGCAGGCATGGCAACTGCCTTTGTCATTATCGCCGTTCTCATAGGATATTAAACCCATGCTCACTTTAATTAAGAACGCGCACGTATTTGCGCCGGAAGATGTAGGCTACCAAGATATTCTCATCTGCGATGGACGCATCGCTGCTATCGGATCAGCTATTTCGCTCTCTTCGATAGGAGTTAACGTAACATTAATTGACGCAAACGGAATGATTGCGTTACCGGGATTCGTAGACCCGTTGGCCCATATTACTGGTGGTGGCGGTGAAGGTGGATTTCACACACGAACACCGGAGATGGAACTCACGGAAGCAATTTTATATGGTGTTACAACACTAGTTGCCGGTCTTGGAACCGACGCAACAACACGCAGCTTGCCGGATCTTCTGGCAAAAGCGCATGCGTTGGATCATGAAGGAGTCTCTGTCTATTGCTACACAGGCTCTTATGAATTTCCGGTAAAAACCGTACTTAGTTCCGTGCGCGAAGACATTTTATTGATTGATAAATTCATCGGTGTCGGTGAGGTCGCTATTGCCGATCATCGTGGATCTCACCCGAGTATGCACGAACTTGCTCGCCTTGCTTCCGACGCTCGAGTTGGAGGTATGCTTGCAGGAAAGCGAGGCATCGTTTTCCTGCATGTTGGTGAGGGCCGTGAAAAACTAGATTTGATTCGGCAGGTTATTCAAAACTATCCAGTTCCGGTAACGCAGTTCTATCCAACGCACATGAACCGCTCAGTTGAGCTACTTCGCAATGGTTACGATCTCGCAAAGAATGGGGTGGTACTCGATGTTACCGCCAGTACCACTCCAGAACTGGTCTCTCAAGGAGAACTCACTGCTGCTCACGCATTGGCCACTGCCTTAGAGGACGGATTAGACTTTAAACAAATCTCGTTCAGTTCTGACGGGAACGCAAGCCTGCCTGATTTTGATAAACACGGAAACTTAGTTGGACTGCAAGTCGGGAGAGTGAGTAGCCTATACTCTGCTTTCGTCAGCGCCGTACTCGACTACAACATCAGTCTTCCAGTTGCGGCGCACGCTGTTAGTACAAATGCAGCTCGATACTTGGGCTTGAAACGCAAAGGTCGACTTGTACCAAACTATGATGCCGATATTGTCTTAATGGAGAGCAAGACTTTAAAAGTCGAGCATGTCTGGAGTCGTGGTAGACACGTTGTCGCTCAAGGTCAAGCTATGGCGTTACCGACGTTCCAAGCAGCTAAAGAAACTCGAAGGTAAGCCTCACTAATCAAGACATAGTATGGTGTATATAATCTGATAAATTTTGAACCGGCAACGGCTTCGAGAAATAGTAGCCTTGGCAAATGATTTGCGGAGACTCGGCGAGCAGGTAGTCAACCTGCTCTTTCGTTTCGACACCTTCTGCGACAACGCGAAGATTCATGTGCTCGCTCATTGAAATAACCATGTCGACAATTTTTTCTTGGCGCGGATTGCCAATGCCCATAACAAAATGGCGATCAATTTTTAGCTCTTGCAGAGGTAAGTCACTCAAGTAACTCAGTGACGAGTAGCCGGTACCGAAATCATCAATGGAGAACTCAATACCACGGCGACTTAATTCGCGCATTTTTGCACTCACCGCATGGACATCATCCAAGAGCAGGTTTTCAGTCACCTCAATGGTTAATCGTTTCGGATCGGCACCCGACAACTCAAGATCTTGTTGCAATCGCGTCGAAAATTCTTCCTGACGGAACTGCCGAGGACTAATGTTTAAGGCTAAATTCAGGGGCGCTGGCAAGTTTGCCAGTAAGCGCAGTGATTCCGCTTGAATCCAATCTCCGAGTTTAACGATTAACGAAGACTTTTCGGCAACCGCGATAAAGACATCTGGCGGAATAAAGCCGCGCTCTGGATGCTGCCACCGACACAGAACTTCCACACCAACCATTTCGCCGGTCACTAAATGTTTTGGCTGAACGTAAAGTTGCAGTTGCTCGGTACCGATTGCTGCACGCAGATCTCGGTCAATGTTAAAATGAGTTTCAATTTCTGCGCTGAGATCTGCGCTATAGGCTGTGCAGCGATTACCACCCGCCTGTTTCGATTTAAACACGGCCGTCTCTGTGTACCGCAACAGTTCCTCTGCATTCGTTTGCGCATGTGGGTAATAAATTAATCCGGCGCTGGCGGTCAGTGTCACTGGCTCGTCATTAATGGACATCGGCTCCGCGATACTGGCCAACAAGCGTTCAGCGAGGTCGCCGGCAATACGATTTACCTCCTGGCAAGGAAATTTCGGTGGCAGCAACACGACAAATAAATCACCGCCGAGGTTGCCAAGCTGCGCCCCATGAAAGCCGTCAATCCCGCGTTTAAGACGCTCACTGACGGTCAGTAACGCTTGATCACCAAACTCAAAACCACGCACATCATTGAGACGTTGCATACCGTCTAAATCAAACAGAAGAATTGCGCCCTGATGGCTTTTCGAACCTTCCGCAATAAACTGATCGAGCAGGTCTTTTATTAATGCTCGATTGGCGAGCCCCGTTAATTGGTCAAAATAAGCAAGAAAATGAATCCGTTCCTCGGAAGCGCGTTTCTCGGTGATATTCTGCTTCGTCGCTAGATAATAATTGATTTCACCGTGCTCATTGCGCAAGGGAGAAATCGTCACCCATTCGCGTAATTCAGTTCCGTCACGTGTTTGATTAAACAATTCCCCACGCCAGGTTTCTCCTGCTCGCAATGTCTGCCATAAACTTTCATAGGTGGCCGCTGGCGTGCGTCCAGACGCCAATACATTTGGGTTCTCGCCAATCAGTTCGACCCGAGAATAGCCCGTGCTTTCTAAAAACGCTTGGTTCACATACTCGATTTTGCCGTCTAGGTCGGTAATCAATATACTGTCGCTGCTTTGCTCTACTGCACTGGAAAGCCGCTGCAAGTCTCGCTCATAGCGATCCCTAGCTTTTGCAGCCTTTTGCAGCGCCCGCGAGAGTACACCGAGCTCGTTATAATAACGCTTACTTAATGTTATACTGATCGGTTGGCGCTGCGCGAGCTGAGAGGAGGCTTGCACCATCGCCCGAATCGGTCGGTTTACACCAAGATACAAGCCTAACCACAGTAAGAAACCGAGACCGACGAGAAGGCCGAAGATCAGCAGGTTATCGCGAACATCAAAGGTATGTAAGCCAATTGCTTCATGGTCATACGCATACTCGAGCACCAACACATTGCGGGTAAGCCCCGCATCAAGAACGGCCCCGGGTAATATTGGCACCAGTGCCAGAAAGTGTTTATGCTCCGGGTGATACTCAATAATGGTCATTCCTGTCTGAAAAGCTCTACCTAAAGCTTCGTGAGATAACTCGCCAACAAACTTTTGCAACTCAGGACGTATTTGATTGACAACATAATAGTGCATCAGTTGAAAATCTGAGTCGATAATTGCAGCATTACGAATCCGCGGATGGACGTACATCTCGCTAAGTATTTCAGCAACGGAGTCGGGGCGGTCAAGCGACATAATTCGATTCAGTGAGCCTTGGGCGACCACTAACATCGAGCGCAATTCGATTTCAGCGCGCGCATAGGCATCGGCTTGTTGATCACGCGATAAAAAGTACGTCATGCTCATAAATGACAGCGTAATGAGCAACAGAATCGGTACCGTGATTTGCACACTAAGCCGTTGCCACAGCGGTAGTCTTCTCATAACACACCATCACAAACAGGTAGGTCGCGCGTAACTTGTTGCACTCCAGCTTTGACTAAGTTTTCCGCAACCGTGGCAAACCATTGGGGATAGTCTGAGACCAAAGCGACGCGACTTTCATCGGCGGTGTAGAACTGCACTAAGCCCATCACAGTTTGCAGCTGTTGCCCATCAAGTTCGGTCAAAATCTCAAGGTATTTCATGGTCTGCAGTTCTTGTGTTTGCAGCGCCGCAAGTGCTTGATCCCAACTGCGAGTAACCAGAGCCAGTAACTTATCGCGTTCGCGCTGCCACACCTGCTGACGAACGACGACGATATCGACAATTTCATTGGGGATATCGAGGCTAGTGAAAATAGCGGTTGCGCCCAATTGTTCGAGACGCTGGGCAAAAGGTGCGTAGGCGACCACCACATCGAAGTTGCCCCGTGCAAACTCATCGAGGTGCGTGTTAGGTAAGACGATACGACGCTCAATCCGGCGTGGGTCAATTTGCGTATGTTCGAGCCAGCGTGAAAGCATATAGCGAGACAGAGCACTGTCTTCCATGCCCACGCGAATTGGTTCCTCGGAGTCAAGATAGCTAACGAAATTCGGGTGCAGCAAAATTGCATCGGCACCAACAGAATGCGACATCACCAAGGCAACACAGAGATCTAATGCCGTCAGACTTTGCAAGGCGATGGCGTTATCGAGGCTCAGCATAGCCGCCCCAGCGGCTTCATTGGTGAGCATGCGAATAACACTAACGTCAGACATTAGCATGGTTACGCTAATGTCTGACGGTTGTTGTTCACGGTGTAGATGGTGCTGTAAATAGAATGGTTGATAACCTAACCATGAATTCCCGACAAGATTGGTGGTGTCGCGATCGCGTTTACCACACGCTGTGACGAGCATTATCGCTAATGCCATGATGAACGTTTTCAGTGCTAGCTTTCGTTGCCAAAAATCGACCATCGGTTACCTTAACAGCCGCAACTGTCGTGTAGACGTCAAATAAATGCGAGCGCATCGCCAAACAATTGGTCGCGGGGCAAACCGGCTGCCGTAAACGCATCACGCGCAACACGCACCATTTCAAAACGCCCAGCAATATAAATATCATAATTAGCTAAATTAGCGGTTTCTGCAAGTACCGTAGGGATCACTAAGCCAGTAAAGCCGCCCCAACCTGCTTGCGCCGAGGACTCAACGACCGGGCTATAAGTAAAGCGCTTGTCACTGGCGGCTAGTGCGCGCAGCCGGTCATGAAAATAAAGATCTTGAGGTTGCTTGCCACCCCAATAGAGCTCTACATTTCGTTCACTTGAACTGGCTAAATGCTGTTGTAGTATCGACCAAGTATAGGAAAAACCGGTGCCCCCCGCGATAAGCATTAAGGGACGTTCACTGGTTGGAGCGTAACCCGCATCACCCGCGGGTACTTTAATCGTTAGCACTCCATCGTGACGAATTTTTTCAATCACTTCCCAAGCATACGGATTGTCTGGCGCAGCACCAATATGCAGTTGGAGGTAACGCTTTTCGGCTGGTGTCGAAGCAATTGAAAAAGGTCGTTCGTCACGCTCGCCCATGACGACAGTTAAATATTGTCCAGCGATAAACTCCACCGGCTCTGGCAGCTCCAATTCCACTAAATAGACAAATCCATTCAATGGCTCACAGCGCCTAACGTTCGCTACTAATTGCTTCATTAATTAAGAATCCATAATGCCAAGTTCGTCCCACAGTTCATCGACACGTTGCTTCACGTTATCGTCCATCACAATCGGAGTGCCCCACTCCCGGTCAGTTTCGCCCGGCCATTTATTGGTTGCATCTAAGCCCATTTTCGAACCTAAGCCAGACACCGGTGACGCAAAATCAAGATAATCAATTGGTGTATTCTCGATCATGACGGTATCGCGCGCCGGATCCATCCGCGTCGTAATCGCCCAAATCACATCTTTCCAATCGCGCGCATTGACATCGTCATCACAGACAATCACAAACTTGGTATACATGAATTGACGTAAAAACGACCATACGCCAAGCATGACCCGTTTGGCATGACCCGGGTAGGATTTCTTCATGGTCACCACCGCCATGCGATAAGAACAGCCTTCTGGCGGTAAGTAGAAATCGACGATTTCTGGAAACTGCTTTTGCAGAATCGGAACAAATACTTCATTTAATGCCACACCGAGAATCGCCGGCTCATCCGGTGGCCGTCCGGTATAAGTGCTGTGATAAATCGGGTCTCGGCGATGGGTGATATGGGTAACCGTAAAGACTGGAAAATTATCCACTTCATTGTAGTAGCCGGTATGGTCACCATACGGACCTTCCGCCGCCATTTCACCGGGCTCAATGTAACCTTCGAGGACAAACTCGGCACTTGCCGGAACTTGCAAATCATTGCTAAGACACTTCACCACTTCGGTTTTGCTATCCCGTAATAAGCCAGCGAATGCATATTCAGACAAGGTATCCGGTACCGGTGTCACCGCACCCAAAATGGTCGCCGGGTCTGCGCCTAAGGCAACCGCTACGGGGAAACGTTGTCCCGGATTCTGCTGACAGAACTCACGAAAATCGAGAGCGCCACCACGGTGACTTAACCAGCGCATAATGAGCTTGTTCTTGGCGATCAACTGCTGACGATAAATACCGAGATTCTGGCGTTTCTTTAGGGGCCCCTTAGTGACGGTTAGTCCCCAAGTCACCAGTGGCGCAACATCGTCAGGCCAGCAATGCTGAATTGGAATTTGCGTTAAGTCAACGTCATCACCACTGAGCACAACCTCTTGGCACGGCGCTTTTTTGAGGACTTTTGGCGCCATCGACAGCACTTTCTTCAATAGGGGCAGCTTACTCATGGCATCTTTAAAACCAGCCGGTGGCTCAGGCTCTTTCAAATAAGCCAAGAGCTTGCCGACCTCACGCAATGCCGCAACATCCGTTTGCCCCATCCCCATCGCGACCCGTTCCGGTGTACCAAACAAATTCGCCAGCACGGGGATGTTGTGACCTTTGGGATTTTCAAATAAAAGTGCTGGCCCACCGGCTTTCAAGGTCCGGTCTGCAATTTCAGTCATCTCTAAATAAGGGTCGATTTCTTGCGAAATGCGCTTCAGTTCACCGCGCGCTTCGAGTTGGGCAATAAAATCCCGTAAATCACGATATTTCATGAAGGCTGCCAAGTTAGTCGTTGTGGATTGAAGTATATCAGCTTTACTACTCGGGGTTGAACATGTCCGCTTCGGAACGGCGTAATCACGCTTTATATAAGCAAAAACCCAGTCATGCGATCACAATGACTGGGTTTTAATCGAGCAGAAAGAATTACTTCGAACGTTTCATGGAGTCGAAGAATTCGTCATTGGTTTTGGTCATGCTCAATTTATCGATGATGAATTCCATGGCTTCGATTTCGCCCATTGGATGGACGATTTTGCGCAGAATCCACATCTTTTGCAGCTCGTCTGGCGTCGTCAGTAACTCTTCACGACGCGTACCTGAACGGTTGTAGTCGATGGCTGGGAAAACGCGTTTTTCAGCAATCTTACGGTTTAAGTGGAGTTCCATGTTACCGGTACCCTTAAATTCTTCGTAAATTACTTCATCCATTTTCGACCCAGTGTCAATCAACGCAGTCGCGATGATGGTCAATGAACCACCCTCTTCAACATTCCGCGCTGCGCCGAAAAAGCGCTTCGGCTTGTGCAGGGCGTTGGCATCAACACCACCGGTTAACACTTTACCTGAGCTTGGAATCACGGTGTTGTAGGCACGCGCTAAACGGGTAATCGAGTCGAGCAGAATGACCACGTCTTTCTTGTGCTCAACCAAGCGTTTGGCTTTCTCAATGACCATTTCCGCCACTTGTACGTGACGGCTTGCTGGCTCGTCAAACGTTGACGCCACAACTTCACCTTTGACGAGGCGATGCATTTCGGTGACTTCTTCAGGACGTTCGTCAATGAGCAGCACCATCAGCTCACACTCTGGGTGATTTGCGGCAATAGACTGAGCGATGTTCTGCAGCAATAACGTTTTACCGGCTTTCGGCGGCGCGACAATCAAGCCACGTTGACCTTTACCGATTGGCGCAGCTAAATCCAAAATACGGGCGGTGATGTCTTCGGTTGAACCATTACCACGCTCCATGCGCAAACGTTCGTTGGCATGTAACGGGGTTAAGTTCTCAAATAAAATTTTGTTGCGTGAGTTTTCTGGTTTATCGAAGTTAACTTCGCGAATCTTCAACAACGCAAAATAACGCTCGCCATCCTTCGGCGGTCGAATTTTACCGGCGACCGTGTCACCTGTGCGTAAGTTGAAACGACGAATTTGGCTTGGCGAGACATAAATGTCATCCGGCCCAGCGAGGTAAGACGAATCTGCAGAACGCAGGAAACCAAATCCATCCTGAAGAATCTCGAGTGCGCCGTCACCAAAAATATCTTCACCGCTTTTTGAGTGTGCTTTCAAAATTGCGAAGATAATGTCTTGCTTACGCAGACGCGCCATGTTCTCGAGGCCCATTTCAGCGGCCAAGTTTACTAATTCATTTACGGGTTTATTTTTTAGTTCGGTTAGATTCATAATGGGTAGGTTTTTTGTGGTTTTACCTGCACGATCGCTGAAACCCAGCGTCGCATATGTTGAAAGATGATTTGAGTTAGCTCTTTATCCTGACTTCGTCGTTTCGGCCTCAGACTCAATCTACGAAAACGTTCAAAGTAAAATTTCGGATTTCTGTTCAGCGAGAGAATGGTTCGCTGAGCGCAGCGCATGGGATTTTGCACCTGTCATTGCAAGAAAACTGCTGACTAAAACTGAACACGAAAAGATTGCAAGAGAGGCTTCAGAAGTGCTGCGGAATTAAAAGTAACACTAAAAATAAAAATCGTCCAGTTTTTAAACGCCTCTGCACCGCATTTTTACGCAATGTCGCACAAGTTGAGCGCAGAGGCATTCCTAACAATTCGAACGGGTAAGGGCCGTTTGAGTTTGCAGCACACTTACCAAGGTCAAATCACAAACTTAGACGTGTTCGTTTAAGAACTCTGCTAGTTGTGTTTTTGACAAAGCACCTACCTTGGTGCCAACCACTTCACCGTTTTTGAACAGTAACAGCGTAGGAATACCGCGAATACCGTACTTCGGAGGTGTTTGGTTGTTATGGTCGACATTTAATTTGCCAATTTTCAATTTACCGGCAAATTCTTCTGCGACTTCGTCCAGGATCGGCGCGATCATCTTGCACGGACCACACCATTCAGCCCAGAAGTCAACCAATACAGGCTGGTCAGCCGATAGTACGTCCGCTTCAAAGCTATCGTCGCTTAGCTGAACAATCTTGTCACTCATGTTGCATCTCCAATCGGTTGCATGCGTTTCTATATATTTTTAACGCGGCTCATTATATTCTGTTTTTTATTACAAGTCTAAACTGTTAAACTCACAACCTATGAGTAAAAAACATCTAACAGAAACCCAATTTGCCGCGTTGGGTCTGCATCCTAAAGTGCTGGATGCATTAAATCAAATCGGCTACGAGTACTGTACACCAATCCAAGCCATGAGCTTGCCGATTGCATTGCAGGGCAAAGACGTGGCTGGTCAAGCACAGACCGGCACCGGGAAAACTATCGCTTTTCTCGTCGCATTATTCAACCATTTAATGACACAGCCGAAGCGAAAACCGGATGAAACGCAGCCTCGTGCGCTCGTTATGGCTCCAACCCGCGAGCTCGCGGTGCAGATCGCCAACGACGCAGAAGCCATCGCCGCAAGCTGTGGACTGAAAATGTCTGTTGTCTATGGCGGTGAAGGCTATGACTCGCAGCGCGCCGAATTACAAGAGGGCGTGGACGTCCTGATTGGTACTTGCGGTCGTTTAATCGACTATTACAAGCAAGGCGCCTATCAGCTCGATAACATTGACGTCGTGGTGCTTGACGAAGCGGATCGCATGTACGATTTAGGCTTCATTGATGACGTTCGCTATATGTTGCGCAAAATGCCGCCAGCGGAAGAGCGTTTGAACTTGCTATTCTCAGCCACCCTGTCATTCCGCGTTCGCGAATTGGCATACGAGCAGATGAACGACCCTGCCAGTGTCGAAATCGAACCCGAGCAAATGACCGGTGCACGGATTGAAGAAGAACTTTTTTATCCATCCAAACAAGATAAAATTAAGTTATTGCTGACACTCATGGAAGAAGACTGGCCAGACAAAGCAATTGTGTTTAGTAATACGAAGCATGGCTGTAGTTTAATTTACCATTGGTTATTAGCTGACAAACATCGTGTCGGCTTGCTTACCGGTGACGTACCGCAACGCAAACGCTTGCGTATTTTGGAAGACTTCACCCAAGGTAAAATCGACATTCTCGTCGCCACCGATGTCGCGGCCCGAGGTTTACATATTCCCGCTGTGAGTCACGTTTTCAATTTCGATTTGCCGGACGACTGTGAAGACTATGTACATCGCATCGGTCGAACCGGTCGGGCGGGCGCTTCCGGTAAAGCGATTAGCTTTGCTTGCGAAGAGTATGTCTACAACTTACCGGCGATCGAAAAATATATCCAACATGAAATTCCAGTGACGAAATACAACCCGGATGCCTTGTTGAACGATTTAACGCGCCCACATATACCGCAAAAACGTCGGTTGCAAAGTGGTCGCGAACATAATCGTCGTCACTCAGGACCGCGTCAACGTAAGCACTAATCACACCAAGGGAAGGAGCCTAACCGATGCGTTCTAAAGACTATTATGCTGCCATCGACTTAGGCTCTAACAGCTTCCACATGCTCGTTGTGCGTGTGGTTGCTGGCTCCGTTCAAGTCGTTTCCAAAATCCGCCGCAAGGTCAGACTCGCAAGCGGCCTGCAAATCGACGGTTCTTTGGATGAAGAAGCCCGCCAACGTGCGCTCGAATGCCTTGCTATTTTTGCCGATCGCGTTCGCGACATTGCCCCCGAAAATATTACCGCCGTCGGCACCGCGACTTTGCGTAAGCTCGACGAGAACGACCCTTTTCTCCGCCAAGTGCGTGACACCTTGGGGCATCCGCTACGGATTATTTCCGGCGAAGAAGAAGCCGCCACCATTTATCAAGGCATAGCCCATACCACCGCCCATCATGGTCGTATGCTCGCCATCGATATCGGTGGTGCTAGCACCGAGCTGGCCTTGGGTCATGGCTTCACAGCGACCATTCTGCGCAGCCTTGACTTAGGCTGCGTAACTTGGCTGCAGCGCTTTTTCCCAGACTCGCGAATTACTGAAGAGAATTGCCAGCAGGCCATTGATGCAGTAATGAATACGGTAAAAGAACATGCCGGCCCCTATGTTGAACATGGTTGGGACGTTGTTCTCGGCGCCTCTGGAACCTTCAAAGCACTCCAAGAAATCGCGGTCGTTCGCCGATTACCTGAGCGCTTTACCCTGCCTTGGTTAGAGCAATTATTACAGGAAGCGATTCAACATGGTCACATTGATCAGCTTAAAATTCATGGTCTAAAAGAGAGTCGACGGATAACCTTCATTTCCGGCCTGTGTGTTCTGATTGGCCTGTTTCGCAGCTTAAAGTTAACCACGGTCGAGGCGACCGAGGGGGCACTGCGCGAAGGTCTAATTTACAGCATGCTGGAAGAGTTACAGCACCCAGATGTGCAATTGCGTACCTTAGAAAGCTTGATGCAGTCATACCACCTCGACCATGCACAAGCCCAGCGGGTACAGCGGGTCGCGCTCGACTATTATGCTAAAACCCCAAACGATTGGTGCGATATTTCGGGCGAAGATGTCGGCGCTCTGCTGCGCGCTGCAAGTTATCTGCATGAAATTGGTTTAGCATTGAGCTATCAGCATGCCAGCAGCCACGCGAATTATTTACTCGCCCACAGTAACTTGCCTGGCTTTAGTCAGCGGCAACGTGAATATTTACTGACCTTAATTAGTTGCGTAGCGGGTATAATTGACGATGACGAGCTACCCGAATCATTACCTGACTACCGGCCGCTGGCTCGACTCGGGCGACTCCTGCGATTAGCAGTATTGGCCTGTCAGCGCCGCAACGATGAAATGATTGCGGACGCTGACTTAGCCATTGACGGTGATGCCATTCAACTAACGTTTGCGGCCGACTTCATGCACACCAACCCGTACTTAAAGAGCTTGTACGACAGTGAAGCCGATTGGCAAAGTCAGTTTGGTGGGCTGCAGCTTGCAAGCCGCGACCTCAGTTAACGATTTTCTTTGAGTTGCTTAGCAACACGCTTGGCAAAATAGGTGAGAATGCCATCCGCACCGGCGCGTTTAAAGGCAAGCAGCGATTCCATAATGGTCGCTTCGCCTAACCAACCTTTTTCAATTGCGGCCATGTGCATGGCATACTCGCCACTCACTTGATAAGCAAACGTTGGCACTTTAAAGGTGTCTTTCACTTGCCGAACCACGTCTAAATACGGCATGCCCGGTTTCACCATGACCATGTCCGCACCTTCTTCGAGGTCCAGTGCAACTTCGTGCAGTGCTTCGTTACTATTGGCCGGATCCATTTGATAAGTCTTCTTGTCGGCACCTTTCAAATTACCTGCAGAGCCGACCGCGTCGCGAAATGGCCCGTAGTAATGCGAAGCATATTTCGCCGAATACGCCATAATTTGCACATTCGGGTAATCGGCTGTTTCTAATGCCTCTCGAATCGCGCCAATGCGACCGTCCATCATGTCGGACGGTGCAACGATGTCAGCCCCGGCTTCTGCGTGCGACAATGCTTGCAGCTTTAAAATTTCGGTGGTGACGTCATTTAATACATAGCCACTGTCATCGAGAATGCCGTCTTGGCCATGACTGGTAAACGGATCGAGGGCCACATCAGTCATGATTCCCATCTCAGGAACCGCGGATTTTACTGCACGAACGGCTTGTTGGGCTAAGCCGTCGGGATTATAGGCTTCTTCCGCCATTAACGACTTTGCACTGGCTGGTGTGACGGGGAAAATTGCGATAACCGGAACACCAAGTGCATGTAACTCCTTGGCTTCTTCCACCAGCAAATCGATAGAAACCCGCTCAACGCCAGGCATTGATGGCACCGCTTCGCGTTGACCTTCACCAGGCAAGACGAACATCGGATAAATTAAATCAGCGGCTGTTAGGGTATGTTCAGCGACTAGCCGGCGACTGAAATCGTGGCGGCGTAGTCGGCGTAAGCGGCGAAAAGGAAATCCACCATAAGGATACATGGTTATTACTCCACTATGAGTTGGCAGCCATAACAATCTGGTTACGGCCATTGTGTTTTGCTTGATACAAAGCTTGGTCAGCGGCAAATAGCAATTCGCTCTCGGCCTCCATGTCATGGCGACGGCTAGCAATCCCAAAGCTTGCGGTTACCGGCCGCAGTCCAGCTTCAGTAACAAATGGCTGGCTACTGATCGCTTGCCAGAAACGCTCGGCAACTAAACAAGCTTCTTCATGATCGGTGTCCGGCAGAATAACCGCAAACTCTTCGCCACCATAGCGACAGACCATATCTGTCACTCGCGCCGCGACACTTTGTAAACGTTCAGCCAGTCGAATGAGAATTTCATCGCCGACTTGATGACCGTAGGTATCATTCAGCTGCTTAAAATTATCAATGTCGATCAATAACAATGATAAGGGTATTTTTTGTCGCTTCGAGCGCGCGAACTCTTCAGCAAAGCGCTGATCAAAGAAGCGACGATTATAGAGTTTCGTGAGTCCGTCTTCATTACTTTTGCGCTGTAATTCAGCATTGGCGACTTGCAGCGAAGACGTAGCCTTTTCCAAGTCGATGGTCCGTTGTTTCACGCGCTCTTCCAACTCCTCGTTCAATGCGCGCTGAGCTTCTTGCGCGATTAAGGCATTTTTTAATGCCTCATCTTGGAGTTTCAACTTTTCCGAACGCTCGGAGGAATACATTAAAGTCACTACCCAGGACAGCAACAGGACTTCGATACCGGAGCCGATCATGATCGCATAACGTTGAATAAACTGGCCGTCGAGAATTCCCAAATACGCAAGTGAATTGAACATCACCGACAACATGAACAAGAACCAAGCCAAAGTGAAAATTTGCGCGTGCTGAACGCCTCGCCACCACATAAACAAGCCAATCGCGATCACATAAGCGCAGGCAAAAACCGCAAAAGGTAATAGCCAACGAATCGTCGTTGCATAGGGCAACAAGGTGCTGCCCAGAGCGATAAATCCACCGACTGTACCGAGAATCACTAAGCCTCGGTGTAGCAAAGGGCTGTGGCGATTCAGGTGGAACAATTGGATGATAAAGAAGCTGGCAAAGACAAACGCGAGGGCGCCAAATAAAACAATCGCGCGCTCTTGCAACCAGAGCCACTCAGGCCAAATGAACTGAAAGCCAAAGCCGCTCAACGCGGCCATGAGCAAGCCCGTCGAAATGACATACATGGAATAGGAGAAAAAGCTGGCTTCGCGGGTGACGGCATAACCGAAGAGGTTATAGACAATCATGCACAACAATACACCGAAATACAGGCCGATCGCCGCGTAGCGCTGCATTTGTGCTTCAAAAAACTGACTCGACGTCCAAACGAGAACAGGAACGCGCAAGGAGCTGCTGGTCTCAATGCGCATCCATAAAGTCTGTTCGTCCATGGACGGAATCGGCACGGCAAAGCCATCACCGCTCATTGGCCGTTGGTAAAAGGGCTGTTGGTCACCGACTTGGTGTTGAACGACTTCGCCATCGTTGGCGACGAAATACAGGTCGACTTGGTCTAACAACGGATATTCGAGTTGCAGTATGCGACGGGAATCCGCAGCCGGAATAGCAATCCGAAACCAATAAGGTCGGGTGTCGTAACCAAAGGAAATAGGGGCAGTGCCGAGCGGCGTCCAGCGCGATGGTGGTAACCGCTTCACCTCGTCCAAGGTCAATTGGCCGGGCTCGTCAATTAAATAGAAGGATTCCGGTGTCAGCGGCTCCAATTCCATGTCCAAACCGTTTCCTGCTTGCGTGGAAAAAGTCAGTAACACCAAGAATAGACTGATCACAACGAACCGGAGTTTAGCCATCGATTGGCTCCCAAGCTCCAAACAGCCGTTCAGCATTCGCGTTGGTTTGTGCCGCGAGTTCAGTCAACGAACACGCTCGCAGTTGTGCCACGCGCTCCGCAACCCAAGGTAAGTTGGCGGGGGTATTGTTACGAGATTTCGGACGCGGACGAATCGTGCGTGGCATTAAGTAGGGCGCATCGGTTTCTAATAACAAGCGATCCGCGGCGATATCCGGCACGGCCGCTTGCAACGCTTGGCCGCGGCGCTCGTCACAGACCCAACCGGTCACACCGATATATAAACCGCGCTCTTGGTAGGCCGCCAGTTCATATGCTGTGCCGGTAAAACAATGGGCCACCGCTGCAGGAATTTTATCGAGGTAACGGTCGAGAATGTCGAGTTGATCGCGAATCGCCTCGCGTTCGTGTAAATAGACGGGTAGTTGCAA
Organism: Aliidiomarina sp.; assembly: GCF_022565475.1. Taxonomy (GTDB): domain Bacteria; phylum Pseudomonadota; class Gammaproteobacteria; order Enterobacterales; family Alteromonadaceae; genus Aliidiomarina. The sequence continues at coordinate 286,982 of NZ_JAIUMR010000002.1, read as the reverse complement.
TTCAGCAGCCAATTCAAGCTGGGCGGCAAAAATTTTCCGCTGGACGTCTGGCGGTGAATAGTTACGATTATAATCGAGTCCGCATTCGCCTATCGCGCGCACCTGCTCATGGGTCAGTAATTGAACGAGCTGGCTTTGGAAGTTGTCATCAGCTTGCGCTGCATCGTGGGGGTGAATCCCTGCGGTGCTGACACAGCCTGAGAATCGATGTGCCAGTTCGGCAGCCTTTTCACTTTCCGCCACCGACGTGCCAATTAACACCAGTCGTGTCACACCAGCAGCGTGCGCACCAGCCACAACCTCAGCGGCTTTCATTGCCAGTGAGGCTGCGGTTAAATTAACGCCGACATCCGTCCAGTGCATCATCATTAACGCTGCAGTTGCACTCGCATACGTCGGTTACTATTGTCTGCGCCGATAAAGAAACTATTACTCATGCGCCCCGGCTCGATAAAGTAACGCTGTCCTTCACGAATTTGCATACGGTCGCCAGAACTGACTTGCGCCCACACTTGATCGTTATCTAAGCGCATACGCAACAAGCCGGTAGGGCCTTGCCAGACTTCAAGCACTTCATAATAGGTTTTATTACTCGGTGGCTCACGACGTTGCCGTTGCTCTTCTTCAGCTCGCAGACGTGCCTCACGCTCTGCCTCGCGAGCTTCAGCGGCCCGGGCGCGCGCTTCCGCCTCCGCTGCACGGGCCTGTGCTCGTGCTAAGTCCGATTCTTCACCTTGTTGCCGCGCTTGCTCCGCTCGTTCCTGCCCAGTAATACGCGGCTGTTCGCGTCGTTCTGCTGCTTGTCGTGCTTGTTCAGCACGTGCCTGGCCTTGTGCAGCGGCAGCAGGCGTGCGCGTTGCTAAGCTTTCGACAACATCGTCAAAACAGACCAATCGTTCTAACGCATTATTGATCGTTGCACACGCTCGCAGCTGCGCCGCAAGTTGCTGCTCATTGTCATCACTCTGCGCTGAAGCCGCGCTGCTGGCGATAAGAAGAATGGTTGCAAGGCCCGTTGTTAGTATTGTTTTCATGCCTGTGAATCCTCTTCAGGTTGTTTTTTCGTGTAGAACCGCGAGAGCACAATACCTAACTCATACAACAACCACATCGGTATCGCAAGGAGGGTCTGGGAAATAACATCTGGTGGTGTCAGTAACATACCGACAATAAACACCGCAACAATGATATACGGGCGCTTCTTGCGTAACTGCTCCGCAGTGACCACGCCACTCCACGTCAGCAATAAAATTGCGACAGGAATTTCAAAAGCGATGCCAAAAGCAAAAAATATTTTTAGAACAAAATCGAGATAACTCGATATGTCGGTGGCAATAGTGATGCCTTCCGGTGCCATACTGGTGAAAAACGCAAACGCAAGCGGCAATACGACATAATAAGCAAAGGCGATGCCGCCATAGAACAATAAGCTACTACTAATCAGTAACGGAGCAACCAAACGCTTTTCATGCTGATACAGCCCAGGGGCAATAAATCGCCAAATTTGATGCAACAAAAACGGAATCGCAATCAGCACAGCGACGACAAGAGTCAGTTTAAATGGGGCAAAAAAAGGCGCGCCAACGTCCGTTGCAATCATGCTCGTACCTTCAGGCAAGTGCGCCATCAACGGGTCTGCAAGCCAACGATATAAATCACGAGCAAAGTAAATTAGACTCAAGAAAATAAGTAGAACCGCAGTAACACTGCGCAAGAGCGTGCTGCGTAACTCAGCGAGATGATCGAGTAAACCGGTTTCACTTTGCATTAATGACGATCCTCAGACTTTCCCGCAGGCGACGAAGGTGTCGGTGAGGAGGTTTGCGAGTCGGCCGCATTTTGTTGCTCAAGGCCACCGGCATCGTTATCGGCATCGCCATCTGCTGCAGCTTCACTCGACGACTTCCCAGCTGCCGGTTTCGCATAAGGATGCTGCACGGACGCTGCCGCATCTTTGAGTTCTTGTAGCGAACGTTTCAATTCCGGTGACAGCTTTTCGATATCGTCCGTTGCTTCGATTTGCTTCAAGTGCTCGTGCAACTCCTTCACGCGCAGCTCATGGTTCAGTTCGGCTTCCATTTTGCTGCCAAACGCACGAACTTTTTCCATGGTGCGTTGCACTGAGCGAATGGCACCGGGTAGCCGCTCCGGTCCGAGGACGACCAAGCCAATCACGGCGATAACCAGCAGCTCCCAAAAGCCAATATCAAACATGTATCAACAACTTATTGTTTTTCTTTTTGTTTTTCAGCGTCTTTTGCTGCTGCGTCTTCACGCTTATGCTCAATGACGTCACCTTCCTTCTTGCTGTCTTCGTCATTCATTTCTTTCTTAAAGCCCTTAATCGCTGTGCCTAAGTCAGAACCCAAATTGCGCAGGCGCTTGCCGCCAAACAAAATGACAATAATTAAAAGGACAATTAAAACTTGCCAAACACCGATGCCGCCCATAATTTCACTCCACCATTAACCAATGTAATACACTGAGTTACGGCCGTGACCACCACGCCTGTAACCAACTTAATAATGCCCCAGCGGCGACCGGAATGGTCAACCAAGGCTGAACGTCGGCGACCACAAAGGCGGCAGCCGACACCGATAAACTTGCGGCGAGCAAACTCCACCAACGACTGACCGCAGCCTTGCGCTGATGCTGCAAGAACTGCTGCGCCCACTCGCGCTGTTTACGACCACCTTTTTGCATTTGCTGTAACGTATCGTATAACAAGCCCGGCATTTCTGGCAGCTTTTCAGCCCAATAAGGTGCCTGCTCTTTGACATTGCGCAATAAAGCGCGCCAGCCAATTTGCTCTTGCATCCAGCGCTCGAGATAAGGCTTTGCCGTTTTCCACAGATCCAGCTGCGGATAAAGCTGCCGTCCTAACCCCTCCACATACAGGAGTGTCTTCTGCAACAGTACCAACTGCGGCTGCACTTCCATTTCAAAGCGACGGGCTGTATTGAATAAATTCAGTAAGACATGCGCAAACGAAATATCTGCCAGCGGTTTTTCAAAAATCGGTTCGCACACGGTGCGGATAGCAGATTCAAACTCTTCGACATTGACATGGTCGGGTACCCAACCGGAGTCAATGTGAAGTTCCGCAACTTTACGGTAGTCACGGTTAAAAAAGGCAATGAAATTGGCGGCCAGGTAACGCTTATCTTCTCGGTTGAGAGTGCCGACAATGCCGAAGTCGACGGCAAAATAACGGGGACTCACGCCGGAATCTGGATCGACGAAAATATTGCCAGGATGCATGTCCGCATGAAAAAAGCTGTCGCGGAAAACTTGCGTGAAAAATACTTCAACACCCCGTTCCGCCAAAACTTTCAAGTCGATTGAATGTGCTTTAAGACGTTCGACATCATTCACCGGAATGCCGTAGATGCGTTCCATAACCATCACATTCGCACGTGTATAGGCGCTGAAGACCTCGGGTATGTACAACAGCTCGGAATCGGTGAAATTACGCCGCAATTGAATGGCATTGGCCGCTTCGCGATCGAGGCTCAATTCATTGTATAAAGTTTTGCGATACTCTTTAATCACTTCCACCGGTTTTAGGCGCCGGCCATCCGGTAAATAACGTGCCGCAAGTCGAGCAACGGATTCCATGAGTTCAAGATCTGCGTCGATCGTTTTATTAATCCCCGGCCGCAGTACCTTAATCACGACTTCAACTGGCTCTGGGTGCTTCAAGGTTGCGGTATGAACCTGGGCAATCGATGCGGATGCAAGCGGTTGAATCGCGAAGTCGCTAAACACCTCGTCAATACTGTTTAATTCAAGGGCTTCCTCGATCAGTGCTTGTGCTTGTTTACCGGGAAATGGCGGTACCCGATCCTGCAACATCGACAGCTGTAGAATCATCTCCGGATCGAGTAAGTCTTGTCGCGTCGACAGCATTTGCCCGAGCTTGACATACACCGGACCAAGCTCTTCAAGAGCCATACGCAAGCGCTGCCCAAGCGACTTGTCACGATGGCGATTGCGCAACCAAAAAGCAGACCGTCGCGCAAGACGCACATACCAGGGCAACCACCGACGCGGGATCATGTCATCCAAGCCATAGCGCATCAATGTGCTGAGTATTTTGTAAAAGCGAAAGCCGCGCACCGTGCTGCTCACTCCTGTTGTTCGCGCTGTTGTAAGCGCGTTTCTAGTTGCTTTAATTGACGTTCAAGCTGCCGCAATTCATCGGCCACTATCGCCAGTTCCAGCGGATGAGCGGCGACGCGATATTCTGTCGTTAAAAAGGCTTGTAGTCGTGTTTTGATCGCCTCGGGTTGCGGTCGCAAGGCATTGAGTTTACTCACCAACTGCCCCGCAAGGTAGCCAGGAACATCACCCAAGTAACGGGCAAATAGCTCTTCCCAATCGACATTGAGCTGCAAAAATACCTGCGCCGCTTGTTGCGCCAATACCGGGTCACCGACAATCTCGATTTGACCACTGGCCAACATTTTAGTGACCTGACTGCTGTCACTCAGGGTCGGCAAATCGCTCAACGAGGTAGTCACCGCACAATCCACCACTTCATAGGCTGGTCCCATGAGTTGCACACGATCGGCGAGAAACACTATCGTCACCGGCTCAGGTAACCCTTTGGCGATTAAGCGGAAGCATTTCCCCTGAATCGGACGCAACCGTTGAACCGCATCAGCGTCATTCGCTAATGCCAGATTCAAACTGCGCTCCGCTCCAGCGCGGACAACTTGCATCACGGTCATTAAAACTTAAATCCGCGGTGCAATGCGACGATACCGCCGGTTAAATTATGATATTCGACATTCTCAAAACCGGCCTCTTCCATCATACCCTTCAATGTTTCTTGATCCGGGTGCATGCGAATCGACTCCGCTAAATACTGATAACTGTCCTTATCGCGGGCAATAAATTCGCCCATACGCGGCATAACATGAAACGAATACAAGTCATACGCTTTCGACAACATTTCCACTTCCGGTTTTGAGAACTCCAAGACTAACAAACGTCCACCCGGCTTCAGAACCCGCAGCATAGAGCGCAGCGCAGCATCTTTATCGGTGACATTGCGTAAACCAAACGCGATCGTAATTAAATCAAAAGTATTGTCTTCGAAGGGTAGTTTTTCCGCATCAGCTTGGACATAGCTTACATTGCTGACAATTCCCATATCGCGCAATTTATCGCGACCGACGCGTAACATTGAATCATTAATATCCGCGAGAACGACTTCCCCCGTTGGGCCGACGATGCGGGCAAATTTGGCCGCCAAATCACCGGTACCACCAGCGAGATCAAGAACCTTTTGACCAGGGCGTACACCACTGCAATCAATCGTGTAGCGTTTCCACAGTCGATGAATACCAAACGACATGACATCGTTCATTAAATCGTACTTACCCGCCACCGAGTGAAACACGCCAGCAACCATCTTAGCTTTCTCGTTTTTCGCGACGGTTTTAAAACCGAAATGCGTGCTGTCGTCGTGCGCTTTATTTATGTCTTTTTCCATGGGAAATGCCTACTACGTCAAATTCGTGTCTAGTGTAAACGATGGGAGCGAATTGCCCAATATCATACCCGACTTTTCCGGGGTATGCTTGATCTGAAGCTTATCTGTTGGAATTAGACTTGTGCGTAGCGCTCACGCTCAGGCAACCAGCGCTGCATCAACGCTGTACTGTGCAGCGGATAGTCACGAAATAGCTGTTGGGCAAGCTGGCGAATCTGTGGCAGTAAATCACCATCGCGGGTTAAATCAGCCACCTTCATTTGTACCAGACCGGTTTGCCGTGCACCCAGCAACTCACCGGGCCCGCGCAGTTCCAAGTCTTTCTCGGCGATAACAAAACCGTCGTTACTGTCACGCAACACACTGAGCCGTTCTGCCGCTTGTTTCGACAACGGTGACTTGTACAAAAGCACACAATGACTCGCGACTGAGCCGCGACCTACCCGGCCGCGCAACTGATGCAACTGCGCCAGTCCTAGGCGTTCCGGATTTTCGATAATCATCAAACTCGCATTCGGCACATCCACCCCGACTTCAATGACTGTGGTCGCCACCAGTAAATCCAGCTCATGGGCTTTAAACTGCTGCATCACGGCCTCTTTTTCGGGTCCTTTTAGGCGACCATGAACCAGTCCAATGCGCACCGAAGGTAATGTCTCCTGCAGATACTTTGCGGTGTCTTCAGCGGCTTGGCACTGCAGTGACTCAGACTCTTCAATCAAGGTACACACCCAGTAGACTTGTCGCCCTTCATCGTGCACCGATGCACGTAAACGCTCAATGACTTGGTCGCGACGCGTATCAGGAATCGCAACCGTCTGAACCGGTGTGCGTCCTGGCGGTAATTCGTCAATGATCGATGTCGCTAAATCGGCATAGGCGGTCATGGCGAGCGTTCGTGGGATTGGCGTAGCGGTCATCACCAATTGGTGAGGATGTTGCCCTTGTTGCTCACCTTTCTCGCGAAGGGCTAAACGTTGGTGGACACCGAAGCGGTGTTGCTCGTCAATAATGACCAACGCTAGGTTATGAAACTGCACGGATTCTTGGAATAATGCATGGGTACCGACGACGAGCTGTAATTCACCACTTGCAAGCGCCTCGAGTGTTGCACTGCGCGCTTTGCCCTTGCTCTTGCCCGCCAACCAGCCGACGGCTATACCCAAGGGTTCAAACCACATCGCAAAGCTTTGCGCGTGTTGTTCAGCCAACAATTCAGTCGGTGCCATCAAGGCAACTTGGTAGCCCGCTTCTATTGCCGCTAAGGCAACCAAAGCAGCCACTAACGTCTTACCGGAGCCGACGTCACCTTGCACTAGCCGTAACATCGGATAGGGTTGTGCTAAGTCTGCTTCCACCTCTGCCACCACACGTTGTTGAGCGCCTGTCGGATGGAATGGCAACTGTTTTAAGAACGCGGGCTTGAGTTGCTTGGACGGTGTTAAAGCAACAGCTTTAACCGCCTGTGCTTGCTGGCGTACTTGCAGCATACTGAGTTGATGGGCAAGGAGTTCCTCTAGCGCCAAACGGCGTTGAGCAGGGTGTAATCCAGAAAGTAATAAAGTTTGATCTGCATCCGTCGGCGGTTGGTGCAACATGCGAATCGAACTTGCTAAATCGGGTAAATCATTGCGTAACGACTGCGGCAGGAGCTCAGGTAGACTTTTTTCATTTAAATAGGTTAAGGCTTGTTCGAGCAAATGACGCAAGGTCAATTGATGCACACCCTCGGTTGTCGGATACACCGGTGTCAATGCTTCGGCTATCGGCGCCGCAGCGCCATCTTGCAGTATTTTCCATTCTGGGTGGACCATTTCGGGCCCGGTCGGCCCTGGACGCACTTCGCCATATAAGTGGACCGTTTCACCACGGCTCAACTGCTGCTGTTGCGCCGCGGTAAAACGAAAGAAACGCAAGGTCAAACTGCCACTGCGGTCGCTGACACGCACTAACAAGGCTCTGCGCTTGCCAAAATGAACGCGGTTGTCGACCACTTCGGCAACCACAGTGGCATATTCTTGCGTTCGCAAAGCTGCAATGGGAGTAACTTTGGTGCGATCTTGATAACGTGAAGGCAGATGCAGCAAAACATCTTGGACCGAACGCAGACCCAGACGCTCAAGACGTTCGGCCATTTTCGGGCCGACGCCTTTGAGGTTAGTGACTGGAATTTGCGCTAACTGAGACGTGGTTAGTGTCGTGTCTGCAAGTCCCATGCTTAATCAATTATCCGTTCCATTTGCGCACGACATCATATAGGTCTGTGCGCCGATCTTTAAGGTTGGTGACCGAACCTTCGTGATGCAAGTAACGAAGTTCGTCCAGATTCAGGTCGGAAAACATCAACATTTCCGTGTTCGGCGTTGTTTCCGACATAACCGCGTCGTGGGGGAAGGCAAAATCAGAGGGCGAAAATACGCTCGACTGTGCGTACTGCACATCTAAACTTTCGACTTCGGGGAGGTTGCCGACGCTGCCACAAATCACCACATAACATTCATTTTCGACCGCTCGCGCTTGTGCACAGTGGCGCACACGCAAATAGGCATTCCGCGTATCTGTCCAGAACGGTACAAAGAGGATTTCAAGGCCGTCTTCCGCCATTAATCGGCCAAGTTCGGGGAACTCGACGTCATAACAAATCAGAATACCCACGCGACCTGCATCGGTTTCAAAGACCTGCACTTTATCGCCGCCCTCAATGACCCAGTCACGCTTTTCGTGCGGTGTAATGTGAATTTTACGCTGCTCTTCAACCGAGCCATCGCGCCGACACAAATAGGTCACGTTATAGAGCGATTCGTCTTCGAGCAACGGCATCGAACCGGTAATAATGTTGACGTTATAACTCACTGCCATCTGCGACATTTCCTTGCGAAAACGTTCGGTATAGCTGGCCAAAAAGCGAATCGCTTCCATTTGATGGGTTTGATCCGTCAGCCCCATCAATGGTGCGTTGAAAAACTCCGGGAAGAGCGCAAAGTCACTTTTATAACTGGAAACCGCATCGACAAAGTACTCCACTTGGCGCAACAGCTCCTCAACTGAGTCAACTGCACGCATCTGCCATTGAATTGCGCCCACACGGACATTACGCGAACGCGCCTTAATTACAGTTTCGGCCGGTTCGTAGAGGAAGTTGCTCCACTCCAAGAGGGTCGCGTAGCCCTTCGAACGCAGATCTTCAGGCAGGTATTTATACAACAGCCGTTTGACGACAAAGTCATTGGCGAGCTGAAAGCTCAAAATTGGGTCATACACTTCGCGCCGACGCACTTTTTCTAGGTACTGGCTGGCGGTAATGTCATCCGCATATTTGTGATAGTTGACGATACGGCCACCAGCCAAAATTGCTTTCAGGTTGCTCTGAATACATAACTCTTTACGCGCGTCATATAAACGCCGACCTAAACGATACCCGCGATAGTCAGGATGAATAAGGACGTCCAAGCCATACAAGGCGTCGCCATTCGCATCATTTAAAATCGTGTCTTTTTTACCCAGTAAATCGTCATACTGATGCGGGTTGCTAAACTTGTCATAGACCACGCGAACCGTTAACGCGACGCCAACGATTTGCCCATTGTCTTCAAGACAAATTTGCCCCTCGGGAAAGTCACGGATCAAACGCAGAATAGTGTGCTCTTCCCACGCACCGCCAATGTCGTTATACACCCGGTCCATCAAAGCTTTTAACTGTGGGTAATCGTCATCGCGTAAGTTACGTAACTGCAAATGTAAGTCTTCTGGGCTCATCCGGATACCTCGTTGTCGTCAATGTATTGCTTCATTGCAGTGTACACCGAAACCGCAAGCTTGGTGAACGCTATGGAAAAAAACCTTGTCAGCACAATTGAAGATGTTTATGCTTCTGGACGTCTAAACGTAAATTTGGAATCACTATGGCACATGAACTGAATACTCCTAAAGCAAGTGCAATCGCACTACTACCACTCGCTCTTTTTCTGTCGTTATTTCTGGGTACGGGGATCTATTTCCACCTTGCTGGTGTGGAAATGGCGTTTTATCAGCTCGCCAGTCCAGTGGCGATCTTGCCGGCAATTATCCTCGCAGTGATCCTGAGTAAAGAGGCGCTTAACGATCGAATTCAAACCTTCGTCGCGGGTGTTGGCCACAACAATATCATCACCATGTGTTTGATCTACTTGTTAGCGGGCGCATTCTCAACCGTTGCCGCAGCCACCGGCGGTGTCGATGCCATGGTCGCTTTGGGGCTGAGTATTATCCCACCTGCATTTTTGTTACCGGGTATTTTCTTGATTGCCGCAGTCGTTTCGACTGCCATGGGCACCTCGATGGGAACGCTTGCAGCGTTAGCACCCGTCGCTCTGGGTCTCAGCCAAGCAGCAGGCATTAATCCAGCACTCATGGCAGGTGTCTTGGTCAGCGGTGCCATGTTCGGCGACAACTTGTCGTTTATTTCCGACACCACGATTGCAGCAACCCGGACACAAGGCTGCGCGATGAAAGACAAATTTCGCGCCAACTTGCGCATTGCGGTACCGGCAGCGGTTCTGACGGTCATTGCCCTCGCCTTTATCGACGTTGGTAGCGCACCTATTTCAGTCCCTGAAGCCAACTATTGGTTAGCCTTGCCCTATTTCTTTATTATTGCGCTGGCAGTCAGTGGCCTCAACGTGTTTGTCGTATTGACGCTCGGCATCATTTTGGCTGCCGTGTTCGGTTTCGTTGCGGTTGACTACGCCGTCGTCGCTTTTAGCCAAGATATTTATGAAGGCTTTACCAGCATGCAAGAAATTTTCTTGCTGTCATTACTCATCGGTGGTCTATCAGCCTTAATTCGGCAACAGGGCGGCTTAGCATTTTTATCCAACAGTGTTGAACGTGTTGCAGCGAAATTAAGCAAGCGCAAAGAGCGCTCCGCCGCCTTCGGTATTTCTGGCCTGACTGCCTTAACCAACCTTGCCGTGGCAAACAATACCGTAACCATTTTGCTTTCGGGTGAAGTCAGTAAGCGCCTAGCGAAAGAAGGTGGCGTTGCGCCCAAACAAAGCGCCAGCTATCTGGATATATTTGCTTGTGTGGTGCAAGGGGTTCTACCTTACGGTGCCCAAGCGCTTCTAATGGGCGCGAGTTTCGGGATTTCGCCACTCGCCGTCAGTGTAAACACCTTCTACTGTTTTATTCTTGCGGTGGTTGCTATTACTAGTATCTTTATCCTCGGTCCCATTCGCAGCGACGAAGTCTTGGAAGAAGCCCAAGTTTAAAAAAAAAGCCACTCTAGCTCAGGCTAGAGTGGCTTGCTATGCATCAACGCGACCTATTCAGGTTCACGAACCATCAAGAAATTCGTGGTTGTCCCACTGGTCAGTGTCAGCACTGCACCAGCTTCAGTATGCAAACGAACCGTGCGCGAATTACCATGTGAAGTCGTGCTCGTAATCAAGCGATCTAATGACGCCATGCTTGGAAATACCGCGAGGTTCATCGCTGGCATTGCGCATTGACGTTCAATCAGTGACATCGCCTCCTTGATATTCGGCAGTCGCCAGTCCGTATAGCCTGCATAATCGCTTTCTTGCGCATAATTGAGTGCCGTTTCAAAGCTACTTCCTTGCGGACTTCCAAAACATGCGCCATTACTGTAAGTCTCACCAACTAAGCACTGTGTCCACATCAAACCGGTGCGAAGATGGGTGATTGTACCGTCGTCATGAAATTCAAAATCAGTTGCAGGTGTTGTTGCGACCGTTTGTGTGTTTCGCACATTACATTCAACCGCATCATTAGCAAGTGCGCTCATTGGCGCAGCCATCGCCACAATGGCCGCCAAAGTTAAAGAGAGTGTATTGTTCATTATTCAACATCCTTTTCGATTGAATGATTAACCGCTGATGGAGCATCTCCACGAACTAGACGCACACGGGCTGCGTTGGTTTTAGTTCGGAAGTTGATATTTACGCTTCGGAAATCGACAAAAACCGCTTGTGAGGGTGTCCGATTGTTCGTTTCGCTGGTCCAAAAGTTTTGATTACTTGAACTCGACATATCGGGAAAAATAGTTGTATCTAGCACAATATTTTCGCGACCCACATGAACAATCCCGAACAGCTCTTCGGACGTTGGCATGCGCCAATCGTCATAACCACACATCATTTCGGCATTTGCTTCAGCGATATATTCTTCTGTCGTGCACAAGCCTGAAAGACAGCGGTCATAACCTTCGACACCACCGTTGGTATCTGGGTTAGAGTCCTGCCAACGATAGGTTTTGTCGTTGTAGCGATAATGCTCAGGGTCATGTGAACGGATTTCCCAAATCAATCCCGTTACATTATCCCGCACACAGCTCCAATGATTACCATCGATTGCATCACCATTGCTCTGATACGTTAGCGACTGATTAGGTAAGACCGAACCAAACTCACTGAGCTTGGTGAAATCAAACCCTTGCATGCCGGTACCGATTTTTTCTAGCTCGCCAGCTCGTGCTTGCGCATCACGACCGTGTTCAGCATCTTGATTTGGAAAGCCTTCAACTGGACAGGGCAAATTGCCGTAATTACGATCGGCACAGGCAACTGCGCCGGTATCATTTAAGACACCAATCGGCGCATACGGTGCTGCCGGTGTGGCAAAAATCTCGCGTGTTGGCGACGTCTCGAAACCAGCATTGAATGCGGTAACCACTGCGTAATACACCGAGCCATTCTCGAGATCATCGATTTCTAGTGAAGTTTGGCTCGTCACTAAACGGCGACCGTTTTGCAAATTTGCGTATGACTCCGGGTTCACACCTCGCTCTTCAGCGATATACACCGCATAGGTTTCAGCATCTGCTACGGGGGACCAACTGAATGTCACTGCTTGATTGTGATTGCGCAACGCAAAGTCTGTTGGTGTGGTTAAGTGCGGCACGAAGAGGACTTTAATGTCACAGGCTTCGGTAATGCTTGCCGTGGTATATTCATTTTCGCTTAATACACCATTACAACCTTCCGCACCGGCCAGCAAGTGACCGTCAGCGGCAGTAAACTCAAACTGAGCCTGCGCACCATGAGTCACTTCTGCTTCGGCTGGGGACGATTCACCCTCACCGACAATCGTGACGCTGACCAGATAGCTCATCAATTCAAATTGTGCATAGACATGACAATCCTGAGTAATTGATGACGTGGTGTAGATCAGGCCATCGAGGTGACCATCGCAACCTTCGATAGTCGACAACTGATAACCTTCATTAAGCGTCAGTTGTACTTGCGCCGACTCACCAAAGTAAACTTGCTGACTCGCTGGTGCAACCGATCCGCCTTCAGAAGCCTCTGCAGTAACACTAAACTGCAGTCGTTCAAATGCAGCACTGACTTGACAGTCGGCAGTAATCGGCCCAGTGACATAGTCGCTCCCCTCTAAGTGACCCTCACAGCCTGTTGCGGAAGCAAGTTGGTAACCCTCATCAGCCGTGAGCGAAAAAGTCGCAGTGTCTTCGAAAGCAACCGTTGCCGACTCGGGGCTGATTTGACCCCCAGCGGTGGTTTCGGTCGACACGGTATAAGTTAACTTCGTGAACACGGCATCAACCGTACAGTTCGCATTGATGGTGCCGGTAATATATTGCTCACCTTCGATCGCACCGTTACAGCCTGAAATAGATTCTATTTCGTAGCCGTCATCAATCGAGATATTGAACGTTCCTCGCTGCCCCGCTTGCACCGTCAAACTTGTCGGCGACAACTGCCCACCATCGGTGGTTGTGGTGCTGACAACGTAATTGACCGGCGGTGGTGGCGGTGGCGGTGGTGTCGGTTCGCTCGAACCGCCGCCACAGGCGGCAAGAAGTAAAGTTGCAGGCAATAGAGTGCCCGCTCGCATAGCGAGAGAGATATTTTTATTTTGCATCGGTATTTCCTCAGTTCCGTTGAGCAAAAGGTTGGTTGCCTGAATCAAGGCAGGCTAAATCCTACCGCGACTCAACAAAAAGTCAACATCAAATGAACTATTTATAGTGGAAGCGATGCATGGAAAAGCTCGATGAGGAAACTCGGGCAGTCTTACACTACCCGAGCAATGTAGGTTAGTTGGTGGACGGCAACTCCATGACACCATCAATCTCAATCTGCGCGCCTTTGGGGAGACCTTTAACTTCGATAGCAGCACGCGCTGGATACGGGCTTTGGAAATATTCCGCCATCACCTCGTTCACCACCGCAAAATGGCTTAAGTCCGTCAAATAGATTTGAACTTTGATCATATTCTGAAGCTCGCCGCCAGCTGCCTCACACACTGCACTGAGGTTTTCAAACACTTGTACCGCTTGCGCACGGAAATCATCAGAAACCATTTCCATGGTGCTTGGCACTAAAGGGATTTGACCCGACAAATAGACGGTGGTGCCAATCTTGATGGCCTGCGAATAGGTTCCGATTGCTGCTGGTGCTTGATCAGTAGCAATGATTACTTTTGACATATTACTTCCTTAAACGAGATACCCGCTGAACATGGGGCATTTTTCGAATCTGGCGCATGACATCAGCCAGATGTTTTCGGTTACTAATGGTTAACACAACGTCAATATAGTAAATTGTCGTGTCAATTTCCTCTGTTTTCAGACCTTGAATATTACATCCGGTCTTCGCAATCGCCGAGGTTAGTCGTGCGAGTGCACCTTGATGATTGACGATTTCTACCCGCACTTCAGAGGTGAATTGTGCGTCTGGTTTGTTGTCCCACTGCACTGGGAAATAACGCCCCGGCTCATCTTCATGACCGCGCACGTTCTTACATTCACGGCGATGAATCACAAGCCCCTTGCCCGGACTAACGTGGGCAATAATATCGTCGCCAGGAATCGGCCGACAGCACTTGGCAAAGCTCAAGAGCAGCCCGTCAGCGCCTTTGATCGCTAAACTACGACCGCGTTCATCATCACCATTAGCCGCTTTGAGACGTTGTTCGTCACCGACCAAGCGTCGTGCAACCGCCACACCCATTAAGTTACCCAAGCCAATATCACGCAGCAGTTCGTGTTTGTCGGCACGTTTCAGTTCAACCGCAACCTTAGCGAAATCTTCCTCAGGCAAATCGTCCATACTTAACGAGCCTAAAGCCGCTCGTAAAAGTCGTTCGCCGAGAAGCAGCGCTTCGTCTTGTTCTTGATTTTTCAGGTACTGACGAATCTTCAGGCGCGCCTTGCCGGTCACAACGAAATTTAGCCAAGCAATATTCGGCCGCGAACCCGGCGCCGTACGAATTTCCACGGTTTGCCCGGTTTCGAGTGGTTTACTCAGCGAGTACGCTTTGTGATTGACGCGAGCGCCGATGCAGGAATTACCGATGTCGGTATGCACCGCATAAGCGAAGTCCACCGGCGTTGCACCTTGAGGTAACTCAATAATTCGCCCTTCCGGTGTAAACACATAGATTTCGTCTGGGAATAGATCTGACTTCACATTTTCAATAAATTCAAACGAATTCCCTGCGCTTTGCTGCAATTCAATCAGACTTTGCATCCATTTCTGCGCCCGCACTTGAGCGGTGGTGTTATTGTCCTCGATATCTTTGTATAACCAATGCGCGGCAACCCCGCGATCTGCCATTAAATCCATTTCTTCGGTACGAATTTGAATTTCGACCGGAACGCCATGCGGGCCTTTCAATGAGGTATGCAATGACTGATAACCATTACTTTTCGGAATGGCAATATAGTCTTTAAAGCGGGTTTCAATCGGCTTATATAAGTTATGTACCGCGCCGAGCACGCGATAGCAGGTGTCGACACTATCCACGACGACACGGAAAGCGTAGATATCCATCACCTGATCAAACTTTAACTCTTTGTGCAGCATTTTTTTGTAAATGCTGTACAGGTGCTTTTCACGGCCATACACCCGCGCCTTGATACCCTGCTCCTGCAAGCGTGCAATAATTTCGTTATGCGAACGTTCAAGCAGCGCCTTACGATTGCCGCGTGCTTTGCGAACTTGGCTCTCTAAAAGCTTCGCCCGCCACGGATACTGGGCATGAAAACCAAGGGTCTCAAGCTCGTTTTTAATATTGTGAATACCAAGGCGGTGCGCGAGCGGTGCATAAATTTCGAGGGTTTCCCGAGCGATGCGGCGACGCTTGTCCGGACGCAAGGAACCAATCGTGCGCATATTGTGCGTGCGGTCGGCGAGTTTGATAAGAATGACACGGATGTCCTGCACCATCGCCATAATCATTTTGCGATAGTTCTCTATTTGCGCTTCTTCTTTACTGTCGAATTGCAGCTTATCGAGTTTCGATACGCCCTCAACGAGCTCGGCCACGGTTGGGCCAAATTGCTCGGCTAAGTCTTCTTTGGTCACGGGGGTGTCTTCGATCACATCATGCAAGAGCGCCGCCATCAAAGTTTCATGGTCGAGGCGCATTTCCGCCAGCATGCAAGACACGGCGACGGGATGCGTAATATAGGGTTCACCGCTTTGCCGTTTCTGTTCGCTATGTGCGTCGAAGGCAACATGAAAAGCCTGCTCTATTTTGTCAACATGCTCGGCAGGCAAATAATGTTCGGTTAATGTGCGCAATCCTTCAAATAGATACACGGCAGCACTCTCACTTCTGCTGGTGGACAAACATCATTCGGTTTGATGCGCATTTCTGCTCATAACGAGCATACGTCCAGATAAAAAATAAGTTCTAACAGAGAGAATAAGGGGAAAATTGCGTTTTGCCAACGGAAGAAATGCCGGCAGCAGTCGATTGCTGCTGCCGAAGAAAACGATTACTCGTCGATTTCACTCGATTTCAGTGCAGCCATTGCTGCTACTTCTGCTTCATCTTGAGCGTATTGTGCCGCTTGGTCTTCTCTATCAAGACGGCTGGCGTCGATTAAACCTGCTTCAATTTCACGCAACGCAACAACGGTCGGTTTTTCGTTTGTGGTGTTCACCAAGGCTTCTTTACCGTTCGCAATTTGACGCGCACGACGCGCTGCAACTAGTACGAGGTCGAACCGATTACCAATCCGAGCTACTGCTTCTTCAACTGTTACCCGTGCCATTTCGTCACTCCGCTTAAATTCTTACACGACTGTTTTTCAAAGGGCATAAATTGTACTTTAACTAGCCGATTTAGCCAAGTTTTATTCGCTGAGCCTTTGTTTTATATGGATTTTTATTTGCTTTTAAGTGTTTATTGCTCATCAAGCAGTGCTTGCAAGGTCTCACGGTGGCGAATTTGTTGTTTGGAACGACGTAAACGCTGAGACATCACGATGTGTTCTAAATTGGCAACGGATTCGTCAAAATCCTCGTTGACCAGCAAGTAGCTAAACTCAGCGTAATGCGACATTTCCGCCTGTGCTTTTGCCATACGGCCAGCAATCACCTCGTCACTGTCTTGTCCGCGTTTACGCAACCGACGTTCAAGTTCCTCGTTCGACGGCGGCAGGATAAAAATGGTGTGAACGCCCGGATAGGCCGCTTTCACTTGCCGCGTTCCCTGCCAATCGATGTCGAGAAAGACGTCAATTCCACTCGCAAGCGTGTCTTCAATAACGGTCCGCGAGGTCCCGTAATAATGATTGAAAACTTTCGCCCATTCATAAAATTCATGGTTGTCGACCTGGCGCAAAAACTCGTCTTCTGAGACAAAGTGATAGTGCACCCCATCAATTTCACCCGGACGCGGAGCTCGGGTCGTTGTACTCACCGAAACCTGCATCGATCCGTCGCGGTGTCGATCTAACAAGGCTTTGATTAAACTAGACTTTCCAGCTCCGCTAGGCGCTGCTATAACAAACAGGTTTCCGCTGACATTCGACATAAAAGAATTTTGTTAGCTAATGAGAAGTGCAGTATAAAGTACACTGAAGTCGCCCAAAACGCCACTTTTAAGAAGTTTCCTGCCGGGTTGCTGCTACGTTAGGCAGAACCGTGCTATAACATGGAACCAAGGTTATCTTTTGAGGATACAACTATGAGTATGTCATTCTGGATTTTAATTATTATCGCAATCCTTGTCGTCTTCTACGTCGTTGGGATTTATAACAAGCTCGTCGCCTTGCGCAATCGCTTTGAAAACGCTTTTGCACAGATCGATGTGCAACTGAAACGCCGCTACGACTTAATTCCAAATCTTGTCGAAACCGCAAAAGCTTATTTGAAGCACGAAAGCGAAACACTCACTGCCGTCGTTGAAGCGCGCAATCAAGCAGCTGCAGCGTTAAAAGGCGCCTCAGCTAATCCGGGTAGCGCCCAAGCTATGGGTCAACTGGCAGGAGCTGAAGGTGCGCTTGGGAGTGCCTTAGGCCGTCTGAACGTTGTCATGGAAGCGTATCCGGATTTGAAAGCCAATCAAACGATGGCTCAGTTGTCGGAAGAATTGACCAGCACCGAAAACAAAGTCGCGTTCTCGCGGCAAGCGTTCAATGACTCGGTGATGCAATACAATACCTATCGCCAGTCGTTCCCGCCGGTGTTCTTTGCCAATATGTTTGGTCATAGCCAAGATGCATCATTGCTTGAATTTGAAGATCGTGAAGCGATTCAGCAAGCACCACAAGTGAAGTTCTAAGGGGTGCTGCATGGCAGCTATGGATTTTTTTGAACACCAAGCCGTTGCCAAACGGAATACCCGTCTTTTGGTCATTTTGTTTGGTGCAGCAGTACTTTGCTTACTGACTTTAACTGGATTGCTCGTCGCTGCTTTCAGCGGCGGGCTCGTGAGCGACGCCGAAACGACCTCTGGCCAAACCGAATTTCTATGGCATTGGGACATTATTTTAGCCTCAATCGGTATGGCTTTGTCGGCTATTAGTTTGGCCGTTTTATATAAATGGATGACACTTAAGGGTGGCGGGAAAGTGATCGCTGAAAGCCTCGGTGGAAGACGACTCAGCCCAGACAGTCGCGAACCCATTGAACGCAAGATCCTGAATGTGGTTGAGGAGATGGCAATCGCTGCAAATATGCCCGTTCCGCCGGTTTATTTGCTTGAGAACGAACAGGGAATTAATGCCTTTGCTGCGGGGTACTCACCGCAAGACGCGGTCATTGGCATTACCCGAGGTTGTGTTGAAAATCTAACGAGAGATCAACTTCAGGGTGTGGTTGCTCACGAAATTGCCCATATTCTGAATGGCGACATGCGCCTAAATATTCGTATCATCGCGATTCTCAACGGTATTTTGTTTATCTCCCACGCCGGTTACTTGCTGTTGCGAACCGGGATGTACAGTCGACGTAATGACAAAAATCCGTTACCGATTCTCGGTATTGGCTTACTCATTATTGGCGCCATTGGCGTGTTATTTGGCAACATCATCAAAGCCGCGGTCAGTCGCCAACGCGAGTACCTTGCAGACGCGTCAGCAGTGCAGTTTACCCGCGATCCAAATGGCATTGGTGGCGCGCTCGAACAAATTGGTGCGCTCCAGAGTGGCAGTAAGGTCGAGAACAAAAATGCTGACGAAGCTGCGCATTTGTTTTTTGGTCAAGCCATTAGTAAAGCCATGTCGATTTTTGCCACGCACCCGCCTCTGGAAAAGCGAATTAAACGAATTCGTCCGAGTTGGGACGGTCAATTTCGCGCTAACCCGCCACAGCAGTTAAAAGAAGAACTTGCTGAAGAAGCCCAGCGCGGCCCAGCTGCTTTGGCGCGCGATGGTTTCGGGATTCTGACTCCAGGAAGCCGAAGCGGCACAGGGATGGTCGGCGTATTAGCTGCATCAGCAGCGATTGAAGCCGCACTTGGCGAAACTGAACACAGTAAAGCGCAGGCGACAGAGCCAGCGGCAACCGAAACAGACGCTGCGAATTCAGCGGATGATGTGCATCTCATTGCTGAAGCCCGTGACCAAGTTGGTGCCGAAGCCCTCGTTTTGGCCATGGCATTAAGCGCTGAAGCGGATATTCAAGCCAAACAACTCGCCCACATTAAACAACAACACGGTGATGATCTTGCGACCCGAACCTTAGCCGATTATGGCAAGCTGGAGTCGCTCTCATTAGAATCGCGTTTAGCACTGGTAGAACGCGCGATTCCTGCGTTGAAAACGCTCGATAAAACGACTGCCTATGCGCTCATCGACTCACTCAACACGGTGATTGCAGCTGATCAACAGACATCCCTTTATGAATGGTGCCTTGCCCAGATTGTGACCCGTTATGTGCGCGCTGAGTTTGAGCCTAATCGGAAGGTGAAGAAAGTGGATGTACGTCGGCAAAGTGATGCGGAGTTCACCTTGTCGGTTTTAGCATGGTTTGGCCATGATTCTGACGAAGCCGCACTGCAAGCTTTCCAAGCCGCAGCCGCGATTTATGGCAAACGCCTACAGCCATTCCGCCAGCAGCCGTATAGTTTCGCTGAACTTGGTGACTGTCTTGATCGGATTAACGTTTGGTCGGTCGGAGACAAAGAACGCATCGTTAAAGCTTGGATTATGTGTGTGCGCCATGACGGCGAAATCACCGTTGTTGAGCAGAAATTATTGCTTACGCTCTGCGCGTGCATCGGTGAACCTTTGCCTGATCTCGAGTTCTGATTAAAAGCGCGAAGTGGACGTCGCTTCGCGCTTATTGCTCACACTGGTGTCTGTAACAACTGCCGAATTTGCATGGCAATGTCTTCCGGGCGCTCCTGCATAAAACAATGCCCTCCAGTGGTTTCCGTTACGGCCAAATCCGGCCTTTGTTGCCGCCATTGCGCCAAGGCTTGATGGACAAACGGGTAGGTTTGGTCGCCGACCAAAATTTGTAGCGGCACGTCGAGTTTCGGCAGTTGCTGCCAAAGGTTAATGGCATAACTACTAAACACCTCCGCTTCGCGCTCAGGTGCGCATTTTAATTGCCACAAACCGTCGCTTGACGCTTCCATGGCATGCTCCACATAGGCTTTTAGTGCTTCGTCAGTCCATCCGCGAAACATACCGCGCTGATGCAATGATGCGAACGCCGCGTTAGGATTTTCCCAAACCGACCGACGTTTCTGTGCTTTGCGCGCATGCGGATTAAAACGATAGAGGCCGGTCAAACGCAAGGATGAAGCCCAGCGCAGTAGGTGACGAGGGAAAATAATTGGATCGAGCAGCAGCAGGCGGTCAAACGCCTGAGCGTCACGCGCCCCGTATAAGCTAGTTAGAATGCCACCGAAGCTATGCCCGACGCCGATTTTAGTGACCGACGCATACTCGGGTTGATACTGCTGCCAGACTGCTTCGGCAAGTTCTGAGCTACGCTGCCAGCCGACAAAACGACCGCCATGCTCGCTATCGCCATGGCCTTGGGCGTCATGCAAGAAAATATCATAGTCCGCTGCGAGTTGCTGCCAAAGGGGTAAATATGTCAGTCCCGAGTAGCTATTACCATGAATAAAATGCAACACAGGTAAACCGCGCGGACGGGTTCGCAGCCCTCTTAGCAGAAACCCTTCTGGGGCTCGATACTGCCAGCGTAACCAATCAATCCCACCGATAACTTCCATCGTTATACCCCTACACTCTATCGGTTGAAAAAAATCCAAAACACCGCATTATACGAATTAACGTAATATAAAGGTGATGACAGGAGACGGCAATGGCGCAATGGTTAACTGGCACCGTGATTGAAAATAAGCGTTGGAATGACCAGCTATTCAGTATCCGGGTCGAAGCGCCACCATTCGACTTCATCGCCGGACAGTTTGTTCGACTGGGCCTACCCGGCGCAGAAAAACGTATTCAACGCGCCTATTCGTTGGTCAATAGTCCTGACGACCCTATTCTTGATTTTCTCGTAACAGCGGTGTTAGAAGGCGAACTTTCGCCCCGCCTTGATTTGCTGCAACCGGGCGACACCGTCGAGGTGAGCCAGCCACCATCCGGCTTTTTTGTCCTCAATGAAATTCCCGATGGCGAGACACTTTGGTTAATAAGCACTGGCACTGGTATCGGGCCCTATTTATCCATGCTCGGTACCGAATTGCCGTGGCAGCGGTTTGGCAAAATCATCCTTGTCCATGGCGTCCGCCACGTGCAGGACTTGTGCTATCAAGAACACATTCAGCGCTGGCAACATGAGCACCCGAATCAACTTATTTACCAGCCGGTCGTCACTCGCGAAGTGCATTTCGGTGCGTTGCAAGCGCGAATTCCCGCGTTAATTGCCAGTGGCGAGCTTGAACAACAGGTCGGTGTGCCGCTCAATCAAGCCGCACAAGTCATGTTGTGCGGCAATCCGCAGATGATTACCGATGCCAAAGCCGCCTTGCTGGCTAAAGGTCTCGACAAAAATCTACGGCGCAAACCCGGTCATGTCACGGTTGAACAGTACTGGAAAGAGTGACACTGAAATTACATCCAGCGGCGCTGATTCGTTGCGGTTAAATCCAATAACTGCTGCTTAAGCTGCTCGGCTTTTTCTTGTTTTAACCACGGTATAGTCAAACGTCCACCCGCTGTATCAATGAGTAAGTTACAACACCCCAACCAGCGCTGCCAAGGCGCTTGCTTAATGGCGACACGTTGCATTTTCGCGGCGGGTACCCAACGCTGTCGTTGACCAATCCAAGCAGTCCGAACGGCAACCCAATGTTGATCTGCATGCCAACCGAAACGCCGCCACCAAACCAAACGCCAAAGCAAAACCACCACAACGGCAACAATGCCGGCAATCCAGCCTAAGGTCGCCGTAGCGACAACACCAGCAACTAACCAGAGTCGAAACAGAAAGCCAACGTGCACGCGCTGCCACGTCGCTTGGGTGAAGTTTAAGTCATTGGTCAAGTCGGCAAACCGCTGCTCATCGAGAATAGGCACAGTGAATCGCCCTTCCGCCTTCTCATTAATTGCACCCGCTTGCAGGATGCGCATACTAAATCGCTTCAGCAAGCGGCCGACCATGCCTTGGCGAATATCGACCAGTTGTAATTTTGGCATGCGGAAACTGCGCGACAAGGAGCTAAGCAAGCCCGCTCGATAATGCACTCGCTCACCATGGCGTTGCAGATGGTAGCCATAAAACAAGTTAAAGAAATAGAGCGTTGCCAGCGCGACAATCACAGCTAACACCATTAAAATCATGGCGACGATGACGATCACGGCTTCATACGTTGAGTCAAATCCGGCAACAAACAACTCGACTTGTTCGGTGACATAGGACGAGAAGGTTTGGTTGGCGAAGACAAACGCAAGTAACGCACCGACAACAATCAACACATTCTGCATAACGCCAATCCGCCATACTTCACTGTTTTCTAACTGAATTTCAAAATTGGCAGGCGTGTTTGGATTGGCTTCGCCCGACACTTCGTCTGCACTGCTGGCGTCGTCACTTTTGGCCAAGACACGTTGCTGCAACAATACCGCCGTTTCTTCCTGCAAGGCCGGCAGTTCAACTTCCTTGCCTTTACTCCCAGCGCTTTGCAAAACAAGTACTGTCAGCTTAAACGGTCGCAACCAAATCGGCTTGCGAATATCGGCTTGCTGAATGCGCTCATACCCTAAATTCAATTCAGTCACTTTAAACACGCCTTGCTTGACCCGAATGCGTTGTTCATCGAATTGCCACAAGAAACGGCGATAACGCAAGAAGGTGGCGATCAACAAGAGCAAGACGAGCCCAGCGATGACATACGGCAGTAAATGCAACTGATTGCGAAAGGCAATGTACACGCCTAAAAAAGCGGGAACCGCTTGATAGAGAAAACGAATGAATAAACGGATGCTACTGATGAAAAACGCCAACAACGCAATCAACGGCAGCCGACTCCAGCCTGCGTTTTTAGCGGTCATGCGGGCGCTCCTGAGCGTCTTCGGGCAAATCAGCAGACGGCAATGCTTCGTCATTGTCGCGCACGGCACTGGTAATCGACTCATCGCTGACCACCTCGTCGGCGATCTCCTGCATCAGATCGTTACGAATCGCTTCACTCGTCGCTAGCGGCAATCCCGGAATCACGAGATCAGCACCGGTGCCGCCTGCGGTGTAGAGAATCACACGAGAAATCTTCAATATTCGTTCAACCGGTCCTTGCTGAATCTCGATGTGCTGTAAGCGATTATGGGTTACCGAAATTTCCTTTCGCCACCACGCCCCCAATTGAAAGTGCACGCGATCAGCATCCAAGCGATAGCGTGTGACTCGATAGCGACGTGGTGCCCAAAAGAGCACCAGAATTAACCAAATCGCCAGCAAAACGCCAGCAGCGGAATACGTTAGCCAATTTGGAATGCGGTCCCAAAACCAGGACAGACCGACGAAAATGCCCAACAACACAATCAAAACTGTATTGTCGAAACGCAAATACCACACATAATTTTTTGCGACCTGTTGCCAGCGATTCGAATCTTCCATGGAACACCTATCAATATTTATTGTTATTTGTTAACGAAATCATACGTGAACTATTCACGCTGTACAGCCGTTTCACCCTTGAATTCTGCCCTGTATTGTAAATTCAGATTGCTGAGTACGAAAAAATTCAACTCGTTACCTCTGCTTTTCCATTATACTGCGACTCTAAATGTGGTTTCTTTCGCAGTCAGGAGCAACAATGGCACACACGTTGAACGTGATTCGTTTTCGTTCTCCAGCACTCGGCTTTGTTGCCTTGTTAGGCCTGTTGTTGCTCTTTTTTACGCCTTTCACAAATGCATCAGATACAGAGCGCAGCGATGTTTTACCCTGGGTCATTAACGCCGCTCCCCCTTTTCATTTCGTCTCTGGTGACTATCAAGGCCAAGGTATTTGTGATGTGCTCATTGACGTGGTCGACGAGCAATTACCCTTTGTGCAAAAAACCCGATCGGTGTTTGCGCAAACGCGGATTACCCAGCAGTTCGAGCAGCGGAATCAATGTTTTCCATGTATGATTTATCGTCCTGAAAACAACACGGCAGTGTTCACCTTGCCGACCCACTTTTATTTTCCTCACGGGATTATAACCTCGACTGAAAACGCGCGACGAATGACCGAGCGTTATGGCCAACCGATCGAATTAGCAGCTTTGATGCAAGATCCAGAATGGCGTTTTGGTTTTCCAGCCGGGCGGCAGTATCCAGCGCTGCAGCACATTATTGACGCACAATCGTCGATTGGCGGCTATCGGCTCATTCATACGGGCGAGAATGCGACGCTAGCGATTCTGGCCATGATTAAAGCCAATCGTATTGATTACACCATTGACTATCAGATTCTTCATCAGGTCAACGTCGAACAAGGTGACTCGTCATTGGTCTTTCTGGAAATCAAAGAAACCGCCGGAACTCACGTGCTCGGAGCAATTGGTTGCACCAACAATGCATGGGGGCAGCAAATGACCGAACAGATAAACGCGCATATCGACACCATTCGACGTGACCCGCGCTTTCTTAAAAGCCTCTTACGTTGGTTTGAAAATCACCCCGGAGAAGTTCCTTACCTGCAACTCCTTGAAGAGAAAGTTTGGCAATTTAAACCGGACTAGCACGACGGGCGTATTCATCGACGCGGATTCGCTGCAGAACCCTAGAAATTATCTATACTCACTTGATGACTTCATACTTAAATGCGAGAAATTGACATGATTACTGAACAACAACAGATTCCCGAAGGCGTATTAACCACGAAAGGTCAAATTGGCATGGATCAACTGAATCCTGCAGAAACTTTTAAATCAGGCACCTACGTACTTTTCGCCGTCCCCGGAGCATTCACGCCAACCTGTTCAGAGCAGCACTTGCCGGGCTATATCGAGCACTTTGACACGTTTATGGGCAAAGGTGTCAAAGGTATTTATTGCCTCGCCGTTAACGACGCTTTTGTTATGGCATCGTGGGCCAAAGAACAAGGTGCAGAGGGCAAAGTAACCATGCTCTCCGATGGCAATGGCGTCTGGGTTGAGCAGCTTGGCCTGAGTATGGACACAGGTGCGTTTGGTGGCGTCCGCAGCAAACGCTTCGCCATGATTATCAAAGACGGTGTGGTGGCCAATTTGTTCGTCGAATCAGAAAAACAATTTGACGTCAGTAGCGCTGAACACGTTTTGAAACATCTTTAAGCCGCTACAGCGGCGAGCCACCGTGCTCGTCGCTTTTTGCTAGCCATCACTTTCACGTCCAATCCCAGCGATTCCCGCTGCTTTCGGCATTTCCGCTACAAGAAAATCGATCAACACACGAACCGCAGGTAATAAACCGCGACGATAAGGGTACACCATGTGCAGTTTTCCAACCGGAAGCTTCCAAGCCGGCAGCACGCGTTGCAAGTACCCAAGCGCTTGGTACTCATGACAAAGGTAAGTCGGCAATGCCACCACCCCTTGACCATGGCGAGCCGCTTCGCGCAGCATCCATAAGTCGTCGGTAATCAATCGCGGCTGCAAACTTAATGAGATGGTTTCATTCGCAGGCCCACTGAATTGCCATGCATACCGGCCTGACGAGAAGTGCATCGATAATGCGGGCCAGTTCATCAAATCAGTGGGTTCTTTCGGGGCGCCGTATTCAGCAATCAAAGCTGGGCTCGCATACAAAGCACTTGCTGACGGCAACAGCTCACGAGCAATCAGCGATGACTCTTCGATTTCTGGGCGCACTCGTAAAGCGATATCCACTTGTTGCTCAATCAAATTCACTGGATTGTTGGTCATCACTAAATCTAAGGTGACGTCCGGATAGCGCTCCATAAAGGCAGGAAGTATTTGCACCAACAACGACTGACTAATTGGGTAGGGACTACTAATGCGCACTTTTCCGCGCGGCTTTTCTTGTACGAACTGGGTAATCTGCTCCGCAGCGTTTGCGGCAGCAACGACAGTTTGACAATGGACGAGAAACTCTCGTCCGACATCCGTCAGGTATAATTTCCGTGTCGTCCGATTCAATAGCCGCACACCCAACTCTTCTTCGAGATCTGAAATACGCCGACTTAACGTAGATTTAGGCATCTGTAATTGCCGTGCCGCCGCGCTGAAGCTGCCCGCTTCAATGACGTGAGCAAACAGCGCCAAATTGGTGATGTCTTTCATGATAACCTCGTCATTGTTCCATTTTTGGAACGACAGTTTTCATATTAGCCATCTAGTTAGTTAAATGGAACAACTTTATAATCAGTCCATCATCAAAATTGTTAAACCGATTCCCCCCAACGAGGTGAAGTATGAACATTTTACATTTACAAACAGGTCTCTTCGGTGACCAGTCTGTCAGTCGTCAACTGAGCGATAAAATTGTTGCCCGCTTGCAGCAAGAAAACCCAGCGGCAACCGTGATTGATCGTGATTTGATTAATACGCCGATTAGCCACCTCGATGCAGAAATTCTGCTGGCCGGTGGTGCAGAAGCAGAACAGCGCACCGAGAAGCAACAGGTTGAACTAGCGCTAACCGAAACGCTGTTAGAAGAACTGTTTGCTGCTGATGTCTTGGTCATCGGCGCACCAATGTATAACTTTTCGATTCCAAGCCAGTTAAAAGCTTGGCTCGATCGCATTGCTCAAGCCGGTCGCACATTCCGTTACACTGAAAACGGTCCAGAAGGCCTAGTCAAGGGCAAGAAGGTGTATATTGCATCTGCACGCGGCGGTATCTATTCGGAAGGCGCAGCAGCAGCGATGGAATATCAGGAAAGCTACTTAAAAACCATTCTTGGCTTTATTGGTGTTGACGATATCACCATTATTCGCGCCGAAGGTGTAAATTTAAGCCCGGAAGCACGGACGCAAGCAATTGAAGTTGCGAGTCAAGAAATCGCGTCGTTGAGCGCTTAATCACCGACAGATTGAAGAGCCGGAATAATTTATTCCGGCTTTTTTTATTCTGTATCAATCCTATACTTTGCGTTTACTTTGTAATCCGATATGCTGGGCTTAGACCAAGGGCTTCACGGACCCGAAGAGTAAACGACACATGACGCCAGCACAATCGAACCAACGTGAATTCGGACTGCTGCATGCACTCGCGCAGCACTTGCCCTATTTTCTTTACACCTTGAAGCAAGATCCCGATGGGACTTTTCAGTACCTGTATGCATCTGAGAACTCCAAAAAAGTCCTCGGTATTGCCCCCGAAGAAGTGCTTGCAAGCAGTGACGCTTTGTTAAACCGCATTCACAAAGATGACCGCGAACGAGTGTTTGCGACCAGTCAACAAGCCATAGGAGAGAACACCGCGTGGAGCCAAGAGTTTCGAATTGTGAAGCCCGACGGCAGTCTTGTTTGGGTCGAAGCGTTCGACGTCTTCGAAAAGCTCCCCGACGGCAGCATCCTTTTCCATGGCTATGCGTTAGATATCACCAACAAGAAGCTACATCAAGAGTACATTCAGCAACTCGCCCATTATGACGTCCTAACCCAGCTGCCTAATCGCACATTGTTTACTCAGTTATTGCATCAGCAACTGAAAATTAGTCAGCGCGAGAATTACTGTCTTGCCTTACTCTTTGTCGATCTCGACTATTTTAAACCCGTCAACGATAGCTACGGCCACGCCATTGGCGACCAAGTCTTGCAAGAAGTTGCGCGGCGACTGCAGTTAAACTTGCGTCAGTCGGACCTCATTGCACGCATTGGTGGTGACGAATTCGTTATCGCTTTGCCCGGCTTTTATGATCATCAAGCCGCGGAATCAACCGCTCTTCGCGTCGCTGATAAAATTCGACAAGCCGTCTGTGAACCCATCCTCGTCCAGGAACACCGTATTCAGATTGCCGCCTGTATTGGCATTGCACTTTATCCTCAGCATTCGCAATCCGTCGATGAGTTATTACGCTTTGCCGATCAGTCGATGTACGAGGCAAAACGAGCAGGACGCAACCGGGTGGTCATGTTCGAAACTAATACAAACTAGATCTCATTTTTTGCTACAATCGCAAGAGACCAACTTGGTAATAAGCAATCCATAGGTGCGGGACATTGAACAGGAACACTATCGGCAGCTGGCTTTTCATCGCTCTTCTCATGGCATCCGTTTCGATGACCGCTGGCGCCCAAGACTCAGACGCGGGTCCAAACTGGCGTATCGTCGATCTTTATTATCACCATGAATTCAATCGACACGATAACCGCGAAGCCGATTTTTTGGGTATTCGTGCTAGCTCCAATGTCCGTGAGCATGGTCTTTTTCGAATTGAAACCAACGGTGGCTCGATTAAGAATCGCATCAATGGCGTGAAGCGCGATTACAATGGCTATCAACAGTCGTTTATGGGTGGTGTTCGTTATGCTGCCAGTCCGCAGGCTGACATCTTTTTACTCGGTGGCGTGACACGCGTCGAGTTTGAAACGAACGACTATAATCTCAATCGCCACGGAATCATCACTCAGTTTGGTATGCGCGGGATGTTGACACCGAACGTCGATATTACCAGCTATTTTCAATGGCAGAAAAATGGCGGTATGAGTACGACCAGCTGGCACGGCGAGGGGCGCTACCGTGCGTGGCGTCGGTTGGATATCTATGCCGCTGTCGGCATTTATGCGAACGACCGTAGCGGCCGGATTGGTTTAAGCTTTCACTTTTAAAAAATCCCGCTAGGCAAACCGAGCGGGATTCATTTAGTTAAGCCTCTGGGTCGTCGTCGACGCGAACGCCCCACAAGTCATATTCATCGGTATGAATAATTTCAACCCAGATTTTGTCCCCTGGCTTGACGTCTGTTTCGTCGGTTAAAAAGACGACACCATCAATTTCTGGCGCGTCAGCATAGCTCCGCCCCACAGCTCCGTCAGGACCGACTTCGTCAATCAGAACCAACATTTCTTGGCCGACTCGCGCCTGTAATTTTGCAGCACTAATTTCTTGGGCGACGGCCATAAACCGTTCATAACGCTCTTGCTTAATCGCTTCCGGCACTGGATCTGGAAGTTCGTTGGCTTTCGCTCCCTCGACCGGTGAATAGGTAAAGCAACCGACACGGTCGAGTTGTGCCTCACGCAAGAACTCCAGCAATTCTTCAAAATCTTCTTCCGTTTCACCCGGGAAACCAACAATAAAGGTGCTGCGAATAACCAAGTCTGGACACATTTCGCGCCATTTCTTCACCCGCTCAAGCACGCGGTCAGAAGAACCAGGTCGCTTCATCAATTTCAAAATTCGTTTGCTGGCGTGCTGAAACGGAATATCTAAGTAGGGCAAAATTTTGCCACTGGCCATCAGCGGAATCACATCGTCAACGGAAGGATACGGGTAAACGTAATGGAGTCGCACCCAAACACCTAAATCAGCTAACGCTTCACACAGCTCAAGCATGCGTGTTTTTACTGGGCGACCATCCCAAAACCCGAGCTTGTGTTTCACATCAACACCATACGCACTGGTGTCTTGCGAAATCACCAGTAACTCTTTCACCCCAGCATTGGCCAAACGCTTTGCTTCATCCAAGACATTGCCGACTGGGCGACTGACTAAGTCACCGCGCATCGACGGAATGATGCAGAATGTGCAGCGGTGATTACAGCCTTCTGAAATCTTTAAATAGGCGAAATGTTTCGGCGTTAGTTTAACGCCAGTTTCTGGAACGAGCTGCTCAAATGGAATGAATTCCGGTTTTGGTAAGTGCTCATGCACTTGGCTCATGACTTCTTCATAGGCATGCGGCCCGGTAATGGCCAACACGTTCGGGTGCACTTCACGAATCTCATCATCGCGAGCGCCTAAACAGCCAGTGACCAATACTTTGCCATTCTCTTTGAGCGCTTCACCAATGGCATCGAGTGACTCTTGAACCGCAGAATCAATAAACCCACAGGTGTTCACAATCACCATGTCTGCGTTGTCGTAGTTTGGCACAATGTCGTACCCCTCGGTCCGCAACTGAGTTAGAATTCGCTCAGAATCGACGAGGTTTTTCGGGCAGCCAAGACTCACAAAACCAATGGTCGCTTTGCCATCTGCAGCGACTCGGTCAGCGGATGCTTTCGCTGGGGTTTGGCCAGGCACAAATAATTCGACGTCAGACATGTTTTTCACCTCATTTTGGGGCGGATATTCTAACCTAGCTTGCCTACTAAAATATAGCCACCGGAATCGCAGAAGATAATTTCCTTTCTACCAAACCGCTGCTATCTTTACATTAACGTCCAATAAAAAGGGTTAATCTCTTGCAGTCTCCTCGACATAGCGCATTTTGGCGAACAATGATTTACTTGGTTTTTGGGGTTGTTTGGATTCTTTATTCCGACCGATTCCTCGAAACTATTGTTGATGATGTGCAAACACTCACCCAACTACAAACCTATAAAGGCTGGAGCTATGTAGCAATTACCGCCGTGCTTCTATACGTATTGCTTTATCATGGCTTACAAAAGGAACGAACGCTGTCTTCCCGTGATGAGCTGACCCAACTCCTTAATCAACACATGTTTCGGCGTGAATTAGCAAGTGAGTTGGCTTTTGCCAGCGAAAACCAACAAAAAGTAGCCCTAATTACATTTAACATTGACGATTTTCGTCGTATCAATCATGTCTGTAGCCACGCCGTCGGTGATCAATTACTGACCGACTTTGCTAATCTTATGCATGACTTTTTTGCCGAACAGCCAAACTTAATCGCTCGCATCGGTGCCGATGAGTTTGCAGTTGCGCTGCTGAATGTAAAAAATACCGAGAATGCCGTGTTACTTGTTCGCGAGTTGCAAGAAGACTTTAAAAAACTCAAAGTCGAGGGCTACCAAAGTGAATTGATGATAGGCGCCGGGTTGGCAATGTTCCCGAGCGACGCCGATAACTTGAAGGACCTGCTTGCGTGCGCGAACCTCGCCCAAGAAGAAGCAAAGAACCTTGGCCCCGGGCAGTTGCGACTGTATGACCATTTCTTTGGTGAAAGCATCCACTCGCGCTTACAGTTAACCGCAGATCTTCGCCACGCCATTGAAAATAAGGGGCTGACTGTTGCCTACCAACCCATGTTTGCAACACACTCCATGCAGTTAACGGGTGTTGAGGCTCTACTACGCTGGAATCATCCCCACTTGGGCCCGATCCGTCCTGATACATTTATTGCGCTGGCTGAACAACAAGGCTTGATTAGCCGAATTACGGACTACGTCTTTGAACATGCAATCGCTGAGCTCACCGCATCCGACCTTTTAGGGACCCAAGTGCCACAGCTGTCCATCAATGTATCAGCGATCGACTTTGCCGAAGCCAATTCGGTTGAGCGCTTCTATCAACGCCTTGCTCACCTCAACGACTGGTCACTTTTGACGTTGGAACTGACGGAGACCGCGGTGATCAATAATTTTGAAGAAACATTGAGAGCTCTATCAGCACTGAGGCAAGCAAAGATCCACCTGTCTATCGACGACTTTGGAACTGGCTATTCGTCCTTGAATATTCTCCGTCGTTTGCCCATTCATGAAGTGAAAATCGATCGTTCTTTCATTCGCGACATTGAGCACGATGACGATGACCGGACAATTGTCAGAACGATATTAGCCATGGCACACTCGCTTGACTTAAAAGTTGTCGGCGAAGGCGTCGAAAACACCGAGCAGTTGAAGTTTTTGCTCAAGCATGGTTGCCATGAAGTCCAAGGATTTCTCATGGCGAAACCAATGAATGTGAGTGAGTTAAGTGCGTTTGTCAGCAATCTACCTGCGGCGACTGATACACTTAAACAGTTTGTCCGTAGTCAAAGTCAGACCGGTCTAGCCCGTGAACTCTAACCGAATATGGAATAACCAATGAACGTATCGACTAAGTCTTTTCTTGGCACCACGCTCGCTTTGCTCGTGTTATCGGGCTGTATGTCGACGTCTGAAGAGCAAACGCCTAGCCAAGTTGCAGAGGTCCAAGCACCTGAACCGACTATCGAGGAAGTTTGTGACACGCAGCGCAACTGTCGTACTTCAACGCAGGTGCTCTTAGCAACACCAAGCGGTGAAGTGTCTTTCGACTATGACCAATATTGGCCGGTCGTCTACGACAATGAGATCACCATTCTGCCCGGTGAACGCGTGTTGGTTGAGATTGAGTTTGATGAATTCCAACAAGTACAACACATGCGTCACGTCACCGAGCGTACAAATCCCGAACGCACTTTCGAGTTTTACTTCACGCAAATCCGTGGCAACTATGGCATGCTCATGTCGTTACGAAATCCGCTGACACGGCCGGTGCTATTCGATGTAGAAATCAAAAGTGTCGATGGCCAAACCTACCGCGTCAGCACCTGTCCCATACGGGGCCGGATGTCATTCCATGAGCGCTGGCCAGAACCAGCCGCTGAGCTGGTGTTGAAGCGTCCGCGCATCGTTAACGAACCCAGTAATGGCGTATTAGTCTGCTCATAAACGTTTAGTTTAGTCACTGAGGGAATCAGGATGTTTTCAAAATGGCAATGGATTCTCGGTCACCTCACCCGCGCACTTTGGTTGCGTGCAACACTGATGGCACTGTTAGCCATCGTTGTCGTTTTCACTGCCATGTTGGCCGACCGCCTGCTGCCATTTGAACTGCCGTTTGAAGCCGAACAGAATACGCTGGATAACATTCTCAATATCCTAGCCTCAAGTATGCTGGCGGTTACCACATTCTCGCTGACGGTGATGGTTTCCGCTTACAGCGCTGCCACGAGTAATGTTACCCCGCGCGCCACAAAGTTAATTCGCCAAGACACCACCACGCAGAATGTGTTAGCGACGTTCATCGGCTCGTTCCTCTTCAGTCTCGTTGGCATTATCGCCGTGCAAACGGACAGTTATGGGCACAACGGTCGGTTTGTTTTGTTTATTGCCACACTGGTTGTGATTGCGCTGATCGTCATTACAATTTTACGCTGGATTGAACACCTGTCGCTGTTAGGACGAGTTGGAGCCACGACTAATCGCGTTGAGCAAGAAGCCAGTCAAGCGCTACGCCATTATTTGCAAACACCTTGTTTGGGCGGAATCGGAATTGATAGCTTTGAAGAACCACCTGCCAACGCAGCGGCCTTGACCAGCCGTGAAATCGGCTACATTCAACATATCGATTCACCGGCCTTACAAAACCTCGCAGAATCGTTATCGTTAAAGCTCTTTTTACCAGCGATACCCGGTGCCTTCGTTCATGAGCACACGACCATTCTTTGGGTTATGAGCGAGAAAGACGACGCTGAAGCGCTGAGCGATGAAGACACAAACAAATTATTGGCCTGTTTTACCATTGACCAGGAGCGCAGCTATGAACAAGATCCTCGATTTGGACTCTGTGTTTTAGCGGAAATTGCCTCTCGAGCGTTATCGCCGGCGGTCAATGATCCTGGCACGGCAATTGATATCATCGGTCGTGGTGTGCGTATTCTTAGCCTTTGGGCGACAACCGAAGAAGTGGATACGGCTGACTGTCAATGCACTCGGCTGTATGTCAAACGACTGCAAATTAGCGATCTCATGGCGGATCTCTATCGGCCCATTGCGCGCGATGGGGCGGCACTCGCTGAAGTACAACTGCGCTTGCAGAAAGCATTACTGGCGTTGGCTCAATTTCCACAACAAGACTTACGCGATGCCGCCATTCAAAGCGCGTTGGTTGCGCTCGAGCACGCCCAACAACAGTTAGAGATTGCGGCCGATCTAAAACCTTTAGAATTACTCGTAAGCGAAATTCGCTCGTACGCAAAGTGACGCAGATCAAGGCACTTGTGTGACCCATTCGTTATACTGAGCGCTTCACGAATAACCTAGAGAGTATCCATGACCCCACATATCCATGCTGAACCCGGTGATTTTGCTGAAACGGTCTTAATGCCCGGCGACCCGCTGCGCGCCAAGTTTATTGCCGAAACGTTTCTGCAAGATGTCCGTGAAGTGAATCATGTTCGCAACATGCTCGCCTACACAGGCACCTATCAAGGCAAACCGGTGTCCGTGATGGGTAGTGGTATGGGCATGGCGAGTATCGGAATTTATTCATGGGAATTGTTTACCCATTTCGGTGTGCAGTCCATTATCCGGGTTGGATCTTGTGGTGCCTATACCTCCGACCTTAAACTCTATGACGTCGTTTTAGCGCAAGCTGCTTGGAGCGAGTCGAGTTATGCACGGACACAAAATGGTTATGTCAGTCCAGTCACGCACCCGAGCGCAAGCTTGAATGAAGCATTAACGCTTGCCGCGAAACAACTCGATATACCTTTGACTGTCGGCACTGTGCATTCCAGTGATGTGTTCTACCGTGCCGAAGTCGATGCTCACGAACGCCTCTTTCGCGAGCAAGCAACAATCGCTGTGGAAATGGAGTCATTTGCGCTTTTTCACAATGCGCAAGTATTGGGTAAACGAGCGGCCTGTATTTTGACAGTCTCCGACCATTTGGTAACACATGAAGCCGCAAGCGCCGAGGACCGTGAGCAAGCCTTTACCCATATGATGAAGATTGCCTTACACACCGCTTAAATTGAGCAGGTTATAAAAAAAGGCTCAATTCACATTGAGCCCTTTTGCTATTTTTCTGGCGTATACGGTTTTGCTTTGAGGGTTTGCCCATGCGAACTGTGCAGAATTAAATGACCCTCAGCGTCAATGTCGAAACGGTGAACGTCGTTAATGACAGCTAAAAACGCTTGTTCGGCCTCATTGCGCGGGCCATCGCAGGCCATTTTGGTCACCCCTAGGTTACCGAAAACGAGGTTTTCACCGGTCAGTTCATAACCGCCAAAGTAACGATTACAGCCCGTACTGCCACTCACTCGCTCACCGTCAAAATACAGGGTAACTAACACCAGATCCGCGACTGCATGGGTATCGAGCTGATAAAACTGCCATGGGTTGACCTGTAATAATTGGCTAGGATCACCTGCGCAGCCGTGCAGCGTCTCGCCCGGTATTTGCACCGATGCCGTATAGGGATAAGGCATGCCGGTCATGCTGTCATGACAAGTTTCGGCTTGAACCACGAGTGTGCCGGCGTAGGCATTACTGCTAAAGCGATAGCGGCTCGTTTCTGGCGACTGCGTTTGCGACGTCAGCGCAAATACCTCGGCTTCTTCACCCATGCGGTGAAAGTGGATCTGCTCAGCAAACACCTGAAGTGACCAGAAAGGCTCATTCCCTGAAGCTCGCAATTGTTGCTCACCCGGCGCAGCAAAACGCTCAACCGGTTCGTTCGTTGTGGCGCTGTCGTTCTCGTTCATTGCCGAACACGCCATCAAACTGAAGCCGGCAAACGCCAGAATGGGTAAACCAAGACATTTATTCATCACCATCACTCCTTACCATATAGAGCCGCTATTGTCGGCGAAAGCAGGATAAAACCAAAGCCTACTTACTGTAATTTTACCCTGCTAAACGTCTTGGTCTGTTATTGACCAGAAGTGACAATTTTAGCGGTCTCTAAGTACAATGCTCCAGCCTTCTGAGCGGTGTCATAATCCATCGTTTCCGAGGCCACATGTACATCTTCTAAAGTTTCAGCAAGTTCTTCCAAGTCCTCACGAATACGCTCCAAAGCATTTTCTAAGGTGTAGGTTAGCTCATGAATTAACACCATATCCTCAACCGTTAATTCGTTTTTAGCGAGGACCGCCTGTAAACGCTGGTTGTATTCAACAAAATTCTTCATCGCCACCGCAAGTGTGGGTGACGGCTCCCCTTTGTAGTGATCAATCCGCTCTTGATCAGCAAACACAGCCATCGAAAATAACGCACTGAAGATCGTGATGGTCATTAGCTTTTTCAACATAGGTATATCCTTAGTCATTTAGATTGACGAACATTAAAATTGATAGCTCACTGACACCCAAAAACTGCGGGCACGTTCAGCGGTATTGAAATCGGGTGAACAGACATACTCAGTTTGCGTTTCCGCCAAGTAACATGAGCGGCTGGTTAAATCCTTATCGAGTAAATTATTCACCCGTGCGTTGATTCGTAACTGCTCATTAATTTGATAACTAGCGCTCAAGTGCATGAGTTCATAGGCTTTATAATAAAGCTTCTGTGTTTCTGGTCCGCTCGGGCCACTGACGTTCGCGACTCCGCGATAACGTTCACCACGAATTTCGGCGATGAGCGCGAGATCTAAGGCTGATGTTGCTTGCCAACTTAGCCGACCATTGGCCATGTGCTTCGGTGTATTCACCAGTGGCAAGCCGCGGTCGATGCCATTCTTCACTTCACTGTCGGTATAAGTATAGTTGCCACTGAGTGTCCAGTAATCCAGTAATTGATAACGTGCGGCAATTTCCACACCTCGGGTTTCCGCTTTATCAACGTTTTGCATCTGTGCGAAGCGCTGAAAGCCAAGCTCGGCCCAGCCTTCACCAATATCGACACAGGGCTCATTGCCAATGGCGACCTCGCAATGTGGTAAGTTGTCTTGACGAATGATTTTGTCGCGGAAATCATTAATAAACAGTGTTAGGTTAGCACTCAAATTATCGCCATTATCGTAATAGGCGGCGACTTCATAATTCACACTGGTTTCCGGCTGCAAATGCGGAGAACCGACCATCGGGATCACGCCTTGGCCACCAAAGCCGACAATGCCAGGAAACAATTGATTGGGTTCAGGTGCTTTGTAGCCAGTGCTGACACCGCCCTTAAACGTCCAGTCACTGTGCGCTCGCCAGTTTAGGTAAACGCGCGGACTCCACTGCGAACCAAAAACCGAGTGGTCATCGAAACGCGCACCATAAGTCAGAATTAACTGCGGTGTTAGGTCCCAGTTGTCCTCGGCAAATAAGGCCCATTGCCGGTGATTTTGTGTCGTTCCCGTCGCATAGTCATCGCCGTACATGCCAAACACACCATCTTCCATTTCGGCATCAAACCACTGGCCACCAAGAATAAACGCATGGTCACCGATCATCGACTCAAAACGGGTATCAATGATGAGGTTGTCAATCTCCAGGACACGCATCTGTCGCGGTAAAAACAGTGCATCGAGCTCTGCTCGAATAGGGTCAGTAAGGGCTGGCCGGGTGCTGTTCTGTTGTTCCACTTCGCGATCCCAAATCGTCTGTAACGCTTGCCGTTCACTCACAGTCAGCGGCAATGAACGCCCCAAATTAGCACTGCGGCTTTGAGTCAGATCAGAACTCCATGTACCCGCGGCTAGCTCGAGCCGATGCGACAACACCCACTGTTCACGTTCAACACGTTGATGCTCGGAATAGCCGACGCGCGGCTGTACTTGCCCGTTACTCGCCCGCCATAGACTTTCCGGTTGATCGAGCGTACCAACTTGACCGAGGCGATTATCATAGCGCTGCTTGGCACTGTCATAGCCGAGCGCAAAGGTATGTCCTTCATTAACGAGCCAGTTAAGACGCGCTCCGCCATTCCAGTTTTTTGCGGCGACAATTTTACGGTCACCGAAGCTCCCTGAATCTTCCCATAACGTACCATCCGGCAGTGGTAATGACGTTTGATAAGAAGGTTCGGTCGTGCCCCGCGTAAATAAGGAACCATAGAGCGCAAGTGTGAGGTTATCGGTCAGTGGGCCAGTCACATACAGGTCGGTTTTATCGTCGTTACCGTACTGCCGGTCTTCCTGAAGCGTCGCTCCAAGCGTTACACTGCCGTGCCAACTGTCGAGATTGTTACGCGTGATAATATTGATAACACCGCCAATTGCGTCGGCACCATACAGGGTCGACATTGGGCCGCGCACGACTTCAATACGTTCAATTGCTTCGAGTGGTGGCATGTACATAAACTGACTATTACCAAAATTGTTCGGGCCAATATCGCCAATATCGCTCTGCCGTCTTCCGT
Organism: Aliidiomarina sp.; assembly: GCF_022565475.1. GTDB lineage: Bacteria > Pseudomonadota > Gammaproteobacteria > Enterobacterales > Alteromonadaceae > Aliidiomarina. The sequence goes on along the minus strand of NZ_JAIUMR010000002.1, from coordinate 248,867 downwards.
CGATAAGAATCAAGGTGTAATTAGCCGGTAAACCACGCATGGTGATACTTATGTTGCCGTTTTTATCCTGCCCAGAGCCGACATCGATGCCTTCAATATCCCGCAGTGCATCAGCGATTCCGGCATACGGTCGACGCTGCAGATCGTCTCGTGTAACGATGGTGACGCTTGCCGGCGCATCGACCAAGTTCCGCTGAAAACCGCTGGCGGTGACGACAATGCGTTCCATTACCGCACCATGTTCTAACTGCTGACTTTGTGGCGCTGTTTCTAAAGTTTCGGTATTTGCTGCGGCGCTGGCGCTTAATGCGCTAAGAATCGCGCTTGCTACCAGCGTGAAGTGACCTGATTTCATTCTCTTTCCCCAAAGTGAATTAAAAACTCGTTGCAAATGATATTGATTCTCATTTATATTGTCTAGAGATTTTGAGAATAATTCTCATTTATATTTAGAAAAGAGGAGTAACATCACATGGTGAGGCTGACACACCAAGCGTGTTTAGCGGCTTTCGTGGGTACACTGAGTTTAAGCGCTAGTGCCGAGGCTATACCCAGCATGACGCTTGATATTGAAATACCGCGTCTCGCAGTTGCCGAATATCATCGACCTTATGTTGCCATTTGGCTCGCCGATGAGCGTCATCAGGCCGTTGCGAATCTCAATGTTTGGTATGACATCAGCATGGCTAATCAAGAAGGTGAAACCTGGCTAAAAGATTTGCGGCAATGGTGGCGGCGGTCAGGGCGTACATTGGACCTACCGGTGGATGGCGTTAGCGGCGCGACTCGAGCACCCGGTGTGCATCAGGTTTCATTTACACAAATGGCCGGCGATGGAACTGTGTTTGCACAGTTACCACCGGGACAATATTTCATTCACGTGGAGGCGGTTCGCGAAGTCGGCGGCCGCGAAATGCTGAGTTTCCCTGTGACCTTCCCACTATCGACAAACACCTATAGCCAACAAGGTCAACACGAGCTGGGCAAAGTCCAACTCACGATCCAGAACGAAGGAGATTTTTGATGAAAAAATTACTGCTTGCCGCGCTGCCTTTGGCACTACTTGCCACAATTCCAAGCGCAGAGGCGCATCGTGCTTGGTTGGTGCCGTCCAGCACTGTGCTAGCGACTGAGGACAGCTGGGTGACGTTTGACGCTGCCGTATCCAACGAGATATTTCACTTCGACTATCGGCCAATGAGCATCGAGAATTTTCAGGTCATTGGGCCGACTGGTTCGAATTACACGCTCGTCAACCACGCGCTAGGTGAGTTACGTGGCCAAGCTGACTTGCAATTAAGTGACGCAGGTACCTACAGGATCTATACTGCCTCGCATGCGCTGACTGCACGCTGGGTCGATGCCGACGGCCAACGCGGGATGTATCCTCCTCGAGGGCAACAAGCAACAGTAGCAGGCTTACAAGCGGCACTCCCAGCTAACGCTCAAGAGCTCACCATCAGCGAGTCTTCGCGGCGTATCGAAACCTTTGTCACTGCTGGTGCACCAAGTTTGCAAGCACTTACACCGAGTGGTGTTGGGTTAGAGTTACACCCCATCACCCACCCCAATGATCTATTCGCGGGTGAAATGGCCGAGTTTCAGCTGCTGATTGACGGTGAACCCGCGGTTGGTGCCGAGATTGTTATCATTCGCGCGCATACTCGCTTTCGCGACAACCAAGAAGAGATTGAGCTCGCAACTGATGATCAAGGTCATTTTACCATCACCTGGCCACAAGCCGGACTTTACTGGCTCAATGCGAGCTATCGTGATGACCGTGCGAAAGCGCCAGCTACACAGCGAGTTGGTAGCTATACCGCCACATTTGAGGTGTTACCGTTTTAATTCTGGGTGAAAGCAGGGGCTCAACTAACTTGAAAAACGCCGGAAGCGTTGAGCCCCTGTTTAGTTAGGCACGGCGGACAAAGGTTGCAACCACCGCACTGGTCACAATACCGAGTAGAATTGCACCAATAAAGGCCTGCACCACATACGAGCGGAAGTTGAAATAGGCGACAGCCTCTTCAACACTCATCGCCCCGGCCTCCACGGCATGGGTCGCCGCGTTCGTGAAGAATTCTGGCGTGATGACAAAGTGAATCAAGACCTGAGCGAAAGGGCTCAAAATGGCAATCACCATGGTTAAATACAAGCCAGTGAAAAAGCCTTGCGTCCAATTCATTTTACCTGCGAAATGCTGCTCGCGCTTTTCTCGCAAAGCAAACACGTAAATCGCAATCGCGACGATCGCAAATAAGTTTGTGAGTAATGGATGATAAGCGATATGTGTCGAATGTAACCCCGAAAAACGCTCGAGCAACATCCAAACTAACATCGCCAACGTGAACACGATGCCCCACTTCACTTCAATCCGATTTTTTTCCAACATGACCTAAGTCCTTCAAATAAGGTGTTTTCACCAACACCTTATTTGTCGCACTTTGTTTACTTAGGTGCAAGTTTTACTGCAGTACCAAATACCAAGATTTCTGCAGCGCTTTGGGCGACGACCGATGTCGAAAAGCGGACACCGACAATCGCGTCGGCGCCAAGCGATCGCGCTTCGTCAATCATGCGGTCAATCGATTGTTCGCGAGACTCAGCCATGAGCTTGGTGTAGTCGTGTAGTTCTCCACCGACAAGGTTGCGCAGACCTGCCAACACATCGCGGCCTAAATGGCGGGCGCGTATGGTATTACCGCGCACCAGTCCTAAACTAGCGACAATCTCTTCACCAGCAATCGTTTCTGTTGTCACAACGGGCATGGGTTTCATAGTTGTACCTTCTTATATTTATCGGTTTTACGGGCAATCAATCGTTGTCGTAGAACACTGAGGAAAAGTAAAAATAAACCACCGTAAAAAGCAATCACACCGATACCGAGCCAGCGGCCAACCCCCGACTCACTAAAAACTTCACGGATAAATTGCCAGCTGACAATACCGCCCAATAACAGTACGGCCGCAATCACTAATGCCCAACCCACAAACGCGAGTCGCCGCGCTGGACGGTCAGCCAATACCCTGGGTAAATGTTCTGTGTCGACCGAGGTCAATACAGCTGACTTCAAATCACCACGCATTTGCAGAAGATCATCCGCTAATGCTTTGCAATTCGGGCAATTTTGTAGATGCAAATAAATACGCTGTTGCTCTTGTTGCGTCAACTCGTCATCAAGGTATGCGGACAGTTTTTCCTGTACATCTAGGCAAGGGGATTGATTCGAATTCATAGTAACCTCCGCGTTAACGTTGAACTAATGAGGACTGACGGTCGAGATTGAGCAGTTGCTCGCGCATGGCTAATCGAGCCCTGTGTAAGCGGGACATGACCGTACCACTATTCAGCTGCAAGACTTGGGCGATATCTGCATAGCTAAGTTCATTGACGTCGCGCAGAACGAGAATTTCTCGTTGCTCCGAGGTCAATTGCAACAGCGCTTGACGCACCCATTGTTGGCGTTCGGATTGCTCAATCGGGTCGATTTCATCAATGGTCGTGGCAAAGAGTTCTGCACTTTCTTCCGCTTGAAAGCGTTGTTGAAAGCGCAAACTATCAATACACGCATTGCGAATGACTTTAAAAAACCACACCCGCTGAGCGGCTTCATCCGTGGGTAAGCGGCTACCGGTGAGCGTTTTCGTAAACGCGGTTTGCAATATATCTTGCGCAGCTTGATTACAGCGCAAGATGCTCCGAGCTAGGGCTAATCCGCCGTTGTACCACTGCAAGTAGGGATGCGTGTTCGTTGTCACCTGTTGGCCCTTCTGTCATCGTCCTCGTCTACAGAATAAACGGCGGCGGTTCGGATTTATTCCAATCTTTTTAAAGTCACTACCGGATAAGGTATAGGCAGAATGGCGCCACGCGCAGGCATGTATGTATCGCGAAGAAACTCAACGACAGCAAGAGCGTCGGTATTGCATTGCACAGTCGCGAGGTCACATTGTAGCGCCTCGTCAGCGTAGTGAATAACAAGGCGGTTGTCTTGCTGACTGAGGCGAGCAACCGGATACGTTGTCAGTTGTCCGTTCATGTATGCAAGGTCGAGACGTTCACTGCGTTGCTGCTGACTGCGAAACACCGTTGTCCAACCATCATTGCCAGTTGCGCTATAACTATTCATGAGTACTTGATAACGCGCGTCTAAATCCAACGGCTGCCAATCTGGCTCCTGCCATGTGCCTCGATTTACTTCGAGTTGGGTAATCTCACCATCGCGATGACGTTCGGTTTCCTCAAAGGTAAATCGCAAGTTACCGCCATAGGGGAATTTACCCGCATGAGAACCTGGGGGGAGTGTTGCAATAATCGTTTCTTCCAATAACGCTTTCACTTCCGCTCCAGTGAGTGGCAAGATCGACAGGAAATTAGAGAAAGGTAAAAGCTCGAGAGTAATATCACCTTCGCGCAATTCACCTTCCGCCAGATTTTGTCGAATACCACCCGCACCTAACAACGAAAAGTCGACGTGGATGCCCGTCACGTCCTGCACGGCTGGGCTATTTGCCCATTCAAATTGCGCCAGTGCAATGAGCGGCGCAACTTGCGAGCCATGTTGATCACTGTCGCTGTCACCCGGACGACGCACATGCACGAGGGTGTCAGGCAGCATCCCAACCACTTGGCCATAGGCCTGTTCAACGGCCGGTTTATACACCGCATCAATATGTGCGCGCAGATCCGCGTGTTCATGTGTCACCTGAATAGCTGGATGGCCATGAATAAAATCGAGAACACGCTGGCTTTGCGATTCGGTCATACGAGAGTCCGCGTGACGAGACGAACTTTGATAGAAGTCGTCATTACTCAGCAACACATTTTGTCCCGCACAATTGGTCAAGCGTCCATCGCTGGCGAAGTGCACGCGGACCTTACCCATCGCTTGGGCGTATTCACCGGCTTGAACGATGCAGGTCGCGTCGATACCGTTGGGGTTCTGTATCCATTGCGCATAATCACCCGCATGACCTAGGCCTAAATCCGTAAAGTCGCCGAGCAATGTATGCGAATGGCCGCCGACAATCACGTCGATGCCGTTCACTTGCTCAGCAATCGCGACGTCAACCGAATGACCTAAGTGCGTGACTGCCACAATGTTGTACACACCATGCGCATGAAACTCATCAACCATAGCCTGTGCACTGGTCACCACATCGAAAAACTCAACCTCACCAACATGAGGAGAAATATTCGGCATATCATCTAAGGCGAGGCCAAAAACCCCGACAATTTGATAATGTTCAGGGACATGCTGGAGCTCAGTAAAATCGTCTACGCGTTGCTTGTGATAACCATCGAAAGCAAAAAGCGTGAAGGGGCGAAGGTTTTCTTGGTCTTTTAAATCCGGATCCCGGCTGGTATCAATATTGGCTGCGAGCAACGGGAAGTTAATGCGGTTAAGAAACTCATTGAGATGCGCATTCGTTAGGTCAAACTCATGATTTCCCAAGGCCATGGCGTCGATATTCATACGACTCAGAATATCCGCATTCATACGCCCTTCGTTGATCTTAAAATAAGCGGAGCCCTGCCATGCGTCACCACCGTGTAAAAATAATAGGGCGGTATTCTCTTCCGTCGCGATAGCACGGTATGCGTTGGCCTGTTCAAGTAAGCGTGGATGGCCGCCAAACTCATTATAAACCGTGAGTTCGTTGGCCCGAAAGCTTGCGGGCACCGGATCAAAAGCAGAGTGGGTGTCGTTAATATGGGCAATGATCAGCTCGAACGGCTCCGGGACCACACTTGGGTCAGGACGCTCACTACACCCCATTAATAGTGCGACAACCGCGCCTAACCAAACCACCTTTTTCATCGCTACACCTCATCAAAGCCCAATCTTTACAGTTTACCGCAAACGTAAGCTTTCACAAAACTGTCACAAACTTAAAGAGTTACCTTACCGGCTCGGAGCCGGAATTGTTTTTGCATTCGGCTCGGAGCCGGAATGTCATTTAACATTCCATCTCTTTGCGGGGTCGGGCATAATGTTTTGCTGATGCGGTGAATGATTGCTGGTAGTCAGCGCAGTCGTTCACAGGGCGGAATAACAATAACAAGAAAGAGTCTATTCATGTCGCAATCTCAGGATTTTCAAGCACTACCGGAACCCACACCGTTTTATCGCTGGGCTGTTTTGCTGTTTGTCAGTCTCGCCATGTTCGGTAACTATTATGTCTATGACTCGATGTGGCCGGTCATCGATCTGATGCGCACCGATTTGGGCTTCAGTTACCAACAAATTGGCTTGCTCTCCACCGCATATAACGTCGCGGCGCTGTGTGTCCTGCTTATAGGCGGTTACATCATCGATCGCTTCGGCACCAAAAAGGCCATCACCGTTTTTGCGCTGATTTGTCTTTTCGCTGCCTTCCTGACCGCGGCGACGCCACATTACGAAATGATTTTTGCTGGACGTTTCTTATTAGGGATCGGTGCCGAGCCGCTCATTGTTGCGGCGACAACCGTGTTGGCGAAGTGGTTTAAAGGCAAGGAGCTCAGCTTCGCCTTTGGGATTAACTTATCCATTTCACGCCTCGGCTCAGCGTCGGCAGATTGGTCAACGTCGTTCGCAAGCCCGCTGTATATGAATTGGCAAGATCCCCTCTGGTTAGCAACCGCAGTGGCGGGTATTTCCGTCTCCGCTGCCTTGCTGTACTGGATGATGGAAAAGCGTGCGGAAGGCCGCTATCAGATAGGTAGTAGCCAAGCTGCGGAGAAAATCGAACTTAAGTCACTTTATAAATTTTCCGCTTCTTATTGGTATATCGTCGCGCTTTGCGTGGTGTTTTACGCAGTCGTTTTCCCATTCCGCACGTTTGCAATTGATTACTTTCAACAAGCGCACGGCATCACACGCGAAGCGGCTGGTTTGCTCAGCAGCTTATTGCCTGTTGCCGCGATCATTCTCACGCCGTTATTTGGCTTTTGGGTTGATCGCGTGGGGCGGCGCTCATTGTTTATGGCTGTCGGCGCACTGGTGATGTTACCCCTGTTTTTAGCGGTAACCTACTTACCTGCCGGCCCCGATGTGCCGCTGGTCATCCCCTTCATCGGCAGCGCTATGGTGCCGCTGACCTTGTTCGTGGTGATTTTCATGCTCGGCGCAGTCTTTTCCTTGATACCTGCGGTCATGTGGCCCTCCGTCGCTTACATCGTCGACGCGCGCCGTCTAGGCTCCGCGTTTGCACTCATGACCATGTGTCAGCAACTCGGTTGGGCGGTAGTGCCTTTTATCGTCGGTCGTTTAAATGACATCAACAGTGCAGGGCCAGAGAATATCGCCGGCTATGCACCGAGTATGTGGTTTTATACCGGTTTAGCCGCCTTTGGTTTGGTCTTCGCCTATAAACTATGGCGCAGCGAAACTGGCCCGAATGCGCATGGTTTGGAAACCATCACGAGTCGCGGAGGAAGCTAAAACGCGGTTGTAGTTCACCATTCACTTCGACTTCTTCGGCAAACATATCGAGCGGGCGCACCCAAAGTGCCCGCTCACCATACAAAGGTCGGTACACGACCAATAACTCTTCGGTTTCCGAGTGCCGCGCAATATCGATGACCTGATATTCATTGCCTTTGTAGTGCCGATAAATCCCAGCTTTTAATTGTATCATGCTTAATTCCTGTGGCTGTCGATCGATTTTCTTACAATTTTCGTTAAAAATTATTTGCCAAATACTGTATAAAAGAACAGTATAAAGAAATCGAAATCGACTGGTTCGCTATGAAGACGCTTCCCGAAAAATATTATCGTGATCATTTTCTCGAATTTCTTCGCTACGTTGAAGAGGTTTGTGCGCACCTACTCGATCCGCACGATAACGCGATCGTAAAGAAAATTCACGCGCTGTCCGAAGACGGCTTGTGTTTGTTAGTGCGTATGCTGAACCGCAAGTGGCCATGTGTCGCTTTGGACACCCTGAATTATTCAGAAATCAGTGATATTTCCGCGGCACTCATCGAGCTTGAACGGGTTGGTTTTGCCTTACCTATGGCACAAGTCTTACAACGCCCCGAACCGACGAGTTTGCAGACGCCGCTAAAAGCACTCTTTTTAAACCAACTCACTAAGCCGCAGTTACAACAGCTAGCCGCGGAACTTGAGCTACCGCAGCAACCGAATAAATCAGCGACCAAAGCGGCTTGGTTGCAAGCTTTTGAGCCCGTGTTAGCAAGTACCTCATTCGCAGAGCCCGCTCAAGACCTAGCGGGCAATTCTGCCGCTCTGGCGTCATGGTCATCAGCGCCGAGTCTAGCGTCGTGGCTCTATGTCGCGGAGCATCGAACCTTCCATTATTTTCGCTACCTCTACTTCGGTCATGTGCGCGGTACGTTGAACCAGTTTTCCATGCGGGACTTAGGCGTCATGAATACGCGCCAAGCGTTGCTGAAGGGCAATGATGATGATTTTTCGAACCTCCAAGCTCGCTTTCAACAATTGACGGATGGCAAAGACGCGTGGTTTTGGGCGTCCGAGCTAGCCGCGTTTAAAAATAGTAGCACAGCGCAGCGGCTCGCCTTTGCTGAACATTGCTTGACCCTGCAACGGCCGACCGGTTATTTGGCGGAACAAGAGTATGGTGCCTTGCTGTACCAGCTCGGAAAGTTTGCATTGAACGAAACAGAAGGCGATTTAGCACTTCAGTTATTGCAACGTTCGCCCGATCCACGTGCTATTGAAAAGTATTTACGCTTACTCTATCAAGCGGGTAATACCGCGATAGTCGAAGAGAAGCTCAACGAGATAGTCGAAAACCCTGAAAGTGAGCACTTACTTTATTTCGCCTTGGATTTCCTCCAACGAAAATTTGAGAAAAAACGTACCAGTATCCTGACCGACATTCTTCGCAGTTGTGACACACCGGTTATTCTCGATGAAGCGCACAAAGACCAAGTAGAGAAAGGCATCCAGCAGCATTATCAGCGGCGTGGTGCACTCGTATGGAGAACTGAAAACCGCTTATGGCGCGCATTATTTGGCATGACGTACTGGCCTATTCTATTTCGTGAAGGGAATGGCTTTTGTAATGAGTTTGACCGCTTACCCTTGGCGTTGCGCGAACAAAGTTTCTGGCGCGACAATGAAACTGAAATCCGCGCTTTATTCGCAGAGTTGGATACGCCGGGAAAGTGGTTGCGACATCTTATGGCGATCGCCGCTCAGTTTTATGGAACCGCCAATGGCGTATTTCGTTGGCACAGCGCTTTGCTCGAAATTTTCTCCCACCTGCTGCAATACACACCCGTGGACGACTTGGCGCAGGTTCTCATGGACATGAGCCAAGATTTCTTGCAGCGCAACGATGGTTATCCTGACTTACTGGTTATCGACAAGGGTCAGCTGCGGTTTGAAGAGATCAAAGCACCCGGGGACAGTTTGCGACGCAACCAGCTGATGAGTATGCGCCGTTTACAACAAGCCGGTTTCAATGTTGTCGTGCAAACCGTGCAATGGCAAGTCGACCCTGAGCAACCCTATATTGTCGTTGACGTTGAAACGACCGGCGGCGCCCAAGGTTATCATCGCATTATCGAAATTGGCTTAGTGAAGGTCTGTAAGGGTGCGATTATCGAGGAATGGCAGTCGCTGATTAACCCAGAGCGGCATATTCCGCGATTTATCACCGAGCTTACCGGCATTAATAATGACATGGTTGCGAATGCGCCAAGGTTTCATGAGGTGATGCCTGATTTAGAGCGCTTTTTTGCTGACGCGATTTTCGTCGCCCACAACGTTAATTTTGATTACAGCTTTTTCCGCAGCGAATATGAGCGTTTAGGTCACGTGTTTCGCTTACCGAAAATCTGTACGGTGCAGCGCATGAGGCACTATTTCCCCGGCTGCGACTCCTACTCGTTAGGTGCGTTATGTAAGTCCTTCGACATTCAGCTTACCAACCATCACCGCGCACTTGATGACGCTCGAGCCGCTGCCGAGTTATTGTTATTAACCCAAGCTCAAGCGGCTGAGCAGCTAGGGTAACACTTGGTTATGCAGATGAGTGTCGACAAATTGCTGAAAGCGTTTAAGTTTACCGTCCGCTAATGTCCAAACATGCGCAAACGCCAGATAGACCGCTTGAATCTGCGATTTGTTATCCATTGTTTCCTCCTTGTTGTCGTCGGGGTAAGCCTAGGACAGCTGCGCAGAATTGCAAATTCGACGTCAGCATGACTACTATGAGTCTTTCTCGTTCACCAATAGGGTTTAGTCTATGCGCAAGGTCATTGGAATATTTTTTGTTATCGCCACCATGTCAACGTCAGCCATTGCTCAAGCGCCCGATACGGCCGCTGCGAAAGCCGCCGTCGATCATTTTCTATATGGTGCTTCCATCAATGATGCCGAAATTCATGGCTCATTTTGGGCTGACGACCTGACCTATACAAGTTCGCGAGGCACTCGCTTTGGTCGCGCCGAACTCATGGCGGGCATGCAGGGCAGTACGCCCATCGCCGAAGATGCAGTGACAACTTGGTTTAGTGCCGAAGACGTTGAATTGAAAAACTATGGTGAAACCGTGGTGATTAATTTCACGCTGATTAGCAAGAATACCGACGGTGACGTGATCGGCCGGCACTTCAATACCGGCGTATTGGTGTTTCGTGAAGAGCGCTGGCAAGCGGTGAACTGGAACGCCACTACCGCTGCGGACTGACTCAAGCTCGCTTAAAAGTCTTTACTCTTACGCAGCGCTTTCTTGGCGCTGTGTTGCTTTTTGCTCTGCAAACGTCGCTCTTTTGCCGCCCGGGTGGGCCTTGTCGCGATACGTTTTTTCACGACTTTATTGACGCTACGCACCAAAGCAATAAACTGCTCCAGTGCCAACTCACGGTTCTGCAACTGACTGCGCGTTTCTTGGCACTTAATAATAATTTTGCCACTTGCAGTAATTCGATGATCACTGAGTTTCAGCAAACGTTCCTTATAAAAGTCAGGCAGTGACGACGCTTGAATGTCAAAGATCAGTTGCGCTGCGGTAGCAACTTTATTTACATTCTGACCACCAGCCCCGCTGGAGCGAATAAATTGCCACTCAATTTCTTGCTCTGGAATTTCCACCCGTTGGGAAATTAAAATTGCCATGTTCGTCTCATTGCTCCCGTTTCCTTTCTGCAGAATATCATGCATTCCCCTTCCGCGCCGAATTGCGGTAGGATAATTCCGTTAATTCGGACAAAAACAAAGGACGGGCGCGAAGGCGTCACGACAATAATTATGAAGCGACTCACTTTAGCAATATTAGCCGGGCTTGCACTGCCGGCACTCACCGCTGTACAGGCGACAGAATTCGACCAAGGCCGCGTCATCGAGAATGCCACCGACTTTTCCATCGTGCCGCACCGCGAACGCATTGGACCTGAAAACAGCATGCTGACCGACCGCCTCGACAACCTGCTACCAGCCCTCATGGCTGAGCAAGATCTCGACATGTGGTTAGTGATTAATCGCGAAAAAGCGGAAGATCCGGTGTACTTTACTTTAGTCCCACAACCGACATTTGCCGCCCGCCGCACCACCATGCTGGTGTTTCATCGCCAAGCGGACGGCTCGGTTACTCGCGAAACTGTAAATACCTATCCACTTGGCGGTCCATATGACGCAGCTTGGCAAGGCGGCAGCCTCGATGAACAGTGGCAAGCGCTAGGCGAGCTAATTGTGGCGAAGAATCCGCAGCGCATTGGTATTAACGTTTCTCGCGACTGGTCAGTGGCCGACGGTCTAACGCAAGGTATGCATGCGCGCTTGCTCGAAGTCTTACCCAGCGAGTTCGAAAGCCGGTTAGTTTCAGCCGAAAATCTCGTCGTGCGTTGGATCGAACAGCGCACCGAGCAAGAACTCGAGGTGTATCCGCACGTGGTTGGAATTGCCCGCGGCGTGATTAGCGAAGCCTTTAGTTCTCGCGTAATTACCCCAGGTGTCACTACTACAGACGACGTCGCTTGGTACATTCGCGAGCGTTTCAGTGAACTCGAATTGCCAATTTGGTTTATGCCATATGTGACCTACCAGCGCCCAGGTATTACCTGTGAAGAAGACACGCCGTTCTGCGGTGAAAGTGGCGTAATTCAGCGCGGCGACGTGCTGCATACGGATGTTGGCATTTGCTATTTCAAATTGTGCACCGACACGCAGGAAATGGCGTATGTGTTGCGTGCTGACGAAGACGATATCCCAGAGTCGTTCAAATCTGCATTAGCCACTGGTAATCGTTGGCAGGACATTCTCACGGGTGAGTTTGTGACCGGTAGAACCGGCAACGAAATTCTTGCTGCGACTCAGGAAAAAGCGCGCGCGGAGGGTATTTTGAGTAGCACCTACACCCACCCACTTGGGTTCTTCGGCCACGCACCGGGTCCCACCATCGGCATGTGGGACAACCAAGGTCCAACCCCGATTCAAGGTGACTGGCCGCTTTATGCCAATACCGGTTATGCCATCGAAGGTTACATCAAGCAAGCCGTGCCGGAGTGGGATAACCAACTCGTCCAAGTCAAGCTGGAACAAAGCGCGTACTTCAACGGTGAACGGGTCATTTACCTCGCCGGCCGCCAAACCCAGTGGCACTTAGTGCGTTAAATTAACAACGACAAACATTCCGGCTCCGAGCCAGATAGGAAATGAATTGCGGCTCCGAGCCGGAAAGGTAGCTTATTGATATGATTGAGATTCTGAAAAGTCATCCGGACTTCTATGTGGTCAATAAGCCATCGGGGCTCGGGATGCATTCGGAGGGTGATACAGCGGGAGTCATCGTGTTGCTGGAACGCCAAATCGGTGAATCGCTGTTTCCGGTGCATCGGCTCGACAAGGAAACCAGTGGGCTGTTGATCGTTGCTCGGAATAAGTCCGCAGCTCGCGATTTCGGTCGGCTATTTGAGGCTCATGCGATTGACAAGTACTACCTGGCCATCGGCGGTAATAAACCGAAAAAGAAACAGGGGCTCATTCAGGGTGACATGACCAAAAGTCGCAATGGTAGCTGGATGTTGTGTAAAACCATGCACAACCCAGCCACCACGCAGTTTTTCAGCTATGGCACAGGACTGGGCTTTCGCGTGTATTTACTGCGACCGCTGTCAGGTAAAACCCATCAGCTGCGCGTTGCATTAAAGAGTTTAAGTGCACCCATTTGGGGGGATAGTCGTTACGGTGGCGACGCTGCACCACGCTTGATGCTGCATGCCATGGCTTTGCGCTTTCACTGGCATAATGAGTCATTCAGTTTCATCGCGTTACCAGCAAGCGACCAAGGTTTCATCGATTATGACTGGCGATTAATCGACGGGCTGCAGCAGCCATGGCAACAACCTTGGCCTCAAGTAAAGTCAAAAGTCAGTAACTAACAGGCTGTATTATTGTCACCGTATGACCATTTGATTCGGTCCAACTGCGCGCTTCATAGGCTACACCGACGATTTCAACGAACTCAACGCGCACTGTGCAATCCGCTCGAATTCGCCCAGTGCGATAAGTCAGTTGATCAAGTTGGCCATCACAGCCACTAATATTCCCGATCGTCCAGCCTGAATTTGGTCTGAGTGTCATGGTCAGGCGTTCGCCTTCAGCGACCGTTGCAGAACGGGGCGTGATTTCTCCAGAACCACCAACAATCGTCGAGATTGTATAGTATCGGCCTGAATTATACTGAATCACACAACCGGATAAGACACTCATAAACAGCACGATGACCAGCAACCGAGAAATATTCATGCATGCCTCCAAACTGGCACAAAATCACATTATTTGTGTTCAATTTACGCTGAGTATCCATCGTTTTCCAGACGAAAAACGGAATTTAAAACAGAAATAAACTATTTATGGTGAAAACGAGTAAAAGAAATAATGAAACTATAAAACGGAAAATGATGAATTTTTATCTTGTTGCTTTACTTCTCGGTGCTCTTGTCGTCATGACGGGATGCCAGCCTACTCGCGTACTGAATGCTGTGACGCCAAGTGGGGCATACACACTTGAGCGCGATGTGGCCTATGGAGAAAGCTCGCGACAACGTTTCGACATCTACCATCCGACAGACAAGCAACATAGCGCCGTGGTTGTATTTGTTTACGGTGGCGCGTGGGAAGAAGGTGATAAAAAAGACTTTGAATTCATTGGCCAAGCGTTTACTCGCTTGGGTTACACCACACTAATCCCCGATTACCGGGTGTTTCCCGAGGTTGAGTTTCCGGACTTTATTGACGATGTTGCGGTTGCCATGACGACCTTTTCATCACGTTACGACAGCGCTGTTGACTTGATTTTGGTTGGTCATTCGGCAGGTGCCCACAGTGCCGCAATGCTCGCAACGGATAATCGTTATCTTGGCAATCTGCAAGAACAAATCATTGCACTCATCGGTCTTTCCGGCCCTTATGACTTGCCGCTTGAACATGAGCGCGTGGGCGAGAAGTTTAGCCGTGTTGAAGGTAACGAAGCGAACCCCATCGAGCTGGCAAGCGCTTCACATCCACCGACCCTACTCCTTCATGGACAAGCCGATACAGTAGCAAAGCCCGCGCACAGCGAACGCTATGCCGAACGCTTGCAAGAGCTCGGTGTCGCCGTGGAAACACACTTTTACCCACGAATTCGCCATGTCGATATGGTCGCTAGCCTCGCCAGTCCGCTACGTTTCTGGAGCTCCGCATATAGTGACATTGAGTCCTATTTAGCCCGATTAGAAGCCCAACGGCAGCGCGCTAGCGAACAATCAGAATAATGATATATAGCAACCCAAGGATGTAACCCACGGCCAGGAGCACATTTAACACATAGGCCAACAACCACATAGGCGAGTTGATTTTGTGCTCATGACGACGTTCCGATGTGCGCAATACCCATCCTGCGCCAACAGAAAACACCGCCGACGCCAACACGAGCGGAATCGAAACCAACGCAATCAACAGCGATGCACTGTCGTTGGACGAACTCGCGTTTGCTTGTGCAGTTACCAGCCAACCAAAAAAGACAGCCAATAACGCACAGGACAATGCCGTCAAAATTATCTTGCGCACAATTCCTCCTTTTCTGACAAAACCTACCACCGCCAAAAAACAAATGCCACCGCAAAATTACATCTACAATATCATGCACATAGAATTCTGGCTCGGAGCCGGAATGGCTATTGCGGCTCCGAGCCAGAATTCTGCTATAGTGTCGGAAAGCAACTTGGCATGGAGGCAGCATGCAAAATTTTAAGCAGTTAAAAGCCTATCAACGGGGCTATCGAGACAACTGGGCTCAGGGCATTAATCTACGGGTTCATCGTGCACTAAGCTGGCTGCAAAAGGCCGAAAAGGAGCGTGAAAACAAAGATCTCGACGGTGAGTTTATCGCCCTGTGGATCGCCTTCAATGCCGCTTATGCGAACGACTACGCCAATGAAATACGATCGGGCGCACGCGATACGTTTCAACAATTTATCAATCGCTTAGTCACCTATGACCAAGATCGCGAACTCTATAATGTGATTTGGACACACTATCCAGCCGCCATTCGCAGCTTTATGAATAATGAGTTTGTCTATCAACCGTATTGGGACTCCATCAACGGACGCACAGACCCAGAAGCGTGGAAGGAGCCCTTTGAAAAGGCCAAGCAGCGCGCAAACCAAGCACTTGCGCAGCAAGAAATCACCGTCTCACTGAGTATTTTACTCGACCGCATGTACACACTTCGTAATCAACTTATTCATGGCGGTGCGACCTATGGCAGCAGCCTAAATCGCAAGCAATTGAAAAATGCGACAGAAATCCTCGGCCAAATTATCCCGATCATGATTAAGCTCATGATGAAAAATGCGCATGACCTGTGGGCACCTGCTATCTACTTTCGCGAGCAAAGTTCATGAGCATCACCATCTGGGTCGACGCCGACGCATGCCCTGTGGTTATTCGCGATATTCTTTTTCGTGCTGCGCAGCGTAAACAAATTCCCCTAACCATGGTGGCTAATCAACGCATAAAAACACCACCTGGCGGTCTGATTACCAGCATTCAAGTCAGTGCTGGTTTTGATGTCGCCGATAACGAAATTGTTCGCCTAGCACAACCAAATGACTTAGTCATTACCAGTGATATTCCACTCGCAGCAGAAGTGATCGAAAAAGGCGCACAAGCCCTGAGCCCGCGTGGTGAGTTATTTAGCAAAGAAAATATCGGTGAACGTTTGAATATTCGCGACTTTATGGACACCATGCGTTCAAGTGGCATTCAAAGCGGCGGGCCACCGCCCCTAAATCAAGCCGATCGACAGCGATTTGCCAACCATCTTGATCGGATTTTACAAGCCCACTAAGTAACTGGACGTTCTTCTGTAAAATGAACAACGCGATTGCGCCCACTATTTTTGGCCTTATATAACGCAGAATCGGCCTGACGAATCACATCGTTAGGCTGTATCTGACGACATACTTCGGTCACACCGATACTTAAAGTGAGCGGGTCTGTCGCCCGTTTTATATCGTCCGCGACATGTTGCCGTAACATGTCTGCTAGCTGCAGTCCCTCAGATAAACGCGTTGCCGGGCAGATCAGAAGAAATTCTTCGCCACCCCAACGCCCAAGAACGTCCGTCGACCGAACGCGCTTACTCAATGTCACCGCAACTTGTTGCAAGACCGCATCACCTTCAACGTGTCCATACTGGTCATTTATCCGCTTAAAATGATCAATGTCCAAGAGCATCACCACCAAAGGTAGTGAGGTGCGCGAGCTTAAGTGAATGTTTGCTTCGAGAAGGTCATCTAACTTTGCGCGATTATATAATCCCGTCAGTTTATCAACCACCGAAAGTCGCTCTAACTCTTGATAGGCAGACTGCCGCGACCCCTCATAAAATCGAAAGATCAGCCAAAGAATAATCAACACTTCTGTAATATTGAGGATGGTTCCGGTTGTAAAGGCGAGAACCGGTAAGTCGGGCAAATTAATTATAAGAAAAGCGATCGTTGCTACAAATGCAATTCCAGTGACCCAAGAGCCGGCTCGGCGCCCCAGTAAAAAGAATGCAAGTGGCGGAAGGACCGTCACCCAAATAATTGAATAGGCAGCCCCTTTTGCTGAAACAATGAATGCACTTAAATTAAAGATAACAGCGAACGTTAATAACCAAGATGCGAACTTTAAGTTACGCGTGGCTTGATAGTAAAACCAAATAATCACACTTGCAGCAGCACTGATGAAATTATAAGTGCCGACTTGGTAAGCCTGAAACAGAAAAACATTCAGACTACCAATCAAGACAGAAAACACAAACATCACCACTAACACAATACGCAGTAGCGTGCGTTGATGACGCTTCGGATCTACATTCGGCCTGACAATCGGTTGAAACTGCATGGATGAGAGCACCAAAGAATACGTAATGTATTATCTTTACTACCCATTCCGAAAAAACACCAGTTATTTAACACGACGCTCCCGCTTGCAAAAAACCTTGGGCAAAATTGTTTAATCGTGCAGTACGCCCGCTTGCGTCGAGCATCACTTCGATCAAGCTAAATCGCGATTCATCTTGCAAGGCTAGCTCCAACGCCGGGGCAAACTGGTCCAGCGACGTCACGCGATAGGCTGCTCCGCCCATACCTTTAGCCAAAGCCACATAGTCCCAGTCGTTCAGCTCGGTACAGTTCAAATCCGGTGCAAACGCATTGATCATGTCCCAGCGCTTGTTATTAAACAGCACGACTACGGGCGCAAAACCATAACGCCGACAGTGGCCGAGCTCTAAACCTGTCATCAGAAACGCACCATCGCCCACCAAAACCACAGGCCGCAGGCCAGTCACTGCTTGCACACCAAGCGCAGCAGGTACCGCATAGCCCATTGACGCATAAAATGCCGGCGCAAGCAGCAGCGACGGTTTCGCATGTAACGACGCAAACAAGCAATCACCCACGTCAGAAACAAAGGGAACCAGTTGCTGGCCGTCACTTAATACCCGGTCAAGCTCTTGCACCACTGAAGTCGCGGTTAAGCTTAATGCTGCAGCCTCGTCCGTTGATTGTGCCTGCAATAAACGTACTTCATATGGCGCCAACAAAGCAGACGCTAGTTGTATGCTTAGCTCCTCCAGTACGGCTGCCAGCGGCAGCTGTGGACCGCCATGTTGCAACTCCACCACTTTCTCTTTGGGAAACAAGTCCGCATGCGCGGCAAAGTTACTGTCGGTTTTGATCACGCCAACTTGCAGTACTAAGTCAGCTGCGCGTATCAACTCAGCCGCTTCGGTGTCAGTTCGATCTAAAAACGTCCCAGCATAACAGGGATGGTTTTGGTCAATACTCGCCCGCCCCATAAAAGTATTCAATATCGGCAAGTTAAACTGTGCTGCAAAGACTTCCAGTGCTTCCACCGCATGAAAGCGCCGCACATCGACATCGGCCAAAATCACCGGCCGCTTCGCGACTCGTAGGCGCTCAACTAGCTTCGCCGCTTCAGCAACCACAGCGTCATGCTCCACTGCTCGAGGCTGGTAGGGAGGCATAGCGTGAACGATAGCGTTGGTCGCGTCACGGGGTATTTCAATAAACACGGGTAGGCTTTTCTCTTTCGCCGTCCGAAACGCTAATCGCAATTGCTCAGCCGCGGTTTTGGGGTTGTCTAAGCGCACTTGTAGTGTTGTGACTTCGCGAAACACATCACGCTGAGAGTCGATCGTTCGCGCTTGGTGGTGAATAGCGAGGCCGCGCTCAATTTCTTGCTTGCTGGGAAATCCGCCAATGACCACCAAGGGCACATGCTCCACATACGCCTGAGCAACAGCATTGACCGCATTTAACGCACCCGCACCGTAGGTAAGAATTACGACACTCGGATTATTACTAATGCGCGCTGCAGCGTCCGCCGCAAACACCGCCGAAGGTTCATGGCTTAAATAATACAGCGGCAAAGCATTGCGCTGCTGCAAGGCTTGAAACAGTGGCAAGACAAAGTCACCGGGAATACCAAAAAACTCTTTCACCCCAAACTGCTTACATTCATTGATTAACGCGTCGACCAATAACATAGGAATCTCCTCTTTGTGCTGCAGTGTGCGCAGTTTTTCAGCGAAAAGTGTTGATTCACGTCAACTTGCCGCCGCGCAAATCCGGCGCAAAGGTGGTATTTCAGCACGACTGGTCGGCGGTGTGACCACTGCACACACCGTTCAAAAACAGGTGCGCAGATAATTTTATTGATGTTAAACTTTTGCCTCCACGCTTATCGTTGAGGGTTGCCTGTGCCAGATATCGTTGTTGCCTTTTTTGCGCTCGGCCTGATTGCTGGGCTCGTTAAATCCGACCTCAAAGTACCCGGTCAAGTCTACGATATCCTCACCATCTTGCTGATGCTCAGCATCGGTATTAAAGGCGGACTAGCACTGCACAGTAACGGCTCGTCCGTTGTCGTCACGCATTTATTATTGATCATGGCCTTGGGCTTTCTGATTCCGCCGATTTTACTACCGCTGCTCCGGCGTTTAGTGAAGCTCTCGCGCGTTGACGCGATCAGTATCGCTGCCCATTATGGCTCAGTCAGTGCCGGTACCTTTGCGGTGGCTTGGGCATTGGCGGAAAGTTATCAACTGCCATTGGCACCAGAGACAACGCTATATTTAGTGATTCTTGAGTTGCCCGCCATTATTCTCATGCTCGCGTTTTACCATTGGCGTTCCGGTGACTCCGGCGCTCCAAAAGGCATGGGTGCAATATGGCACGAAGCGTTAACCAGCCGCGGTGTCATTCTGCTCATGGGCGGAGTCGTGATTGGATGGTTATATGGTCCTGAGGGGCTGGCGTCCATTGAAGGGTTAGTCCTCAATGGGTTTACCGCGTTGCTCGCGCTATTTTTATTAGAAATGGGCTTAACCACGGCACGGATTTGTCGTCCTATTCCCTGGCAGCTGTGGCGTTTGATCGTCTTTGCAGCCGTGACGCCGCTCGTTCTATTCTGGCCTGGCTTATTGTTGGGTTGGTATTTGGACTTACCGTCCGGCTCAGTGCTGGTGCTTGGAGCGCTCACCGCCAGCGCGTCGTACATTGCCGCGCCAGCAGCAATCCGCGCCGCCATGCCAAACGCTGATATTGGTAAAGCCATGCTCGCAGCCTTGGGCATCACCTTCCCACTGAATGTGTTGCTCTATGTGCCGATTACCGCAAGTTTTCTAGCGCGGTAATTACCGCGCATCCAGGGTATAGGACAAAATCCGCGACAAATGCGCGTAGGGTAACCCGGTTTCTTCATGCCAACGATTAAACACGTCCTGCACCTGTTTGAGGCCTTTTTGTGTCGTTGGCGAGGCATCAATTAAATGATGATTCTGCAACGCGGTTACCACATCGGTGGAGAGGATAAAGCCGTCCCAGCCGACCATTCGCAAGAAATACTGGGCACTCGCGCCACCTAACCGCGCACCATTTTTCTTCAGCCAGAGCAACAGGCCAACTTGATCGTTGGACGGCCACTGGGCAAGAAAATGACCAAAGCTACCGTACTGTTCCGCGGCCTCAACGATCATGAACGCGTTGTGCGGTACCGTGGTGATTTTCTGCATATTGCGGACAATCCGTTCGTCGTTGCCGAGCGCCTCAAGCCGCTCTGGCGGCACCTGTTGCCAGTACAAAGGCACAAAGCCACTAAAGGCTTCTTCAAAACCCGGCCACTTATTTTCGATAATGCGCCAGACAAAACCCGCACGAAACACGCACTTCGTCATCGCCGACAAATAGCGGTCGTCACCAAGTGCCTGTAATTGTGCAGCGGTCGCCAGCTGCGGTAACCGCGCAAGTACCGCTGCTTCACTGCCTTTACGTTCAATTGCCCGTTGGTAAAAAGGTTGGAATTTCATGCGTTAAACCATATCCACAGTGCGAAAACACTGACTATCGCGGCTAAACCATAACAAATCAAGACCGACCAAAAACCGCCGCCGACTTTTAAGTCATGCAAGCCGTGACGGATCCGATGCGCGGCATGGAACGCAGGTAAGCAAATCACTGCGCCAGTAAACATAAGTCCCCACCAACTGCCATACCAAGCCTGTAACTGCTGGTCATTGAGTTCAACAACACCGAGCGGCGCGAGTACGGTGAACACGAGGGCAACAGCCGGTATGAATACCGCAAAACAGACACCGCCGGCACTGAATAGCCCCCACCAGACAGGTTCTAAATGCAGTCCTCGCCAACGCTTCATAAACCACCTCCGAACAACCAGAGGAATAAGGCAATAACAGTGACTGTTCCCGCCCACTGTGCTGCAATCATGACGGCTGCAGGCACTGATTTGTCACCAAGACGAATGGGCATGACGCGCGGGAAGAGCTGAAAAAAGGTCAAGGCATGATACAAACTCGCCAGCAAAGCCAGCGCGTGAATGACAATGACCCACGGTTTCGCCATAAACTCTTGCCAGGCTATGAAGGCTTCTGTCGATGCCAAACTATAAGCGCCAGCCAGCAGCGAACAGAGTAAAAACACCAGCGGTAAAACTGTCGCTTCGCGCAGCATGTAGGCGCGGAAAAATCGGTGCTGCAACCACCACGTACGTTGTAAGTTCGGTTTATAAGCCATCCTCAAGCGCCTCCCCGAAACATTTGAATGAGCATGCTTTTTGCCGACTCGACCTTGCCTTGGTTGACTGCAGCAGCGGGGTCAACGCCTTTGGGACACACATCTGAACAAAAGCCAACAAAGGTACAGCTCCAAACGCCATTGTGCGTATTTAAAACTGGCATGCGCTCGACTTTGCCGTGATCACGACTGTCTAGGTTGTAGCGGTGCGCAAGAGCAATAGCGCCGGGGCCAACAAATTCTGGATTCAAACCGAACTGCGGACATGCGGCATAACACAAGCCGCAATTTATACAGTTCGCGAACTGTTTATACTTCGCCAGCTGCGCCGGTGTTTGTCGGTGTGGCTTGTGCGGCTCAGTCGGCTCCGGCTGCTCAGCAATTAAATAGGGTTTCACCGCTTCCAAGTGCTGCAAGAACTCATCCATCGCGACCATTAAGTCACGTTCAACGGTGAAATGCGCCAGCGGCTCGATATGCAGGGCCGACGGATAATTGCGGACAAAGTCTTTACAGCCCAGTTTCGGAATGCCATTGACCATGTAGCCACAGGAGCCACAAATCGCCATCCGACAACTCCAGCGGAAACTCACGGTCGGGTCGAGCTCTTCTTTAATGTAATTCAGGGCGTCGAGGATTGAAGTCGTGTCGTCATAAGGAACGTGAAAGGTTTGCCAAAACGGTTCGGCGTGTTCCTCCGGTAAATAGCGCTTTATTTGAATGTCTTTGTGCATGTTAACGCGCCTCCGACTGCTGACCTTGCGCACCATACGCGCGCTCACCGGGCGTCGAAAGGCTCGTGTCGACCGCCTGCCAAGTCAAGGTAGCGTCCGCTTGTGATTGGAAAAACACTTGGCTGTGGCGCAAGAAGTCCTGATCATTGCGGTCCGTCATGCCCTCGTCTAAACGCTGATGCGCGCCACGTGATTCGCGTCTTTCGAGCGACGCCAAGACGATCGCCTCGGCTACATCCAGACAAAATTCGAGTTCGAGACATTGCAGTAAGTCGGTGTTGTAGGCACGACTGGTATCACCCACTTGTACCTGCTGATACTGCTGTTTTAACTGCCGTACCTTCGCCAAACTCGCTTGTAAGCCGGACTCTGTGCGGTAAATCCCACAACCGTCTTCCATGGCTTGGACCAGCTCGCGTTTAAGTTGCACCCACGTCACACCATTCGCTTTTGACGCCATCAAAGTTTGTAATTTTTGCTGCCACTGCCGCAAGGCTTCTTGGTTTTTGCCCATGTCTGTTTGGCGATCCGTGGATTGTGCCTTACGCATCGCATGTTCACCGGCAAGACGGCCAAATACGAGCAATTCAGTCAATGAGTTCGAACCCAAACGATTAGCCCCATGCAGTCCAACCGAGGCACACTCGCCGACCGCATACAGGCCGCTTATCGCAGTTTCCGTTAATGCGTCCGTTTCGATGCCACCCATGGTGTAATGCACTGCTGGGCGGATTGGAATGAGTTGTGTTACTGGGTCAATGTTGACGTACGATTTCGCGAGATCACAAATAAACGGCAAGCGCTCATACAGGTAATCTTTACCAAGATGTCGCAAGTCTAAGTAAACCACGTCGGAGCCATTGTAATTACCGGTACGTCCTTTTTTCTGCTCTTGCCAAAACGCCTGCGAAAGCTTGTCACGAGGCCCCAATTCCATGTATTTATTTTCTGGCTTGCCGAGCGGCGTTTCCGGTCCGAGTCCATAGTCTTGCAAGTAACGGTAGCCGTCCTTATTCACCAAGACACCACCTTCGCCGCGACTCGCTTCGGTAATCAAAATCCCACTGCCGGGCAAGCCGGTCGGGTGGTATTGCACAAATTCCATGTCTCGGAGCGCCACCCCGTGCCGGTAAGCCATCGCCATACCGTCGCCGGTAACAATGCCGCCATTAGTATTGAAGC
The DNA here is from genome assembly GCF_022565475.1 of Aliidiomarina sp. Taxonomy (GTDB): domain Bacteria; phylum Pseudomonadota; class Gammaproteobacteria; order Enterobacterales; family Alteromonadaceae; genus Aliidiomarina. Next base: position 225,383 of record NZ_JAIUMR010000002.1, on the reverse strand, counting down.
GAAAAACTCGTCCGGCGCCACCGGTGGCCATAATCACGGTTTTGGCCTGAATCGCATGCAATTCACCGGTACTAATTTCCAACGCCAACACGCCATTGATTTCGCCATCGTTGACCAGCAAATCAACCACAAAAAACTCATCGAAGCGTTGGATATTCGGATACTTGAGCGAGGTTTGAAACAGGGTATGCAGCATGTGAAAGCCAGTCTTATCGGCAGCAAACCAGGTGCGTTCGGTTTTCATGCCGCCGAAGCGACGCACTTGCACGTCGCCATTCGTTTGCCGCGACCAAGGACAGCCCCAATGCTCCATTTGCACCAACTCTTGGTAAGCATGTTTAACGAAGTAGTCCACGACACCTTGTTCCGCAAGCCAATCGCCACCGGCAACCGTGTCGGCAAAGTGAGCTGCAAAGGAGTCATCCGCGCGAGTGACTGCTGCGGCACCACCTTCTGCCGCCACCGTGTGCGAGCGCATCGGGTAGACTTTCGACAGTAACGCTATACGACCCTCGGGCGCAGTTTCAGCGGCAGCGATGGCTGCACGTAATCCCGCACCACCGCCTCCGACCACCAGCACATCAAATTGCTGCATGCATTAGAATCCCTGTTTATTGAACTTTCAATCAGTTATAGCACTGAATGGCATGGAACTTAAGCATGTCGGCGATGACATGCTGCCGCATTAAGCACAGTTACAAGGTTAAAAAACGGATGTAGCCAAGGAAGCTGCGCGTTCACTATAAACAGTAATTTTATTTATATATATTGAACAAAGTAGCATTTTTTATTCTACAAATACGAATGAATAAGAAATGAAAGAAGCGTCTAATAGGTACACCTTGTAGGAGGGCGAACTTATGCAACCGATTCTATTTGTTTCTCAAGGCGGTGGACCACTGCCGATTCTTAACCACCCAAGTCATAGCGACATGCTTCGCGCCTTTGCCGAGATTCGGGATTACCTGCATGCGCATTTTGCCAAACCAGATGCCATAGTGTACGTCAGCGCACATTGGGAGCGCGAGCCAGTAGCCATTACCAGCGCGGCCACACCAGAATTGTTTTACGATTATTACAACTTCCCACCAGAATCCTATTCATTGAAATACCCCGTGCCCGGTGCACCAAAGTTAGCCGCAGATCTGCAGCAGCGCCTCGAGGCCGTCGGCATTGAAGCCGTGCTCGATGATAGTCGCGGACTCGACCATGGCGTATTTATTCCTGGCTTACTGTTGCATCCTGACGCCGATATTCCGACCTTACAGATTTCGTTACAGAAAGGGCTGAGTGCGGAACGTCACTTAAAGATCGGGGAGGCACTGCAAGGTTTGGCCGCTGAAAACATTCTGATCATTGGTTCCGGCTACTCCTTCCACAACATGCAGACATTCTTCGGCCCCGACAATGCGAACGACAATGCCAAGAACCAAGCCTTTGAAGACTGGATTCTAACTACACTAGCTGAGCCGGATAACGCAGCGCGCCAGCATCAGCTCATCAATTGGGAAGAAGCGCCGCACGCTCGCTTCTGCCACCCCCGCGAAGAGCATTTACTGCCGTTACATGCCTGTGTCGGTGCCGCCGGAGATACCCCTTTACAACGCAGCTGGTCTTTCACCGCGCTCAACAAAAGAGGCAGCTGCCACTTGTGGAAATGAATTCCGGCTCCGAGCCAAAAGGGTTTTGCAGTCGGGCTCCGAGCCGGAATTATAACGTTATGATTTAGCAGGGTTTCTCATTTTTACTGGTTTAGTTAACATAAATTAATTTACGTTAATCATAAAATAATTATTGATCCACATAAACTTCGATCGTAAGGTGTTCATGTTTTCAACGTTCACTAAGGAATGACCATGAACACGCAATCGTATAAATATGCCTCAGCGGCAGCGGTGGTACTTGCGATTTTATTTCCCATTTACTGGTTATCACCTCACTGGTGGAGTGGCGATTCGTTTACTCAAATCATGACGCAGGATATTCAAGTATTGGATTTCTGGGACGGCTTATTTGTGTTGCTCGGTGTTTTGGAAATCACAGTGTATGCATTTCTGCTGAAACAGTTTAGCCACCAACTCGAGAGCACAACGCCCTCATTTCTGCTGATTTTGATGATGGTATTCGTGGCGCTATTTCATGCCACGGTCTTTGTTGATGTCGGCTATGCACTCGGCCTTTTCGCTCACGATCCGGAAACTTTAGTGCTCGGTGTTGGTATCTACGCCTTAATCATGCTGTTTCTTTACGCAGTCAGTGCCTTCATTTTCGCCATTACCCTACTCATGCGCTTTCGTCAGCTAAACGGCATCATGAAGGTCTTTGCCACTGGCTTACTGATCGCCTGTGTGTTCCAGTTCACGGTGATTCTGGGCATCATCAATATCTTCTTATTTCCGATACTGATGCTATTACTGGCCTTGAATTTTTACCGTGGTGAGAACGAAGTTGAAGTCATCTGAAGCAGTCGACAAGGTGTAAACCATGAGTATTCGAATCAATCTCGATGTCGAATTGGCCAAGAACAAGATGTCACTGACGGAGTTGTCGGAGCGCGTGGGGGTTTCGATGACCAACCTCTCGCTGCTCAAAACCGGCAAAGTCAAAGCCATTCGATTCAGCACACTCGATGCCATTTGCACGGCACTCAACTGTCAACCCGGCGACATTCTTGCGCACGAGCCGGATCAAGAATAAGGATATGAATATGCTCAGCACGTCTCGAAAGACCGCCGCACTTGCCTTAACCATGGCGGTCTTAGTTCCGCTGTATTGGTTCTCCGAGTTTGGCCTGTTTATGGAGCGCAAATTCTTCCCGCCAGCTACCGATGTATTTCGCTGGGGTGATGCATTCACGCTAGTGATCATGCTCCTCGCCATCGCATTGCTAGTCAGCTGCCGCAAATCGCTTGGCCAACACGTTCAGCATCAAGTCACGCGTTTTGCAGCAATCACACTCACGGCAATACTCAGCCTAAGTTGCTTGCTGTTTACTGCGGTTCGCACCGTGGAAGTTTTTGCCACCAGCCCGCCAACGTTTGATGCGTATCATCCCGTAAGCTTCATTATGCTTGCTGTTTCAGTCACTGGGCTTATTTCGGCCTCGTTACTTGGCTTAAGCCTACAAGCCCTCGAAAAGCGCATCGCGTCCCCAGTCAAACTGGCGGGTTTAATGTTGTTTATTGCTGTTATCGCGCCGTTTCTTAGTCTCGGTATGTTACTCCCCGTCGCTCCAGTATTGGTCTCACTCGCACTCGTCAGTCTGGCGTTTCATAGTTGGCAAGCTGAATCCCGTGTCGACTTAATTTAAGAGGTTCTACGATGCAACTCAGCAACCATATAGCAAGATGGCAGCGCACAACCGCAGCTGTCATGGCAATTATTTCGGCAGCCTTATGGATCTATCTACTCCAGTCGTTGGCGAACAATCCCAATCCGCTCTCCTGGTATGAGCAGCGAACATTAGCGACCGGACAATTCGCTTTCGCTGTAACGCTGTTCATTGTTCAAATGATCGTGCTGGCCACGCTACACCAAAGCTTACGCAGCCAAATCAATAGCACCGCAAGTCGCTTGTTGCTCCTCGGGCTGATGGGTGTGTATAGCATCAATCTCATTGCCGGAGTGATTTCAGTGGCAGCACGAAATAACCTGGTTCCGAGCTCAATTTGGCTTGTCAGCCTGATCGTTGCCATTATCCTCGCGCTTATTCTGGGTATCTATCTTGCACTCAATAAAACCAGTCGATGGCTTCGCGTGAGTGGCTTGTGTTTTACCCTAGCGATTGCAACGGCACTGTTTTTCGACTGGCTTACGCTAGTACTCATCACCGCCGCCTTTATTACACTCGCTGTTTATTTCTTAAAAGAAAGCGCACGCGCCGAGATCATTTAACGGCAGCCAAGAGGTAATTTACGCGGGTATCGGACGAGGTGCGCCAGCGCTTGGTGAACGGGTTAAAGGTCAGGCCGACCGGCTCCAAGGCACGGAAACCGTGGAGTTTAAGCATGGCCGCGAACTCTGCAGGTGTGACAAAGAAACGCCAATCGTGGGTGCCTCGAGGTAACAAGCGCAACACATATTCGGCGCCAATAATGCCAAACAGCCAGGACTTCCAGGTGCGATTTAACGTAGCCATAACAAATAAGCCGTCGTCCTTGCACAGTTGGCAACAGGTATCAATGAGCCCTTGCTGATCCTGCACATGCTCAATCACTTCCGTATTAAGCACCACATCGAATGGCTTCATGCCCTGGGCTAACAACTCCTCGACTAAATTATGGCGGTAATCAACCTGAACCCCAGACTGCTTCGCATGCGCTTTGGCCATCTGAATACTGACGGCACTGCCATCAATTGCTGTCACCGTCGCACCGAGTTGCGCGAGCGGCTCACTCAGCAAGCCACCGCCGCAACCAACATCGAGGATGCGTAAACCATGCAACGGCTCGGCGCGCGCAGGATCGAGTTGAAAGTGCTGCACCAGCATGTCGCGAATGACTGCCAAACGGGCGGCATTGAAGGCGAGAACGTGCTTAAATTTACCGGCGGGGTCCCACCATTCGTTCGCCATCGCATCAAATTTACGCAGCTCTTGCGTCTGTAACTCGGACTTTTCTGACTTATCGAGCATGGCCATTTCCTATTCACAGCAGGAGCTTACAACTACGCACACTGCCCAAGACTGGATCTAAAACAGAGAGTACTGCCATAACCACTCCTGAAAACTCATTACTGTACTAAGGTGTTCAGTATTGTATCAGATCGCACAGGAATATCAGCTAGTCTGCCAATCAAAACACTGAGGTACACAAGGTCCTTGATTCGACGTCACTTATCAAGTAGTCTCGAAAAGACTGAGCAATTGTGCTTGCGGTCTATTTTATTAAAACTTAAGGACTATTATGAAATCAGGGAAGCTCTTGATCATTGGAATCATTGTCATTGCGGCAGCGCTCGTTTATTTTGTTTTTGTCAACTCAGAGCAAGCTGCACGCATCAACGGCGATTCGACATCACAACATGCAAGTACACAAGCGCAGAACAAGAGTGCTGACATTTCAGACGAACACGCCGGTGCGTTTGCGGGCAATTCGGAGAGTTCAGTCACTGACAGCGATCAAAGCCCAGAGGCGACCTCAACAAACTTATCTGCCGACAGCACAACGCAAGCAAGTACAAGCGATCTGATCGAAGCTGAGTTTGCAAAATTATCTCCCCCACAAGGATTGAGCAGTGCGACTGCAGAACATTACATGCTCAGCCGGGATTTCGATAATCTATTCGAATATGCACGCCAAATTGACAGAAATTCAGAATCGTATGAAGTGGAAGCAAAATACCAAGAAATATTTCGAGACTCTGAGCAGTTGCATCGAAACGACGTCTATCTAGAAGATTTCACCTGCAACAATCGCGTTTGTTTCGCAAAAGTGGGATACCACGACAGAGACGGCATCGAGCTGTTTATGAACGACGTATTCTTCCGCGAAGGCCGTGGTTTTGCCGGAATCATTGCCAGAACGGTGAGCATTGATGGCGTGAATCAAATGCGCATTATCTTCGATTATACTGATGGCTCGCTCATTCTCGATTAGGTGAGCGCTATCCGTTGTGTCCACGTCAGTGAATTAAGGCGCTGAACTCTCTTAGAACACTTTTATGCGCATAAAAGTGTTAATTTTTACATTTTTATGCGCATAAAAGTGTGAGTTAGCGTCCATATAGGGTTCAGGTCACATTCCGTTTGGGAGACCTAAGGCACCTGCTAGAGTAGTAACGGCAACGTCTCCCCAGTCGCGATTGAAGAGCACTCGGCAACCAACAGTGTCTTCACAAGGGCGCGCACGGCGCATGCGAGTTCCGGTTGGCTTTTGGTAGAAACGGTCGCGGACACTGGCATTAATTGCCGCAAGGTGATCATCAAAGCTGCCGTATCGGCCGTACACAGTAATTACTTCCATGTCGTCATAGGCACGGAGTTGCGCAACAACCGCCTGCACGTCTTCCGCTGATGAACGCTCGACCTGAGTAATCACCGCTTCTAAACGTTGGCGCGAGTCACGGAAGCCTTCAACGGCAAGCTCGCGATAGAGCAAACCGGCAATCACGAGATCTTGTTCATACACTTCACCATGTTCAAGCAACAACGCGAATAAATAACGCGCATCGGGCAAGCCTAAATCTGCCGCTTCCTCAAGTAAGTCAGCCCCTTCTTGCATGCGCTCTGGGTCGTGCAAGAAGCGCACGGCGCGATCGTACATCGCGACAGAAAAACCACCTGCAATAGCTCGGTCAATCAACCATTCCGCACGTTCTTCATCTTGCTCAAAAACAAAACCCTGACGACGCCACTGCGCTTTCACATAAGCGCCGAGAGGCGAGCGCAATCGCACGGACTCGCGGATCCACATGCTGGCTTTGCGATGGTCTTGCTCAACAACTTCGCCATTGGCATAGGCCAACGCAAGGAACACCATCGAGTGGGTGTTGCCATGCTGTGCATAGCGCTCAAAGCCTTTGACGAGATCATGGCATTGCTCGCTAGTGCAGAGCTCGTCGAGCGTTTGCCCATGGGCGCTCGAATTGAACGCCGCAGCGGTGAAGGCAAAAGCGACAATTAGAAAGCCTAAAATACGAATGGTCATGACGCTATCCTTAGTGAATTTTGGTTGAATCAGTTTCAATCGATAAGAATCAGGTTTAAGCTTAGTCAATTACAAATTGTTCACAAACTATACATTGTAAAACTTTGTTACGAATGAATAATCCAGTGAAGTGATCGATTCGGTCACAAACCTTGTAGTGCTTCAGTTAGTCAACATTAACTCAGATACGACCAAACAGGACATCCACATGGCACAGCAATCTTCTTCCCTCGCACTGCGTTACGGCATTATCGCTGTGGCAGTCGGTGGGCTAGCACTTTTGTTTTATGGCGTTGCCAATGGCCTCGGCCAAGGCCGCGTCACCGCCCAACAATTTGTCGATTTTCAAGAAGGCGGTAACCCTCATCTTGGCTTTCGTCGTGCGCATGCCAAAGGCTTTTGTTTGGCCGGTGAGTTCGTTGCCAATGGTGAACTAAGCGCTTATTCCAGCGCAACGATTTTCCAACCGGGCGCGACACCCTTTGTTGGTCGTATTTCGATCGGTGGCGGCAACCCGACCGCACCTGACTTAGCATCAGGCGTGCGCAGCCTGGCGTTAAGTATCGGCGACAAAGCCAATCTTCGCTGGCAAACAGCGATGAACACACCGCCTGTGATGCCCGTCCGTACCGGCCAAGCATTTTTCGAGCAAATGAATGCCTTTCGACCGGATCCAGAAACCGGTCGGCCGAATCCTGAGCGTGTTGCTGCCTTTTTAGCAGCACACCCAGAGACGCAAGCGGCGCGAGAGTGGCAAGCGTCGTACACGGCAACGGAGAGCTATGCGACTGAAACCTACAACAGCATCAACGCTTTTTACCTTGTTAATGGCCGTCAGCGTCAAGCGGTACGTTGGGCAGCTGTGCCGCAAGCTGAGTCACACGGCCGCGGCTTTGAAGGTGATCGCGATGACCCGAACGCGCTGCAAAACGAGTTTATGGCGCGCTTAGATGTTGCACCTGTGGTGTATGACTTGGTCTTTACCTTAGCTACCGATGCAGATGATGAAAATGACCCAACCGTACGTTGGCCAGCTGACCGCCAACAAATCGTTGCTGGGCAAATCGTCATTCACAGCGCAACTGATCAGTCCGAAGGCTTATGTAACGGCATTAATTTTGACCCGCTCGTATTACCGCCGGGCATGGCTGCCACCAATGACCAAATCTTACAGGCACGCTCGTCGGTGTATGCTGAATCATACCGCCGCCGCGCACGTGAGCACTTTTACCAGCAAGGAATGGAGTAACGCTAATGTCGACTATTACTACGTATAGCCTTGCTGCTCGAATCATTCACTGGGCCATGGCACTGCTACTGATTTCGTTGTTACTGGCTGGTTTAGCCATGGTGCAGAGCCTAGAGCCATGGCATCTCACCCTGCTGTCGCTACATAAGTCGTTTGGGGTTATGGCGCTACTACTGGCGATTATCCGGCTAGCACTGCGCTTAAGTCAGCAGCAGCCGGACTTACCTGCCTCGGTGCCGCATTGGCAACAACGCATCGCACAGTTGTCGCATTTCTTTTTATATGCGGCGATGTTCGCGATGCCGTTATCGGGTTACCTCATGCAAAGCGCGGCAGGTCGTCCGGTATCGGTGTTTGGTTGGTTTACCTTGCCGAATATCACACCGATTAGCATGGAGCTGTATGGTTTTCTTCGGGAAATGCATGCGCTGATTGCTTGGGGACTCATTCTCCTTGTATTGGTGCACATCGGCGCGGCACTGCATCACGGTTTAATTAAGCGCGATGGCGTGTTAGAAAGTATGACAGGACTCAATTTTTCAAAAGAACAAAAACCAAAAGACTAACGAGGAGGTGCCAGCATGAGCGACATTCGACCGGACCTGCGCAAATTCATTTATGAGCAGTGCTTGATTAACGGCGAATGGCGATCCGCAGACAGCGGGAAAACAATTGCTGTCACCAACCCAGCCACACAAAAAGTTATCGCCCACGTGCCCAATTGTGGTGCGACTGAAACCGAACGTGCTATTCAGGCAGCAGCCACCGCTCTGCCAGTGTGGCGGCAAAAAACTGCGGCCGAGCGTGCGCAAGTACTGAAACGCTGGCATGCGCTCGTAATGGAACATCAGCAAGCCTTAGGTGAGCTGATGACGCTCGAGCAAGGTAAGCCGGTCGCTGAAGCCAAGGGCGAGATTGCCTATGCCGCCAGCTACATTGAGTGGTTCGCTGAAGAAGCACGGCGTAGTTATGGCGAGACAATTCCTGGCTTAACCGCAAGCCAACGCATTATTGTCACCCGCGAACCCGTGGGCGTCTGTGCAGCGATTACCCCGTGGAATTTTCCAGCGGCGATGATTACCCGAAAAGTTGCACCCGCATTAGCGGTAGGCTGCACGATTGTGGTTAAACCCGCATCGGAAACACCCTTAACTGCCTTGGCACTCGCTGCATTAGCGCAAGAAGCGGGCGTTCCGGCTGGGGTATTTAGTGTGGTTACGGGCGATGCCAAAACCATTGGCGAAGCCTTTACCAGTAGCGAGCTGGTGCGCAAAATCAGCTTTACCGGCTCGACGGCCGTTGGCGCGACGCTGATGGCCGCGTCTGCGCCCAGCCTGAAACGTATTTCCCTTGAGCTTGGCGGTAATGCCCCGTTTATTGTCTTTGACGACGCTGATCTCGACAAAGCGGCGCAAGGTTTAATCGACAGTAAGTTCCGCAACGCAGGGCAAACCTGTGTCTGCGCCAACCGCGTCTATGTCCAGCGCTCAATTGCCGATGCATTCACCCAAAAACTACTCGAAAAAGTGCGAGCTCTGAACGTTGGTAACGGCTTTGACGACGGTGTCACCACTGGTCCGCTGATTTCAGAAAAGGCCGTTGAAAAAGTAGAGAAACACATCGCTGACGCCAAACAGCATGGCGCTGAAGTGGTTTACGGTGGTGCTCGCCATGAGCTTGGCGGCACATGGTTCCAACCGACTGTTTTAAGCAACGGCACGCCCGACATGCTTTGCACCAAAGAAGAAACGTTCGGCCCGGTCGTGCCACTGATTCCTTTTGACAGCGAAGAAGAAGCACTGGGATATGCCAATGCTTCAGAGTTTGGTCTCGCTGCTTATTTTTATGCGCGTGACGCTGGCCGTATTCGCCGAGTCGCCGAAGGCATTGAAGCGGGCATGGTTGGCGTCAATACCGGCCTGATTTCCAATGCCACCGCACCGTTTGGTGGGGTCAAAGCGTCCGGTATGGGCCGTGAAGGCGGCCATCAAGGTTTGGATGAATACACCGAACTTAAGTATGTCTGTATCGACGTGTAGCCACGCCATGGCAAAAAGGACTGAACATGCAGCTGCTCGACAAGTTACTTAACGAATGGGCGCGCCCTTGGGCGGTGATCTGGTTTAGTTGTGGTGTCATTGCGCTCAGTGCTGGTTTTTGGCTGAGTACCGAACGCAGCACTTTTGACGTTATCATGCTCATGGTTGCCATCATTGGCTTAGTCTGTGTGCTTGCCCTCGCGTTTCGCAAAAACAAAGCTGGCAACGGCCTCGGCATGGTCGCGAACTTAGGTGAAAGTATGGTGCAAGGGCGCAGCGGTGCCACCGGCCTTATGCTTGCGCCGCTGTTTTATTTTCTCACCCACCTGTACGCTTTATTCGACTGGCGACGCAACCAAGACGCCAATGGTGATATGCAACCGCGCCAAGCAGGTCTTTCCGTATGGCTGATCACCGGGGTATTTATCGCCATTGGCTTGGCAATTTTTCCGTGGTTAAACGCGCAGTTGCAGCAGTACAGTTTTATTGGCGCTGACACCGATACGGCACTTTCCCTGCTCGGCCTCGATATCTCCTGGTATCAAATTAATGTGCTTGCATTTGTACTCGGGGTGACCGCGCAAACCACCATGATCTTGCGCTATTCGATGAGTTGGCTACTGTGGATTATTGTTAACTTCGTTTGGCTTGCGGTGAACCTCGCCAATAACAATGTGATATTCGCGATTCAAACCATGGTGTATCAAGTGAATGCCTTTTTAGCCTTGTATGGATGGTGGCAATCACAAACATGTGATGAAGCAAAGGATGCATAACCAGATGATATTTCGGCTTTGTTTGCTCGGATTTCTGCTATTTCTCACACTCAGCAGTGGCTCTGCGAATGCGCAGCAATCACCCTATTGGGTAAGCAACAATGTTGAGCAACCCCTGAATGATCATGCATGGATACTGACGGATGCCGACCCGAATATGGCGTTTGCGGACATTCTTGCAGCTTATGAGAATGGCGCGTTTCGGCCGGCGTTGGGTGTTGCGGCCGTTGCTGGAACGACACAATCGACGTGGCTACGCATCGAACTGCTTGCGCAGGACTCCGCGCCGGGAGAATGGGTTTTAGTTTCGCGCGCCATTTCCCAGCGCCACTTGAACATATTTGTGCAAACATCCGACGACCTTCGTATAGTCCGCTCTGGCAAGCAAAGTTCTTACCGAGAAGGACGCGACATCAACTATCGTCATCCAAATATTCGCCTCGATTTAAGCGACACACAACCCACTGTAATTTATCTGCAATACACCGATCCTGTCGGTAGTGTTTTCCCATTACAGCTCACTACCGTCGAACATCTTGAGCATAATAATTTGACCGAGCATTTAGGCTTCGGGATCATTTTCGGCATCGTCATTGGCTTACTACTTTATAATTTTGTACTACTTGTCAATCTACGTGAACCTATGTACGCCTGGTACGTATTTAGCACCAGTGCAGTTCTATTTTTGTTACTCGATGGCACGAGTTTTGGCGTTCAGTATTTATTCCATGAAGGCGTTCAGCCACGCTGGGCTGATCGAACAAGTACAGGTGCACTCTGGGGCTTTGCGGTTGCCTTGTTCTCGCAGAACCTGCTCCATACCAAAAAACATACACCGCGCCTTCACCTACTGGTTAGCGCGTTAGCAGCAATATGTTTTTTAACTTGGGTGAGTCACCAACTCCGCATTGAATGGCTGTCGACCAAACTCTTCGCACCATTTGCCCTCATTGGAATTATCATTCTAGTTATGGTGGCAGTCACTCGCGTCATGCAAGGGAACCGAACCGCGCTGTATTTTTTAATTGGTCATGGTGTTGTTTTCTTAGCGGCGCTGATTATGGTGGCGCGCACGTTAGGTATCATTGACCCCCATGATGTAAACACATATATCTTTCCGGCCGCGGTCGCTTTCGAATGTATAATCTTTTCACTTGCTCTCGCACATCGAATTCAAACCTTGCAGCAAAAACATCAGCTTGCCGTCAGTGCTTCACAGCAAGATCCGTTAACCGGGGTGCTGAATCGACGCGGTTTAGACGCAGCTTTTCAGCACATCAGGGCTAAGAACCATGGCGAAATCGGTTTGATTTTATTAGATTTAAATAAATTTAAAGCTGTGAACGATACACATGGTCACGATGTGGGTGACATTTTGCTACAAACGGTCGCTCAGAGAATTAAACAAGCGGTGCGCGACCATGACCATATCAGTCGTTTGGGCGGCGACGAATACGCCATTCTCATTCACGATGAGGACGCAAAAGCCGCAATCGCTATACTCTCACAACGACTAAATGAATCGTTTACTGCGCCGGTCAACCATCGGGGCTTGGAACTCACAATCGACGCAGCAATTGGATATGCGCATACTCGATCTGCAAGTGACGCTAATTACGCAACCCTTTACCGAACTGCCGATCAAGCGCTATACCGCAGTAAACAACCCGCCTAACCTTTCAATTCGCTGGGTGATCGCTTGGTTCCAGACGCGCTCATTGGGTATCACTAACGTCAATTGTTGTTTGGCGCGAGTGATGCCGGTGTAAATTAGCTCTTTGGTCAGCACAGGCGCGCTACGGTCCGGCAGTATCAGTACCGCATGAGCAAATTCAGAGCCCTGCGATTTATGCACGGTCATGGCATAGGTGGTCTCCACTTGCGACAAACGGCTTGGTAATACCCATCGCACCGTGCCGGGCTCTTGCCCGGGAAATACGACTTTTAATAGGCCGCTTTCGGGATGGGTTAAAGCGATACCAATATCGCCATTATTTAAATTCAAACTGTAATCATTGGCCGTCACCATGACCGGTCGGCCGTGATACCAGTGCTCTGGCGTTTGGCCAAAGTGTCGTGCCACCGCTGTGTTTACGGCTTTTTGGCCATAGGGTCCCGCCCGCAAAGCAGTGAGAAATTGGAACTCACCGTACGCCGACAGCACGCGCAACGCCCACGTATCGGTTTCCTCTGGTGACGGAGTTTCGCCACACACTTTTATAAAGTTGTCGTAGCCACTCAGCAGTTGCGGCGAGAGCCAGTTTGCTGCAACCGCTGCATTCTGTGGCTGCCGAGTTTCCACCACGTGCACGGGAGCAGACGGCATGGCCGCATGAGCCGCTAACACGGCATTCGCAGCCTCCACATCACAGGCATTAACGGCCATTGCTAAATCCGCAATCGCGCCGCTAAAGCGCATGGATTTACGCAACATCACGACATGATCTAAGCGTGTCTGCGAGCCCGCCGTTTGTGTTTCTGCTGGCAGCGGTTCGCCACTGGCCGCTTGTAACCATTGCCAGTGGGCAGCGCTGTAACCACCCTGCTCGGCACCCTCGCAGAGCGCGGCGAGTATCGACCCCGCTTCAACTGGCGCAAGCTGGTCTTTGTCACCAAGGAGAATTAAGCGTGTACTCGGGGCTAAGGCATCTAACAACGCATCGAACATTTCGGTGTCGATCATCGACGCTTCGTCAATGACCACCACATCGTAAGGTAGCGGCATACCTCGATGATGACGGAAATAGCGGCTATTGCGCTGCGAGCCGAGCAAGCGATGTAAGGTCGATGCTTTTGCCGGCAAGATTGTTTGCAGCTGATTAAATTCGTCAGATTGGGTGTCTTGCAACGACTGACTTATTGATTCTTGCATGCGCGCTGCAGCTTTTCCGGTTGGCGCTGCAAGCGCAATCCGCAGGGTTCGTTCCGGTGCGGTGACACGGTGCAATTCAGACAAAGTCGCCAAAACACGCAGCACGGTATAAGTTTTGCCAGTTCCTGGTCCACCGGTAATCACACTAAAACTTTGTTGTGCGGCATTCGCACAGGCTATCCGCTGCCAACTTGGGTGCTCAGTCACATCGGGAATCAGTCGCTCGACGATTGCCTTTATCGTTGCTGCATCGACTTGATCGGCTGACCGCTGCATACGCTCATAGAGCCAATGATTAATGCGTTGTTCGTACGACCAATAGCGGCGTAAAAAGAGCAGCTGCGTGTGTTCGTCATACACCAGTGGGTGCAGCCCTGTGGTTTTTTGTTCAGGTTGCCAAGCACAGGTTTGCCCCTGGCGAGCTTGCTCGAGCCAACGCGTTGATAACAGTTTAAGGTCATTTTCACCAAGTACCTGACATAACAACTCGGTTGGTTTTAATAAGTTTTCCATTACAGTTGAGCTGTGCATTAAATAAGCATTTCGGGCGTCCCACTGTGCTGGAGGAATGTCGAGCGTACGCTGTGGGTCGGTGGCTAGCTCGGCCAATGACAAACAGGTGTGCCCGCGCCCGATTTGGTGCGAAACCAAGGCGGCCATCAAGGCTTCAAAATCACTCGCACCTTGGCGCAGTAACATCATGGCCAAGCTGCGGTCGAGCGGGCGGAGCCAGCCTTGTTCTTGCCACGCAGCTAATACCTCTGCCAATGAAATCTCCAGTTTAGTCATGGGCAACTTCCTGTTCGTTTGAGTGGACTGAGCCCGAATTGAATGCAACGGGTTCGGATGAACCCATAAATAATTCGTCAAGTTGCTCAATTAACGCGAAAGGCACTTGGTCATAGAACGCACCGCGGCTGTCAGCGCGATGACCACGCAAGAACAAATACACCACCCCGCCGACATGCTCTTCATAACGGTAGTTAGCCCCCAAGCGCACTTGCAACAGCTTGTGCAATGCATAGGTGTAAATGACGTATTGCATGTCGTAACGACTGGCCAGAATTTTCTCCCGCAGGGCGGCAAAATGATAAGCACTGTCGTCTTCGCCGAGCCAATTTGACTTGTAATCGGCCACGTAATACTTGCCTTGATACTCGAAAACTAAGTCAATAAAGCCTTTCAGCATGCCGTTGAGGATGTTCTTCTCGAGTTTCGGCCGTGCAAACTGTGGTTGAATCTGGCTTGCGACGAGTTGGTCTAGTTGTAACACGTCAACCCCATGGGCCGGGAACCAAAACTCCGGCTCGGCTTTGTAAACGGTTAAGTCCGCAAGCCGCACGCATGACCCTTCGGCACTCAGCGGGAAGTCACTCTGCAAGTACACGCCCAGCCATTCCTGCAGTTGTTGCGCATAAGGCTGCCAAAAATCACTACGACAACGCCGCTGAATTAACTCCATGCGAGCTTGTTCGTCGTGGGCAACCTCAGCAAAGCCACGTTCTGCGACATCTTCGAGTATATTGTGCAAAAAGGTTCCCGGGCCTGCGCCTTTCGGTAGTATATGAATATGATCGGCGAACTCAGGGCGCTGCTCAGGCATTGCGGTAGTTTCTGTTTCGTCGCCTTGCGCCACGTCAGCTGCACGCGTTTCTTCTAGCACGTTCATTTCTAATGTGGTTTGCGGTGCATGCATTTCCACGCCTGCCTGCAAGGCACTGTAACTTGCGAGCCACCAACGCTCGAGGCGATGATCCTGCGGTAACTTCGCCGCCTGCAAGTTTTGTGCGCTTGGTACCGGCGCGGAATAGCTGATTCGAGTTTCATAAGGCATTGACTGAATCGCTGTATGCACCTGTTTCCAAGCTGCTTCGGCATCCGTAAAGACCGCAGTGTAATCCGCCACTTTGCGTTTGTCACCGGCGCCATATAAGAGGTAAAACAGCGGATTGACATTCGGGTCGCCAACCGCTTGTAAGGTTACGAAGGTCGCGAATTCAGCACGGGTGAGTGCCACGTACATTTTGCGCAGATCTTCGGCGAGTATCTCATCACTAATGCGCTGCACGGCGTCGGCGTTTGATTTGTCCCACGCCACCTGGCGCTGGCGTTGCTCGTCATGATAGCTCTTCGGGAAACGAATTCGGTGCTGTTCAGTCGTGGTGTAGGCCGCAAAAGGCATGAACACCAAAGGATACTGTAACCCTTTAGATTTATGGTAAGTGACCACCTTCACCAGTGCTTGGTCGCTTTCGAGGCGCAGTTGCAGCGACTCAGCATTGGTGCGTTTGCCGCTGCTGCCAAAGCCTCCGCTATAGCTAAACTCATGAACTTGCTCAGCAAAGTAATCCTCGAGACTGGCCATGCCGTCGAGCGCTGCGCTCGCTTGCTGTAATAGCTCGGCTATGTGCAGCACATCGGCTAGCTGTCGTTCTCCATCGCGTTGATTGGCGAGTAGGTATTTCGGTACTGCAAACTCGTGCAAAATGCGATGCAACAGTGCCAGCACACCGCGCTTTTCCCAGAGCTGATGATAGCCATCGAAACGATCCACCATCGCTTCCCAACGCTGCTCGTCTTCTTGCAATAACACCAATTCGGCCAGTGGTAACTGCAGCAACCGACAGGCAATGGCGGCGCGAACGCGTTGCGGGTCACGCGGCTGCGCACAAGCTTGAATAATCAACAGCAGGTCTTTAGCGACCGCCTGTGCATACACAGAGTCACTTTCCGACAAATACACGCTGCGAATACCGCGAAGTGACAATTCACGACGAATTAGCCGTGCTTCGCTAGCATTGCCCACTAACACAGCGATGTCGCTTGGTTGCACCGCTGTACGCTGACCGTCTTGCTGATAAAAACCTGCGCGCTCACTGTTTAATAATTGAGCAATTAGATTGGCATGATAATTTGCAGCTGGGCGCTGATAGTCGCCTTTGGTTTTTACTGGCTCGCTGCCAATTTGCCATTGCAATGCTGCTGCCGGTTCCCCGTCTAAGCCACGAAATTCGAGCTTTTGGCCATTGGCCGCAACTGGCTGAAACGGAATGTCTGGGTATAAAAAGGCACCGCGCTCGCTATTGTTCTCGCTACGGGCAAATAAGTCATTGATTGCTGCAACCATGTTGTGAGAAGAGCGGAAGTTAGTTGCTAACGTGTAATGACGCCCCGCAGTTGCTTCACGGGCTTGCAAGTAGGTAAAAATATCGGCATTTCGAAAGCTGTAAATCGCCTGCTTTGGGTCGCCGATTAAAAAGATCCCTGTGCTAACGTCATTGTCGGCAATACCGTAGATACGGTCGAAAATCTCGTACTGAATGGGGTCGGTGTCTTGGAACTCATCGACCAAGGCAATGGGATATTGTTGCCGAATAGTCGCTGCTAAATCGGCACCGTTTGGCCCACGCAAAGCGTCGCGTAAACGGGTGAGCATGTCGTTATGCCCCATTACGGCAGCTCGCAATTTCAGCTCATTAATGCGGCCATGCAAATAGTCGCGAGCATGCAAGAGCACCATGGACTCAAATTTAGCACTTAAGCCTTTTAATGCTGCGTAGTCAGCGGGCAATTCACTCAGAATAGCGAGACCATCTGGCGCTGCCCCGGCTAATTTCTTCTCGATATCTGCCGGTTTTAGGTATTTTAAATCACTGCCAAGAGACAGTTGCGCTACCTCGCCAGTAACCCAAGCATGCAGAGCTTGCGCTGCGTTTTTGCGGCCTTTATTGCCGCTATCTGGCAGGGCCATAATCGCTTCATAGACACGGGCTGCAATGGTTCGATATTTGTCTCGATAGTCAGTGACCGCCGCTAAATTTTCACTTTCGGCCTGACGATAAGTGTCGACCAGTGACGGGAAATTTGCCGTGCTCGAGCCTTGCTGACTATCGATGAGTTGCCGGCCCACTTTGCGCAGTAGGCGCTCTGGCGTATCCAAAATAGCTAAAACTTGTTCCGCAAGTTCAGGGGCAAGGCCATAAACAAAATGCCGGAAATAGTCCTCTGCTGCCGCAAGCTGCAATTCTTCTTCGTCCGTTTCGACGTCTTGGTCAAATAAACTGCCGCTGGCAAATGCATGCTCGGTGAGCATTTTCTGACACCAACCATGAATGGTGCTTACCGAGGCTTCGTCCATGGATTGAGCTGCAAGTTCGAGCTGCCGCGCATACGTGGATAACGCACCAGCGCCTGCGGTTGCAAGGCAGTCTTGTTTGAGCTCGAGTAAAAACTTATCGCTGCTGTCGTGGTCAGTGTGGCGAAAATAAGTCGCTGCTTCACTGAGTCGAGCGCGAATACGGTCGGCGAGCTCGGCGGTTGCGGCTCGGGTAAAGGTCATGACCAAAATTTGTTTCGGTTGCAACGCGCGCTCAAACGCTGTCGCAGGCTGGCCTTGCTCGCCAGTTTGGCCATGTTTAAGTACCAAACGTACAAACAAAGCGGCGATGGTGTAGGTTTTGCCGGTACCTGCACTGGCCTCAATTAAACGGCTGCCATGCAATGGAAACGTCAAGGGATCAAGAATATGGCTCATGAAGCATCTCCTTTGCTATCTGTTTTGCTATCTGCTTGCTCGGCGAAATCCGATTCTGGAAGGGCAAACTCAATAGGCTGCCCGTGTTTTAACCGCACAAATGGCCCGTAAACACGTTCGAGTAACTGCCAAAAGCTATCGCTAGCCAACATGGTTGCCGCATCACTTTCAATGCGACCGGCGTAGCGCCAAGCACTTAAATCACCTGCCGATGAGCTGTCGATAGTCTCAAGCACTTTCTCATTGGCGATGTCTATGGCTTCCTCGGCGCTCACTGGAGCAGTGTTTTGTTTGCCTTTTGCGTTCGGCTTGCTGCCGGAAATGGCTTGGGTATAGGTTTCCAACCAGCTCAGCGCCAGTTCGCCAACTGTACCGCATGGTGAGCTGAGCTGACGACGAAGCTCGCTCAGCAGCTCCGTGATCACGTTGACGGACTGGTCGCGATTTAATGGTGGCAATTCCAATGTCTTCACATTGCCATATTGATCGGGCGCAAATAGGGCCACCGTGGTCACACGGTTACCGCTCACAAGGCTAAGCAGGAGGTGTTTCACGTACGGCAAAAACTCATGTTTTTCGCTCAGCCTGCTGCTCGACACCAACAACTGTAATTGTTCGCCGAGTTCGTTCTGATACAGCTGCTGTGCCACATCTCGCAGCACAAACTCGCCCCAAACATAGTCAAGTTCGCGGTCCGGAACCGCTATTGGATAGGCTTGCAATAAAGCTGCTGCATGTTGCAACTGCGGTGTGACTTTATCAAATAAACGGTTCGCTAAAACCGTTGTCATCGGTTCGACGCCAAGCCGGCCTTCACGCTGCATGCGCGCCAATTGCGGTTGCAAGGTTGTTTGCAGCGATTCCAAGTCTTCCAGTTCGGCAAGTTGCTCGGGCGTGTGCGCATGAATGTGTTGCAGCCAAGTTAAACTGCCAGCCAGCAGCTCTTCTTTGATTTGCCATGCACTGATACCGTCTAAGGAAAACGCTTCGCTGTCATTGGTTTGGTTTTCATCACTGACAAAATAGGTGTCGAGCCGGTAGTTAAAAAACGGCTGCGCAGGCTCGCGCAAGAACTTCACCAGATCACGCACGTTTAGCACACGTTGTTCTTGGGCATCGGCTTGCCATGGCGGCACGTCGAGCTGCTGATCAGCGCTGTCGGTATGCGCCGCAAGCCATTCATGCATGTAGGTAAAATACGGCGGCTGTGGGGTGCTGTATTGCAAATATAACGGGTTAAACGCTTGCAGTTTATGCTCGCAGGTGAGGTTAGCAAGTAAGTCCTTACTTTCGCCCGAGGCTCTTTCTAGTCGCCACCCTTGTTGAATATGTTCGCGCAATTGGGCAATCAGCACCGACGGCGGCCATTCACTATTATCTTGCGCACTGTGACCTACCCAACTCATGGAAAAACAATCACGCGCCGATAGTAAGGCCTCGAGGAACAAGTAGCGGTCGTCATCACGACGCGCCCGATCACCAGGCCGATAGCGCTCGACCATTAAATCAAAGTCAGAGCTAGGTTGCCGCCGCGGATAGGCGTCGTCATTCATGCCGAGGACATAGATGTGGCGAAATGGTATCGCCCGCATTGGCATCAGTGTGGCGAAGTTCACCGCGCCAGCCAAAAAGCGTTGATTCAAATTCGGTTGGTCTACTTGCGACATCCAGCTTTCTTTGAAAATACTCAGCTCTAAATCTGCCGTTAGGCCGCTCTCGCTGACAACCTCTTGCAAGCTCTCGAGCACTTGCTGCAATTGTGTCAACAACACTTGTTCGTCATCATCGGTGGCAGCAAAGAAGCGTGCTAGCAAGTGCCCAGCGTGCTGTGCCCATGCGACCATGGCGTGACGCTGCTGAGTGAGATGCCACCATTGGTTTAATGCTTCAATGAGGCTAGCGAGCTTACCGACCGCATCGGCGCTGAGGCCAGCGACTTCATGGTACGGTTCGATATCGTGCCAACGCGCTTGTTCTTCACTAGCAGGCCGGCCGATGGCATAGCCGAACACCATGCGCTCAAGCGCAAACCACCAACTATTTGTGGCAGTTTGCTCTGGCATACCAAACTGTGCACGGTGTTGTGCGTCTAGCCCCCAACGTGCACCGGCGTCATCGAGCCAGCGTTGTACTTCAATGATTTCTTGCTGGCTGAAACCGAAGCGCTGCTGCAACGCCGGTACGCTCAGTAATGAAAAGACATCCGCTTGGGTCACCCGCGACTGTTCCAGGCTTAATAGCAATTCCAATGCCACCATGAGCGGCTGTTGATGACGCTGGCCTTGGTCTGCGATGGTAAAAGGAATGTGGCGTGGGTCTTGTCGATCAAGCCGCCCGAACACTGCCTGCACATGCGGTGCATAGGCATTCACGTCAGGTACCATGACCATGATGTCGCGCGGGCGTAGCTCTTTGTCATTGGCAAAAGCCGCCAGGAGTTGGTCATGCAACACTTCAACTTCACGCTGAATACTGTGGCAATTATGGAACTGCAACGAACGATCGTGTGCTGCAACCGGCGGCCAATGCTCTTGAGTTTCATGCAAAGGACGTAAATTCAGCACGTCATTTTGTAACTGTTGCAGTAAGTTTTCCGCCGGAGTTTCGTCGAAGAGCTCAAAACGGATGCTTTCGAACGCTTCTTGTTTGGCGAGGGTTTCGTCATACAGGTCAAGCAAATGAATATAGTCACGACCTTGCTTGCCCCAGGCAGCCAGTAACGGCTGCGCATGATGATGCAGCTCATCATCGGCGATGTCTTCAGCCATGTCGGCTTTTAATTCGTGACGGCGTGGCGCCTGCTTGAGCACCTGTTTCAGCGCCTCTTTACCGTCGACAATATTAGCCCAGTAATGCTGACACGGGTTGTGGACACACAGGACCACTTGGGTAAAGCCCTTTATGGCGTCGAGCACTTCGAGAGTCTGCTGCGGCAAGCTGGAAATACCAAAAATAAGTAGCCGCGGAGGCATGTTTGCGGGACGTTGGGTGAGTGCCTTCGCCTTCTGGGTAAACTGCCGATGCAGCTCAGCCCGGTTGGTCCAAAAATGTTCCGGTCCAATGTCGGTGACGAGCGCGCGCCACAATTGCGGTTGCCAAAGGTCTTTCTCCGGAACCGGCTGCCTGTCGTTATCGAGAAAGTCGCGACCAGCGCTCCAGTGATCAAGCCAGTCCGCACGATAGTTTTGGTATTGGTCGAAAAGGTCGGCAATGCGCTGGCTTAGCTGAAACAGTTTGCGTTGAT
This sequence comes from Aliidiomarina sp., assembly GCF_022565475.1. Taxonomy (GTDB): domain Bacteria; phylum Pseudomonadota; class Gammaproteobacteria; order Enterobacterales; family Alteromonadaceae; genus Aliidiomarina. The sequence continues at coordinate 204,022 of NZ_JAIUMR010000002.1, read as the reverse complement.
CATCCTGTTGACTTGGCTGGGCCGCACTGGCGCCAAGATAATTCGCCAATGAGCTAAAAACACCGTCCTGATTTGCCGCGACCAGCTTGGGCAAAATGCGCATAATCCGCCAAGTTAAGCGGTCTTTGTCAAACGGTGACTCTTTTGGAATGCTATCGCCAAGCACGGCTCGGTAGGCTTTCCAAACAAAGCGAGCAGGCAAGGTTACGTTCAGCATGGCCGCAATACCATTGGCTTCGGCCAAATTGATTTTCAGCCACTGGGCAATACCGTTGCTTTGCACCAGCACGGTCTCTTCCTCGAGCGGCGCCAGCGGATAATTCGCCATAAAAGTCACCGCTACCGAGGTTAAGTCCTCGAGACGATGACTGTGTGCGACGACCAAGCCGGGTACAAGTTCCTGCTGCATGCGTTGTCCTTATCAGTTCACCTACCGTTAGTTTTACCACGACCAGCAAAACCACTCTAGCGCCAACCTTCGTTTTACGCTAAATGTTATAGTAACATTCTGCAACGACAGTTTGTGTCGCAGCAAAATCCCACATAATCAGCTAGATAGAATTACGGCTCGGAGCCGGAATGCGCATTCCGGCTCCGAGCCATATTCTTTTGCGGGAGTCGGTGTGGCATAGTATGGGCGTTGTTCACGGGTGAGGTTGTATGTCGCATAACACGATTGCAGAGAATCAGAAGCGGTTACCGCTCGACCATCTTGAGTCGGTGTGGTTATTTGGTTATGGGTCGCTCATTTACAAGGCTGATTTTCCCTATCTACAGCGCCGGCCTGCGCGTATTCATGGTTGGCAGCGGCGCTTTTGGCAGGGATCGCATGATCATCGTGGAACGCCGGAGAAGCCCGGTCGCGTGGCGACGCTAATTGAGGCGCCACAGGCAAGCTGTGTAGGTATGGCTTATGAAGTCACGCCGGATGTATTTACTCATCTCGATCATCGGGAAAAAAACGGTTACTTGCGTTTTTTCACCACATTTGAGTGGCTCGATCATCAAGCGGATCAGCAGGTTGAAGGCTTGGTCTATGTCGCTGGTCCCGACAATGAAGCGTTTCTTGGCGCCGCCAATGAGGCGGACATCGCCGCACATATCGCCCGGTCGGAAGGTCCGAGCGGTCCGAATCCGGACTATTTGCTTAACTTAGCCGAAGCACTCCGTCAGCTCGATGCGGATGATCCGCACGTCTTTGCCATCGAAACCGAGTTACTTCGCATCCTAAAGCGGTAGCTCGTCGACCGGCATTGGCCGGCTAAAATAGTAGCCTTGGTAGCGCAAACAACCGCTGGCAGCGAGACGCTCTTGTTGCACTTTGGTTTCCACGCCCTCGGCGATCACTTCCATACCGAGGTCTTGGGCGATGTGAATTATCGCCACAACAATCGTCCAGTCGCGTTCATGTTCGGCCATACTTGCACGGCGAATAAAGGCTTGGTCGATTTTTACCTCGTCAAACGGCAACTGCGACAGATACGACAGTGCTGAATAGCCGGTCCCAAAATCGTCCATACTGAAGCAGATACCTTCCCGCTTCAGTCGATGCATGCTCGATAGCACTAAATCCATATCTTCTAACACCAGACTTTCCGTCAACTCAAGCTTCAACCCTTCCGGCCGGATACCTGCGGCCTGCACTTCACTCAAGACCACGTCAACAAAGTTCAACTGGTAGAACTGCTTCGCACTCACGTTCACACTCATTTGTAAATGTTGTGTCGCTTCATTTTTTTGCCAAAGCGCCAGTTGCTGGCAAGCTTGACGTAACACTTGCGCACCAATCGGAACAATCAGGCCACTTTCCTCAGCCAACGGAATAAATTCCGCAGGCGACACGATGCCTCGAGACGGATGGTGCCAACGCAACAACGCCTCGGCGCCAATGAATTGACCGCGTTCATCGGCTTGGAGTTGATAGAATAAGACAAGTTGGTCCGTGTCCACCGCAGCCCGTAGATCGTTTTCGAGGGCGAACCGAGCGCTAATTTCCTTCTCAATACTCGGGTGATAATAAGCAAAATGGTCGCCACCCACACTTTTCACATTACTGGCCGCTAAATCAGCTCGACGCAACAATTCTTCCGCGCCCAACCAACTATTATCGGTCATAACGATGCCGATACTAGCGGTAAATTGATGACGCAAACTCGGCAAATTAAAAGGTGCTCGCAACGCCCGAAGCAATGCCGAGGATTTCTGCTCACAAGCCAGGCGAGCCTGATCGGCATCGGTAAATTCGGTAACAATAACAAACTCATCCGCCGTCACTCGAGCCAAAAACGCACGCTCAGATAAGACCTCTTGCATCCGTTTCGTCGCTTCTTGGAGCACCGCATCACCTTGCTTTTGTCCATGCACGTCATTCACACGTTTAAAGTTATCCAAATTTACAATCATGACGACAAGTGGAGCACTACGGCGCTCTAATTTCTCGATACGCGTTGCCAGTTCGTCAAGCAAACTGCGACGGTTTGGTAGCCCCGTGAGCGTGTCCGAAAAAGCTAGCTCCTTAATGGTTTCATCGGCTTTGCGCTTATCAGTGACGTCACTAATAAATCCACTCCAGCTGACGCCGCCATCGTCCTCACGTTGAGGTATCGAAGTAGCGGACAGCCAACGGATTTGTCCCGATGACCTTTCCACAGGAAACTCATAGTTCCACGGAGTTAAGTTTTCCGCACTTACTTTTAAACTGGCGAAAATAAGTTCTCGTTCTCGCGTCGGGACTTTACTGAGAACGCGACGCGCATCTTCAATCGCTTCATTGACTGAGACATCGAAAAGCTCCTGAACCGCATCACTCAAATAGCGAAAGGACATAAATCCAGATTGATCACGATGCAACTGATAGACCATGCCAGGAATACGTTCAGCCACTGACTGTAGGCGCTCGGTTAAGGCTTTTACTTGCGCGCCTCGAGACTGAGCTTGCATGGAGAGACGTTGTTGGCGGTTCATCAAAACAACCACCACCGTACTTAAAACAACAATAAAGACCGCAACAATTAATGTGGTCATGACAATGAGATTACTGTCGGCACCCGCGACAACAGATGTCGCGCCTGCCGAAGCGGGAAGAAAGACGGTCGCGTGCATCGCTGTATAATGCATGCTCGAAATCGCACACCCCATGATGACAGCACTCACAACAATCCGCGTCGTGGCTTTCGCGATATAAGGGCGCAAGATTCTTCGAGCACCCAAGGCAGCAATGGCCAAAACCACCGCCACTACAACTGAAAGTACAAACATTCCGGGTAAATAAAGCATCTCAGCATGGGTGCGAATAGCAGCCATGCCCGTGTAATGCATGACGCCAATACCAGCCCCCATCATGACACCGCCTAGCACAATCGCTGACCAACGGTCTTGCGCATTATGTAGCACCCACAAGGTAATCCAGGCGGCAAAAATGGCCGGCAATACGGAAACTGCGGTGATCACCGGTGAATAAAGTACCGGGACATCGATGCGGAAACTGACCATACCAATAAAGTGCATCGCCCACACGCCGGCGCCCATCGCTACCGCACCATTTAAATGCCAAAGCTGCCGACGCGCAGGGCTCGTCGCCGAACGCATCAGTTTGGTATGCAACAAACTCACGTATGAGGCGAGAGTGGCGAGCGCCACTGAAAGTAGAACTAAACTAAAAAGGTGTTCACCAACGTAAGCAGTGGTGAGGTCATGGTGATCTGAGACAAAGCGTAAGTAGGTCAATCGGTACGTTCCTGTAGGCCGATGGATCGAATTCGACAAGTTCGGTCGACTTGTTATCTTTGAGGAGTATGGACAAACCAAAGAAAAGGATCACTATGAGTAACTGCAATACACATTTTACGGTGTTGATCAGAGACCATGATTTTTTTATCCGAACGCACGAAAAAGCTCGTATTTTCTTAGTTTTCGGCTATACCTAGTAGTCGAATCGCTGCGCAGGAAATCAAGTGTTTATGAATATGAGTAGTGAAAGGGTCCTTCAGCTCATCGGCGAACATGCCGATCTGGACGTCCTACTTGAAGCGATTACTGATTGGGTTGAGCAGCAGATTCCTGCGGCGCTGATTTCTATTATGCACTTCGATGCCGCCCATCAAACCTTGAGCATGCATCCCTCAAGTCAATTTTCGACTCACTACAATGAAACATTACAGGATCTGGTGATTGGTCCAAAGGTGGGTAGCTGTGGAGTCGCCGCCTTTTCCCGTGAGCTCGTCATCACTGAAAATATCTTTAACGACCCAAACTGGGATGGCTATTACGATCTGGCTCGTGAAGAAAACATCGCTGCATGCTGGTCTATCCCCGTTGTGACAGTCGACAACGAACTCTATGGCACCTTCGCCACCTATTATCGCGAACCGAGAAGCCCGTCCAAAGTCGAAATCAGTGTGCTTCGCCGTGCTGCAAGCATGGTCGCACTCGCGCTTGCACATTATCAGGAGCGGCGTCTGCGCATCGGTACCGATCAGCGCTACGAGTCTCTCTTTCATCACCACCCGGACGCTGTTTTTGAAATGGATCTAGACGGCTACTTAACGACCATTAATCCGGCCGGCAGCGCAATCACGGGTTTTTCCGTAGAACAAGTCCAAGGTCAGCACTACAACGCCTTTGTCACGGAAGCGTTCCGCGAGCTAGCCGATCGCTCCTTCGCGTTGGCCAAAGAAGGCAAGCCTCAGCATTACGAAATAACGGTTTACCATGCCAGTGGCAAAGTTTACTGGCTTGAAATCACGAATTTGCCGATTTATGTCGAAGGTGAGCTCGTTGGGGTGTTTGGCATTGGCCAAGACATCACCGAAAAACATGAACTAGTGGAGCGTTTACGATTGCTCAATCGTGGTATTGAGTCGAGCCCGCATGGCGTTGTCATGAGCGACGCCCGCAAAACTAACATGCCAATTGTGTATGCAAACCCCGCCTTTTTGAAAATCACAGGTTACGCTGCTGACGAAATTATCGGTCAAAACTGTCGCATGCTGCAGGGAGCCGATACAACTCCAGAGGCAGTACACGCATTGCGTGAGGGCATTCGCCGCCAACGCGAAGTTGAAGTCACCTTGTTAAACTATCGCAAAGACGGAACGCCATTTTGGAATCACCTGATCATTAGTCCCGTTTTTGATCACAATGGCCTTTGCACACATTACATCGGGATTCAGCAGGATGTCACTCAGCAACGCCAACAAGAAGCACAGCTGGCTGCACAAAGAAACCATGACCACTTAACCGGATTGTATAATCGTCAGGCGTTTGAAGAGGAATTGTGGCGCTATAATAGAGTCCCAACGACCGGTTTAGCCGTCGTCATGTACATCGATTTAGATGACTTTAGTTCGCTAAATCAGAGTCTTGGCCATGAAGTTGGCGACCAACTATTAATTGAAGTCTCACATCGAATGAAAACCATCTTCGGCGAACAAGGTATTGTCGCGCGGGTCGCTGCCGATGAGTTCGCGGTATTGATGCCAAACGTCGACAACAAAGCCGAGGCCGTCGATGTTGCCGAGACACTGCTGAATGTTCTCGCCCAACCGATTGCGGTCAGCGAACACCGTCTTCATGTCAGCGCCAGCATTGGACTCTGTGAGCGCAAGCCAAAAGCAACTAGCGCCCTTGACGCCTTGCAACATGCAATTTCAGCAATGAATGAGGCGAAACGCCAAGGTCGGAACACCTGGTGTTGGTCAGATGAGAGTGACGACTCGTTGACGACCGAGTATGCCAACTTACGACGCGAAATCATGGAAGCGATTGAGCAAGAACAATTCACGTTGTTTTACCAACCATTACTGCAGTCAAAAGATAACAAGGTGGTTGAAGTTGAGGCTCTGATTCGTTGGCGGCACCCAGAGCGGGGCATTGTACCGCCGGGCTTATTCATTGCGTTAGCGGAAAAAACCGGACAAATCGTTACCATCGGCAGTTGGGTTTTGCGCCAAGCCTGCTTCGATATCGCGACTTGGAATCAGCAACATCAGCAATCGTTACGAGTTGCAGTCAACATTTCCCCGCTACAGTTTCGCCGCACCGGCTTTGTCGACGAAGTGAAGTCGGTCTTAAAAGCGAGCCAATTACCACCGCAATTGCTTGAGTTGGAAGTGACCGAAAGCGTGCTCCTGCTTGGCGCTGATCGAACCATCGCCATTATGGATGAATTGCGTTCGCTGGGTATTCAGGTTGCTATTGACGACTTTGGCACGGGCTATTCAAGCTTGAGCTATCTGCGCAGTTTGCCGGTGAATAAAATCAAATTGGACCGTAGTTTTATTCAAAACTTGCCCGACAACCAAGGCGACGTTGCTATTGTGCAAGGCCTGATCACCATGGCGCACCTATTGCATCTGCAAATTGTTGCAGAGGGTGTAGAAACTGCCGAACAAGTTGAATTTCTCGGTGCTCAACACTGCGACTTACTACAAGGCTTTTATTTTGCCAAGCCCGCACCGTTGCACGAACTCGTTCTGCCCACATAAGCTCCACTGGAGTTTACGCGACGATTTTTGCTATGCTGCTGTGACAACAACAAGATAAGGCTGTCGCTATGCAACGTACCCTGCTGGTTTTTCTTCTTATTTTGATCCTGTCCGCCTGTTCACCTCGTGAGATCGGCGACCCTGAAGTCGCTGCCGTACAGCCAGCACCCGAGACCCAGCTCAAAACACTGTATGTCGCAGCGGAGTATGACGACGAGGTGTTTCGACTGCATTACCGCATGGCCATTTCCGAGCCCAGTTGGTATCACCAATACTGGCTTTACCGCGATGGCGGTTGGGTGCGGATGGGATCCGGCGCATCGGGGCCAGACGACAATCGGCTGTACGAAGACCGCATTAGTATGATGCTCGACGATGGCTCCGTTGAAGGCTTTAGCCGTTATGGCGGTTGGATGCTGGTGCATCCCGGCATGCGCACATTGGACTCGGCGGTATCTGCCGACGACGTTGCTGCGCACCCAATTTTAGGTACCGAGATGGGCCGCACCGATGTGCGCAAATACATTCCACAGTCGCGCACGGTTTCACGCTACACCGAGCCGGCGGCGTGGGATGCGGTGCGACCTTTGCGTGATATTGCCGCCATGCAAGAGCGCGGTGAATTTTTGGATTTATGGCAATGGCGGGCGCACCGCTCGCATCCGTTAGGCTATGCGGATAATGGCTATGTACTGCATTATCGCTTGAATTCAGAGGGTCGCGGTATGTATCGCGATAACGCTGCAGACGAAGGGCCGGCCTATATGTTCGATGCCGAGCAAGTGGGTTTTCATGCGCTGTCGTGGGACACGTTGCTCGCTCGAGGGTATAACCAGGATGATTGGTATTATTTAAGTGAAGAGGTCGCGGTCCCCATTGACGCAGCACGCGAATGGCAAGACGGTGACGTGCTGCCGTTTCGCTTATTACAGGAGCCGGATGGAGCGCGTGGCGCGATTCGCTCTTCTGGTGGCTATGCCGATGGCGAATGGCGGGTGACGCTAACACGCAGCTTGGCGAGCCCAAATCCGCTCGATAGCAAAACCCTGACACCGGGCTCGATATATCATGTCGCGTTTGCCGTGCACCAAAACGGCGTTGGCGCCCGCCATCATGACGTGTCGCTACCGCATACCTTAGGCCTTGGCGTCGATGCTGACATCGTTGCCCAGTATAGCGGTGAACCATTCAGCGACGATGATCTCGAGTGGTATCCAGTGCATTTAATTAACCCCGGTCAAGTCACCTGGGAGTGGCTGGTTACACGCCACCCCGGCGCTGGACTGATTCAAGCGGACTTTGACATCACCGTGCGCGAACACCACGGCTACCTGCCGCTGTTCCAGCGCTACATCGAACGCCGCAAGCCCTAACGTACAAAATTGAAAACTTCACTATAATTAGTGCGTTACCGTTCCGGCTCGGAGCCCGAATTCCAACGACAATCACGTACAACTTCGGGAAATCACCGAATAACAATGAGTTACCTTTCCGGCTCGGAGCCGGAATTCACTGCACAAGGAGCGCTGTATGGCTTTTCGATTTCAACGACGGGTTCGGATTTTTCCGGGTGTTCGACTCAATTTTGGCAAAACCGGCGTTAGCGTTTCTGCCGGGATTCGTGGCGCGAGTGTTACTGCAGGTCGGCGTGGCGTATACGGCAACGTTGGTGCGCCAGGGACTGGCATGTCCTATCGCACGCGCCTCGACAAGAGTAAAGCGCATCAAAGGCGAGCGTCTCGCGCTGCCAACAACAGGCTAACAGGTGCCGGAAAAATCACTCTTGAATGTGATGAACGCGGTAAGTTGTCGATGTTCAACGAAGACGGCACTGCAGCAAGCAACGCGTTGGTACGGCATATTTGGGAGCACCATGAAGCGCAGGTGTTCGCCTTTTTGCAGCAAGAGCGCAACCGGATTAATGACGATCATGATTTATTAGTCAATATTCACCACGATACACCGTCTTTGTCCGTTTCACCGCCGGAATATGAGGTGGTGGATTATACGCAGCCAGAACCCAAACCACCCGTTCTTCCCGATTTACCGTCGGAGCCCGCAGCGACGCCGCAACGGTTCTGGCATCGCCTCTTGCCGTCACTTGAAAAACGACGCTGTGAGAACAACGCAGCGCAGCATACTCGCTGGAAAGCAGAATATGGCGTTATTGAGCAGCAGCGGGCAGAACTCACTGAAGTCTATTCGGTGAAATTAGCAAGTTGGCGCAACGAAAAGTCACTCCACGAGGGAGAACAGAAAGCCTTGCATGAGGCCTTTGCCGAAGACTTGCGGAACGACCCTAACTTTATGAGCAATGTATTGGAGCAGGAGCTAAGCCAACTCGACTGGCCTAGAGAAACTCAAGTCGACTTCGAGATCATGGACGGTCAACTCAAACTGGATGTCGATTTGCCCACTGCGGATACCTTCCCGAGCAAATCCGCCGAATTCAATAACGCCCAACGCCGATTGCTCGTCCGGGAGAAAAGCGCCACGCAGCAAAGGCTGGAGTACGCACGCCACGTCCATGGCGTCGTTTTCCGCATCGCTGGTGTGGCCTTCGTGACATTACCCAGTATCGATGAGCTCGAAGTTTCCGCTTATACCCAAACTGTGAGCGCTGCGACCGGGTTCGAGGTCGACGAGTATCTATTGTCAGTGATGATCACACGCCAGCAATGGGCGACACTCAACCTCGAGCAACTCGAGAGCATCGACCTCGTTCGTGCGCTCGAACAGTTCAACCTAAAACGCGACATGACAAAAACCGGCATTTTTCGCCCGATACACATTTCGTAACCTGAGATAAATCATGTAGTTACAATTCCGGCTCGGAGCCGGAATTGTTTACCGTACTGGCTCGGAGCCGAAAACCACACCATGCACGCGGTGAGTTGCGGCTCCGAGCCAGAACCCAGAACTTGTTCTAGCTCAATGTTTTGCAGAATTGCTCCTATAACGAATAGGGTAATTTGATCTACCGCAAAGTCTCCAGCGGTAAGCGCTCGATAATGGTGCCATTACCAAACTGGAGATACCCCCTATGAAAACGAAATTATCAATTGTCGCGCTCGCTCTTTCTTCTTTCTTAGCTGCACCCGCTATGGCCGACTTCTCTGTCAACATCGGAGCCATCGGTGTTATGCCGGACGAAAGCAGCAGTAACTTAAATGTCATCGAGACGGTTGCCGGTTTACCCAGTAACTCAACTCGCGTCGGTGTGAGTAATGACACTCAATTGGGTTTAACCTTCGACTATCGCATGAGCGAGAATTTCGGTTTGCAATTAATCGCAGCCACGCCATTCAGCCATGATTTGAAGGTAAAAGGTTCGGCGATTGACGGCTTGAATATTGGCAAAACCAAACACTTGCCGCCAACGCTGATGGCACAGTACCACTTCACCCAACACCACACGTTCCAGCCATTTGTTGGCATCGGCGTGAACTACACCACCTTCTTTAGTGAGAAAGTTAGCACTGATCTTGAAGGCGCATTAATTGCGTTGAACGTCACCACGGCTGCCGACGACGTCACCCTGAGTTTGAGCGAGTCATGGGGCTTAGCATTGCAGGCTGGCTTTAACTATCAACTAACTGAGCGCATGGGCATTCACTTCATGGTCAGCAAAATGGCCATCGACACTACCGGTAAAGTGAAAGTGAACGGCAACACCGTGCAAAGCGTCAACGTCGACATCGACCCAGTCGTCGCCATGCTCGGTTTTCGCTGGAAGATTTAAGCATTAAATCAATAAGATAGAATTGCGGCTCGGAGCCGGAATGCCTGCACTGAACTGTTTTTGCTGCAACGGCGTATCCGTTACAAACCCAACTAACGGATACGCCATGTTTAACTTATTCAAATCTCACCCGACGAAAAAGCTTCGTAAACAACTGGCAAAGCTACAGGCTGACGCTATGTACGCATCACGCAACGGCGATATTCGCAAAAGCTCAGAGATCTCGGCAGAAGCCGATAAGATTTGGCAGGAAATTCAAAGGATTGAAGGTGAAACGAAAGGCTAAGCCTCTAGCCGAGTTGTTGCGTTTCGGCATTTAACTTCTGCGCGGCCTGCGCTGCTTCGTACAAACTAGCGTCAACAATCGGTGTCCCAAGTTTTTCAAGTTGGTTCATTACACTGGCCAGACGAAAGATCTGAGTGTTGCCGACGCTGGTCATCGGATGAATGCTGATGCCCTTCGTTTGCATGATCTTAAGAACTCGCTGGCGACTTATTTGATAATTCGCCGCTATATCCGATGGACTCACATAATCTGGTTTCGCTTCAAGAAACCGAGCACCAGGAAGTGCGCAGAGAACTTCTGATTTCGCCCGTTCGAATGCCATCAATGCTGATTCAGCCTCTCGATTATAATCGATTTGAATTTCACCTTTACGACCATGCCGTACAAGCGCGTCATCACATCCAGCTTCGAACAGAAGATCATCAATAGCATCGATACTCTTCTGACACGCTGAAATATCAAATCGCAAACTGAATTCAAACATTTTCATTTTGCCCCCAACAGGATGCTTTTTACTGGTCATACAACGATAGTCCTTCATCTTGCTATTGTCAATTGACAACAATCTTAATTATTCCCGAAATCACACCAAAAAGAGAATACAGATCCCAGTCGTTGTAGACCATGAGCCACCAACAAAACCAGCGATTACCCCGCCGATTCCACCGCCAATTCAATATCCGCTGGTGCAACAAGCAATGGCCCTAACTCGTCGGCGCGACTGTGCAGCCAAAACTGCGTTTCTGAAGGGCGGATCAACAAAGGCATGCGGTGGTGGTAGGTCGCACATTGCTCGGTGGGTGCAGTGGTGAGTGTGACAAGCTGTGCGCCTTCAACTGAAGGATAAAAGATACCTGCCATATACAGCGGCAAGTCCGACGCTTCGTGAAACAAATACTTGGTTTTGCGCGCCTGCCCAGCTTGCGCCTGCCATTCATACCAACCGCTGCACGGCACCAAACAACGATGCTCCGCAAAAGCACGCTTAAACGTGGGTTTACTCGCAACCGTCTCCGCCTGCGCATTAATCAACAGACGTTTCGCCCAGTTCGGCTGAATACCCCAGTGTGTGGTGAGCTGCTGCATGCCAGCGCCTGCTGCCGAGACCACCTGCACGTCCTGCGTCGGTCGCAGATCACGGTTCGTCGTCACCCGGAAGTCCAAGCCTAGTTGCTCAGAAACCAAGCGCGACAAGGGATCATCAACCACATTCAATCGTCCACACATAGCTTGAACCTCTTGATTTACAGTCCAGGAACATTCACCCGACCACCCAAAACGATCGGGTAGGCGACGGTTTCAATCACGGTGAATTCCTGAGGGCGCTCAGCATACAAAACAAAGCCTCGCTGACCGCTTTCCAAGCGAAACCAGCCCGCTTGATACTGCCCAAAACCAGTGCCACCCACACGCCGACCCGGTCGAAACTCTGAAGCATGTAGCGCGTCTCGACTTAGATGCTGAACAGCAATAATATCGTTAACCGCCACGTTCGTCCGATGCAGCCCAGCACGTACGCTAAGCGAGTCACCCTCAAGCCGCACCTCGTTCGTTCCATATACCGAATAGGACAGCAACCACACCGCAACCACCGAACCAATCGCGAGGCTAATCGCGACATTCATATCGATTTTTCGCTTCACACCCAGCGAAATCCACAACGGCACAAAACAAAGCCCCCCTATCATGAAGGCCATAAAAAAGTGTAATGACAGACCAATATCGTAGCTATGCAACATCTATTTATCCTTCTAAATCTCAGTGCCCTAACCATAAATCGCAACAAGAGATTTCACAACCATATACGAATCAGCGGGTTAGAATTGTGGCTCGGAGCCGAAAAGGCATTTCGGCTCCGAGCCGTAACTCGCATCAGAATAATTGATATGTTATAACATCCGAAAATTTCTTCATTCAGATATTTCGGTACCTACAACTATGGAAAATCCAATCAAAATCTCGGGTCTGTTTAAGTATGTCGAACAACTTCAAGGTGATACGCCGTGGGGAAGCTTCCTCGACACGGGGACTGGGGTGAAGTCGCTGCAATGGATCAGCACCTTGAACACCGAACGTTGGACGGCGATTACCGCATCACAAGCGATGGCGAAGTCGTCACAAGAAAGCTATCCCGGAACAATGCGCGACCATGACCGCTTGGTCGTCGGCAATTGGGTTGACCCCGAGCTTTTGAAAGGCGAACAGTTTGACACGGTGCTGGTTGATTATTTGGTCGGAGCCATCGACGGCTTCGCACCCTATTGGCAAGACCTCGTATTCGAGCGCCTGCGCCCTCTAGTAAAGGGACGTATGTACATCATTGGACTTGAGCCCTATGTCCCTGTTGTCGAAAAAGACGAGGTTGGACTGTACGTGGGGGATGTTGGGCGGTTTCGAGACAGCTGTTTACTCATGGCACGCGAACGACCGTATCGCGAGTATCCCAGTGATTGGATAGCGCGTCATTTGCAGCGAGCAGGCTTCAATATTGTTTCTGGAAAGCGCTTTCCGATCCGCTTCGGTGAGCGCTTTGTGCAATCGCAAATGAAGATGTGCCGCCAGCGCATTGCCCGGTTCGAAGCCTGTGGAATTGACCCTGCCGTTACCAGCGCCATGACAAAACAAGTCGATGTACTCACCGAACGTGGCCTTGCACTGATTGCCAAGCACAACGGCCTACCCACCGGCTACGACTACGTCATCGCTGCGGAGCCGGCAAGATAGAAAACGGATACAGATTTAGGAACCCACGTTAAATCAGCAGGTTAGAATTGTGGCTCGGAGCCGAAAAGCACTCTGGTGAGCTATTGCGGCTCGGAGCCAAAACCCATGGTCAGAATCGAGCCTGCAAGCCGACACTCAAATTGCGGCCAGCCAGCGGCGCGTCATCTTTGATAAACGAGCTGTGTACAAAAGCGAGCTCATTTGTCAGATTCTGCGCCTTGGCAAACCACATCATATCGTGGCCGTTCCAAACAAAGTTGTAGTTCACCGACGCATCGAACAAGGTGTAACCCGAAGTTGGCGACTCATTGGCGGCTGCTCGTGTTTGTGCCGCATAACGATTAACACCGGCAGTTGCAACCCACTGATTCGCCGTATAACGATATTCCGCCCCGAAACGATGTGGCGGAATGCGAGGCAGATTGCTGTTGCCCGCAACACCTTCGACCAACCGCGCGCGAACCACGTCACCCATGACCGTCACTTGCTGATTCGGAAGAAAACGCCAGGTCAAACTTGCCTCAGCACCGTGCAAGCGGGCTTTCTGCTGCGTATATTGGTACGCCGTCAGCCCCTCAATTTCGTAGCCGAGGTTCCGTAAATAGGCGAAATTGTCGATTTCGTTATAGAACAGATTAACCTGATAGGACACCGACGCAATATCACCACGCATACCCACATCGAGGTTGTTCGCTCGTTCGACTTTGGACAAACTCGAGTCCTCCAAAATCTCGTCACCATTCACCCGATATGCCGTGCCAATTTCATAAGAACGCGTTCCCACATGAATACCATTGGCATACAACTCATTGGCTGCGAGCGCACGCTCAGCGCGACTAAACGCCGAAGTCAATTGATGCCCTTCGCGCCAGCGATAAACCGCACCGACCGACCAACTGAACAAGTCAAAAGAGTCACGAATTGCTTGAACACCGGCACTATCACGAACTTCCGGCGCCTTCTGAGTGAGACGCTCAACTCGAGCACCAAACTCAGCCGTCAACCGCCCAAATGCACGCTCTTGCAGCCAAAACAGCGCCTGACTGTCGGTATCCGTGCTCGGCGTAAAGGCCTCTTCGCCGACCGCTTCGTAATCACGAAACGCGCCATGATAGCCCACAATGCCGCGCCAGCCTTGTGGCAACACATAGGTTCCCGACAGACGAACTTCCCACGCCTTACTGGTGAATTCGGTTTCCGGTTCACCATCATCGTATTCAGCGTGGTCGTAGTCTGTAAATGCGACGTCAGCTGTCAATACATCCCAGTTCGCATGTTGTGGTTGATATTCCGCCGCTAATGCGAAACGCTGCTGATTCAGTTTAATCAACTCGCCATCATCCGCTTCGGCCGGATCGTCTGGCCCTTCAGGTAGCCCATACTCACTGCGAATAGCGCCGTAACTCAAGCCAATAAAACCCCAGTCAGCAACATAACTAGTACCCAGATTTAACACCTGATGTTCTGACCACGAATTGTCGAGACGACGTGAACTAAAGCCGTCGTCGCTGGTATAGGTTGGCACCCGATAATCGTTGCCATTTCGGTAAAAACCGTCCGCATGAAACGCAATGTTCTCACTGCCACTGTCGTGAGCAAAACTGAGTGAGCGCTCACTTGCGGCCGTATTAAAGCGACCCTGCACGACAGTTTCTGGCCAGGTCACCGCTGAACGAGGAATGCGGTTGTCGACCACATTAATAACGCCACCAATCGCGCCACTGCCGTACAGTAACGTCGCTGGTCCGCGTAGCACTTCAATTTGCTGCGCAGTAATTGCGTCCGCAGTAATGGCATGATCCGGACCTTCACGCGACACATCGCCAGTCCCCATACCGTTGTGGACGACCTGCACGCGCGCACCGTCCAAACCACGAATCACCGGACTAGATGCAATTGGACCAAAATAATTACCATGCACGCCCGGCTCAAACTTCAGAGTTTCACCAATACTCGCTTCCGCGCGCTGAACCAGCTCGTCGCCACTTAACACCGACACCGGGCCCGCCATATCGACAACGTCACGACGCAAGCCGGCAGCGCGAACCTGAATACGCTCCACCTCATCCGCGGCCGCAGAAACAGTCCGTTCGACCTCAGCTTCTTGCGCTTGCACTGATACCGCCAACACCGCCGCCACTGCTAGTGCGACACCACTTACCACCCATTGATTACGCTGCACCATGATCTATTCTGCCGTTATTACTGCCACATCCCCGTTGTCGAATCACGACAACACAACGAGCCGAAAGATACCATGAAGTGTTACACTATAACAAATAGGCGTCGGCAAAATATCCATATAAAGCGGTGAGTTAGAATTGTGGCTCGGAGCCGGAATACCACATACCCACCTCGCCGGCGAAAATGCTATGCTAGTAGCAGGTCGGATGCATAAGGACACTGCGGTGGTTTCTCGGTTACCGAAATGGGTGGAATATGGCGCGTTTATCCTTGCGTTGGTTGCAGGCTTCGTCAACGCCGTCGGCTTGCTCGGCTTCCAGCATCAATCGATTTCGCATCTCTCAGGCATTACCACCCTCATCGGCACCGGGCTAGCCACGAATAGCCTCTGGCTCACCGCGCACTTAGCCGGGATTGTCGCCGCCTTTGTCATCGGTGCAGCCATTTCTGGCTTTTTCCTCCGCAGTGGCGCCCTAAAAATGGGGCGTAATTACAGTGGCCTACTCGCCGTCGAAGGAACATTACTTCTTGCCGCCATCGCCTTTTTGAACCAAGATTCGTCGATTGGCCACTACTTTGCCTCCGCCGCCTGCGGCCTACAAAACGCCATGGTCACCACTTATAGCGGCGCAGTTATTCGCACCACCCACGTCACCGGCATATTCACCGACATCGGCATCATGATTGGCGCCAAACTGCGCGGCGAACCCTTCGACAGTCGCAAAGCCCTGCTCTTCGCCCTGATTGTCACCGGCTTCATTGTCGGCGGCAGCTTTGGCGCCGTCATGTTCAGCTACTTCACCTTCAACGCCTTGTACGTCCCCGTCATGATTTGCGCCCTACTGGCCGTGTCGTACCGTTGGTATAAACAAACGCATAGTGACTGACATCTGCAAGCAAATCAGAAGGTTACAATTGTGGCTCGGAGCCGGAATGCTCAATCACACAAGTTTGTGTCGCCACCTTAAACTGGAGAGTCCGCTATAATCGAAGAATTGCCAAAAAGGGAGTTAAACCATGGAATATGCGTTCTGGCCGTTGTTGATTGTTGTGATCGTCGCGATCAAGTTCTTCTTCCGAGACAGCGAGGCCCAAGACCAATGGCCGGCTGAGCAAGAAAGCCATCTACTCAACGAGGACGAGATAACTGCGTTCGAGCCCAGCTCTTTGTCGGACTCAACCGACGATTCAATCGCACTCATTACCGACGAGGAAGACTTCCTGCCGGTGAGTACTACGGCTCGTATGTTTGCGAGCGAAACGTCGCTCAACGATAGCCCTGACGTTACCGTCACATCATTAGACATCGAACCCAGTATAAACCCCGCCTCAGGATTACCCATGCTGTCGGAAGGCGGCATCGATATCGCCGGCAACCCCTTCGGCTTCGATCTTTCTAGTTCC
Organism: Aliidiomarina sp.; assembly: GCF_022565475.1. Lineage (GTDB taxonomy): Bacteria > Pseudomonadota > Gammaproteobacteria > Enterobacterales > Alteromonadaceae > Aliidiomarina. The sequence continues at coordinate 187,197 of NZ_JAIUMR010000002.1, read as the reverse complement.
ATCCATGATGATTCGTTTGATACGTCGCTATCAGGAAGCTCTCTTTTCGATGACGACGTGCATTCGAGCATCAATCACTCGGCATTCGATGATTCCATGTCGACAGGACTCGACGATGACCTGTTTCAAGACGATCTTCACGACCCCTTTAATTCAGACTTCGACGACTGGTAGTGGTCACTTCCATCACATCACCGATTGTTAAACTAGACAATAACAATGCTATATTGACTGAAAATCAGTCACTTGGTCCTAACATGTCAGAGCAAAAAAGCATTTTCATCAGTGGTGCCGCTGCCGGTATTGGTAAAGCCACCGCCGAGCATTTCCTTGCCCAAGGGTGGTTGGTCGGCGCCTATGATATTGACCAACAGGGGCTGCAACAGCTGGCAAGCGCACACGGCAGTAACCTCGTCATCGGTGATCTAGACGTCACCGACAATGATGCGTGGCAACGCGCACTCGCCGAGTTTGCAAGCAAGAACAATCAGCGCATTGACGTTCTCTTCAACAACGCCGGCGTCCTTGTCTCGGGGCCCGTTGACTCGCTACCACTGGCGTCACAACAAAACGTACTGAACATCAACGTCAACGGCGTGCTTGCCGGGTGTTATCTAGCCTTGCCCTACCTCAAACCCGGCGCTCGCGTGATCAACATGAGCTCAGCCAGCGCTCTGTACGGACAACCTTCACTTGCCGTCTACTCCGCCAGCAAATTCGCCGTTCGTGCTCTAACCGAAGCACTCAGCCTCGAGTGGGAAACGAAGGGCATTCAAGTCATGGATGTCATGCCTCTTTTCGTCCAAACCAACATGGTGACCGATATGAATGCAGGCAGTATCGGGCGATTAGGTGTGCGACTTACGCCACAAGATGTCGCAAAAACTGTGTGGATGATGGCACATTACCAAGGCAACAAAGTGCATTGGCTGGTGGGCACACAAACCAAACTCATGGCCTTCGCGAGCAAAATCTCACCCGACTGGCTGTTGCGCCTCAGTAACAAGTGGATCACGCGATAAAATTTGCATGCGACACAGGATGTCGCAGCTACCTGCTAATCTGATTACAGTCGCTTCTAGGGAAGGTTCCGAGCTCGCAAGCAGGAGCGATGGCAACGTAGGAACAACGTCCGAGCACGGGCACAGGATGTGCCGACAATAAAGGACTATTGAGAGGGCCACACATGCAAAACAACGACCTCACCCGCATGTCGAATGAAGAAATTCTCATCGCTATGCAATTATAACGCTCGAATGTACTTACCAAGATGAAACTTTATTAAGTGCACGTCTTCTTTTGAGAGTGTTTCGGGTTGTTTAGTAATAAACGATGGAATTGCCTTCGGGTTGAGTACCCACACAGTATTTTTCGGCGTGTTGTGATTGGAGTGGATATACCACCCCGGGAAGGTAACAATTCCTTTCACAGCAACGCGACGGCCGGTGCTTTCATAGATCAATTGTCGCAACCAACCGGATGCTGCTGATACTTGAATTACTGGATTACGCGCTAATGGCTTTCCGCTCCGTAAGACTTCTGAGCCATTGTAGATGAGCTCCGTTTTACCAGAGCGAGGTTTATTTAACGACTTAGTTTCAACAACGAAAACACCACTTTTATGAATAAGAACGTGGTCTAAATTAAAATTCTCTCCCTGAATATCATGAAAAACCTCAGCGCCATCAGCCCTAAGCCGTTCAAGAAACTGACCAACTGCTTTTTCACTAGCGATGCCTTGATTGATTAACTTAATTTCCTTAAATGCTCGAACAATCCTAAAAGTCGCCCAAATGATAACTCCCAACGCGAGTACAGTATTTAGATAGGGACTTAAAGGTATATCGAACAGCCAGCGATACCATTCATATAAGGCCCAAAAAAACATCATAATTGCCACAGTTAGAGGGAAAAACACACGATCGACTGCGACGTCAATGCGTCTTTGCTCAAGTGACTCACCAGGGTTCTTTAGCGGCTTCGCCTTCAATGGGGACTTCATTCTAACTCCATGAACAAATATAAAACCTGCGTAAATAATAACCTAAGTGCCGAGTATGGATTCTACGCCTCGTCTAGCCCTATTAAATTACTTCCCACTTAGGTACTCCGCCATCCGATAATCACACAACTCAAGTGCGATCGCTTCAAACACTTCTCGCTCTTCATCACTTACAATAAAGTTCGGTACCATGCGAGTTCCATCATTGGTAAACCATGCTTGGTCATCTGACTTATTTGCGGAACTGAAAGCCGCCACTGGATTCTTTAGCCAATAACGATACCAGTCCAGACTATCGGCGCTTAATCTTTGCTCTTGCTCCCGCAAGTCAACGGCAACAGCCTTCGGATAGCGATGAAGTATTTCCCAGCTTCGTACCGCAAGCGCCTTGAGATCAACACCCATCATTACTCCATCGAGTAACTTAAAGCCATCAAGCTCAATAAATGCTTGCATGAATATAGCTTTGAAGCATTTGGTCATATTCGTAGATTCAATGGCTTGTCGGAGAAATGCACCATGGCGATCATTCAATGTTAACAGGCGCTGATCATTTTCGAGCTTGGCGATCATCCCCAACCAACCATTAAATCGTGAACGAATTTTTGCTCGCTGGTAATGACCTGCATGGAAAAATTCTGTTGCGGTCGGTCGGTGTCCTAACGCCACTTTTAATTCGTCGTAATCATCTTCCAGCTTTGAGCCCATTTCGCGGACTAACCGTTGCCAAAAGTCGATAACTTCGACATCGAAATTGACATGACACCCTTCAGCCAGCTGAAAGTTATTGTTTACGACGCGTTTGGCACCGGCACGTAATCCACCGATACCCAACAAACCCGAAGGCTTAATTAAAAATGATTTGTGATTACCAATAAAGTCGAGGACAACGACGTGTGATTTACCGGTATCGGGAGACAGTCGCAACCCTCGCCCAAGTTGCTGTAAAAAGAGAATTTTCGATTCAGTGGGTCGTGCCATCAAAACAGTATCGACTGACGGTATATCGGTACCTTCATTGAATAAATCGACAGAAAACACCACGTCAATTTTCCCAGCACTTAACCATGCTAATGCTTCGTTACGGCGTACTTCGGAACCACTATAAACAGCAACGGCTTCAACGCCTTGCTGCTTAAAATAGTCAGCCATGAAATCGGCATGGCGCTTCGATATACAAAAGCCGAGCGTCCGAGTTTGCTTATGTTCCAACCAAGTCTGATAGATATGTTTCGCACGCTTTTGCGTCGCAAACGCAACATCCAAAGCAGACGGAACAAACTGCCCATTACGCCAAGGAATTTCTTGGTAATCGACAAACTCATCGTGAATACCGTAATAGTGAAACGGAACGAGAATTTTATTCTCGATGCCATCGGTAATATTGCGTTCAAACACGAGATTGTTATCACAGAGACTCAAAATATCCGATTGATCAGTGCGCTCCGGTGTAGCGGTTAAACCGAGAAGAAATTTCGGCTTAAAATAACTCAGCAATTTCTGATAGCCACGGGCGGTTGCATGGTGAAACTCGTCAATCACAACGTAATCAAAATGTTCACGCGCAAACTTCAGTAAGTGCTCTAACTTGCCTAATGACTGAATGGAGGCAAACACAAAATCTGCATCGGTTTCTTTTTCAGAGCCGTTATAAAAACCAATATTTTTATCTGGAAAGAGATTGCTGAACGTGCGCTGAGCCTGCAATAAAATTTCTTCTCTGTGCGCTACAAACAGCACACGGGAAGCCTTCATTTGCTGGGCGTCAAATGCGGATAACCAGGTTTTCCCCATCCCTGTCGCCATGACGACTAATCCGCGACTGTAACCAGCATTGCGACTTTCTTGCAGTGCAATGAGTGCTTCGGTTTGCGCGCTGTTTGGGGTGAACTGTTCAGGCTCCGGTTCGTCTTCGATGTCCAAAATTTGAATCAAAGGCGCGTTTTGCCGTGCGATTTCTTCAAACTGCTTGGTGTACGACTCGATCAGTTGTCGGGTTAATTCGTGGGTTTCAGGTCCGTTAAAAATGGTTTCAAAACTACGTCGAATATGAGCGAATTCTTCCTGTGAATGATCAGAATTTGGCGCTAAGTCAAAACGAAGATTCCACTCCATACCAGAGGTTAAAGCACTAGCACTTAAGTTACTCGAACCTACAAATGCAGTTCCCGCTTCAAGCTCTGCACCACTTTCGAATACTCGTTCCCGAACAAATATATAAGACTTAAGGTGAAATGCCTTACGATCCGAGCATTTATATAGCTTAACTTCAGCACCACGTTGCTGCAGAAGTAACAGTTGGCGAAGTGCTTGGGGGTGCGTAATGCTCAAATAATCCGAAGTCATAATACGAATGACAGCATTGTTATCTATTGCATCAATCAGCGGTTCAAGCAGTAATGCCACACCCGAAGGCTGTGCAAACGAAACACAAATATCAATCGCCGTTGCATGATTAATGGCATGAATTAACTTGGGTAAGAGCGGGTCTTTCGATGTCCCTGTAGTCAGCAAATATCCCTTCGCCAATTCCATTACTTAATCCTTCACCAAAATAGCGTTCAGCCACTTTTCATGCTCACGCTCCGGTCGCGCGTCACCAGTCACCCACGCTTTCTTCACGCGCAATGATGCACTCTCAATCACCTGTGCCAAAAGCGCCTCATTTAAATTGGTGAAACGTCGGCCACCCCGTTCACTTTCGTTATCACCATATTTAAACGAGCAGTAAAACACTCCACTTGGTTTCAGCTGATGAGCCAAGTGTTGGAACGTTCGTGGCAAATCATCAAAAGGAACATGCAACAACGAAGCGCAAGCCCAGATCGCGTCGACCGGTTCTTTCACTGAGAACTCTAAAAAGGTTGCTTGGACTGCAAGGTCAGCACCAAGACGCTGACAGGCAATTGTAATCAAGGCTTCACTGGCATCAAATGCGGTCACGCGGAATCCTTGCGATTGAAATGCCATCGCATCGCGGCCTGAACCACAGCCTGCATCGACAATATGAGCGCCAGCTGGCAATAATGGTAGGAACTCTTGATATAGCGCTGACATGTCGACGTCGGCTGTATCGGCGTCAAAAGCTTTTGCATTTTCGTTGTAATAATCAATGCTCATTGCGTCTATCCTTAATTCTTTGAACCATCATAGCGCAATTCTTCGTAAAGCCGAACTCTCGGTGTTTCACTCGCGACACCCACCGTCGCAACACTCCCCAGCACTGCAACAATATGCCACACGACTACATGGGTAAAACCTAATATATTCGCTCTGCATTTATAAAATATAGAGCTCATTGATCATGAAACACCATGCTGTACTGTCCCTGCTATCCGTATCGATTCTGTCCATACTGAGTCATTCTTCATCCGCATCGGAAACTGAGCCGACGACCGACGACAACTACGAGCGTATTCAGGTTGTTGGTCAAGTTATGGAACACGCCGGGATGGTCATGCAGAATACGCGAGTGCCGGTGCAACCGTTACCTGCTTTTGATGGTGCTGACTATTTGCGCTCGATCACCGGTTTTCATGCGGTACGCAAAGGTGGCGCATCGTCCGATTTAGTCTTTCGCGGAATGGCTGGCTCGCGGGTGATGGTGCTTAGTGATGGCGAGCCACTTATGGGGAGTTGCCCCTCACGTATGGATCCACCCACTGCCTATTTGTCACCGCAGAGTTTTGATCACGTGGTCATTGTCAAAGGCCCGCAGAGTGTCGACAGTGGTCCGGCTGCGTCGGCGTCCACCGTCAACTTTACCCGGGCAACACCTAACTTTGATGAGCAAGCACTGCAGGGATTCTTTAGCGCCACTGCGGGTAGCTTTGAGCGCGCCGACACCACAACCGAACTTACTTGGGGTGGTAGTCAGGGCTATGTTCGTCTCAATCATAACTTTGCCCATTCCAGCGATTACAAGGACGGCTCCGGCAATCGTGTGCATTCACAGTTTCAACGTTATAACACGCAACTGACCGCTGCCTACACGCCGTCGGATCGGCAGGAATTAGTATTCAGCATAGCGTCTGGCGATGGCCGCGTGGCTTACGCCGACCGCCACATGGACGGCACGAAGTTTTATACCGAGAACGTCGCGTTACGTTGGAGCCTAACCGATGTCAATCCGCTCGTTTCGAAAGTCCAATTGCGCGGTACCTTTAGTTATCAAGACCATGTCATGGACAATTTCAGTTTACGTCCAGCGATGAATCCCGAGCGGCTTTCCGCGTCGAATCCCGACCGATACTCACGCGGGTTGGCTGGCTTTGCTGAAATTGACTGGTCAAAGCAGTGGCAAATGAAAGTCGGAATGGATTACTTAACCACCGAGCATCGTTCGCGCGTGACAATGAATGATCGCATGATGCCCTACAAAGAGCGTCCACGTGTTGCCGACTCGGACAGCGAACAAACCAGTGTTTATCTGCAGAACGTGTATACGGTGAATGCGTTACGGAGCCTGCATGTTGGTATTCGCGCTGACCACTGGCAAGCTCAGGACTTACGCGAGTTTATTTATGACAATCCAATGGGCATGGGCGCCGGCGTTGCCAATGAAACGGCCATGGCTAAACGCTCTGAAACACTGTGGAGCGGCTTTATTCGCCACGAATGGCATTGGCAAGACGCGCATGCCTATCTGGGGTGGGGTCAAAGCGATCGTTTTCCAGACTACTGGGAATTGATTGGCCGCAACCGCGCAAGTGACGAGAGTCGCAGTGCATTTTTCACGGAGTCTGAGCGTTTACAACAAGTCGATGCTGGACTGGCGTGGCAACGCCAACACGCCGATTATGCGGTGAGTGTTTTCTATAATGACATCAGCGATTTCATTCTGATTGAACTCACCGACACGGGCGAGTTTGTGCGTAATGTCGCCACCGCAAGTTGGGGTGGTGAGGCGGACGCCTCATTTAAACTGACACCACAATGGCAAACGGGTGCAAGTATTAGCTATGTTCGTGGTCGGAATAAGACCGACGGCTTGCCATTGGCGCAACAACCTCCGCTTTCGGCTCGTTTTTCCGTTGAATACTTGCAAGAGAACTGGAGCCTTGCCGCCCAATGGCGACTGGCGGCTGCCCAACATCGATTTGCTGCAAATCAGGGAACCATCGCCGGACTGGATCGTGGTGAGCGCTCGCCGGGGTTCGGTGTCCTCTCAATTAACGCGACACGCGTACTCACTGCGAACGCAACCTTGTATGTTGGCATCGATAATCTGTTCGACAACGATTACGCTGAACATCTCAGTCGCAACGGTGCTGCGGTGATTGGTTTTAACGAACCGAGCCGAGTACCCGAGCCTGGCCGAACCGTATGGGCCAGTGTTAATTTCCGATTATAGCCGTACTCAACTTACGGCAGTAAAACAAAGCGTTTCACTCGATAAAAGCATTTCATTTTGAAATGCTTTTATTTCATCTTGAAATAATCTTTCTATCCTGAAATACCCTTCCAAAATCTTAAAACCACATCATTAACCCATAATTAACAAATAAATCCCTTGCATTTCTTCTACTTAAGTTCACATCAACAATTTAAAAACAAAGTTGGCATTTATGTTGCTGACTATTTCATGTGAAACGCATTTCAGTCTTTCACTTTGTATTTTTCAAAATGGATGAGATGGAACCGATATGACAAAGCCTTTGGATCACGTACGAATTATTGACCTGACGCACATGCTGTCGGGTCCCTACGCGGGAATGTTGTTGGCCGACCTCGGTGCCGACACGATCAAAGTTGAGCCTTTGCACGGTGAAGGAACACGCAAACTTTTGGCGAATGACCCCAAGCATAGTTATGCCGGTCAGGGTGCTTATTTCATCACCTTGAACCGCAACAAGAAGAGCATCTGCATCGATTTGAAAACGGAAGAAGGCCTGAAGGTTTTTTATGACTTAGTGAAGGATGCCGACGTTGTTCTCGATAATTTCTCAGCAGGTGTCCCGACCAAGCTCAAAATCGACCATGAGCATTTGCAGAAAATAAATCCCAAAATTATTACCTGCTCGGTCACTGGCTTTGGCCAAAACGGCCCTCATTTCCAGCGCCCGGCGTTCGACCAAGTGGTGCAAGGCATTGGTGGCGGTATGTCGATTACCGGCCATGACGAAAATCATCCAACGCGATCGGGGATTCCTATTGGTGACCTCGGTGGTGGCATGTTTGCGGTCATGGGTATACTTGCCGCACTCGAAGCACGCAATGCCAAAGGTCACGGTCAGCATGTCGATATTTCCATGCTCGACTGCCAAATCAGTATGTTGAACTACATGGCGACCATGTATTTCCTCAGCGGCGAAGATCCCAAGCCTCTCGGTAACAGCCATTTCGTCCACGTGCCTTACGACACGTTCCCAACCGCCGACGGCTTTGTGATTATCGCGGTGATTTTTGACAGCTTCTGGGTCAACTTACTGAATGTCCTCAATATTGACGAATTACGTGACGAAAAGTACCTCACCCAACCTGGACGTTTTGCTGACCGCCACCTGATTAATCACAAAATTTCCGAGCTCCTGAAAACCAAACCAACCGACTATTGGGTGGAACAGTTAACTGCCGCGCGCATTCCCTGTGCGCCGGTCAATCGCTTCTCGCAGGCGTTATCCGACCCACAAATTTTGTTCCGCAAAATGGTGGTCGATATTCCCCAAGGCGACGGCCAGTTTGTGAAGGCCCCGGGTAACCCAATTAAGCTCTCGGTCGACACTGAAGACAGTTACACCGCTCCTCCGCAGCTTGGTGAACATACCGAGCACGTTCTCCAGCAAATGGGCTACAGCGCGGATTTGATTGCGCAGCTCAAAGCTCAAAACATCATTAAATAGGTATTCCCATGCGCGATTCTGTGATTGTGAATGAAGTAGGTCCACGCGATGGTTTGCAAAGTCTTGGTTCGGTGCTGTCTGTTGCTGACCGCATCGCCTTGATTCGGGCGTTGAACGACGCAGGTCTGCGTCATATTGAGGCCGGTAGTTTTGTGTCGCCGAAAGCGGTTCCGCAAATGGCTGGCACGGACGAATTGTTTCAACAGCTACCGCTCACCGAAAGTGTCAACTATTCGGCACTGGTGCCCAATTTGCGCGGCTATGAAAACGCCAAAGCTGCCGGCGCTCAAGCGGTGAACGTGGTGCTTTCCGTCACCGATACCATGAATCAGAAAAACATTCGCATGTCGCTCGCGGAAACGACTGCGGCGTGTGCGGAAATTGTCAAAGCAGCGAAAGCCGATGGCATTCACGCGCACGCTTATTTAGCGGTGGCGTTTACCTGTCCGTTTGAAGGCAAAGTGCCCGAGCGGGTGGTCTTGGCTCTGGTGGAGAAAATGCTCAAAGCCGGTGCTGACAAGCTGATTATCGCCGACACGATTGGTGCCGCGAACCCCGCCGAAGTGCGCTCTCTTATTGCCAAAGTTACTGCACTGACGTCGGCCAACAAGGTCTCCTGCCATTTTCACGACACCCGAGGTATGGGCTTAGCCAATACCTTAGCCGCGCTCGACGGCGACATTCGTGAGTTCGACAGCGCCATTGGCGGTATGGGCGGTTGTCCGTTCTCGCCGGGCGCCAGCGGTAATGTTGCCACTGAAGACGTGGTGCTCATGCTCGACAGTATGGGCTTGAAAACGGGCATTGCACCGCTCGACCTAGTCGCCGCCATCGACACCGCCAGCAAACTGGTCAATAAACAGCTCGGTGGCCGCAGCTATAACTGGCTGACTCAACAGATCGCCAAACAAACGGGAGGCGAGCATGTTGCGTAAAATTGGTGGCGTGGCTGCACAGATTGCACCATGGGCCATTCTTGGCGGTTTAGCCTATGCCGCTGCGTTTATTTCGCCGCAAATTGAACCTCTCGAACTGCCCCAGCCGTTGGTTGAATCGCGCGACATGTTCTTTGACGTTGCCGTCACCGAAGACGGTCAAGCGTGGTTTGTCGGCGGTGGTGGCACTGTCTTACGCGGCGACATTGACGCCGCCAGTTGGCAGCGCATGAATGTCGATGACAACAACCTGCAAGCGATTGCGGTTGACGATCGCGGCCGCATGGTGATTGCTGGTAATGGCGGTTGGTTGTACACCAGCACCAACCGTGGCGAAAGCTGGGAGCAAACGCAGTTGCCGCTGTCGGACTTCGCTAACAAGCTCACCGATGTGGCAACCGACGGTCAACGCTTTTATGTCATCGGCGAGATGGGTGCGGTTTACACCAGTTCGAATCTGGTCACCTGGAATAGCCTCTCAGTCGACGAAGACATCAACCTCAACAGTATTTTTGTTGATGGCGAGCAGATTTGGATTGCTGCCGAATTCGGCACTTTATTGCACTCCAATGATGGTGGTGACAGCTGGCGTCGTCACGAGCTCGGCGAAGAAAGTATTCGCGCGATTAGCTTCAATGGCAGTACCGGCATTGCCGTCGGTAACCAAGGTTTTATCGCCATCACTCGCGACCAAGGCGACAGTTGGACTGCCTTGCCAACTCCAGGAAACGAGCATTTATATGACGTCATTTGGCAACAGCAAAGCGAACAAGCGCGCTGGGTGATTGTCGGTGATGCCGGCACGTTATTGACCAGCACCGATGGCATGAATGGCTGGCAAAGCCTGCGTAGCGCCGAGTCGGGCAATCAGTATTTCGCTCGCGCCATCGCGTTTGGTGACTACACCCTAGTCGCCGGCCGTCAGCTCGGCAAACTCAGTCATGACCATCATTCGGATCACGCTTCGCAGTGGTTCAGCCTTCCGAACACAACGCAAGAGATGACCCCATGAGTATGAATCAATTTGCCACTTGGCTGGCCGCTTCGTGTATCCGTCACCGCAAGGCTACGGTCGCTGTTATTGTCATCTCCACCTTGCTGATGGCATTGAGCTTATTCCGGATTGACGTGCGCACGGTGTTTAGCGACATGGTGCCGAGTAATCACCCGTATGTAGAAGTGCACGAACAATACAAAGAAACCTTTGGCGGCACCAACAAAGTGTCGATTTTGGTGCAGGCTCGCGATGGTGAGATTTTCCAGCGCGACATCCTTGAAGAGATTCAACGCGTCACACGCGGCATGGAAACGGTCAGCGGTGTCAATCCGTTCCAAATCGTGTCGATTGCGTCGCGTCAGTTGAAGTCCATTAATGCCTCGTCCATGGGTATCGAAAGTGTTCCCCTAATGTGGCCGGACGTGCCGACGTCGGAGGGCGAAATCGAAGCTCTACGTGAGGCGGTGATTAATAACGCACTGGTTTACGGCATTTATGTCGACCTCGAGCTCGAATCTGCACTGATTCAAATCGACTTTTACGACCAACGTGTTGATTACGCCAAGATCCTGCCGGAAATCCAAGCCATTCTCGATGACACGCCGGTTGCTGATTTAGTCACGCACCACCTCGTCGGCGAGCCAATTCTGTACGGCTGGGTGCGGTATCACCTCGATGAAACCGTCACCATTGCGCTGATTTCACTGACCGCTATGTTGGTGGCCTTGTTTATTCTTAACCAGACTTGGCGCGGCACGCTACTGCCACTGCTCAGTGGCGTGGTCTCTGCGGTGTGGGCGCTCGGCCTCGGCGTCATGTTCGGGTTCAATTTCGATCCGCTGGTGATTGTCGTCGCCTTTATTATTACCGCCCGATGTTTCAGTCATGCGGTGCAACTCATTGTTCGCTTCGACGACCTCGTCGATGACGACGGCTTGGAGCCACGCAAAGCGGCTGAAGTGACGCTCAAAGAACTCTTCCGTCCCGGTTTGCTCGGTATTGTCTCGGACGCGGGCGCGATACTCTGTGTCGTTGTCACCCCTATTCCGTTGCTGCAAAAAGTCGCGATTATTGGTGCAATTTGGGTCCTGACCATTGGTTTCTCGGCCGTTATTCTCACGCCAGTGTTACTCAGCTGGGTGAAAAAACCGCTGCCGAAAGCGCATCCGCTCAACTGCCGTCCAGTTTTGAATGCGGTGCTCGGTGTTGCTGCCAAAGTGGTTGAAACGCGTGCTCGCTTTGCGGTGATTCCTGTAGTGCTGGTGTTGATGACCGGGCTGCTTTACCAAGCCGTGCAAATTAATATCGGCGACACCGACCCCGGCTCACCAATACTTTGGGAAGACTCCTCGTTTAACCAAGACAATGCGTTGATTAACTCGCGCTATCCAGGCTCCGAGCAGATGTTCATTGTCCTTGAAAGTGACGAAATGGACATTCTCAAACGCCCTGACGTGTTGCAGTGGATGCAAGACTTCCAACGCCGCATTGAGCGCTTACCCCATGTCGGTGGCACCGTGTCGTTAGCCGATATTGTCACCGATGTGCGCCGCAACCTGTACGAAGGCAATCCACGTTATCGTGAGTTGGGCGCGTCACAGCTGGAAAATGGGGAGCTGATTAGCTTCTACATGCAAGGCGCGGCGCCAGACGATCTCGCGCAATTCGCTGATGCCACCTTTACCACCGGCTCGGTACTGATTTTCCTACGCGACCGTCAAGGTGAAAACCTGCGCCAGACCACTTATCAAATCAACCGCTTCATTGACGAGCATCCACTCGATGGCGTCACCGTGCGCTTGGCCGGCGGTTCATCGGGCATGATTGCGGCGGTGAATGAAATTTTACTGAACGACCAAATTGAGGCGGTTTCGCTAGCCTTATTGGTAGTGATTATCAGCTGCTTAGTGGTCTATCGCTCTTCTGCCAGCGGCATCTTCTTTATTGTGCCCGTGCTGATTTCTAACATCGTCACCTTTGCCTTCATGTCTTGGCAAGGCATCGGCATGAGCATTAGCACCTTGCCGGTGGTCGCACTCGGAATCGGTCTTGGCGTCGATTACGCCTTCTACATCGTCGATTCCGTCAAAGAATATTTAGAGAAAAACCCGCTCGCCGATCCTGTCGAAGCGATTCACCAGTCTGTCTTTACCGCTGGCCGTGGCGTGTTGTTAACGTCCGTCACGCTCGCCGCCGGTGTGCTGTTCTGGTCGTTGTCTTCGCTGCGCTTCCAGGCCGAGATGGGCACCTTGATTGGACTTTGGCTGCTGACGTCGGCGTTCTCATCACTGTTCGTAATGCCGTCGTTAGTTCGCGTTCTCAAACCGAAATTCATTTTTGGCGACCACGCCAATCACCACCGCTCAGTGGTACCCGAGCGGGAAACTGTAACTTCACAGCAATAACAGGGTAACACGATGAAAACACAACAACAGAAATACCGAGGAGGTCGTGTCCTACTAACTGGAGTCGCTGTAGCGGTGGCGTTGGGCTTACAACCCGGAACCGCTCAAGCGAATAGCTCTAATTGGCTGGGACAGGATTGGGAAGTCAGCGGCTATATCCGCCAACATCTCTCATTTAACTTAGAGAACCCGACACTAGTCGGCCCTGATGGCGAGCAACGCGGCAACTACCGCCATGACTTGTCGATGTCGCGGACGATTCTTAACGTCGGTTTATATCGCGACTTTGGCAACGTGCGCTTTAAAGTTGCGGGCCGCGTGTCGCGTGAACAGTCGACTGACTACATGAAAGATTTGCAGTCCGTAATGGACGAATGGGCAATGACTGGCGGCGCGCCGGGCTCTGCCGTGAACCTGCGCAAGGACGTCTATGACGAAGAAGACTTGCGCGAATTCTGGGTAGAAGGCAGCTTTGCCGACAACTGGGAATACAAAGTCGGTCGCCAACAAATTGTTTGGGGTGAAACCGATTTCTTCACCTTGCTCGACGTTATTCACGGCTATGACTTCCGCTGGCGTTCGTTCTTGGAGCCAGAAAACGAAGAGCTGCGTAAGCCGCTGAATATGGTTAGTTTGGTACGTCGTTTTGACGACCAAAACGGCAGCTTGCAGTTCGTTTATGTGCCCGGCAGCTTGAATGACAACCAATATCGCGGAAACAGCTATGATGTTGAAGGTGGTCGTTGGGCGAATAATCCAAACAAAGGAATTACCTTTGCCAGTGCGCCATTTGGCGCCAACGTCCGCTATAACTACCGTCATCCAGACGCAGATATGCGCGATGACTCGTACGGCTTGCGCTGGTCAGGCATTGCCGGTGATTGGGGCTATTCACTTGCGTGGTTCCATGGCCCAAGTCAAGATCCGGTTGCCAACGCTAATCCGGCATCGAACCCAGGCGAGCCACAACTGCAAACCGGCCCATACAAAGGCGTTTATCAAGGTGGTGCGACCGAAGCGGGTGAGTTCATTTACCCCTTCATTGATGTTTTCGGATTCACAGCGAACAACTACTTCCCCGGTATTGATGCCGTATTCAGCACCGAAGTCGCGTATGTCCCTAAATCACCTTACAACGTTGGTTTATACAGCATTGCCGAAGGTCCCGGTTGTGGCTTCTTCCCTGGCTTCTGCGGCATCGTCGAAAAGTCAGTGCTATCGACCATGGTGCGGATGGACAAGCAAGTCAATCTCCAAAACGTGATTGGCACCAGCCGTCCATCGTTCTTGTCGGTGCAGTTATTTAATACCTGGATCACCGACTTCCGCGCAGACGAACAAATCGTCAACCTTGCTGGTTTTGGTGGCGCGGCGCGTGAGCACAGCACGATCCTGACGGCGATTCTCGGCATGAACTACTCCAATGACCGGATTAACCCGTCATTAGCTGTTGGTACGGATCTGACCTATGGCGGTGGCTTCGTCATCCCGTCGGTCGAATTCGCCTACGGCAACAATATTCGTGTTCGTTTAGAAGCGGACATCTTCTTCCACAAGCGTGATCAAGACTTGCCGTTGCAAGGCTTTAATCGCACGAATTTGTTCGGTTACTTCTCTGGCAATGATCAGTTTGTAGCCCGACTCACGTATCAATTCTAAGGAGAGCGACATGAAATCATTTAATCTGAAAACGCTCGTCACATTGTCGGCAGCTGCTCTTCTGAGCACGCATATGGCATTTGCGGCTGAACTTGCGCCGGGTGATGTCATTAATGCCAGTAATATCAACGATCGCTTGGGCGACACCTTCGAAGGTCACACGTTGCGTGACTTATTGTCAGAGCGGCAAGTGTACCTGATTGAAAACGAAGGCCTTGTCATTACCTTGAAGGCTTCAGAGCCGGTAGAGCTCGGTCGCGACTATATGGCTGCCACTGACGCTTATCGCGGTACGGTTACGTTCAATCCAGAAACGCGCATGATGGAAGGTTGGCAAGCGGGTATTCCGTTCCCGGATGTCACCATCGACGACCCGCATGGCGCCGAGAAGTTAATCTGGAACCACCATGTTGCTCAGCCAACCAAGAACTTCCAAGACTATCAGAGCTTCGCCTATTTGTTCGTGGACGGCCGTCGTGGTCTCGAGCGGACCCAAGAGTGGGTGTTGCAGCGTTACTACATGAAAGGTCGTTTAGGTGAAGAAGACCATAGTGAAGGTGACGGCGATATCCTTTGGAAACAGTTATTGTATGCAACGTTCCCAGCCGATATTCGTGGCTTAGGTTTGTACACCGTGCGCTACGACAGCCCACGCCTCGATGACAGCTGGGCCTACTTGCGTTCTGTTCGCCGTACTCGCCGTTTGTCGGGCGGTACTTGGATGGATCCGATCGGTGGTACCGATCAGCTCAACGATGACATCGAGATCTTCAATGCTCATCCAACCTGGTATCCAGAGTATCGGATTCTTGACCGTCGCCACATGCTGGTGGTTGCCAATAGCCAGCGGATTCCATGGGACCAAAATGCGCGCGGTAATGCGCAATTCCCGATTGTTGACCTTGAATCAAGCCCGGCGTGGAACCCAAGCGACGAATGGGAAGTGCGGGAAGTGTGGGTGGTCGAAGCGATTGCACCACCAGAACATCCGTACTCGAAAAAAGTCATGTACATGGACACCGAGTTTCCACGTTTCTATATGGCCGATGTCTATGACCGCCGCGGTGAGTTCTGGAAGTGGATGAACTACAACCTACGCACCTTAGAAACGGAAGATGGCGACCGTGGTATTGTCTCCAATGCCGGTTTCACCATTGATTACCAACGCCGTCACGCGACCATCTTCGTGCTTGCGCCGAACGCTCGCCTGAATACCCAAGGTGTCGACGGTAACTCCATTAGTTTACGTGAATTAGAACGAGCGGCAGTGCGTTAAGCACTGCTCGCCCTAACAAGATAAGAGCAGTACTGAGGAGGAATTATGAGTTATCGATTAGGCGTTGACGTTGGAGGTACCTTTACGGACCTCCTGCTCATCAACGATGATACCGGCGCAACGTATACCGCGAAGGTTCCATCCACACCAAAGGACTCATCGATTGGTGTACTCAATGGTATCGAGAAGATCTGCCGCACTTCTGGGGTTGATCCGAAAGAAATCCGCAAAGTGATGCATGGCACCACGGTTGCAACGAACGCTATCTTGACCCGCAAAGGCGCAAAAGTCGGCTTGGTCACCACCAAAGGCTACAAACAAGTGCTGCACATTGCGCGTTCGTTTGTACCCGGGGGTTTAGGTGGTTGGGTTATTTTCCAAAAAGGCGAATTACTTGCCACCTTGGAGCACACCATTGAAGCCAACGAGCGGATTGCAGCGGACGGCTCAGTGGTCACCGCGCTGGACAAAGATGCTATTCGTCGCGACTTAGAAGTGCTGCGGGACAAAGGCATTGAAGCGTTAACGGTGTCGTTGATTAACGCCTACAGTAACGGCGAGCATGAACAAGAAATCGCAGCCATTGCTGGTGAAGTGATGCCCAATGTACCGGTTTCTATTTCCTCTGACGTTGTGCCTGAAATGCAAGAGTATGAGCGCACGGAAACGACCGTGGTGAATAGCTATGTACGCCCAGAAGTGTCGAAGTACATTGCCAACTTAGAGCGCGAACTGAAAGCGCGCTTGGCTGACGACGTCGAGCTCTCCATTTTGCGCTCAGACGGCGGTTTGTCTGCCTGTGACTCGGCCGCTGATACACCAGTAAACCTATTACTTTCTGGTCCTGCGGGTGGTGTTGCCGGGGCGACCTATTTCTGTAGTCGTGGCGGCTTCGACAAGGTGCTGACCTTTGACGTCGGTGGTACCTCGACCGACGTGGCTCTGATTGAAAACGGTAGTGCCCGTTTACGCCGCGAAACCCGCGTCGGTGACATCGCTGTCCGCGCACCTTCGGTGGATGTGCGGACAATTGGTGCCGGTGGTGGTTCGATTGCGTTTGTACCGGAACTGACCAAAGCCTTGCGGGTTGGCCCCGACAGTGCTGGTGCTGAGCCAGGGCCAGCGGCCTACAACAAAGGCGGTGAATTGCCAACGACCACAGATGCGAACGTGGTGCTGGGCTACTTACCGGCGAACCAAAAGCTCGGTGGAGACATGCAAGTGCGCAAAGATCTTGCTGAAGCTGCGGTGCAAAAAGTGGCCGACGCGATGGGCATTTCTTTGTATGAAGCGGCGGAAGGCATTGTTCGGATTGCGAACGAGCACATGTTTGGTGCGCTGCGTTTGATTTCCGTCGAACAAGGCTACGACCCGCGTGAATTTGCGCTCTGTGGTTTCGGCGGTGCCGGTCCGTTGCACGCCAACGCGCTGGGTATGCTGATGAATGCTTGGCCAGTGATTGTGCCGCCAGCACCGGGTGTTTTATGTGCTTACGGTGACGCCACAACACGGGTGAAAGACGAAGCATCGCGTTCACTGATTAAAGGCTTCTCGAAAATCTCTGACCAAGAAGTCCTAAAAATCCTCGAGCAACTGACCGAGCAAGTGCAGTCGTCTCTGGCCCGTCAGGACATTCCGCGTGACCAGCAAAGTATTGTTTGGCAAGCGGACTTGCGCTACCAAGGTCAAGCCTTGTTGTTGACCCAAGACGTGGATCCTGAAGCATTACGTGAACAAGGTTCACAGCTGCTATCGAAGTCGTTCGACGCTGAGCATGAACAGCTGTTCAGCTTTGCGCTTGAGGAAGAGCACGAGTTGGTGAACTTGCGCGCAATTGCCCGTGCGCCACGTCCAAATATTGCTGAGAAGCAGTTTGGCAGCGAGAAGCGCGAACTTGAAAGTGCACGCATTGGCGAAAGTGAAATTTACTTCCAAGGGAAGCACTACAACGCCCTGCACTACAATCGCGATTTACTAACCCCAGGTCATCGTATTCAAGGACCTGCCATTGTGTTGGAAATGGATTCCACGACCGTTATTTTACCGGGCTATGAAGCCAACGTGGATAAGGTTGGGAACTTACTGATTCAACCTGAACACGGTGGAAAGGAGTAAAATTATGCCAGCAACTATTGTGCACAAGAACGAAAAACCGTTTCAACGCATCGACGTTGAAACCGTGACCCTCGACATCATTGAAAATGCCATGGCGAACGCCCGCAACGAGATGGACGCGGTACTCTTCCGCACCGCAATGTCACCGGGTATTCGCGAACAAGGCGACGCCTTCCCGATGATTGCCAATCACGAAGGAAAAATGGTCGTCGGTCAATTTGGCTCCTTCATTACCGGCTTTATTCAGTCGTATGCCGGCACCATTGAAGAAGGTGATATTTTCTTAACCAACGACCCTTACATGTGTGATGGCGCAGTCAGCCATTTACCCGATTGGTTGGTCATGGTGCCGATTTTCAAAGGCGGTCGGTTGATCAACTGGGCCGCGATGTTCGGTCATATGTCAGATGTTGGCGGTAAAGTGCCGGGCAGTTTGCCAACTGACGCGAAAACCATTTTTGAGGAAGGCATTCGTATTCCGCCATTGAAAATCTACAAAAATGGCGAACTAAATAGCGATGTGCTCGACTTGATCTTACACAACGTCCGCGTACCGCGCTGGAACAAGGCTGACTTTAATGCCATTGTTGCGGCCTGCCGTACCGCCGGTAAGCGCTGTGTTGAATTAGCGGAACGTTTCGGTGACGACACCTATATCAGCGCGCTGCAAATGATGCTCGAACGGAACTACGTGGCCATGCGCGAAATCATTCGCATGGTGGTGCCCGAGTCGAAGCAGTCGTTCGAAGACTACATTTGTGATGACGGTGCCGGCCTCGGTCCTTACACGATTCGCTGCACCATGTGGCGCGAAGGTGACAAAGCTATTTTTGACTTTGCCGGAACCGATCCACAAGCACCTTCGTCGGTGAACTTCTACCTCAACGAAGAAATGTTCAAGATGTTCTTCGGTGCCTTCACGATTAACTTGTTTGACCCGTCGATTCTATTTAATGACGGCTTCTACGATTTAGTTGATGTACGGATTCCGCAAGGTTCGATCCTGAAACCGAATTTCCCTGCGGCGCTATCGTGCCGGACCCATTTATTAGGTCGGATTTTCGATGTCATGGGTGGTTTGCTCGGTCAAGGTACACCGGATGCCATGAGTGCCGCGGGCTTCAGTGACTCACCACACTTCATGTACTCAGGTTATGACGAGAACGACGAGTGGTTCCAGCTATTCCAGATCGGCTTTGGTGGTATTCCAGGTCGTCCGGTTGGCGACGGTGTTGACGGTCATTCACTGTGGCCGGGCTTCACCAACGTCCCGAACGAGTTTATCGAAGCTTACTTCCCGCTGCGCATCGAAACCTATGAGTCGATTCCAGACTCCGGTGGTGCCGGTAAGCATCGCGGCGGTAATGGTATTCGGGTTGGCTATCGCTTGTTAGCGAAAGGCGAGATTTCGATTCACGACGATCGCTGGCTGACGTATCCATGGGGTGTTAACGGTGGCGATCCGGGTCAACGTAGCCGTAAGATCCTGAAGAAAACCAATGGTGAAGAGATTATCTTGCCGTCGAAGTGCGACAACATTAAGGTCGAGAAAGGCGACTTGGTGATCTTTGATACTTGGGGTGGCGGCGGTTGGGGCGACCCACTCGAGCGCGACTTAGGGGCCATGAGTGCGGACATCAAGCGCGGCTTAATTAGCGTCGATGGCGCACGTCGCTTCGGTGTCGTGGCTGACGCCAATGGTGTCATTGACGAAGCGGCGACCGAGCAATTGCGGGCGAGCATGAAAGACAGTCGCACCGAGGCATTGCCGTTGTTTAACCGTGGTGGCACGATTGCAGAGATCAAAGCACGCGCCTTGGCCGAAACCGGCCTCGAAGCGCCAGCCACACCGGTATGGGAGCGTTAAGCATGGCATTACCACAGCGAGACATTGACGCGGGCAAAACGTATGCCTTGATCCTCGTCGACCTCAGTGTTGGGTTTACCGACCCAACACGTAGTCCGCTAGCGACAGCGGCGGACGCTGTGATTGAAGCCAATCAAATCCTGCTGACGTGGTTTCGTCAGCAGGATTTTCCCTGCTTTTTTACCACGGTTGTGTATGACAATGATGCCCAAGCGTCGGTTTTTCGTGAGAAATTACCGGCTTTGAACGTGCTGCAACGCGGTTCCGGCTTAGAGGACATCGACCCGCGTTTACATCGTCACGCTGACGAACTGGTGATTGAAAAGCAGTGGGCCAGCGCCTTTTTTGGCACCGATTTGGCCGCGCAATTGCAAGCTGCGCAAGTCGATGGTGTCGTGGTCACCGGTTTAACCACCAGCGGCTGTGTCCGCGCGACAGCGGTCGATGCTTTGCAGCACAATTTGCGGGTAATTGTCCCGCGTGAAGCAGTGGGTGATCGTGACAATGTTGCACATGAATCGAATCTCCGCGACCTAGCATTAAAGTATGTCAACGTGCTATCGCTGGCGGAGACCTTAGCCACACTCGATGAGGTGGTTCGTGATTAAATTTCGGCTGATTCTGGCTATTTTCGGAACTGGGCTATTGGTCGCTTGTGTCGCCACAGGTCCACAGCTCACGCCAGCACAACAAGTTGTGCAGCAGGGGCTAAGTGATGAGGGTGAAGCCTGCGCCAGTTACCGCCAAGACTATGTTCGCAGTTTTGTCGCCCACGTTGCTGCAATGAGTGCCGGCAATGATCAGCAACAAGCGGCTGAGCGCACTCGGTTGCAAGCACTGGCTGCCGACGAAACGACTACCGCGCAGTGCACACGCCCTTTGTGCATTATTGAACCGCAGCAGAACGGCACGTTGACCTCTTGGTGCGGTTACCGTTTTGCCGACACGAGTCAGGACGAAGTGCACCAATGGGTAGAATGGCAACAGGTTGAGCCGAGAAATTAGGAGTCCAAATGGCAGGCGCAACGCTTTACGACAAACTTTGGCATGAACACTTAGTGACTACACTTGATGATGGCACCAGCTTGCTTTACATCGACCGGCAGTTACTGCATGAAATTACGTCGCCCCAAGCCTTCGATGGTTTGCGTCAGTTTGGCCGCAAGCCTTGGCGTTTGGATGCGAACTTAGCCGTCCCCGATCATGCGGTGCCAACCCGATTTCGTGAACACGGTCTGATTGGTATTGAAGACGCCATTGCCCGTAAACAAGTCAAAACCCTCGCCGACAACTGCGCTGAGTTCGGTGTCGAGTTGTTTGATTTAACCGACGCACGACAAGGCATTGTCCATGTCATTGGCCCCGAACAGGGTCTAACCTTGCCGGGTATGACGATTGTGTGTGGTGATTCACACACCTCGACCCACGGTGCGCTAGCGACCTTAGCGATGGGGATTGGCACTAGCGAAGTAGAGCATGTGTTAGCGACGCAAACCTTGCGAACGCAAAAATTGAAGAACATGCGCGTCACTTTCGACGGCAAGTTACCACCGGGTATTGGCGCTAAAGACTTGATTCTCGCCCTCATTGAAAAAATCGGCACCGCCGGTGGGCGCGGCTATGCCATTGAGTACGCTGGTGACGTCGTCCGTTCACTCAGTGTCGAAGCCCGCATGACGTTATGTAATATGACCATTGAAGCAGGTGCCCGAGCCGGTTTAGTCGCCTTCGACGAAGTGACCGCCGCTTATGTGCGTGGTCGCCCGCGTGCGCCACGGGGCGAAGCCTTGGCGCAAGCCGAGGACTATTGGCAAACCTTGCACTCTGACTCCGACGCGACGTTTGACACCGAAATACACATCGACGTTGCCAACCTCGCACCGCAGGTGACGTGGGGAACCTCACCGGAAATGGTCATTGGCGTCGATGGTCAAATTCCTAGCTTGGCAAACGCCCGTGATGCCGACACCAGCAGCATGCAGCGCGCACTCAACTATATGGGGCTCGCAGCCGGTCAACCGTTACTGGGTTTAGCCATCGATAAGGTCTTTATCGGCTCCTGCACTAATGCGCGTATTGAAGATCTTCGTGCGGTCGCTGATCTCGTCGAAGGCGAACGGGTCGCTGCCAACGTGCAACAGGCGATTATTGTGCCGGGGTCGGGTCTAGTGAAAGCACAAGCGGAAGCGGAAGGTTTGGCGGCTATTTTTATTGCCGCAGGGTTCGAGTGGCGCGACTCCGGCTGTTCCATGTGCTTAGGCATGAACGACGATAAACTGGGTGAATTCGAACGTTGTGCTGCAACCTCGAATCGGAATTTTGAAGGTCGTCAGGGCAAAGGTGGGCGCACCCATTTAATGAGCCCGATTATGGCTGCTGCGGCGGCGATCCACGGCCACATCACTGACGTGCGGGAGCTACTCAAATGAAACCATTTACAACCGTGAAAGGCATCGTCGTCCCCTTTCCGCGCGCCAACATTGATACCGATGCGATGCTGCCGAAAAACTACTTAAAGAAGCTTGAGAAGTTTGGCTATGGCGACTTTCTCTTTGACGATGAACGCTATTTGACGCCAGGTGATGTCGATATCGACCCCAGCACGCGCAAGAAAAACCCGAGTTTTATTTTAAATCAGACGCCTTACACCCATGCCGAGATTGTCGTCGCTGGCGCAAACTTTGGCTGCGGCTCAAGCCGTGAGCATGCGGTTTGGGCATTGCGTGACTTCGGTATTCGCGCCATTATTGCCCCAAGTTTTGGTGATATTTTTTGGCAAAATTGTTTTAACAACGGTCTTTTACCGATCACGCTCAGTGACACTGAGGTGAAGCAAATTTTGGCAATTGAGTCGCGTTCGGTGCAGAGCTTGCAATTGACCATCGACCTTGAGGCACAAACCGTGTCGAGCGGTGAGCAAGTTTGGCCATTTCATATTGACGCAAATAAAAAAGCAGCGCTTCTCGCTGGGCTTGATAGTATAGGCGAGACGTTACGCGAAAAAGACGCGATTTTGCAATTCGAGCAACAACGCCGACAACAACGCCCTTGGCTCTTTCAGTCCGGGGACTAACCATTACAGCGGGAGAGTGCCGTGGAGTTTTCCAATAAACAAGCGAGTAAAGTACGTCTTTGTTTAATTGGTAACACCAAACTGAATAAGATGGTGCACTCGCTGTTGCCTGAATTTCGTGATGTGGCCGACGTCACGATTATCGACAGTATTTTTAATGACGCCCTGCATGCAGCCCGACGCTTGATTGAGCATGACGCCATCGACGTTTTCATGAGTGCCGGCGCCAATGCCTTTTACTTGCAAGACACTCTGCCCGTGCCTGTTGTTGCGTTGGAAATGAACCAAAGTGACTTGTTTGTAGCGCTGTTAAAGGCTCGCGCCGTGAGTAGCGATGTGCTCTTGTTGACGCACGCTCACCAGTTGCTGCAAACCGACGTCGGCGACTATTTTCAAGGGCTGAATATCACCCACAAAACCTACACCACAGTCGATGAAGCGAAAGACTTGTTTAACAACATGCAGCCGTCACGTTTCGGTGTCGTGATCGGCTCGAGCTTCGTGTGTGACTTAGCCGAAGCGGCCGATATTCCCTATGTAATGGTGTATTCTCGGGAATCCTGTCGGAACTTGATTCAGCGGGCAATTGACCGAGCGGTGACCGAGAAACGCCGACTGGAGCAAACGGCTTTTGCCGAGTTTTTATTAGAAAACACCCAAACTGCGTCCATTATCACCAACGCCGACGATATTATTGTTCATTTCAACCCTGGTGCAGCGCAGCTGGTGCCAGGACTAAAACCGAACCGACGCATTGACCGCGTGCTCGACTCGCGCTTTTTGCAAAGCACCAGTGTTTCCGCCGAGAGTATTACCCTGAACGAACGGCTTTGCCATGTCGATAAGAAGCCATTTGAAGTGAACGACGAGTTAGTCGGTTACCTCTATCGTTTCCGCGCAACGCCGATGTCGACCATTAGCGACGCGAAAAGTCAGTCACGACTGATTCACCGTTCGCAGAAAATGG
Source organism: Aliidiomarina sp. (assembly GCF_022565475.1). GTDB lineage: Bacteria > Pseudomonadota > Gammaproteobacteria > Enterobacterales > Alteromonadaceae > Aliidiomarina. Next base: position 163,059 of record NZ_JAIUMR010000002.1, on the reverse strand, counting down.
GCGAAGTGGCGAAGTTATTGAAGGTTTACGGCGCGACGCCGGGAACCGTGCTGCTGCAAGGCGAAACCGGCACGGGTAAAGAGCTAGCCGCGCGCGAGATTCATTACGCGTCGCATTTTTCCGAAGGGCCATTTATTGCCATTAACTGCGCGGCAATCCCAAGCGAATTATTCGAGTCAGAATTGTTTGGTTATGCCGACGGGGCGTTTACCCATTCGCGCAGTGGCGGTAAGTCGGGTCTGCTCGAATCAGCCAATAATGGCACCTTTTTTATGGACGAAATTAACGCCCTGCCGATGCCACAGCAAGCCAAATTGTTGCGCGTCCTGCAGGAGCGAGAAGTGCGGCCGGTCGGTTCGCGGCGCTCGATTCCATTGAATATCAAGTTTGTCGCTGCCTGCCATCACGACTTGATGGAAGAAGTGCGCGCTGGGAATTTTCGAGAAGATTTGTACTATCGACTGAACGTATTCATTGTTAATTTACCGCCACTGAAAGAGCGCCTTGAAGATCTTGAGCCGCTGATGACCTATTTCATGAATAAGATCGCCGAGCAGTATCAAATTAACATCGATATTGACGCGTTAATTCGCGAGTTACTGCCCGACTTCAGTCAATATCACTGGCCCGGAAACGTGCGCCAGCTCGAAAATCTGCTCGAGCGGATTGTCGTTTCATCCTCGATTTACGGTTTAAACGACACCTTCCGCCAAGCACTGCGCCAGATTGCTCCCGAAATTTACCAACGTGCGCCATCTTCTCGGCACAACGGTCATGACGGCAACACCTTGCAGCAAGTGGAACGCCAGAAAATCCTTGAAGCGCTCGAACGCTTCAATGGCAACCGCACGCGCACCGCCGAATTCCTTGGCATCAGCCCGACGACCCTCTGGCGCCGCCTAAAAGAGCTGGAGCTTTAATTGGGTGAGCTTACCGGCGTACCAACCACGCGCTGGCCGCGAACAATCTCGCCCACCCCGTGAAAGCGAATCGGTAAACCCATGCCAGTGAAAATGCTGGGGGTGTCCTGCAGGTGGAAATGTAGGTGCGGTTCGGACGAATGACCGGTATGGCCGCAGCGACCAATTTCTTCGCCAGCCTTGACGAAGTCACCAATTTTGACCGGAATCGTGCCTTTGATTAAATGAGCATAGAAACCATATTCACCATCGGCGTGGCGAATCACCACATGGTTGCCAGCGAAATGACGGCAGAGGAAATCGGCAATTCCAAAACCAACTAACGGCGCAGGGCCGATTTTATCGACGACATCAACGACCTCGCCGTCGGCCGCAGCAAGAATCGGTTGGTCGTAACAGAAATAGTCGCGCAAGCGCATACCTTGGCCGCGGTGACGACGAAACTCCGCATCAGCTTGCACGAAATCATAGGCATAACGTTGTGCTAGCACTTGCCACGAGTGTGACGTCGCCTCTTTCAAGCCACCATTAAACACCAACCACTCGCCGCTAAAAGGCAGTCGGTAGGTCGCTTTCGTTTGGTAATTGGCGTTGGTCTCTTCGTTACCTTGCAAGCGCTTGGCCGCTTTGGCCTGACCGAAAATTTGCCGAAATTGTTGCACGAATTGAAACGGATTCAGCGACGACAATATTAGCGTGGGATAGAAGGTGAGGAAGAATACATATTTTCCAACGTAGCGAATCGGCCCTGAAATCGGCCAGTCATAGGCGGGGTGTCGTTCCGTGGCAAGGTCGGTTCCAGCATTGGCAATTTTTGCCAGAAACCACACAAAGAAAAAATACAAAGCAAAGTAGAGCCCGAGTTTAAGCCAGCGGTTAAGGTCGACATCAGCGACCATTTGGAGGGCAAACATCAACAGGAAATACGTCGGTAGCGCAAAGAATATCGGTGTATACCAAGCTTTTAACCAGTCGCGATTTTTCATAGTTCACCTGTGCAGTTTCAATGTCATGAACTTTAGAGAGTGCACGGTGGTGGAGCAATAGTTTGGTGGTTTCAATTTACTATCTATCATTTTATGATAGCTTAACTATCATAAAATGATATAAAAGGCGGTTCGATATGACCCTAGCGACGCTCACGGTTCAACGCTGCTTAACGCGGATTAAACAAGAACTGAAACGCCAAGGTATTACCTACACCATGCTCGCCGAGCGCATGAATCTGTCGGTGGTAACGGTCACGCGTATGCTGAATCAGGATGATATTACCCTGACGCGGTTACTGCGGCTGGCGGAAATTTGTGGGCTTGATGGTCTTGAGCTTATCGACTCGGCCACGGTCACGCACGGGACCCACTACTTTTTTAGTGACCGCCAGGACGCCGCCTTCGCCGACAACCCACACCTTTATGCCTATTTTGTAGCGTTGTTTTTTGAGCAACAATCACCCAAAGAAATTGCCGAAGCGCATGGCCTGAGTGAACTCAGTACTTATCGATATTTGCGTGCGTTGGAAAATTTGGAGTTAATTGCGGTAGCGCCCGGCAACCAAGTGAAGTTCGTGGTTCGTGCGCCGTTAGGATTTCGCGCCAATAGCCGCGTTTTACGGCAATCGATTACACAGGCCTTAACCGACACCAGTGCTCGGCTGTTAAATGATAAGCGTGAATCCCTCGACTTTATGCTGCTAAAACCGCTGCATCTACCCGAGCATGCCGCTCGCAAACTCCAAGACGAACTTCGCCAAGTCATCGATAAATACGCCGAAGCTTCGGAGTTACTCTTCGCCGACGCCCCCAGTTGCCAAGTCGCCGTCGCCATGCACGCCACCGATGCCGAACCATCGCCAAGCATTATTCCGCTGGATTCTTGTTAGCTTTTTCGTGATCACGTTCTTGGGCTAGCTCGATGACCGCATGACCGATTTGAACCATGGTTGAGAAATTCGGTGTGGTATTAGGTTTCAACGAACGATAGGCACTTGTTCGACTCTTGATACCAGCCCGTGCTATGACATTTTTATGGCCAAACTTTTCTACATACGCCCGCAGTGCGGCTTGGAGAATATCTGCGCGACCGAGTTTTAAAGAGTCCCACGCTGCTTGTTTGAGAATAGACTCGACATCCGCAGGTTCGAGGCACGTGGTTGGTGTGAGCTGAATTGAATAACGCTTTGCATCTGTGGCGGTTAATTCACTTCGTCCCCAGCGTAGATTACCTTCAGCAGTGAGTGAGAACTTCTCTATATAGGCACCGTTAGCGAAACTAGGTTGCTCAAATAACTCTTCAAGATCAGCCATCCCCTTAAGTCCGTCGTTAAAAACGAACTCAAAATTACATTTCCCAAGATATTCGACATCAACTATTTTTAACATATCGCACCTAATTTTCCTGGGTTAACGCCAATGACCGCTAAGCCCCACATTGCTAAAAGTTGAACTCGATGTTTTTTTATATGCTGCTCAGCTCGCCTTCGTTGTCGACTTGGCAAATATCCCGCCAAATTTTCGCCCGATTGAATCGCAATTACTAATTCATATTCACCATAACAAACGTGCACATGAGGTTGGGCGTGCTGTTGGATATCAAAGAAGTACATTCGAAATGACAATCCTAACCACGCATCTATTTCAGGCATCCTTACCTCTATTAACTATAGAATAGTCTCTTTTTAGAGACAAGTTAAATTAAAATTACCAACATAAGCATGACTCTCTCCTTACAAATCACCAATCATTTAAGCAATTTCCCACCAATCAGCAACTCCTCAGAATTTGCTCATGACTTTCGTTGTTCGCTTCGTCTACGCTGCCAGCGTTTAGTTAACTGTGGAGGTGAGTATGTCTTGGTTTCGAGTATTGGGTTGGGGCTTGGTTGTGGCTTTGTTAATAACACCGGCGATTGCGATGCGCTTCACTGATGAGGTGCAATGGACCGCATTCGATTTTGTCGTGGCGGCAGTGTTGTTGGGCGGCTCGGGTTTACTGATCGAGGTGGGTGCGAAGTTGTCGACGAACACTGCCTTTCGCGTGGGTATGACCATTGCAGTAATCAACTGCTTGTTGATTATCTGGCTGAATCTTGCCGTTGGTATTATCGGGAATGAGGATAATCCAGCTAACTTCATGTATTTGAGCGTGCTTGGATTGGTCGCTGTCGGCACTGTGTTTTTGCGTGCCAAAACCAATGCGATGAGCTGGCTGATGATAGCTACGGCAATTACACAACTTAGCATTTCCATTGCAGCTGTGCTCTTAAAGCTGCCTACAGATTTACAGCCGGCGTTTTTCTTAAATTCAGCGTTTGCCATTCTATGGTTAATTGCAGCGGGACTATTCAAAGTCGCCGGTGGTCGCTATGATGAGGTCAAACCGGCAACGCAGAATGAAGCATGACTCCAGACGTCATTGAATTTTCCAATTTCAGCATACATCCAACGGAGCGGCTACTGCTCAAGCAGTCGCAACCCGTGGAGCTCACCAGCCGTTATTTTGACGCCTTGCTTCTGCTGGTGTCCGAGCCGGGAACGCTGATTAGTAAAGAGCGATTTCTACACGAAGTGTGGGGCGGAATCGCCGTTACCGACGAGGCGCTAACGCAATGTATTCGCACGCTACGCAAAGTCTTAGGAGACAGCGCGCGCCAGTCTCAGTTTATTGAAACCGTGCCCAAGCATGGCTATCGTTTTATTGCACCGGTCAGGAGAAAGTCGCGTGCGACTGAGGCCGTGGTAACTCCGCAACTCTCCCATTTTCATCAGATCGTTACGCTCGGCGGTTTCGGCACCTTAGGTGCTGGCATGGCTGGCGTTATCGGTGGTACGTTGTTGGCGGCGTTGACGCTGAGTCATGCGGCGCTCACTCAGTTTGGTGCTGCTTCCATTATGTTTGTCATGATTGCGATTACGGTCTTAGTCGCTTTGCTCGGTGGTGCCGGTGTGGCCTTTGCTACGGCCGCCGGTGATGTCTTCGCTAAACAACATTTAGCCGTGGGTCGACGCTGGTCATTTGTGGTGTTTAGCGCTGCCTGTGGCGGGCTGCTGATTGGCGCGTTTGTGAAACTCGCTGCGGTCGACACCTTCCACCTGCTGCTCGGCGCTAGCCCTGGCGACATTACCGGTGCCGTCGAAGGCTTCGTTATTGGCGGCGCAGTTGGGCTCGCTTATGTCATGACAACGCATAACAATCAGCGCCGTTTGCTCCTCACGGCCAGCGTGATCGGCGCTGCTGCTGCGACATCTATTGTCGCAAGTGGCGGCCAACTTTTAGCAGGCAGCCTCAACCTAGTCGCCGAAAATGTGCCAGCAAGCAATCTTCCCAAACCGTTTTTTAGTACACAACTTGAGCTACTTTCTGCAGTTGTGGAAGGTAGCTTATTTGTGACAGCCGTGGTGGTCGCACTGCAACTAGCACGACAACGACTCAACCCCTCACATTGAGGTTCACATTGTCGACGTTTTACCTCTCGCCTTCGGGATGGTGAAAAAATAAAGGGCCACTTCACTTGCAAATTTCCGTTAGACACTCTAAACATAGATATAGAATGTATGTTTAAGGAAGCGCTATGAAACTTGCAACTCTCTTCTTGCCCTTTTCGGGCAAAGGTTGGGGTCAATTACAGGGTATGGACATCGATATTCCCTCCCTTGCTTGGAAACTTGTAATTCCACTGTCGTTACTGCCACCTATTTTTTTGTACTTTAACGGCACCCATTACGGCGCTGGCTTTTTACCCGAGTTTGCCAATAAGAATTGGCAGTTTATTACCACGACGTTTTTTCTGGCCGAATTGCTGACATTCTTTGTCATGGGTTGGTTAATTCATTCCGTTCTCGAACAGAACAAACTGGAAATTACCTATCATGATGCTTACCTACTCGCTGGTATTGCGCCTATTCCGATGTGGCTTTCTTCAGTTGGTTTACTCTTTCCCAGTGCGTTAATCGCTGCCTTCGTCGTTGGCATTGGTCTGATTGCCTCCTGTGTCATTGTCTACATTGGCACACGCGCATTAAGCCATCGCGCGTCGATAGATATCACGAGTATGTCCGCCACTTATACCATTATGTCGGCATCGCTTGCGGCTTGGGTGTTGTTGATGCTGATTATTTGGATGTACTAAATACCCAATTTATCTCGCAACACACGTTTACAAATTTATCGCAGCTATTTTGTTAACGATCCATTAACATGAAATCTTCGACTCAAGCACCCGCTCGGGTGCTTCTTTTTTTGGAGTAGTCATGAATCATTGGAAGAACATCCTTGCCTTCGGGCTAACCGCAGCTCTCGTCGGTTGCGGCGGTGGTGGTGGGTCAGAGCCACCACCCGAACAGCGACATCTGGTGCAGGCGTTCGCTTATGGTCCCGGCAAGCTGACGCCAAACGCTGTTTCCGCCTTGCACGGCAGAACCTATGTCTTCACCTTGGAGCCCTACGACGATTTCGTAATTCATGGTGCCGATGGTTGTAATGGTCGGTTAGACGGCGATAAATATACGGTTGGCCCGGTCACTGCGCCGTGCGACTTTACCGCTTATTTCGGTCGTCCGCCGATCGAATTAGCATTCCACACCGAAGACGTCGAAACCCTTTTCCGCTTGACCTATGCGCGCGACGAATTCGAAAATGTGAGCACATTCACGGAAGCGTCCAATCTCGTCGGTTGGACGAGCGAAGGCGACTATCGTTTTATTGCCGAAGCGAACGTCGATATCGCCGCCTATGATGTTGCGACCAGTCCCGACGGCCGTTATGTTTTCTTGGCCTTGGGCGGTACCGATTCCGAAAACTATTTTGTCCATACCGAAAACTGTGGCTTGGTGAGAGTTGACCGCAGCACGGATGAGTACGCATGTATGGCACCCGATTTGATTTTCGCTGGTTTCGATTCGACGCGACCACGTAAAGAAAACCCCATTTTGCGGGTGGATCCACGTACGGACGAGCAAGGGAATTGGGTCGGCGTCCTGTATTTCTTTGCAACGACCTATACCGTCACCGGCGATTGTGAATTCACCGGTTGGTGTCGGGTTGCACGTGACAACGCCAACGCTGTTTATCAACTAGACCTGGATGGCCATGTTGAAGCCATCACCCCGACCGACCAACGCGTATTCTCCATGCATGCCAATCCACATGGCGAACTTTTCATCGAAGCGCTCACCACCAGCGGCGACGACGCGGGTTATGTCATTCAGAAGTACAGCGATGGCGAACTCAGCCACGTGCAATCCATCGCATCCGGTGGTCTTTACTATGACGACGCCGACACAGTCTTTGCACTTGACCGAAACCTCTCGGCACGTATCGTTCATGCCGATGCGGACGGCATCGAGCGGGCTGACTTTTCGGACTCGCTGCGTGGTCCGTTCGGCTTTATTTTCCGTGGACCACACGGGCGTTTGTTTAATCAAAGTACCGAGCCAAAACGGATGTATTCAATCCTACCGCCGCAGGCCGAGCCCATTTTCTACGATGAGTCACTCGTTTTCGCTGGACTGAGTCATCTCGGCAGCTTTAAAGCCGTCTATGGCGATTGGTTTTTAGCTTACATGGCAGAAGCAAGGGCCGGAAACGCTTGGGAACAAGAATTTATCATGATGATCAATGCCATCAGCGGTGAAACCCGTCGTTTGCTGTTACCACTGAATCTAGGACAAAACGAAGAGCGCAGTTATGGTCTGCAGGTGATTGGTGACCAACTCTTTGTCATGTTTACTCGCCCCTATGCCAGCCAACATTGGGTGCAAGTGGTGAATCTCGCGGAATTACTGGCCGGTGCCGATGAAGAAGAGGTTTCTAAAGCCACGTATTTCCGCTGGCGGAGCCAGTTCATCGAGATTGATAACGTCATTGATCTGCGTATCCCAGATCACTCGCCCAGCCATGAGACGACAGGCGCCGCAGTGATTTTTGACAAGGCATTGGGAAGTTCAGTGACGATTGAGTTTTCGCAAGCAGTCGACCGTGACAGTGTTGAGGCGAATTTGCAATTACGCCATGCGAGTACGCATGCCGAGGTCCCCTATCTGCCCGTGTGGCTGGAGAATACCTTGCACTTGGTGGTGTCGCTGGATGGTTTTGAAAATGAGCAACGCACTGCGCTGCCCGCCGACCAATCGTTCTATTTAAGCTTTGGCGCTGGTATGGTAGACGCGGCCGGTCGCGCGATTGCAGTGGATAGTGAAGTGTATTTAGACGAGTAGAGTGGAAAATGTTCATCCCCAACTTCGGCTGGGGATGAACACCTATTATTCAGCTACAACAACTTGATTACGGCCCTGCTGCTTTGCTCTGTACATAGCTTTATCGGCACGGTTTAAAAGTTCGTCAACTGACTCATCCGTCAGGCGCTCCGCAACCCCAAAGCTGGCTGTGACTGAAAAATGTCGATCACGATCAAGTTGGATGTTCAACCCGCCAATCACCTCTCGCAGTTGTTCAGCAACATTCGCGGCTTGCGACAGTGAAATACCCTCCGTGAGGACAATAAATTCTTCGCCTCCGAGGCGTGCTAACACATCCATGCCGCGTAGACGATTGCGCACCGCTCTACTGACCTTGACCAACACTTGATCGCCCGCGGCATGGCCATATTGATCGTTCACGTGTTTGAAATGATCGATATCAAACATGATGACACTCACCGGCAGTTGCGTCCGACTTTGACGGTTGAATATCGGTAGTGCTTTTAAAAAGAATGAACGCCGATTATCAACTTGGGTTAACGCATCGGTGTCTGACAAGTTCCGTAACTCAAGCTCGAGAAGCTTAGTTTCGGTAATGTCACGCACGGTTCCGGTAAGATATTTACCCTTTCCGTCGGTTTGAGTAAAGTCAGCTAATTCATGCACCCATCGAACTTCGCCATCCGGACGAATAATCCGGTGTTGAACATCGTGCAAGCCTGTTTCCATCGCGACCCGTTCACTTTCGCGCACCGCTTCGATGTCTTCGGGGTGAACACAACTACTGAAGAGCTGAACTGAAGGTGTGATTTCCGACTTATCGAAGCCGAAGATATCGTAAATGATGTCAGACCAAAAGAGTTCACCCGTCGCCATATCGGCTCGCCAATGACCAAGTTTGGCAATTTCTTGCACACGCTCGAGTTGCATTTGATAGTCACGAAGCTGTTGCTCGGTCTTTTTCGCCTCAGTGATATCCATAATCAGGCCGTACCAAGCTATCGAACCATCGGCTTCGAGTTCGGGTACCGACTGTCCGCGCACCCAAATGGTGTCATTCTCGCGAATCACGCGATATTCACAATCCCATGGTTTTAAGGTTTTTGCAGACTGTTCAATGGAGTCAGCAACATGTTGCACATCATCTGGATGAATTGTATTGAATACTGACGTTGCATCCTCGGTGACTTCCTCAGCAGTCACGCCGTAGATTTCGAAGATCGATTTATTCACGAAGGGAAAGCTAATCGTGCCATCAGGACGCTGCACGAATTTATACAGTAAACCCAGAGCAACATCGGCGATCCGCTTCAAGAGCCGGTCTTTGTCCATAAACTCTTGGACATTTTGCGCTGAGCCAACTACGCGCACGAGTTTGCCGTTCTCAAACACTTTGTGGCAGTGATCTTCGATGTACTGATAGACTCCTTCGTTATTTTGCATCCGAAAAGTACGGATTAAATCAGTCCTGGTTTTCGATGCCATGAACTGACGAAACTCCGCGATAACGTATTCACGTTCATCTGGGTGCAGGCGTTCCTGCCAATCGCGATTGATTTCACCAGTGTGCATCGACAAACCAAACTCGGCAGTTAGGTTCGGCGAAACGTAGCTCACATGAAAAGGTGGCGTTGGTTCAAATGCATAAAAGGCAACGCGCGTACCTGCCATCAACTCGTCGAGCTGCTGGTAGACGACGCGATCAAGTTCAATTTTACCCATCAACTCAGTGACTTCAAAGTGCACGCCCGCCATAGCTACCGGTTGATCGCCCTCAAAACGACTATAGTCTCCGCGCGCTTTCACCCAAACCCAATGTCCATGCTTGTGGCGCATGCGAAATACACAGCTAAACAAATGTTCCGGTACGGCTTTTTTCGCGTCAAGCGCAGCACCAACTATAGCAACATCGTCGTGATGAATTAGACTCTGGAAGCGGGTAAAGGTCAGCGGGGAAAGCTCCGCCACTGTATAACCAATCATGGCGGCCCAACGCTCATTGATCTGATTGATGTCGTTTTGCATATCCCATTCCCATAAGCCAATTTCTGAGTTATGAAGAATGTTCAGGATATGTGACTGCGACGCAGTCATAAAATGTGACTGATTCTGCAAACGATTCACTCCATTGAGCTTTACTTTTAAATATTAGCACTGATCAATATTTGATAATAGTCGGATATGAGTAACGTCATAGCGCTGTCTTAAGGGCACTTACGCGCAAACTTTGATTTTGGTTTTAACATTGTCAGGTAATTTAAAGGAGCCTCAACTGTGCCTTATGCGCTCAGCTTTCTTTTCAGTTGGTTGTTGATCACGACACCTCTGTTAAACTCGCCGGTCAGTTTTCAACAGGTGATGGAACGTTCAACCGCTCGCGCCCATGAAATTCTTCATTATGGCGACGCCGAACCGCAGTTCGTTGAGCTCTATTTTCCAGAGTCTGCTTCCAGTGACGTTCCTTTAATCGTCTATATTCATGGTGGTTGCTGGCAAAACAGTTTCGGTGTCGACCATGCGCGCGGTTTTGCCGAAGGCTTGCGTGACGACGGTTTTGCCGTGGCGTTGGTGGAGTATCGGCGCTTAAACGACGAAGGCGGTGGTTGGCCTGGAAGCTTAGAGGATATTGTCACTGCGATTGAGGTGTTAAGCAGCGCTGATGCACCTTCCTATCGACCGAACAGCTTCACGCTCGTGGGTCATAGCGCGGGTGGCCACTTGGCCTTGTTAGCGAGTCAACCGCAACGACGACTGCCGGTTCGGGGCGTATTGGGACTGGCGGCGATCACCGATATTGAAGCATATGCAGCAGGTGAAAGTGGCTGCCAACAAGCGGGCGCGAACTTCATGGCCACCGCACCCGAGCAGGCCGAAGCGATGAATCCAGTTTATCAATCACGCCATTCGCTGGTCTTTTTATTCCATGGCGATCAAGATACGATTGTCGGTGCCGAGCAACAACAACTCGATGGCGCGGAAGCAGTAGAAATCTCCGGCGCCGGCCATTTTGATTTGATTCATCCAGGCACCGAGGCGTTCGCACAAGTGCTTGCGACCATTCGCAGTCTCTATCCAGAATTAACGAGGTAATCATGACGACAGCCGTGCATCCGCTCGACAAAGACGATCCACTTGCGCACAAGCGTGCTGCGTTTCACATCCCAGCCAATACCATTTATTTAGACGGCAATTCATTGGGGCTGATGGCCCCGTCCGTGCATGAGCGCGTGAACCAAGCGTTGCGTCATGAGTGGGGCGATGACGTGATCACAAGCTGGAATAAACATGGTTGGATCGACCTGCCGGTAACCGTCGGTAACAAAATTGGCCGATTAATCGGTGCGCCAGAAGGGCGAACGATTTGCTGCGATTCGACGTCCATCAATTTATTTAAAGTACTGTGTGCCGCGCTGCAAATTAACCAAGGACGGCAGGAAATACTGTCCACGGAAGACAATTTCCCAACCGACCTGTACATGGTTCAAGGGATTGAACAATTACTCGGTGAGCGCTGCACCTTGCGTTTAGTTAGTGAAGACTCACTACTGCAATCCATCAATGAAAATACAGCCGCAGTGTTGGTCACAGAAGTGAATTTCCGCACCGGGCGACGCTTACCGATGGCCCATCTCAGTGAGCGAGCACGAAAGCTGGGCGCTTTGACCATTGTCGATCTTGCCCATAGTGCCGGTGCTTTGCCGGTTCATCTGGAGGCTAACGACATTGATTTTGCAGTGGGCTGTACGTACAAGTATTTTAATGCGGGCCCTGGGGCGCCAGCATTTTTGTACGTCGCCAAACGCCATCTCGACGCGCAAACACAGCCTTTACAACCACTTTATGGTTGGTTGGGTCATGCAGCACCCTTTGCGTTTGCTGTCGACTACGCGCCAGCGCAAGGTATCCGTCAGTTTCTCACAGGTACACCGCCGGTGCTGTCGTTAGTGGCGGTCGATGCGGCGCTCGACCTGTTCGCCGATGTCAGCATGCATGATGTGCGCAATAAGTCGATCGGTCTAGCGAACTACTGGTTAGAGTGTATGGACAAGCATCATTTACTGGCTGAAATGCCCAGCATTTCGCCAGCCCATGCTGAGGAACGCGGCAGCCAACTCGCGTTTCAGCATGAACAAGCGTACGCAATTTGCCAAGCCTTGATCGCCGACGGTGTGATTGCCGATTTTCGCGCGCCTGAGTACCTACGTATCGGCTTCGCACCACTCTACAATAGCTACGCCGAAGTGGAGTCAGCTGTACAGCGACTCGCGAAGATTATGCAAGAGAAGCGCTACCTCAACCCCAAGTTTCAGCAGCGCAATCAGGTCACCTGAGCAGTTATTCTAGACCTTGAAATTGGAACGGCTCCGCTGCGACAAAATAAGAACTCGATTCGCCCGCATAGATTTGTTCGCGGTCGAGTTCTAATTTTTTCACATCTGCCCCTTCACTAAAATCAACATTGGCGAAGTTAACCCAAACCGTATTCGGCGTTAGTACATTTTCGCAGTAGTAAATCAAGTTTCGTTGGTCTGCCACCACACGCCAGCGGGTATTGGAAAGATGCGGTTGCTCGGGTGAACCAATGCCGTAAGGTACGGACACATTGCGAACGACACTAAATACGCTAGCGGCTGCGATGCGTGGATCACTGGTTTGTGGGATCATGTTTAAGTAGTAGGAAGCACGAACGAAACGATCAGCTGCTTTACCAGTACCCGGCAAAAATGCTTGCCCCGGCACCGTGTCCCAATAACTCTTGATTGCTAGCTGCTGTTCAAACGGCGGGTCATTGGTCATCACTTGATAGTCTCGGCTATGGTGGATTTGAAGCTCACCGCCGATATATTCAAAAATCGCGCTGTCACCCGTCGCATCAGACAAGGAAAGATGCACTGTGGTGAATTTATCCGTGCCGGGAATAAAGTCAGAAACAATCGCAAAGGGTACATCGCTGAAAAACTCAACGGCTTCGGCGACGGTGGCAAAATTATCCAGCGCATATTGCCCCCAAGCGGAAATCGTAAGGCCCGGCTGATCACCTTGCGGATCAAAGGTCGGATACTCAGAAGCAACGAGCCACAGCATATTGGCTACCAGCCCTTCTCATTCATGCCATCGGGTGTGGAAATATCCCATGAACTCGCGGCGACACTGCCATATTTCGACTTCCACGCAATCGAGTTCGGGCCAACCATGCCCTGACGTTCCATGCCACGAGGAAATATCCACAGATTTGCGGGTATGTCGATGGAGAAGTCCATACTCCGACCGGTGAGCACCGTATTGTCAGGACCCAAATAAACGAGGCGTGTACATGCATGGGACTAAGGAACGTAGGTAGCGGCCACGGTTAATACTGCCGCAGCTACGACAGAAAGCGATTTTTTCATGAATACTCCGAGTCTTGGTTTACGTCTTACAGGTGTTGATACCTAGCAGCCGATACAAACCACAGAAACGGAAAATACCTGTGGCAATCAGTGCGATACCCAAAATCCACCAAAAGTTACCAGCATTAATACTCCAAACTGCGAGCAAAAGACCAACAATAATGCGAATTGCACGGTCGGCAGTTCCGACATTGACCATACTAGCCATGAGACGTTCCTTTTGGGTTGTTTGTCCGCTTTAAGCGTAGACTAAATTCATCAAAGTCGCGCATGTTATTGCCGTGGCAATCTGCCTCAGTCGCATGTTGAATGTGCGTATTTACCACCGATTGGTGAAGTGATTAAAAATTCGTTAGTATGCTTATGGTCAACGTTAATTTGTTAGCCAACGAGTCTGAGTCGTTAAGGATAAGTACTCAAATGACATCATCGAGACCACATTCACGAGTCGACAAGGTAAAAAAACTCAACGCGATTGGGATTGCATTGTCTGCAGAGCGCAGTCACTCCGCACTTTTGCGCGCGATTTTGCAAAGCGCACGCGAGCTGACGCAAGCCGATGCGGGCTCTCTTTATCTTGTCAATGCGGCAACACAAACGCTCTCTTTTGCTTTCATTCAAAATGAATCGCTCCAGCTCGATGTCAATTGCGCCGTTGCCGAACGCGGGGCACAGTTCCCCGATATCCCACTCTATTTGGAGTCTGGGCAGGCCAACGACAACATGGTCGTCGTCCAGTCCGTTCTGACCGCAACAACAGTTCGCGTTGACGATGTCTACAACAATCATCAGTTTGACTTCAGCGGTACGAAAGCCTTCGATGGCCGCACCGGTTATCGCTCCCAAGCATTTTTAACGGTGCCCATGCGCAACCACGAAGGCGATGTTATCGGCGCGTTACAGCTCATCAACAAAAAAGTCGACGACGTGGTCACTCATTTTGACGACGATGATTGCGAATTAACTGAATCACTTGCTTCACAAGGCGCAGTGGCACTGACGAATCAAAATTTAATCACCGAGTTACATCAGCTATTTGACCGCTTTACGGAAGTCATCGCGACCGCCATCGATGCCAAATCACCCTCTACCGGCGCCCATTGTCGACGCGTTCCCGATGCCACGATGATGATCGCAAAAGCTGCCAGTGGTGCGGAGTTCCCCGGCTTGGAAGAATTTACACTGAGCCCAGCAGATGAATATGAATTACGAATAGCGTCCTGGCTACATGACTGTGGCAAGATCATCACCCCCCATCATGTGATGGAAAAGTCGACCAAACTCGAAACTGTGCGCGACGGCATCGACGCTGTCTGTGAACGCTTGCAGCTGGCCGCAAAAGATCTTGAGCTACAATGGTTTCGGCAAGACCCGTCAGCGCGACAACCGCGGCCTGAGCTTGACGCGCAACTGGCTGCGATGCATGCCACCGAGGACTTTTTGCGCAAGGTCAATATTGGTGGCGAGTTCCTCAGCGACAGTGACATTGCGCGGATTGAAGAGCTTGCCGGTTTGACCTGGACTGACAGCGCCGGGCAAATCCGACCCGTGATCACGGCAGAAGAGTGCCAAAACCTGTGCATTCGACGCGGCACGCTCAACGCCGAAGAACGAAAGATTATGGAAGATCACATGGTCCATACCGTCGCCATGTTGGAAAAGCTGCCCTTTCCGAAGCATCTCCAGCGCGTTCCTGAGTATGCCTGCGGACACCATGAACGAATGGATGGGCGCGGTTACCCGCGTGGTTTAACTCGCGATCAGATGTCGATTCCCGCGCGCATGATGGGTGTCGCAGATGTGTTTGAGGCACTGACTGCGCATGAACGCCCATACAAAAAGCCCATGCCGCTTTCGCAGGCTTTGGGCATCATGAAAGGCATGGTTGAGAACTATCATCTTGATCCTGATATTTTCGCGCTTTTTGTCTCCAAGAAAGTTTACCTCGACTACGCCAAGAAACATCTAAAAGCCGAACAACTTGATTCGGTCGACGAAGACGCTTTGTTGCACTACAACTTTAGAGAAAAAGGATAAGGAGTGTCATGAGCGAACGCCGCAAGTTATGCGCGATTATGTTTATCGACATTGTCGGCTATACGTCGCTCATGTCGACCAGCGAAAAACAAGCGATAGCTGCTGTTCGTCAGGTTCGCCATGAACTAAAAGGACTGCTTCCCGCCTATCATGGTGAATTGATCAAGGCACTCGGCGATGGCTATTTATGTATCTTTAAGAGTTCCATTGAAGCGGCATCCTGTGCGTTGGCATTGCAGCAAGCTCTTGATGCAGCCCCCTTTCAAATTCGGATTGGTTTGCACTTAGGTGACATCATTCTCGCCGGCGACGATGTCTATGGTGATGGCGTCAACGTCGCTGCGCGGATTGAATCTGAGGCCAGCGCAGGCGACATATTCGTGAGCGACGGGATTGCTCAAGCCTTGCTAGGCCACGACAATTTTCAAGTACTCAGTCAAGGTGAAAAGCGTCTAAAGAACGTCGCCAAGCCGATTGAGGTCTTTCGCTTACAAGGTCAACCGGTCACTGCTGCGCCCAAACCCAAAGCGTCGGCTGTTCAGATCGCTGTGGCTCTGACCGTGTTGCTTGGATTAGTGATTCTGGTCTGGTTGAATTGGCCGCCGAGCAGCATTGCGCCGAATCAAGAGCCTCCGATCACGACAACCACTACCTCCGGAAAGGGTGATTTAGCCACGCTTGCGGTTTTACCCTTTCGTAACCTCAGCCATGAAAGCGACTCCGACTATTTTTCCGATGGCCTTTCGGAAGAAATGATCCTGACGTTATCGCGAATTGATGGCTTACGGGTCTCCGCTCGCACTTCGTCGTTCCGCTTCCGTGACCAAAGTGAAGATCCGCTTAGGATAGCCGAGCAGTTGCACGTGCGTTATTTGCTTACGGGTAGTGTGCGTCGTGCGGGGGAACGTATGCGCATTACGGCGGAGCTTGTGGACACGCAATCGGGGCGCGCGATTTGGCAAGAATCATTTGAGCGGACCCTGACGACAACGGCTATCTTTGACGTTCAAGATGATATTGCTATCGCCGTCGCCAACGAAATTCCGGACATTTTACAACTCACCAAAGTAACCCCGCGCGGCACTGAGAGTTTAGCGGCTTACGAGGCGTTTTTGCGTGCTCGTGACACAACCGGCAGCGCCTATCAAGATCGACTCGAGCGGTTGCGCTGGTATGAAATCGCCCATGAACTCGATCCTGATTTTATTGAAGCCGAAGTTGCGGTTTCTTTGCAACGTGGATTTATGGTCGGAAGTGGACTCCTGCCATTTGCAGAGACGCTGGCTGAATTGCAACATCAAGTCGACGAGTACCTAGAACGCGGACTCGGTCAGCGCACTGATGTACTACGCTTTGCGGGCTATGTGGCCTATTTGAGTGGTGACATCGACGGCGCCGAATCCTACTATTTGCAAGGTTTGGAGCAAGAGCCGAATGATATTGGCCTGCTCATGTCCTATCGCAATATTCTTAGCTTTACCACGCGCAATGACCTAGCGAATCAGTACTTCCGGCGGATTCTCGAACTCGATCCGCTCAATCCTCTCTATGTCGGCTCACAAGCTTTTTATCACATGTATTATGGCGACTTCCCGGCGATGCAAGCACTCTGTCATCGATTGAAAGACGAGCTCCACGATCCGCATACGAGTTATTATTGTCTGAAAAACTATTACGCGTTTGTCACCTTCGAGTTCGACAAAGCATTAGAACTTATTCACCAAGAACTCAAGCACACACCGCACAGTCACTTTTATTTCAATGCCGCGACGTTAGCTAACTATTTGCATGCCACCGAACAAGCCATGGGTTGGGCACAACCGATTGAAGAGCCGTATTACCGCTTGGCGATGCAAGGAACCACGGAATGGATTCAAGGCGATATCGATGCGTCACTGGCTTCACTGGCGGAAGCCTACGCTACCGGGCGACAACAAACAGCCTTGACGCCGCTGGCTCAACTGCTGATGAGTATCGGGCGCTATACCGAGGCAATTGAGCTGGTGTCGACGCTAAGTAGCCTCAAAAATCCGCAAGAACGTCTCGACCGTACGCAAATTCAATCCGCCATGGTCAAGGCCTATAGTTTGCGTCAGCTTGGGGAAACGCACGAAAGCAACGCATTATTTGAGCGGATCTGGGCACGCCTACAAGAGAACGACCTTGCGTACCGCGGCATCTACGGGATTGTCTATACTCGAGCCGAAGTCCTTGCCTTGATGGGTGAGCGACAGGCCGCCCTCGACGAGCTCGAGAAATTACACGCCGAGAGCATCATTACGTTGCAGCACTCCACACTTTTCGGATACACCCCCGAGCAAAACTTGTACTTTGCATCGCTGCACGACGAACCGCGCTTTCAGCAGTGGTTAAGTGGTCTTAACAAACAACGACAAGCAATGCGCGCTGCAGCAGCGAATCTCCTCGATCCGCCGCATTAAATTTGCAGGTTACAAAAAACGGTGGCTTAATAAACAATCGCTAACAACAATAAAAAGATACCGAGCTTATCTATGTCCTCCACTGCGTTTGCAGAACTTGCTGAATATCTTGATTTGCTGCTTGAAGCAATTTGTGTGGTTGAGCCGAATCACCGCATCAGCTATGTGAGCCGAGGCGCTGAGCGGGTGTTTGGCTATCGACCGGACGAAATGGTCGGTCGGATGATCTATGAATTCATGCACCCGGATTATCGCGAAGCGTCATTGCGTCAGGCCGCCCGCGTTAACGCCGGCGGTGATGTCGTCCACTTCGAGAACAAGTACATTCACAAAGACGGTCACGCGATCGATATTCACTGGACGACACGTTGGTCCGAAAAGGACCAAGTTCGCGTCGGCGTTGCTCGGGATATTACTGAGCAGAAACGACTTGAAGTCGAGCGTGAAGCCTTGATAGCAAAGCTGGAGTCGATGGCCCTCACGGATTCGTTAACGGGGCTACCCAACCGAGTGTTATTTGCGGACCGAGCCGAAGGTGCGATCACCCGTGCCCAGCGTTCTCAGCGCGGTTTTGGCGTGCTCTACATCGATTTAGACAAGTTTAAACAAATGAACGATGAACAAGGTCATGCCTTCGGCGACGAAGTTTTAAAAGCCGTCGGCCAACGGTTACAACATTCGGTTCGTCCGACCGACACCATTGCTCGCTTAGGCGGCGATGAGTTTGTGGTGCTTGTCGATGTCGGTAACAGCCAGTTAGCCCCCGAAGCTGCGGTGAATACCGTGGTAAAAAAGATTGACGAGGCGTTCGCGCAACCACTGCAGGTGGAGTCGCTCCCGATTAATATTGGCATTAGCATCGGCATTGCACTCTGGCCTGTGCATGGGCTTACCATTGAACAATTACTTCAGCATGCCGATCATTCCATGTACCGTAATAAATTCGCCAAGTGAGTGCACGTCCATGACCAAGACGTATGACGCATTGATTATTGGCTCCGGTTTCGGTGGCATTGGCATGGCCATTCAACTAAAAAAAACCGGTCGCCACGATTTTCTCGTCCTTGAAAAAGCGGGCAGTGTCGGTGGAACCTGGCGCGATAATACCTATCCTGGGGCTGCCTGCGATGTCGAATCTCACCTCTATTCACTGTCATTTGCGCCGAAACGCGATTGGTCGCGCCGCTACGGTTCGCAAGCCGAGATTCAGCGGTATATCGAGTCTTGTGTCAGCCAGTTCAATCTGCAACCGCACTTACGTTGCAATGCCGAAGTGACCGAAATGCGCTTTCACGACAGCGCAAAGTTGTGGCACGTCACGCTGGCAAGTGGCGACGTCCTCCTCAGCCGCACCGTGATTACCGCTGTTGGCCAACTGAACCAGCCACTGTATCCCAACATTGACGGGTTGGCGGACTTCCAAGGGCCAGTCTTTCATTCAGCGCGCTGGGATCACAGCGTCGAGCTTACCGGCAAAACGGTTGGCGTCATCGGTACTGGCGCTTCCGCCATTCAATTCGTGCCGCAACTGAGCAAAATTGCCAAGCGCTTACAGGTTTTTCAGCGTTCTGGCTCTTGGGTGATTGGCAAAAACGACCGGCCTTTTCATCGTTGGGAACACTGGTGTTTCCAGAATATCCCCGGTGTTGCTCGCTTGTACCGCACCTTTTTGTATTTAAAAACCGAGTCACGTGCGGTGGTGTTTACGCGCTTTAATTGGCTCTTAAAGTATGGTGAGTGGCAAGCGCACCGGCTAGCCCGCCGTGACATGAGCAATGAGCAGAAACGCCAACAACTGATCCCGAATTACAAGATTGGCTGTAATCGCATCCTTTTGGCTAACGACTGGTATAGCAGCATCGATTTACCTCATGTTGATCTGGTCACCTCGCCGATTAAAGGTGTCACCGCGCGCGGCGTTGTGACCGCCGATGGCGTCGAACATCCAAGTGACGTTTTAGTGCTTGGTACGGGATTTCGCGCGACGGAATTTCTAACCCCAATACGGGTCATTGGTCGTCAGGGCATTGACCTTAATCAGGCATGGGCGCAAGGTGCCGAAGCTTACAAAGGCATATCGGTCAGCGGTTTCCCCAATTTATTTATGCTCTATGGCCCGAATACCAATCTTTCTCACAGCTCTATTTTACTCATGCTCGAGTCGCAAATGCATTATGTCCTGCAGTGTTTGCGGGCACTTGAACGCCACCGGGCCGTGACGATGGATGTAAAGCCAGAGCGCCAGCAGCACTATGTCACTAAACTACAAAAGAAATTAGACAATACCGTGTGGTCGTCCGGTTGCAGTTCTTGGTATTTGGACGACAACGGCCGCAATGTCGTCAACTGGTTTGGTTTTACCTTTAGTTACCGCTGGATGACGCGTCGCGTAAAGGTCGATGACTATGACTGGGTGCGAGAGCCATCATGAAAAAACAACAGCTACGCCGACTGATTAAATTCGCGATTCAACCGCTGTTTCACCCGCGCGTGCCATTTTCGTTGCGACGCAAATTGATGAAGAGTGCGGCACTTCTGCAACGCAAACAACGCGGTGTTCAGCGCGATGAATTGATCTTAGGTGGCGTGGTGACCTACAAAGCAGCAGCGGCACACGCCGGCTCCCTGCACATACTCTACTTGCATGGCGGAGGCTACGTCTTTGGTGATGTGTCTACCCATCGCCAAATCGTCGATGGCTTAGCCGTGATCGGTCGCGCTACGGTTTGGATGCCCCATTATCGTCTGGCACCGGAAAAGCCATTTCCAGCAGCACTCGACGATGCCGTAGCAGCCTATGAGGCACTGCTGGATAAAGCCATTAGCCCTAACGATATTATCGTCGCTGGTGATTCCGCCGGTGGAGGTCTCAGTGTCGCCTTAGCCGTGCGCTTACGCGATGAAGGTGTGCCGTTACCGCGTGGATTAGCCTTGTTCTCGCCATGGGTGGATCTCACCGTGACTCGCGCCAGTCATTTTGGCAATGCGGCACTCGATCCGATGCTCTTGCCATCCGGTTTACAACACTGTGCAGCAGCTTATTGTACGCAGACTCCGCGCGAACATCCGCTTTGCTCGCCGCTTTTTGCTGACTTACAGGGTTTACCCCGCATGCTAATTCAAGTCGGTACCGATGAGATTTTGCTAGATGACGCCGTAGAACTGCACAAAGCCGCAGTGAAAGCCGGAGTATCGGCAGACTTACAAGTTTTTGAAGGCATGTGGCATGTCTTCCAACTACATTGTCATCAGCTGCCAGAAGCGACCCAAGCGGTGAAACAAGCCTTACAGGCCTTAGCGCCTCCACAGTAGATAGGGTAGACCTCATCGTGAGTACTTGTTGTCGTCGCAGAAACCCCGTAAAATACACCTTCGGTACAAAATCTGACCACAGCAGCGCTATCGTCTGTTTTGAGGAATCATAGCTTGACGCGCATTCAGCCTCTTTCGCCATGGCAATCGCTACTGATTATCGGCTTACTCGTAATTGCGCTGTATGTCATGATTCCCTATGGAGAATTTGCCGGTTTGCTGTATGTCGTGATTACCGCTGCGGCGAGTGTGTCCGTTTTTGCTGCCGTGCGACAGCAGCGCCCCTTATTTCGCGGGCAGGCCTGGCTGTATATCGCTAGCGCTCTGGCGTTGGCCGCAATTGGTCACATTATTTGGTTTTGGCTCGATCTATACGGTTTAGAGCCGGTTCCGTCACTTGCCGACGCCTTTTACTTAGCCGTTTATCCATTGTTCATTCTCGCGCTGTGGACGCTCGGCCGCCATCGTGGCCGCTCCGACGGCGCACTGACCGACGCCGTAATCGTCGGTGTGGCAGCGGCAGTACCGGCCTGGAGTTATTTGATCGCGCCTTATTTAGAGGCCAATCTGGCGTTGACGCAATTGATCGTTCTGACCGCCTATCCAGTAGCAGACTTAGTCGTTTTACCACTGATAATACGACTTATTTTTATTAATCGTTCGCGCATTCTTTCACATTACTTCTTACTGATTGGCATGCTTGCGTATTTGGCTGCCGACATGTTGTACGCCCATGGTAATTCCAGTGGTTGGTATCTGGCAGGTGGTCTTACCGATGGTTTGTGGCTAACTGCATATCTATTTATAGCCGTCGCCGTGTGGCATCCTTCAGCTACGAAAGTGCCTGAAGATCATGCGTCAGCCGCGGAAATGTCAAGTCGACGGCTACTGGTATTAAGTCTGGCTACAGTGATGGCCCCGGTAGTCATTCTATTCAGTGCTGGTGCTGATGTCCTAACCGTTCGCGTCGCTGCATTCGTGTCGATTATTCTCTTTTTACTGGTGATTTACCGCATGGCGGGGCTGATTCGGAAAACCCACGAACAAGCGGACAAGCTCGAACAATTGACCCGCATTGATCCGCTCACCCAAGCCGGCAACCGACGCTTTCTCGATGAAGTCTTAAGCCATGAGATGTACCGTGCGCAACGACTCGATAAGCCACTGACGGTCGCATTTGCCGATTTAGATCGCTTTAAAGCATTTAACGACCAATATGGCCATGCCGAAGGTGATGCTTTACTCGTGGAATTGGTCGCAAATTGGTCGACCGTC
The DNA here is from genome assembly GCF_022565475.1 of Aliidiomarina sp. Taxonomy (GTDB): domain Bacteria; phylum Pseudomonadota; class Gammaproteobacteria; order Enterobacterales; family Alteromonadaceae; genus Aliidiomarina. The sequence continues at coordinate 140,492 of NZ_JAIUMR010000002.1, read as the reverse complement.
TTACGCCAAAGTGATCGACTCGCTCGAATTGGTGGCGAAGAATTTGTTGTGGTTTTACCGGAAACCAGTGCCTCAGCCTCTATTCCATTGCTGGAGCGGATGCGTCGAAGTGTGCCGCGCGGACAAACCTGCTCTGTCGGCGTCACTGAGTTGCGCCCGGGTGATACACCCGAAGGCCTCATTGCCCGTGCCGACCAAGCCATGTATCGGGCCAAGCAGAATGGTCGCGATCAGATTGTGAGTGATTAGCAGACAACAAAAAGGAGCCTCGCGGCTCCTTGTTTCATCATTGTCTTTGTCAACGGATGCGGCCTGTGACCACACCAAACGTTGATTTAGATAGCAACGATATTTTCAGCTTGTGGGCCTTTCGCGCCCTGGGTCACAGTGAAAGACACTGCTTGACCTTCAGCTAAGGTTTTGAAACCTGTGCTGGCAATCGCGCTGAAGTGAGCAAACACGTCTGCTCCACCTTGACGCTCAATAAAACCAAAACCTTTCGCTTCGTTGAACCATTTAACGGTACCAGTAACTGTATTAGACATAATTAAACTTCCTAAAATAATAAAAATCGCCTGTCGAGGCATGCATTGGAGAGAAAATAAGAGCGGTTAATGCAACAGAACGGAGTTAATTACGAATAATGTGGCAACGAAGTGTAGAACAACTGAATATTTACTAACCAGAGACGTGCACTCTACGCTGATCTGGCAGGAAGTCAAACTTATTCGTGAAATAGTTTTACTACCTGCGAAGCTTGAAGGGACGACAAGGCTTACAAATCTAAACGCAAACCTTGTTCCACTTGCTGAATAAAATGCTCGGGTAGTTCATGCGCGACAGCGAGTGTGCGCCATTGCGAGACCTGCTCAATGGTTTCGTCGAGAATCTGATCGATATTCGCGGGACTGAAAATCTTACCGAACCGTTCGAGGCCATAAAAATCTTTACGGCTAAAGTCTTCGCGTTTGCCGTTTAAGCTCATCCAGTGGCTGTTGACCCACTTACTGCCGGGCTTATAGCTGAAGGCAACGTCATAAGCTGGAGCTAGTTGCCATTTCTTATCAGGAAGCATAAAAGCAAAGTTTTTACTGTGATCGTCGTGATTGCGCGCGACAATGTTAAAGCACATTCGCCGCAACAGTTGTTCTGCCTCGTCACGACTTAAACGCAGTTCACGACCGACACTGAATAGCTCTTCGTAGGAAAACGAACCGGGCTTCTTGTAGTCGACGTGAGCTAGGCCATTTAAAGTTTGCACATGCACCTTGTCATTCCCGATGCGGTCAAAACGCTTGGTAATGAAATGTCGCCGATTGCCTTCGGGTAAAAGCGCACAGTGCTCCATGTGAATACCGGCTGCTGTGGCCATGCGATAATAGATATACTCCATCACACCGAAACCACTTGGGTCACCAAAGGTCTCGCGATTGGCATTGTGCTCGGTGACACCGTCGAACTTCATCAAATAGTGAGTGAACCCTGCAGGCACTGTGGTTTGCCCTGAACGAACTTGCGTGAAGTCGTCGTTAAACGCTAGTACCGCTTTCGGCCGCGCACCACCTGCGCTCATGCCAACCGATAAGAGCTCCATCATGGCTTGGCGGTCGGCTTGACGGTCAGTTGCGAGGTTAACTGAAAACTGGTCGCGGCTATTCATCACCTCTTGCGCAACCGCGATAAGGCTATCGATTTCTATTTGCTGCGCTTTGTTTAAGAGCCTTTTGTTTATGGCCGGCGCATACTCCAGCGCGCCCATGCCACGAACGCCGGTATATTGTAGGCGCTGCAGTGGCGTTATGTCCTGGGGTGACTTGCCTTGTGCCGCTACCCAAGCATTCATGACGGCATTACCAAAGTCGTCGGGCAATGAGTCGGCGACTAAGCCCGTTAGTCCTTTGAAAGTTTCAAAGTTCAGTTCAGGAAAGGAATACGGATTTGGTTGTAAGGGCATGGTCAATGGCGACAACTCGACGCCACGCTTAATAAAGCTGGGGGTATATTGAAAGCTGCCGTACCCTTTTGTGGTATCAAAGCTTAACGCGCCGGCATCCTCGCCCTTATAGCGAACCGTAACAACTTCCATTACCATTGTTCCATGCCCTCGCTATCGTCGACTTGACCACTTGCTCGTTGGCGCTTTTTCCCTTTGAGTTTCAATATTTCCAGAGGCGAAAGATCTTGTTCGGGTAAGAAGTTCTCAAGCTGTTCAGCGACACCAAGCACCTGTAGAATTGCTACAAAAGTTTCCAACCGCGCATGGCCTTTCTCCGCTTCAACAACGGTGCGCCGCGCCACCCCGACTTTTTTGGCAACGTCTTCTTGGGTTAGATTCTTATTGAGGCGAGCCTGCTTGAGTCGTTGACCAAGCTCCGCAAGAATCGCTTCGACAGGCGCCGTTCTGAACCGCATAGTGATACCTTTTCATTACTTTAACGTCACTTTTTTCACTTATGATACTAATTTAGCACATTACTTCACGATATCAAAAAATATAATCAATGTAATTAATAATGCCCACTAATAGCAAAAAATCCACTTTATGTAATTAAATTTATACTTTAATTAAATTCATTCAGAGCGGAGCTCATGCCCAAGGCGAAGTCACTCGCTTGTTGTTTTAAGAAATTCGGGCTACATTCGCAGATACGCGCTAGCGCACTCAAGAAAAAGAATAACAAGGAAAATCTTATGGATACCGAAAAATTACGTGATTTACATAAGCTAAAAGAAGATGGAGTTTTAAGTGAGGAGGAGTATCAAGCAGAAAAGAAAAAGCTGCTCGACGATCCTCGTCCAACAGGCTCGGTGCTGAACGCAACCGACAGCCGCGATTACTCCATGTTCATTCACCTGTCGCTTTTACTTGGTTTGGTCTTTCCGTGGATCGGCTTAATCGTGCCCATCGTACTCTGGCTGGTGAAGAAAGAAGAGCCGTTCATTGACCAAAACGGTCGTATTGTGGCGAACTGGCTAATCAGCTCAGTCATCTATTCAATCGTCGGCCTCATTTTGGCAGCGGTACTAGTTGGTTTCTTTATCTTGTTCGCACTCGTTATTTGCCACGTTGTCTTTGCCATTATCGGCGCAATGAAAGCGAAGGACGGCGAACTTTGGCACTATCCACTGAGCATTAAGTTCTTTAAAGTCTAATGGTGCAGCCATTCACTAAACTGTGTTGCCCGCTGAACTGCGGCTCGGCGCTGGTACTCGATGGCAAAACCTGGCGCTGTGAAAACGGTCACAGCTTCGATGTAGCTAAGCAGGGCTACGTGAACCTGTTGCCGGTGCAGAACAAGCGCTCGAAGGATCCCGGCGACAGTAAAGCCATGGTGCAGGCACGCGCCGAGTTTCTCGCCAGTGGCTTTTATCAGCCACTGGCAGAGGCGCTGACACGCGTTGTTTTACAACAACAGCCAAAGAGCATACTCGACGCCGGCTGTGGTGAGGGTTATTACTTACGTCAGATCTTGGATGCTGCGCAAACTAGCGGGCTGAATATAGACCTTGTCGCCCTCGATATTTCCAAATGGGCCGTGCAAGCTGCGGCGCGCAGCGACAAACGTGCAACTTGGCTGGTGGCCTCAAACAATCAAATCCCAATTGCTGCAGGCAGTATCGACGCCCTGCTGTGCGTGTTCGGCTTTCCAGTCGAAGCAGAGTTTGCTCGGGTTCTTGCGCCAAATGGGCGCTTAATCATGGTCGATCCCGCCGAGAATCATCTCATTGAGCTAAAACAAGTCATATACACGGACGTGAAAGCTAAGCCGTATCAGTTACCAATTACCGGCGCGAGCTGGCAGTTAACGAGCGAACAGCGCGTAACATTCACAGTCACCCTACCTAGCAACCAAGCTGTTCGTGACCTGCTGGTCATGACGCCACACCTTTATCGCGCCAGCAGCGAAGGAAGATCTCGCGCGGAGGCACTTTCCGAGCTGACCGTCACCGTTGATGTTTGGCTGCGTGAGTTCGTTAACTGCGACTAGACGTTGAATTCCGCACAATCAATTCCGGCGGCGCAAAAACTCGATTCTGTCGCGCTCGAGCTCTGCATTACTATGGTCGGCGTCACGGTAAAGGCAATGAGAATACCAAACTAGCTTTCCGCGCTTTGCACACAAAGGACGCTTTTGCAAAGTCGCCGAAGCCATTCCTTGTTTCGTGATCACCGCTGAATACGCAGGCTTGCGCGGTGTTGGCCAATATTTAAAACAAAAACTGGAACGTCAATCATGAGCTTTTCACACTGGCAACACGCACCTGCCGATTGGGCTTTGCAATGTTTTTGCTGGGATAGCTGCGAGTTGCGGCGTGAGTAGGATAAAAAGTTCGTTCATAGTATCTCCGTTGCCCAGTTAGTCCTTCAAAGTCAGAATACTTGCAAGCTGGTGCATAAAGCCATAAAGTTTCGAACTAGGCTTCAATGGCTTCATGGGAAATGCCACAAACGCATGGACATACTCACAATTATAGTGCTCACGGGCATTACCAACCTGACATTTGCGCTCTACAGTTGGCAGCAAGTGAACAACCCAGAATCCCATGCGGCTTGTCGACCCTGGGCTCAGGCTCAATTCATTAAAGCCATTTCATTTGCTGTTTATGCAATTGCCCTCTATTACGCGTCAAATGATCTACGTTGGGTAGCTAACCTAGTCATTATTTTGGGCTGCTGGGCCGAAGTTAAGGCTTACTTGCGGCTGTCAAAAACCCAGATATCCGCCCTGTATCTCGTTAGCGGTTTCGTGCTTTCGAGTGCCATTTTCACGCTTGTACATTTCACCAGCGGTGATGGCCCGAACAACCTGACCGTGGTGACCATTTCATTTCTCTTGGTCGTGCCGCTGGGTATGAATGTCTACGCGCTGTATCGGCTCAGCCGCCAACATCTGGGCAGTGTTTTTCCAAAAGTATTATTGGCGGTAAACCTTTTCATTACCCTACTATGTTTCATGCGCGGACTCTTTGCGGTCAACAACCCAGATTACATCATAACCCAAGCCGTATTTAGTAATCAGTTGTTCATGTTTACTACGTTCATTAGTGCATTGGGTAATGGCATAGGCTTTATTGGTTTTCTCAAAGAGCGCTCCGACGAGAAGCTGCAAAAGCGCGCTAACATTGACTATTTGACCGCCATCCACAATCGTCAAAGTTTCGAAAAAGCGGTCAGCGTCCGAATTCAAGAAGGTGAGCGTTTCACTTTGTATTTTATCGATATCGATAAATTTAAAGCGGTAAATGACCGTTCTGGCCATGCAACCGGTGACGAAGTATTGCGGATTTTCGGCAAGCTTTTACTGAAACTAGAAACAAATATGTTGGGTGTTAGCGGCCGACTCGGCGGAGAAGAGTTCGGTTTATTACTGCCCACCAACACCCCAATTGCACACGAGCAGATTATTTCCCAGTTGCGCTACGATTTCGCTTCGCAAAGCGAACTAAACCTCGGTGAAGCCATGACCTTTAGTGTTGGTGCTTGCGCTTCAGAACAAGCAAACAACGTGCAAGATCTCATGCGCCATGCAGATATTCTGCTTTATGATGCGAAGCGGAAATTGTAGTTGGGTACAGCTACAACCAGCCTTTCTGACTAGCGATCCGCGCAGCGTCGATACGATTTGCAGCATTCAACTTGCTAATCGCTTCGGAAAGGTAGTTGCGCGCGGTGCCCTCCGCGATAAAGAGCGCTTGTGCAATTTCACTGGTGCTTTTGCCTTCGGCAGCCAAGCGCAAGGCGTTGCGTTCTTTATCGTTTAACGGATCTTGGCTGCCGAGTGAATCGAGTAGAAGTTGCGTGTCGACCACTTTCTTGCCTGCCATGACGTCGTGAATGGCTTGAATGAGACTTTGCACGGGCGCGTCTTTGAGCAGGAAACCGCTGACGTTCGCATCCATCGCACGTTTGACATAACCACTGCGACCAAACGTCGTAAAGATGACCACTTTGGTAGCTAGCTTGTGTTTTTGCACGAATTGCGCCAGCTCGATTCCCGTAGCGCCAGGCATTTCGATATCGGTTAGCAGCACATCAAATTCGGCGTTTCGCAGCTGGACTAACGCGTCACTGCCATTGGCGACTTCAACAACCGTAAACCCACCTTCAAGCTGCAACAAACTCGCTAGGGCTGTGCGAATCATAGCTTGGTCTTCAGCAAGTAGTATTTTCATGGAGCCTCCGGCGTTGATGTCGCTGGTAACGGCAGCATGATTCGAGCAGCTGTGCCGTCTGCAGTAACCGCAAGCTCAAGTGAGCCGCCAAAAGCACGCAAGCGCTCTCGCACACCCTGCAAACCATTACCTTCGTCGAGCGTCTGCGCCGTTCCATTGTCATAGACTTGGACGCAGTGACCCGCTTGTTGAGAAAACTCAATAGCGCATGCATCGCCCTGACTATGCCGCAAAACATTGGTGACTAATTCGGTTAAGGCGAGCACAAGAACCGTTTCGAGCTGTGCCGGAAGCAGCGGTATGTCACCTTCGACCGTGACCTTAAAACCGCTGTCAGCGAGACGATTACGCAGACGCGTCACTTCGTTTTTAAGCCCGTCATGTTTGTAGCCCGACACGCTCTGACGCACTTGAGTCAGGGCATCACGAGCGGTTTGGCTGAGCTCGCTAAGGTGCTGTTGGGCATCTTGAACTTGGCCATGCGCCAGCAATTTTTCTGCCAGTTCAGCTTTCAGCGCAAGACACGACAAGGTGTGTCCAAGGATATCGTGCAAGTCCCGAGCAATGCGCTCACGCTCGACACTGGCCGCTAGATATTCAATTTCTTGGTTGGTTCGTTCCTTCGCGCGCCGCTGCTCCATTTTCTTCTGTTCGACCCAGCCAAAGAAGCTAATCCACGCAATAACTGGCATCGATATCAGAAAGAAAGGGTGAAAATTGCCGGGGCCGATATAGCCAAACAGGCCAACACCGACAATCAAAGCACCAACACTGAGGAGGTAACGCTGCAACGGCAAAGCATAACCGAAGAAAAATCCAGAAAACACCAGCAAAGCCACTGCGCCAGGGTTCATTAACAACAAGGCAAAGCCGAGCGCGGCAATGGCAACTGCATACTTAAACATCATCGCCTGCGTGCTTTTGTAGGCGGTAAAGTAGAGCCATAAAAACACCCCTAGTCCCAGCAACATAACTGCGGCTTCGACCAGTGAGTAGGGAAACACGAAGAAAGGAATAAAGAAAAACACCAGGTTAACGAGGTAAACCCAAGAATACTTTTGCGGTAATTGCTCTATGTGCGTGCTCATCGTGCGTTCGTCCTATGCATAATTTCTGAGCAACATACTAATCGTGTTCTCCTGCCCACGCTAGTGACACTTGTCATCAAATAAAATGCGAAGTGCATCTCGAATCCGTGACATTGGACAGCTCCAATGGCCCGCGCCAAGTCGGATAATTGCTTCGAATTTAACCACTGGAGCAATCAACGATGAACATCAAAACACTTTTTGTCACGATCTTATTTCTGGCCACCAACCCTGCTTTCGCTGCTCTCGACGAGAATGCGCCGAGAACGCTTGAAACGCCGGAATTCAACGTCACCATTTATGGCACTGGCCAGCCGATTCTGCTCATTCCTGGCTTATCGTCGTCTGCAAGCGTCTGGGACGACACGGTTGCAGCGCTGAAAGACAGTTATCAATTGCACGTTTTCCAGTTAGCCGGTTTTGCCGGTCTACCGGCGCTGCCAGCTGAGCAGTTACAACAGGGATTTATTCACACACAACGCTCGGCGATTGAGGATTATATTGTTCGCCATGACCTCACTGAACCGGTTATCGTTGGTCATTCACTCGGTGGGTTTATTGGAATGCAACTTGCGTTAACGCATCCTGAACTGCTCGCCGGCGTGGTCAATGTGGATAGCCTACCGGCACTGGGCGCCTTATTCGGGCCATTCGAGCAGGACGCGGCAGAAACAGCGCCATCTGCTTTCGACCCGCACGCGATGGCGGCTGGCATGAGCAATAACAGCGATTGGCACGAGCGGATTGTTGCCGACATGTTCAGCTCTGACGGCATGACCTCTGGTCAAGTCATGGGCGAACTAATGATGGCTGACCTGCGTGAGGAACTGGCCCGTTTACAGGTACCTATGTTGACGCTTGGCGCCCTGCAAAATGGCGCACCGTATGCGACCGCCGAGCAAGTGCAAAAAAACTATGAAGACCAGTTTGAGCACGTGGCAAAGCACTACCACCGCTTTGCCTTTGCTGAGCAATCGCGCCATTTCATTATGGCCGACGCTCCTGAATGGTTGGTCACCATGATTCAGGCGTTTATGACCGAGCTTTAACTTTAGTTATCGCTGGCGACGGTTGCGCTGTCGTCAGCAGTTGCTTTTAAAGTCGCAATGAGACTGTCGGAATTATGCATTTCGCCATTGAGTACCAGATTGATGGCGTGTCGTTGACCCGCCTCATCCTGCCAAATCAGCGCATAATGTTTGCCAATCCCTAAACCGAGAAAGCTCTTCAAAAAGGACTTTTCCTGCAAGTCCACGATGCTTGCCCGCGGAACCGTGTGATTGCCAGTAAACGAGCGGATGGTGAATGCTTCTTGAGACAACTCGTAACGATCCCATGCAATGAAACCACCAATGGCCATCTGTGCACCGAGCAAAAACAGTATGATATTCAACGCCACACCACTCGGCGCCATATAACCCCAGCCAAATAGACCGGCTAAACAGGAGAGTGAAATAAAGCCCATGGCTATCAACAAAAATACAGCGGCGAACTTGCTACTTTTCTGCGAATAGACTTCCAGCACTTCACCGTCGTCTGTTGGTTTTACCGGTGCTGGTTTGGCTTGCGTAAACGCAAAGGTATACCAGTAGCTCATGAAGAACCCGAAGAATATGGCATTAAAGAGATAGGTTTTGGCTAACGTCGGTACGTTTTCAATGAGTCCGCGCGCTGCCTTTTCTTCACCAAGAAACGACGGCATCGAAAGCAAACTCATCAACAACATGAGGGTCGCAAATGTTAAGCCAAAACGAAGAAACATTGTACCGAATACCTTGTAGCGACCTTGTCGTTGCTCTTGGGCGTGCACTTCAGCGTCGCCAAAGCTTGCCACGGCCTGTTGTCCTGCCGCCTCTGGCGATTCACCCTGTTGAAGATAGAGCTCACTCGACTCGAGCAGATGGTCGCGCGTTTCCTCGAGCGTGATTTTACGTACCCCAGTACTACCAACTAAGCGCGTATCAAGATTTCGCAAGTACTGGTCGATCGCCGCATTGCCGGTGTCTAAGTCGGTCGGGTAGGCATGCTTCGGAAAGCGTGTTAAGCGATGAAAGTTCATACGTCAGTCCTTCTTAAAAATTGTTCGGTCAAGTAATGCCGAGACTTGCCGCCAAGCTTCAATTTGTTGTTTCAGATACAGATGTCCAGATCGCGTGATGTTGTAATATTTACGGGGCGTACCGCGGTCACCCGGCTGACGATATGACAGCACGAGCTCTTTGCGTTCTAGACGGTGCAAGAGTGGGTACAAGGTCGCCTCTTTCACCACCTCGGCATCATCGCCAAGCTGCTCGCGCAAGCTTTCTTTAATTCCAAATCCATAATTTGGCGCGACCAACAACACATTCAACACTAAGGTGTCGAGCAGCCCTTTATAGATTTGTTCACTTTCGTTTCTGGCCATGGATTCACTTTAGCTATGTTTAATAAGCCTAATGCAATTAACTTTACTAAACAAACCTAAATTGATCAAGATTTCGTGAAAAAATGTCGATAGGCATTGGCTAGACATTGGCTAGACATTGTTTTTTGGGGTAAATCCACGGAAAAACTAGACGAGTCTGCCACGGTTTTTTGGTATAATTCTTAAGCAGTATGGTCTAAAACTGCAGCGATCATCCATTACCGATTGAAAGGCGGAGAAGTGCTAAAGCCCAGAATCATTGTTCCTCAACGCTTTATTCACCAACAAGCGATTATTCGTGGTGAAGAGTTTGGCGTGCTGTGCTGGAATACACAAAAGCTGACGCAAACACTAAAATTTCAGGTGGCGTTAGCGCGTATTCTGCATCAATTCCCGAGCCTTTTTTTGCTGCTCCAAGAAGCAAAACTTACCTTACACAATGATTGGAAAATTCCGCATTGGTCATACGCAGTTGCACCGAATATGCAAACGAGCCGTTCGGTGTACGGCGTTCTCACTGCGTCGCAAATCGCCTTTACCGACGTGCAAACACGACTCACCAGCAAACGCGAAGGTTTGTTCGCAACCCATAAAAGCTACATGTTGTCTTATCATCCACTGGCGAATGACCAGTCGCTGTTAATCGTGAATGTGCACGCGATAAATTTTGTCAGTGCCAACTATTTCTTGCGGGAAATGGAGTTGTTACGCGCTGAATTGAATCATCACAATGGGCCATTGATTGTTGCGGGCGACTTTAACGTTTGGAACAGACAGCGCCGCTTGCACTTACTGCGTTTTTGTCGCAGCGTTGGCTTGCGTCAGGCGTACATGTCAGATGACCACCACATTAAAACCTATCGAACCCACCCGCTCGATTTCATTTTCTATCGCGACTTGGTGCTGAAAGAAGCCACCGCTATCGACACGACAACGGTGTCTGACCACAACCCTATTTATGCGCGTTTTGCTGTGTGAGCCAAGTCACGAGGTAATCACGCGTGGCGGGTGAAAACTCGATGTCACGCCAAGCACCGTCGTAGCATTTCGGCGCGCTTTTAAATGAATGTTCCTCACCCAGTGCCGTATAATAGCTAATATTTTCCGGTACCCCTGCAGGAAACAGGTCGTTCAGCGCAGCAATACTCCGTTCCGGGCTAACAAGCGGGTCGTTTTCGGCAAAAAGCAGCAGTAACGGTTGCGTCACCTCAGTCAAATAATCATCTGGCGTAAAGTCTTTAATAACATTAAGTTGTTTCAATTCATCTGAAAATCGTAGCCAGCGTGCCAGTGACAACCCTAGGCTTACCCGACGCGACATCACTCGATACGCTTTGTCTTCCGTCGTATTATGTTTGCATTGATACGCGCTAGCATAATCATTAATGAGCTGTTCGCGAACACCGAAGGTTGGTCCTGCCATGCTTATCCCAGCAGCAAACAAATCAGGGTGATCAGCAAGCGCAATTTGAACAATCCAGCCACCCTGGCTATGCCCCACCAGATAAATACGCTCAGGATCCACCCAGTTCAGCTGCTGGAGTGATTGAGCAACCGCCACGGCGTCAGCAGCACGGTCGGAAAAATTTGCGGTATACCAAACGCCACTCGATTTACCAGTCCCTCGCTTATCAAACGCAGCCACAGCATAGCCTTTGGGTAGCAAGGGTTGCTCCAAAAAAAAATCAATCATCGCGCGATTGTTGGCGATGGTCGACGGCTCACCGGAGCCGACCAGAAATATGACGAGAGGCTGTCGTCCCTCTCGTTGAGCATCGCGCGTTACCTCGACGTGAAGTGTGTTACCCGCATGAGCGACTGCAAACTGTTGGCGTAGCGGTTCTGCTGCCGCCGATTGAAAACTGACGAGCACCGCAAAAAACAACAATGAAGCCAGCCGACCAACCCTACGCTGATGTGCTTGTTTGTTAGTGTGAGTAGATTGGTACATGATTGCTCTCCCGTTAGTTTGATGACAACAAGTTTATCGAGCACCGCGCCTATCACCAGTGAAGCTTTATTAAGAAGTAACCTTAACCTTCCTTAATAAAGCCTTTTCAACAAAAAGACGGTAAGCTTAAGCCACTGTTTATCTTCGTTTGCATTCAATTCGACTAACATTAAACAACACCTCATTGAGCGAGGAATGATTTTGCGTCAGTGCTTTGTTTTTGGGCAATGGACCTATTACTGTGATGACTATCGTCTCGTGCATGAACATGGCGATACGGTGCAACTTGAGCCACGTCTCGGGCGCTTGCTTGAATTGTTTTGTCAACGCCCCGGCGAGACACTCAGCCGTGATTTTCTCATTGATGAAATTTGGGCGCCACGGGTCGTCTCTGAAGAGAGCTTAACGGTTGCTATCAGTCAATTGCGTCGGCATTTGCGGGAAGGAAAAGGCCCCGGTTATATCAAAACTGTGCCGGGTCAAGGGTATGCCTGGAAGATCAGTACGCAACGACTGCATGATACAGCAACGTCCAAACCTCCGCGTTCGACGTGGCGTAAGGGCATCACTGCCAGCGCGGCATTTCTTGTCGTTGTTGTCGTCAGTATCATCCTCTGGCCATCAGCAAAACTAGATCACCAAGCAGGAACACAACTTGCACATTACGAAACACTAAACCGTGCCTCTTTGTTGGTCGCTAGCGGCAATGATCGTGAGATTGACGAAGCGATTCGACTGTACCGCGATATTTTGTCTGAAGAACCGAATGCACAAGCCTACTACGGCATGGCTAAAGCCAAATTAACTCGGATATCGCCCCATGAAATCCCTATCCATGCCGATGAGTTAATTAGTTTAATTGAACGGGCATTAGCAGAAGATGCGCAATTACCTGAGGCCGAATGGCTACTCGGCATGATCTATTTTTATGGCCGTTGGGATTTTGCGACAGCAAAAGAGTTACTGGTCGGTGAATTCAATCGTGACAACCGCTCACCTCGTTTCTTACTGCAGTTTTCTGAGGTCATGCTCGCGCTTGGTGAGTCTACGTGGGTCGAACGAGCCATTCGCGAGCTTCGACGTCATCACCCAGAATACTATGCAGCACCAATGCTTGCGTGGCTTCACTTGTTGCTCGGTGACACCGAAAGGGCTCAGCTTGAGATCAGCCGAATCCTTGCGGTTGAACCGGCGAGTGCGGAAATTTTAGTCTCGGCACAACATGTTGCATATCAGGCTGGGCATGATGATTTAGCCTGGCAATACCTTGCTGAATTGCTGCAATTCGCTAAGGTCGCTGAGGATATACAAATGGAATTGCAGCAACATTATGAAAAAGGAGGGCTTCCATCAGTACACGAGGCTCTGATGCAAAATCCGCTGACACCGGAACTCGGTCATTATCGACCACCCATGGCAACCGCGCGCCACGCCATTGTTGCCGGACATAACGACTTGGCCATTGCTGCCATTCGTCAAGCCATCGCTGAGCGTCAATGGGAGGTGCTTTGGCTCTTGGTTGACCCGCATTATGAACCCCTCTATGTCCACCCTGAATTTATCGACGTCGCTACCCATTTTCAGCAGCTTACTGGACAAAATTAACAAAACTTAACCTTAAACTTTAGCTTACTTCAGGACTTAGCCGCCGTTTTGATTGATGCTGATGCCTTTCTTAACTGAGGCATTACCCAATGAAAACAATAATTCCGCGTATCCTTTGTGCATCGGCTCTGCTGTTTAGTAGCGCGCTTTTCGCACACACCGATTGGGTTGGTTTTAAAGGTGACAACCAACGCAACGGCCGCGTTGCACAAAATTTTGCACAGGATTTAACCCTCGTTTGGCAGCACAAACTACCGACAACCGTCACAGCATCGCCGATTGTGAGCGAGGATCGGCTGATTGTTGCAGGACTTGACGGTGTACTTTATGCATTTGACATCAATACGCAGACAATTATTTGGACGCTACCCACAGGGGCGAGCATTCGTGCAACTGCCACTGCCGATGCGAATCATGGTTACGTGCTCAGTGAAGACGGTAACTTCTATGCTTTTGAACTCGCCACAGGACGCGTGACCTGGCAATTTAAAACGCTCGGTCAGCAACGATTTTCTGCTTATGGTTACTTAAATATCCAAGAGGACACGCCCATTGTTGACCCATGGGACTATCTTTCGTCGTCTGCGGTAATTTCAAATGACTTGGTAATTTTTGGTAGCAGTGGCCACCATGTCTACGCACTCGAGCGAGCAACTGGCAAACGAGTCTGGAGTTATAAAACGGGTGGTGCTGTGCATAGTTCTCCAGCACTTTGGGGAGATGTGGTGATTGTTGGTTCTTGGGACGGCCGCATTTACGCGCTTGATGCAGCAAGCGGCAAACTTCGATGGCAATTTGCCACCGAGTCGGAACAAGAGTTTAGTGTTTGGCTCGGTGTTCAAGCAAGCCCGACTGTGGTCGACGACCAAATCTATATTGGCGGACGCGATGGCTATTTGTATCGTTTGGACGCTGCGACTGGCGAGATTGAATGGCGCTATGACATGGCGCGGTCGTGGGTACTAACAACCGTAGCCGTCAGTGAGCAACTTGTCTTCGTTGGCAGTTCAGATACTGGTTTAGTCATTGCCATTGAGCGCGATACAGGCAATGAACTCTGGCGCTATACCACACAGAGTTGGAATTACAGCTCACCATTATTATTTAACGACGCCGTTCTCTTCAGCTCAATGCTTGGCAAAATCGTGGCTCTGAATTTCAGCGGTGAGCTGATTTGGGAGCAACGCCTTGGTGCTTACCACACCGATACTTACCGCATTTTAGACGAGAACGGTCGTCTGGCGGACCTAGCTCAGAACGGTAGTCGGCACGACTCACTCTACGGCTTAATGTCACGCGTACTTGCCAGTGGCGGCTTCATGGCAACACCTGCTTGGGCTAACGAGCAACTAATCCTGATCAGCAATGCTGGTGATATTTATATTTGGCAAGCGAACTAAATTTGTTGAACTTACTTCATTACACCATAAACGGAGATTGTCATGAGTGACAAAAAGAAGAAATCAAGCTGGCCCGGCGTTGGCTTTTACGTAAGCCTGCCCCTCGGGGTCGCGGTCGGCTTATCGATAGACAACATTGGCGCCGGAATCGGTATTGCCATTGTCCTTGGGTTGATATTTGATGGCATGAAGAAATAAGTTCGTACTAAAACGTACTCAAACCCGTCGCTTCCATGAACCGATAAAGCAAACGGCGTTTCACGCTACTGTCGGCAAAGACTTCATAGTCAGCACTGAACACGCGGCCATCGCGATTGTGCCATTGATCGTCGAACCATTCGACTCCTTCGTGCAGTGCTTGCTCGGTTACCGACCCACGCAAAATCACACTGGTTTCGAGGTTAAGGTTGTGGAGGTTCCGGCGGGTGAAATTAGTCGACCCCAATAGCATAGTCGCCTGGCCGGTGGCGCTGCGATGCATGAGCCATTTGGCATGGCACTGTTCGCCTTGCGTCGCGCACCAGCGCACTGTTACGCCGACTTGAGCGAGCTCGTGGCCAACCGGGCGATTGGGCACACCATTCTTTTCGCGGCCGAATGCGTCTTTGTTTGGATCAAGTAAAACGCGAACGATAACGCCGCGCGTTGTCGCGCGTTTTAACGCACTGATGACGTGTCGATCAGACAGGTAAAACACGGCTAGGTCTAGGTTTTCCGAGGGCTGAGCGGCGTCAATGATGTCGACAAGTGCTTGTTCAACGGCACGCTCGGTGACGACTTGCAGCGTCGTGTTTGTTGGTGTTGGTTCTGGCGTTGATTCTGGGCTTGGTACATTTAATATTACTTCTGGACCACCAGAAAATCCGAGTACAGCCTTCTCACTTTCAAGTAGGTCAAGCACTGCAGGGCCGGTAAAGCGCAACGCAACATTACCGTGGGCGCTGCTGCCATCGTGCGGGTTGGCGCTGGTGACTAAGGCGACAAGTTCTGAACTTTCGTGCTGGTCGCTAATGATGAGTTTACGATGGTTGGCTTTGAAGTTGAGCAACGCGAGGTAACTACGAATGGACACGCGCCCGTCACCAAACGGATTCGGTGCCGTGTTCGCTTCGCTATTGCCAAATTGCTGAAACACCAAACGCCAAAGCCCTGAGTAGGCCGGGTTGCTGTCTCGTAAACGCGCAAGCCGGGTTAACGTCACGTCAATATTCGCCGCTTCTAAACGCTGAAAATGCTCGGATGTTTGGCCACCGTACACCGTATTCAGCGGGTCAGAAATGACGTGGATGTTGATCTCGGGGTACCGTTGTTTTTGATCGATAAGCGCCTGCGTTAACTCCGCCGACAGCGCCCGGTGATCTTCACTGACGGCCCCCTGAAAGTCGTTAAACAGGAACATGTCGACCAGGATAAACTGACGCGCGTTGGCGACCATGTCGAGTACGCCGTCGAAAATTTCCTGCTCTATGTAACGACTTTCAGGTTCGCCAGCGTGACCATAAGTGATGTCAGTGAGAAACGAAACTTGCGCGACCGGGTGTTCAGCGCCAGCTAAATTAAGCCCAGCAGGCAGCGGTTTGTAGACATGATACACAGCGGTCACGAGCCAAACACTCGCAAAACACAAGAAGATAATTCGAATCACTGAACGCGATTTCATGCCACGACTTCCATTCATAGTGTTGTTTTAACGAGTGTAATGGAAAAATCGCACGGGCACATGATAATTCTGCGTAAATAGAAACACCCTCGCAATGAGGGCGTGTTAGTGAGCTTGCATCACGCTACTTAACGCAAATGCTTGACCATGGTAGCGACGACCGCATAAGCGCTCGCTGGATTCTGGCCGGTAATCACCGACCGCTACGAAAATTGACGCCAGCGTATTTCCGTCTATGCTCAATAAGAATCTGATTTTATTGACAATGCTCGAGGTAATAAAAATGACAAAAAGGCGGAGTTGGCCGGTCACTCAAATCTGGCTGTGTTGTTTAGCGATGGTAATGAGCCTTCCTGTCCACGCGGAAAAAATAGCCTTAGTGGGTGGTCGTTTAATCGACGGAACGGTTGCACCGCCTATGTTACACAGTGTCATTTTGATTGATGATGGCATTATTCAGCAAGTTGGCACCGTCGATTCGCTTCCAGTTCCTGAGGGATATCGTGAGATTAATATGGGCGGCCATGATATTTTGCCCGGCTTATGGGAAAACCACGCCCACTTGATGCTGGTGGGACATGCGGACTACCCTCACTGGAATGCCACCTATTCTGATCGCTTCGAGTCAGAAATTATGCCCGCGGCAGCTTTGCAATTATTACTTGCTGGCGTCACCAGTGCACGCGACTTGGGTGCACCATTAACAGCGTCGGTTAATGTAAAGGCCGCCATTCGCGAAGGCCGTATTCCGGGACCACACCTGTATACCTCAGGCCCTTTCCTGCAACATGAAGTGGATGATTGGCAGAAGGGTTATCGTTGGGAAGTCAAAACTGTTAGGGAAGCGCGTTTACGCGTTCGGGAACTTCACGAAGCCGGCATGGAGATCGTTAAGCTGATTGACCATGACGATATGGAAATTGAGGTTGCGCGAGCCATTGTAGAAGAAGCCCATCGGTTAGGAATGAAAGTGGTCGCCCATGCCCACAAACCAAATGAAATTCGGATCGGTGTCGAGATTGGTATCGATAATTTTGAGCACACTGGCCTAACCACAGCGCCCGGTTACCCACAGGATGTCCTTGATGCCCTGATAGAGCGAACTGCAACGGGTATTTTTGACGGCTTGTTATTCTGGACACCAACGGTTGAAGGGCTTTGGAATTATTCAAATACTGTTGCTAACCCAACCCGCTTGACTGATCCCTGTTGGGAGCGAGGCCTTTCTGACGAAGTGATAGCTGACATTCGAAGCTCCATTCAACACCCTTCGCAGCTTGGCTACATGCAGCTAACCCCGCTCCGTCGCTCGACGTTGAAGAATAAAATTGCGCAACTAAAAGACACCGGCGTGGTTATGTTGATTGGAACGGACAGCGGTATTCCAATGAAATTTCATTGCCAGTCTACATGGCAAGAAATGGCATGGTGGGTTGAAGAAATGGAGTTTGATGCTCAAGAGACCATTCGCGCTGCAACCTATTGGCCTGCCGTAATGATGGGTGTCCAAGATCGATTTGGAACCCTACAAGCTGGCAAAGTGGCCGACATTATCGCTGTTCGAGGCGATGTATTGCGCTATATAAATTTGCTGCAAAAAGTGGAATTTGTCATGAAAGAAGGAAAAATTTACAAGCAAGATGGACAAGTGATCCAGTCCGCGCTCTGATTTCAAGTCTTCAAGGGGGAGAGGATAAGAATTTGTGGGTAAAGGGCCTTGTGGGATTGCGAGTTCGAGGTTCATCAACTAGAGGAATTGCTAAGGGTTGTTCTAATTTAAGAGGCCTGTAAAAAAAGTAGCAAACTAAGCTCCTGAATTAAGCGGGAAACGTAAATTGAAGCCAACGATTCCAACTTTGGTCCACTTTCGGATTTGTCCGAATATTTGCAGGCAAATAGATATGAAAAAGCTCACTGGTTTACTCGCGTTAGTGTTGATTCCTAGCTTGTTTTTACAAACCGCCACGGCCCAAGAAGAGCGTACAGCTTTAGTTCCGTTGCCCTCTGTCGATGATTTTACTCGAGGACAAGACGGCTGGGCGTTTGGACTTGGTCTCGGTATTGAATATGAAACGGCCTATGAAGGCTCGGACGAATTTGGCTTCGAGGTAGACCCGGCGGGAGCCATTCAGTGGCGCCGCGGCAATGACATTTTTTTCTTCGCTGGCGAAGCACTCGGTTGGCGTGGTTTGCGTAACGACACTTGGTTTTTGCAAGCGCTGATTGGCTTTGACGAAGGTCGTGAAGAGGGTGACTCAGACAAAGGCTATTTAGACGGCCTTGGTGACGGTAAAGAAGGCCTTGAGTTCGTCTTCGAAGCACGACGTGCGTTCGACGCTGACTGGCGAAATTGGTTAGTCGGCCGCGTCGTCGCTAGCGAAAACGGTAACCTTGGCCTATTCGGTGTCGGCCGTCGTTTCGGCGACAAGTTTGACGGCTCGGGTTCAGAAATTAACCTCGTTGCGGTATTCCATGATAGCGAGTTTGCCAACAAAGACTTCGGTATCACCGCCCAACAAGCGGCAGCTTCGGGCTTGCGGGAAACCCGCATGAGCGGCGGCTTCCGTTCGGTCGGTTTGGACTATAGTTATCGCCACATTGTGAACAAAAACTGGCAGATTTTCGGCGAAGTTTTGTATGAATATTACAGCAGCGACGTGCGCAACAGCCCAATTGCACGCAGCAACTTCGAAGCTGAAGTCGGTATTGGTTTTATTTACGTGTTTTAATTATTTCGCAGGATGAGACTAGCGCCGGATAGTTTTCTATTCGGCGTTTTATTTTGGCTTATTAGCTAATGCAGTCGATGTTCGCGCCTTGCTTCAATTTGTTTCGCGGGTAAGTCTTTACCGAGCACCGGTTGCAGTGCAGCTTGAACTTTTGGCAGCAAGACAGCAAATTCTTCCAGCAAGACTTGCTCGGTTACCTCGTCATTAAAAACCAAAGTGACCACTAAGCTTGCCGGAAAGCGCTTGTAATTCACCTCATGGGTAAGCCAAACAAAGCCTGTCAGCTGCGGCTTCATCGTTTCACACACATCGGTTAAACGCCGAATGATTTCATTTTCGAGTTGTTTGTCGGATTTACGCATGGTTAAACGCCTTGAGCTCTCAAAATAATATCCTAGAAACTAGTCAAGAGGCACATAATAGCGCGCACTGCCCCGCCACGGGGTAGTTTTTTACAGCACGCCTGCTTGGGGATACAAGTACCGGCTGCCGAACTTGGTATTGCGCCAGAGGAGCTAATCAAGCAGCTGTTAGTGGGTTGCTTGCGCGATACACAGTAACGTTTACGAGGAGTTATCTTATGAGCACAACACAGGCCATTTTTCTGGGTGGCGCCCCTTTGTTCGCCCTCGCCTTGATCGGCATTTTTGTGTACCTCAATAGAGATAAATTTGGGAAGGGTAACAATAAGAAATCACGTGAATAGGGGATTAGTTTTGGATGGTTAAGCCTAGCTCTGATTTCGTAGCCAGAACCGCTTATATCCCTAATTTTCGGAGCAAGTTATCCCTGAACCACTGTTTGTGGTGTTGCGGTGTAACACTAACCGCTGCGTTACATGTATGTTTTGTGGGAACACCTTTAATTAAGTGGCCAAAGGTAGTTGGCCACCACAACTCTCATGCATAAATAAACGAATTTTCTATACATATACCAATCAATATGTATAAATAATGCTATTATCTATACATAAATACGGTCACTTGCATTAATAATAGGATTTTCTATATGTCTGTACCCATGCTTCCTCTCACCGACATAGAACGCTTGGAGACTCGAGCTGTACTCAAAAAAGCAGCTGAGGCACACCGTTTTCTAGCAGAGCTGAAAGGTGTTGCAGCAAGTATTCCGAATGAGAGTATCCTCATTAATACCTTGTCGCTTCAGGAAGCCAAAGATAGCTCTGAAATTGAGAATATAGTCACCACGCACGATGAGCTTTATAAAGCGAGTCTGTTCGAAGGTGGAACCGTGCATCCTGCCGCTAAAGAAGTTCAAGACTATGCCATTGCTTTAAAGCAATCCTTTGCAAAAGTGCGTCACTCCAAAGTCATTCGTCTCCACGACATTCTTGAGGTCCAGCGTCACCTTGAACATAACAAAGCTGGACTGCGACGACTGCCCGGCACCGAACTGCGAAATATGGCTACTGGCGAAGTCGTCTATACCCCGCCCCAACATGCCGAAGAAATTGCGAATTTAATGGATAACCTCGTTCAATACATGAACGATGACCATCTCTGTGATACCGATCCATTGATAAAAATGGCAATTGTCCATCATCAATTTGAAAGCATTCATCCTTTTTACGATGGCAATGGCCGCTCGGGTCGCATCTTAAACATTCTGTATTTGGTTACGAAGGATCTTCTGAACCTTCCTGTTTTGTATTTAAGTAGATACATAACGCGCAATAAAGCCGAATACTATCGACTGTTGCAGCACGTGCGCGAAACGGGC
Organism: Aliidiomarina sp.; assembly: GCF_022565475.1. Classification (GTDB taxonomy): domain Bacteria; phylum Pseudomonadota; class Gammaproteobacteria; order Enterobacterales; family Alteromonadaceae; genus Aliidiomarina. The sequence continues at coordinate 119,741 of NZ_JAIUMR010000002.1, read as the reverse complement.
GAGTGGGAGCCATGGCTACTCTATATGTTAGAGGGTGTAAGCGAGACATCTAAGCGTACAATTGAGCTCATTACAGCAATGAAATCTCTCATGAAAGATGTAAAACATCGCATGCGGGGTGAGTTGCCCAAGATCTATCGTCAAGAGCTGCTCAACAACCTATTCCACCACCCGTATACCAAGATAGAGTTTGTCGAAAATGAATTAGGTGTGAGTAGACTCACGGCCAGCAAGTACCTTGAGCAACTCGTTGAACACGGCTTCGTTACCAAGCACCGGATCGGGCGCGCAAACTACTATGTTAATGAGCCCCTGTGCGCGCTATTAATAACACAAAGTTAAGCGGATGCTGGGCGTGGTTTATTCAATATTCTGAATCTGCTCCCGCATCTGCTCAATCAACACCTTCAACTCCACCGCTGCATTGGTAATGTCCGCATTAATCGATTTCGACCCGAGGGTGTTCGCTTCGCGGTTGAATTCTTGCATCATGAAGTCTAAGCGGCGGCCGCAGGCGCCACCTTTGCGCAACACGTTGCGGGTTTCTTTAATGTGGCTGTCGAGGCGGTCGAGTTCTTCGGCAACGTCGGTTTTCTGTGCCAGCAGCACCATTTCTTGGGCGAGGCGCTCGGAGTCCAGTTCCATCTGTGCTTCTTCAAACTTGCCGCGTAGGCGTTCGCGCTGCCACTCCAGTACTTCTGGCATGCGGCCGCGTACGAATGCTGCTTGTTCGGCAATGCCATCAAGGCGGGTTTCGATTAATGCACGCATGTTGGCGCCTTCGCTGGCACGGGCGTCAATGAATGCCTGCAGGGCGCGGTCGAAGCCGGCAATCAGTTCGGCTTGAATGGCGTCCATGTCGGCTTCGGCGGCTTCCAGCACGCCTGGCCAGCGCAGTACATCAATCGGGTCAATTGAGGCTTTGGCGCCTTGGCTTTGCACCCACTCGGCGCTACGCAGTAACGCAGTCGCTAAGGCTTCGTTAATTTTCAATTCGCTGCTCGCGCCTGGGTTGGCGGTAAAGCGCAAGCCGCATTCTACTTTGCCGCGTTGTAGCGCTTGGCGCAGGCGCTCGCGCAGTACGGGCTCGACGCCACGGAATTGTTCTGGCAGGCGGAAGTAGGTTTCAAGGTAGCGCTGGTTCACTGAGCGCAGTTCCCAAACGGCGGTGCCCCAGTCGGCTTTCACTTCTTCACGGGCGTAGGCGGTCATACTGTAAATCATAAAATGGCTCTCTTGTTTTTAATCGAAAATAAAAGGTCCATTTTGCTGTCAATTTCGCATTCAGAAGCAGCAAAATGTCCGCTTAGTATAGCGTTTCGCTGAGCTACTGGGAAATGGCCGCAGGGAAATGACCGTCCCGCCAGCGCGGCCATGCGTGGCGAAAATGCGCCAAAACGCTTATACTATGCCCCCAGCTCATTCCACCCACCTAAGCAAGAGGTTTTCCTATGCGTCCAAGCGGCCGTACAGCTCAACAAATTCGTCCGGTTACGATTACTCGCAACTATACCCGCCACGCTGAAGGAAGTGTGCTGATTGAATTCGGTGACACGAAAGTATTGTGTAACGCCAGTGTGCAAGAAGGGGTACCGCGCTTTTTGAAGGGCAAAGGCCAAGGCTGGATTACTGCCGAATACGGCATGTTACCGCGGGCGACGCACACGCGTTCGGATCGCGAAGCGGCACGTGGCAAGCAAGGCGGTCGCACCATGGAAATTCAGCGTTTAATCGCGCGTTCATTGCGCGCTGCGGTCGACTTAAGTGCACTGGGCGAGAACACTATTACCGTTGACTGTGACGTCATTCAGGCCGACGGTGGCACCCGCACAGCTTCAATTACTGGCGCTTGCGTGGCCTTGGTGGACGCAATTAACCATTTACGCAAAAAGAACCTCGTCAAATCAAACCCGTTGAAGTGTATGGTTGCGGCGGTTTCGGTGGGTATGTATCGCGGTGAAGCGGTTGCTGACTTGGACTACCCGGAAGATTCGGAAGCTGACACCGACATGAACGTGGTCATGACCGACACCGGTAAAATTATTGAGATTCAAGGGACTGCCGAAGCGGAACCGTTTAGTTTTGACGACATGAACCAGATGGTTGAGCTAGCTAAACACGCCATTCGTGAGCTCAACGACTTACAGAAAGAGGCTTTAAATTCATGAAGGCTTATCAACGCGAATTTATTGAATTTGCCCTTGGCAAAGGTGTTTTAAAATTCGGCGAGTTTACGTTGAAGTCTGGCCGTACGAGTCCCTACTTTTTCAACGCGGGTTTATTTAACACCGGCGCTGACTTAGCCAAGCTTGGCCGTTATTACGCGGCGGCGCTGCAAGACTCGGGCATCGAGTTCGACGTTCTCTTTGGCCCGGCCTACAAAGGCATTCCAATTGCCACGGCGGCAGCGGTCAGTCTGTTTGAGCACCATGGCAAAGACGTGCCCTACTGCTTTAACCGCAAAGAAGCGAAAACTCACGGCGAAGGTGGCAACTTGGTTGGCTCGGAGCTGAAAGGTCGGATTATGTTGGTCGACGATGTCATCACCGCCGGCACTGCCATTCGTGAGTCGATGGACATTGTTGAAGCCAATGGCGCTAGCCTTGCGGGCGTGTTGATTGCGTTAGACCGGCAGGAAAAAGGCAAAGGCGAGCTCAGTGCAATTCAGGAAGTGGAGCGCGACTACAATGCCAAAGTCATTGCTATTGTGACGCTTGGCGACATTATCGAGTACTTAAGCGAGCAACCGGGCCAGGAAGCCATGCTCGAAAAAGTGCGCGAGTATCGCCAGCAATACGGGATTTAAATCTTCGGTGGCTCGGGCAATATTAAACTGAACCGAGCGCCGCCGAGCGGGCTATCGCTAATGTCGATACGCCCGCCATGCCACTCCATGATCCGGCTGACAATGGTCAGCCCTAAACCGGCACCACCGCTGTCTCGCGAGCGACTTTCTTCTAAACGCACAAACGGCTTCAAGATTTTCTGCCGTTCGCTGGCCGGAATGCCGGCACCGTCGTCATCAACGTGAATCACAAGCTCTCCCTGCCGTTGAATCACTTCCACATGCACCTTGTTGTTGGCATGGCGGCTGGCGTTTTGCAGCAAGTTGTTTAACGCGCGCTCGAGGTAATGGCCGTCACAGCAAAAATGCAGATGTTCAGGGGCGGTTAAATGAATGCTCCGGGCACCGTCGCGTTGGTATTTCTCGACCACGTGCGAACACAGCTCGCTGACATCCACGTCTTCGCGTTCCATCAGCTCTTCTTGGGCTTCCATGCGCGCATAGTCGAGCAGGGTGTCGACGATCGCTTCCATTTCTTGCACGTCTTCTTGCAGCGCTTCGGTTTTCGTCGGCGAGTCAGGCAGCGCCAAGGCAAACTTCATTCGCGCTAACGGCGTGCGTAAGTCGTGGGACACGGCATGGGTCAGGTCGCGCTGAATACCGAGTAAGTACCAAATGCGTTCACGCATGGTATTAAAGCTCAGCGCCAGCGGATACACCAAAGAGCGTTTCGATAGATTCAGCGGCTTTTGGTCAGGTTGCGAAACATAACGCAAATGCTCTTCCAGTCGTTTTAAATCACGTGACAACGGCCACAGCCAAATCGTTGTGACCACAGCGAGAAGCAAAAAAAACAGCAAATGATAGGCATAGGTTGGGCTTGGCGTTTCATCAATGACTGGGCCAACTCGCCAGATATCGTCGCGGTGTTGGATATACACGTACAATTGCGTGCTGTCGCCAAACAGAATCACCGGCTCACCGGCCGCAAACTTACTTTGTTGTGCTGCGGGCCAGCGCACTTGCCCGCTGCCGACCACTTGCACCGGCAAATCAAGTGCCTGCTCAAGCTGTTCGGGGCGCTCGATATACTGGCTTAAGTTCACGAACGACTCGGCTAATGGCTCGACCCAAGCGGGCATGTCGTTCTGTTGGCTGCTCCACAACTGCTCGATGGTCCAGCCAAGGCCGACCACGGCCAGTAATAAGAATCCATAGAAGTGAAACGCGAGGCGCCGCACGGGTTAGTCCCAAGCGTCGGCAACAAACACGTAGCCACGCCCCCACACGGTTTTAATCGCGTCGTCACGGCCGGTGTATTCGGCCATTTTTTTGCGGATATTCGACACGCGCATGTCAACGGTGCGATCGACGCCGTCGTACTCGCGGCCGATCACGTCAAAGTGAATGGTTTCCCGAGTCACTAAATCGCCCGCATGTTGGGCGAGATACCACAACAAATCGAATTCATGGCTAGTGAGCTTAATTTCGTCATCACCAAAGCGCGCGGCTCGTGATTTGGCGTTGAGTTTTAACCGGCCAAACTCCAGCGCTTTACTATTTTCCAAGCTGTCGCGCGGTTGAAAACGGCGCAGTAAGGCTTCAATGCGCGCCACCAGCACTTGGGGCTCCACCGGTTTCACCACATAGTCATCAGCGCCAATACTCAGACCGGTAATTTGGTCAACGTCGTGCTTGCGCGCGGTGAACATGAGAATAGGTCCGGGGTATTGCGGCCGCAATTGGCGGCACAATTCAAAACCGTCGCGACCGGGCAGCATCACATCGAGAATAATCAGATCAGGGTTGACGTTTTTCACGGCCGCCACAACTTTACTGCCGTTCGCTTCCCAAAACACGTGATACCCCTGCTGGGTCAAGTAGTCCTTAATCAGGTTTGCCAAACGGGTGTCGTCTTCGGCAATCAGAATACGCGTACTCATTAAAACACACTCCATGGGCTACCAAGGCGGCGACGCGCTTTCGGGAACAGGCTTTGAATTTGCATTTCGGTGCTGGCGAGCACATCAAGTGAACTCAAAAACTGCTGGCGACTGGTGCGGCGTGGTCGTTCGCGCCATTCACCTTCGGCGGTTAAATCCGACTCGTCCACTGTAAATAACACTAAGATTTCGTCACCAAACCAAGTCAGCTCACCCAGCCAGCTGCCCGAGGATTCTCTGCGCCAGCAGGCCAATACTTGTTCGTCAAAGGCTAAACACGTGTTCAGTGGCTCTTCACTGCGCCAGTTCACTGACACGGTTTCTTTGCACACGGCAGGTGCGTTGTCAGTGACACAAATTTGTGGCTGCACCCATAAACAAAGGGGCTCGGTACATTCAAGTAATTCATCCACTTGCGGATGGGGTAACGGTACGTCTTGTTGCTTCGCTAGCGCATTTGAGGCAATGAGTGTTGCCGCCGCAAGGATGGTGATCAAGCTATAACGCATAACTCACCCCCAAGAAAAAGGTTGTGGTTGTGTCTTTAGTAATGAGCGGACTGTCGGCCACGCCATCACCCAGCCACATATATCGACCAGAGCCAACGATACTTAAACGATCACTTAGCGGATACTGCCAATGTACCGACAGCGCTGGCTGCACCACGGAACGGCCGCGGTAATAGTAGTTTGGTGCGACATTATCGCGGCTCGACACCCCATAATAATAGTCGACTAAGTCTTGGCTTTTGTAGGTCAACTCACCTTTGAAGTTAAAGTTGCCGAGTGCCGTAGGCACACCTTGACTGACCATGACGCTGGCCCATTGGCCGCGATGTTTGTTGCGGATATCTTGGCTGAGGATCACACCAATGTGGGTGTAGTCGGCTGGGTAATAGTCACCGCGGATGCCGGCGTCGATGGCCCAGCTACGTTTGGCGATGTTGTCGACACTCGGCGGCTCGTCTTCCCAGCCACCGCTCGGTGACGGATTGCGAAACGAGCTCACCCCGCTATAAGCATCACCAAACCAATAACCGGTGATGCTGTCGGTAAAAAAGCTGAATTCTGTATTGAGCTTGGTAAATAACGACACTTCATGGCGGCGTCCTTGTTTCAAGCTGTAGCCGACCATGCCGTTGTCGAAAAAGAAGCGCTCGCCATAGTAACTCACGTCGGGTAGGACGTAGAACGACAGCGGATCAGTACCGCGCACGATCGACGAGCGTTCACCATAGCCCATGGCGACGCGGATATTGAGTTCATTAATGAAGACTTTCAGCTGTTCATTAAAATCTTCAACGAAGCTGGTGTCTGCTTCGTCCGCTTTGACAGGCAAACAGAGACAGGTCGCGAGTGCGACTGCGCTTAGTGTTCGATAGACTGTCGGCATGGCATGAATGGCGCTCAAGTTTTCTCTCGCTCGTCAAGTCTGCGACTCAATGTTTTGCTACTCAGTATGTTGCTGCCCAGTATTAAGCGACTAAGAAAGCCGCAGCACTTGCAGTTCTGAGCCCATTGAGTCGGTGCGTCAATAGTGTCCGCATAGATTAGCAAATAAGCGGGCTCACAACTGCTATAACTGACAAATTGTGACAATTTTCAACGTCTTTTAGGGCGCTTGAATCGCGATACCGATAACGCCATTGGTTACTTGGCAACGTCCCGCTGTGCGCTCAATCTCGCTGTCTTCGCTCGCCAGCATTTGCAGGACAAACGTGTCCTGGAGCAACCGCAATTGTTGGCTACCGCGACAGACATTGTCGATATTGTCATACACGCCGGTGTCGCCCAAGAAGCGCGTGGTAATCGACTCTAAACGCTGTGGCTGTTGCGGCGCTAATACAGCGGTATGCAGGCGACCTGCTTCTAAGCGCCCCATGCTGCCACTGCGCAAGTAATGGAAGGTTGCTGCGAGCATCGCCTCGTTACCTTGCGCGCCTTCTAGGAATAACGCGCCGTCACGACCGATGAGCTCGAACGCGCCGCTACGGGTATTCACCAGCATAGCCGTGTCGCGGTCGAGTCCGATGGCAAGCGGGCTATTACTCGTTGCAGCTGCGCGTAACAAGCGACCTTGGCGGCCACGATGAGACACATCGGTATCAACGATGACATTACGCAACATGCCAAAACCGCCGAGTGGCTCATAGGTCAAGCTATTTGGGTTGAGTCCGCGTGGGCAAGTGTTATCGAGATCACACCCTGGCGTTGGCGCTGTTGCTGCAAACGCACCGTTACGAATGGCTTCGCGACTATGGCCGTTGGTCAGCATATTGCTTGCCACTAATGCTTGGGCGCCCGCTCCGGCGCCGCCCACCGCGATGCGGCCTTGTTCAAACCGTTCGCGCAGCACGGTTAAGTCGTCACTTGCTTGCAACGCGCGAAACAAACGCTGGGCGCTGCCGCCAGTAAAAAACACGGCACTGGCTTGTTCAATCAGCGCTTGGCCAGCGGCGCTATTCGCACAATAAGCGAGTTGTTCTTGGTGGCGGCTTGGCTCGACGCGGTCGCGATCATAGTTACCGCTCAGTTGCCGCCGATAACTTTCCAGTGCACGGCACTCATTCGCCTCGCGCGCGGCGCGAACTGCGACGTCAGCGGGCAACCAGCGCGCTTCCGCACCGGCTTGTTTGAAGGCTTCAACGTGAGCTTCAATTGAGCGGAAGGTATCGCGTTCACCGGCGGTGACGACTAAAATAAGTGGCTTACCGTCACCGTCATTGCGCTTGAGCTGGTCTTCAGCCATAGCAACGAAACGAGTAACAAATTCGGCACTATAATCGGCATTCTCCGCCAAATTAACATGCTCGTTTAAGCCTTCTAAGCGCGGCATTTCAAGGTTATCGAGCACCCGATCATATTCTGCTTCTGACAAACGCATGAGTAAGTCTAAGTAGGCGCGCGAGCGGAAGCGCTCAACGAGGCGATATTCTGGCACCACGCCACGCGCAAAATAGTCGACCATTTCTTCAAGTGCGACGGCCAATTCATCACGTACTTCATCACGCTCACGCGGCCACACGGCACGGCGCAACGCTTCGCGGCGACGCACGTCGGTCAATTGAAATAAGCGTGCGGTGCGCATGTCATTGGCATTAATCCAATCGGTGTTGGCGCAATAGTCTGAGTTCATGCTGGAACACAAGCGTAACTCACTGCCGGTCAGCATGACGTTCCATTGCGGGTCACTACCCGAAGGATCGTTAACCGCGGCAACTGCTGACACACTCAGCGCAGAGACAGCAAAAGCACCGGAAAGGGACACTTTCCAGAGACGGGACCAAAAACTACTCATCATTCGGTTACCTGTGTTGCATGTTCATTAAGACCGCCAGCGGCTCGGGCTTATAAAAATAAAACCCTTGCATGGCATGGCATTGTTTCTCGCGACAGAATTTCAGTTGCTCTTCTGTTTCTATACCTTCGACCACGACCACCTTGTTGAGGTTCAATGCAAGTGTAATGGCGGCATCCGCCACTTTAAACGCATCGGAGCCCGGTGTCAGGTCACTAATGAAGGCGCGATCGATCTTAATTACATCAACAGGCAGCTTATAAAGCAAACTTAAACTGGAATAACCGGTACCAAAGTCGTCGATGGCGACTTGAATACCGGAGTCGCGTAACGCTTCAAGGGTGGCTTTGGCGGTAATTTTGTCATCGAGGAACAAACTTTCTGTCACTTCGATTTGCAGCACCACATTGGATTCTTTCGCTTGCAGGTGAATCTCTTTAAGCAATTCAATAACGATACCGCGAGTAAAACAGAGCGGTGAAATATTCACCGATACATAGGTGCGCTCTTCGCCCCCTATAGCGGCAAGGCGTGGAATATCGGCACTGACCATGGCCAATATTTGTTCGGTGAGTTCGACGATTTGGCCGGTTTGTTCAGTGACGGGAATAAAAACACCGGGCGAAATCATGCTGCCGTCGTTTTGCGGCCAACGTGCAAGTGCTTCGAAACCTGAGATTTCCCCAGATTTGGTGCTGACGATAGGCTGATAATGGACGCGGAATTCATCATTGTTCAAACCCTGCTGAATCCGTGTGCGCAGGCGCAAGCGTTCGTTATAGCTCGCCAACATGTCTTTACGGAACCAGGTTGTTGTGTTCCCGCCCGCGGTTTTCGCCTCAGTCATGGCGATATCTGCACGCTGAATGAGCTCATCGGCGCTGTCGTTGCGCACACTCGCTTGCGCAACGCCAATGCTTGCTGAAATGACAACTTCGACGTCATCAATGACGTAGGGGCGTCTTAGTTCACGTTGAAAAGCGCCGGCCAACTTGGTGATCAATGCTTTATTGGTATGTTTCACCATGACCACGAATTCGTCGCTACTGAAGCGTGAAACAATCGCTTCGGTCGGTAACAAGGCTTTGATTCGGTTCCCGGTCTCATGGAGAATATGATTGCCGGCCTTCAACCCGAGCGTATCGTTGACGGTTTTAAAGCCATCAAGGTCGATGAACAGGACGTAGGTTGTCGCAATGTCTTCACTGATGCTGTACTGCAGAGCAAGCTCTTGTTCAAAAACATCGCGACGAATCAAATTGGTGACCCCATCAAAGGTCGCGAGTTGTTTAAGTTTCACTTCTTCTTGGCGCAAACGATTATTGGCGTCGATGACAATCACTAATAAGAATGAGACCAGGCCGCCAATCAGAAACACGAGCTTATTGACCCGGGCGCTGCGCCACAACTCGTCAGTATCATGCAAGGTCACGTAAAAGTTGAGCGGTGCATCCAGAATTTGATACGCATGTTCGATCGAGAACGGGTGCATTTGGTGAAAGTGGTCATTGGTAATGACATGAAACGGAACCGTATTCGCAGGCAAAATAATATTCGGGGCAATTTCTGTATAGACCGAAAACGCCTTGAGGAATTCGACCGTTTCAAAATCTAACAAGGCGCGTAGATCGACCGCCATGGTCGCCTGCTGATTTTGCTCGACGTTTGGACTGATAATTGGAGCGGTGAAAAACAGTACCGGTCGCTCCGCCATCACGGACGTTGCCGACATTGAGTAAGCCTCTTGCCCCATTTGACTTCGGAGCCAATTGGTCGGCGGTATCGCAAGCACCCGCAAATCGACTTCACAGGCTCGATTTTGCGCATGAACTAAATAAACAAAATCACCCGACCCCGAGTGCACACTAATTCCTAGCGCGGCAGGGAAGTCGCGTAATAACAGCTCGGAATCATGACGAAAAACTTCGAGATCTTCCGCGTTCTTAAAACTAGCGACGCGTTTTAAGGCGTCCCGTAACTCAATCAGTTGACTATCAATTTGACTGGCTATTTGCCCTTGTAGGATTTGCCCGCGTTCATTGACATCACGCACTGCTGCGGCAGAGAGTGAAAACCAAACGAGTAAGGTGATTAAGCTGACAACCACCGAAGGTGTTAATAATTTTCGGTCAAAGAACAGGGGCTCGCGGTACCAATGGGCGCGAATCAGCATCATGATGCACGTCAGCAACATCATCAACGCGACGGCAATGAAAATGACCGAGCCCGGTGCGTACGAGTGGGTCGTATTGGGAATCCAGCTGTAGACTATAATGGCGATGGCTATTGCCAATGAAAGCCAACCGGTAAACTTCCAAAGCTGTCTAACCCAACGCCATTTTAAGCTTAATGCAAAGGAAAGACCGAGTAGGAAGAGGTGAATCGCAACGGCAACAATGACCCAAGCAAAGTATTCGCGAACATCTAGACGGCCACTCGTCAGATTGACGTAGAGCGATATGGCCGCTAAGGCCATAAAGCCAACACCAAGCACAATTAGAATAATTGAATGACGACGGGCTGCAATTAAGAAGGCTAGTCCTGTGACCAATACAGCCGCAGTTGTGCGCATCGGAATAATGTCGATGAGCGTTTGCTGAGAGACACTGAAGTGGAAAAACGAACCGATAAGACCGAGCAGCACTGCGGTTAACGCAGCAAAGTAATACGCAGCACTGGCAGCAGTTCGAGAATTATACGTCACAGTAAGTACAACTTCCTTCATCCGGTTGCGACAATTTGTGTCACTTTCTTGCTATTCAACATGAAAAAAGTGCACTAGACAACCTTTGATTTACAAAACTTAACGAACGTTATTGTTCTTACTGATTTTATCGGCTGCCAACCACAAAACTTCACCGCCATTCCGTGAATTCGGGCTATAATCTGCCTGTGTTTTCGCTAAGTACTTCTGCGACGGACTGATTTATTTTTTCAGTATCGGCGAGCCCGCCTTTCATCACGGAGAAAAAAATGTTTCACATTGTTCTGCATACGCCCGTCATGCCGGCGAACACTGGCAATGTTATTCGTCTGGTGGCGAATAACGGCTGTACGTTGCATTTAATTGAACCGTTGGGCTTTGACTTTGAAGAGAAGAAATTACGCCGGGCGGGTCTGGATTATCATGATTTAAGTCGGGTTGAGCGCTATCCTAATTTCGCCGCGTTTGCCGCTAAATTTTCCGGTCATCGCATTTTTGCCATCACCACCAAAGGCTCGGTGAATTACACCGACGCACCGTTTCAAGCCGGTGATGTTTTGCTGTTTGGCTCAGAGACCAGTGGCTTGCCGCCGGAGGTCATGGAACAAATCGCACCGCAGCAGCGCTTGCGTGTGCCGATGATGCCGAATAATCGTTCACTGAACCTGTCCAACACGGTAGCTTTGGTCAGTTATGAAGCTTGGCGCCAGCTTGGTTTCGCTGGCGGGCTTTAGGCGTCGTCCTGAAAGAAAGTCATAACGGCTGCGATGGCCGGAGCTCGAATGGCATCGGTTTCCATTAAAATTTCATGTTTCGCACCCGCGACCGGTTCTAAACGGCTTTGCGGGTTCGGTAATTGATCAATAAAGCGCTTCTGTGGCTCGGCGGCAACGATGATGTCTTGATCGCCTTGGAGTAACAGCACAGGTATCTCGACTCGATGGGCGAGGCGCACCACTTCGTCGGCCGCAGCGACACCTTCGGCGACCCAATGATTGGTCGGCCCACCAACTTTAATTGCCGGTAAGTCCGTGTACATTTGTGAAAACCAATGGTATCGCGCTTCGCTGTGGGACAGGCGGTTAATCGCAAAGGGTTCGGTTGCGTAGTCGCCAGTACCGGGGGCATACCAATAGCGTTTCGGTGACAAGAGCTGATTCAGTGCAGCGAGTGACCGAGTCATAGGTTTTGCCAGCCATAACGGCCACGGTGCGGTGTTAATCCCCATCATCGGTGCGCTGAGCGCTGCTTTGCTAAATGGTGAGGGTTGGTAACCTTTGCGGCCGGCCACTTGCTGCAGGTAAAGCATGCTAATAGCGCCACCCATCGAATGCGCCAAGAGGAATACCGGTTGCGCTTGAAAATGGCCACGGAGATGGTCAAGCCACTCCGCAAAGTCCTCGGCATAATCAATAAATTGACCGACATGACCTTGCTGCGGGTTTGTGGTTAAGCGACTGGAATGGCCTTGACCACGATGGTCGATCATCGCCACTGCATAACCGGCGGCAACGAGTTCAAGCGCCACTTCCTGATATTTTATGTAGGATTCGACCCTGCCTGGAGAAATAACAACCCAAGCATTCGCCTCGTTCGGGCGGCACAAGCCATAATGGATTTCCTTACCGTCACGGCTGATAAATTCGCCGTGCTCAATGTGCCGATAGAAGCGCGTAAGACTGGACAAAGACCACTGCGACCACGCCGGATCCGTATCCAACGGCCGTTCAGCCAAAACCTCACCTGCTAATTGACGCAAATCCATAACCCTTCCTTTTCAGTAACTTACCGTTCTGGCTCGGAGCCGCAAAACCTATTGCGGCTCCGAGCCAGAATGTTTTTGCGATTGTACGTGAATGCGGGGCGATGACAAGATTAGCGGGGGAAGCTGACGGTGATTTCGAGGCCGCCTTCGGGGTGGTTGCGGGCGTGAATGTCGCCATCAAGGATAGCGACTGCGCGCTGACAAAGGGCTAGTCCAAGGCCGACGCCGGTGCCGTGGTGGCGTGATGTGTCGGCGCGATAGAAGGGTTCGAATAGTTTCGCCAGCTTTTCTTCTGGTGCGCCCGGTCCGTGATCACGAATCGTTAAAGCAAAATCTTCTCCTCTTGCCGTAGCCGAAATCTCGACGACGCCGTCTTGCGGGCCATATTGGAATGCATTGCGCACGAGATTCTCAACGATCATACGCAACAGCACCGGGTCGGTAGCAACCGTCGGTAGCTCGTTGGTTGGCAAAACAATTTGCCCGTGCCATTGGTCATCGCCAAGTTGGGCAATATAGAAGTAATCGAGGTCGTCTTTCAGCTCCTTTAAAAGCTTCACCACATCGACTTCGTCTTTCACTAACTTCTCGAGGCCATTTTCCAAGCGTGACAGCCATAAAATGGAGTCAATAATGGTACCCAAACGATAGATGTCTTTGTGCAATTGTTTGAAGTTACGGTTTTGGCGCAGCTCTGGCGTTTCCAATAAATCGAGCGCCACTTGCAAGCGTCCAACTGGCGAGCGCAGTTCGTGGGAGACGTCACTCAACAAACGGCGCTGGGCGTCTCTTGAGGTGGCTAAATCGAGCGCGGTACGCTTCAACGTACGCGCCAGCTCGCCAAGCTCATCGCGACGACGGGGCAAACGTTTTAAGTCGGGCTCTGCGGCACCAGCAGCAACTTCGCGCGTGGCATTGCGCAGTTGCTTGAGTGGCCGCACGAACCACCAACCGAGAATCAAAGCACCTAAGAACGATGCAATCACTGAAAACAGCGCCAGCCGAGGCAAGAAATCACGGTCTTCCTGACTTTCCTGAATCGCCTGCAGCTCGGCGGCTGTCGCTGGGCGACTAATCACCACAAAGCCTTCGTTACTTGCTAGCGGTCCCGCATAGACGCTGTCACCGACCACCATCTGCACCGGCTCGGGGCTCTCATACACCTGCATGGCCGCGGCTAATTCCATTTGCGACATCCCTGGTACAAACTCAAGGTCGCCTCGGCTAATTGCGATTAAACGATATTGACCAACCAGCAACCGACCTGGTTGCAGCAGTCCAGCACTGGATGGGTGGGTTAAAATAGGCGTGAGCGCTCGATCAAATTCGGCGCTCATCGGCTCTGGGCCGGGCGGTCGGGCTAAATAGAGAATGGCCGCAAACGCCGCCGCTGCGGTCAAGGTAATTAAAAACCAAAAGACGGTCAGGAGCCGAAAGGTCAGCGACTGATACCACCGCGTGCGGCGTTCAACCATAATTTACGATTCCAACAGCTCAGGTTCCATGACGCGATACCCGCGACCACGCACGGTTTGGATGCGGTCTGGATGGGTGGGTAATTTCTTCCGGATATTACTAATATGAACGTCTAGCGAGCGATCAAACGGCCCCAGTTGACGGCCTAGCACTTGCGCAGACAGCATTTCTTTGGTGACGAGCTGACCATGGTGCATGACCAATTGGCGCAGCACCTCAAATTCCGTCGGTGTTAAGGTCAGTTCGGCGTCGTCACAGGTCGCCGTTGCATTGGTGACGTCGAGCTCAAAGCCGGCAAAGCGAAGCTTCTCCACCACAGGTTTACTGTCTTGGCTCTTGCTGCGACGCAACAGTGCTTTGACACGGGCAATCAACTCCCGCGGATAGAAAGGTTTCGGCAGATAATCATCCGCACCTAACTCCAAACCGACGACGCGGTCAACGTCATCACCGCGAGCGGTCAACATTAAAACTGGGGTCTCAACCCCGCTCTGACGGAGTTGCTTGAGTACCTGTAAACCGTCAATCTCCGGCAGCATAATATCCAGCAAGATGAGCGCAAACGATTCGGAACTTGCGCGCGCAAGCCCTGCTTTACCGTCTTCGACATGGGTCACTTTAATACCTTCGCGTAAAAACACGTCGGTCAACATGCTGCCCAAATCACGATCGTCATCAATGAGTAAGATATGTACCACGGGATGTATCCTTTTCTGTTGTCGTACAAACAATCTAGCGTCTTTACATTCCAGCGCGAGTGCATTTGCACCTTCTTTACAATTGTAAAGACTAGTCCTTGGTGCTGTTGCGAGCCAGCTTTCGGGTCAGCGTATTGCGCCCCCAACCCAGCTTCGCCGCCGCTTGCTGGCGGTGCCCTGACGTGATCTTGAGGGCCTCGTCGATGGCGATCTGTTCCAGCTCTTGCGCAAATTCAGCGTAATCCGCATCGGTGGCAAAGACCTGCTGTAATTCATGGCGAAGCCCGTCACGCCACTCGGTGACCGGCTCGTCGTCGGCAGCAAAAGTTAAGGCGGGCAACTCATCCGTATCGACCACATCGCCACTGGCCATTACCGTCAGCCAGCGACACACGTTTTCAAGTTGGCGCACGTTACCTGGCCATTGCGCCTGTTCAAGTCGAGCCAAGGCGTCTGCGGTTAACCGCTTGGGTGACATCTGCAATTCTTCGGCAGCGCTTGCTAAAAAATGTTCCGTCAAGGCGGCAATATCACTGCGCCGCTCGGCCAACGTTGGCAAACGCAAATGAATGACGTTGAGACGGTGATACAAGTCTTCACGAAACGTGCCTTCAGCAATGGCTTTGCGCAAATCGATATGGGTCGCTGCAATCACGCGCACGTCGACGCTCACCAACTGATGACTGCCAACCGGATAGAACTGGCCTTCCGCCAATGCGCGTAACAAACGCGTTTGCACCGCTAACGGCATATCACCAATTTCATCGAGAAAGAGTGTCCCACCATTAGCTTGTTGAAAACGCCCCGGTCGGCGTGCTTGCGCACCGGTAAATGCACCTTTTTCGTGCCCAAACAACTCGGACTCAATCAGCTCACCCGGAATGGCTGCCATATTTAACGCAACAAACGGTTGTTCCGCACGCGGACTATGATCGTGTAAAGCGCGCGCGACAAGCTCTTTACCAGTGCCGGTTTGACCGGTAATTAAAACCGTCACGGATGAACGGGAAAGGCGGCCAATGGCACGGAACACTTCCTGCATGGCTGGCGACTCGCCAATCATGCCAGTGTCTTTTCCACGTTCTATCGGCTCGGGTTGGGTCGCTTGCTGTTTCAGTTTGACCGCCCGACCAGCGATGGCAAGGACTTCATTGAGGTCGAAAGGCTTAGGAATATATTCGAACGCCCCGCCCTTAAAGGCTTTCACGGCACTGTCGAGATCCGAGTGCGCAGTCATGACAATCACTGGTAAGTCCGGCCAGCGTTCCTGTAATTGCTGCAAAACCTGCATGCCGTCGATGCCAGGCATTTTTACGTCGGTAATCACTAAGTCTGGCGCACGTTCGGCACATGCCGGTTGCAAAGCTGCAAGAAACGCCGCAGGGTCCGAAAACACGCGCGGCTGCCAATCGTTCGCGGCATTAAATGCGCGCTCTAGCACCCAGCGAATAGAGCTGTCATCGTCAACGATCCAGACCTGATAGGTGCTCATGACGTTTCCTCCACTTCCGGACCTTGATAGGGTAAATACACGGTGAACTCGGTCAACTGTGGACGGCTACTCACTTCAATCTTACCTGCATGTTGATGCACCAACGACTGGGCAATGGAAAGCCCGAGGCCTGAACCATTCTCGCGGCCAGTCACTAGGGGATAAAACAAGGTGTCACGCAACTCAGCGGGCACCCCGGGACCGTCATCGTGCACGGTAATCAACAGGCATTGTCGGTATCGCGTGCCGTAAATGGTTTCTTGGTGACTGACCCGCGTGCGCACGACGATTTCACCCGCACTTCCGACTGCTTCCAGCGCGTTCTTCACCAAATTCAGTAAGACCTGTTCGATTTGCTCTGGGCTAATCCACAATGGCGGCACGCTCGGGTCGTAGTCTTTGCGAATGCGAACACTGGCCGGACATTCAAGTTGAATCAAATCAAGCACACGTGCCAACACCTCATGAATGTTGGTCTGGCGCCGCTCACTCGGCCGGTTCGGCCCGAGCAAACGGTCAACGAGGTTTCGCAAACGATCGGCCTGCGCCATGATCAATTGCGTAAATTCGCGTTGTGACTCTGGTAGCTCGGCGTCGAGTAATTGTGCCGCGCCGCGCAATCCACCGAGTGGGTTTTTAATCTCATGAGCCAAACCGCGCACCAGTTGCTGCGCAGCCGCGAGTTGATGTTGTTGTGTTTGTTCTTGATTAATGCGGCGAATTAAATCGATTTGGCGCATTTCCAGCAGAATCGATAAACCCTGACTCGGAACTTCGGCCACTGAGGCCGTGAGTTCGACGTTGACGCTTTTACCGTCGTGAAAAACCCAAGTCACATCGCTGTCGGACAGTGTTTGCTGCGACTGCAACACCCCAGGCAATAAGGCCAGATCAAAACTGCTGTAGCGCAGATGGCTATCGATCGGCGTGCCTTCGAGGCGCCGTGCACTGGCGGCAAAAATCGCGTCCGCCGCGGCATTCGCGTAACGTACTATGAGTTGGCCATCGAGTACTAAAATCGCCGTCACGAGCTGATCAGCGAGTGCTTCGGTCAGTTGTGGGGACATTGCTGGGGCCATGGCTCATCCTCTGGGTGAATCGAGAACTACGACGGCAGGGTGGAATACTTACAAATGGGTGCAGTCTGCCGATTGCAGTAGTTTGCACCAATTTGGTGCAAATGGCAATTGTTGCACCGAAATAGCCCGGCCTCGGGGAGAGGCCGGGCTATCCAAACTTAGCTTGAGTAGTACATATCAAACTCAATCGGGTGCACGGTCATGGCTAAACGCTCAACTTCTTTGCGTTTCAGTGCGATATAAGCATCGATCATGTCTTTGCTCATGACACCGCCAACCGTCAAGAAGTCATGGTCTTTTTCAAGTGCGTCTAAAGCCATGTCGAGTGAGCTTGCCACGGTTGGAATTTCTTTTGCTTCTTCCGGTGGCAAGTCGTACAAATCCTTGTCCATGGCATCGCCAGGGTGGATTTTATTCTGAATACCGTCCAAGCCAGCCATTAACAATGCGGTAAACGCAAGGTAAGGGTTCGCGAGTGGATCCGGGAAGCGCGCTTCAATGCGGCGACCTTTCGGGTTGGAAACCAATGGAATCCGAATCGACGCTGAACGGTTCCGTGCTGAGTAAGCCAACATGACCGGCGCTTCAAAGCCTGGCACCAAACGTTTATACGAGTTTGTTCCTGGGTTGGTAAATGCGTTCAATGCACGTGCGTGCTTAATAATACCGCCAATGTAGTAGAGTGCGGTTTCAGACAAGCCGCCGTATTTGTCGCCGGCAAACAGGTTCTTACCGTCTTTGGCCAGTGACATGTGTACGTGCATCCCAGAGCCGTTATCACCGACCAGTGGCTTCGGCATAAATGTTGCGGTCTTGCCATAGGCATGCGCAACGTTGTGCACCACGTATTTGAAAATCTGGATTTCGTCGGCTTTGTTGGTCAGGGTGTTGTATTTACACGCCACTTCGTTCTGACCCGCAGTCGCAACCTCATGGTGATGCGCTTCGACGACTAAACCCATCTCTTCCATGACTTCACACATTTCGCTGCGGATGTCATGTGACGAGTCAACTGGCGGCACTGGGAAGTAACCACCTTTCACGCCTGGGCGATGACCTTTGTTACCGCCTTCGTAGCTCTTACCCGAGTTCCATTTCGCTTCGATATCATCGATTTTATAGAACGAGCCGCTCATATCGGTATGGAAACGAACGTCATCAAACATAAAGAATTCTGGCTCTGGGCCCATCAATACGGTGTCTGCAAGACCCGTTGACGCGAGGTATTCTTCGGCACGCTGGGCAATCGAGCGTGGGTCACGGTCATAGCCCATGCGTGAATCTGGCTCAAGAATGGAACAACGGATGATCAGCGTTGGAATTTCTGAAAACGGATCCATAACCGCTGTATTCAGGTCAGGTTGCAACACCATGTCCGACTCGTTGATACCTTTCCAACCGGCGATGGACGAGCCATCAAACATTTTGCCGTCTTCGAAGAAGTCTTCGTCGATCTGAGAAACTGGAATGGTCACGTGCTGCTCTTTACCTTTGGTATCGGTAAAACGGAGATCAACAAAACGAACTTCATTTTCTTCGATAAGTTCCATAATTGCCTGAATCGACATGGGTGCCTCCACGGTAGCTGTCGGTAAACATAGTGTGCGCTGACGTTAAGTCTGGCGCAAAAATTAAGATTTGCTGGTTATGAAATAGCAATACCCATGCCAAGAAAGGTAACTATTTGATAAGTAGCTATTTTTATCTAATCTTCATCAATTTGGCGTGGCTATGGACAAACATCTGGCGCATTCTGCACTATTTTGGTGCGTTGGCAAAAGAAAACGCACCACAATGGTGCGTTTTCGTTGTTCTGGTTAAAGCGACAATAAGTATTCAATCAGCGCGTTATAATCGTCTTGCGTACGAATGTCATTGGGTAATGGTGACGCTAATAAATAACGCCCATTCACAACCACCGCCGGCACACCTTGAATTTCGTTCGTGGACATCTCGGACAGCGTCTGGCGTAAGATCTGCTCGACCTCGTCAGAGTCGGCTTGCGCAAACACGTCATTCGGGTCTAAGCCAAGGCGCGCCATAAACCCGGTTAATTGGTCGAGGTCTGGCAGCTGATTATTTTGGCTTGCATAAAACGCCAGCATTTCGGTCGCTATATCACGGTCGGTCAGTGACTGAATGGCATGAAACAAGGCACCATCGAAGGCCCAACGTTGATTAAATGCACCATGACGGCGCACCACAGTCACGTCTGGGAGCGCAGCTTTCACGCCCTGCATAATCGACTCGAAGTTTTGACACGCAGGACAGCCCACCCATAAATATTCGACGATGAACGGCTCTTGCTGGTCTTGCTGAACAGGCTCTGCGAGAACACGGTAGTAGGTGCCTTCCGCATACGCAGGAGCGACCGAACCCGTTGCAGGGCTTTCTGCACTCGGCACCGGTGCCTCGGAGCACGCCGCTAGAAATAACGACATGAACGCTATAAATGTAAATTTGCTGAGGTTGCGGATGAGCAACATAAATGAATTCCTTAAAGCGAACGCGAACGAATAGAAAAATTAAAAGTGAAAAAAAGGTACAGTTTCGTCACCACTTTTCTCACTAAGTACTGCTATAGTGATAGAAACTACGCATGTGTTCAAGGAAGAGTTTAAAAGGTGGCGCCCGTGAGAGACGAGACTGCATCCGTAAAAAGCTATGATGTCAGTGATGAGAAACGCTTAGAGGCACTCTATCGCTACAATATTCTTGATACCGACTTCGACCCATGCTTTGATGACTTAGCGGAACTGGGTGCTTATATTTGTGAGATGCCCATCGCTGTGATTAACTTTGTCGACAAGGATCGGCAGTGGTTTAAGTCTGAAATTGGTTTAGGCGTCCGCGAAACAGCGCTCGATGTTTCCGTGTGTAAACATGCCATTTTGCAGCCCGGTTTGTTCGTCGTTCCAGACATGACGAAAGATGAACGTTTCGCGAACTATGATCTTGTCACCGGCGAGCCGCACTTGCGATTTTATGCCGGTGCCTTGCTGGAAAGCTCTGACGGCTTCCCTTTAGGGACCTTTTGCGTGCTCGACTATCAGCCACGAGAGCTAACTGCACAACAACAGAAAGCGCTGAAAACACTGGCACGGCAAGTGATGAACCAGCTCGAGTTGATGAAAATCAACGCCGAACAACGGGAAACCTTAAAAGACTTAGAGCGCTCGCATAAACTCCTCGAAATTGAAGCCAGCACCGATGAGCTCACGCAATTGGCCAATCGCCGTGCAATCACCCATGCGCTTCAGCATGAGTTAAGCCTAATGCAAAGCATGCGTCGACCCAGCTCGGCATTACTCCTCGACTTGGACTTTTTTAAAGCGGTCAATGACCAACACGGCCACTTGGTCGGCGACGAAGTGTTAAAAGAGTTTGCAGCCTTTTGTAATCACGAATTTCGTAGCTCTGACCTCATTGGACGTTGGGGTGGCGAAGAGTTCGTGTTTATTCTCCCCGGCAGTGATATCGCTGTGGCACAAAAAGTGGTGACACGCTTCCAAGAAAAATTGAAGACTAAATCGTTTACCAAAGCTCGCATTCAATTGTCGTTCAGCGCCGGCTTAATCGAATTAAATACATCCACGTCACCAAAATCGACGTTCAAAAAGCTGGATGACTTACTCTACCAAGCCAAAACCGAAGGACGTGACCAGATTATTTGCGCAGCGAACTAGGCTAGAGCCCTTACTAAAGGTTACAGAATCGTTAAATTTAGCACCTGCTGTACAAGAGGTGCTTTTTTATTCACCAAAAACCACGTACAATCCGCCCCCCTATGGCCGAATCGGCCCTACATTACAGGTTACAAATACGGTTTATGTCTAAAGCTATTGAGAAAATTCGCAATATCGCAATTATCGCCCACGTTGACCACGGTAAAACCACCTTGGTTGATAAGCTTCTGCAGCAAAGCGGCACCCTTGAAAGCCGCGGCGAGCAGCAAGAGCGTATCATGGACTCTAACGATCTTGAGCGCGAGCGCGGTATTACCATTCTTGCCAAAAACACAGCGATCAACTGGGGTGATTACCACATCAATATCCTTGATACCCCTGGCCACGCTGACTTTGGTGGCGAAGTGGAGCGCGTTCTTTCCATGGCAGACTCTGTATTGTTGCTGGTTGACGCGGTTGACGGTCCAATGCCACAAACGCGTTTTGTGACGCAAAAAGCATTTGCTCACGGTTTGAACCCGATTCTTGTCGTGAACAAAGTTGACCGCCCTGGCGCGCGGGTTGACTGGGTTGTCGACCAAGTTTTTGATTTATTCGACAACCTTGGTGCCACCGACAAACAGCTCGATTTCCCAATCGTTTACGCGTCGGCGTTAAACGGTTTTGCGTCGTTGGATTCTGAAGTTCATGGCACCGACATGACGCCATTGTTCGAAACCATCGTGCGTGAAGTTGCACCACCGGTTGCTGAAATCGACGGCCCACTTCAGCTTCAGATTTCGCAATTAGACTATTCAAGCTACTTAGGTGTTATCGGTATTGGTCGCATTCGTCGCGGCACCGTGAAGCCGAACCAGCAAGTCACTGTAGTTGGAGCCGACGGCAAAACTCGTAACGGTAAAATCGGCGTGGTCTTCGGTTACCTTGGCTTAGACCGGATGGAAGTTGACTCTTCACACGCTGGCGACATTTGCGCGATTACCGGTTTAGGTGAGCTGAAAATTTCTGACACCATCTGTGCGGTTGGCCACAATGAAGCTTTACCGCCATTGAGCGTTGATGAACCAACCGTGACGATGACTTTCCAAGTCAACACCTCACCATTTGCTGGTAAAGAAGGTAAGTACGTCACCTCACGTCAAATTCTTGAGCGTTTGCAGCAAGAACTGGTGCACAACGTTGCCTTACGCGTTGAAGAAATGCCAGATCCAGACAAGTTCCGGGTGTCTGGACGTGGTGAACTGCACTTAGGCGTTCTGATTGAAAACATGCGTCGTGAAGGCTTCGAGTTAGCTGTATCACGCCCAGAAGTTATCATTAAGTACGAAGACGGCCAGAAAATGGAACCGTACGAAACCTTAACCGTCGACATCGAAGAGCAGCATCAAGGCTCTGTCATGGAAGCTTTAGGTTTACGTAAAGCCGAAATGACGGACATGTCACCAGACGGCAAAGGCCGCGTGCGTATCGACTTCATGGTGCCTAGCCGTGGCTTAATCGGTTTCCAAACGGAGTTTATGACGCTCACTTCAGGTACGGGTTTGGTGTATCACGCGTTTGATCATTACGGCCCACACAAAGGCGGTAAAATCGGTCAGCGAATTAACGGCGTACTGATTTCCAATGCGCAAGGTAAAGCATTGGCCTATGCCTTGTTTAACCTCCAAGAGCGTGGTCGTTTGTTCGCATCACACGCAGATGAAGTCTACGAAGGTCAGATTATCGGTATTCACAACCGAGCTAACGACTTGACGGTAAACTGCTTGAAAGGTAAGCAGCTGACCAACATCCGTGCGGCAGGTACTGACGAAGCGTTAACCTTGACCCCGCCAATTAAGATGAGTCTTGAGCGTGCGCTTGAGTTCATTGATAACGATGAGCTGGTTGAAGTCACTCCGAAGTCCATTCGTGTGCGGAAGAAACTTTTGACCGAGAACGAGCGTAAGCGCGCTTCTCGTGAGTCTGAAAGCGCTGAGTAATACTCCGCCTCTCACGCAAAAGCCCTACTGTGAAGTAGGGCTTTTTTGTTGCCAAAATTGGCAGAACAGATGGCTATTAGCTGAGCAACAGCATTTACTCGCTAATGACCACTTGGTTGCGCCCATTAGCCTTGGCTTTATATAACGCTACATCGGCGCGCTTTAACGCCCCTTCCCAATCCGATAAAAACTGTACCGCGGCTAACCCAATACTTACCGTAATTTTTGGCACTTTGCTGCTTTGGTCGCTCTCCTCCTGAATATGTAAGCGCAATGCGTTCGCCTTTGCTTGCGCCTGCTCAGAATCGCCTCGTACCAATATCATAAATTCTTCACCGCCCCAGCGGCAATATAACTCTCCTGAACTGAGCGAGTCACGCAGACACTCAGCCACGAGCTCCAAAGCGACATCACCAGTATCATGACCATACTGATCGTTGACTGCCTTAAATCGGTCGATATCAAGCATTAACAGGGTGTAGTCTCGTGTATGCCAGCTGGGTGAGTTGCGCTTTTCGGTAATTTTTACCCGAGCCTCGGTATTTTCCTGCAGCCGTTTTTTGGCTAGCACGCTGAAATATGAGCGGTTAAATAAACCTGTTAAGCTATCATGCTGCGCCCAAAATTTAGCTTCTTTATAGAGGCGACGTTGACGCATTAGTACCGCCGCGAACACCGCGGCTACAATAAAAAATAATACCAACTGAATTAAGTATCGCGGCCAAGCTTCGCTGAAAAAACGGTATGGGCTTATCTTCAATACCACGCCCACGGGTTTCTCAGATGACTCGCTAAGGAGCGGAGATAGTTGCACTGAATAGCTCATTAGCCCCAGCCGAATCACTGTAAAAAAGGATTGTTGCCGCTCTATAGCATTAACCACTGATGCTCGTTTACTCAGTTTCTCAATAATTATTGCTTTTTCTGTTGGCGTTACGCGCTGAAATTCGCCACTGTAATTTGCAAGTTCATTCTGTATCACTAAGTTTGGGTGGAGTGGATGAGTTGCATAATTACCCTGCTCTTGAGCAAAAACCGTGTTTGCCACCACGTTCTCATACAGCAAAAAATCGACTTCACTTTCCATGTTGCGTTGAAAGACCCGCTTAAAGCTTAATAATGAATTAGATATTTCTACACTGCCAAGATGTTCACCATTATCAAGCAATGGGTAAACATGGCGATAGCCATTAAAAATACGCCCCTCTTCAAACCCATGAAATGGCTTTAATCTATTGTTAGCATAAACAACTGAAGGCCTTACCGGGGTTAAATCATCACCAAACAATTCAGGTCGATGAAAGCGCAAAAAGCTGTGGTTATTAGGTAAGTGAAAATGTAACTGCTGAATATCTGCTGCTTTTAGTGCTTGGTAAGCTGGCCCAAGTGTGCTGTGTAATTCTTGTCGAGCAGCGTTTTGCGTAGCACTATCTTCACTATTAGCTTGGCGCATCAATTGATAAATGATGGGCTGGTTAATAAGGGAATGAAATACTGTATCCGACAAAGTTGCTGTTGCTTGAATATGGGATGTAAAACTTTGCTCATAGTGATCGTGCTGATGCCGAGCAAAGTGCTCGGTTTCACGCACCACGGTGTACAGGAAACTGGCCGATAAAACAGCGAAAATTACCGCGCTAGCTACCGCTACCGGTAACCAGCGGGTTGGCTGGATTTCGTTATAAACCAACTTGAACAAAGATCACCCAGTAAATATCATATATTAACAACTGCTTATTGTAGGCACCGAGGAAATGAAATTACAGAGTTAATTACGGAAAAGTGCTTGAAAGCGACTTACCCAACTTAATTGCTGGGTAGGATTACGCCATAAATCACGGCAAAATAGTGCGCAATGCTGGCCGCTAAGACAAACACATGCCAAATTGCATGGTGATACACCATTTGCTTACGCACATAAAAAATCACCCCCAGCGAATACAATAAGCCGCCGGCAAGTAAAAGTAGTAAGCCCGTGGTGTTGACCAGTTCCAGCATGGGTTTAATCGCCACGAGAGCCATCCAGCCGAGACCTAAATACAAAGAGAGGGATAACCACTTGATTCGCTCTTTTTTGAGAATTTCTAATAGCACACCGCCAAGTGCGATACTCCAAATGATAATGAATAGCGTCCAGCCCCATGGCCCGCGCAAGTTCACCAATAGAAACGGCGTATAGGTACCGGCGATAAGCAAGAAGATAGCGGCGTGATCCATGAGTTGGAAAAACCGTTTCGCCCGCGGGTTTGTAATTGCGTGATAGAGCGTCGAGGCGGAATAAAGGAGTATCATTGAGGCGCCGTAAATCGACACGCTGACCACATGCCAAACGTCGCCGTACTCGAAGGCAAGCCAGAGCATCACGATCAAGCCGACAACGCCAAGAACCGCGCCAATACCGTGGCTGACTGAGTGGGCTATTTCTTCTCCAAGTGAGTATTTTGCTTTCGTTGAACTCATAAAAACACCTCTGACCAGTTACTTGGAATCATTAAAACATATCTCAGCGTACATGTGTACGCTTAAATATCAAGTTTTTGCTACAGATTTGATGCGGCTTGATTTTCTTCGAGTAGAAAGCTCTATTCTTGCGACAAGACAAGAGCCGACGAGTTCAGACGGCTCTTGTTTAACGTTAATCGTAGTTGTTGTCGATGTAATTCAGTTTTTTCATAAAGTTTTCAGCATCACGCTCAGACTCATAATCCAGATGATAAGTGTTATGAAACCCAGTCCACAGTTTCACGCGCTGGCCTTCTAAATAGACGGTATAACCATCATGATCGGTGTAGGCCGTTATCCCTTCCAGCACGTGACGCTCATCCACCACTTCACCGTGATCGATAATTTTCTCATACACCGAAAGTACGGTGCGAATGCTTAATTCATTTTTCATAGCGCCTCCTCAATGTACTGCGAGTGTCTTCAGTTATGGCACTAAGTTGTTAGTTTCGCAAGAAAAACGCCAGCTATATTTGCTGGCGTTGGTTTTCCTTGCTGTCCTTAAACAGGCCGATTCCGGCGTTTCTTCACGGTCCGCGCTAAAGCGCGCTTCTCTATCCATTGATAAAACACAGGGACAAAGAAAATGGACACAAACGTCGCCACCAGCATACCACCGACCACGGTGACGCCGACGGCTTGTCGTGCTGCGGCGCCAGCACCGGACGTAAACACTAAGGGTAACGCCCCCAAAATAAACGCTAGGGACGTCATCAGAATGGGCCGGAAGCGCTGACGGCACGCGGTTAGTGTGGAGGCCACCACACTCATGCCACGCTTTCGATTGATCACAGCGAACTCAACAATGAGAATCGCGTTCTTCGCCGACAAGCCAATTAATACCAGTAAGCCAACTTGGAAGTAGATATTGTTCTGTAAGCCGGTAAGCCAAGTCGCGGCTACGGCACCAAACACGGCAAATGGAATTGCTGTCAGCACCGCGATCGGCAAGGTCCAACGTTCGTATTGCGCGGCTAGCAACAGGAAGACCATCAGAATAGCGAAGCCAAACGCGAGCCCAGCGGCATTGCCGGAGGAGCGCTCCTGCTGTGACGCACCGGTCCAGAACAGTTGATAGTCTTGGTCGGCACTTACGAGTTCATTGACCACTGCTTCAAACGCCAGCATGGCTTGGCCACTGGAATAACCCGGTGCAGGGTCGGCCAGCAGTCGCGCCGCTGGGCGGTTATTATAGCGATGCACTTCGTCAGGCCCGGTGGTGCGTTCAACGCGAACCACTGCATTCAACGGGATCATGTCGCCGCTGCCAGCACGGACGAACACATCGGCGAGATTATGCGGCCCCTCACGATAAGAGGACTCCGCCATCATATACACTCGCCATGCCCGCCCAAGGTAATTAAAGTCATTAATATTCTGGCGACCAAAGGTTGCACGCATTGCCGCGAAGATCTGGTCGATGGGTACACCGATCGATTTCGCCCGCTCACGATCCACATAGGCCGTATAACGGGGAATGTCGAGATTCAAGGTGGTGCGTACGTTCTGTAATTCAGGACGCTCGTTCGCTTTATCAATCACCGTGGTCAGACGTGCGACTAAGTTTTCCGTGTCGCCGTCCATGATTGCGACGAGATAGGCTTCCAAACCACCTGTGGTCGAAATCCCAGAAATGGGTGGTGGATTAAACGCACTGATATTTGCTTGCGCATGCGCTTGACCGGCTTCATTGACCTGAGTCGCGAACGCTTGCGCACTATTGCGACGCAGGTTGCGGTCGTCCCAATGGTCCAAGGTGACGAAACTTGCACCAACATTAGGTTTGCGACCGCCATTGACCATGTCGTAGCCCATAAAGGTCAGGGTATTAGCCACACCGGTCATGTCGCGCAACTCAGCATTCCAATCTAAAGAAAATTCGCTTGTCCGATCGAGCGACGCGCCTTCCGGTAAACGATGTGAGACCAACACATAACCTTGGTCTTCATCGGGTACTAACCCACCTGGAAGGATTGAGAATGCGCCCCACGCTGACAACACGATGGCGACAAACACTGCGCTCGCCATGGCGGTGCGTTTCAACATAAAACGCACACCATCGGTATAACGTTGCGTCATGCGGTCGAAGAACACATTAAATTTTTGCAGCAACAGTGGCGGCTTTGCGGGTTTCTCTTGCAGAATCTGCGCGCACAAAGCCGGCGACAAGGTGAGTGCGACAAAACCAGACAAAATGACCGACACCGCAATGGTCAAGGCAAACTGCTGGTACATCACACCGGCTAAACCACCCAAGAACGCGACCGGAATAAACACGGCAGCCAAGACCAAGACCATGGTGACAATCGGTGTCGAAACCTCTTTCATGGCTTCAATGGCGGCCTCTTTCGCCGTTAAACCACGTTCTTTGATGAGTCGCTCCACATTTTCCAAAACGACAATGGCATCATCAACGACGATACCGATGGCCAGGACCATGGCTAACAGGGTCAGTAAGTTAACAGAGAAGCCGAAAACAAACATACCGGCAAAAGCACCGATTAATGCCACCGGAATCGACAGCAGTGGGATTAATGCGGCCCGCCAGCGCTGTAAGAATAAGTAAATCACCGCCATGACTAAGATCAGTGCTTGGAACAGGGTGAAAACCACCTGTTGAATTGACACTTTGACAAAGTCGGTGGTGTCAAACGAAATCGAGTAATCCACGCCAGTCGGGAAGCTTTGACTCATCCGCGCCATAACGCGGTCAACTTCTTCGGA
The DNA here is from genome assembly GCF_022565475.1 of Aliidiomarina sp. Classification (GTDB taxonomy): domain Bacteria; phylum Pseudomonadota; class Gammaproteobacteria; order Enterobacterales; family Alteromonadaceae; genus Aliidiomarina. Next base: position 91,611 of record NZ_JAIUMR010000002.1, on the reverse strand, counting down.
AACTTCTAAGGCATTCGCGCCGGGGCGTAAGAAAATCCCCATCGGCACCACGGTTTCGCCATTTTGCACGGCGTCAAAGTCATAGTTACTGGCACCGAGCTCAACCCGCGCCACATCGCGCAAGCGCACGACTGAGCCACCTGGATCGCTGCGCAGAATAATCTCTTCAAACTGCTCAACACTAGAAAAGCGACCTTCAGTTCCAATCGGTAAGGTCAGCTCTTGCGGGTTATTCGGGTTAGGTGCGTCACCAAAACGTCCTGCGGCAAACATGGCGTTTTGTTCACGTACCGCGCTGCTCACATCCGCCGGTGTAAGGCCATAATCTGCCAGTTGATCAGGACGCAACCAAATCCGCATCGAATAAGTTTTCGAACCAAAGAAAGTAACTTGCGCCACGCCATTAATCCGGCTCAATTCATCTTGTACGGTCAAGGTTGCGTAGTTGTTCAGGAATAACGAATCGCGACTGCCGTCGGGTGAGCTTAACGAAACGATTTTTAGAATCGCACTGGACTGTTTACGAATCTGCACGCCATTGCGTTGCACTTCTTCTGGCAAACGTGAATACGCGCGCTGAACTTGCGCTTCGACGTCAATCGCGGCTTGGTCGACATCGGTACCGACGTCAAAGACCACAGTAATGCTAACGCCGCCGCTGTCATCTGCCGACGACGTCATGTAGAGCATGTTTTCAACACCATTAATGTACAGCTCTAACGGCGCAGCAACGGCCTGCGAAGCGGCTTCCGCCGTAGCACCCGAGTAACTGGCGCTGATCACCACTTGCGGTGGCACGATTTGTGGATACTGCTGGATGGGCAACATCCGTAATGACATCAGGCCCGCGATCACAATCAGAATGGATAACACTGATGCGAGCACTGGCCGTTCGATAAACGTCCGTGCAATCATTCAGTAATCTCCACGTTAACCTGGGTTCCTGGCTGTAACATTGACAAACCCTCGACAATCACACGATCGCCACTGGCGAGACCTTGCTCAATCAGCTGCTCATTACCGACCCGAACCCCAAGTGTGACTTCTCGAACCTGCACGATATTCTGGTTATCGACGATATAAACAATCGATTGACGTCCGGACTGGATAATCGCCCGTTGCGGCACGGTAATCGCATACGGCACTTCGATATTGGGTAACTGCACGCGCACCCACTGGCCGGGTAACAACGTCATGTCCGGATTTGGAATCACCGCACGCGCTTCAATGCTGCCGCTTTCGCGATCGACAATCCGACTGACATAATCAATATAGCCGGCAACTGGATGCTCACGACCATCGGAAAAACGCAAGCTTGCTTCAGGTCCCTGTTCAGCGCCCGCTTCCGGAGTGGTCACGGCGACTTGTTGAAGTAAGTAACGAGCGGCGATGTCGCTCTCATTAACGTTGAAATGAACATAAATCGGGTCAAGACCGACGATGGTTGCCAACGCATCGTTTTCACGAATTAAGTTACCCGCAGAAATCGACTCACGACTGGCCACGCCACTAATCGGCGCTTTAATTTCGGTGTAGCTCATGCGCAACTTCATTTCTTCCAGGGTTGCTTTCGCTGACACCACATCCGCTTCTGCAGACTCGAGGCGAGATTGCGTTTGGTCACGTTCACGCGCACTAATCGCACCGTCAACAAAAAGGTTTTCGACTCGCGCCCAGTCCCGGCGCGCTTCATTATAAATGGCTTCGGCACTGGTCACTTCGGCCTGCGCTTTTTGCAGCTCCACTTCATACGGAGCACGTTCGATAGAGAACATGACCGTGCCTTTCTCGAGAAACTGGCCTTCGTTAAAGTGACGCTGCTCAAGCACACCGCCCACTCGGGCGCGAACTTCGGCAACCATGGAGCCTTCGGTACGTGCGCCGAACGAACGTTCAAGTTGAATGGTTTGCGCTGTGACCTCAGTCACGAGCACGCGATGACGCGGTCCCTCTGGGGCATTCTCATCCAGTGCCGCGTTGGAATCCGAGCACGCGCTTAACAGCATTGCTGCAGCCAACACCGTGGCCGGTGCGAGCAATGCTTTCACGTTGTGCTTCGCAATATGAATCGGTTGTATGCGCATAGGGCCTCCGCATGTGTATCTTTACGATTGTAAAGAGTACTTGGTTATTTTCCCATCGGCAGGTGCATTTACATTTACTTTACTGCACTGAAAGGAGGAGTTAGGGGCCCAATGACAAGTTTAGACTTTTGGATTCTCGTCGTCCTCAGTGCGTTCTTTCCCTTGCGACTGACTCCACGAACCGCGATGAGGATGACGCATCCCCGATTGTTGCTGGAATTTGCGGTGCGTTAAAATGAACGCATGGATAATCGCCGCCACCCATAAAACCGGCCCAGCCGCGTATGCGCCTGGATAATTTCCTGTTCCCGCGACTTTTAGTAAATACAAAGCGACCAAGAACAATAACAGACTTAGGTACATTTGTTTGCGGGCACCAGAAAGGAAAACCGCGACCGGTGGCAGCACCACCGCTAATAGGTAAGGCATAAAAATTCCCACTTGTTGTTTGATTTTTCGGGTCAGGCATAAGCATGGCGCAAGATTGCCGCGCTGGCAAGAACTGCTGCATTCCGGCTCCGAGCCAGAATGCAAAACAATTGCGGCTCCGAGCCGGAATTATAAACTATTGATATTAATAGGGTATTGTATTTCCATCCCAGAAGTAAAAGGCGCCGCTGTGTTCCGGGCTGAGGTTAGCTACGACATCAAGGATGCGGGTCGCGGACAGCTCTGCGCTGTAAAGCTTGTCTGCAGGCAGTCGTTGTTGGAACGGCTTGGATAGTTCTGTATCTGTGGTGCCGGGATGAATCACGGCCAGTGTGAGCTGTTTATGGGTACGCTTAAATTCGATGGCGGCAGTCTTGAAGAGCATATTCAAGGCCGCTTTCGACGCCCGGTACCCGTACCAGCCGCCGAGGTGGTTGTCGCTGATGCTGCCCACTTTGGCACCGAGCTGAACAAAATACGTGGCTGTTTGTTTCGCCCACAGTGGTTTCACGTATTGTAGCAACATGGCGGGTAACGTTGCGTTGGTAAAAAAATAGGCTTGTAGTTGTTCAGCGGAAAGTTGTTCAATGCGGCGTTCGGGCTGCCAGTCTTGGCCGTCGGCGGTGTGGCGATGCAGCCAGCCGATGGTGGAAATAACGCCCGTCAAAGCCAAGCCTTGTTGCTGCCAATCGGCACACACTTGCTGATAGGCGCTGAGGGTACTCGCATCATTCTCTGCATGGGCGAGCGTATACCAATGAACGCGCTCGTCGATGTCGCTTGCCGAGCCGACCTCAGGCCTCGACTGCCGGCTCACCGCCAGCACTTCCAGCGCCGGATCGCGGCGCAGCAACTCGCGAATTAAGGCTCGACCGAGTCCTCCTCCGGCACCAAAAACGGCAACCAGATGTCTTCTCGTTTTTTGTTGCGCGACCGCTCCATTACCCATTCAAATAACCACTCTAAGGACATATCACACGCTCAGCACTTGGTCAGTTGAATCTGCAGCAGACGACTTTTTCGCACCGAAATAGTCCCAAGCCTTCTCGTGGAAGAAGTATGCAACGGTATTTACGGCCGGCTCAATTAAAGCGATCAGTCCACCCAGCACCCAGCTTCCTGTCAGCAAATAAGTGACCGTGAAGGCCACGGCAAAATGCACAACAGCGAAAGTAAATGTCTTTTTCATTTCGTTCTCTCCTCAGCGAGTTTCTGCACTACAAGCGCGTTCGCAGTTGAATAAACGATAATGATTCTCAACTAAACTTGCCAGCGAGGAAAATCGATTGCGGCAAACGGAGTGTTCGAAAATTGAGCTATGCAGTTAAACCTGCAAACTGAAGGTGACGGGGCCGTCATTAACAAGGTGCACTTGCATGTCCGCAGCAAAGCGGCCGGTCGCCACCGGCACGCCCTCTGCCACTAACGCTTGGCAAAATACTTCGTAAAGATGTTCAGCAAGTGCGGGCGTGCCTGCAGAGGAAAAGCTCGGCCGACGGCCTTTGCGCGTATCTGCGGCTAACGTGAATTGCGACACCACCAACACCGAGCCGGCCACGTCGCGCACATCGAGGTTCATTTTATCCTCGCTGTCGGCAAAAATCCGATAGCTCGCAATCCGTTTGGCGAGTTGTTGGGCTTTCCCTTCGTTGTCGTCGCGCTCGACCCCAAGCAAGACCAAAATACCCTGTTCTATGGCACCAACGGTTTCGCCAGTCACCTCAACGCGGGCGGAACGCACCCGCTGAATTAGACCTATCATGTTAAAACCTATTTATGAATTTACTTTGACGTCTTTCTCGAGTTCTTCCGGTGGAATTTCTTCCGATTCATTGTCAAAGAACTCTTCAATCGACACGCTCAACTCAGCGCCAATCAGAATGATGTTCCACGACAGATAAATCCACACAATTAAAATTGGGATGGTCGCCATCGCGCCATATATAAGCTCGTACGATGGGAAATACTGGAGATACAGAGCGAAGCCACGTTTCGCTAACTCGAACAATAAAGCCGCTACGGCGGCGCCCCAAATTGCGTGGCGAAAGCGCACGACCTTATTCGGAACCATAACGTACAGCAGCATGAACGCCATCAAGCTCATGAAAAACGGAAACATGGCTAACATGGTATTGCGGATACCACCCACATATTCGTCGGCAAACGCGGTAACTGAGAGTAAATAGGAACTTAGACCAATACCGGAGCCGACTAACAGTGGGCCAAGAGTAATCACCATCCAATAGATGGCTAAGCTGATGATCAGGCGCCGCTTGTTGTGCGTTCGCCATATCGTATTCATGGCCTTGTCGATCGCATTGATCATCATGATGGCGACGACAAACAGGAACACGGCACCAATCGCAGTCATTTGATTTGCGTTACCAACGAAACGATTTAAGTATTCTTGAATAGCCTCGCCACTGGTCGGAATGAGATTGGCCAAAATGGCTTCTTCAACACTTCGACGCATCTCTTCGAACATGGGAAACGCAGCAAACATGGCAAAAATAACCGCCACCAAGGGTACGAGAGACAATAAACTGACGTAGGTCAAATGACCGGCCATGATGTTGATTCGGTCTTGAGCGCAGCGTTGGATAAAGTGCTTGAGAAACTTGACGGCGCATTGAAGCTGCCCAGGCAGACGTTGCTTGATGCCGTGCCAATCAATGTTTTTAAACGCTGCGAGTGGTTTCATAAGCTCCTGACCGATTCACTTTTCATTCAGCCATTGTGGCAGTAGTCACAGATTACGACAAGTCGTACAGGATGTCACATGGTCGTCACTTGCTTCTCCGCGCTTGCTGATTTAACCTCGTTGGTCTTGTCATTAACTGAATGGACACTATGAGCTATCAGGTCATCACGCCCGCAACTGAGCAACAATGGGAAGCGTATTACAATTTACGCTGGGAAGTCTTGCGTAAGCCGTTTCATCGTCCCCGTGGCTCAGAAAAGGATGCCTATGACCAAGTTGCTGAACATCGGATGCTGGTCGACGACAGCGGGCATTTAATTGGTGTTGGTCGTCTCCATTTTAATAGTGCCGAAGAAGCCCAAATTCGTTTCATGGTCGTCCACCCAGACTATCAAGCGGAAGGGCATGGTGTCACCTTGGTTCATGATCTTGAGTTATTGGCGCGCAAACAAGGTGCAACGCGAATGATTATTCGTTCACGCGACACCACCTTAGGCTTTTATTTGAAATGCGGCTATGAAATCAAAGAAGAAGCCAACACAGTCGATAATCCAATGGCTGAGCACCAATTGGTGAAACCATTAAACCCTGTTAATCACATTGTGTACCGACCAAGTTGGTGTCAGGAACTACAAAAAACTTGGCACAACGAAATCCCGGTGTCGAAAGCCATGGCGATTCAAATCTTCCAATACACCGGCCGTAGTATCGAGTTACGGGCGCCGTTAGCGCGGAATATTAATGTACACGGTACGATGTTTGCGGGCAGTATCTACACGCTGGCAACCTTGTGTGGTTGGGGTTTGATTCAGTTACAACAGCGCGAACGTGATGTCAGCGGCAGTATTGTCTTGGCCGAAGGTAGTATTCAGTATTTAAAACCGATTTTGCACGAACCACGCGCGCAAGTGGCCATGAAAGACGTCAGTGGCACCTTTGCCCCGTTAGAGCAAGGCAAAAACGCTCATTTGTCGCTGGAAGTTCAGGTTCTCGACGGTGACGAGTTAGGTGCCGTATTCAATGGGCGCTACGTCATACTGGCAAAAAGGGAAGCGACTTAATGGCTTCCCTTTTTGCGGTAAAGTTCCCTATGTGCGGCACAGGGCGCGCGTTAGCTCACCCGTAATTCAGTCAGTTCGGTCAATTTAGCTTCACGAATTAAGCCATAAATCGCTGCAATATCTGGCGCGAAATAACGGTCTTCGTCATAAAAGGCAACTCGCTCCCGCACCAAACCATGCACTTGCTCGAGCAACGTCGACGACTTTAACGGCCGACGGAAATCGACCCCTTGAGCAGCACCGAGTAGTTCAATGGCAATGATGTTGGCGACGTTTTCAGCGATATCCTGCAATCGACGTGCGGCAAACGTAGCCATCGACACATGATCTTCTTGGTTTGCCGACGTTGGCAAGCTGTCGATCGACGCCGGATGCGCTAACGTCTTATTCTCGGAAGCAAGTGCTGCGGCCGTCACCTGAGCTAACATAAAGCCTGAGTTTACACCGCCATTGTCGACCAAGAACGGTGGCAAGTTACTCAAATGTTTATCGACCAATAAAGCAATGCGACGCTCGGATAAGGAGCCGACTTCAGAAACCGCAATCGCCAAGACATCCGCCGCCATCGCCACCGGCTCAGCGTGGAAGTTACCGCCCGAGAGAATATCGTTGTCGTCAGGGAAAACTAATGGATTGTCGGTGACGCCATTGGCTTCTCGCGCTAACACCTCACTGGCATAGCCGATTTGGTCCCAAATTGCGCCCATGACTTGCGGCTGGCAACGCAAACTGTACGGGTCTTGTACCTTGCCACAGTTCGTATGCGAGTCACCAATTTCACTCGTATCCTGCAAGACACGCCGCAATTCTGCCGCGACTTTTTCTTGCCCCGGCTGACCACGAACCGCGTGAATACGGGCGTCAAATGGCGTCCGCGAACCAAGCGCCGCTTCCACCGTCATCGCTCCCGCTAATGTCGCTGCAGCAAACACATCTTCAATCGCGAGCAGTCCATGCAGTGCTAATGCCGTCGACGCTTGGGTACCATTGAGTAACGCCAGGCCTTCTTTCGGCGCCAGTTCAATCGGCTCCAACCCCAGGGTTGCCAAGGCTTCGCGTGAGGGCATACGCTGACCTTTGAGGCTCACTTCGCCTTCGCCCAGCAATGGCAACACCATATGCGCCAGCGGCGCCAAATCACCACAGGCACCCACCGAGCCCTTCTCCGGAACACACGGATAAGCTTCATGGTTGACCAACGCGATTAAGAACTTGATCACCTCCGGTCGCACACCAGAAAATCCGCGCGCCAAGGAGTTAATTTTCAAGACCAACATGAGGCGAACGATATTGTCGCTCATCATTTTGCCCACGCCAGCAGCATGCGAAAGCACGATTCGGCGTTGCAAGTCGGCTAATTGCTCGGGTGCAATTCGAGTACTCGCTAACAGTCCGAAACCGGTGTTGATACCATACACCACTCGACCTTCGGCGAGCACGTCCGCGACTGTTTTTGCGGCTCGTGCGACATCGTCATACGCAGATTTTGGTAACGACAGTTGCACTGCTTCACGGTCGATGCGACGGATTTGCGCCAAACTCAGTTGGCCCGGTTGCAGTTCTAATTGAAATGCCATAATGGATAATTCCTAAATGCTTCGCTTGCAATAAAACGCTGAAATCACCAGCGCCGATTGAATTTATCGTGCCAACATGGGCAAATCGAGTTGACTCTCGGCCGCCGCTTGTTGGGCAATGTCATACCCTGCATCCGCATGACGCATGACGCCCGTGCCCGGATCGTTCCAGAGCACCCGACCGAGTCGTTGTGCTGCTTCGTCCGTACCATCGGCGACAATCACCACACCTGAATGCTGTGAATAGCCCATGCCAACGCCGCCACCATGATGCAACGACACCCAGGTAGCGCCACCTGCGGTATTCAGCAGGGCATTTAACAACGGCCAGTCCGAAACCGCATCGGAACCATCAAGCATGGATTCTGTTTCTCGGTTCGGACTTGCGACTGAACCTGAGTCCAAATGATCGCGACCAATCACGATCGGTGCTTTGAGTTCGCCATTTTTAACCATTTCATTAAATGCTAAACCCAAACGATGGCGGTCTTTCAGGCCGACCCAACAAATTCGCGCCGGTAAGCCTTGAAAGGCGATACGCTCGCGTGCCATGTCGAGCCAATTATGTAAATGCGGGTCGTCGGGAATGAGCTCTTTTACTTTTTGATCGGTTTTGTAGATATCCTCTGGATCGCCGGACAAGGCTACCCAGCGAAACGGACCAATCCCCTGGCAGAACAATGGGCGAATATACGCTGGAACGAACCCCGGAAAATCGAAGGCATTGGTGACACCCACGTCCTTTGCCATCTGCCGGATGTTATTGCCGTAGTCGAGCACCGCTGCACCACGATTCTGGAATTCAAGCATGGCCTGCACTTGCACCGCCATCGACTGCTTCGCGGCCTCCACCACTTCATGTGGTGCACTTTCCCGCTTAGCCGCAGCTTCCGCCATGGTCCAGCCTTGTGGCAAGTAACCATTGAGCGGATCATGTGCCGAGGTTTGGTCAGTGACCACATCGGGGGTGACGCCACGTTGCACGAGTTCTGCATAGACATCGGCGGCATTGGCTAATAGCCCTACCGACACCGCTCGGCCTTCTTGTTTGGCGCGCTCAAGACGCGCCAAAGCGTCGTCTAAATCGGTTGCTTTCTCGTCCACGTAACGGGTGCGTAAGCGGAAATCGATACGACTTTCATCGACCTCACAGGCCAGCATACTGAAGCCGGCCATGGTCGCAGCCAACGGTTGTGCACCACCCATACCACCAAGACCACCGGTTAAGACCCATTTACCACTAGCGTCACCGCCAAAGTGTTGACGGGCAACGGCGCCGAAAGTTTCGTAGGTTCCCTGCACGATGCCTTGCGAGCCAATGTAAATCCAAGACCCAGCGGTCATTTGGCCATACATCATCAAGCCTTTTTTATCGAGCTCGTTAAAGTGCTCCCAGTTCGCCCACTCGGGCACTAAATTGGAATTTGCAATCAAGACGCGTGGTGCATCGGCGTGGGTCGGAAAGACACCAACCGGCTTACCACTTTGGACGAGTAAGGTTTGGTTGTCTTCGAGGCGGTCCAGCACCTCAACAATTTTGTCAAAGCATTCCCAACTGCGTGCGGCGCGGCCAATACCGCCATAGACCACTAACCCTTGCGGGTGCTCCGCCACGTCAGGGTCTAAATTATTCATTAGCATTCGTTTGGCGGCTTCGGTTTGCCAGCTTTTTGCTGTTTTCTCACTACCGGTCGCTGCACGAACGACTCGACTTTCGTCAATACGGGTAAAACTCATGATGATCTCTCCAATCCTGGATATTAATCGTGATCGTGGCGACGTGTGGTTTTGAACGTCATGTGCCCGCCAAGGCGGAAACGACTGCCTGGGTGCGTCAATGTCGCTTGACTAACGACACCGTCACGGCAGCTGGTACGGCGTTGAATTTGCAGACACGGTTCCGGCTCAGCCTGACCCAACCACTCGATTTGCTCACGAGTTGGCATAACCGCTTCGATCAAATGGCTCGCTTCGGTCAATGGCGTGACTTCACACAAATATTCATGCGGGGTCAAACTGGTAAAGTCTTGATCCAGATAATCCGGAACCAACAATGGATTGACGTGGCGATCTTCAACTTGTACGGCTTGGCCATTTTCATAATGGGTAATCACCGAGCGCAATAATTCAGTGTCGGCAGGAACCTGTAACGCGGTCGCTAACGCTGCTGAAGCGGGGACTCGCTCAAGCACTTGGACAACCGCATGATGGCGGTGACCACGCAGTTCGATCTCGTCACGAATATTACGGATAGTGAGCAATGCCGATTGTGACTTCAACGGGGCGACGAAGGTACCCGAACCGCGGTTGCGCGTGACCAAGCCTTCGTCCGAGAGTTCTTGCAAAGCCCGACGCGCAGTCATGCGACTCACGTTGAATTGCTGCGCAAGCACGTTCTCCGAGCTGACCGGGTGATATTCAGGCCATTCCCCGGACTCAATTTTGCGGTAGATAAACTCTTTGATGTGGGCAAATTTAGCCATCGTCTTACCTTGTTTGCACCTTGGTTATACCTTGGTAATACCGTGGTAATACCTTGAGTAATTTTAAAAGCTTGCTATGATATGTTGTATATACATTAGCAAAGCTTACTTTCAAAAAGCAATCTTTTTCGCTTTCTGTCTGTACCTAAAAGGGTAAACCTATGACCGCTACCGTTATTCATTCCGTGCAGGCTGCTTGCATGACCAGCGCAGATCTAGGCCTGATCGCAGACGCTGCTGTCGTGTTCGCCAACGGTCGTATTCAATGGGTCGGGCCAACGCAATCGTTACCCAGCGAATATGCCGAGGCAGAGCACATCGACGGCGGTGGTCGTTTGCTTACACCTGCACTGACAGATTGCCATACGCACTTGGTTTGGGCGGGATCGCGTGCGGGTGAGTTTCGTCAGCGCCTGCACGGCGCCAGCTATGCTGAAATAGCCGCGCAAGGCGGTGGCATTCTGAGTACCGTCAAAGCGACCCGTGCTGCTTCGGCGGACACTCTTTTGGCATTAAGCCTGCCGCGCGCACAAACACTCATGGCACAAGGTGTTGCGCACATTGAGATTAAATCCGGCTATGGCCTGAGTCTGGACGATGAGCTGAAGCAACTGCGCGTTGCGCGGGAAATTGGCCAGCAACTGCCGTTAAAAGTGAGCACCACATTGTTAGCTGCGCATGCATTACCCCCCGAATTTAAAGACAATGCGGACGGTTATATCGATCACATTATTAACGCTATCCTGCCAGCGGCGGTCGCCGAAGATTTAGTCGATGCCGTGGATGTGTTTTGTGAAAACATCGGTTTTTCTCGTGCACAAACTGAGCGTGTCTTTCAAGCCGCCAAACACCATGGCTTACCCGTTAAACTACATGCCGAACAACTCAGTGATCAAGACGGAGCCGCATTAGTTGCAGCCTATGATGGCCTGTCAGCGGACCACCTCGAGTACTTGTCAACAAGCGGAATCGACGCCATGGCCGCAGCGGGTTCGGTGGCGGTGTTGTTACCCGGTGCCTTCTACTTTTTACGGGAAACTAAATTACCACCGATTCAGGCGTTACGTGACGCCGGCGTTCCGATTGCCATCGCAACCGACGCAAATCCGGGCTCGTCACCCTTTGTTCAATTACCACTGATGATGCACTTTGCCTGCACCTTGTGGCAGCTCACACCCGAAGAAGCATGGTTGGGCGTCACCCGTAATGCCGCACGCGCGCTTGGCGATCACGACCAAGGCACACTCGCCATCGGTCAGCGTGCGGATCTCGCCCTGTGGAATTTAACTGCGCCCGAAGAAATCACTTACCAGTTTGGTGGCAACCCTCTACAATCACTGTGGGTTGCGGGAAAGCAGGTAAGTGAGCACTAATTCACTAAGAATCTGACCGGTTGCGCGAGTTCCTGCTTCAAGGCCTGCGGGATGACACGACGGCGCTGCTTCAGCAAGGTGTAAGTAGCGAACTTGTGGCAGCGCTGCCAGTTCACGAACGAAGGTGCAGGCATCGTCAAAGCCAATGCCAGTAAAGTTCAGCGCACTTGCCGGTGCTTGCATGATGACATCAACATCGAGCTCTATCCCGAATGGTATTCCCCATTCAACCACGTCACGGACGACGGAGGGCATCACCTTACGCATACTCAGCTGCTGCACTTGTTGCGCGCGGATATAGTTGAAACCCGCTTGCTGCAGTTGGTCGAGAGTCGTTTTGGAGTTTTTCGCTTCATGCAAGCCAACCACATGATAATGCGCTAACACCCCTTGTTCATGGGCGTAACTAAAACCATTCCCACTATGGCGACCTTCAAGTGGACGAAAGTCCGAATGCGGATCAAGATTGACCGCAGCTACCGCCTCTTCCTGCGTTGCGGCTAAACTCTGTAACAGTGGTAAAGCATTATTATGGCCACCGCCTATCAAGATGACTTCAAAGCCCGCCGCAATCAATGTCGTCACCGCTGAGGCAACTCGCGAGTCAAGTTCGGCACAGAGATCACGCAAGTGTTGCAGATCTTCAGACTGCTGCGGGTCTAATGATTCACTGCGCATTTGTAAGTCACTACACGCAACCGATCCGGCTAAGAACAAATGTTCGAGCGGTAAACGCCCAGAGTCTTGTAGGTTTAAGAATTGCTGCAGAAAGGCTTGCCAACCTAACTCGGCGCCACCGCGTCCCAGATTTGCCCGTGGGCCAATCGATTCTGGTACACCGAGAATCGCGATCGGGCGCACAGCCGACTCAGTCTCTGCATAAGCTTGCTGTATTTCAAGCAATTCAGACTCAGCCAAAGACGACAACACCCGAATGGTTTCACCTATTCGTGTTTCGCCCCGACGTTTTTGTAAAAAATTGGCAACCTCAAGAGGTTGCCAATGTTGATTCAAATGCCGCATAGACGTACTTCGTTTATTCGATGTCGAGCGGCTCCGGTGACAAAATCACACCGGTACTGTCCGCATAAATATGATCTTCCGGCAAGAAGGTCACGCCACCAAAATTCACCGCGATATCCACTTCTCCGATACCTTCAGCAGGCGCACCGACCGGGATAGACGCGATAGCTTGAACACCGATATCTAGGTCTTCGAGCGCGTCAACGTCACGGACACAGCCGTAACAAATTATACCTTCCCAATCATTCTCAAACGCTAATTCAGCGATGCCGATGTCAATCAGCGCGCGACGTAATGAGCCGCCACCGTCAACCAATAAGACTTTGCCCGCCCCTGGTTGCTCAAGCGCTTGTTCAATTAAGCCCTTGTCTTCGTGGCACTTCACGGTCACCACCTGGCCTCCAAACGACGTGCGGCCGCCATAATTGACGAACATGGGTTCAACCACATCGACCTGATCGGCATATAAATCGCATAGTTCCGAGGTGTTATATTCCATGACTCTTGCTCCTGCGCAATTTGGAATGAATAAAGCACGAATAAGCCTAGAGTATAAACCTTTCCGCTACGGTGAGAAAGGTTAACGCTCAATTCAGTGCAAATAGGATTGAGCGATGAAAAGACTTGAAGCGAAACAATTATTTACCGCATACTGGAAAAAAATAACCACGGATGTCGCCATCATGTCAGGCAAGTACCGCTACTTTGACCGCAGGGCACCATTAAATCGCCGCCTCTCCACCCGGTTGCTGGCGCGAATTGCTTTATGGTCGCTCGCAGTGGTCGTGATTGTTGCAACCGTCGGTTTTTACATTGCTTATGAACAGGAGAAGGCAAGCCAAAAGTCCCTTCTCATTAATCAGGTTCGCTTTCAAATTGAGCATGAGACTGACAAAATCCGTCTGGCCGTCGACACGGCTGAAAAGCTTCGTCAGGCATTTTTGACACGCTATCAACTGTTTAGTGACTACAGTGAGCTTGCTGCTCATTTTGACCAATGGTACGTGGAAACAGAGCCCGGTGTATTCCGCCTGCATCAGGATTTTTTTGAAGGGATATTGGTCGATCAGACCTATTATCAACATGTGAACACCTTCGTCGGCCCCGGTGAGCGGCCTATTCCTGACGAATTAAAAGCACGGATTGTCATTAGTCAGCAAGTTTTGAATGATTTAGGCCCAGCATGGGACGGTGTTTGGGCGAATAGCCATTTTTCCATGCCGGAAAATATTATTTCGAGCTATTCCTCGGAATTTGCTTGGGGATTATTAGCCGCTGCTGACTTGGTGATCACCGATTACAATGTGGTCAAGTCGACGCTACAAGAATTTAACCCGCAACGGCAAGCGATTTGGACCGGTCTCTACTATGACTTATCGGCCGATTACTGGACCATTACCTATCAGTTACCCATTGACTTCGATGGCCGCCATTTAGCCAATGCCAGCCATGACATTCCGTTGAATACCTTGGTATCGGGACTCGTCCGCTCAGAACATCCGGAAAGTCAGTATTTTGTCTTTAACGAAGAAGGCCAGTTAGTTGCGTCCGAAGAGTCGCTAAGCGACAACTATCAAGATGCTGGCATTCTCGACATTCATAAACTCACCAACCCTATCTACGCTGAAATCTATCAGCAATTAGCGCCTGTGTTTGCTGAACGCGCACCAGTCGTGCTGCCGAATGCGATTGAGGGGCAGCTCCTAATCGCTCAACCTTTAGAGGTTGCCGACTGGTGGCATGTCACCCTTTATCCGTATGCAGAAATTCAACGCGCAGCGTTACTCACACCATTACAGGTCAGTTTTTCAGCCATTATCTTGCTGTTAGTGATTCTTTTCATCGTTTACGTTTTCGTTAGCCGCTACGTCGCTGATCCGATTCAGCGACTCGCTAAACTGTCCGAACTCATTGGTGCGAAGCAATATGAAAAGGTCATTCAAAGTCGCTTGTTACATGAAGACATTCGCAGCGAGATCGGCCAGCTCATTCGTGCCTTTCGAGCTATGGCGCAGCGCCTGTTAGAAAACCAGAATAATTTGGAAGGACTGGTTGAAGAGCGCACGAAACAGCTTGAACAAACCAATAGTAAACTCGCGCAGGCGAATAAAAAGCTCGACCAAATCGCTCATTTAGACGGTTTGACCAATCTGTGGAATCGCCGTGCCTTTGACCGCGATTTGCAACTCGCTTTGCAGCAAAACGAACCCATAACCTATGCACTTCTGCTCGGTGATATCGACCAATTTAAAGCGTATAACGACCAGTATGGCCACCTCGCTGGCGATGACGCCTTGCGCCAAGTAGCCAAAATTCTAACGGACCATTGTACCGGTACCGTTTATCGCTATGGTGGCGAGGAGATTGCCATATTGATTCCGGTTACCGATATCCACGAGGCTGAAAAGCTTGCGCGTCTTCTCTGTGAAAACGTCGCCAGCCTCAGTCTCGAGCACATTGGCTCGCCTTCAGGTGTCCTCACCATCAGCTTTGGTGTTGTCTTGCTCGACGTGACCTTGAGTGACCATGAAAATTTAAATCGCGTCGACAAGCTGATGTACCAAGCAAAACGTGGCGGTGGTAATCAGGCGTGTCGTTGAGAACGTTAACGGCTATAAACAAGCAGCCAAAATGGCTGCTTTTTAGACGAACAGTTGGCTTAAAGAATGAATCGGCTCAAGTCTTCGTCTTCAGCGAGTTCATTCAGGTGCGCATTGACGTAATCACGGTCAATCGTCAGCTGTGAGCCTTCCATATCCGAAGCTTTGAATGAGACTTCTTCCATCAAGCGTTCAAGCACCGTATGCAAGCGACGCGCGCCAATGTTTTCGGTTTTTTCATTCACTTGCCAAGCAATTTCAGCAATACGACGAATACCATTTTCGGTAAAGCTCACCTCAACACCTTCGGTGGCCATTAATGCTGAATACTGCACGGTTAACGACGCACTAGGTTCGGTCAGAATACGTACGAAGTCTTCCGTCGTCAGCGCTTTCAGGTTCACCCGAATAGGCAAACGACCCTGCAATTCAGGAATCAAGTCGGACGGCTTAGCAACCTGAAACGCGCCCGAAGCAATAAACAAGATATGATCGGTTTTGACCATGCCATGCTTCGTGCTCACGGTCGTGCCCTCGACCAGCGGCAGTAAATCACGTTGCACGCCTTCACGCGATACATCTGGTCCACTGCTCTCGCCGCGCTTACAAATTTTGTCGATCTCATCGAGGAAGACGATACCGTTCTGTTCAACCGAGTGAATCGCCTTTTCTTTGATTTCTTCCGGATTAATCATTTTCGCAGCCTCTTCTTCAATTAGCTGCTTAAACGCGTCTTTGATTTTCAGCTTACGCTTTTTCGTTTTGCCACTACCCATGTTCTGAAACATGTTCTGCAGCTGCGACGTCATTTCTTCCATACCTGGGGGGGCCATAATTTCAACACCCATCGCTGGCATTGAAATTTCGATTTCGATCTCTTTATCGTCTAACTTTCCTTCGCGGAGCTTTTTCCGAAAGACCTGACGCGTTGTTTGCGATTCGTCATCCTGCTGTGGTTCATCACCCCATGTCCGCTTCGGCTTCGGCAGCAGCGTATCGAGAATCCGCTCTTCCGCAGCATCTTCCGCACGATGGCGCATTCTCGCCATTTCTTGCTCACGCATCATTTTGAATGCAGTGTCAGTCAAATCACGAATAATTGAGTCAACTTCTTTACCGACATAACCCACTTCGGTGAACTTAGTCGCTTCAATTTTAATAAATGGCGCATTCGCAAGCTTGGCCAGACGACGTGCAATTTCGGTTTTACCGACACCAGTTGGACCGATCATGAGGATATTTTTCGGTGTCACTTCCTGACGTAATTCGTCGTCGAGCTGCATCCGCCGCCAGCGATTCCGAAGCGCCACTGCAACCGCACGTTTGGCATCTTGTTGGCCAATAATATGACGATTCAATTCGTCGACAATTTCCCGAGGGGTCATAGTAGACATGCTTACTCCTTGGTTACAGCAGGCTCGGCATCAAGCACTTCAATCGTTTGGAATCTGTTGGTAAAGACACAAATGTCACCGGCAATGGTGAGTGCTTTTTCAACAATGGTCGGGGCATCTAAGTCGGTATTTTCAAGCAGCGCGCGCGCGGCACTTTGGGCAAATGCGCCACCAGAGCCAATCGCTATTAAATCGTTTTCCGGCTGCACGACATCACCGTTACCGGTAATGATCAGCGACGTTGTTTTGTCGGCAACGGCCAGTAAGGCTTCTAGTTTGCGTAGCATGCGGTCGGTACGCCAGTCTTTGGCAAGTTCGACGGCGGCCTTGGTGAGGTGACCTTGATGTTGTTCCAGCTTGGACTCAAAGCGCTCAAACAGCGTAAATGCGTCGGCAGTACCACCGGCAAAGCCAGCCAGAACCTTGCCATGATAAAGGTGCCGCACTTTCTTGGCGTTGCCCTTCATCACGGTGTTACCTAATGAAACTTGACCGTCGCCGCCAATAGCGACTTTGTCGCCGCGACGCACTGAAACGATTGTGGTCATATTCTATCCTCTCTATCGGTTATACACGCTAGATGAGGATGAGACGGCGGAAATTCAAGTGTAAACGTACTGAAGCACTAAAAAATTAGCAGGTTAATCGAGGTTCCACAGCCAAATCTGACAACCGTAAATACCGGAACGCTGCAATTGATTGTTAACCCGTTGCGCTGCGCGTAAATTTTCGAATGGCCCCAAAATTACCCGATACCAGCGGCCATTGCTCCCCGTTGACTCACGTACTTGTGACTCAAATCCGTGCATGGCAATGCGCGCGCGTAAATTGTCGGCATCGGAGAACTGCCGGAAAGACCCGCATTGCATCAAACGACGGCGGGATTCGGCGGTTTCTGGAACCTCAACTTCGACTTGCTTTTGTTCAAGTTCAGAGATGTAACCCCAACGCTCAGCGGGAATTTCAGGCAGCGGATCAAGGTCTGGCGCAGTGACTGTCGGCGCGGGCATCTCGCTGGTCACTGCATCTTCAACCGCAGGAATCCGTTCCTCGCCACCATTACGCAAGAACCATAAAAAGGCGGTGAACACAGCGATGACAAGCACGACTAAAACGACAACTTTAACCGGCGCTGGTTGTTGTTGGCTGGCACTTTTACGTACCGCCCCACCGCGCTTCGCTGGCTTGCGTGCACCCGGCTTACTGCCGCGTTTTTTGTTCTTTGGATTGCCGCGCTTTGCGTAATCAACCGCCATAACTGATTCTTACATCCGCTCTAATGTTGGAATACCTAACAAACCTAAACCCGTTTCAAGAATGCGCGCAGTTAATGCTGCCAGCTTTAACCGACTCATTTTTAAGGCTTCATCTTCACTGTTCAAAATTGGGCAAGCTTCGTAGAACGATGAAAACGCACCAGCAAGTTCAAACAAGTAACCACAAAGGAAATGTGGCATGCCTTTGTTGCCGACGGACGCAATGATTTCTGGGAACTGGGCAAGTTTACCCGCTAATGCTTCGTCTTGCTCCGTGGCTAAAACGAACTCGGCTTGAATGTCACTCGGCGCCAAACCTGCTTTCTGGAACAAACTGTTTACCCGGGTATTTGCATACAATAAGTAAGGTGCCGTGTTGCCTTCAAAACTCAGCATCGTGTCCCAATCAAACACATAGTCTGACGTACGGTTCTTGGAAAGGTCCGCATATTTCACTGACGAGATGCCAACGACTTCGGCAACGCGCGCTTGGTCTTCAGCACTCAAATCGGTGTTTTTACTTGCGATTAGTTCAGCAGCACGACGTTCTGACTCATCGAGTAAGTCTGCCAGTTTCGTCACACCGCCATCACGGCTCTTGTAGGGCCGACCGTCTTTGCCAAGTACCATGCCAAAACCTAAATGCTCGAGACTGACGCTCTCGTCGGCATAGCCAGCTTTGCGGCTGAGTGTGAAAATTTGCTGGAAATGGAGCGATTGCCGCGCGTCGACGACGTAAATGACGCGATCGGCTTGCAATGCCCCGGTACGATACCGCACCGCCGCAAGATCCGTCGTTGCATACAAGAAGCCGCCATCTTTCTTTTGCACAATAATCGGCAAAGGCTCGTCTTCTTTGCCTTTGAACTCGTCTAAAAAGACACACTGAGCGCCTTGGTCTTCAACCAATAAGCCTTTCTCACGCAAGTCAGCCACAACTTGGTGAAGATCATCGTTGTACGCGGACTCGGCCATCACATCGTCACGCACTAACTGCACACCCAAGCGGTCATAGACTTCTTGGCAATGCGCCAGTGAGGTATGAATAAATTGCTGCCAAAGTTTTTGGCAATGCGCATCGCCACCTTGCAGCTTGACCACAAGACTACGTGCACGATCGGCAAAACCGTCTTCGTCGTCAAAACGCTTTTTCGCCGCTTTGTAGAAGGTTTCTAAATCCGATAACGCAAATTCCGGACTGTCACCGTCTTGAATTTGGTCTTCCATATGCGCCAACAGCATGCCGAATTGCGTGCCCCAGTCACCGACGTGGTTTTGACGAATCACTCGATGCCCTTGTAGGCTCAAGGTTCGAGCCACCGCATCGCCAATAATCGTCGAACGTAAGTGACCCACATGCATTTCTTTGGCGAGATTCGGTGATGAATAATCAATAACGACGGTTTGCGGTTGCTCAGCAGCGATCACGCCACAACGCTCATCAGCCCAGGCTTGCTCAAGTTGAGCAATGAGCTGAGCTTGGTTAAGAGTAAAATTAATAAAACCTGGACCGGCAATTTCTGCTTTCGCGATCACTGAGTTTGCTGGGATGGCTTGAATAATCGCTTCCGCCAGCGCACGCGGGTTCTGTTTCGCCGGTTTAGCCAGCATCATCGCGAGATTGGTTGCAAAATCACCGTGACTTTTGTCGCGCGGACGATCAAGCTGCACGCGGGGTTCAACCTCGGCGGGCAGGGTACCGTCTGATTTTAAGGCGTCAACGGCGCTTTGTAATAACTCTTCAATCTGCTGCTTCATTCGCTTTGCTAACCTTTCCGTTTATGCTGGATGATGTGACTCGTGGCTTCAATTCTCTGGGCATCGCGCCCAAGCTGTTCCGACCGGCTAGTTTAATCGCTTGCCGCTGTAAAAAAAACAGCTGAATACCCCTATCTTACTATTTTTCCGCTCGTTTGGGCGGCTAACTAAAGTCTTGCGGGTCAATATCGAGTGACCACCGTGCTTTACGACCTTCAGGTAAGGTTTCAAACTGTGGTAAAAATTGATGCAAGACACGATGTAGCGCTTTGCGCTCGGTCGCATGGAGCAACAACTGAAAGCGGTAACGGCCGGCTCGGCGCGCCAAAATTGCCGGCATGGGTCCAATCACGGCGACGTCGGTTTGTTGTTGGAGTCGGTCGGCCATCGCCATTAACAAGGCTTCAGCAGCTACCGCGTCATCCGCTTCAGCACGCAATAACGCCATGGCGGCATAGGGCGGCAACATCGCCTGCGCGCGCTCTTCTAAAGCACTAAGAGCAAAGTTTTGGTACCCGTTGTTGATCAATTCTTGAATCAATGGGTGTTCAGGGTGGTGCGTTTGTAAAACGACCGTGCCCTTCTTGGCTGCTCTTCCGGCCCGACCGGCAACTTGAATATACAGTTGCGCCAGTCGTTCAGGCGCACGAAAGTCACTACTATACAAGGCGCCGTCGACATCAAGCAAAGCAACCAACGTGACCTCAGGAAAATGATGCCCTTTCGCCAGCATTTGCGTTCCCAACAAGATTTGATATTCACCGCGATTGACCGCGGTTAAATAGTCCTCTAACTGTCCCTTGCGACGTGTACTGTCGCGATCGATACGAATTGCTTTGTAGTCGGGAAATAGGTGCTGCATGGTTTCTTCAAGCTGCTCAGTACCTAGTCCGCGGGTAATTAATTGCGTACTGCCGCAACCGCCGCACTGCCGAGGAAGCCGTCGCTGTGCGCCACAATGATGGCACTGCAAGGTATGGGTTTGCTGATGCACCGTCATATTCGCATGACAGCGCTGGCATTCACTCACCCAACCACATTCATGACAGATCAAGGCACTGGCATAACCACGCCGGTTAAGAAACAACAACACTTGATTGCCGGCACTCAGGTGCTTCGTCATCAAGGCGATTAATGTTTCGCTCAGCCCTTGCTGTAAACGTTGTTGCTTCAGATCGACCAAGAGATTTTTCACCGGTTGACCTTGACCCGCTCGATTCGCCAGCTGCACCAGTTGATAGCGACCCGCCCTTACATTCGCTAAGGACTCTAGTGACGGCGTCGCGGAGCCTAAAACCACCGCGAAGTTTTCCAAGTGAGCACGTTTGATGGCTAAGTCGCGGGCGTTGTAGCGAAAACCATCTTGCTGCTTAAAGCTCGCATCATGCTCTTCATCAATAATAATCAAGCCGGGGTTCGCCAGCGGCGTAAAAATCGCCGAACGTGTACCCAACACGATCGCTGCATGGCCGTCCCGTGCTTGCAACCACCCGAGCAGGCGTTCATTGTCACTCAATCCGGAATGGAGCACGATTACGGGCACATCGAAGCGATTGCGAAAACGCTGCACGGTTTGTGGCGTTAAACCGATTTCGGGGACCATAACCAAAACTTGCTGACCACGCAGCAAGACCTTGTGCATGATCTGCAGATACACCTCCGTTTTGCCACTGCCGGTAACCCCTTCAACAAGCCAGGTTTGTGCGTTTTGCTCGGCTAAACCGGTATTGATGGCTGCAACTGCAACCGCTTGCTGCGGGTTGAGCTGATGCGGCTCTTCCGCTAAGGATGCTGTCCACGCCGCGAACTCTGGCATGACCTGGGTTTCACGAATCAGGCCTTTGTCTTTCAGTGCTTTCACTGCCGCGGGCCGCAAGTCCTCGGCCGCTAACGCACTCACCGCGAGTGGCTCGCGCTTCACCCGCGCCAGCAAACGTTGTTGCTGCGGTGCGCCTTTGAGTTCAGTAAGATCACAAATCTCACCAGCCGGCGTGAGCTCTAATTGCTTGGTTTGCTGATAAGCCGGCGCTTGGCCCTGACGCAGTGCGATGGGCGCTGCATGCGCCAAAACCTCACCGAGAGGGTGTTGGTAATAGGTCGCTGACCACAGCAACAATCGCCACAGCGAATCCGGCCACAGTGGCTGCGCGTCGGTGACTGCCGTGATCGCTTTCAGTTGCTCCGCGGAAACTTGCGTTGTGGTGCTGTGGCCGACGACATAACCGATCACTCGGCGATGGCCAAATGGCACTTTCACGCGTGCACCAATCGCGAGTTCTGCTTTCCTCACTGGTAAATAATCGAATACACGACGCATGGGTACCGGAACCGCAACTTGCACATAAGCTGCCGTGTTTTCGCTGTCGAGTCGTTGTTGCTGCGTTTGGTCGGCCGTGGTCACGCGATTCCCTCATACTTGAATGCAACCTATGCTAGCAAATCTCAGCGCAGAAGCTAGAAGCGATTGTCGCGACCCCAAAAAATGCGTTAAGCCCTGCGATCACGCTTGATCCCGCGCGACGACTGGGGTAGAATTCGCGACCTTAATTTTGTATTAAGCGCAGATTTTTTAAACAGCGCATGGTGTTCGTGGAGAGCACGGATGGCGATGCGGCCTTCAACTGAGGTAACCCCTAATGAAACAAGGTATTCATCCAGATTACAAAGCCGTAAAAGTTAGCTGCTCTTGCGGTAACGTGTTTGAAACTCGTTCAACCAAGTGTGAAGACTTTCACATTGACGTTTGTTCAGAGTGTCACCCGTTCTACACTGGTAAGCAGAAAGTACTCGACACCGGTGGACGCGTTGATCGCTTCAAACAGCGTTTCGGTTCGCTCAAGTCAAAATAAGCGCTGCTTAATTTTGATGATTATTAAAAAAGCGCCTAACGGCGCTTTTTTAATGCCTTTAGCATAAGTAAACACTTACTCCAAAATACCTTTTCGAGCCGCTAACCGGATCAACTCCGCGGTATTTTCGACCTCAAGTTTCTTTAAGATCTTGCCGCGATGATTTTCGGCGGTTTTATGCGACATATCGAGTAAGTTAGCGATATCTTTGGTCGTATGGCCGGCAATCACCAGAAAAAAGACTTCCCGCTCACGGCGGGTGAGTGTTGCCAAGACATTCGAATTGTCGCCTGGCTCACTGACGTTTTGTTCCAGTGAATCAAGCAGGGCGTCAGGAAAATACGTTTTGCCGCGATGAATGGCCCGTATCGCTTTCGCTAACTGATCGGTCGACGATTCTTTCAACAAGTAGCCCTTTGCGCCAGCGCGATACAACGCATGCATATACTCGATTTCGTCATGCATGGTGAGCACCAAAACATTGGTCTCTTTCCGTTGTTGCAGGACGCGATCGATAGCAACGAGGCCATTCATTTTCGGCATGGAGATATCCATCAACACCACATCGGGGTTCTGGCGAACCACGGCTTGCACCAGTGCAACACCGTCCTCACATTCTGACACCACTTCAAAATCATCTTGTTGCTTGAGCATTTGCACAATGCCTTGGCGCACAAGCGTGTGGTCATCGGCAACAACTAAACGTATTTTTTGTTCTGAAAAATTCATACGGGTACCAAGACACTGACGTGGCATCCGCCACCAGGTCGGCTTATAATTTCAAATTCTGCAGCGAACGCCGCAGCACGATCACGCATACTTGCTAAACCCATGCCCTGTTCAGTAGTGGCGTAATTAAAACCACAGCCGTCATCAATGACATCGAGACGCAGTGCCTTTCCAACTCGGCTAACATACACACTAATCAGGGATGGATTGCCGTGACGGACTGCATTGGTTAACGCCTCTTGAGCAATTCGAAAGACGAGAATTGCGGTCGCTGAGTCTGGTTGCTGCTCTAAATCGATTTCCACCGCGGTTTGAATCGGTGAACTTTCACACAAGGTCCGAACCAACCACTTCAATGCAGCAGCAAGTCCGAGGTCATCTAAAATTCTTGGGCGCATTAAACGCGACAATTGACGCACGTCAGCGAGTGCTTGTGTCGCTATGTTTAAGATATCAGAGTCGACTGCGCCAGCGTCTGTTGCAGCCTGTATCCGCCGCGTTAAAGCCGTTAACAGTTGGCCTAAGCCATCATGTAAATCTTGCGAAAGGCGGGCGCGCTCAGCCTCCTGCTGACTCCATAATCGTTGCGCGAGATCGCGCAGGGTGTCCTGCTCCTGGAGCAAGAGCTCCCGAAGCTCGAGTTGACTGCGTCGGAGTGCTCGAATCTCCTCCTCGATGGAGAGTTTCGTGTCGTTCATAAATTCGCCGATAAGCCTCACGTTGATCTGGGGTCATATGCTCGTACAGTTGCTCCTTCAACTCTTGCGCTCGCTGTTGCGCTGATTCGCCCTCTAAAATCGCATAATAAAGATGATTGCGCCAGTGTTCTGGATAATTCTGAACGAGACGACCTAATTGCTCACGCGCTGATAGCGAACCAAAATGTAGCGCTTTCAAATACTGAGACTGCATAAACTCCTTGTACATGACAGGCCTCACAAGCTCATCTACCCGCTGCCATTGCCAACTATCAGCGGGCAGGAATT
This sequence comes from Aliidiomarina sp., assembly GCF_022565475.1. Lineage (GTDB taxonomy): Bacteria > Pseudomonadota > Gammaproteobacteria > Enterobacterales > Alteromonadaceae > Aliidiomarina. The sequence goes on along the minus strand of NZ_JAIUMR010000002.1, from coordinate 67,308 downwards.
GCAGTTCGAGTAGTGACAATAAAACCTTAAGTTCCGTTTGTACCGGCAGTAGTTGCTTGCGGAACCGAGACCAGAAAGCGGCAGTCTCAGACGAGCTAGTATTTTGTTCCGCAATACCAGCAGCCATTACTAGCCACTCAATTAAGGTTGTATGTTCTGAAGAAAGAACATCTCGAAACTGTTCGAGTTCATTAAGCTTCTCATGAATACAGCTAAACCGTGCAGTGTACAAACACATTTCTGCCTGCCAGATCCGCGTTTCAATTTGGCCACGCATATCACCTATATCATTAGATAGCCTTGCTGCCTCAGCATTATTCTCCATTGCTGTTGGAAAACTACCTAACAAAAAGTTTCTGCGACTTAATAGATATTGCGCCATGAGGTTTTCGGCCGGACGCTTCTGCTCAGAACGTTGCAATACTTCACTCAAGTTTGCAGTCGCTTGTGGGAGATCACCTCGGCTTAACGCTAAATGCGCAAGGTTTAGCTTGGTTCTCAAAATACCAGTCTCATCACCTGTACGATTAAATAGATTAAGCGCTTGATTCCAAAATACATCTGATTGACTAAAGTCCGCCATCAGAAAATGCATATAAGCCACATTACTTATTGTCTCTGCCTGTTGCATCGTCGACCCAGTCTGCAAATGCAAGTCGAGTGCATTACGATAGTGCACAAGAGCCTCCCGATACCGACCTTGCTCCTCCAATAAAACGCCCCACTCATTTTCTACTTGTGCGATTCCTGCAAGGTTTTCCTCTAGTTGAAAAATATCACGAGCCTCTGCAAGAGCGGACTCGGCCTCTTCATGGCGACCGAGGACACCAAATACGCTAGCCAAATTAGCCAATGAAACCGCTCGACCAGAAGGGTCCTGCTGGTGAGTTCTAATACGAAGTGCATCCTGTAAATATCGTATGGCATTTTCTGAATCTGCAAGCCGAATATAGGCCACTCCAAAAGCATTCAGCACCGTTCCTTGGCCAATCAAATCCTCTTGTTGACGATACCGAATTAGGGCCTGAGTTAATTCATTCTCTAAAGCTTGCTGAATTTCACCTTGAATGATTCTCAATCGGGCAAGTTCAAACCAACGCTGGCCTGAGCTTGGATCTATTGTTAATGCACGTTGATACTGCTCAATAGCAGTTTCGAAATCATCTTGCCAAAGCGCAAGTTCAGCACGACGATCCATTAATGTAGGACGTCCCGGAAATAGTTCTTGAAGCCGCTCGGTGACTAATATTGCGTTCTGAATATCGCCACTCAATTCCGCTTGTAGAGCTCGTCCCTCTAGGTACCAATAATCATCGTCTTGAGACAGAGTAAAAACACGCTCAAGTTGCACTCTTGCTTGTTCATACTGACCTGTATTGGCGGCTAGCCGAGCCCCAGCCAGCCACCCACCTGCAAAATCGGGCCACTCTTCTTGCAGAGAGATAACAACTGACTTTGCTTCAGCAGCTCGTCCCTGTCGCAAAGCCTGAAGAACGGGCTCGACCCGCTGTAACTCTTCTGCTCGAACAGTAGTTGTTCGTGTGGGCAACGCTAACTGAGTATTTAAGTGAGTAAATAATTGCTCTACCGTTTGACCGATATCAGCTGACCCAACTGCCCCTTGAAAAGCACCAAAGAGCCGGTTGCCCGGCATTTCCGCAAGGAGCATTTGCAGTCTGGCATTATCACTTTCACCAACATCGCTGCTCTGCAGTAAAACAAGAACATCTGCATTCAGCAATTGAGCAATGCGGAGTCGGTGTTCTTGCTGACGAAAAGGTCGTAAACCCAGGTTACGAACAAGAGTGTCAACTCGCTCCTGTTCGATAAGGTCAATTCCGTTTTGGGTAATTAGACTCAGCTGTAAGAGCTCGCTAACCCCAACAAGAAGTGAGTTGTCGGGCTCATAAACCACAGCTATTCTTGTGATCGACTGCTGTGGAATACCCTCTGGGTGGTCATAGACTTTGGGTGGTAATGTGAAGATAGAAACCAATGCTACGAGGAAAATGACAGCCGATATTATAATCCCAAGACTCATGGCTGGTTTCGCCATTAGTTCAATTTTGGCATGTTTCACCGTAATCCGTTGGTGAGCGAAAGGTTTACTCAATTTTCGCGCCAATCGCATACGGCGGAAATGCCAAATTTTATCGGCTAGACTCCAAGGTTTAAGTTTAGTCGCAGCAATCAACTCTGAAATCAAACAACCACTGCTATAGCTATCGGTAAGAGCATTCCGCTTTCCTAGCTGAGTCACTTCTGGCGCTTTGTATCCTTGACTCCCGGCAAAATCTTGCTCCGCTGGCTGACCAATTTGACCAATACCAAAATCTAGTAAAATTAAATTTCCACGCTCATCAATGAGAATATTCTCTGGTTTAACATCAGCATGTGTAATGTCAATTTCATGACATGCTTCAAGCGCTTGTAATAGTTGGCAACTCCACAAATCTACTTGGATTCGACTTAAACCTTCATGGATATATTCTGCTAAGCATCGGCCTTCTATAAGTCCCATAGTATAAAAGGCCCAATTACCATCTTGATAAAATTCAAACACACGGACGATATTAGGGTGATTTAATTCACGGGAGACCAAGACTTCTTGACGTAAACGCTGAACCTGTTCGAGGTCTAATGCATGTTGAGGAGCAATGAGCTTAACGGCTATTTCAGTTCCCAATACTTCATCACGGGCGCGATAGACATGAGCTTGTCCACCTGCCCCAAGAGGGGTCAAAATCCGAAAACGCCCAGCCAAAACGGTGCCTTCAGATAACCGCTTAGAAGTTAAAGCCGCTGTATTCTGACTGAGTGATAACTGCGGATCTTCCACGTTTGTGGCCACTAAAAATTCTCCGCTAAAGGCTGTTATTATTCTTTAACTAGGATACAGCCCTAACGCGGGTTTATGCAAAAATATCTAGAAATATTTCTTGTGACAATTGCCGCAGGGACTAACTTACTCGTAGTTTCTCAATTCGCGATTCAATGTCTTGTATTTGTAATGCCATACTGAGCTGTCGCGCAAACGCTCGAACAATGACTAGATCTGTATCCAGAAACGCTCGATGCTCTGCTTGGCTATCAGCATAAAGCACAGCTACGACTGTTTCGTCGACTACAATCGGAAAAACTAAAAGTGCTTGGATGTGATTCCTAATGATACTAGGCGCCTGAGCAATACCCGGACTCTGTTGAACAGCTGCTAAAACCAACGGTTGACTGGTTACTACTGCTTGTCGGATTGCCGTTCGACTGCCACTAAACGTAGCTTCATTGAGCCAAGCTGGGTAACCTGTACAATTTGATATCTCACCTTGATCGTCCAAAAATATCACCGCGGCACGATCACTGGACAAGATTGTCGACAAGGTATCACTTGCAGAACGAAGTAAATTAGTTAACGAAGTTTCTTGCAAAAACTGACCTGTCGCTGCGGTCAGATATCGCTGTCGCCACTGATGGAAACTACTTTCTGCTGTAATTTGTCGATGTTCCACTCGTTCCATCCGACATTGTACCGGCCCCAAAACCACATCAGCGTAAGGAGCGAGGGCGACTGTTTCTACGCGCTCTCCCGCTTGATAACAACCATTTTGGCTTTTGTGATCTTGCAGCTGCCAAACACCATTTCTTGCACTAAGACGAGCGTGGTAACGAGATACCGAAGGGTGATCCAACACGATATCACAATCATCCGCGCGACCGAGCAAGTATTCCTTACCTTCGAAGAGAACATGACTTTCGGCTGGTTTGTCTGCGTACCGCAGCTGCAAGCGCAGTGGCATAGTCTTATTTCCGCATTAATTCATTGAGTGTAAAGCGCAAGCTACGACCTTTACTGAGCGCCTCGCCTTGAATATTTGCTATGTCGTCACTTGAACGCCAAATGTTCGGTACTTGGTCGGCATTTGCGTTTTCTACACTACGTAGCATCGTATTCAAATTGGACAATGCTGCTTGGTGACGCCCGTTTACGACATGTTTTTCGACGTTACGTGCCAAAGCGACAACGTTACCTGCAAAACTAGACTCAAACTCATGGATGTGAGCATTTAAGAATGAAGCTAACTCGACTGCCTTCTCTCGAGAAACCTGGCGACTATCACGATTATCAACCAACAATATAAAGTCTGAGAAGGTGCCGGACGAACCGCGAGCACGCATGCTACCTGGCGCTATCAAATGGGTGATGTCCTCGAAGGTACCACCATCATGAGAGCGGAAAAGGCGGATGTTTTCATCGAAATCAATACTTGTCGTGTAAAACTCTATTTCTGCTTCACCTGAAAAAGCGAAACCTCGGTCTTGTTTCGGCTTAATTGAAAGCATAACAGGAAAGCTTTCGAGAACGCTGGTCTGGTATCGGTTAGGTAAGCGGCTCAGGACGGAATAGTCGTTCGCACTAATTGTCTGAACCGTAACATCAACGTTGCTTTTATTTAGACCTATTGCTTGGGCAAATGAAACAGCAAATTGCAAGTGATAACCTTCAACAGTTAGGTCCGCCGAAATGCGATTATCACTAAAACGAATTTCATCAGCTGCCCACGCCGGAGCAGCTACCGCTAAGGTGAGCGCAACTAAAGCTGGAGCGAGATACTTAAGCATCTTTTGTTCCTCATTCAGTAATTTCAGTTCCTTTGAACCATAGTTCAAATCAACCGGTTAAAACGGTATTCCGACAATCATGGCAACAGAACACGAAACTGGATATAGGGGTTTACCCCTAATTTATATAAAACAGCCGATTTTTCGCAAAAAATCGGCTGACGCATTAATTATTCATGTAGATTATGAAAAATCGTTATGAATCAGTTGCCTTTACAAGCTTGAACGTCCATGCAAACAGTTCATTTTCGGTACTAAAGTCACTGTAAGATTGTTCAGTTGCTGCCTTACCTGCGGCTTTGATGAGCTTCTTCACGCCCGCCTCAGTTTGCGCTGCAGCCAGCTGGTCTTCAAGTCGTAAGCGATGGCCTTGCAACATATCATAGGTCATATTGAGCCATTCTGCTGCACGGGCCGCTGTTTCTTCGTCTCGACCGGTATTAATCACATCAATCACACGACCAAATGCGTCATTTAACCACACTCGGTCTTCGTCGCTTTTAAACTCCTCACCAACCACATGCATAATCCACTCAACGGTTTTTGTGGCGGCAAGGAAAGGCTGTGTTTTCTGCCAGGTTGCGAAATCCATGTTCTGCATTTGCATTGCACCGAGTCGCAATAATAGGTCCGCTTGCATAAATAACGGGGTTTTATTCAAAATATGATTGAAGATTTCGACACCACGTCCTGAGTCTTTAATCAAATCCGATTTTTTATGGTGAACCATGGCGACAAGCTTGCCACCTGGCTTGAGCACACGTAATGCTTCTTTGACCGCTGCTGGACCATCCGCATATTCCAAAGCAAACTGACTGATCACACAGTCCACAGACTGATCCGCAAACGGCAAGATCGCCATGTCGACACCACCGTGAAATTCAATCGCCTGCAACTTTGCTGCGACGTCAGGTTTCGACTCAAGGGCTTTAACCGGATCGATTTCCGCGGCATCGACACCATGTACTTGCCACTTTTTATTGTTCGCTTTGCCATACTCACTGGCCAACATCGCTAACGCACCATTACCAGTACCGACATCAACAATTACCGCGTCATCAGCTAAGTCCGCGAGTTCTGTTTGCCAGAATTTTTCAACGTCACCGTGGTATCCCGATGCCGATGTTCCTTCTGCAAAACTATTTACCGCTTTCGATATTTTCCAGTACTGACTCCAATGGTTCATAAATTACTTCTTCTCTTCTTGTCGTTATAGTTCAATGAATGAGCGTATTCGCTGCCGTAGTCACACGCTTGCCGCTCACTTTACACATGCTTCACCTTACCGCTGAAGTGCCTAGCTCGCAAGCGTCAAAGGCGGTTCAAAGGTAAGATTTGTTTATTCTATTAAAGGCGTTACACTCAAGTCGAATTGATAATTTTGCAATTTTCTGCATCTTGCCAAATGGATACCACAGCAATATGACCGATTTTCGCCAGCAAGCACTTGATTACCATGCGTTGCCAACACCGGGAAAAATTAGTGTTGAGTTAACAAAGCCCGCCAACAGTGCCAAAGATCTCGCGCTCGCCTACAGTCCGGGTGTTGCTGAGCCGGTGCGCGAAATTGCAGAAAATCCTGACGATGTTTATCGTTATACGGCAAAGGGTAATCTTGTTGCTGTCATCAGTAATGGCACCGCGATTCTAGGTTTGGGTAATTTAGGCCCGGCAGCATCAAAGCCGGTCATGGAAGGCAAAGCGTTGCTATTTAAGCGCTTCGCTGGACTCGACGCGATTGATATTGAAGTGACCCATCGCACCACACAAGATTTTATCAATACCGTCGCCAACATCGCGGGCACCTTTGGCGGAATTAATCTTGAGGATATTAAAGCGCCGGAATGTTTCGAAATTGAACAAGCCTTAATCGAGCGTTGTGATATTCCAGTTTTTCATGATGACCAACATGGTACCGCCATTGTCACCGCGGCCGGTTTACTGAATGCTCTGGAAATTCAAGGCAAAGACATCAGTAAGGTGCAAATTGTTTGTATGGGCGCAGGGGCGGCCGCGATTGCTTGTATGGAGCTGCTCATTAAATGTGGCGCCTTGCGTGAGCACATTTACATGCTCGACTCGAAAGGTGTCATTCACACTCGCCGGAGCGACCTGAATGAATACAAACAGTTGTTTGCCAACAATACCGACAAGCGTTCGCTCCAAGACGTCATTACCGAAGCGGATGTATTTGTCGGGGTCTCTGGACCTAATTTATTAGCTGCCGAAGACCTTGCATTGATGGCAGCGAAACCTATTGTGTTCGCTTGTTCGAATCCAGATCCTGAAATTCGCCCGGACATTGCCCTAGCCACTCGTAACGACCTGATTATGGCGACGGGCCGTTCAGACTATCCGAATCAAGTGAATAACGTGCTCTGTTTCCCGTTTATTTTCCGGGGCGCACTCGATGTCCGCGCAAGTGCCATTAACGACGACATGAAGTTAGCTGCTGTGCAAGCAATTCGCCAGCTCGCGAAGGAACCTGTGCCTGAATCCGTGCTCCAAGCTGCAGGGGTCGATGCATTGGCATTTGGAACGGAGTACATCATTCCGAAACCCATGGATCCACGTTTATGTGGCCGCGTTGCTCGTGCCGTCGCTGATGCTGCAGTTGCATCCGGAGTTGCACGTATTGAGCCGCCGGCCAACTATATGGCCGACCGGCAATAACCGCAGGCCTTTGAGGAGGATTAACGTATGCTGAAAACATTCGTTTATACATTAGTACTCGCTGCAAGTTTGACAATAAGTGGGTGCGCCAGCTCGCCCGATGCAGAACCGCGACCGGAAATCACGCTGAATCCTGTGCTCTTGCAAGCGTTTCGCGATGATCCTGGGATTGCCCAGTTTCGTCATTCCGGGCCCATCGATGTCGTTTGGTACGACGAAGCAGTGGCCAAAGCTCACCGCGAATACGCAGCCGCAGGTCGCGGCGCTGAATTACCAGAGCTACTTGTCGAAGCCGAGCGGCAACTGCGCCGGGCAGTCAATTATCCACTGCGCTTTGGCACATCGGGTAATCGTTTATGGATTGAACCGCGTGGCGCTGATGTCGATCATCGTTTAGTCGCGCGGGCGTTGGCAGGAAGCGGTATGTTCACCCAAGTTCAAGCGGGACACTTACTTTACCATTAAGCGATAGTGCTATTTTTTTATTGATAATAAAAAGGAGGCTGTGCCTCCTTTTCTATTTTGCTGAATGAAACGCTTCCGGATCTTCGATTAAGTCTTCTTCGTTATATTCAATCCCGTTGGCATCAAGATAGTCACGCACAGCAGCAGGAATTTTATGCGGGTTTTCTTTGCGCAAGTCATCGTCATTCGGCAACGGCTGGCCGGTGAACGCATGCAGAAACGCCTCGCAAAGCAATTCACTATTGGTCGCGTGACGGAGGTTTAATACCTGCCGGCGTGTCCGTTCATCGGTTAACACCTTCAGCACATTCACCGGAATCGATACGGTGATTTTTTTTACCTGTGTGCTCTTCTTGCCGTGCTCAGCATATGGATAAATGTATTTGCCATCCCAATCCATTTGAAAACCTCCGGTAAATCTGACGCGGGCTTGCGAATTTTCAGTTATTATAAATTTGTATTATTGATTATGCCCTTTTTTAATCTATTTAGCCATCTAAACTTCTATTTGCCTTAAAGTTTCGCTATGATGCGATCAATTCACCTATCAATTCGAGGCTAGCAGGCAGTCAGCATGAGCAAAAACACACTCCCGTCTCCAGAACGCATTCAAGCAATTGCCGATGAAATTCATCTGCACAAATTTGGTGGCAGTAGCCTCGCCGACGCCTATTGTTACCGGCGGGTTGCGCGGATTGTCACTGAACACGCGGGCGTGAGTGATTTAGTCGTCGTTTCTGCCGCGGGTGACACCACCAACCGGATTATCGCCATTGCCGAAGCTCGCGAGTCGCAACCAGAGTATGCGGGCACTTTATTCGCCTCGCTAAAACGGTATCAGCAAGGTTTAATCGAAGAACTCTTGTCAGGGCGCTTACTTGAGCAAGTTCTCAGCCAATCGGAGCAGGATTTTGAACGCTGGCAGCGCTGGCTTATCGGCGACGAAGTCATTGAACGTGCAGAGCTTTGCGCCTACGGCGAGTTATGGTCGGCGCGTCTACTCGCAGCCTTGTTGCAAAAACAAGGCACGCGGGCAGACTACATTGATGCACGTACTTTTCTCTCCGCCGATGATGCCGCTGAGCCAGTCATTGCCGTGAGCCCATCACGTGAACGTTTACTCACTCGCCTTGGCCCTTATCCAGGCACACGATTTATCGTGACAGGCTTCATTTGTGCAGAGAATAAAACCGGCCGCACCTTATTACTCGGTCGCAATGGTTCCGATTACTCAGCGACTTTGATCGGTAGCTTAATCGATAGCCGCCAAGTTACGATTTGGAAAGATGTTGCCGGTGTCTATTCAGCGGATCCGCGTAAAGTTGAGCGTGTGGTCAGTTTACCCACTTTAGACTGGAGCGAAGCCGAGGAACTGGCGCGTTTAGGTAGCCCGGTCTTGCACCCACGGACATTCCAGCCCGTCAATCGGGAACGGATGATCATCAGTGTCCGCTCCAGTTTAAAAGTCGAGAATCAGCAAACCAGAATTGGGCAATATGACTACACGGAGGCCCAAGGCAAAGTCCTGACCTCGCTGTCAGATGTGGCCTTATTTAGTATTGCTGTGAAACACACGGATGTGATTGAGCGCTTTGAAGGCACGCAACTGGAACCGTTAGTCAGCTGGATCGAAGAAGATACCGGTGAGAAATACTATGCGTTCCATCAAAACCACCTCGACTTCGTTCGTGGTTGGTTGGCGAAGCAGGACGCAGAGCATGCTGTGCATGAAGTTAGCGGCTATAGTATGGTCGCTCTCGTGGGCGCTCGGATTCAAGAAAGTAAACAATTTGCGGTATTACGTCGTGAAGTCGGTGAGCAGCAACTACGCCGTTTTCTTGTCTCTGGCAATAAAACTTCGGCTGTCGCCATTTTGGGGCAAAAGCTCGACAATGGCTTACTCAGTCGTTTGCATAGCCAATTATTCAACTTCCGCCGCAGTGTCGGAATTTTAGTGCTTGGTCGTGGGAACATAGGTAGTGAATGGATCGAATTGTTCCGTCAACAACGCGAACGATTAACGGAGAATGTTGATGTGCGCATTCTCGGCATCGCCAACTCATCGCGCCTTTGGCTTGATTATAGTGGTGCAGATTTGCAAGATTGGTCGGAAAATTTCTCACGTTTGGCGCGACCGTATGTATTGACCGAGCTGCTCCGCGAGTTACCGAATGCCCCCGTCGATGAGCTGATTCTACTTGATCTCAGCGACTCGGCAGCGATTGCACGCCTGTATCCAAGTTTTTTTGCGACGGGTATGCACATTATTAGTGCCAACAAACGCGCAGGTTCCGCCGAAGAGTCCCTGTATCGAGAAATTCGCACCATTCAACATGAATGTAAACGCGAATGGTTATACAACACCACGGTCGGCGCTGGGTTGCCATTAAACTATGCCATCAACGATTTGATGCGTTCCGGTGATCGGATTCGCAGTATCTCTGGTATTTTCTCAGGCACCATGAGCTGGTTGTTTGAGAACTTTGATGGTGAAGTAAAATTCAGTGACCTCGTCCGCCAAGCAAGAGCCGAAGGCTTCACTGAGCCGGATCCTCGCGAAGATTTATCCTGCCATGATATTGTGCGCAAGCTACTCATTGTTGCTCGTGACATCGGAGCCACGCTTGATTGGGATGACGTAGAAATTCACGGCTTAGTCCCGGAAAATTTGCGCGATGTTTCGCTTGATGAGTTTATGAGCCGGCTGCACGAACTCGACCAACCGATGCAAAAACTCTGGTTCGAAGCCCAACAAGATCGCAAAGTACCGCGGCTCATGGCCAGCTTCTCCGTCGAAGAGGGGCGCAGTCATGCGCGTGTCGGCATCGAGTACATCTCGGTCGAGGACATGCTGACCAACCTGATACCGGGTGAAAATATTTTTGTGATTTACAGTGACTGGTACAAAGATATGCCACTGGTGATAAGTGGTCCGGGTGCAGGCCGCAAGGTCACAGCTGGCGGCGTGCAATCTGATCTCCATCAGCTGCTCGCACGACTGGCGATTCAGCCTGCAATCTAGCGAAAAGGGAGTCACCATGGTGACTCCCTTTTTAATTTAACGGAACAGTCCTTCTTCATCTTCAAACAGCTGCCGCCCACGGCCATTCTGTTCGGCGAAATCTGTCGGCTGGGTGCCGCGAATAAAATATTCGAACATACTCGTGTGGTCAGTGCGATTAGTTAAGCGTCCACTCGGTTGGTCGATTCGTACGGACACCATGTTCGTGGGTAATTCAAACGGTTCCGACTCACTATATTGCAAAGCCGTTTCCATATATAAGATCCAACCAGGTAATGCCGTCGTGCCACCCGCTTCCGAGCCCACAATGGGCTGCCGCTGACGACCTAAATTCGCATTCAAACTTGAACGGCCTAGCGCAAATTCAAGGTTATCAAAACCGACCCAAGTCACCGCAACAATGCCCGACGTGTAGCCTGCAAACCAAGCATCACGAACGTCATTGGTGGTACCGGTTTTACCCGCTAAATTTCGATTGCGCAAGCTCTGTGCGCGCCAGCCAGTACCATTCCAACCCGTATTATGCGCCCAACTGCCACCACCCCAAACTGCCGACTGCAGTCCTTCGGTGACCAAAAATGCAACCTGCTCAGAAATTACTTGCGGTGCCTGCCGGAAGGGACGCGATGGCGCCGCGCCTTCACCATGTTCTTGTTGATAGCTTTCGTACATACAACTCGCGCAGGCGTATCGCGGCTCAGCCTGAAAAACGATATTGCCATCGGCATCCTCAATCCGCTCGATAAAGAACGGATCGATCAGATGGCCACCATTGGCAAAGACCGCATAGCCACGTGCAATTTCCATCGGTGTAAATGACGCTGAGCCTAACGACAAGGATTCATTGCGCGGGATCTCGTCATTCATAAAACCAAAGTTAGCCATATAATCGGCGGTTTCATTGACGCCAAGTTCGCGAATTAGACGCACCGACACCACGTTCTTCGAGCGAGCCAAAGCTTCGCGCAAGCGAATGGGTCCGTCGTACACTTCTGGTGAATTTCGTGGCCGCCAAGCCGAGCCGGCAGATGGATTCCATTGGGTAATGGGCGCATCATTCACTAACGACGCTAAAGTAAAATTACGCTCTAGTGCATAGGCAAAAATAAACGGTTTGATCGTTGAGCCGACTTGCCGCTTGGCCTGTGTGGCGCGGTTATACTGATTTAAGTTGAAGCTGTAACCGCCGACCACTGACTCAATTGCACCATTTTGTGGGTTCAATCCCACCACAGCAGAACCCGGACCAGGAATTTGTGCGAGCCGCCATTGGTTGTCAACCGGACGCAAAAGAATATGGTCGCCAATTTGCAAAATTTCGCCGGCCGTTTGTGGCGCGCGGCCTTGGCGTTCAGCATCAATATAGCGTCGTGCCCAATCGAGTTGCTCCCAGGGCAATGTTTGTGCTTCCCCAGTGCGGGTCATAACCTCAACGGATTGCTCATGAACGGCCAGCACAACCGCAGGCTGTAACTGAGCAATGCGTGGTTGACGGTTTAAGTAGGCAATCACGTCCGCTTGCGACCATGCTTGACCTTGATAACGGCGAATCAATTCTGCCGTTGCTTCGTCAGCCGGATGCTGAGCACCGAAGGTTTCAGTAGCGCTTAAGCGCTGTACATCAATCCCCCATAAGCGACGTTCCGGCCCACGATAGCCATGGCGCTCATCATAGGCATGAAGATTTTCACGCAGCGCCCGTTGGGCGGCAAGCTGCTGTTCAGAATGCACCGTGGTAAAAACTTTATAACCACCGTTGTAGGCCTCGTCGACACCGAAGCGTTCAACCATACTCAGACGCACCATCTCCGCAAGATAGGGCGCACTGACTTCAATTTCAGCGGTATGATAGCGGGCAGTTACCGGCGCGTTAAACGCTGCGTCGTACTCGGCGCGATTGATATAGCCCTCGTCGAGCATGCGACCCAAAACAATACGCCGACGCTGCACCGAGGCTTGCGGATTGCTAATCGGGTTCAAAATTGAAGGGCCTTGGGGCAAACCCGCAATCGTGGCTATTTCGGCAAGGGTCAATTCGTGGATGTCGCGACCATAATAGACCTGCGCGGCGGCGCCAACACCAAAGGCTCGATGACCTAATTCAAGTTTATTTAGGTACAGCTCGAGAATTTCGTCTTTGCTTAATAGTTCCTCGATATGCAGCGCAATGAAAGCCTCTTTAATCTTCCGCATCCACGCGCGCTCGCGCGTTAAAAAGAAGTTACGCGCCAACTGCATAGTAATAGTACTCGCGCCTTCGCGGATTTCACCGGTCGTCACCAAGACACGGAATGCGCGCGCCACACCAATCGGGTCAATCCCTCGATGGCTGTAAAAACGCGAATCTTCCGTCGCCAAAATGGCATCGATCATGGGTTGAGGAACTTCGTCGAGCTTTAACGGGATCCGCCGCTGTTCACCAAACTGTGAAATCAACTTACCGTCGGCGCTATACACCTGCATCGGTGTTTGAAAGCGGACATCGCGTAATGTCTCAACACTGGGTAATTCATCTTTCACATACCAGTAAAGACCTGCGACGGCACCTGCACCGAGAAGGGTAAGAATCACGAGGGAAATGACAGCGTACTTTAGAAATCGAATCACAAATTGGCCATTTACTTACAAAAAGACGACGGATTATAAAGGTATTATGCGCTAAATTTAACCGGATGTAGAACTCTCTGCGAAAAGTTAATGCAAAGCCACAAGGATGTGAAGGGATGAAGGTATTTCAGCGAGTTTTTGAGCATAGACAATCTCGACAGCGTTCAAGAACGGGAGAAAACACGAATAAATGGGCTTTTGGTTACGCCAGCAACGCTGCTGGGGGGATCCTAGTCGCTCTGCAAAATTACCAAAGTGAATGGCTGTGCACGCACTTTTGGCAATATGCAGAGACGATAGGAACTCAACTCTCACACACCTTTACGACTGCGACCGCAGCGCGAAGTTCATTACCCGCGATAAAAAAATTTCAAGATAAGGTAGTTTTCGGTCAGTTTTTACCGACGCTGCAGCAATCGGTCTTGCTTCCGGAGCGAATTTCCCCCGATGAAGTTATTTATATCGTCAATCAGCAACTTCAACGTCAAGGTATTGCAAACCCACATTGGAGTCTTGTCCGTGGTGCCTCGGGAGAGAGCTTCATTCACGTGGTCGATCCGCAGCATCGTGATACTGCCGACCGTCGGGTTGAGTCAGTGTTAGGCGGAATTCCACCATTACTTTTTCAGTCGTCATCCACGCTCATGACTGGCAATTTCGAGCAATCATTACGTCTGCCCATCGTAAACGCCATACAGGCTGATGAATTACAAATTACGATAGCAAACCTGCAGCAACCTCAACGTTTGGAGGTCGAACTGGCAATTTGTGCCGCTGTTCTCGCTGCAAATCCGCGGCTGGTGATTCATGCCACTGATTAACTTGACCCAATCCTATAGTGCACAGTGGCAGGCGACGAAACAGCGTGTGCGACGCGAAGCTCTGGTCGTTGGTGTCGTCATGGTTGTAATTGCTTCGATTGTCTTTTTCATGCGCCATCGCTCTCAGCTCCACGTGACGCCGTCTCTTCACCAGCTCGACCAACAAGAGTTCGTCGTAATCGCTACGCCTGAGCATCAACAACCACCATTGGCTGAGTGGATTCACCAGATAGCCGATGAACCCGAACTTGCTCGGACTTTATCGCAATTCAAATTCCAAGATGCGCAACTTAAACTCACTTTTTCTGCCAGCACGAATCAGCTGGTGTCACTTCTCAATGGTTTTAACATCAAGTCTTGGCAAGCTTCCGGCTATGAGTTTGAATTAAACGCCGCCGGTGAACCGCTCAGTCGCATGGTTTTTCAGTGGCAGCCCGACGATGCGAATTAATCCTTCGGTTTTCTATCAATGCACAGCTCCGCAACGTTTCATTGCTTATCTGCTCGTACTGCTTAGCTTGCTGGTTGTCGTCAGCGTCTCAGCGGGTGGCCATTCGCGAAAACAAGTGGCCACTGTCGCGCCTGTCGCTGTGCAACCCCGTTTGCCGGGGCAAACAATTTCGACGTTGCCATCGAGCTTACTAGCCTCGGGCTCGCAGCACCAAGTGATTCGTCTGCGCAGCTATGGTGAACGGGCTGACATCGAACTTTCAGGAACCTTACAAGCACTTTCACTTTGGCTCCAAGTCGCTTTACTTTCGCAGTGGCGAGTCGAGAATGTGGTCATGCGGCGCGACGACACCAGCCTGTTCCATCTAGCCCTGCAACTTGAATACTCGTCTTCTCATACGGAAAGCATCGCCATCGTGAGTGCCGCCGAACGTTTGCTTAATTTGGCTCCCGCCACACCGACAGAGTTGTCAAAAACCGAGAGTGAAACCACTATTACATTGCACGATCGTTGCGATAACCCACCTGAGTTGCAACTTTCGGCTTATCTCAAGTGGATCACCTCAGAGGTCGAGCCATTCGATTTACCCAGCACAGTTGCCACCTTGAAAGGCGAGACTTTTTATCGGGTCAAGGATCCTATTATCGAGCCAACAGCAGAGCTTATTTTGAATTCAAGCAAGTCGGCTGATCACAACGCTCGTAGCAATAAAAAAACACTCTTCAGTCGTGAGGATGACGACTGCCAGTATGAAATCGCCTTCCCTTCGTCGCTGCAACAAGCACAGCTATCTTGGCTTGACGATTACGGACCAGAGCCACACCGGTTGCCATAGCGCAGACAAATTGCGATAATCGCGTGTCTTTTTTCGGGGCACAGGGGTGGATCTGCACTCATTTAACGCATTTTATTCAAGTATTCTAAGAAGTGACGTACATAAGCTATGGCTGAGAAGCGTAACATTTTCCTAATTGGTCCCATGGGCGCTGGCAAAAGCACCATCGGTCGACAACTCGCAAAATCCCTCCATTTGGAGTTTTTTGACTCTGATCATGAAATCGAACGCCGCACTGGTGCTGATATTGCTTGGGTGTTTGAACTTGAAGGTGAAGAGGGTTTCCGTGATCGTGAAGAAAAAATGATCAGCGAACTCACTGAGAATACAGGTATCGTTTTGGCGACCGGCGGTGGCTCAATTTTGAGCAAAGAAAACCGTAACCGTCTGTCCGCACGAGGGGTCGTGGTTTACCTGAAAACGAATATTGAAAAACAAGTGGCCCGCACCCAACGCGACAAGCGTCGCCCATTGATTGCCGAAGCGGATGATCCAAGAGCTGTGCTCGAAGCGTTAGCAGAAATCCGTGATCCTCTGTACGAAGAAATTGCAGATATCATCATTGAAACAGACGAACAAAGCGCAAAATTAGTCGCAAATCAGATCATCGAGCAACTCGGAGAATAATCATGGCTGTCGGCGAGCAGGAACTACATGTGGAAATCGGTCAGCGCCGCTATCCGATTCACATTGGCTCGCAGAACCTGAACACGCTCGGAGAAGTCTTAACGCAGACGTTTTCAGCGTCGCCGCGCAAGGTGTTTATCCTCAGTAACCCAACCGTTGCTGACCTCTATCTCAGCACAGCGCAAGCGAGTATTCGTGCTGCCGGCTTCGAACATTCGGATGCGCATGTGTTTCTCATGCCTGACGGTGAAGTCTACAAGTCGCTCGATACATTCCGTGACATTATGGACTGCCTCGTTGCGCAACGTTTAAGTCGCGACAGCATCATTGTTGCCCTCGGTGGTGGCGTTGTCGGTGATATGGCCGGTTTTGTGGCCGCAACCTGGCAACGCGGCGTTGATTTTGTGCAAGTACCTACCACGCTACTGGCCCAAGTTGACTCTTCCGTTGGCGGCAAAACTGCGGTCAATCACCCCGGCGGTAAAAACCTCATCGGGGCATTTCACCAGCCTAGTGCTGTATTGATCGACATTGCCACCCTGAACTCCCTGCCACCACGCGAATTTCTCGCTGGGTTTGCCGAAGTCATTAAGTACGGCATCATGGCCGATGCTGACTTTTTCACGTGGCTCGAGACAAATCTCTCTAAGATCCTCGAGCGCGACGCGAACGCATTAATGACCGCGGTCAAACGCAGCTGTGAGATTAAAGCAGCGGTCGTTGCTGAAGATGAAACCGAGCAGGGTGTGCGCGCATTATTGAACTTAGGCCACACATTTGGCCATGCCATCGAATCACATACACAGTATACCCGTTGGCTACACGGAGAAGCCGTCGCGGCAGGCATGCTGATGGCAACAAAGCTCGCTGAGCACTGCGGGTATGTATCGCCAGCCGATGCCCATCGCATCGAACAATTGCTGATCGCCAGTGGCTATCAGTTGCAACCACCGCAGGATATGACACCTGATATTTGGTGGTCGTTAATGGCGCGCGATAAAAAGGTGAAAGCTGGTAAAATTCGTTTTATTCTACCCACAGCCATTGGTTCGGCGGCCATTTTTGACCAGATAAGCGCTGACCAGTTAAATGCTATTCTGGCGTAAAGAGGCTACTCCGCGCCCACACGTCGACTAATTCGATCAATAATAATAAAAGCTGCGATTATTTATCCTATGAAAAAGCAACGCGCGTTTCTCAAATGGGCAGGCGGAAAATACATGTTGGTCGAGCCCATTCGACGCTTGCTTCCCGCCGGCGATAAATTAATCGAGCCCTTCGTTGGCGCCGGATCTGTGTTTTTAAACACAGATTATGATCACTACTTACTGAATGACATTAATCCCGACCTGATTCAGCTGTACAAAACACTTAAACGTCGTCCAAAAACCTACATCGAGGACGCGCGTCGTTTTTTTGTCCCCGCGAATAACACCGAAAGTGCGTATTACCAGCTCCGTGAGACGTTTAACCAGACTCGCGACCCCTATTTACGTTCGTTGTTATTCTTGTATTTGAATCGCCATGGCTACAATGGTTTGTGCCGATACAACAGCAAAGGCTTATTTAATGTGCCGTTTGGTCGCTATAAAGCGCCGTATTTTCCCGAAGCCGAGCTTGAGTTTTTTGCCGAAAAGTCACGCAAAGCTACGTTTACCTGTGAGCCGTTTCAACAGAGTTTTCGCCGCGCCCGACAAGGCCATGTCATTTATTGCGATCCACCCTATTTGCCGTTAAGCCCGACGGCAAACTTTACCAGCTATGCAACCCATGGTTTTGGTCTCGATGAACAATTATTGCTGGCCCAAAAAGCCATCCATGCGGCGCAAAAACGTGGTATCCCCGTTTTAATCAGTAATCACGATACCGAAACTGCACGTATCTTCTATGAGTCAGCGGAGTTGACTACGTTGCAAGTTCATCGCTTTATTAGCCAAAACGGGGCAACTCGTAATAAAGTAGGTGAATTACTTGCCTTCTTTGTGCCACAGCCACGGAGGAAATAAATGCTACGTTTCTTTGCTTGTGCGTTCGACGAACTTAGCGTCCGTCAATTACACGACATTCTTCGGCTTCGTCAGGACATCTTTATTGTTGAGCAGAATTGTCCGTATCATGACATTGACGGCACCGATGCCAATTGGTTACATCTCTGTGGTTACGATGACGAGGGTCTCGTGGCCTATACTCGCCTGCATTGCCCCGGCCATGAAACATCCGAAATCGGCCGTGTTGTCGTGCATCAACGCGGGCGAGGAAAAAACTATGGCCGCGAGTTGATGGAACGCGCCATGGTGGAAATTCTTGCGCGCGCACCGGATCAACCGATTGAGCTGAATGCCCAGACCTACTTGCTCGATTTTTACGGTTCACTCGGGTTTGTTGCCATTGGCGACGAATATTTAGAAGATGGCATTCCACATAAACTCATGGAATATCGTCGGTGACCCAATCACTGGCGTTAGTCGCCGCTGAACCCGAATTGCAAGCCGCCGCAGCTGAGCTTGCTCGGCAATATCAGTTAAGTCTGACACATCAGGGTGACGACTTTGACTTGGAGCTCACGCGCGAAGGTCTACAACTGCGCTGGCTCGCCCGTCCTGAGTACCAACCACTGACGTTAGATTACACCCGAGGGCGCCAAGCATGGCGCCAGCAGCTTGGGGGCGGTAAACAGGAAGCGGTCGTGCGTGCACTCGGCGTTGCTCATGGCTTCCGTCCTCGCGTTTTAGATGCGACAGCTGGGCTCGGTCGTGACGGTTTAATGCTGGCCCATGCCGGCTGCAACGTTTGGCTGTTGGAGCGTCACCCTGCAATTCACGCGCTGCTCGACCAAGCAGTGCTCCATTTGCAACAGCATCAGCAACTCCACGACAAATTAAATTGGGCTGCGCAGGTGGAAGTCTTGCCACGAGGTTCGTTACTTGAGCACAGCGACATCCCAAGCCGGTGGTTAGAGCTAGACATTGATGCTGTGTATCTGGACCCGATGTTCCCAGAGCGGGAAAAATCAGCAGCGGTGAAAAAAGATATGCAGATCCTGCAACACTTGGTTGGCCCGGATCTGGATGCCGACGGTCTATTACCCATGGCACTGGCGCTCGCCAAGCATCGTGTGGTGGTCAAGCGCCCAGTAAAAGCACCCTTTCTAGCTGGGCAAAAGCCCAGCTCACAGGTTCTGAGCAAAAAGCATCGCTTCGACGTCTACATGAAAGCGCCCTATCCAAAGGCTTAACGCCCCGGTGACAAACGAATCACGCCTTCTTCAACCGCCATGTTGACCGGAATTTGCATGAGTGCACGTTGAATCGGCTCGTCTGGATTTAACCGATAGACCGGCTGCTCCGCTAAAAAGTCATCAATCAGCGCAAGAACTTGCTGGTCGAGCGAGTCCAAGCTGCCGCGATAACCACCCGCATCGACACTCGAATTGATAATATTCAGCCGGCGAACAAAAATCGCTTTCTCTTGGCTGTTGTATTGAGGCGCTCCGGAAACGGTCATTTGCAGCGCCACTGGATATTCAAATCCCAAAAGAGAAATTTCCAGCTTAAAGGCACCGCTTAGTTCAACTAAATCAGAGCCATCCGGACCAATCTTGGCCTGTAAGGACTCGACTTTGAGCGGAACTCGGACACCCATAATGGACACGCGTCCGGCGAGCTCATCCGCTTGGCGCATGAGTATTTGCTCGAGATCGGCTTCGGTGACCCGATAACTCGCCAATTGCTGAACTTGGGCGCAACCACTGACAAAAAGGAGCACCAACGAAATAAATAGCCACTGCACGTTCCGCATACGACGAATCTCCATTATTATCGAACTCAAAGTTTACGGGATTTAGATGCGATAAGAAACTTATTGCCTGCGGTTTAGGCGTTTGTTTGTGCGGCAATGGTCAGGTAAACTTGGTCAACTTTTGGGTTTCCACTTAATTCTTATAATAACAATGAAGGTCTTTCTATGAAGAAAGCATTTAAAGTCCCGCATACGCTCACGTTGCTGTTCGGCATGATGATCGTCGCGATGATTGCGACTTGGATCGTACCCCAAGGATTTTTCCAAACTGAATTAACGGACACGGGTCGCAGTGTCGTCGTTCCCGGCACCTATGAGCTGGTGGAAGAACGCGAGTTACTCACCCCTTGGCAACTCTTAACTGCTGTTCCGCGTGCTTTCGCTGCCGCTCAAGACATTATTTTCTTTGTCTTTATCGTCGGTGGTGTACTCGCGATTGCCCGTCGCACCGGCACCGTTGATGCGTTAATTGGTCGTTTACTTGAGAAGCACCGCGATCGCCCTGAGAAACTAATTTTCATGGTGATATTCTTCTTCTCACTCGCGTCGGGGGCAATCGGTACCGCCGGTGAGTATATTCCGTTCGTGCTGATTTTGGTGGCCTTATGTAAAGCCATGAAGCTCGACAGCATGACCGCGGTGGGGATGACTGTTGCTGGCTACGGCGTCGGTTACGGGGTGTCGGCATTTAACCCATTTACCGTTCTGATTGCTCAGGGCATTGCAGAAGTACCGCCGTACTCAGGCTTGTGGTTACGTTTGGCGATTATTCTGCCGTTCGTGCTGATTGCCTTCCATCATGTTTGGAGTTACGCGAAAAAAGTCAAAGCCGACCCTTCGCAGTCGTTAGTTGCTGACTTACCCTGCCCATTGAACGGCCAAGAACAGGCCGCCTACCCGCAACTAAACGGTCGTCATCGCTTAATTCTTGGCACTTTTTTAGTCACCATTGCGATCGCCATCTATGGCATTTCTCAATACGGCTGGTATTTATATGAACTCGGCGCCTGCTTCGTTGGCTGGGGTCTACTGATTACCGTGCTCGGTCGTTTGAAATTCGACGAAGCAGCCGACAGCTTTATCGAAGGGGTTAAAGACTTAACCACAACCGCCGTGCTAATTGGTATTGCTCGTGGTATTGCCCTCATTCTCGAAGACGGTCAAGTGCTGCACAGTATCGTTAATGGCCTGTCAATGCCGCTGTCACACGTTCCAGCCGCACTGTCTGCGGTGGGTATGCTGATTATTCAAACCATTCTCAATCTGTTTGTGCCGTCCGGTTCTGGCCAAGCGTTTGTGACCATGCCGCTCATGGCACCGCTGAGTGACCTCGTGGGCGTACCGCGTCAAGTTGCGGTGTTGGCCTATCAGTTTGGTGACGGTTTCTCGAACATGATCGTACCGACCAATGCAGTGCTCATGGGTATTATCGGTATTGCTGGTGTACCTTACGACCGTTGGTTCCGCTTCTGTATGCCGTTGCTGATCAAGCTTATGCTGGCGTGTACGGTTGTTTTGGTGCTGGCTGTTATCTTCGGTTATGGTGCCGATTACCAACCGCAAGTCTCGGCTATGGTGCTGGAAAGCGCAATCGCTGCCCATACCAGTTAACGCCGACGACTGAGCCAGAGTTGTGATAAAATAGGCCCTACCAATTGGTGGGGCCTTTGTTTTGGCAAGAAGGAAACGATTGAGTGAGTGCAGAACAAAACGCAGACGCGGTCTATGATGTGATTGTAATTGGTGCAGGTGCCGCAGGTTTGATGGCCGCCATAACCGCAGCCAACCGTGGTCGCAAAGTACTACTACTCGATCATGCCAAACAAGCAGGGAAGAAAATTTTAATCAGTGGCGGTGGCCGCTGTAATTTCACCAACCTTTATGCCAGCCCAGAAAATTATTTGTCGCAGAATCCGCATTTTTGTAAGTCAGCACTAAAGCGTTATACCCAGTGGGATTTCATTGCGCTGGTCGACAAACATCAGATTCCATGGCATGAAAAAACGCTTGGTCAGCTGTTTTGCGACCATTCCGCCAAAGACATTGTCAACATGCTCTTGCAGGAATGTCGCGAAGCCAGCGTGAAGGTTCAACTACGCACCGAAATTACGGCTGTTCAGCAACAGCACGAGCAATACAGACTCACCACAAGTGCCGGTGACTTCCGTTGTGACAAGCTGATTGTCGCCTGTGGCGGCTTGTCGATGCCCAAACTTGGGGCAACGCCCTTCGGCTACAAACTCGCCGAGCAATTTGGTCACAGTATTATTCCTGTGCGCGCCGGCTTAGTGCCGTTCACCTTGCATGAGCATGACAAAGAGCAACTTGCCGAACTGTCCGGAGTCGCGACCGATGTGGTCGCCAGTAATCAGCGGACTGGCTTTCGCGAAGCCATGCTCTTTACCCATCGCGGTGTTAGCGGACCCGCGATACTGCAAATCTCTTCCTATTGGCTGCCTGGTGAAACAGTGGCAATTAATCTACTGCCCGATTTAGACGTGCAAAACTGGTTGCTTGAAGCCAAAACCTCGCAACCGCGTGCACTGTTAACCAACGTCCTTAGTCAACAGTTACCGAAACGATTAGTTCAAACCTTAGCGCGCTATGCCGGTTGGCCAGACCAACGCATGGCCGATTTAAGCAATGCCGCCATTCAAGCAATCGCTGCCAGCCTAAACGCTTGGCCATTAATGCCGAACGGTACCGAGGGCTACCGCACTGCGGAGGTGACCTTAGGCGGCGTCAACGTCGATGAAGTCAGTTCAAAGACCATGGAAAGCAAGCTTCAGCCCGGCTTATATTTTATCGGCGAAGTGCTGGATGTCACCGGTTGGCTCGGTGGCTATAACTTCCAGTGGGCATGGAGTTCAGGCTGGGTTGCTGGGCAGTCGGTGTAGAAGAGGGGGACGACCTCATCCTTGAGGCCTACAAAATCCATTTGTGCACTCGTTAGAGTATTCCAATAATTTTCCTTAAGCCTTGTGTTACTCTTGTGTCCTTCAAAAGTTACCTTCAAAGAAGGTCTTTCAGCATACGTCCTGTCGTGGCTATACCAGCGAGAGGAGTCCTTGCTTAAGTGCATGCTTCCTTCTGATGACTTGAGTCCATCCCAGCCTGTAATCAGATACACTTCTAAACTAACCTTGTGATATGAAATGTATCATAGGGGTGTGTAGGGGCAAACCTTCAAATTGTTACAAAATGTTAACCTTTATAATCCAAATTCACTCAATTTACTTTTTTAGAAATTGTTCAATAGTTTCAGCATATTGGCTGATACCATAGACACCATCTAAATGCCCCCACGGTCCATCAAGGGGTAAAATCGTAACATCTTTATTCGCGTTCTTCAGCCCCTCATACAAACGCTCACTTAGATAAGGCTGTAAAAGCAGATCGTTACTTGCCGGCAAAATTAAAGTCTTCGCGTTTACCTTAGCAAGTCCCGCTTCGAGACTTTCGCCCATACCGGCGAGATAAAGTTGATTTGCACGAATTAAATAGAGGATATGGTTTGCGTCAGCGTATTGGGCGCGCATGGCTGCTAGTCCACGTAACTGTTCCACAATCGAGAAGTTATTGCGGATATTTTCTAAAGGCGCCGATTCGCGTGCTGTTGTTGCCGCGTAAAGTTGGTTGACGATTTGTGGGTGCAGCGAACCAAGGGTAATCATGCCAAGCGTGGTTTGTAGTCCCTGCAACGGTGCTTCACCATCATAGTAATCGCCGTTGTTCCAGTTGGCGTCCAGCATAATCGGTTGAGCCCACTGTTGGAGGTTGGCAATCGTCCATGGATCCGCTTCTGCCATGCCAATCACATGAATCAAACGTTCTACCCAATCCGGGTAAGCGACTGTCCACTCCAGTGCTTGCAGCGAGCCCATCGATGCACCGATCACCGCGTGCAGTTTTTCAATTCCGAGCGATTCAAGCACTAACTTTTGCACATTCACGAAATCTCGCATGGTGACGACCGGAAAGTCGAGACCATAAGGTTTGCCGGTGGCTGGATTGATACTGGCTGGGCCCGTCGTCGTCACCATCGGGTTATGCGGCTCTTGATTGACCAAGGTATCGACACTAATAACAAAAAATCGATTCGTGTCGATGGTTTTGCCTGGGCCTATAATTGCATCCCAATAGCCGGCCTGAGCGTCATCTTCATGATATTTGCCCGCCGCATGACTGTTTCCCGAGAAAAAGTGGGTAATGAGAATGACATTGTCTTTGGCGTCATTAAGCTCGCCATAGGCTTCCCACCCAACTTGCACTTCAGCGACGGTTTCACCACCAAAGGTAACGAAATCAGTGGTTGTAAAAACCTGTTTTTCGACCAGAGGTAACTCAGAAGCTGAAGTCCACGTGGTGGCGCTCAGCAAACATGCAATGACAATGCCCCAAATGATTCTCATGATGCTGTTCCTTGTTTGGTTAAATAATGAAAATACGCATAGCGCAGTTCGTTTTTGCGCACTTTGCCGGTACCTGTTTTCGGCAACTCAGTGACGAATTCAACTGCATCGGGTAACCACCACTTGGCAATTTTACCGTTGAGATACGCCAAGATGTCGTCCGCATCGGCTTGCATGTTTTTATTCAGCACCACCAGCAATAACGGACGTTCGTCCCACTTCGGATGCTTCACACCGACCACTGCACATTCGTTCACCGCTTCGTGCAAGCTGACAATATTCTCAATTTCCAGTGAGCTAATCCATTCACCACCACTCTTAATGACGTCTTTCTTGCGATCGACCACACGCATGTAACCTTGCTCGTCGATCACGGCAATATCACCCGTTGCTAACCAACCGTTCGGGAAGCTGCTCAAGTCATCATTTTTATAGTATTGGCGACAGATCCAAGGGCCACGAACCCGCAACTCGCCTGAGCTGCTGCCGTCATGGGCAACCGGTTGATCATCGGCATCAAAAATTTCCATTTCGACGCCAAACGCTGCCCGTCCGGCCGTCGTCTGTAGTGCATAACGTTCCTCGGCTGGCAGTGCCATGAGCGCTGCCGTTGGCGGCAAAGACGTTGCCAAGGGTGCGGTTTCGGTCATGCCCCAAATCGGTTGCCAATAGACCTGATAGCGCTCTGCAAAAGCACGCACCATACCGATCGGCGACGCTGCGCCACCGACACACACACGTTCAAGTGGCGTTTCGGTGATGTTTTGCTCGGCAAGATAGTTATGTAAGGTAAGCCAAATCGTCGGCACGCCCAAGCCAACCGTGACCCGCTCGGATTCAATCAGCTCCCACATACTTGCACCGTCCATGCCTTTGCCTGGGAGTACTAACTTACTTCCCGCAAGAGGCGCTGCGTAAGGCGCACCCCACGCACTCGCATGGTACATAGCAACCATGGGTAGCAGCACAGTATCGCTATCCATATCGAGTAACGCACGAGACACGGTCGCTTGCGCGTGCAAGACTAACGCTCGATGGGAGTATAATACGCCTTTCGGATTGCCCGTCGTCCCCGAGGTATAGCACAGCGATGCGGCGCTATTTTCGTCGAAACGCGGCCAAGCATACTGCTCCTTTTGCGCGTCTAAGAGCGTTTCATAGCAGAGCACATTCGGTAGACTGGTATTGGGCATATTCGCTTCGTCCGTGAGAACGATATAACCACGAACTGTCGGCAGTCGCTCTTGAATCTCTTCGAGTAGCTCAACAAACCCTAAATCAACGAACACGTAGCGATCTTCAGCATGATTGATAATGTATTCAACTTGCTCGCTAAACAGTCGCGGGTTCACCGTGTGCAGCACCGCACCAACACCCGACACGGCATAGTACAATTCCATATGCCGGTAGGTGTTCCACGCTAACGTCGCAACACAGTCGCCCGCTTGTATACCGAGCGCATTCAGCACATAACCAAGCTGGTTAGTGCGACGCCAGCAATCAGCGTATGTATACCGATGGATGTCGCCTTCTAAACGGCGGCTGACAATTTCCTGTTGAGGAAAGGTCTTGCGGCCAAAATCGAGCAGATCAATGACCAGCAACTGGCTTTCCATCATATTACCGCGCAATGTTCCAGATAACTTGCTGTCCGCTGCAGTCTGCATGGGCTTTCCTCTTTCTTTCGCCAAAACTTAAATAAAACTAAATATTTTTAAGAAAAACATTAAAAGAAATTAAACAAGGCAATCGCAAGTGCCAACCCTATCACCGGCACAACCACGGTCACAGCTCCCACTGCCCAATAGGCGTCTTTGTGGGTTTCGTTACAAATACCGCGAATCGTCGTCACCACGTAGCCATTGTGCGGCAACGAGTCGAGTGCTCCTGAAGAAATTGAAACCACCCGGTGTAATTGGTCTGGGCTTACCCCAGCCGCCAAATAATGCGGACCGACTTCGGGTAAAGCGATGACTTGACCGCCCGACGCCGAACCGGTCAAACCGGCAATGACACTGACGGCCACTGCCGCGCCAACCAGTTCATTACCCGGTAGGGAGGTCATCGCCACGACCGCCGATTCAAATGCAGGTGTCACTCGCGCCACCGCACCGAAACCGACAACAGCAGCGGTATTACCAATCGCAACTAAAGCACCGGTTGTTGCCGCCTGCAGCGCATTTTGCATGTCGTGGAAAAACTTCCAATTGATAATCATCAGTGCCAAAACACCACCGGCAAGGGCAATGATCAGCGCCATTTGCGCGTATTCTTTGTGGAAAATAAACGATAAAGCTAACACCACAATCAGCGGAATTAGGCCCGTAATCGGGTGCGGGCGGCGACGGTCGAGAAGGACCGGGTCACCCACACGCTCGACAAAATGTTCGCCACGGTCGACCGCTTTATTGATGATTTTCATTAACCACCAATAGCCAATGATGGCCATAAAAACTGCCACAACGAGACTGACTTCCCAAGCAGCATACGGTGAGGTTCCGAGATATTGAATTGGAATCCAGTTTTGGATTTCTGGCGAGCCGGCCGAGGTCATGGTAAAGGTCACAGAGCCAAATGCGAGGGCGGCTGGAATAAAACGCCGAGGTAAGTTGGCGTCCTTGAAAAGGCTCAACGCCATAGGGTAAACGGAAAAGGCAACGACAAAAACACTCACACCGCCGTAGGTTAGAATTGCACAGGCGAGTACGACCGCCAGCACCGCCTGTTTTTTCCCTAAACGGGTGATAATCCATTCGGCGACGCTATCCGCAGCGCCAGTGTCTTCCATGAATTTACCGAAGATTGACCCCAGCAAGAACATAAAAAACCACGATGCGACAAAACCTGAGAAGCCCGCCATATAGTTTTCGACGAAATTAATATCACCCTGAAAAACTGGAATTCCGCTACACAACGCCACGACCAGAGCACACAGCGGCGCACTAATAAATAAGTTCCAACCGCGCAAGGTCAGCACAATCAGTAACGCCAATCCCCCAACTAAGCCAATCATGCTTAACATAAGCAAACCTCTGTGGTTTTTTATTTTTGTTAATAATCTGTTGCCACGTATTGTCGTTCAAGTTAACACAACTACCCATAGTACTATGGTACAGGTCACAATTTGGGCAATATGCGCTAAGGTTCTGCCTGATACAAAAAAATAACACCTGAAAACAGGATGACCCTTGGGGGAGCACATAATGAACAACAACAATCCACAGCAGTTTCGTCGCCATCTTTGCGCAGTTGCCGTAACCAGCGCTTTGTTTGGTATGGCCATGCCAGCAATGGCACAGGACAACAGTGAGGACGAAGAGCTTCGTCGTCTCGAGCGAATTCAAGTCACCGCTCGGCGCACCGTTGAAAACCTACAAGAAGTTCCGGTCTCGGTGAGCTCGTTTAGCGATCAAGACATGGAACGCGTAGGCTTAACAGATATTACTGAGCTACAACAGCGCATGCCCAACACCACTATGCAAGTCAGTCGCGGCACTAACTCGACGCTGACCGCGTATATTCGTGGTATTGGACAGCAGGATCCGCTCTGGGGCTTTGAGCCTGGCGTCGGCATTTACATCGACGACGTCTATATTGCGCGTCCTCAAGGTGCGGTTTTAGAAGTCTTCGATGTTGAGCGTGTGGAAGTATTACGTGGTCCACAAGGCACACTGTATGGTAAAAACACCATTGGTGGTGCGATGAAGTATGTCACCCGTCAGCTGACCGGCGACAACGAGTTTAGTATTCGCGGTACCGTGGGAAGCTACAACCAACGCGATCTGCATTTGTCAGGACAAACCGCGCTGAGTGATAACTTCTACGTTGGCGCTGCGTTTGCGACACTCAACCGTGACGGTTTTGGTGAGTACCGTAACACCGGCGATGACAACTACAACAAAGAACTGCAAACCGCACGTATTAGTGCCATGTGGTTGCCTTCTGACACGGTTCGTGTGCGCTTTGCGGCCGACCGTACCGAAGACGACTCGAACAGTAAAGGTGGTTATCGTTTAACCCAAAGCCAAGTCACCGGCCAAATGCCCTACAGCAAAGTATTTGATTCAGACACAGCCATGCCGGTTGACAACTATGTGAAAACTGAAGGCATGTCATTGACCGTCGATTGGGAAATCGATGAGCATTGGTCATTCAAGTCGGTGACGGCGAAACGGGAAGGTTACACCGACACCAACATCGACTTTGACTCAACACCGCAGCCGACATTGCTGGTGCCTGCAATTTACGAAGACGAACAATTCACGCAAGAGTTCCAACTGAACTATCACAGTGACAACTTCCGTTTCGTTGGCGGTTACTATTACTACGACGGCGAAGCCTGTGGTGTGTTTGGCACTCTCTTGGGACAATTGGGTGTGACCGTCGAAAATGGCGGCTGCGTAGAAACCGAAAGCCAAGCAATATTTGGTCAAGGTACCTATCGTTTTGATGACCAATGGTCACTGACCTTAGGTGGTCGTTACACCAAAGACGAAAAAGCAGCAGACGTGCAACGTTTCACGTATTTAGGTCTGAAATATCCAGGACAAGATGTGGGCGCGCCGCTCGTGGTCAACTCCGATTTTGCAACCGACGCTGACTGGAGCCGCTTCTCGCCACACGTGAGTGTGTCCTATCAAGCCAATCGAGACCTGATGTATTACGCCAGCTATAGCAATGGTTTTAAATCAGGTGGTGTGGATATGCGTGCCGACGTGTCATTGAACCCTGACGCGCGTAATCCTTACGATCCAGAGATTGTCGATACCTTTGAGCTTGGTTTAAAAAGCGAGTTAATGAACGGCTCGGTTCGTTTGAATGCGTCGGTGTTTTACTCAGACTATCAAGACATGCAAGTGACCGTGCAACGTGCCGTCGCTGCGGGTGTAGCCTCGCAAGTACTGAATGCAGCGGATGCAACCGTGCAAGGTTTCGAACTTGAGTCAATTGCACGCTTAACCGACAGCTTCTCAATGAACTTCACGCTCGGTTATGTTGACGCAAGCTTTGACAAGGTTGAGTTCTTTAATCCGAACACGCAACAGGTTGAAGACGTGTCAGGCATCTGGTCATTCGCCAATACACCGAAATGGAGTGCCAACATTGGCTTCCGTCAAGACTTTGGTAATGTCTGGAATGGCGACTTAGTCTGGTCAGGTAACCTTGCTTATCGCAGCGAAACACAGATCTTCGAAGTACCGTCAATGCTCGACATGGGTGCGTATAGCATCGCCAATACCAGCCTGGTTTGGTACCACAGTCAAGGCCATTGGCATGCAGGTTTACACGTGAAAAACTTGTTCGACAAAGAATACCGTCTCGCCGGTTACAACTTTGCGGCACCGCGTGATGCGCAAGGCAACATCGTTGGCGCAGGCCTCGGCGGCGAAGACACCATTGTTGGTTATTACGGTAATCCACGGCAGGTGTCCTTCACCGTTGGCTATCGGTTCTAAATTCCTGGAGTAGTTTCTCTGGTCTATTTACCACCGTTATGCCAACACATAACGGTGGTTTTTTTGTTGCGTGTCCATGTCGTTTGCAGTCCATGGCTGCATAAGGTACAACACAGGTTGGTTACCCATGAAAAAGTCGATGTCTATGGCCAGAGCCATTATTGCTGATGATCACCCGCTCTTTCGCGCAGCGTTGCAACAAGCGTTAACGAATACGTTAGGTACCGACGTCCTTGAAGCTGAGAGTTTTACCGAGTTGCAGGCGCTACTAGAACAAGAGCGTCAACTGGAATTGCTATTTCTTGATCTCAACATGCCGGGAAATCGCGGTTTAACCGGCTTAACGGCGATTCGGAATCAATTCCCCGATGTGTTGGTGCTCATTGTTTCTGCCAATGAGAGTATTGATGTGATTCGGCGCGCCATGGCGTTTGGCGCCAGCGCCTACGTCCCCAAATCAGCACCATTGCCAATGTTGATTCAAGCGGTTGAAACTGTCCTCGGTGGTGATAGTTGGCTGCCAGAGCATTTACAAGACGAGCTAAAGCGCCCCGTGAGTGCAGAAAACCAAGACTTTGCGACCAAACTAGAACAGCTCACGCCACAACAATTCAAAGTTCTGACCTGTATTGCCGACGGCTTGCTGAACAAACAAATCGCCTATGAACTCGATGTTCAAGAAACCACCATCAAGCAGCATGTTTCAGCGATTTTGCGCAAACTCGGTGTTTACAACCGCACGCAAGCCGGGGTGATTTTCCACGATATGCTCAAAGCTGACATCGACGAGTAATTAACGCTGCATTTGCTCAAGTAACTCAGCACAATAATCACGCTCCGGCAACGCTGGCACAAATAGAATCAGATCCGCAGGCTGCTCGTCGTTATGGCGGTCGGCAAGATAACTTGATGGATCTTCCGACCCTCCGACCGCTTGCAAAATAATCGTGATGCGCGGTAATTCATCCGGCAACCACTTAGGTACACCATAGTCCGCACGCACATGCCCAGAACCGGCAATAAACACACTGACTTTCTGGGCAACGCTGAAACGTGCCAGTTGTTCGGCCATGTACTGGTCCCGCGCAATTTGCATCGCGACCATCGGATCCGCCCGGTCAGCAGGAAACAGATTACAGTGACTGCTCACGACGAGATCCGCTAAAAACACATTGTGGCTGTCTGAATAGCGTTCAATTTTATCGAGATTCTCGCGAACCTCGCTCTTTTCAACCGTAGATAAATCGCCCGCCACTAATCGTTCTGCATAGCGCAGAGCGGACGTAACCTGAGCCGCATAATGTTGCCACGGCCAACCGCGTTCCGGCCAATTTAGCTCGTCTGGCACGAGATTGTCCACGTCGCCCTGCCACTGGTCAATCGCCTCCTGCTGATCACTGGCAATCATCTCCATGGCGACATTGCCGAGATTGTCACCACTGGCCAAACGCTCGATAAACCAACGCTGCAACTGATGATGGTCAGGGTGATCATGCTGTTCACCTAATAATATCCAACCGGATCTCGGCAACTGCTGACGCAGCTGCTCCCAATCGATGAATTGCTCCTCAGCAACATCCCAAAGCCGTCCAACTAACGGGTGCTCCTGGCGTTGTTCAGCGATCCACTCAAGGTCGTACCAAACGTTAATTTCATTGTCCTGGTCATCGTCCGCATTGGCTTGCGTAGAAACTAAGAGTGCAGCACCGAGCAGCGCAAGACAGCTCTTTGAATACATCCATTTGAACATCATGTTCTTCCTCTTCGATAGACGAGTGCTAACCTACTCAACACGCACCCGATACAATCTTTTGCTAAAATTATGCTTACCATAATCGTTTTAAAATTCGCAATAATGGCGCCTGCTTGAGTGGCTTTGGCAAGAATGCTGCGCCCACTTGCACGACCTCCTCTCGAATACCTTCATCCGGATCCGCTGTAATTAAAATGGCTGGAATATCTGCCTGCCAGTGCTCACGCATCCACTGAATTGCGGCAATACCTGTTTCGTTATTATCCAAATGATAGTCGACCACGAGTAAGTCCGGTGGTTCACTGTATTGCAAAGCATCCTTTTGTTGATGGCAGAGGACGACATCCGCGCCCCACTGTTGAAGTAACTTACCAATGGCCTCACGTAAAGCGACATCGTTATCCAATACCAGCACACGCTTCTGCCGCAAGATTTGCTGATTTGCCGTGGTCGGCAGCATTGACGGCATTGCCAAGTCTGTTTGCTGCCAATGACTCACGGGTAAACGCAAACTAAAACAGGTACCTCGTCCTTCTTCCGACCACAATTGCAACGGAATATTCAATAATCGACACATGCGCTCAACGATTGCGAGACCAAGGCCTAACCCAGGGTGATCGGCCTGTTGCTGCAACTGATGGAATTCTTTAAAGATCTCCGCCTGCTTGTCGAACGGAATGCCAACACCTGTATCCCAAACCAGCAATTCCACTTCACTGTCGCTGCGGCGACGAACACCGCAGAGCACCCGGCCTTGTTGCGTGTAACGGATGGCATTCGCGAGTAAGTTTTGCACCACACGCAGCAATAGACGTTTGTCGGTGCGCACGACGGCTCGAGATGACCGCACCCGGAAGGCTAAATGTTTGTCTTGAGCCATGACCTTAAACGACTCTTGCAACGGCCGTAAAATATCATTGAGAGGCACCAAACGAAACTCGGGTTTCAGTGTACCGGAGTCGAGCTTCGTCATTTCCAGCAGCATTGACAGCAATGTTTCTGCATGACTGAGCGACTGTTGAATTTGCCGAGCCAGTTCATGATCTTCGGGCAGGTTTGCCTGCGATAAGCGCTCTTGCAACATTTCACAGAACAACGAGGCGGCGTTAAAGGGTTGCATGAGATCGTGCCCGGCAGCGGCGAAGAAACGCGATTTACTCAAATGGGCGTCTTCTGCCGCCCGCTTCGCTTGTTCTAATTCTTGATTTGTTGCGGTTAGCTCTTGCGTGCGCTGGACGACACGCAGCTCAAGCTCTTGGTTAATCCGCTGTAGTTCATCCTGCGCATTGACTAAATCAGTAATATCCGTGTAGGTGGTAACAAATCCACCGTCCGGCATCGGGCTACCTTGCAGCTCGATAATATGGCCATCGTGTTGTTTGCGTTGATAGCGATAACTGCTGCCTTGGCGCAAGTAACTGAGTCGCTTGCTAATCTCGCGCTGAATATCAACGTCGGGCTGACCAAACAAGCCACGTTCTGCGTTAAACCGCAGTAATTCAACCACCGGCATACCTGCATGAATCAGGCCATCCGGATATTCAAAAATTTCTAGGTAACGCCGGTTCCACGCCACCAAACGCAGGTCTTTGTCGATAACACTGATTCCTTGTGGGATGTTTTCCACACTGGCTTGCAGCAATTCACGATTAAATCGGTATAACTTGGTCGCTTCGGAGGCCCAATCGGCTACTGTATCCACACTGACTGGAGATTTCCGCGCCAAGCTGTGGAGAATAAGATGACTTGCGGCACTACCGACGGCGCCAGCAAGTTCGCGCTCAATCCGCTGCAAGACCACCGGTGGTACCCAGCTGTCCGCAGGTGCGACTGCAATTGTCATCCCTAAGCGGTCGTCTAAGCGACGCACCTCACGGTCATCGATAAAGCGAGCGAGCACGGAGCGTAACCGCCCCCAAGTCACATGACCGGCCTGCGCACCACTAAACTCCTCTTGGTCAGGGTTAACAAAACGTGCAGCTTGGCGCTGCATGGGCGCCGGATCTGGCCACAGCCGCGAAACCACAATATACAGCAGCAGATTGATGGCGAGAGAAATTAACACGCTGTGGCTAATGGCGATATCGGTCAGTTGCGTACTCGGCCGTAGTGAAGGGATCAGTAATAACACCGTCCACAATAGGGTTCCCACCCCGAGTGCGGCAATCCCCCCCGCTCGACTCGCTTTTTGCCAAACCATCCCACCAATCAGTGCTGGCCCAAGTTGGGCAAGCAAAGCCATTGCAATCAGGCCATTGCTGACTAGAGGTACACCGCTTTCGGTCGCCTCGTGGTACAAGTAGGCCAGCGTGATAATCAGCACAATGGTCAAGCGCCGAATATTCAATACACCATCCGCTGACAACTTTAACTCTTGAACCCGCCATTTGTTAATCCGCAGCCACAAGGGTGTGAATACATCGTTGGACATCATAATACTGAGCGCCAGCGTCGCCATCATCACCATACTCGTTGCTGCGGCTAGCCCCCCCACAAACGCAATCAGGCTAATATCCGGTCGTTCGGTAAAGACCGGGAGCGCGAGGACAAACATATCGTCGAAACGTTGTTCCGGCACCAAGAGACCGCCAACCAAGGCAATGGGCAAAATGAAAAAGTTAATCGCAAAAAGATAGAGCGGGAAGCCCCAGCGGGCGGTTTTCAGCTCGTCTGGATGGTTATTCTCGATAAAATTGACTTGGAACTGGCGGGGCAAAACCAACATCGCCAACGCACCTAGAAGCATGTGGGTTAGGTAAATATAGAGGCCGTTCGGTTTGCCGGCTAAAATTTCTTGGGTGACCGTGTTTGCCGCGGCAGTGACTAAGACATCGGCAAAGCCATCAAATAATTGGTAAACGCAAAACAGCCCGATAATCATAAATGCAGCAAGTTTGACGATGGATTCAAAGGCAACGGCATCCATTAAACCCGGATGTTTTTCTGACAAACTCAACTTACGGGCGCCAAAGAGAATGGCAAAAACCATCATAATGAGTGCAACACCAGCGCTGACGTCAACAAACCAAGGTGCTTGCTGGGAATCGACACCCGTAATCGCCGCAAAACTCGCCGTAATCGCACGTAACTGCAGCGCGATATAGGGTACCAGCGCGACCAATGCAATCATCGCCACAAACGCCGATAAAAACTGTGATTTGCCGTAGCGGGCACCGATTAAATCAGCTATCGACGTAAAGTTTTGCTGCTTAACGACGGTGAGAATATGCAGCATCAGGCGATGCGCAAACAGGAAAAACAAGATGCCGCCTAAATAGGTCGGCGCAAACCACCAACCGTAATTCGCCGTTTGTGTCACCGTGCCGTAGAACGCCCACGTCGTGCAATGCACACCAAGCGCCAAGGTATAGCGCCAAGGTTGCGGACGCTCCGCTTGCGGGCGCTTTTCACCGCGGGCAGCGATTGAAAAAACAATCAGTAGATAAAAAATGGCCGTGATTAGAACGACCGAAACCGGTAACATAAGCGCTTATTCTTCTTGTTGTGAACACCAAACAGGCAGACGTAACCTCTACGATAGGAGAAAATCTGAACAGAATCACCTGTTCTTTCGATTTATATTCGATGACAACTCAGCCAACACTTTATTCCTGCCCACTTTGTGCCAGTCAAAGCACGCAATTATGGCATCGCGATCAACGCCGTCCGGTTGTTGGTCGTGAATATTGGCAATGCGCCAATTGCCAGCTCGTTTTCGTTCCTAAGGCTTTTCATCTTGACCCTAGTGCTGAAAAAGCCATTTACGATTTGCATCAAAATGATCCGGACGATGCAGGTTATCGACGTTTTCTCAGCCGTGCCCAAGCGCCAATTCTGCGCTACTTCGCAAATCGCAATCTGACAGCCTTGCGTGGTCTCGACTTTGGCTGCGGTCCAGGCCCGGCTTTGACTAGCATGTTGGGCGAGCATGGTATTGCCTGCGTAAACTACGATCCATTTTATTTTAGTTACCCAGAGCTACTCGAACAGCGTTACGACTTCATCGTCAGCACTGAAGTTTTTGAGCATTTGTCTCAGCCCTATCAGGTTTTAGAACAGATCGTGCCGTGCCTCAAGCCCGATGGTTTACTGGTCATAATGACCCAACGCCCACGCGACTTAAGCGCTTTTTCACGCTGGGGTTACACGCTCGACCCAACCCATATCAGCTTTTTTCGAGAAGCATCTTTTCATTGGATAGCGCGTCATTTTCAGCTTGAACTCATTGAAATGGAAAGAGATGTTGTGGTTTTTGCGAATACCTTGAAACATAAATAAACCTTCTTATTCCGCTGATTTACGCTATCTTGTAGAGACAACAACCATCAGGAACAAGGAGATGACTCATGTTGCTCGATCTCACGGCGTATCACACAAGCTTTGTTTGGCTTGGTATTTTACTGGCAATGATCATGTTGCAATGGCTTATTGCCAGCTACACGAAGGCTTCTCAACCCGGCGCTATTCCGGGATTACCTCCACGCGATGCGGGACACCGCAGTTTTACATTCCGCGCTTGGCGCACCCATCAAAATAGTTTAGAAAATGCCGGCACCATGATCGGCGGCTTTATTTTTGCTGTCTTCGCCGGTGCAGATGCCGGCTGGCTGAGTATTCTTATGGCGGTTATGGTCATTGCACGCATTCTCCACATGATTTTGTATTACCAAATCTCGACGGAAAAGAACCCTAGCCCACGCAGCTATTTCTTCATGCTCAGCTGGTTGGCCAATGTCGGCATCTTAATTCTTGGCTTCACTGCCTTGTTTACATAAGCCGCAACGCAAGGACGTCGACGATGAAAATACTACTGCGAAGCCTTTTTAAAGGCCTCGGCATTATTCTACCTTTGGTCATCACCATTGAATTACTGCGCTGGCTGTTAGTCACGGTCGAAACTCGCTTAGCACCTGTGTTAGCAACCATACTGCACCCAGATTGGTACTTGCCAGGCATGGCTATTGCCTTTTTTGTACTGGTTTGCATAGTTATCGGCTTTAGTTCGCAATGGCGTTCATTCTCATGGTTATGGGCGCTACCCGGGAAAATTATGATGAAAATTCCGGGCGCAAGCCAAATTTACGGCATCATGCAAGAATTCATGGAAGTGATGTCGGGAAAGAACTTTGCCGATGAGTCTGTTGTTCTCGTTAAACTCCCACAATCGGACGTTGAACTGATTGGTATTGTCACTAAGAAAGGCGGT
The DNA here is from genome assembly GCF_022565475.1 of Aliidiomarina sp. Taxonomy (GTDB): domain Bacteria; phylum Pseudomonadota; class Gammaproteobacteria; order Enterobacterales; family Alteromonadaceae; genus Aliidiomarina. Next base: position 30,565 of record NZ_JAIUMR010000002.1, on the reverse strand, counting down.
ATAAAAGAAGATCGCATGTCTTCGTTAATGGACGAAGAACAACTCGCCGTCTTTTTACCAATGGCATACAACATCGGTGGCTATACGATTATCGTTCCGCGTTCCTGCACACGGAATATCGATATGAAACCAGCGGAAGCTCTGCAATTGGTGTTGAGTGGAGGATTAGGAAGTAGCAAAACCACACCTGATCCATAGTTTAACGCGGGGTTATGCCCCTAACCGAAGAGAACGACTATGAATTTACCCCAGTCTTTAAAGCTGAGTGGCGTCGCGATGGCGTTGCTCGCAGCAACGAGCGTCAGTGCCGCTGCCAGTGAGGCCGGTTATTATCGTGCACCCGCTATCTATCAAGACCAAATTATTTTTACTGCGGAAGGCGATCTTTGGCGCGGGAACATCAACAGTGCAGAAACCCAACGGCTGACCTCGCATGCAGCAGAAGAGCTCAATGCCACGATTTCACCGGATGGCCAGTGGGTCGCATTTGTCGCCAATTATGAAGGTGATCCGGAAGTGTACGTGATGCCGATTAGCGGCGGTGTACCCAAACGTGTGAGCTATGAGAATAGTCGTGTCCGCGTGCAGGGCTGGACGCCCAATGGCGAAGTGCTTTTCAGTACCGATAACGTCGTCGGCCCAGCGAATCAGTGGGTATTACGAAAGGTCAATCCTGACAGTCTCGCGACCGAAACCTTACCACTCGTCGACGCCATTGAAGGTGCTATGAACGACGACGGCTCGCAAGTTTTCTTTACCCGCTTTGGTCTGCAAGCGACTGGCGACAATGCGCGCGTTTATCGTGGCGGTGCCAAAGGTGAGATTTGGCGCTTTGACACCACACGCAACCAAGAAGCCGTGCATTTAACCGCTGAGCACGAAGGTTCGGTAAAACGCCCGATGTACTGGCAAGGTCGTGTTTACTTTATTAGTGATGCCGACGGTACACCAAACATCTGGTCAATGTCGACGGCGGGGCAAGACTTCCAACAACACACGCACTATGACGACTGGCAGGTCTGGTCAGCGAGTCTGCATGACGGCCGGTTAGTCTATCAACGTGGCGCTGATTTGCATGTCCATGATTTGCGCCAACAACAAAGCCGGACATTGGACATCACGTTAACGTCTGATTTTACCCAACGCCAAGAGCGTTGGCTGGACAATCCAATGTCCTATTTAACCGATGTTAGTTTAGGTGGCGACGACAAAGTTGCGCTGACCGCGCGTAGTCAAATCGCAGTGGCATCACTAGGTCCGCGTCGCTTAGCGCAAATTGCAACGCCGCCGGGAAGTCGTTCGCGTAACGCGATTCTCAGTCACGATGGCCAATGGGTTTATGCACTGAATGACCATACGGGTGAAAATGAAATTTGGCGTTTCCCTGCGGACGGCTCTGAAGGTGCTGAACAACTGACCACAGACGGCGTCACGTTCCGCTGGAATCTGGTGTTGTCGCCCGATGGTAAGTACATTGCCCATGACGACAAGCACGGCAACTTATGGCTGTTGAGTCTGGAAGACGGTAGCAATCGCAAAATTAAAGAAGGTGCTGCGGGTCACTTTGGTTTAAGTAGCTTGGTTTGGTCACAGGACAGTGAACTATTGGCTTTTGCACGCAATGACCAGCATGCACCGCGGACACAAGTTTGGGTCTATTCACTCGCCGATGACCAACATCAAGTGATTACCTCGGACAAATATGAGTCTGCCTCACCGACCTTCAGTCACGATGGTCAATGGTTGTATTTCCTCAGTGATCGCAACTACCAAGCCACACCAAGCTCGCCTTGGGGCGACCGCAACATGGGTGCGTTTTTCAACAAACGTACGCAAATTTATGCGGTTTCACTCAAGCCAGATGCCTGTTTCCCATTCGCGCCACCGCAAGAAATAAGTCACTGCGACGATGACGCAGCCAAAGAACAAGCACATGATTTGAGCGGCGCGCCGGAGCGTTTATGGCAAGTTCCGATTGCTGCGGATAACTATTATAACCTGACCGCGAATAGCAATCGTTTGTACGTGCAAGCACGGGAAGCGGGCTGGGGTAACTCGCCACAACTGTATACCATTGAGTTTACCAACACCGATGTAAAACGGGAGTCATTCGCAAACAATATTAACGGATACGAGCTTTCTAGCGATGGTAAGCGCTTACTTATTCGGCAAGGTGGCGCATCGAACCTGTTTATTGTCAATGCCGCTGCAAAAGCACCTGGCAATCTCAGTTCAGCTCGGGTTAATTCACGCGACTGGAAACTGGCCTTTTCGCCACAAGAAGAATGGCGGCAGATGTATCGTGATGCATGGTTGATGCACCGCGACTTCCTCTTTGACCGCAATATGCGTGGTGTTGACTGGGTCGAAATGCGTGAACGTTACGAGCCCTTGCTGGATCGCCTCACCGACCGTCATGAACTGGACGATGTATTCTCACAACTGTTAAGCGAGCTGAATGTTTTGCACTCGCAAGTTCGTGGGGGTGAATACTCACGGCCGCAAGAGCGCGCAAGTAGCGCGTCACTTGGCGCGCAATACAGTATCGCTGGCAATGGCGTGCGGATTGAAACCGTCTATCGTGTCGATCCCGAATTACCTGATCAGGCAGCACCGTTAGCGGCGCCGGGTGTGAATGCGCGTTCTGGCGATGTCATCACCCGCGTTAATGGTCGCCGTATTCAGCATCCTGGCGACCTCCATACAGCCTTGCGTGGACAATCGGGTAAACAAGTGTTGCTCTCATTAGAACGCAGCGGTGAGTCATTACAAACGGTGGTCACGCCGGTGAGCTCCGGACGCGATCATCGTTTACGGTATGAAACTTGGGTACAAAACAACCGTGACGCAGTGACCGAAGCGAGTGATGGTAAGTTCGGCTACTTGCATTTATATGCCATGGGCGCAGGTGACATTGCCAGTTTTGCCCGTGAGTTCTACGCCAATTTCGAGAAGGAAGGTCTGATTATCGATGTTCGCCGCAATCGTGGCGGTAATATCGACAGCTGGATTATCGAAAAACTATTGCGCCGTGCATGGAGTTTTTGGCAGCCGCGTAAGGGTGCACCATATACCAATATGCAGCAAGCCTTTATGGGGCAACTTGTGGTGTTGACTGACCAATTAACCTATTCCGACGGCGAGACCTTCTCAGCTGGCGTGAAGGCGCTTAATCTCGGTCCATTGGTTGGTAAGCAAACAGCGGGTGCAGGTGTGTGGCTATCGGGTCGGAATACGCTTGCAGATCGTGGTGTTGCGCGCGTTGCGGAAACGCCACAGCATGCAATGGATGGTCGTTGGATCCTAGAAGGCTCTGGCGTCAACCCGGATATTGAAGTCGACAATCTGCCATTCGCCACCTTTAATGGTCGCGATGCGCAACTCGAACGCGGTATTCAGGTATTACGTGAGCTTCTCCAAGCCAACCCATATCCGAAACTGGAAGCGAAACCGATGGATTCGTTTGCCGGTGACGATATTAAGTAATTGAAGTCACTTGCGTAACCCATAGCACAAGCAGGAAAAGCTCGCTGCGTCTCATGACTCAGCGAGCTTTTTTTATTGCTATGACATGTGTTGCGGCGGCCAAAAAAATCGGCCACTAACAAGGTAGTGGCCGATTATTATTGCTTACTTAACTCGCTAAGCGATTAGAAGCGGTAACGGATACCGATTTTCGCTGACCAAGTTGAAGCACGTGCGTTGTAACGCGTTGCCGTTGCACCAGTGCCATCGAAGCCACCAAAAGGAAGGCCATAGATGTACTGTCCGGTTTCTGGGTCAATACCAACTGACGCTAAACGAACACCCGTGTCAGAGAAGCTGACCGTGTGGCGTTGGTTGGTGTTGTCAATCAGAGCCAAGAAGTTGCGGATATCTAGATAAATCGCACCTTTGTGACCTTTCATGAAGCCTGGGATTTCTTGCTCGATACGTAAGTCAAGGTTAGTGTTCCAAGGACCACGGTTACCTTCGTTACGAACAGCATAGCCACCAGCGAACTGGGTCAGATTTGCAGCGTCTAACCATCCCGCAAACTCTTCGTACGTTAAGCCGCCAGTGTAACGAACTGCTGGATCGTTAGGACCTGAAGGAATGTACGGTAAGTAGTTGGTTGAACTCCACAAGTTTTGCGATGAACCGTCACCAAAGCCACGGAAGCGGAACGCATCTAGCGCATAGCTGTAAGGACGACCTGACGTACGATCCCAGAACAAGCCGATGTTCGTGCGATAACCCGCGAACAATTCAGTGTTGTAGTTCAATGACGCCATGAAACGGTGTTCAATTTCATATGACGCACGACCAACTGTTGGGTTGTTCTTGTCGATAGCAGTCTGGAAGTTGTAGTTTGAGTGCGCAGTTGACGAACCACCAGACGTAATATCTTTAACGTCTTGGTTAGTATAGCTAGCGCGGAAGCTCACACCGTTGTCCCAGCTGTTACCTAAGCTTAAGGTTGACACGATTGAACGGCCACCAGATACATTGGTTAACAACACATCCATACGGTTAGTGTTGAAGCCACCGATAGTTGTAGGACGTGGGCCCGCTAATGGGTCCCAGCTCACATACAGTGGACGACCGCCCGCTGAAGTAACTTGGTTACCGTTATCATCTAACAACGGAGCTTTCGCTAAGTTAGTCCATGCAACTTCACGGTTCTTATCGGTGTAGATGACTTCAGCAGACGCAAACCAGCCTCCACCTAACAGACCTAAATCTAACTCGCTGTAGTCAACGGCCAAGCTGTAGCGCGTGTCATACGGCATTTTGAAGTTCGGATCGATTGGTGTGGTGTCACCGTCGCCTGCTTGCAAAGAGTCACGCATTTGCTGCGGTACGTTTTTGATATCAGCATTTTCAACGTTTTCTAACTGTGGTGCCTGGACCTTTGTCACGCCATCGTTTGAGTAGGCGTTCGAAATCCACACGTTTGGACGACCACCCGAGAACAAGCCAGCACCACCACGAATGGTGATGTTGTCGTTGAACTCGTAGTTAAAGCTAAAGCGAGGCAACCACAGGTCTAAACCGTCCATGTTATTTTCATTGCTGAAGCCATAACGGTCAAAGAAGTTTTGGTTAAATGCTGGGCGATCGCTTGAGCTGAAACGCTCGTAACGTAATCCGAAGCTTAAGGTTAAGTCCCAGTTCACATCCCAAGTGTCTTGGATGTAAAGAGACGTGCTACCGTACTCGAAATTAGCCGCGGCATCCGCTACGTTATTGGTAAAAGCATTCTCATAATTGATAGTACTCGCAAAACGGTTTTCAAAGTCTGCAAGACTTAAGAACACGAAGCTACCCAAAGCGTCCTGAACGAATTCGTTGAAGACGTCGATGGTCTGGTGCTCGATACCAAATTGAGTTTGGTGCGCGCCCCACAAGTATTCACCGTGCAACTGAAGTTCAGTTGTGGTGGTTTCTAAGCTGTTTGCATGACGTGAACGATCTGGACCGATGTTGATTTGACCAGCGTTACCCGCAGGGTTCTCGTCTGCTGTGAAACGAACTTGCACTTGACCAAAGTTACGGCCGAGCATTGGGTCTTGACCCGTCGCAACATCTTTCACTGACGCTTTAAACTCGGTGCTGAAGTTGTTCGTCCAGTTCGAGTAAACTTGCAACGCGAAGTTGTCCATTTTCTGCGTACGGGCGTACCAGTGAGAGTTCAAGTTCAAGCTGGTCAAGCCACCCGTCATGGTGTTGTTTGCGGCCGCATCCTCAGCACGCTGATAGGTGAATGAAGCACGGTGGTCATTGTTGATGTTCCAGTCCAATTTGACAAGAATCTTCTCGTCTTTCTGTTCTGGTTGTACGTTCCAGTCACCAGCGTCTACACCATACACGTCACGAGCGATTTGCTGTACGCGAGAGATAACACTTGGGTCGATATTCTTGGTTTCTACAGCATTTGAGCCTGCAGGGCCTTGACCAATTGACGTTGGCTCTTCGTAGTTTTCATAGTTAACGAAGAAGAACAAACGGTCTTGAAGGATCGGGCCACCAAGACTGAAACCGTAGGTTACCTCTTTATAGTCAAGCGCTGGACGGTTTGCGCCTTTCTGATAACGGCTTGCTTTTGGACGACCAGCCATTGAATCATTAGCGAACTCATAGAAGACCGAACCGCGGAAGTCGTTCGTACCTGAACGCGTTACAGCGTTGATACGCGCGCCAGCGAAGCCACTGTAACGAGCGTTAAACGGTACTGACTGAATTGAGACCTGCTCAATTGCGTCGATAGAAATTGGTGAACGATTGGTTGGGTAACCACCGGAGTTCAAACCAAAGTCATCGTTTTGGCCGATGCCGTCAACCGTGATGCTGTTATAACGTGGGTTGTTACCGCCAACGGTCAATGAACGGTTGTTATCACCTAAGTCAGTTGCCAATGGGTTTTGACGAACGACGTCTTTCAGGTCGCGGTCAAACGCTGGCATGTTTTGAATTTCTTGTGCGCCCCAAGTGCTTGAAGAACCTGCTTGTAACGATGTTGTGTTAATTGCACGGCCAGTTACAGTAATACGCTCGTACTGCTCACGACGCTCGTCTAACTGAGCGCTCAAGCGGTACTGGTCACCCAACTGCAGGAAGATGTCTTCCAGGGTTTTACCTTCGTATACTTCAGAATCGATGATTACCAAGTAAGGACCGCCGACACGCAAACCAGACGCGGTAAAAATACCTTGGTTGTTAGTGTTTACTGTCGTTACGGTACCAGATGGAACGTGCTGGATGATTACGCGAGTATTTGCGACCACTTCACCTTGTGGACCAACAATCTGGCCGCGCATAGAGGAAGAGGTTTCCGCCATCGCTACACCAGACATACCCAACGTCAGCGCTACTGCCGCAGCAATACGGGTCAGCTTCGTCGTCTTAGTCATGCCAATTTTCCTGCATAGTTAGTGTGTGAGAGTTTCTAAAAAGCTTTGGACGCGTTACGTTATCAGCGAACCATGACAGTTCGATGACAACGCTAAATCTGAACGCGCGTATTCTAAGGCAAATGAGCAACAGTTTCATTGCTTTTTTGCACAAATTTGCCCCTTTTTTGTTATCTTTTTGTGATATAGCGTTTTCCTTAGCTGAGTATAGATTATACAACTGAGATGACAAATTCTTTACAGCGAATAATTGTCGACCCTGTCTCCCTGCGACTATTCGTCGCTAAGGTAGTCCTTAATTTCGACAATAAACGCATCGGCAAATCGGCCGAGTTTAATCTGACCAACGCCAGAAATTCTCAGCATTTCATCGCGCGATGTGGGGAGGAGTAACGCCATTTCCTGCAGGGTTTTATCGCTAAAAACAGCGTAAGGTGGAATTTCTTCTTGTTCGGCAATACTTTTGCGCAAGCGCTTTAACCGGCGAAACAATGCTTTATCATGCTGCCCGCGTTCAATCACACTGTCCATTTGCACCGTTGCGCCGAGTCTCGGTACTGCTAAAGTTAAGGCGATTTCACCCCGCAGCACCGGTCGCGCTTCTTCGGTGATCATGAGTGCGCTATGGCGACGAATGTCCTGAATTAACAAACCCCGATGAATTAACTGACGGATAATGGACACCCAATATTCAGCAGAGTGGTCTTGACCAATGCCGTAGGTCGAGAGTTGGTCGTGGCCAAATTGTTTTACCTTCTGTGTTTGTGCACCACGCAGCACCTCAACCACATGATGAACGCCAAACTGTTGGCCGGTGCGATAGACACAACTTAGCGCCTTTTGCGCGTCGATAGTGCCGTCGTATTGCCGTGGCGGTTGAATGCACACATCACAGTTTCCGCAGTTTTTCTCACGGTATTCATTGAAATAATTCAGCAACACGACACGTCGGCACGTTTGTGCCTCGGCAAAGGCAGTCATCGACGAAAACTTTTGCTTCTCCACCCGCAACTGCGGTGTGTCGTCTTGTTCATCGAGCAGTTTCCATATCCATGCGGCATCGCTTGGATCAAACAACATCAGTGCTTCTGCAGGCGCGCCATCGCGACCTGCTCGGCCGGTTTCTTGATAGTAAGCCTCGACACTGCGCGGCACATCGTAGTGAATGACGAAGCGAACATTGGGTTTATTAATCCCCATGCCAAACGCCACGGTCGCAACAACCACGTCGATGTCATCGCGAATAAAACCACGCAAGGTCTGTGCGCGCGTCTCATGAGGTAGGCCGGCGTGATACGCGGCTGCACGCACGCCATCGCGCATGAGGGCTTCAGCAAGCTCCTCAGTTCGTTTGCGACTGCCACAGTAGATAATGCCCGATGCGCCGCGCTGGCGTTTTACATACTGTAAGACTTGCACCCGCGGCTTGTATTTTTCCTGCACGAGATAACGAATATTCGGTCGATCAAACGATCCTTGAACGAGCGCCGGTTCACGCAGTTGCAGGCGCTCGATAATGTCAAAGCGGGTGACCGCGTCGGCGGTTGCTGTGAGGGCAAGAAAAGGAACATTCGGCAACCATTCACGAATTTGACCGAGCTGACCATACTCGGGACGAAAGTCGTGCCCCCATTGAGAAATACAATGCGCTTCGTCGATCGCGACAAGTGCAACCTTCATCGACTGCAGGCGTTGGACGAACCCTTGCTGCAGTATTCGCTCTGGCGATAAATACAGGAGTTTAATTTCGCCACGGTTCAACTTACCAATGGTGTCGATAAACTCGGGTGAACTTAGTCCACTGTGGATGGCCGCAGCGGATAAGCCGACTTCGCGCAACGCAGCGACTTGATCATCCATGAGCGAAAGCAAGGGCGAAATAACAATGGTGACACCTTCAAGCAGCAGTGCCGGTAACTGGTAACAAAGCGACTTCCCAGCTCCGGTTGGCAGCAGTGCCATGGTGTCTTGGCCCTGCAAAACATTGCCAATAATCTGTTCTTGGCCAAAACGAAACTCACGATAACCAAACACACTGGCTAAAAGCCGCTGCGCATCGTCGAGACTCGCGCCTTCGACAGGAAATACATCTTGGCTGGCGGCGATGGACTGATTGCTGGTGGTTTGACTCACGATTTTCCTTTACGGCGTTGACTGTCTTAGCGATGCTCTCTATTGTATGTGTCCCAGCCACAGATAACCATGCAGTTATGACCAGATCAGCGATAATCGAGCAAATTTCAACCTTTATGAATGAGCGCATCCCATTTCAAAAGGATTTGGGCATTGAAGTCACGCAGTTTAACAGTCTGCAGTCCGAAGTCCGTTTTCGCTGGAAAGAAAGTCTGATCGGTAACTCACCCATGCAAATATTGCACGGTGGTGTCACAGCAACAGCATTAGACACTGCCGGCGGCGTGGTGATTATGGCCAGTGTGATTGAGAAGCTCAGTGACGACACGCCATTGGATAAAGTGGTCGAACGCATTTCTCGCTGCGGGACCATTGATTTGCGCGTCGATTACGTTCGTCCCGGTCGCGGCCAAGAATTTATTGCCACCGCAACCATCATCCGCTCCGGCAACAAAGTTGCTGTTGCGCGGATGGAAATGCATAACGAAGACGGTATGCTTATCGCCTTTGGCACCGGCACCTATATTGTCGGTTAACTCTTCTCGGGTGAGGTACGCGTGACCACTGCTGATCAACAAGCTCGCCAAGGCGTTCTTTTCGCCCTTGGCGCCTACGGCATTTGGGGCTTTGCCCCAATCTATTTTAAATCGATTGCATTCGTACCGGCGATGGAGATCCTCACCCATCGTATTCTTTGGGCGTTTTTCTTCTTACTAGCTTTGTTAGTCGCCAGCGGTAAAATTCGCCAAATCGCACTCGCGTTCCAGTCACCTAAACAGTTACTGCTGCTTGCTTTCGCTGCGCTGCTCATCGGTCTCAATTGGCTGCTCTTTATTTGGGCCGTTGCGAATGATCACATTCTCGATGCCAGTTTAGGGTATTACATCAACCCGTTGCTCAATGTCGCGATTGGCATGTTATTTTTTTCTGAGCGCCTGCGCCGCCTGCAATTATGGGCGATTGCATTGGCCGTTGCTGGAGTCGCGGTGCAAATTATTACCTTCGGTTCCGTTCCGTGGATAGCGCTGGTGTTGGCGAGTTCGTTTGCAACGTATGGTGCCATCCGCAAAAAGCTACCGTTTGATTCCCTAACCGGACTTTTTTTAGAAGTGATTTTGCTGCTGCCATTGATGCTGATTTACTTTATCGGCTTTGCTGACAGTAGTGCCAGCAATTTACTGGAGAACTCGTGGAAGCTGAATAGCTTACTGATTTTTGCAGGCATCATCACGACAGTGCCGCTGCTATTTTTCACCGGCGCAGCAAAACGTATTCGCTATTCCACGCTTGGCTTATTCCAGTATATCGCACCGAGTTTAATGTTTATTTTGGCAGTATTTTTGTACAACGAACCGCTGTCCACAGACAAACTCATCACCTTCGTCATGATCTGGGGTGCGTTAGCCCTGTACAGTTTTGACGCCATGCGCACGCACCGCCAAGTCAAGCAAGCGGCGCGGGCTATACAAAAACCTTAATGGCTCAATGGTGTCAGTTTTGCGTACGACACCATTAGCCATTTACTGCCGACATCATCGAAGTTAATTTGGATACGGCTCTGCGCCCCTGTGCCTTCGTAATTGAGCACAGTTCCTTCACCGAAGGTCTGATGCAGCACCCGTTGCCCTAGTTGATAACCGGTTTGCACAAACGATTCATGCGACGCGCCAGTATGGAAGCGAGATCGGGTCGCTTGCGGTTGTTGTACCCGCGTTTGTACCCGCACTTCCTGCACATGCTCGGGCGGCAGCTCGGCAATAAAGCGACTCGGCCGGTGGAAGTTTTCCTGCCCGTACAAACGGCGGCTTTCTGCGTAGGTGAGGATGAGCTTTTCCATCGCCCGCGTCATACCTACATAACACAGGCGACGCTCTTCTTCGAGCCGACCCGGCTCACCGACGGACATTTGCGAAGGGAAAGTTCCTTCTTCCATGCCGGTCATAAACACTAACGGAAACTCGAGGCCTTTGGCACTATGCAGTGTCATTAGCTGCACTGCGTCTTGATGTGCATCAGCCTGCTCTTCACCCGACTCCAGTGCCGCATGCGCAAGAAATTCAGCGAGCGGCGATAAATCATCTTCACCCGTTGGGCTAAAGGTTTCCGTAGCGCTGACCAGCTCCTTTAAGTTTTCCACCCGGGTTTCCGCTTTGTCACTTTTTTCAGCTTCGTACATTGCCAATAAGCCACTGCCTTTCAGTACGCGGTCGGTTTGCTTGCCTAACGGTAGTTCCAGGCATTCTTGGTCGAGCTGATTAATCAAATCAAGGAAACTTGCAACCGCCGTTTTCGCCCGCCCGGTTAGAATCGAGTCGTTCACCATCGCTTTAGCGGCAAACCACATGGGTAACTGCTGACTGCGGGCATAATCTCGTACTAAACCCAGTGACCGTTCACCGATTCCACGAGTCGGCGTGTTCACCACCCGTTCAAACGCGGCATCGTCACGACGGTTGCTGAGCAGTCGGAGATACGCCACTGCATCCTTCACTTCTTGGCGATCGAAGAAGCGCAAACCACCGTAAATCCGATACGGCAAACTGGCGTAGAGTAAGCCTTCCTCCAACACCCGCGATTGCGCGTTATTGCGGTACAAAATGGCCACATCACTGAGCGCACCACCTTGATCGCGCCAGCGGATAATTTGACTGACGATATAGCGCGCTTCGTCTTGTTCATTGTAGGCTGCATACAATGAGATCGGCTCACCATCGTTGCCTTCCGTCCATAAGTCTTTACCTAAGCGGTCACTATTGTTGGCAATTATCTGATTGGCGGCCTTGAGAATTGTCGCTGTTGAGCGATAGTTTTGCTCCAAGCGAATCGTTTCAGCCCGCGGGAAATCACGCAAGAAATGCTGCAAGTTCTCCACTTGTGCGCCGCGCCAGCCATAAATGGACTGGTCATCGTCGCCGACGATGGTGACATGGTTTTGCTGCCCGGCTAATAAACGCACCCACGCATATTGTATTTGGTTGGTATCTTGAAATTCGTCGACCAAAATGTGTTGGAAGCGGCGTTGATAATGCTCGCGAACATGGCGATTGTCGCGCAACAACTCGTGTGCTCGCAGTAGGAGTTCAGCAAAGTCGACCAAGCCGGCACGATCACAAGCTTCCTGATAAGCCGCATAAATCTGCAGTTGGGTTTTTTCCGTTGGATCATAGGTTTCGATGTGCTGAGGACGCAAACCATCATCTTTCTTAGCATTGATATACCAAGCCGCTTGTTTGGCTGGCCACTGTTTATCGTCAAGATTTAAGGCTTTGATGGTTCGTTTTAATAATCGTTGCTGGTCGTCACTGTCGAGAATTTGGAAGTTCTGCGGTAGACCGGCGTCTTGATAATGGGCTCGGAGTAGTCGATGAGCAAGGCCATGAAACGTGCCGATCCACATGCGACGGACATCACGGCCAAGGAGTTTCTCCACGCGTCCGCGCATTTCCGCTGCCGCTTTATTGGTAAAGGTCACCGCTAATATCGACAGCGGCGAATAGTTCATCACCTGAATCAACCAAGCGATACGATGCACCAGTACTCGCGTTTTGCCACTACCAGCGCCTGCCAGTACCAGCATGTCCTGCTCACCTGCGCTCACAGCGTCGCGCTGGCGGTCATTCAGGCCATCGAGTAAATAAGATACATCCATTCAAAACTCCAGATTCATTCGGGTGTCGGTCAAACAGGCTCTATCATACTGTACAAAAAACCAGTAGGCAATGTTAAGGACACGAGGCAATTGCGCGGTTTTGTGGACTAATCAATCAACTGATATAAGGCATCCAGATCTTCGATACTCGCGGTCGGTAACCACCGTGCCCGTTGGGTCTCTGCAATCGCGTGCGTTGGCTGATACCAGATCGCTTGTGCACCAAACCGCAGCGCCCCTTCAACGTCACTGACCGGGTGATCACCAATGTGTAGGATTTGCTGAGGACTGGTCAATTGAAAATGCTGCTGAGCCGCAGCGAACATATCGCCGTATGGCTTACCTCGCATTCCTTGTCCCGGTCGCCATGCGGCTTGGAAGTAGTCTTCTAGACCTAAACGACGAATGTCGGCGTTACCATTGCTGACCGCGACGAGCGGGTAGTGGCTTGCCAGTCGCTGTAACAATTGGTGGACGTCGTCACGGATGGAAACCTCGTTACGGACATGGAGAAATTCTTCCATGGCACTGGCCACCACGCTTGCAACCTGTTTCACACCCGCTGCCTGCAGGCCTCGAGTTAACGTCGCTTCGCGCAAAGCCGTCATGTCACTGGCCAGTTCAGCATGAGCAGCGGCGACTTGATTACGTAACTGTCGCCAGTCCTGCGCATCGAGGTGCGCTACTTCCGGACACTGACGGGCAACAAACGCCGCCAAATGCTGCTCGGCACGCAGCATCACTGGTTTGTTATTGTACAGCGTGTCGTCGAGGTCAAAACTAATGATTGAAAATGGCTGTAAGCGCCGATAAAACTGCCACATAAGCTCTCTTCTTGATGAATTTAACCGGGTTTATTTGCGTTTTGCGCGCGGATGAGCGGCGTCATAAACGGCGGCTAAGCGTTGAAAATCTAAGTGCGTATAGATTTGCGTGGTGCTTAAGTTTGCATGCCCGAGCATTTCTTGCACAGCGCGCAAGTCTTGACTTGTTTCTAACATATGGGTGGCGAAGCTGTGACGCAATTTATGCGGGTGAATATTCTCAAAAAGACCTTGTTGAATGCCCCACTTTTTCAATCGCTGCTGCACTGAGCGATCGCTGAGACGCCGTTGTTGTTTACTCAAAAACAAAGCGGGTAGATCAGCGCCTGGCCAAGTCGCTCGGACCATCAGCCATTGCTGTAACCATTTTTCCGCTTCTTTACCGTAAGGCACTATGCGTGTTTTACTTCCTTTACCCGTGACCCGCAGTTCGCGGTCGGGTTGAATATCGTTGACATCCACAGCCACCAGCTCGGCGAGCCGCAAACCACTGCTGTAAAGCAACTCAAACATCGCCCGATCGCGAATGGCGAGTTCATCATCCGGTTTAATGTCGAGCAGTTGAATGACGGCATCAATATCGAGGTTTTTGGGTAACCGTTTCGGTGCTTTCGGTGCCTTCACCACCTTCGCCGGATTGGCTTGCAGGATCCCGCGTTGGACTAAAAAGTCACACAAGCTCCGAAGCGCAGCTAAACGTTGATGAATCGACGATGCACCTGCACCTTGGTGACGCCACTTGAGCACTAAGTTTTCCACATGTTGGACTTGCAAGTCGGCCCAGCGATTCACGTCAGCGGCATTTAACTGCTCAGCAATGAGATTCAGCTGGCGCTGGTAGCTTGCCAAGCTCAGTTCAGCGTAACCGCGGACATCACGCAGTTGGGTAAGGAATTGTGTCACTTCATTACCCAGTGAAGACGGCATTAGTCGGCTCGTGAATTCGCAATTAAACGTGGCAGTAAAACACTCAGTAAATGCTGTAATTGCGTGATTAAGAGAAAATCCATGGTCGGATCGAAATGCAGCGGATCGCGACTACCGACCGCCAACATCCCTAATTCACCGCGCTCGCCTAAAAGCACCAGTGCCGCGGATTTAATTTGCTGCTCTTCGCGAAACAACAATTTAAGTTCCTCGGCGGTTAGGCGACCGAGGTAAACCGAGTCATTTTCAAAACGACGCGAGAGCAACTGAATGTGGGTGTCGGCCGTGAACGTGAATTGTTCCGGCAAGTCGACTGGACTATCAAAAAACTTCAGTGCGAGCTCAGGAAGACCGAGTTGTTCGCGGAAGGTCGCCTGCAAACACGCTTCAACTTCAGCCAAATTTTCGCACTTAAAGAGCTGACAGTAGAGCTCGCTATAGCCACGGAAAATCTGTTCATTCCGCTGGGCTTGTCCCATGAGTGCGGTAATTTCGTCTTCGAGCGCGGTAACTTTGTCGCGTAAAACACGTTGCTGCCGCTCAATAAGGGAGACAGAGCCGTCTTGCTGATGTTTCAGTGACAAACGCTGCAACACATTGGGAAAGTGATCGAAAAAGTCTGGATTGGCGCGTAAATAGTCGGCAACCAGTTCAGCATCCAACGCCGTTGTATCGAGTTCTTGTGCTAAGTGTTCTTCTTTATTGCTCATAATTGAAATTGTCCATCAAAGACGTGTTCGGCTGGACCTCGCATCCACAGGCTCTCACCTGGCTGCCAGCTAATTTCTAACGTTCCGCCGGGTAGTTCGATTTTTGCCGGCGAAGAAAGTTTGTCTTGTAACATGCCCCAAACTGCTGCGGCACAGGCGCCTGTTCCGCAGGCTTGGGTTTCGCCCACGCCGCGCTCAAAAACCCGTAATTTCGCCTCATTGGCATTCACGACTTGCAGGAAACCCACGTTAGCGCCTTCCGGAAAGCGTTCGAAATGGGTCAAAAGTTGCCCCGCTTCAGTCACCGGCGCGTTCGCGACATCGTCGACCAGCAGGACACAATGTGGATTACCCATGCTCACTGCACCAACGAGAAATGTTTGCTCGTTCGCTCGTAAAATATAAGTGACTTCCTGTTTGTTCGCTCGAAACGGGATTTTACTTGGCTCCAATTGCGGTTGTCCCATATCCACATTCACCAGTTGGTCTGACTCCAAGCGAATTTGTATGGTGCCTTTCTTGGTACTCACACGGATCTGGCTTTTATTGGTTAACCCTTTCATGCGCACAAAACGTCCGAAGCAACGGGCACCGTTACCACACTGCTCAACCTCCGTCCCGTCCGCATTGAAGATACGATAATGAAAATCAACATCGGGATCGTAGGGCGGTTCAACCAGCAACAGCTGATCGAAACCAATGCCACGGTGGCGATCAGCAAGGAGGCAGATTTGGTCACGACTAAGAAATATGTTTTGGGTCACATTATCAATAACCACAAAATCGTTCCCCAAGCCATGCATTTTCGAAAACTGAACCAGCATGTTTATCCTTTTGGCACTAAGGTTTCGCCACGCCAAACATCATCCATGGTTTCCCGAGCACGAACCAGATAACTGTCCGAACCGGAGACCAAAACTTCAGGTGGACGCGGTCGCGAGTTGTAATTCGAGCTCATGACAAAACCATAAGCGCCTGCGCTCTTGACTGCAAGCAAATCTCCCGCTTGAGCGGCGATTTCCCGTTGCTGCCCAAGGAAATCACCGGTTTCACAAACCGGGCCGACAATATCACCGGTTACGGTTGGTGCCGTTCCCGGGCGTACATTAACGATTTCGTGGTGTGCCTGATACAAGGATGGCCGCAACAAATCATTCATACCCGCATCAACCATCACGAAGTGCTTAAAACCGTTCGACTTAAGGTATTCAACCCGAGTCAGCAAGACGCCTGCGTTCGCGACAATGGCGCGCCCCGGTTCAAGGAAAAGCGCTATATGTGGATAGGCTTGCAACCGTTGCAGGAGTGCTTGAATGTATTCCGCCACCGCCGGTGGCTGCTCGTTTTGGTAAGTGACCCCGAGGCCACCGCCCATATCGATGTGGCGGATATGAATATCTAAACTGGCGAGTTCATCAACCAATGCCAACATGCGCTCAAGTGCATCAAGGAAAGGCTGTGTTTCCGTGAGCTGGCTACCGATGTGACAGTCTGCACCGACAATTTCCAAGTTCGGTAGGACAGTCGCTTGCTGATACGTAGCGACGGCTTCCGCCATCGGAATACCAAATTTATTATCCTCGAGTCCAGTGGCAATGTAGGGATGTGTTTTCGCATCAACATCTGGGTTCACGCGTAACGAGATACGTGCCACACACTGCATCTGCGCCGCGATCGCACTGATGCGTTGCAGTTCTGCCGCGGACTCGACATTGAATTGGCCAATACCGACTTCGAGGGCGTAGCGAATTTCTGCCTCAGATTTAGCCACACCTGAGAACACGATATCTGTTGCTTGGCCGCCTGCGCGCAAGACCCGCGCAATTTCACCGCCGGAAACCACGTCAAAACCGGCACCTTGTTCTGCTAACACTTGCAATACAGCAAGGTTGCTGTTGGCTTTCACTGCATAAAAGGCACGATGTGGTTGCGGCAGTGCATCTGCAAACGCTTGCCAATGGTTCACGACTGCCTGTTTTGAATAGACATAACAGGGTGTTTGATAACGGTCAGCGATTGCTTCTAGGGAAATATCTTCCACATGGAGTACGCCATTTAATTCCTGAAACTCTGACATGGATTACCTATACTGGCGGAACGACGAAAATGACGCCGGTTCGCTATCAATGTTTGACGATATAGTTAACCAACCAGCAGGCGCAAGACTTGCGTCGACTCGCTAGGTTGGGTTTGTTCCGCTGGCTCGGGCATCTCTAATGGGCCTTTTTGCCCACAACCGGCCAGTAAAGCAGCACAAAATAGAGCGAAAATGAACTGTCTTTGCTGGGTTCTCGTGCGTTTTCTCATAAGTCACGTTACACTTGGGCTCGAAAGTTCCTTATAATCGCATTCACGTGCCAATTTGTCACCCGTTAGGAGTCGTGCATGCAAGACCATGAATATCATCAGCTCGCTGATACCGCGCTATTACAAATTGAAGAAGCCGTTGAGGCACTCGAACACGTTGATATCGATTTTGAATCAGCGAGTGGGATTTTGGAGCTCATTTTCCCAAATCAAAGTGTCATCATCATTAACAAACAAGAGCCGCTACACCAAATTTGGGTGGCCACACGAGAAAATGGCCATCATTTTGAGTATCGTGACGGTCAATGGATCGATAACCGATTTGGCAGTGAACTCTGGGCTCTACTCAGCGATGCCGCGAGCAAACAAGCTGACACTGCCGTAACGCTGACACCACCCAAAGCGGACTAACATAAATGCCGTGCTCGACACACGGCAAACCGCTTGCGCTACCCCCTCAGGAAGAAAGGTACAGACGACATGACCGAAGCCAATACTCTCACCATTGCAACCCGTAAAAGTGCGCTTGCACTGTGGCAGGCCGAGCATATTAAAGCACGCCTCGAAGCTCTTCATCCTGGGCTAAATGTCATCCTTTTGCCGATGAGTACCCGTGGCGATGTTATTTTGGACACGCCGCTGGCCAAAATAGGTGGTAAAGGCTTATTCGTGAAAGAGCTCGAAGTGGCGATGCTGGAAGGCCGTGCTGACATTGCGGTGCACTCGATGAAAGATGTTCCGGTTGATTTTCCTGAAGGACTTGAGCTAGCCACCATTTGTGAGCGTGAAGATCCGCGTGATGCGTTCGTCTCAAACCATTATCAGACATTAGAAGAAATGCCTGCCGGCAGTATTGTTGGCACCTGTAGTTTGCGCCGTCGTTGCCAGATCGCGGAACGTTTTCCACATTTAATAATCAAAGACTTACGCGGCAATGTGCAAACCCGTCTGCGGAAACTTGATGAGGGTGAATTTGACGCCATCATTCTCGCCGCCTCCGGTTTGAAACGACTTGAGCTTGCAGAGCGCATTACGCATTTGTTAAGCCCCGAGGAATCATTGCCAGCAAACGGTCAAGGCGCTTTGGGTATTGAGTGTCGTTCCAATGATGGTCGAGTCAAGCAGTTGCTGCAACCACTTGAAGACCGCACAACACGGATTTGTGTGAGCGCTGAGCGAGCGATGAACCGTCGCCTCCAAGGCGGCTGTCAGGTGCCGATTGGTGCCTATGCCGAGCTGAATGGTGATGAAGTCTTTTTACGTGGTTTGGTGGGAAACCCCGATGGCGCTGAAGTCATTCGCAAAGAAGTTCGCGGGCCAGCAAGTACCGCTGAAACCTTAGGTATTCAGTTAGCAGAACAATTACTCGCCGCTGGGGCAGGTGATATTTTAGCGAAAGTTTACGCCAGCGCCGAATAACAGCCCTACAGCGGACGTGCTAAACTGAGAAAACGATGTGGCATGAGGGAGAGCTGTATGCGTCCTGGAGTTTTGTTAATTCGTCCTGATCAACACGCAGATCCGCTGGAACTGGGTATTCGCGATCATGGCTTTCCGGTATTTCGCCACGCCGTTGTTGCCATCGAATCGGTCAATCTTGCTGCGGAGCAGTTACAAGCAATCAGTACGAAAAACTGGGACGGCATCGTTGTTATCAGTCCGAATGCGGCTCGCGAATTCAACCGGCAACTGGAGCAAGCGCAACTTGAGTGGCCACAAGCGAAACATTATCTGACTGTTGGTCCGGGCACGGCAGAAGTGCTCAGCCCCTTCTGCCAGCAGCCGGTGACTTGGCCAGCGCAAGCCTTCAATTCCGAGGCGCTTTTAGAGTTTCCTGAATTAGCGTCACTGGCCGGCGAAAACTGGTTAATAATTACCGGTGAAAACGGTCGAGAGTTGCTGCCAGATAGTCTTAAAAAGCGCGGAGCGACGGTCGAAGTTTGCGCCTGTTACCGGCGCCAGCCGACAACCACCGACGTGGTCGCCAATGAGCCGGAATGGCAGCAACAGGTTGCGGTTGTGCTCGTATCAAGTTTAGAACAAGCTCAGTTATTTCATGGCGCCTTGAGTGCCGAAGGAAAGGACTGGGTGAATCAAACCCACTGGATCGCACCCTCGGGGCGAATTCTTGACGGTATCGCTGAACTTGGGGTTGCCCCTGATTGCTTGCATGCAGCACCTTCAGCCATGCCGAGTGCATTGATTAAAACATTACTGAGCTTACCGCTCGAGTCTTGGCAAAGCAAAACTAAAGAAACCACACGGGAGAACGCTGTGAACGCGCCGCATTCATCGACATCAGCACCGCAACAAGAAACCTCCGAACAAGTGAAAAGCAAAGATAAACGTGGCGGCGGGCGCTTTTTTAGTGGTTTGCTGATGGTTTTAGTGATCGCCTCGTTGGCGGTGTTAGCCACCGGCGGCTGGTGGGTGTGGCAACAACAGCAAGCATTAAATGCGGCAACGAACGCGGAAATTGCGTCCGTGACACAGCGCCTTGAACAAGCCGAACAAGTGACCACTAGTTCAGCTCCTGCAGTCGATACAGCAACAATAGAAGCTGAAGTTGAACGCCTTCGCGCCGTTGTTGACGACCGTTTAGCCTCTGAGCGTGCGGCCCGCGAGCGGGGTTTAGAGCGACTTGCTGCAGCGCAAGAAGACGCAGCGGCCAGTTTGCAGCAAGGGCAGAGTCAAATGGCTCGGCAATTAACCCGCATGAGTGAGCAGTTACGTACCTCGGAAGCTCGTCAAGGTTCGCATTGGCATCTTTTGGAGGCCTATGACCTCGTTGGTGCTGCCATGCATCGACTCAACTTTGAATATCAACGGGACATGGCCATTCAACTCCTCGCCCAAGCTGAGGAGCTGCTCAGTACGGCGAATGCCGATGCCTATCAATTAGTGATTCGTCAGCTCCGTAATGATCAGGAAATGCTTGCTGAATTACCGGAAGTCGATACGCAGTCGATTGTGCTACGTTTACATCGATTACAGCGCTCTGTCCGTGATTTGCCATTACAGCATACACTGATCGACGAGGAGGCTACGGACTCAACCGATCGCAGTGATATCAGTAATTGGCGGCGAAACCTTGCTGCGGCTTGGCAATCGTTTACTACGGATTTAGTCAAAGTCCAACGCCATGACGGTTTACCCATGCGTCTCGATAGTGACCAACGCGCGCTGCTGTTTGGCCGCATGGAGTTACAACTACAAATCGCTCAACAAGCAGCCTTGAATCATCACCAAGACTATTACCAAGCCACGCTGCGCGAGTTACTGGGTTATATCGACGACTACTTTATTGCTGAGCAGCGCAGCGTTGAGCAAGTTCGCGCTGAAATTGAATCCTTATTAGCAATGAACGTCGAGCCTGACTATCCATCTCGGTTACTGTCACATGCCATGCTCCGCGATTTAGTTGATGAGTTACGGGAACCGCGTCCGATTAACGGAGGCCAGTAAACCTGTGATTAAAGCACTGATTATTTTGCTTATTATTGCTGCGGGGCTGATTCTTGGGCCGATGTGGACGAGTGGCCAAGGCCTCTTGATCCTGATAACGCCGTCATACACCGTTGAAATGAGCTTGTTCGTTGCCATTGGCATAGTGCTGGTTCTTTTACTTTTGCTCTGGCTACTTGAAGCCATATTACGTTTTGTCAGCAAAGGGAAACGTGGCAGTGTCGGGTGGTTTCGTGGACGTAAGCGCCGCAAAGCGCAACAGCGGTTTAACCAAGCCTTGCACGCGTGGCTCGTGAAAAACTATGAAGAAGCCGCTGTACTTGCCGAAAAAGCGGCACCTGGTTTGGCTCAACCTGAAGATGCATATCTGCTAGCTGCCTCTGCGTGGCAAGCACTGCATAATCATGGCGAACAGAAGCGGCTGTTGCAGCTTGCCAAGAAAACGGAAGGTGACGGCCTCGCCGTAAAGTTGGCGTTGCTCGAAAACTGCAAAGACGCCAGCGAAGCCATGACTCGCGGTAAAGCGCTGTTAGAGCAAGAGCCAAAGAACCCAGCGGTGCTGCGAACTGTCGCGGAAAGCTGGTACCAGCATGGACATTTGCAAACGCTGCGCAGTTTATTACCTGATTTAGAAGCTCGCCAAGCGGTCACCCGCGCTCGTCTTGCCGAGCTATTTCGTGCTTGCTACCGAGCCTACTTCACCACCGCGGGCGCTGATTCCGAACGGTTAAAGTCAATGTGGGCAGAGCTCGCGAAAAAACAACGACGCTCGACACCCATCCGTTTAGCGTATCTAGACGTACTAATGCGAGCAGGTCATGGTGCCGCGGCAGCAAAAGTTGCAGCTCGCGGTATTCATCACGAGGTGCTTACCGCCAGTGATTTGTTGACGTATAGCGCAACCGATTGGCGGGAAGTAACGCCCTTGCGCGCTGAAACTGAAAAGCAGATTAAAGCCCACCCTGACCATCCGAATTGGCTTTTGTTGTTGGCAATTTTAGCCATCCAAGAAAGCGACTATGCGCTCGCTGAGCGGGCCGCACAACGAGCAATCAGTCTCAAACCTGAGCGCTTGGCTTATCGATTATTAGCTGATGCACTCAGCGCTAGCGGCCAAAAGGAGTCCGCACTCACGGCTTATCGACAAGCAGCAATGATGAAATAAGGGAGCTCATGAGGAAGCTTACGAGGCGTTTTCAGCGGTACCGACTCGTAGATGCCAGCCTTCGTGGTTGGCTCATCGTTGCTGCTTGGGCGTTTGTCATCGTCTCCCTTCCTGTCACGGCACAAACGCAGCCTCAAGTGATAGTGACCATTGAAGGTGTCAGCGGCCGTGAAGCCGCTAACGTCCGTAATGTGCTGGGTATCCACGCCTATCATCAGCAAACCGCACCCGGTGCAAGTCGCATTAATTTCCTCCATAACCGCGCTGAACGCGATATCTTCCGTGCACTGACACCGTATGGTTATTACCGCATTGAAGTCGATAGTCGCCTTGAGCAACGCGACGGTAACTGGCATGCGCATTATCGTATTCAACCGGGCACACCTATCCCGATAGGCCAAGTCAACATAGAAATTCGTGGCGAAGCGGACAGCGACCCCCAGTTTAGTCAACTACTGCAGAATTTAGCCATTCGTCCCGGTGCCCGCTTACGACACAGCGAATATGAATCGGCAAAAACTCGGATTCGCAATTTAGCCTCGGACCGTGGCTATTATCAAGCGCGCTTTGTCGAACAAGAGCTACGGATCGACCTTGATCACTATCAAGCGCACATTCATTTAGTGTTTGATTCTGGCCCACGATTCAAATTTGGCGAAGTTCGTATTCGTGAAGGGCACCTCGACGAAGATGTAATGCGCCGGTTTATTGGCTTTGACAGTGGCGATTTCATTACCAGTAATGAGCTCTTGATGTTGCAACTCGGCTTAGCCGACAGTGATTATTTTAGTCGCGTTGAGGTTCAACCACTCTGGAGCGAAGCAGACGACCGTCACGAAGTCCCCGTGGTCGTCGAGTATGAGCCGAACGAACGGACGTTTTATCAAACCGGTTTTGGTTACGGTACCGACACCGGACCGCGCATTAGCTTCGAGCAAAATCGGCGCTGGGTAAATACCCGTGGCCATCGTTTTCAGGGGCTCGTGCAGTTATCCGAAATTAAAACTAATGTTGCCGGTAGCTATATTATTCCCGGGCAGCGACCGCAAACGGACCAATATGCAATTCGTGGTGCTTGGGTTGATGAGAACACAAGTAATACGCGCTCTGAACGCTTAACGCTTGGGGTTAGCTGGCAGAAACAATTAACCCGTACCCAACGCATTGTCGCTCTCGACTGGCTCGACGAACGTGACCGCTTCGAAGGCGAGCGTCGCAACAGTGAATTCCTCCTTCCGAGTGTGCAATGGAGTCGAATTCATGCAGAAAATAGATTGAATGTGTCTGACGGCTTCCGTCTCAGTTTAACCTTGCGCGGCGCTGCCGAAAGTCTGTTGTCGGACACGGATTTTACCCAAGCTCAATTGTCTGGGAAGTTCGTCACTCGTCTCTCCGATCGTGTGCGGTTTTTAACACGCGCAGATCTCGGCACATCTGCGGCTGGAAATTTCAGCCGAGTGCCCACCTCACTGCGCTTTTACGCTGGCGGTGACACCAGTGTTCGCGGTTATGGTTATCGCAGTATTGGTCCGCGAAATGACATGAATGAAGTCCTTGGTGCACGTCACCTCATCGTCGGTAGTGCAGAGTTCGACTATGAGTTTAGAGCCAACATGCGCTGGGCGGTATTTATCGACAGTGGTAATGCATTTAATGACATTAATGAACCGATGCGAACCGGTGCCGGCGTCGGTTTTCGTTGGCAAAGCCCAATTGGGCCGATTCGCGTCGACCTTGCCCATGGATTTTCATATCCCGGTGATCGCATCCGTTTACATTTAACCATAGGGCCAGACTTATGACGCATAATCCTGAGGAAATGCTCAGCACCGGCCGTCGTTGGTTTCTGCGTGGTCTCTACGCACTATTCGCATTCCTGTTGATTGTGCTGACCGTATTGACCCTTTTGCTCACCACGCAAACGGGTACTCGGGCAACGTTTGCCATGGCCACCTGGTTTGTTCCTGGTGAGCTTGAATACGAAAAGGTCGAAGGTACGCTCCTGCGCGACTTTACCGTCACCGATTTATCCTACGCAATTCCTTTCGCCGATGACCAGAACCTCATTCTCAACCTCGGTCACTTCCACGTGCGTTGGCGGCCTTGGGCATTGATGGATCGACAAGTTCATGTCCGTGAATTGGAATTGCATGACACGACCCTTGTATTGCCTGCCAGCGCACCGCAAGAGCCGACAACAGCGTCTATTTTCCCCATTGAGCTGCCGGATATTTATTTTCCATGGCAATTTCGGCTCGACCAATCAAGCTTTGCCAATATCTCCGTGATTGCAGGCGCTGAGCCTATACAAATCGAGCGTGCCCACTTGCGCGCCCGGACTCGCGATGACCATTTGATTATCCACAGTGCAAGTCTAACCATGCCAGACGTGCATGTGCAGCTGCATGGTCAAATCACACCGCAGCAACGCTATGCCATGAGCCTGAACTCGCTCGTTCGATTTGAACTGCCGGATTATGGCTTTACCACCATCACTGGACAGCTGAATGGTGATACCGAGCGACTCTCCTTGCAGCAACAAGTGAGTGGTTTCGTCAACGCGACCATCAATATTGACCTTCTCTCGCCGCTAACCGAAGACCTAACTTGGCAGGGTCAAATTCGCGCCATGCAAAGCCAATCCGGTAGTCTTCTCGAAGCGATCGAATGGGCCCAACTCGAGCTACAAGGCGAAGGCTCTCTTACTCATGTCGCCGGTGAGCTGAATATTCGGGTTGAACACCAAGAGTACGGTGAGTTGGTACTTAATACTCAAGCCCGCTACGCCGACTTAAATGCCCACCTCGATACTTTATTTATTCGTGCCGACGAACTCGGCGTGCTCGTGGACTGGCAAGGACAGGCCGACATTACCCCCGGCACTGGGGACGAACCCATTGCGATTGCGTTGGATATGGGCGGTCCATTGCGCTTCCAAGACTATATTGACGCTGATGTCACCATCACCTATCGAGGCAGCAATGAACATGCCGACGTCATTCGCTTTCATGCCCAACAGGAAGAGTTTCGTTTCACCGTCGTGGGTAATGCCAACTGGCGCACGGTCCCTGAGTGGGAAATTTCGCTGGTTGTCGACCCCGTCGATGTCGGCTTTTATCTCCCTGAATTTCCGGGGTTTGCCACGTTAGAGCTGGTCAGCAAAGGCAGCTGGGGTGATATTCCCGAGGTGCATCTCGATATCGCGACTCTGAGTGCCGAGTTGCTTGAGCAACGTCTAACCGGTAGCGGTGACATTCAGCTTCACGGTGATCAAGTCACCGTCTCTGATTTCCAACTAGCATGGGGCAACATGAGCGTGAACGCCGATGCGCAAGTAGATCTAACTATGCAAACGGTGCAAGGCGATTTCAGCGCCCGTGACCTCGAATGGCAAGACTGGCAATTGCAGTCGCTGAACGTTAAGGGCTTGTCGTTGAATTGGTTACTCGAGCGCTTGCCCGTCGCAGAAATCGAGCTCGCAGGGCTTCATCAATCTGGCAATACGCTCATTGAAACGGCCAGTCTTGCGCTGCAGCAAGCCGACGGACAGCCACATCAAGTTGCCCTCGCCGTAGCACTGCCAGATACTGAACTTCGATTTGCTGCCAATGGTCATTGGCAAGACTGGGTTTGGCGCGGCGACATTACTGATATTCAGCTCGACCATACTGAGTTTGGCAATTACCGCCTACAACGAACAGGGCGAGGTAGGTTCGGCGCTGATCGTGTCGACCTTGCGGAAATCTGCATCAACCACCAAGAACGTAACGCTGGCTTTTGTTTTGGCGCCGACTGGGATCTAGAGAGCCAGTTGGGCCAGATTTCGCTGCAAGCTGAGCAACTACAACTTGAATTGTTGCAACCGTTCTTGCCCGACACGCTCGTCATCCATGGTGAGTTGAATAGCTATCTGACACTTTTACTGCAGCCGGATCAAGTCGATATTGAAGGGTCACTTCACCTTTCCGACTCACTCATCCAATTGCCTGAGCAAGATATTCAGGTCGAGCTCGCTGAAGGCGAAATTCTGACCTTAGGAGGCGATGAAAACCTAATCCGCGCTCGGTTGAATTTAATCACTCGGAATCCAGAAGGGTATGTTCGCGGCGACATCGAAATAGCTGATCTACTGCAACAAGGTGGCATTTCCGGCGCTCTCAATTTTGCCTTGCCCGATCTCGGTTTTGTTTCAGTTATGCTCCCTCAATTGCAAGGCGTGCGCGGTAATCTCAATGGTCAATTGGCCGTGTCTGGAACGCTTACACAACCTATTATTCAAGGTGAGCTGCTTCTCGCTGACGCAGCTGGTGAAATTCCAGCGGCAGGCGTCGCTGTGCACGATTTAAATGTCTCCATGATTGCACCCGGCGATTTAAATGAATCCTTCACGTTACGGGCCAGTGCGCGATCTGGTGATGGTTTCATCGAGCTGGAAGGGGATTATCACTTACTCGATCAGCAGGGCAATGTCGTGCTTCGCGGAGAACGTTTTTTAGCCATTGAAACCCGTGACATTCGCGTGGTTATCACGCCAGACTTGCGGGTGAACTACACCCCAGAGTTAATTGTGGTACGTGGTGACGTAACCATTCCCAGTGCGTTGATTTCACCACCGGACTTCGAAACGATTGACTCGTCGTCACGTGATACAGTGATCATCGCTAATGACGAGACCATTTATCGTATCGACGAAGGTGCATTACCCATCGATGCCAATGTCCAAGTGACATTAGGCGATGACGTTCGCGTCGAAGCATTCGGCTTTGCGGGTCAGCTTACCGGTCGCTTGCGCGTGATTGAATTGCCAAATCAACCGACGTCGGCCGTTGGTAATATCAATGTTGCTACCGGTCGCTATGAAATTTTTGGTCAGGCCCTGGATATCGAACGGGGAAGCTTAATTTTCACTGGCGGCAGTGTCGAAAATCCTGGGTTAGACTTACGAGTGACGCGGGCAATTCAGACCGATAGTGTCACGGTCGGTGCTCAAGTTGGTGGTTCACTGCGCGAACCAACGCTCAATTTCTTCTCGACGCCAACCATGCAAGACAGCATGATATTGTCCTATTTGATTTTAGGTCGTGCTCCCGGTGAAGGCTCTGGAGAGCAAAACCTCTATGCCCAAGCAGCACTGGCGTTAGGTATGCGTGGCGGTAACTTTATTGGTCAGCAGATTGGCCAAGCGATTGGGGTTGACGAGATTATGCTCGACTCAACCGGTGACAATATGGAAAGTGCCTCCCTATACATCGGTAAGCATTTGTCTTCACGACTCTATATTCGTTACGGGATTGGCTTGGTCGAGCCGGTCAACACTTTCTTTATTCGCTACCGATTACGCGATAACCTCAATTTCGAATCGCGCTCTGACGGGGAAAATAGTGGGGCGGATATCTTCTTTACCATTGAACGTTGACATGACTCAGCCGCCAACGTAATTGCGTATGGCTCAATAAAAAAACACCAGCATCAAATGCTGGTGTTTGTGTTAGTGGCCTACCACAATAAATTAATGCTGATGTTCACCGTCTTCGTCGACGATCACACCACAGGCAATCCGCGCTCCAGCGTTACCAACCGGCTGCGAGGTTAAATCGTCCGGCTGCGCGTGCACGATAACTGCTTTACCGACGATACTATTCGGACCTGACAACTCGAGCTTGTGATCGGTCCATTCAAGGTGAGCCGCGCCTGTATCGTCCGCATGCAAGTTACCTAAGTCACCGACATGACGCTCGTCGCTTTCTGGGCCGCCATGGTCTGCACCATGCGGATTAAAGTGACCACCTGCAGAGGTTGCATCTGGGGCGCTACAATCACCGAATTCATGAACATGGAAGCCATGCACACCATTCGGCTCTAAACCTTCCACATGAGCGAGAACAAAGACGCCTTCAGCGGTTGGCTGAAACATGACATAACCGTGAATGTTATCGTTACCTTCGGTGCCATGTAGCATGGCTGCAAAGGCTCCTGTTGTATCGGGACGCTCGTAGCTAGCATGATGTTCATGCGCTGCATGAGCCTCTTGCTCGGAGTAAGCTTCAGCGGCTGCGCTATGTTCCCCGTGGTCGCTTTGCGTACCCGTATCACCACCGCATGCAGCTAAAAAAACTGCCGCAGAAGCGGCAGTTATAAGTGTTTTATAATTCATGCCCTTCCTCCTATGTTAGGAAGAAAGCTTACCATGAACAGGGCTGATCGCCATAGGTTGTTGACGAATTCGCGCTTTTTTTAACTTTTGCAACACCGCAGCTGGCATACCTTTTGGCAGTTGAACTGTGGTATGAGTCGCGAATAACTGGATTTCACCGATATAACGGCTATCCATATCTGCTTCGTTAGCAATTGCACCAACAACGTCGCCAGGACGAGCGCCGTGCTCAGTACCCACCGCTAAACGATAAGTATCAAACTCGATGTTGCTCGCACGACGCGGCTTCTTCTCGCCACGCGGCTTATCAGCGCGCACACGGTCATTACGATCACCACGACCACGAGTATCGCGACTATCACGTCCGCGACGGTCACCACGATCACCACGGTCACGACTTTGACGTTCTTCACGATCGAACTTCGGCTTCGGCTCTTCTTTCACGATCAGTGGACGTGAAAGCTGGAATTCATGCAACAAAGCTGCTGCTAAATCTTCAACACTCATTTCCGTCGACTCGGTCATTTGTTGAACCAAAGACTTCATTGAAGCCATGTCACATTTTTCTGCAACTTCAACGAGCTTGGTTTGTGCTTGTTGAATACGGAACTTCGACAATTCGCGCCCTTGTGGGACTTGAACCATCTCGATAGTACCGTTCGTAGCGCGCTCGTAACGCTTTAATAGATGCATTTCGCGTGGGCGAGCAAACAAGATAGCTTCGCCTGAACGACCCGCACGGCCGGTACGACCGATACGGTGAACATATGACTCTGCGTCTTGTGGTAAATCATAGTTAAACACGTGCGACACACCAGGGACGTCCAAACCACGAGCAACAACGTCAGTGGCAACCAAAATACGGATTTGACCGGCTTTCAGTTGGCTAACTGTTGCTTCTCGTTGGTCTTGGCTCATATCACCATTCAAACCAGCGGCTTTAAAGCCCTGCTCACGTAAGAAGGCTGATACCGTTAAGGTGTCGTTACGCGTACGAACGAAGACTAAGGCCAGCTGGTAATCACAAGTTTCAAGAAGACGGACTAAACCCGCATCCTTGGTCATACCTTGCACTTTCCACGCTTTCTGAGTGATGTTCGCTTTCGTTTGATTGGTTGATTCAATCTTCACATGCACTGAATCTGCCAAGAATTTCTGTGCGATCTTTTTAATTTGTGGTGGCATCGTTGCCGAGAACAATGCACGTTGAGCTGTATCTGGAACTTGTTCCATAATCCACTCGATGTCGTCAATGAAGCCCATATTGAGCATTTCATCTGCTTCATCCAGTACAGCCATTTTCAAGCTGCCAAGATCCAACGTACCCTTACGGACGTGATCCATTAAACGACCTGGAGTACCGACAACAACCTGTGCGCCACCGCGGAGTAATTTGATTTGCGGACCGTAAGCGGCACCACCATAAACGGTAGCAACGGTAAGGCCTTTCATATATTTACCCATACCTTCAATTGACTCAGCCACCTGAATGGCGAGTTCACGAGTCGGTGCAACAACGAGAAGCTGTGCGCCACGGACACGAGTATCGATATTCGCTAGTGCTGGTAAACCAAACGCAGCTGTTTTACCGGTACCGGTTTGTGCTTCGCCCAGTACGTTTTGTTTTTCCAACAACGCAGGAATCGCCTGCTGCTGGATAGGAGTAGGGGTGTCGAATCCAAGTTCTTGGATTCCACGTAAAATTGATTCAGGTAACTCTAAAGCCGAAAAAGTATTAAATTCAGACATATTTGTCTCACTATCTAAGCTCCACCGCTAGTGGTGGAAACATATAAAATAATCAGACTCGGTAAACAGCTCGCACTCAGTTCTCGTGATCAATTCACGAAGAACGATTCAGCAATATACAAATGTACACAAGCACCTCATTGTGTGCTGGATGACTCTCATTGCTCGTTAGCGATGGTAGACCAAGGCTGGGCATTGGCGTTTTCTTTGGTAGAAAACACAACCGACAACTGCCCCTTAGACCCTGTTCTCAAGTGAACGGACATAGCATATCGCTATATCGTTTTTAGCGTTGTCAGGCATTTAAAGCCTGCAAGATAGGGGACCACTGTCAATCTTTTTGCTTAGCTTTCACTAAACAGGCGCGGAGTATAACAGCTTTTTTCGAAAAGTATTGTTGTTTGTTTGTTATAGACCTTGAATTCGTCTCTACGCGAGAGTAGGACACCTTTCTCAGTGTCCAGATGCAAAAAGGCCACCCATACGGGTGGCCTTTCTACTAATTAGGTGCCTGGCGGTGTCCTACTCTCACATGGGGAGACCCCACACTACCATCGGCGCTGACATGTTTCACTTCTGAGTTCGGAAT
>NZ_JAIUMR010000001.1 GCF_022565475.1 Aliidiomarina sp. | reverse complement strand
GTCTTGGCGGCTCAAGAAAAGTCGAGGCAAGCGCTGGTTAACGGTTTCGCTCGTCCTAGGTAAGGGTTCGCGAGTTGTTGCGATTGTGAGCATCTTCGTCTTGGCAGCAGCCCTTGCCGCCGCCGTAACGTCGCCGAGTTGGGTAGACGTACATTTTGGGAAGCTCGATACCAAGTTCTGGTTCCTATGGTTTTGGGCGGTTCTTGAGGTTGTGCACAGCCACGTGTATAGGCTGACTCTTGGGATGCGGAACACTCTGGAGGAGGTTGTTGCCAATCGACGGTGGAGCGAGGCCGGAGTACCGTTGGGTGGGGCGATCGGCGGGCAACTTCGTAAGCTCCGTCATCGGTGTGCCGGAAGCTTCTCTCGGAGAATCGGTGCCTAACACCTATGAGCCTTCGTCCTGTCACCTATGAGCCTTCGTCCTGTCAATAGGCACTAGTTTTTTATTGGCCGCCGCGGAGCGGCCAATCCCAAATCTCTGAGCTAGTGAGCCTGCTTCGGCTGTCATCGTTGGCTGTTGGTGGCTTACAGCAAACACCTATTGAGGCTCTCTTAGCGTGGTTGTTGACCACTGCCAAACCAGGTCGCTCCTTGTAGATTGGTTTGGGGCACTAGACATTCATCGGTTAACCGGTATCTGTCCTAGTCAAAAAGCGGGTTACAGTTTAGTCCCAGTTAGTTTCAGGTTCAGTACCGGTGTAAGCACACTTGCTCAGAGTATTGATGCACGCCAGCAGGATGGATAATCAAAGCGACGGGCTTCGCAGTGGGTGTAGAAATCGGCTTTGCGGGTTGTATATCCAGTCAGCAGACGCCGGTTTTCAGCACACTCCGTCATGATCCAGTTAGACGTTGATCATCATCCTGCTGCGTGACTAACTCGTTAGAAAGCGTTGTTCATCGAATATTTTCTCGTTTTTTAACATGAAATAGACGGCACGGCCTAGCTTGTGAGCTAGGGCAGACAAAGCTTTAGCTTTGCTCATCCGTTTTTGAAAGCGTTGCAATAATTGTTGAGCGCCTGTATTACCTCTGAGATATAAAACAGCGGCTTCAGAGAAAGCCCATTTGAGGTGGGCATTGCCAATTTTGTTGCCTTGAGTGCCATATGTTTTGCCGGCAGATTCAGCTTTGCATTTGATAAGTCTGGCGTATGAAGCAAATTTTTGAACGGATTCGAAGCGTTGAATATCGCCGATTTCATATAGGATGGTCAGTGCGAGTATTCGACCGATACCTGGGATTGTTTTTAGCAGATAGAAGTAGGTGGGTTGGTGCTTCTTGGCTTGTTTTTCCAGAAACCATTCCACCTGGCTAAGCTCCCGGTGGTAGCACTCCAGCACCGCTATATCCAGATTGATATTACGTTGCACTACAGGGTCATGGAAGGTTGTGTTGAGTTGTTCTCGTGCACAAACGTTCTTTAGATTTACTTTGTTCGGCGGTAAATTGTACTGGCTAGTGGTGTTAGCGACATGGGCTTTCATATCAGCGCCATGTCGTACCAGGTTGGTTCTGCGGCGCAACAGATCACGAGTAGCCCGCATGCTGCGCGGATATACATAGGCTAGAGGGAAGTTTCCACCGCGCATTAAGGCAGCAATTTTGAAAGAGTCCACGCGGTCATTTTTGGTTTTGCCGCCATGAATAGCCTTCATATATAAGGCGTGGCCGAGAATAAATTCAATATCATGGTCGTCGCAAAAATCAGCGATCCAGTACCAACAGTGCATGCACTCAACGCCGAGGACAAGATCATCTAAGTAAGGCGTGATAAGTTCAATCAACGCGTCTGGTTTGGCGGGGATCTCCTTATGCAGGAGGGTTTCACCTTGCTGACTGATGATGCAAACATAGAGGCTGCGGGCATGCAGATCGATTCCACAATAGTGTTTATGGGTGCTATTGTAAAAGTTCATTGGGTCTTCTCCTTTTTGGTTTGGTTGCCTTCCAGTTTAGCCAAGCTGGCTAGACTGGGGAGATGGCTCAATGAGTATCAAAGCGCTTCTGTCGGACAAATTTTCCGCTGCGCTCCAAACTTGCCGCAGAGCGCGGCGTTAGGGAGGTTTAATGCGGTTTATCTTACTATTCATTGGCTTGGTATTTCTCTCCGGCTGCGCGAAGAATTGGTATATCGGGGAGTGGCAAGTAACGGATGTAGAGTTTCCAGCTGTAAGTGCAATGAGTAGTGATGAAGCTATTGAGTGGTTCGGCTCTGAAGCAAACTATTTTGAATCACATTTTTCGTTTCGTGATAACGGTTGTGAATCACCTCGTTTTGAACCTGAAACGTTAACGGAATCAGAGTTTTATATTGCTTACCGAACGTCTTTTAGTCAGCTTAACATCGATAGAAAGAGCGTAGGCGTTTTGCAAGTAATTTGTCTGGACAACTCAGTTTATCCGGGCAGTACATTGATTAAAGTAGCTGATGATATCGTTTACACACCGTGGGATGGGGCTTTTTTTAGGCTCGAGAAGATTGCTCCCTAACCAGTCAATAAACTACGCGCCTTCGGCGCCGGACGTGCTGGCGTACGCCGGTTATATCGGGCGTTACGAGTGCTATGGAGTAACCAAATGATTCGCGATTATCGGGCAGACGATATTGATCATATCTTGAAAATTTGGCTATCTGCATCGATTAAGGCGCATGATTTCATCGAATCTTCGTTCTGGAAATCGAAGACCAGCGAGATGCGTGATGTATACATCCCTGCATCGGAGACGCTTGTGTATGAAGCTGGTGGAGAAGTCGTTGGTTTCTATAGCCTTTACGAGAACAATCTTGCCGCGATCTTTGTGGCACCAGGTTCACAAGGCAAGGGGGTGGGCTCACTCTTGCTTGATGATGCTAAGAATAGGCGACAGAGCCTGCAGCTCACTGTATACAAAGAAAATACTCTGAGTATCGAGTTCTATAAGAAACATGGATTCACTTTACTTGGAGAGCAAATTGATGAGCACACTGGACATCCTGAGCTCGTCATGGCGTATCACTCGTAACACGGTGCTTCTGCAGAAAATTTACTCGATAGCGCTCCCAAATTTCCGTAGAGCGCGGCATTAGCAGCCATACTTTTCTACCCTTCCTTGCTAAATGAGTAAAAAAGGAATAATTTATACTCATGCACATTTTTGAGTTTGATAATGATAAGAGCCAAGCGAATCTAAAGAAGCATGGAATGGACTTCCGTGACGCGCAGGCCTTATGGGATGACCAAGATTTACTTGAGATTCAAGCAAAGACTGCCGATGAACCTCGCTACCTCGTTATTGGTCTTATTGGTAGCAAACATTGGTCCGCTGTTATCACTTACCGAGAGGAGAGGATTCGTCTCATCTCGGTAAGACGCTCGCGCAAGAGAGAGGTAGAGTTGTATGAAAGCTAAAGATTTTGACAAGAAATTTGATGAAGATGCAGATGACATCATCGATGATCTGGACGTTAAGAGTGCGCGACGAGTGAACCAAGAAGCGAAGCGCATTAACGTTGATTTTCCGGCTTGGGTCGTGGAGTCGCTTGACCGTGAAGCTGCTCGAATCGGTGTTACTCGGCAATCAATTATCAAAGTCTGGTTGGTGGAACGTTTGCGAGCTGAAGCAGCTAACAAGCCGCTTAAAAGTGACACCGCAAGCGATGCACATTAGCGGGGCGTTAGCCACTAAAAAGGATTTTTCATGGAAACAGATTTTCTAATTCTTTCAATATCCTGCTTAAGCGGTTTTATATATCTAATCATTGGCAATCTGCTTAGCTTCAAACAAAAAGCGGATGTGCTTAACGGAATCGATTTTTCTAAAATTACCGACCTACCTGCTTTCTGCAAATACGTAGGCAATAGCTTTTTATTATCAGGTGCAGTACAAATCTTAGTTGGGGTGTTGGTTTACTTAGCTTATTTCAACCTTTTACTATTCATAGCTATTTTTGTTCTCTTCTCGACATTGCCCATCATTAATGTCGTCAGAGCTATGCGTAAGTTTCAAAAAAGGACTTCGTAAGCAAAGGCTAACAAGCTAATCAACACACTCACTACGTTCGCTGGGACGCATACAAGCGGGGCGGCTTCGCTATTATGCCCCACATGTCTGCACCCGCTATTGGAAAGTCAGGCATTGAAGGAGGGAAGATGCACACTTCAAGTAACAGGTATTTACTGGCTGCGGCAATATGTTGTTTTGCTGCCGCACTTGCTCATGTTGGCTGTATTATTTTCGGAGGCGATTGGTATCGCTTCTTTGGTGCAGGTGAGCAAATGGCCCAGATGGCAGAGCAAGGGCTTTGGTATCCGACCGTTGTAACTTCCGTCATTGTTATGGTGCTTCTGGTTTGGGCGCTTTATGGCTTGTCGGGCGCGGGTGCAATTGAACGTTTACCGCTTACAAAATTGGCGCTAGTCCTCATTGCCACTATATTCTTATTTCGTGGCGTTTTTTTCGTTGGGTTAATGCCGATGTTCCCAGAAAACAGCCTGACGTTTTGGTTAGTTAGTTCAGGGATATGTTTGTTTATTGGCAGCTTGTTCGCTGTAGGGACTTGGCAGCAGTGGCCAGTTTTAGGTGGTAAAAATGCCAAACAAGTTGCGTAATTTCGTTCCGGCCACAATAAGCGTGGCGTTAGAGATTAAGAGGACCGAATGTTGAGGCTCGAAGGAAAAATTGCGTTAGTCACAGGCGCTGCCAAAGGGATTGGTGAGTCGATTGCTCGGCATTTTGCCGCGGAAGGTGCTTTTGTATATGTCACCGATATTGATCAGAATAACGGACAAAAAGTAGCGTCATCCCTTGGCGAATTCGCTCGCTTTGCGTTATTGGATGTTCGTCACGAGCAAGCTTGGCAGCAGCTTACTGAGGAAATAATCGACGCCCACGGTCGGTTAGATATTGTTGTTAATAATGCGGGAATTACCGGCTTTGAAGAGGGCTTTGTTGCTCACGATCCAGAGCATGCAACTCTAGATGCATGGCGAAAAGTACATGAGACTAATCTCGATGGGGTATTTTTAGGATGTAAGTACGCCATAAAAGCCATGCGCAACACGGGCGAGGGCTCGATTATTAACATATCCTCACGGTCTGGAATTGTTGGTATCCCGACCGCCGCAGCCTATGCTTCAAGTAAAGCGGCTGTGCGTAATCATACGAAAAGTGTCGCCTTGTATTGTGCAGAGCAGAATTTGAAGGTGCGATGCAATTCAATTCACCCAGCAGCAATTCTGACTCCGATGTGGGAGCCAATGCTGGGTACTGAGCCTGAGCGCGAAGCGAACATGGCGGCTTTTGTTCAAGACACACCGCTTCGGCGTTTTGGTTTACCCGAAGAAGTTGCCGCGGTAGCGGTTATGCTGGCTTCAAATGAGTCAGGTTATATGACTGGAGCGGAGATAAACATTGATGGCGGCATTCTTGCCGGTTCAGCTGGCACGCCTGCGAAATAATGTCTAACAAAACGCAGCACGGCTCGTCGCCAGTCTTTTCGACAGATACGTAGGAAACCCTGATGGATATGATTGGATAATCTTAATGAATATTCTGCTACTAATCTTATTTAGTATTCATTTCTTAAGCCCTGATACTGAAAGGGAAATACTCAGTTTAAATGAGGACTTGATAGCACAAAATACGGTTTATTTTGACATTAATTCTGGAACTTTCATCGGTGCAGATTCCTTGACCGCGTCTTTAGAACAAGCCCATTTTGTTGCATTGGGGGAGTTACACAATAGAATCAATCTCGGCGAATTAACAGAAGCGTTGTTGCATACGCTGGAGCCCCATGGATTTAATTATTTTGCCGTTGAAACCGGACCTTACTCTGCC
This sequence comes from Aliidiomarina sp., assembly GCF_022565475.1. Taxonomy (GTDB): domain Bacteria; phylum Pseudomonadota; class Gammaproteobacteria; order Enterobacterales; family Alteromonadaceae; genus Aliidiomarina. The sequence continues at coordinate 409,773 of NZ_JAIUMR010000001.1, read as the reverse complement.
CAAAAGCTGCAAAATCTTATTCGAGAAAGCAAACCTGAAGTATCCGCGTTTTATGCAACCTATTCATCTCGCTTGTTTGACATTATCCCGATACCCTTTTTTGAAGGCCAAACCGATCTGCGTTTTCTTTCCACTGCCGACGCACTGGGCTATGAACTTTGGGGGATGGATCAGGAGTTCTACTTTTCTTACATCTATCTGATAGATGAGCTTGCGGCTTTGGCGGGTGAATCTATTACCCGAAATCAGCTCAGACTTCACCGGAAATTGACGCGCAAAATATCTAGGTTGGATAGGCGTAATCAATTTATGGAATTATTCATTAGCAGCTTCCATCGTAGTTGTCGCATTAAAAATGATGCTGATTTTCAGACTTACCTGCAAAGTTTTGCGAACTCCGACGACCCTGATATTCAGTTGATTTTGGACGCTCTTCGACAAACCACGGAAATTTATTGCTTGGCTGAGAAGGGCGAAGTCAGCGAGCCCCGTCGAATCAAATACTTCAAAGAAAATTTTAACCGTAATTTTGAAGAATCGTTGCAAGCAAATCAGGAACCCAAAGTCTTTCTTAAAATGGGCTCATTTCACATGGGGCGTCAACGTAGCCCATTGAATCTCTATGATATCGGAAACCACATATATCAATTGGCTGAATCTCGAAGTCAGTCTTCAGTTCATATCTACTATTTAAACCGTTTTGTTGCAGGCAAGGACATGAAAGGTCAACGGGGATGGGAGGGCTTTGAGCGATTCTTAAGCGTAGGTGAGCGAGAGAAGTGGACATTAACAGACCTTCGGCCGCTGAGAGAGCAATTATTGAACGGCACATTGCATGGAACTGACTGGGAAAGGCGTGTGATTCAGAATTATGATTTCATCATTATCGCTCCTGAAGATGACTGGGTTGAAAGACATTGGTGATTGGTAATCTTTAGATTGGAACAGGAGTTTCTCGTTGAAGTTGAGTAGACGTGTTTTTCGACGAAATACCGCGGTAAAAAATAGGTTTGACCTTTCCGCCATAAAGGATGGAAAGGCCACGATCTCCAAAACGCTAGCGCTCAATTTCTGACAACATATCTTGATTAACGACAAGGTTTCTCACGCCATGTGCGTGATTTTCATCAAATTCGTTGCTTTTGCACCACTGCCCAACGGTCTCAATATTAACCTTTGCGACTTTTGGACGAACGCTCCACGTGACTTGAAAAGGAGAGGGCTGTTCATTATAGGAAGGTCCCGTGGTCGAACCGATATACTGAACTGGATCTCCGGTATTGTTGAGAAGACCAAGCGCTTGGTAATAGCCGTTTTGCTTGCCTACTTGGTTTAGTTCAACAAAATCAAGCGCGTTTTTATCGTTTACAAGCACAAATACTTGCGCCTCTACGCGGAGTTGTGGGTTGACCGTAGACTCTTGGAAACACGTACTTAAAGAATTTCCCGGTGCTGCATTGGCAGTTGAGTAGACATAATGAACTTCAATGGTATCACCGGGATAAACCGCACCATGTTGACTGGGACAGATCGCTTCTTTAGTCGGTTCGAGTTCGTTAGTCGACAAGGTTCCTGAATATCGAAAGCCAGTCTTATAACCGTGCCCATCACCATTACCCGCATAGGTTGTGAACTCGCCACCTTTGTGCTCCGCATGCTTATGAAAGTGGATATCACACAAATTCATTTGTGCATATTCAGGCGCTGCGCCAAACACCCGAGGGTTTGTCCCATGGGGTGAGTCAATATCACGTGGCGCTTGCGGGCCAAAGCCTTTGCCTAGGCTATTTTCAGCCAAATTTTGTCGCTGTTGTTGTATTTCCCAATCAGAAACTGGCTCTGCAACATGCGCGTGAGCGCTGGCTTCGGTTTCGTGTGCTGTGTGCTGACCATCTTGAGTCGCACAACCAGTCATTGCGGCAACACTGGCAAGAGCTAAAACGGCAAGCAATCTCATTCTATTATTCCTTGTGGTCGTATGGATACTGAGTATTTCATCATGCGCTTCCTGCGCTCACTTCTTGAAAACCGTGCATGCCTGCTTCGTGTTCATCTGGAAACACTGGTGCCGCTTGGTATGTATTTGATTTGATAACTTTAGTCTGATTACTATCGGACAGCAAGTGGAATGAACTGATGAAAAAACGGACATCCGAAGATGTCCGTTTTCATTTCTAACATCACCAGTTTATCCGCGTGTCGCGGCTTTCATCTTCGCAACGAAAGCGCCGAGTTGCTCAAGTAATTGCGTCGGTTGATCGAGGTTGTTCTCGATGATTTTCACCACGGCTGAACCGCTGATCGCGCCGGCTGCACCTGCGCTGATGGCTTGGCGAACGTGCTCAGGTTGAGCGATGCCGAACCCGAGTAGTGCTGGCGCACCACCTGCGTCACGCAAGGTGCTCAGCAGAGCTTCGGCTGGTGCATTTAGGGTGTCGTTGGCTCCTGTGACACCGGCACGGCTAAGCAGATAGATATAGCCTTCGCTGGCAGCGGCGACGCTTTTAAGCGTCGCTTCACTGGCGTCTGGTGGTGCGATGAAAATCGGTGCAATGTCATGTGTTTTGGCGATTTCAGAGAAGTGCTTGCCTTCCCGCAAGGGCACGTCCGCAATCAAAACCGAGTCAACCCCAGCGGCTTTTGCGCGCTGATAAAACTGGTTCGTGCCATTCGAGACCACTAGGTTGCAGTAAACCAATAGTCCAATCGGTAGCTCCGGATAGTCGGCGCGAATGCGGGCAATCAGGTCAAAGCATTGTTGGATTTTTAACGGCTGGCTGAGCGCACGAATATTTGCCGCTTGAATGACCGGCCCGTCAGCGACAGGGTCAGAAAAGGGCAAGCCAAGTTCAAGTGCATCGGCGCCATTTTCAATCAGGCAACGAATAATCTTTTCACTGAGCTCGATATTCGGATCGCCAATCGTCACAAACGGCACAAATGCGCCTTCGCCTTTAGCTTTTAACTGACGAAATAATTGGTCATAACGCTGACTCATGACGAGGCTCCTCCTTTCGCTGCGCGTTCTTGTTCTTCGGCGGCGAAAATTTTCCGCACATGGTCGATGTCTTTATCACCGCGTCCCGATAAATTGACTAATAGCACTTCCGGCTTATCGCTGCTTTGCGCGCGTTTTACGGCGTAAGCAAGGGCATGGGCGGATTCAAGCGCGGGAATAATGCCTTCGGCTTGAGACAGCAGTTTAAATGCAGCCAATGCTTCGTCGTCGGTGACGCTGGTGTATTGGGCGCGACCTATCGCATTCAAATGTGCATGTTGTGGGCCAACGCCCGGGTAATCAAGTCCAGCGGACACTGAGTAGCTTTCTTCAATTTGGCCGTCGTCTTCTTGCATTAAGAATGACCGGCAACCATGCAGAACACCGGGTTTACCTGCGGTGAGTGTGGCGCCATGGTGACCCGTGTCGACGCCTTTACCCGCCGGTTCAACCCCGGTTAAGCGGACACTCGGTTCGTCGATAAATTCAGCAAACATGCCGATTGCGTTCGAGCCACCACCAACACAGGCAATGACTTCGTCGGGTAAACGACCTTCTTGGGCGAGAATTTGTTCTTTTGCTTCGGCACCGATCATGCGGTGGAATTCACGCACAATGGTCGGGAACGGATGCGGGCCGGCAGCGGTGCCGAGTAAGTAATGCGTGGTGGGATAACTTGCGGTCCAATCGCGCATGGCTTCATTGACGGCGTCTTTCAGTGTGCCGCTACCCGCGTCGACGGGGATCACGGTTGCGCCCATGAGCTCCATACGGAACACATTCGGCTGTTGCCGTTCGGCGTCTTTGCGACCCATGTAAATGACACATTCAAGGTCAAGTAATGCACAGGCGAGGGCGGTCGCGGTACCGTGTTGGCCGGCACCGGTTTCAGCGATAATACGTTTTTTACCCATGCGCTTGGCTAACAAGGCTTGACCAAGAACCTGGTTGGTTTTGTGTGCGCCACCATGCAACAGATCTTCGCGTTTCAAATAGATCTTGACCGGCGAACCTGCAGTTAAATTTTTACACAGGGTCAGGGGCGTTGGCCGACCCAAGTAAGTTTGTAATAAGTCTTTGAACTCGGCATTGAATTCGGGATCGGCTTGGGCGTCTAAAAACGCTTGTTCAAGCTGGTCCAGCGCCGGTAATAGGATTTCCGGGACAAACTGACCACCGAAATCGCCAAAGTACGCATTCATTTTGGCATCTGACATCGTAAGTTCCTTAATAACTGCGGATTATATTAAAGGCTTGAGTAAGTTTTGCGGCGTCTTTGTGGCCGGGCGTTCGCTCAAAACCGGAGTTTAAATCGAGTGCATAGCAGGATTGTTGCAATGCCTCAGGTAAATTTTCGATCTGCAGACCACCTGCAAGAATCGCTTGATCGGCTGGGAAGTGCTGAATCAAAGACCAATCGAAAGTCTTGCCAGAACCGCCTTTGCCGTGATCAAGTACGTAATGATCGACGCTTGCATCGGGTCGAAAATCAGCGGCACTCGCCGCACTGACCGAGTACGCCAAATGGAGCTTGGTCGTCGATGGCAAGCGTTGCTTTAATGTGGCGAACGTTTGCTGCTCCGATGTCGCCAGATCATGAATTTGAATTGCGGCTAAATCAAGCGCCTCAGCAAGGGCAACTGCGCTGGCGATCAGTGTCTCTGTGTCTCGGTAATCGTCGGCGCTGAGTACCCCAACATAACGCAGGCCGCTCACTTGTTGACGAATTGCCTGCGCTTGTTCTTGATTGACTTTGCGGCTCGAGCGCTGGGCAAAAATAAAGCCAGCGAAGGTCGCACCGCTATCGCGCGCGGCGAAGGCTTGGGCAGCCGAGGTGATGCCACAGACTTTGTGCGAGCCATAAATGAGCTGGCGACAGGCCAAATCAATATCGTTTTGCGCGGTGAGAGAGCCTCCGACTAAAAAACCGTCAACGTGCGGCGCAATGTGACGTACCTGTTGATTATTCTCAATGCCAGACTCGGCAATCAGCACCGCACCTTCAGGTGCCAGAGGAGCAAGCGCTTTGCTGCGTTCAAGATCGACCGACATATCACGGAGGTTGCGATGATTAATGCCAATTACGCTGGCGCCCAGTTGATTGGCGCGCTTCATTTCGGTTGGGTCACTGACTTCAGTCAAGATATGCAGCCCAAGTTGGTTGGCGAATTCGGCAAGTTCTAGGTAAGTCTCATCATCAAGAATTGACAGCATGAGCAAAATCGCATCGGCACCGAAGTAGCGAGCGAGAGCGACTTGGTAGCGACTAAAGATAAAGTCTTTGCATAACACTGGGCAGCGAACTTGGTTACTGACAGCCTGTAAGTAGGCAAAATCACCTTGAAAATAGTCTGGCTCGGTTAGCACCGAAATTGCTGCCGCATAACTTTGGTAAATACGGGCAATCGCGACTGGGTCGAAATCAGGTCGAATGATGCCTTTGGACGGCGATGCCTTTTTACATTCAAGGATAAATTGCGCATTTGGCGCTTTCAGCGCTGCGCTAAAGTCGCGCACTGGCCGAGTACTCGCTTTGGCGGCCGCAATAATCTCGGCTTCCGGATAGTCATGCTGCAGCAACGCTAGACGGTCTTGGCGGGTATCAACGATGGTGCGCAGAATTGAGGGTGTGTCACCCGGCATTTGATAGTGTTTCATCGAAACGCCTCCTGCAACGACGCAAGGTGTGTTGCAACAGCACCAGAAGCGAGGTGCTCAAGACTTGCTTGACAGGCTTCGCGTAACGACGTTTCATGGCCGGTTAAGTAACGCACCGCCGCCGTATTCATGGCGATAGCATCGCGTTGGTGTGGCACACCTTGGCCGTCAAAAACGGCTTGTAACAATCGCGCATTGTGGTCTGCATCGCCACCGCGCAAGGTTTCAATCGACGCCGTTTCGAGACCAAAATCTGCCGGTGTCAGGGTGTATTCCTGAATCGTATCGCCGTTGACTTCGACTACATGTGTTTCGCCATGTAACGCCAGCTCATCAAGACCACTGCCATGGACGACCATGGCACGTTCACAACCCAGCATTTGCAGTGTTTCCGCAAACGGGCGACACAGTTCTGGCGTGTAAACACCGAGCAACTGCGCATTTGGCCGTGCAGGATTAATCAGTGGCCCGAGCAGATTGAAGATGGTTCGCGTTTTCAGCTCTTGCCGAACCGGCATCGCATAGCGCACGCCAGGGTGATAATGCGGTGCGAAGAGAAAACAAAAACCAAAGTCATCGAGTAACTGTTTGTTTTCATCGGGTGACAGGTCGAGAGGAATCCCTAAAGACTCGAGCACATCCGCAGAGCCTGAACGCGACGACACACTGCGATTGCCGTGTTTGGCAATTTTCAAACCCATACTGGCGCAGACCAGTGCTGCTGCCGTCGAAATATTGATCGTGTTGCTTCCATCGCCGCCAGTACCGCAGGTATCGGCAACGGCGTAATCCAGTTGAGGAAAGCGCTTACTACCGGCCAACAAGGCTTTTGCGGCACCGGTGATTTCTTCGGATGTTTCACCACGAATTTTTAAGGCGACGAGAATTGCGGTGATTTGATTTTGAGTTAACTGACCACGAATGAGGTACTCAAAGAGTTTTTCAGTTTCCTTAACGGACAGCTTTTCTCGATTAAGTAATTGATGTAACTCACGCATGGGTGGCTCCTTGAGTGCTCGCCGGTGCATTAGATACCGGCGTTGTACGCGAATGGTTCATTAAATAGTGAATACTGTTTTTGAGTAACTCGGTGCCGGCAGTGGTCATGATCGACTCGGGATGAAATTGGAACCCAATCACCCCGTCGCGTTCGTGGGCAATGGCCATTGGAATGTCTTCATAATTTGCGATGATATCGAGCTCGGCAGGTACCCGAGTTGCTTGCAACGAATGATAACGGGCGACAGGCAAAGGTTGGTCGAGTCCCGAGAAAATAGGGTGAGGGCGACAGGATATTAAACTTGCTTTGCCATGCAGGGTTTCACGGCAGCGATCGACTTCACCACCATAAAGCTCAACCATGGCTTGAAAACCCAAGCAAATACCTAGCATGGGTAGCCGTCCGCGAGCATAGTTGATCACTGCAGGCATGCAGCCAGCCTGACTGGGGTGGCCCGGTCCCGGCGACAAACAGAGGATGACCGGTCCTTGTGCGGCGAGTTCTTCCAAGCGCCGAATGACTACGTCTGCAGCGATGGTATTGCGGTACACCTCGAGGGCGAAACCAAGCTGCTTAAATTCGTCGACTAGGTTGTAGGTAAAACTGTCGATGTTATCAATGAATACAATGTGTCCGGATTTCATGCCAGTTCCTCCGCCGCTTGGTTTGCTGTGGTGATTGCATGAATCACGGCACTTGCTTTTTGTTCGGTTTCACGCACTTCGGCTTGGGTGTCAGAGTCATAGACTACACCCGCACCTGCCTGCACAATTGCTTGTTGGTTCTTCACATAAGCTGAGCGAATAACAATACACGTGTCCATGTCACCGGTGCCGGTAAAATAGCCTACCGCACCGCCATAACTGCCGCGTCGCGTTTTCTCGGCGTGGCGGATTAACGAAGCAGCGCTCACTTTTGGTGCGCCGACGAGTGTCCCCATATTCATGCAGGCGCGATAGGCGTCAAGTGCATCAAGATCGGAACGCAAGGTCGCGACGACACGCGACACTAAATGCATAACGTGAGAGTAACGGTCAACTTTCAGCAAGTCGGCAACATAGCGCGAGCCAACTTCGGCGATGCGGGCTAAGTCGTTGCGGGCTAAGTCGACCAACATCATGTGCTCGGATAACTCTTTAGTGTCTTGGCGTAAAGCAAGCTCGATGCGTGAGTCTTGATCGGCCAAGATCTTACCGGCTTGGTCACGTGCTCGTGGCCGCGTTCCTGCGATTGGATACAGTTCCACTTGGCGGTTTTCGGCAGAGAACTTTAATGCCGATTCCGGAGAAGCGCCAAACAATTCAAACTGCTGTGTCTTTAAATAGAACATGTACGGGCTGGGGTTACTCAACTTGAGTGCGGAATAACTATTCAATGCGCTGTGACAGGGTAAATGGAACTCCCGTGCCGGCACGACTTGAAAAATATCGCCAGCGCGAATGTGCTCTTTCATGGTTTCGACAATGGCGGCATAGTCTGCTCGGTTTGGTTGACTCTGTATTTGGCTAAAGTCGACGGCTAGTTTTGCTGGCGTTTGGTTCGCTTGTTGCTGCGCGGGTTGTTGCAGTCGAGCCGTTAATTCACCAATTCGTTGGCAGAGCTTTTGATGACGGTTGGCGAAATCCGCACCACCAGCAACGATGCCAAGAATATCGGTTGATTGTTGTTGGTGATCGATAATCACCAATGTTTCCGCAAGGTAGAATTGATAGTCGGGGCAGTCGTTATTGCCTTCGCTGACGTCCGGTAACTGTTCGAACGTCGCCAGTAGATCATAAGCGAAAACACCAGCGAGAAAAATGGCAAAGGGATGATCGGTTAAGTTTACCAATTGCTGTTGCAAGATCCGTAGGGGTGTCAAGTTGCCCGGTTGTTTCAGCCGCTCATCTTCGGCCAGGGTGTCTGCTGCTGCAGCAAACTCGACGAACAGTTGTTCCTTTGTCCGCTGCACGTCGATCACGGAACTAACTTGCTGGAGCTGCGTGGCAAACCATGGCAGTAAAGTCTGACCGTTTGTTGTCAGGGCACAAATCTCGATACGATTCCCACGGCAGATTAACCGCAAAGAGGGGTCGACCATGAGCAAGCTTTTCAAATTTGTCCGTGAGTTGACCTCGGCGGATTCAAGTAACAGGTGCTCGCCCTGATGATCGGCTAAACAGCGCAGTACTTCGACTGGATCGGCTTGATAGCGTGCATTGAGGGAAACGCTATACATCTGCCCCAGTTGTGGGCTTGAGTCCTGATTTTGCGACATTGACTTCATCCTGCTGTACGTATTTGAAATTAATGATTGTGCTAATTCTTCTGCGGGATGAAAAAACAAACCCGCTAATCAGCGGGTTCGTTGTCTTTCTGGTAAACAAAGCGCGTTTTACGCACACAGAAATCCACCTACCCGCAAGGTAAGTGCCACCACCAACGATGAGTTAATGTCTGTGCTGTTCTAAGCGTGGTCATGCTTCGTTATGCCTTTTTTTTAGAGTTTTTTGAGTTGTTACAAACCTTGTTTATTGTCAGACCCCTTGTTCACCGAGTGGCTCGGGAAGAGGTTTATACAACTTAATAATCTTGTATGTCTTTAATAAACAGTTGCACCTTAAAACGACTCAAGAATACTGTCAATAATAATTTGCCATTTTTGTTTGAAGTTAATGATAAACTAACTCATTGGCGACACTTTTAAGTGCTGTGAAGATGCAGGAAGGGATGTGAGTAGATGCAGAAGCGAATTGATTTACATTGTCATACAACGGCCTCAGATGGTGAATTAACACCCGCTGAGATCGTGTTGCGTGCCAGTGTGATGCAACTCGATGTATTGGCGATCACGGACCATGACTCCATTGCGGGTTGGCAACCCGCGCGTGCAGCGCAAGCGAAAGTCGCGCCGAAATTGCAGCTCATCAGTGGGGTTGAAATCAGCACACGTTGGCACGGATTTGAAATTCACATTTTAGGTTGGAATTTTGACCCCGACCATCCGCAGTTGTTGTCTTTGTTGCAAGCCCAGCAGCAGCGTCGACAAGAACGGGCGCAATTGATTCGCGATAAATTGATTCAGCGTGGTTTGCCTGCAGCGCAGTTACCCGAGGTCGACCTTGATAGCGATCGGGTGTTGACGCGCTTGCATTTCGCCGAAGCGTTGGTCACGCATGGCGCAGCCAAAACAGTTCAAGACGCTTTTGATCGCTATTTAGGTAAAGGGCAGTCTGCCTATGTTGCACCTGCTTGGTGTTCCGTTGACGAAGCGATTAGTGCGATTCAAGCCGCCGGCGGGACCACCTCTATTGCCCATCCGCTTGCTTACCCATTGAGTAATAAATGGCTAAGGCGTTTATTAACAGAATTTAAAGCGAGCGGCGGCGATGGCATCGAGATCAGTATGTCACAGCAGGGACTTCATCAACGGCAATGGCTAACGGAGCTTGCGCTCGAATATGACCTTGCCGGTAGCGTTGGTTCAGACTTTCATCGACCCAGTAAATGGCGTGAACTTGGGCGACATTTAAATTTGCCAGAAAGTGTGCGACCCGTCTGGCAAGCTTGGGTAAATATGTAATAATGGTGTCGTTATTTTTTAGGCAACGCGAGAGGTTTTCGCAATGAGTCAGTTTTTTCAAATTCATCCTGATAATCCGCAGGTACGTTTGCTTCAGCAGGCGGCCGATATTGTGCGGAGTGGTGGGGTGATTGTGTATCCAACCGACTCGGGTTATGCGATTGGTTGTCAGTTGCAGAATAAAGACGCAATTGAGCGAATTCTACAAATTCGGCAACTGGGAAAGGAACACAATTTCACCTTGGTCTGTCGCGACTTATCGGAGCTCTCCATTTATGCCAAGGTGGGGAATCAAGCATTCCGACTGTTGAAAAACAACACGCCCGGACCGTACACCTTTGTGTTACGTGGCACCAAAGAAGTGCCGAAACGGCTGTTGAATCCGAAACGCAAAACGATTGGTTTGCGGGTGCCGGACAATAAAATTGCCCAGGGCCTGCTTAGCGAACTCAATGAACCCATGATGTCGACGACCATGATTTTTCCAGGTGAAGAGTTTGCCGAGCCAGATCCGTACGAAATTCGTCTGCGCTTAGAAAAGGTCGTGGATCTTGTCATCGATGGGGGCCATCTGATGGAGCATCCAACCACGGTGGTCGATATGGTCGACGATGAGATTCAGGTGATTCGTGTGGGTGAGGGCGATCCGGAACCTTTTAGTTGATGATCAAGACTCATGAAAAAGGTCGGTTGATTTGAGTGAAATCGAGCAGTCAGCAACGTCCACATTGATTTCTGCCCAGCAGTCGTTACCGCTGGGCTTTGTCCGTGGTGAGCCGATCTTCGAGCAACCGGAAGACCTTTATATTCCGCCTGAAGCCCTTGAGTTAATGCTGGACTTGTTTTCTGGGCCGATGGACTTGCTGTTGTATCTGATTCGCCGGCAAAAAATGGATATTCTTGATCTGCCGATTCTGAGAATCACCGAACAGTATATGACTTACGTCGATATGATGCGTGAGCTGAAATTAGAACTCGCGGCTGAATATCTACTCATGGCGGCCATGCTGGCTGAGATTAAAAGTCGCATGTTATTGCCGCAAACGCCCGACGACGAAGATGATGAGTCGGATCCGCGAGCGGAGTTAGTGCGACGCTTGCAGGAATACGAAATTGTTCGTGAAGGTGCGCAGCAACTCGATGAGCAACCGCAGCAAGAGCGTGATTACTTTATTGCGACTGCGGAAACTGATGCACGTGAATTGGCTGGGCAAGCCCCCCCGGACGTCAGTTTGGCGGAATTAGGCTTAGCGTTGGCGAAAGTGATGCAGTTAGTTGATGCGCAAGCGCATCATCAGATTAAACGTGAGCACCTGTCGACTCGGGAACGCATGTCGTCGATTTTGAGTCAACTCGAATCGTCTGGGCAATTGCAGTTTCAACAGCTTTTTGTCTTGAAAGAAGGGCGCGCAGGGGTCATTGTCAGTTTTTTGGCCATTTTAGAATTAAATAAAGAAGGCTTAATTGTATTAACCCAGGCGGAGAATTTTTCGCAGTTATATGTCCGCAAAGCGAGCGAAAAGGATTTCGACGTGTATCAGAGGGGCGGCTAAGATGATCTCAGATCAACAATTAAAGCAATTGATTGAAGCGGCTATATTTGCGGCGGAGCAACCCGTCACGGTTGAGCAATTATTAGGTGGTGTGCTCGCCAACTTTTCACTGAATCGACCTCGCGTACGCCAAGTCTTAGAGGCGCTGCAGCATGATTACCAAGACCGTGGCATTGAATTAGTCGAAGTCGCTTCAGGTTATCGATTTCAAACTCGACCTGAACTTGGCCCTGCGCTGGTGCATATGTGGCCAGAGCGCGCACCGCGTTATTCTGCGGCATTATTGGAAACGCTGGCACTAATCGCTTGGCGTCAACCCGTGACTCGCGGTGAAATTGAGGCTGTACGTGGTGTGTCCGTCAGCACTCAGATTATGAAAACATTACAAGAACGTGGCTGGGTGAAAGTGGTTGGCCATAAAGAAGTACCCGGTCGCCCAGCGTTATACGCGACTACGAAAGCATTTTTAGATTATTTTTCATTAACATCCATTAGTGATTTACCGGCGCTGACACAAGAGCGTCCGGCATTAGTTGAGCTCGATACAGTCAACGAGCAAGCTGATTTATTGACAGACACGCGGGAGCGTGACGCAGAAGAGGAAAACGAAGCGTGAAAGACACCGAAAAACTACAGAAAGTGTTGGCACGGTCAGGGCATGGCTCTCGACGTGAAATAGAAAGCATGATTAGCGAGGGACGTATTCGCGTCAATGATCATGTCGCCACACTGGGTGAACGAGTCGCGCCAGACGCAGTGATTCGTGTCGATGGGCACAAAGTTCAATTGCGTGACCCTGAAGAACAGCATTGCCGCGTTTTGCTCTATCACAAGCCGGAAGGTGAATTAGTGACCCGCAAAGACCCAGAAGGTCGTGCAACGGTCTATGAGCGCTTGCCACCGATGAAGAATGCTCGTTGGATTGCAATTGGTCGGCTCGATATCAACACCTCCGGGTTGTTGCTGATGACCACCGATGGTGAGTTAGCGAATCGGATGATGCATCCAAGCTATGAGGTCGAACGCGAATACGCCGTGCGCGTCTTCGGTGAAGTCACGGAAAGTCAGATTCAGAAGCTGTTGCGTGGCGTCGAACTTGAAGACGGTATGGCGCGCTTTAAGAAAATCCGCCGCCGCGGTGGCGAAGGGTTAAACCAATGGTTTCATGTCATTCTGACCGAAGGCCGCAATCGCGAAGTTCGCCGTTTGTGGGCGTCTCAGGGACTGACGGTCAGTCGTTTGATTCGCGTGCGTATGGGCGAGCTGACTTTACCGAAAGGTTTGGTCGCAGGCGGTTGGATGGAACTGCCACTCACTGATGTCAACTATTTGCGTAAGTTGGTGGAATTAGACACGATTGATTCCGCACCGGTGATTTCGCGAGAAGATCAAGAGCGAGCCATTAAACAGGCGCGTCGCGCGCAACGACGCCGTCAACCAGCCAGTAAGTCGCGGACGAGCACTGCTGCGCCGGATCGAAATGCGAAGCAGCCTGCTGAGCGACGTTCACCGAAAACTGCAGGAAAACGGCAGCCAACGGGCAACAAAGGGAAATTAAGAACGACGAAGAAACCGTCACGTGAAGGCAGTGGGCGTTCGCCAGATCAAGGTAAAGGTCAAGGTTCAGGAAAGGATCGCAAGTAATGTACGTGACTGAATGGCAAGAAACAAAAAGTGTTTGGCTACGCTGGCCTAGCCGCGAAGATATTTGGCCTGAGCAAGGGCGCGCAGTGCAAGCTGAACTCTTGGCGCTGATTGCGGCACTGACGACGCGTCAAGTTCCGGTGAATTTGCAATTTGGGGCAGCTGACGAAGCGCGCCTCAAGGATCAGCTCGGTATTGACTCGTCGATCGAACAGCGATTTTTGACTCTTCAGTGTGTCGAATTCGGTGAAGTTTGGTTGCGCGATTGTGCGCCGTTTATCGTTCGTTCTGACGGCGGTCAAGCCGCCGCATACGCTTATGACTTTGATGGTTGGGGCGGTATTGATGATCATGTGGCAGCTGATTTAAGTGCGCGTGACTGGCTCATTCAACAGCTGAACCTGCCCACGATGCAGCGTGACATGGTGTTGGAAGGCGGTGCTGTCCATCATGATGGTGAAGGTACCGCGCTAATCTGCACCGGCAGTATTTTGTATCGGCAGGCGAACCATGGGCTTACTGCAGCAGAACTTGCCACTGAATTGCAAGTAGCGTTGGGAATTGACAAGGTTTTAACCTTGCCGGGACGTCTAAATGCGGATGAAACTGGCGGCCATATCGATAACCTCGCTTGTTTTATTGCACCAGCGACCGTCGTCGTTGCCGCCACGCAAGATCCAAGTCACCCTGATTACGCGACCTGCCGTCGTGTCGTTGACTTTTTGCAACATGCGCGCGATGCCAAAGGTCGAGCGCTGACGGTGCATACGCTACCGTTGCCGCGTTCACCACGATTATCAGCCGCAGAAAGTGCTGCGATTGCACACCGGCCAGGCATTCGTAAACGTATTGCAGGCATGGCATTGATGGCGAGTTACGTGAACTTTTTACGCATCGAACGGCCTGATAAGAAGCTTATTGTATTGCCGAGTTTTGGTTTACCCACGGATGCGCAAGCACAGCATCAAATGCAAACCTTGCTACCGGAACATGAGGTATTACTGATTCCCGCGCGTTCGTTGCTCGTAGGGGGCGGTGCTTGGCATTGTGCCAGTTTCGTAGAACCTGCTTAAGTATTTAATTGCGTGTCGAGCGCAAGAGAGGTTGGTATGAAGTTACGTCTAATCGCAGTAGTTGGTTGTACCCTTCCTTGGTTGTTAGCGTGTCAGCCGGCTGCCGTTAATGAACAAGACTATATCGAAGTGCAGGGGAGCGGCGTCGCCGTTGCCGTACCAGATCGCGTGTCGATGGTGTTTGCCATTGAAGCTGAAGGCCAAGACTTAACCCAGTTGAAACAACGTGTCGACGCGACGACAGTGAACATGCTCGATTTGTTTACGGAAATGAATATACCGCGACAACAAATTCGTTCATGGAATGTGAGTGTGCAGCCGATCTATAACTATCGAGACGGCAACCGCGAATTCCAAGGGTATCAAGTCTCCCGTGATTTACAGGTCACTTTTGACGAGTTGGAACGGTTCGATGAAATCCTCGATAATGCACTGCAGGCTGGAATTGGTAATTTAAGCCGAGTGAATTTCACCGTTGCAGATCCTTCGCCGTACTATGAGCAAGCACGCGCTGCTGCCGTCGAGCATGCGCATGCAAAGGCCAAACAAATGGCTGAGCTGAGCGGTCGCTGGCTAGGAAATGCTATACAGATTAGAGAGCAGGGTGGCCATCAAGAACGTATCTTAGTCACGGGCTCACGAATGATGGCGTCCGATAGCAGTGCAACTGAAGCTGGCGAACAAGAAATCCGCGCCCAAGTGTTTATTCGCTATGCACTTGAGGACTAAAGCTCAGCAATGGCGAAACCCCCGAAAGACCCGAATGACGAACAGGTGATTGAGCAACGCGCAGTGCAGTTGCTCAGCCGCCGTGAACAAAGTGAATTCGA
This sequence comes from Aliidiomarina sp., assembly GCF_022565475.1. Lineage (GTDB taxonomy): Bacteria > Pseudomonadota > Gammaproteobacteria > Enterobacterales > Alteromonadaceae > Aliidiomarina. The sequence goes on along the minus strand of NZ_JAIUMR010000001.1, from coordinate 394,455 downwards.
GTTGGTGCAAAAGCTCTGCCAACGTGGCTTTAACCGTCCCGCTGTCCTTCAAGTTGTCGAACGTTTGCAAGCGCGGCGTTGGCAGTCTGACGAACGTTTCGCTGAAATGTTTTATCGCAGTCGCGTCGAACAAGGTTATGGGCCGTTAAAAATTAAAGCCGAAATGCAGCAACGCGGCATCAATTCGGTCTTGATCGAAACCATCTTTACTAACTACGCGACTGACTGGCGCGCGCTCGCTGTGGAGCGCTACCGACGCAAGTACGGTTGTGGTATTCCAGCACACCTGGATGCGAAAGAGCGTAGCAAACGCCAGCGTTTTTTAGCCCAACGCGGCTTTTCGATCGAACAGGTGTATGCGGCTGAACGGGCAGCGCAGGAATCCGATGAGAATGCGGGTTAAGCGTCTGTTTTCTGTTCGTCCCCTATGCTAATCTTAGCCACATGTTTCACGCGCTCGTGCAAGCCGGTATCGCCTTAGTGCTTCTGCACGAGAATCCACTATAGGATTTTCCTTGAAGAATTCGCGACGCGTGCCCATGTATCAGTTTTAATTCATCGTAACGATTGCTAACCGAGCGCAGGATAGAAGCTTTATGAGTATGAGTAGTGCCGAAATTCGCACGGCGTTTTTAAATTTTTTCGCAGAGCGTGGCCATCAAGTGGTACAAAGCTCGTCTTTAATTCCCGGTAACGACGCGACTTTGCTCTTTACAAATGCCGGTATGGTGCCGTTCAAGGATGTCTTCCTCGGCACTGACAAGCGCGACTATACGCGGGCAACTAGTTCGCAGCGCTGTGTGCGCGCGGGTGGTAAGCACAATGACCTCGAGAACGTTGGTTATACCGCCCGTCACCACACTTTTTTCGAAATGCTCGGTAATTTCAGTTTTGGTGATTACTTCAAACGCGAAGCAATTCAATACGCGTGGACATTTTTGACCGACACGTTAGCGTTACCAAAAGAAAAGCTTTGGGTGACTGTTTTTGAAGAAGACGATGAAGCTTATGCAATTTGGGCCAAAGAAATTGGCGTACCGGAAGATCGCATTAGTCGCATCGGCGCAAAAGATAACTTCTGGCAAATGGGTGACACTGGACCTTGCGGCCCATGCTCTGAAATTTTCTATGACCACGGTGAAGAGGTGTGGGGCGGACCGCCGGGTACTCCAGAGGAAGACGGCGACCGTTACATCGAGATTTGGAACTTGGTCTTCATGCAGTACAACCGTCAAGCTGACGGCACCTTGGAACCCTTGCCAAAACCGTCCGTTGATACGGGAATGGGCCTAGAGCGTATCGCCGCTGTTCTGCAACATGTGCACTCGAACTATGAAACGGATACCTTTGTTGCGCTCATCAAAGCCGCTGCGCAAGCTGTCGGAACTGATGATTTGTCAGCACAGTCGTTACGCGTGATTGCCGATCATATTCGTTCTTGCTCATTCTTAATTGCTGACGGCGTTCTGCCGTCGAATGAAGGCCGTGGTTACGTTCTGCGTCGGATTATTCGTCGTGCCGTACGTCATGGCTCGAAATTGGGCGCCGAAGGTCCGTTTTTCCATCAATTGGTGCAAGAGCTCGTCAACTTAATGGGCGAAGCCTACCCAGAGCTAGTCAGCGCACAAAGCCGAATTGAAAAAGCCTTGTTACAGGAAGAGCAGCAATTTGCGCGTACCCTGCAGCGTGGCTTGAGCTTATTAGAAAGTGCCGTGGCCGAACTACCAGAGCAGGGTGTGCTTGCCGGTGATGTCGTGTTTAAGCTCTACGACACTTACGGTTTCCCTTACGACTTAACTGCGGATATTCTTCGTGAACGCGGTTACGGCTTAGATGAAGCTGGCTTTGAGTCAGCGATGGCTGAACAGCGAGCGCGGGCGCAGCAAGCGTCACAATTTGGTGAAGATTATAATGCACGTCTGAGTGCAGAAACGACCAGTTCCTTCTCGGGTTATAGTGACTACGAAGGCCAAGCGACGATTACTGAGATTTTCCGTGACGGCGAGGCGGTGAATGCGTTAGCGCCGGGCGAAGCCGGTATTGTCGTGCTCGATCAAACGCCTTTCTATGCAGAAAGCGGCGGGCAGGTTGGCGACGTTGGGGTGTTTGAAGTCGACGGAGAGCCAGTCTTTACCGTCACTGACACTCAGTACATTGGTAAAGCAATTGCGCACCATGGCGTGAGTGACGTTGAACTTTCCGTCGGCCAGTCGCTGACTGCGGTGGTTGACGATGAGCGCCGCTGGGCGATTCGCCGCAACCATTCAGCCACGCATTTGATTCATGCGGCGTTACGCAACGTCCTTGGTGACCATGTGGCGCAGAAGGGCTCATTGGTCGACGATCAACGTTTGCGTTTCGACTTCGCTCATCCGCAAGCAGTAACGGCGGAAGAGTTACAAGCGATTGAAACGCAAGTGAATGAACAAATTCGCTTGAATACGCCGTTAACCACCGACGTCTTGCCGATTGAAGAAGCAAAAGCGCGTGGCGCGATGGCCTTGTTCGGTGAAAAATATGACGACCAGGTTCGAGTCGTGCAAATGGGCGACTATTCACTTGAGTTGTGTGGTGGAACCCACGTGCAGCGGACCGGTGATATTGGTAGTTTCCGCGTGTCCTCGGAAGCAGGTATCGCATCCGGTGTGCGCCGAATTGAAGCAGTGACAGGAGCAGGTGCGGTCGCCTATACCCAAGCGCAGCAGCAGCAGTTGCAAAAGGTTGCTAGCCTGTTTAAAGCTGACCCAGCCGCAGTCGGTGAGCGTATTGAGCAGCTTATCGGCCGTCAAAAGCAGTTAGAGAAGGAACTGGCAGAACTGCAACGTCAGTTGTCGCAACAAGCGGGTGCTTCGTTGCTGGATAGCGCGAAAGAAATTCACGGCGTTAAAGCAATTATTGCTGAAGTGACGAACACGGAAGCTAAAGCGCTGCGTGAGATGGTCGATGATCTTAAGAATCGATTAGGTTCAGGCATCGTCTTCCTGGGTCTGCGCCAGGGTGACAAGGTGAGTTTAATAGCCGGTGTTACTAAAGACCTGACAGGCCGTGTGAAAGCGGGTGAACTAGTTAATTTTGTTGCTAGTCAAGTCGGTGGCAAGGGCGGCGGACGGCCAGATATGGCTCAGGCCGGTGGTACCGACGGTAGTAAACTCGATGAAGCTTTAGCAAGTGTGTCAAGCTGGCTGGAAGAACAGTTAGCTTAGCGTCAATACAAGGCTGATATGAACCGAAATATCAGCCTTTTTCTTAAGTAAAGAGTCAACAACTAAGAAACAGCACAGTCAGTGAACTTTCTGAGGCGATTAGGCGTTCTTGAGGTGCAAATTGGTTGGAAAACACTATCGCCAATTTTCATTAGTTGATAGACTATCGTGCCCACTTGGAAATGTGGTTGGTATGGATAAGGGACGAATCGTAAGGAGCGGGTAATGCTAATTTTAACAAGACGTGTTGGTGAGACACTTATGATTGGTGACGATGTCACAGTGACGGTGCTTGGTGTTAAAGGTAACCAAGTCCGTATTGGTGTCAACGCTCCGAAAGATGTGTCAGTTCACCGAGAAGAAATTTATATGCGGATTCAAGCCGAGAAAGACAACAAGTCTGACGGTGAAGCATAGGTCGAAGGAACGGTTTTGCCGTAAAAAGCGGCAGAGTGATTAAATAAAACGCATTTAAACCAAGAGTTTTAAAAAAGCGTTTGACATGCTCGCTCAAATCGCTATCATTCGTGCCCATCAAGACGCGGTGAGGTGGCCGAGAGGCTGAAGGCGCTCCCCTGCTAAGGGAGTATAGGGTTTGTAGCCCTATCGAGGGTTCGAATCCCTCCCTCACCGCCAGTTTTTGCAGTCATGTAAAAACAAAAAGTTTAGGTTAACGACGCGCTCGTAGCTCAGCTGGATAGAGTACCTGGCTACGAACCAGGCGGGCGGAGGTTCGAATCCTCCCGAGCGCGCCATTTCTTCTTACCTCTGAAATTCTTCCTTAACCTTGACTTACTATCGCTGTTCAGCGATTCCTTGTGTGCTTATTGCCCTTGCTCAGTTCGAGGCTTGCGCGACACCATCATTGCAATACCGAATTCTTTTCCTTAATCGGACCGATCAGTGGATTAAGCACTGTAAACTAGAAAGCATCTATACCCACTATAAATAAAGCCGATACCCTGATAACTTTCCTTTCCCCCGTAGTTTATTTACAATCATCTAACAATTCTAACTTTACGTACAGGCAAGGAAGGGTATGTCGGACTTATTTTTGCAGGCTGCGGAAATGATGCTTGCTGGTATGGGCGTGGTGTTTGTCTTCCTGATATTACTCACCGGCGCGGTCACCTTGTTAACCAAACTATGTCCTGAGGCGAGCATCGACTCAGAGGCGTCTAATGCGTCATCTTCAGGCGCTGTCAACGAAGACTCGGATGCAAAAAAATTAGCTGCAATTGCTGTCGCCGTGAAGCGCTATCGCGCAAGTAAATCAGACAATCCAGCCTCAGACGCTTAGGGAGTCATTTTATGTCCAAACCATTATTACTGACCGAATTGGTCCTGCGCGACGCACATCAGTCGCTCCTAGCGACTCGTTTGCGCCTCGACGATATGCTGCCGATCGCAGAGAAGCTCGATCAAGCAGGTTTTTGGTCGCTTGAAACCTGGGGTGGGGCAACATTCGATGCCTGTATTCGTTATTTAGGTGAGGATCCGTGGGAACGCCTACGTGAACTAAAAAAGGCGATGCCAAATACTCGCCAGCAAATGCTCCTGCGCGGCCAGAACCTGCTGGGTTACCGTCATTACGCTGATGACGTGGTCAAACGCTTTGTCGAGCGAGCGCGGACAAATGGCGTCGATGTTTTTCGTATTTTTGATGCCATGAATGACGTACGTAATTTAAAGACGGCAATTGAAGCAACGATCGCGAATGATGGCCATGCGCAAGGCACTATGTCGTATACCGTCAGCCCAGTGCACACTCGGGAAAAATGGGTGGCGATGGCGAAAGAGTTAGAAGATATGGGCTGCCATTCGATTTGTATTAAAGACATGGCCGGACTACTGCGCCCCTACGAGGCTGAAGGGCTGATTACTGAACTGAAAGCGAACGTGTCGGTGCCGATTGCGATGCAATGTCATGCAACGACGGGGTTAAGTACGGCTACCTATCAAAAGGCGATAGACGCCGGCATTGATATGCTCGACACCGCGATTTCGTCGATGAGTATGACCTACGGTCACAGTGCCACCGAAACTCTAGTGGCGATGGTCGAAGGAACCGAGCGAGACACCGGACTTAATTTGGCAGAGCTTGAAGAAATTGCTTCCTATTTTCGTCAGGTCCGGAAGAAATACGCCCGATTTGAAGGTTCACTGAAAGGCGTCGATGCTCGCATTCTGTTGGCGCAAGTGCCGGGTGGCATGTTGACCAACATGGAAAATCAGTTACGTGAGCAGAAAGCATTGGATAAATTTGATCAAGTGCTGGAAGAAATTCCACGTGTGCGTGAGGATTTAGGCTTTATTCCATTGGTGACACCAACGTCGCAAATTGTCGGTACCCAAGCGGTACTCAACGTTCTAACCGGTGAACGTTACAAGTCGGTTTCAAAAGAAACGGTCGGTGTCTTAAAAGGTGAATATGGTGCGACCGCAGCCCCTGTGAATGCAGAACTACAGAAGAAAGTGTTGGCTGGCGCTGAGGCAATTACGTGTCGACCTGCGGATCTGATTGACGATGAGTTAGAAGCGCTGACGATAGAGTTACAAGAAAAAGCAAAATCTGACAACATTCGCCTCGCAGAGGCAATTGTCGATGACGTACTCACTTACGCTTTGTTCCCGCAAATTGGTCTTAAATTTTTACAGAATCGTGACAACCCAGACGCGTTCGAGCCGGTGCCGAGTGTTGAAAATGCAACACCAGTTCGTAAAGCCGAGACCGGCGACAATAGTATTGAACGCTATGACGTTTGTATTTCTGGCGAGTGTTTTTCAGTTGAAGTTGGCCCAGATGGTAGCTTAAAGGCGGAGTCGAGTCGTTCCTCGAATACCACAACTGAATCGCAACCGAAACCGGCAGCGGCGCCACAAGCGAGCGCCAATGCGCACGCGTTGCACGCGCCTTTGTCAGGCAACTTATGGAAGTATCAAGTGAAGCCGGGTGACGCTGTGAAGTCAGGTGATGTTGTCGTTATTCTGGAAGCGATGAAAATGGAAACAGAAGTCCGTGCCGACCGCGATGGTGTGATTGTTGAATTGAAGGCTCGTGAAGGCGATAGTGTGATTTCCGGTGACATCTTGTTGACCATTGAAGGGAACGCCTAAGCGCTATGGAAACTTTATTAACATTGTGGAACACCACTGGTTTTGCAGGGCTGTCACTCGGTGCCATCGTCATGATCGGGGTCGGCTTGTTGCTGGTCTATTTAGCCATCGTGCATAAATTCGAACCGTTGTTGTTATTGCCAATTGGTTTCGGTGCCGTGCTCGCGAATATCCCACTCGCTGGCATGAATGAGCCTGGTGGGATTCTCTATTTACTCTATGAACTTGGTATTGCCACGGGGTTATTCCCGCTGCTAATTTTTCTCGGTGTTGGGGCGATGACGGACTTCGGTGCTTTGCTCGCGAATCCGCGTATGCTTTTGCTCGGCGCCGCGGCACAGTTTGGCATATTTGCCACCTTACTGGGTGCGATCGCGCTAAACTGGGTTCCCGGTGTTGAATTTACCCTGCAGCAAGCGGCAGCAATTGCCATTATCGGCGGCGCTGATGGTCCGACAGCGATTTATTTAGCGTCGCAGTTGGCACCTGAACTACTTGGTGCTATTGCTGTTGCGGCATATTCCTATATGGCGCTAGTACCGGTATTACAGCCGCCGGTGATGCGTCTACTCACCACGGAAAAAGAACGAAAAATTCGCATGACACAGTTAAAACCAGTGTCGAAGCGTGCGAAGATCCTGTTTCCCTTGATGGTGTTGGTCATGACTTTACTGCTGTTACCAACAGCTGCGCCGTTAGTCGGGATGTTTTGTCTCGGGAATCTAATGCGCGAAAGCGGCGTGGTGGATCGTCTTAGTAAGACCGCTCAAAATGAATTAATTAACCTCGTCACCATTTTTCTCGGTTTAGCGGTTGGTGCCCAATTAACAGCGGCTTCGTTCTTATCGGCGCAGACTATTGGTATTCTACTGCTTGGTGCTGTGGCCTTTACGATTGGTACTGCGGCTGGCGTTTTGATGGCAAAGCTAATGAATCTTGTCAGTAAGCAAGAAATTAATCCACTGATCGGCGCCGCAGGTGTTTCGGCAGTGCCGATGGCAGCGCGGGTCGTCAATAAAGAGGGATTAAAAGCGGACCAGCATAACTTCTTGTTAATGCACGCTATGGGCCCCAACGTAGCTGGTGTATTGGGCTCTGCGGTTGCCGCAGGGGTTCTGCTCGCGTTAGCGGGTTAACCAGCAGGTTGGATATACACTTGAAAGCCCTGTACAGCGAGTGTAGGGCTTTTTTGATCAGCGTGTAAGCCAGAGCATTAAGCTATAAAAAGCCGCGATGACGGCGCTTACAATCAATATATATAGATAACCCTGCTTACCTTGGCGCAAACTGTAGCCGTTCATTTGCAGGTAAATCGTCCATAACAAACAGAGCAGAAACGGGATTAAAAATAAAAATCGAATCATTGTGAGTTATCCGTTGTTGTTTCATCCGCGAGACTTGTTAAATCTTGAGCCGCCTGTTCAGCATGGTCAAGCAGTCCTTCTAAACCGCTGATTTGGTCTGCCACAGCGCCGACATTGCGCTCGTTGACCGCAGCTTCTAAACCTGCGGCTTTGTCTGCGAGTGCAACGAGACCAAGATTAGCTGCAGCACCTTTTAGCGAGTGGAAATAACGACGCGCTTCTTCATTCTGACCGCGGGTGATGAATTCAGAAACGGTCATCGCTGAACCTCGATAACTCGCGACTAAATGGTTTAATAACTTAATATACAACTCATGATTATGATTCAAGCGTTGCAGTGCTTGCTCCAGCTGAATACCTTTCATTTGTGGATATTTGGGCTTTCCAACCGGCGCCTGTGGTTCACTAGGTTGTTCGAATTCAGTGTTCGCCTGATAGGGGCCAGGTAGTGCCCATTTTTCAATTTGACTGAGCAGCAAGGATTCATCGATTGGCTTAGGAATATGGCCTTGCATGCCGGCAGCAAGAGATTTCTCGGCATCACCGCTCATCGCATTTGCGGTCATGGCAAGAATTGGCAATTGTTGATAACTGTAAAATTGGCGAATGGTTTCGGCCGCTCGATAACCATCCATGACTGGCATTTGGATGTCCATCAGGACCAGCGCGTATTTGTTTTTTTGCACTTTTTCGACGGCAACTTCACCGTTTTCCGCAAGGTCAATACGGAAGCCGTGACCGCTGAGCATTTCTCTCGCGACGTGCTGATTAATTTCATTATCTTCGACCACGAGAATCGGCGCACCAACTAAGCTGGCATTGACGGTACTCGCCTGAACTTCTTGGCCTTGCGGATCTACTTTTTGACCACTCAAAGCGCCGTTCATCGCGCGTGCCAGTGTCGCTGTAGTGTAAGGTTTGGTAATAAAGTCATGAGTGCCGGCAGCGCGAGCTTTTTCAGCTAACTCCTCGGCGTAATAGCCGGTGGCTAAAATCATTTTTGGTCGTTGTTCAGGGCTGAGTTTCTTCTGTAATCGCTCGACCAGCTCTAATCCATCGATGCCCGGTAGACGCCAATCGATAATCAGAATTTGGAACGGCTTACCTTCGGAGATAGCTTGTTTCACCAGTTGTATTGCTTGTTCACCACTGTGGCAGGTATGTGCTTCCATTCCATATGAGCGCAAGGTTTCTTTGAGCATTTCACGGGTACTGGTGTTGTCATCAATGGCCAGTACTTTTGTACCTGCGAGACGACTCATCAAGAGTTGATGATGCGAACTGTCTTGGCTCTCCTGCACCGGCAAGGTTAATTCAATGAAGAAATTTGAACCTTGGTTCAAGGCACTTTGCACGGCCATATCCCCATTCATGAGCTTGGTCAGGCGGTGTGAGATAGCGAGGCCAAGGCCAGTACCACCGTATTTGCGTGTGGTTGAACTGTCGGCTTGAGTAAAGGCGTTAAAGAGCATGGCGCGCTGTTCTTCTGTCATACCAATGCCGGTGTCACGAACCTCAATGCGTAACCATATTTTATCTGGGGCGCGATCAAGTAGGGTACATGACACACTAATCTCGCCGTCGTCGGTGAACTTGATGGCATTACTGACTAAATTGATGAGGACTTGCTGCAAACGGAGAGGATCGCCGATTAACATGGTGGGTATGTTGGCCGGCAAGTTAATAATAAACTCAAGGCCTTTGTCATAGGCTTTGTAGGCAAACATATCCGCCAGCGTGCTCAGCACTTCATCGAGGTCAAACGGGATTTTTTCGATGACGAGCTTGTTGGCTTCGATTTTCGAGAAGTCGAGAATGTCATTGATCACGCCGAGCAGAGCCTGTGAAGACGAGTCAATGACTTTCAGATAACGTTTCTGCTTATCGTTTAATTCCGTCTTTAACGCGAGGTTGGCCATGCCGACGATCGCATTAATTGGCGTTCGGATCTCATGCGACATATTTGCTAAGAATTCACTTTTCGCTTGGTTTGCCGACTCCGCAGCCTCTCGTGCTTGTTCGGCATTCTCGCGCGCGCGCGACATTTCCTCAGCGGCACGCTTAATGGTGGATATGTCGTAATAGCTGCCAAGAATTCCACTGATATTGCCTTGATCGTCGTACAAAGGGACGCTGGAATGTTCAATCCAGCGAATACCATCATGATCGCCGACGGTCTTGACCGCCAGTTGCATTTCTTGATTGCAGGCCGGCATCCTCGCGGCAAAGGTGGCGCGATCGCGTTCAAGAAGCTCTAGATTGTCTTTTAATACATCGAGTTCAGTGTCTTTTTTACCAAATAACTCATGTGTCGCTTGCAGGCCAAAGTCCTTGAGAAACCCGGGGTTTGCGCCAACAAAACGTAACTCGTGATCACGCCAATACACGCGATTGGGTAAGTCATTGAAAATTTGCTGGAGTAGGCGCGTACTCGTGCTGGAAAAGAAATCTGAATTGGCGGATGCGGTCACGACTTCAATTTGCTTCTTTTGCAGCCACAACCGCACGCCGACTAATACATTAAACAAAAACAAGAAGACGGCAATGAGTGATGCAAGCCAATTCGGCAGGACTAGAATGGCGAGAAAACCAATGGCATTGACGAGCCACAACAACGTTGCTGGAACTGACCATTGAGAGGGACTACTATTGATCATAGAAACTCACTTCCTATCGCTGCAATTTCGAAAATATTGTGGCACACTTATACGCATCATATCAGACAATTTCAGGATGTTGCTTTGTCAATTCAATTCTCTGACCGATTAGCGCACTTTCGGGCTTGTGACCGTGCGCAGCGAGAAGCCGTAACGAAAATTAATCGTGGCATTGAACGTGAAACCCTGCGCATTACCCCAAGCGGTGAACTGGCAACCTCCATGCATCCCGAAAGCCTTGGTTCGACGCTAACACATCCGCTGATTACCACCGATTATGCCGAGGCTTTGCTTGAATTCATTACGCCAGTCGAAACCTCAATAGAAACAACGTTAGCGCAATTGCGCGACATCCACCGTTTTACCTATCAGAATATTGGTAACGAATTATTGTGGCCGCTGAGCATGCCGTGTTACGTGAATGACACCAGTGATATTCGGCTTGCACACTATGGTGACTCGCACATCGGTAAAATGAAAACGACGTATCGGCAGGGGCTGACACATCGTTATGGTGCGGTTATGCAAACCATTGCTGGTGTGCATTTCAATTGGTCAGTAAGCGACGCCATGTGGGCTGAGTTAGCGAAACAAGACCAAGTTAAGGATTCCTCTGCGTATCGTTCGGATCGTTATTTTGGTTTGATTCGTAATTTCAAACGCTGGGCTTGGGTGATTCCGTACTTTTTCGGCGCGTCACCTGTTCTATGTAAGTCATTCCTCAAACATAGTTATGCCGAACTTGATTTCCATGAGCTCGGCGGTGGTATGGTGTATGTGCCGTATGCGACTTCGTTGCGGATGAGTGATCTTGGCTATACCAACAAAGAGCAAGCGGCTTTAAAGATTAGCTACAACTCAATTGAAGACTACGTTGCTGGCTTGCGCCGTGCGGTGTTTACGCGTTCAGAAAGCTTTGCAGATTTTGGCGTGCGTAATGGCGAGCAGTGGAACCAGTTGAATGCCAATATACTTCAGATTGAGAACGAATTTTATTCGCCGATTCGGCCAAAGCGCGTCGCTGAGCCGAGCGAAACGCCGACGCAAGCCCTCGAGCGCGGAGGGGTTCAGTATATTGAAGTTCGTGCGATTGACGTGAACCCATTTAGTTCGGTTGGAATTACAGCTGAGCAAATGCGCTTCCTCGACCTGTTTTTGCTCTACTGTCTTTGGTCCGACAGTCCAGCGTTGTCGCTCGAACAACAACGGCTTACCGAGAGCAATGTAAACCGCGTGGTTTTAAAGGGACGTGAACCTGGACTGACCTTAAATGATGAGGGCGGTGAGGTTTCGATTCAATCGCGATTACGTCAGTTGTTTGACGAGTTGGCGAAAATAGCCACATGGTTGGACACTGACGACAATACGGATTATCAGCAAGCACTTGCAGCGCTTGTGCCTGCAATTGAGAATCCGGAATTGACCTTGTCGGCGAAACTGTTAGGGCATTATCGACAAGCGGTAGAAGAATATCGCCAAGTCGGCTTAGGGCTCGCAGTAAAGTACAAACAAGAACTCGAGAGCAGCGATCTCGAGTACTACAGCGCTGCTGATTTTAAAGCCATGGCGGTGCAGTCACTTGAAGAACAGAAAGCGATTGAAGCAGCAGACCGAGGTACCTTTGCGGAATTTTTAGAGAACTATTTCCTGCGGGCGCTAGACAAAAAAAACGCGCCTTAGCAAGGCGCGTAATCTTAAATCCAGGGGATAAAACATGAAAACTCTACACATAAACTCTGAGCCTTTATTACGTAAGAAGTTCCGAAGGTGTTCAAATAAAAACCACAAGATCTGGTTACTTTCTGTTTTATCAGTGCTTTTTATTTCTGGTTGTAGTACCTCACCACCGCGTGATGCGGAAAACATCTGTAATATCTTCGAGGAACGCCGGGACTGGTGGCGCGCGGCCAACGCGATGAAGAAAGAATGGGACGCACCTATTCACGTACCCATGGCGATCATGTACCAAGAAAGTTCGTTTCGGCACAATGCAGCACCACCGCGGCGGTATATTCTAGGTTTTATTCCTTGGAAACGAGCGAGTGATGCTTATGGTTATGCGCAAGCGAAAACAGGCACCTGGGATGATTATATTCGTGAAACCGGAAATCGTCGTGCCCGCCGCGATAACTTTGCCGACGCGATTGATTTCATCGGTTGGTACATGGATAAGACGTACCGGATTAACGGAGTTTCGAAATGGGACGCGTACGCCCAGTATCTCAATTATCACGAAGGTTGGGGTGGGTATCAGCGGCAAACCTTTTTGCAAAAACAATGGCTTATTCAAGTGTCACGCAACGTCGACACACGCGCTAGTCGTTATGCGCAACAGCTGAATCAATGTGAAGCAAAGCTCAATCGAGGTTGGTTCCGACGCTTGTTCAGTTAATCGAACAAAGAGGCCGCTCACTGAGCGGCCTCTTTGTTTAACGTGCTTTCCGTTTCCGTTTAGGTTGAATACGAACTTGTTCTACCCGGTTATCCGTCACCGCGAGTATTTCAATAATATACCCAGCGATTTTGAGGCACATAGGATGTTCAGGAATATCGCCGAACTCTTCAACGATGAGACCATTTAAGGTTTTGGGTCCGTCGGTCGGAAGATTCACCTTCAGCTCTTTGTTAAGGTCGCGTAAGTTCATCGTTCCTTCAACCAAGTAGGTTCCATCTGCTTGTCGATGCACTGGTTCTTGCGCTTGTCCGGTTATCGACGTGGTAAAGTCCCCAACAATTTCCTCGAGCAAGTCTTCCAAGGTCACCATCCCTTGAATATCACCGTATTCGTCGACCACTAAACCAATCCGCTCTTTGTTATGCTGAAATTTGACTAGCTGGACTGACAGTGGCGTGCCTTCGGGGATGAAGTAGATGTCGCGCGCCCCACGAACAATGGATGCTTTGTCCGGTTCGTGGGTGCGTGTGAGCAGGCGCAACATGTCGCGAGCATGAAGGAAGCCAATTGCATCATCGATTTCTCCGCGATAAAGGAGCACCAAGGTATGCGGCATATTATTGAGCTGGCGAATAATACTGGTTAATTCGTCATTGATGTCGATCGCGGTAATTTCATTGCGCGGTATCATGATGTCATCGACTGTGACTTTCTCTAAATCAAGGATACTCAGCAGCATTTCTTGATGTCGTGAGGGAATCAGTGAGCCTGCTTCATGAACAATCGTTCTTAACTCTTCTGCACTCAGCGTGTCTTTGCCAGCAGCATTGGGGTTAATGCCCATGAGTCGCATCATATTGTTGGTGATAAAATTTACGGCGGCGACGAGCGGATAGAAAATTCGCATCAAGGGTGAAAGTAACATCGAGCTCGGGTAGGCAACGCGCTCAGGATGTAGGGCCGCGATTGTTTTTGGCGTGACTTCAGCAAAAATAAGAATAATCAGGGTCAGCACAACGGTGGCAATCGCAATACCGTAGTCGCCGTAAAGTCGCATGCCAATAATGGTGGCGATGGCCGATGCAGCGATATTGACCAAGTTGTTGCCAATTAGAATAAGACCAATTAGGCGATCTGGCCGGTCGAGTAAACGCGTGACTCGACGTGCGGACTTATTGCCGCTTTGTGCTAAATGACGAAGTTTGTAACGGTTAACCGTCATCATGCCGGTTTCAGATCCGGAGAAATACCCAGAAATCAGAATGAGAACCGCGAGAGCAAGAAATAACGTACCGGTAGATATGTCGTCCAAGTTGGTTTCCTGTTAATGATGTCTATGGTCTTAATGTAGGGGCGTCCGTAGGCAAGTCAAGTGCTTTTTAAAACGAAGCTTTGCTCAGGTGAGCAGGATGTCGCGGACAAAGCGGCTGCCAAAGTAACCAATAATCAGCAGGCTGCTTGCCAACAGCGTATAATAGACGGCAATTCGACCACGTAACCCACGCCAATAGTGAATCGTAAGTACACTTCCAAACGCAATCAGCGCTGCCAATGAAAAAATAGTCTTGTGCAACTGCCCACGAGCAAATAGGTCGTCCATGTAAATAAAGCCGACGGTGACCGCAATCAAGAGAACGATAGTTCCGGTTGTTAATAAACGGAAAAAATATTGTTCAATCGACAGCAATGGTGGCATCCGTTCGGAAACCGCTTTCGCGCTTTTTTGTTTGAGCAGTCGGTTGACATATAAAAGTTGAACCCCATAAAAGGTAGCTAGGGTTAATAATGCAGATGCAATTAAGGCCAGACTCATATGCAAAGCAAAGATTGGACTCATATGGATAGGTCGCCCAACTTCTGCGGGAATAATAAGTACCAGTACCAGGCTCAGCGCTGCTAATCCATAAATAGCGGGGCGAATGAGCAGGCTCGCCGGGTGGTCACCACGAACCGAGTTGAGAAAACTTAAAATCAAGGTAATGATGGCGAGCGAAATGAATAGATTAATTTTGACCCAAGAGGTTTCGGTAAAGACGCCAAATAAGGCGAATGCGTGAGTAGCAAGTGCGATGATACTGAAAATCAAAGCACGGCGGCGCATACGATGCGGTGCGCCGAGGCGCGCACTGAGAATAAACGCACTGATCACATAGGCAAGAATGCTGATACTGGCCAACGTTGTATGCATGATTACCGCTTTCCTTAGGAATCTGAGTTAAATGAATTTATTCACTTTCTAGGAAGAGTATAAGCGTGTGCATCGCCAAACCCAACCTCATTCCGTATAATACCTGAAACTGAGCTGACAGGAAGAGAGTATGTTTGAAAACCTGAGCGAACGATTATCCCAGAGTCTGCGCAATATTAGCGGGCGTGGGCGGTTAACCGAAGACAATATTAAAGACACCTTACGTGAAGTACGTATGGCTTTGCTCGAGGCGGATGTCGCCTTACCCGTAGTCAAAGACTTTATTGCTAAAGTCAAAGAGCGGGCATTGGGCACTGAGGTCAATAAAAATCTCAATCCAGGGCAAGTGTTTGTCAAAATCGTTCGGACTGAACTTGAAGCGGCCATGGGCGAAGCCAATGCACCGCTGAATCTAGCCACTCAGCCGCCAGCTGTCATGATGATGGCCGGTTTGCAAGGTGCGGGTAAAACCACAAGTGTAGGCAAACTCGCGCGCTTCCTGAAAGAAAAGCAGAAGAAAAAAGTTCTTGTGGTTAGTGCGGACGTTTATCGTCCGGCGGCAATTGCCCAGCTCGAGCGGTTAGCGGCCGATGTTGATGTTGAATTCTTTCCATCGAACATCGAGCAAAAGCCAATTGATATCGCGAATGCGGCAATTGACCACGCGCGCAGAAAATTTCTTGATGTGGTGCTGGTCGATACAGCCGGTCGGTTGGCGATTGATACCGCCATGATGGAAGAAATTAAAGCGTTGCATGAGGCGATTAAACCGATCGAGACCCTCTTTGTGGTTGACGCGATGACTGGTCAAGACGCTGCAAATACCGCGAAAGCATTTAATGAAGCCTTGCCGCTGACCGGTGTTATCTTGACGAAGGTGGATGGTGATGCACGTGGCGGTGCGGCGCTTTCTATTCGTCACATCACCGGCAAGCCGATCAAGTTTTTGGGTGTCGGTGAGAAAAATGATGCACTCGAGCCGTTCCACCCTGATCGCATTGCCTCGCGCATTCTTGGTATGGGCGATGTGTTGTCGCTGATCGAGCAAGTGGAGTCGAAGGTCGACCGGGCTAAAGCCGAAAAGGTCGCGAAGAAGGTCATGACCAGCGGTAAATTCAGTTTAGAAGACTTCCGCGAGCAATTGCAGCAAATGAAAAGCATGGGCGGTATGATGGGGCTCATGGATAAATTACCAGGAATGGGACAAATGGCCGGCAAGCTGCAAGGCCAAATGGATGATAAAGTTACCATTCGAATGGAAGCGATTATCAGCTCAATGACACCTCAGGAGCGCGAGCATCCGGATATCATCAAGGGCTCTCGCAAGCGCCGAATTGCCGCTGGGTCAGGTGTTCAGGTTCAAGACGTGAACAAGTTACTCAAGCAATTTAGTCAAATGCAAAAGATGATGAAAAAAATGAAAGGTGGTGGAATGGCCAAGATGATGCGGCAACTGGGCGGCAAAATGCCCCCTGGAATGTTCCCCGGGCGCTAACAAACCCCGATATTACTTGCATTTGCAGATAAATTCCGTAGAATATTGCGACCCTTCCGGCTGTCCGTCGGAAGGGGTTCTTTAACCTTTGAAAACATTGAAAAACATAGGATAACGGTAATGGTAACCATTCGTTTACAACGGGGTGGCGCTAAGAAGCGTCCATTCTACCAAATGGTAGTTACCGACAGCCGGAACGCCCGTGATGGTCGTTTCATCGAAAATGTCGGTTTCTTTAACCCGGTAGCTCGTGGTCAAGAAGAGAAAGTTCGTATCGATCTGGATCGGATTGAACACTGGGTCGGCCAAGGCGCGCAAGTGTCTGACCGCGTAGCTAAGTTAATTAAAGACGCGCGTAAAGCAGCTTAATTAACCCGGTTAAAAAGTACTAAGTCAAATTTGGAAGAAGCTTAACGTATGCAAAAAGACGCCCATAAAAATGCTGAAGCTGTCGTATTAGGTAACATTGGAGCCGTATACGGGATCAAAGGCTGGGTTCGAATTAATGCATTTACCGATGAGCAAGAAGGCATTTTTGACTATCGTCCGTGGCTGATTGGCCGTAACGGACAATGGCGTGAGATCGAAGTCAGCCAATGGCGCTGGCATAATAAAGATCTTGTCGCCAAGCTTGCTGATATTGAAGATCGTGATGCTGCACAGCAGCTGACCGGACTTGATATCGCAGTTCCGGCAACAGAGTTACCGGAACTGCCTGAAGATGAATTTTACTGGCGTGACTTGGTTGGCCTCGATGTTGTTAATTCTGAGAATTACAACATGGGGAAAGTCAGTCACTTGCTTTCAACCGTAGCGAACGATGTGTTGGTGGTGAAAGCAAATAGTAACGATGCGTTTGGTAAACGCGAACGTCTGATTCCTTTTATTCAGTCACAATATATTGTGTCAGTTGATGAGGAAGCAGGCCGGATAACGGTAGATTGGCCAGCTGATTTCTAATGGCTGAACAATTGCACGTTGGGGTTGTGACCC
This sequence comes from Aliidiomarina sp., assembly GCF_022565475.1. GTDB lineage: Bacteria > Pseudomonadota > Gammaproteobacteria > Enterobacterales > Alteromonadaceae > Aliidiomarina. The sequence goes on along the minus strand of NZ_JAIUMR010000001.1, from coordinate 377,043 downwards.
TATTTCCGGAAATGTTCACAGCGATTACCGAGTATGGCGTAACGCGCCGGGCGGTCAAGGATGAACGATTATTCGTTCAGCTTTGGAACCCTCGCGATTATGCCACCGACCGACATCGCACGGTGGATGACCGTCCTTATGGCGGAGGTCCAGGAATGTTGATGATGGTTGCTCCTTTGCGCGCGGCAATCCGCGATGCGAAAGCGGGTATCCAGCAACAGTCAGGTCAGGAACCGAAAGTGATTTATTTGTCGCCGCAAGGTCGCAAATTGGATCAACACGGTGTTCGCGAACTGGCACAGCATTCGGCTTTGGTATTGGTTGCGGGTCGTTACGAAGGAATTGACGAACGAGTCATTGAGTCTGACATTGATGAAGAGTGGTCGATTGGGGACTTTGTTCTCAGCGGCGGTGAACTCCCAGCCATGGTCATGATTGATACGCTCGCTCGTGAAGTTCCCGGAGTATTGGGTCATCAAGATTCAGCCGTGGAAGACTCTTTCGCGAATGGATTATTGGATTGTCCCCATTACACTCGGCCAGAAATCTTGGACGGCAAGCAAGTTCCACCAGTGTTACTGAGTGGAAATCACGAAGAAATTAGGCGGTGGCGGTTACAGCAAGCTCTAGGGCGAACCTGGCAACGGCGACCTGAATTACTTGACAACCTAGCTCTGACTGACGAGCAACAAAGTTTGTTGGCTGCGTACATCGCTCAACAAAAGCAGTAGCTTGGGTAGTATATTCTAGGCGGAGAAAATCATGGCTAAAGTTAATAAAAACATCTTGAAGCAGCTTGAAGACGAGCAGCTGAAGCAAGATCTCCCGGCATTTGCACCGGGTGACACTGTTATCATCAATGTTAAGGTTAAAGAAGGTGAGCGTGAGCGTGTGCAGGCCTTTGAAGGCGTTGTAATTCGTAAGCGTAACCGTGGACTTCACAGCGCATTTACTGTTCGTAAAATCTCGAATGGTGAAGGTGTTGAGCGTACGTTCCAGACTCACAGCCCACTGATCGCTGGTATTACTGTGAAGCGTCGTGGTGCGGTTCGTCGCGCGAAACTTTACTATCTACGTGAGCGTAGTGGTAAATCTGCACGTATCAAAGAGAAGCTCGGCTAAGCAACGCTTACCGCGCACCTCGCTACGAGCTAAAAAAGGGTTCCTTCATTGGAACCCTTTTTTTTTGTGTTTGGCGCGTAGGAAGCACGGCGTTGAGGCGTGCCAGTTCCTTTGACGATACTTTGACCTCGATATCAACGCATGCGAAATCGCGTGCAGCTACCGAATGACTGCTTCATACTCGAACTCTAGCGCTACAAAATGGCAGCTTAGGCGACTATATTGTTAAATATGCCATTCATTGAATGGCGTAAAGGTCACAACTAACAATAAATCAGTGTCTTACATGATTGGCATTAACATTGCATAATTTTAATGGCATTCTAATTATAAACGAGGAGAAGGATTCAATGGGACCATTCGAAATTGGGGCTATCGCGATTATTGGCGGTCTAGCCTTTGCAGCGTATGAAGTACACATGAAAAATAAACACCGCGCTAGCGCTACCGACGTTGATGCTTTGAGAGCTGAGATTCAGCAGTTAAAAGAGCGGGTTATAACCCTAGAGAGTATTGTTACCGACCAGTCCTATCAGCTAAAAGATCAAATTAGCCGTTTGTAATAGGGCTGATTTTCATTGAGACCATGGCGCCGGCTAGGTACTATCAAACTTCAAAGTTCTAACTCAGATTGAAGTTGAGGTGTTGACGTGGATGAACGGTTGCAGGTACTGCGCGATAAAATTGATCAAGCTGACACGGCGTTGGTAAAGCTATTAGCTGAGCGAATGGAATTATCGCGGAAAATAGGTGAGGTTAAGCAGGAGCTTGGTCAGCCATTGTATGTACCTGAACGTGAAGCTGCATTAATCTCCGCCCGTCGGGAGCAAGCTGAACAAGCAGGTCTGAGTGGTGATCTGGTCGAAGATGTCTTGCGGCGGACGATGCGTGAGTCTTATTTAAGGCAACGTAATCAAGGTTTTCAACGGACTGGGGAAGCATTGCGGCCAGTTGTCGTGGTCGGTGGTAAGGGACAACTTGGCTCATTATTTGTCCGTTGGCTGGAATTATCGAGTTATACGGTGATCGTGATTGATCGTGATAACCAAGACGCTCTGCATGACGCCGTAAAAGACGCACAACTCGTGTTAATCAGCGTGCCAGTGGCACAAACAGAAGAGGTTATTCGTCACTTACCTAATTTACCTGACGATTGTATTCTTGCTGATTTAACCAGTGTGAAAGTGACACCGTTAAGCGCGATGCTCGCTCAACACAGTGGTCCCGTTTTAGGTCTACACCCGATGTTTGGGCCTGGCGTACCGACGTTTGCAAAGCAAACCGTATTGGTGACACCAGGACGCGATTCGCAGGCTTGTCAGTGGCTGCTACGCCAATTCGAAATTTGGGGTGTGCGCTTGCATGAACTGGACGCTGAACGCCATGATCGGGCAATGTCGGTGATTCAGGTAATGCGCCATTTGTCGACGTTTGTGTATGGTTACCATCTCGTTCATGAAGATGTCGAAATTGATGAGCTTCTTGCGCTGAGTTCACCCATTTATCGTTTGGAACTCATGATGGTCGGACGTTTGTTCGCGCAAAGCCCTGAGTTATATGCAGATATCATTCTTTCTGATCGCGATCAGCACCGTATGATTCGCCGTTACTTACAACGATTCCAAGATTTACTGACCTTACTTGAGACTGAAGGACGCGACGCGTTCGTTCGCGAGTTTCAGCACGTTGCCCAATGGTTTGGTCCTTATGCAAGACAATTTTTACAAGAGTCAGCGAGTATGTTGCAGCATGCGGATGATGTTAAAGCGGGCTAGGTGATAATGTGATGGCCACGCAGTAGCTGCTCGATGGCATCCGGAGCGACTGGTTTATGCAGCGTTTGATTCATTCCAGCATTTCTGCATGCTTCCAGTTCGTTTGGACTTTGATGACTGGTTAAGGCAACGATCGGTGTCGTTGCAAACATTGCGTTTTGCCGCAACTTGATACAAAGATCAGCTCCGGTAAAGTCAGGCATTTCATAGTCTAAAATCAATAACGCTGGCTGTTGGTCGAGTGCTTGTTGGAGCGCATCCGCACCTGTCATCGCCGTGAGGATTTCGACGGGGTAGCGACTTAACATCGCTTTTAGAACTTCGAGACTGATAAAGTCATCGTCTGCGATTAATATGCGTTTCATAGCAACTTTTTGCATTGAAAATTCAGTGTTAAGACTGCCATGGACCGACGGGTAAAGTCAACCAAAGGCACTGAAAGCAAGCGGTTCAATTACTTTCAGTGCCATTCATCGGCTAACTCAGCCAGCCGAAAATCCATGTTATATTGATGCCTAGCAGCACCAAACCGAACGCGCCATGACGCTGTTTGGGTTGGTTAACTTGAGCGTTTTCCGGATAAGCTTTGCGACCGGTAATCATCGGTCCAACAAGTCGTTTCTTCATCACTGTGTAGACGAAGATAGCCACAAGATGGAGTGCGATAGCGATCAAAATATAGTCAAATGCCTGTTTATGGTAACGGGTCAAACTCCGTACCATGTCATTACTGACTAGATGGGCCAACGGTCCACGAAAGAAAATGGCGTCGTCGGTAAACAGGCCGCTGATCGCTTGGCTGAGCAGCAATGCCAGCATGATGATCACCATATAGGCGCCAGCCGGATTATGGGTGACGTATTCATGCTTGAATGGCGCTTTAAAATATTGCCAAACTGCAATGGGTGAGCGCATAAAATAGCTAAACCGAGCTGACTGGCTGCCGACTATCCCCCACATGATCCGTGTCAGGAGAAGGGCGAGCATCACCAAACCCAGTTGATGATGCAAGTCGATATAGTCGATGTCTCCGCCGGTATACCAAAGACCTGCAAGAACAACGACAAGCAACCAGTGAAAGCTACGAATGAAGCCGTCCCACAGCTTAATCGTCAGCGTATTCATCATGGTTTAGTCCGCTCGATAGCCTTCGTGGCATTGCTGACATGTCCGCGCAGTTGCCATAAATGCCGGACGAATCGTCCGCATATTCTCGCTATCTGCCGCTTCCACCAGTTCTTTTACCGCTTGTTGAAAGGCTTCAGCCTTGGCATCAAAGTCGCTACGATTCTGCCAAATGGCAGGCAATGCATCACTGTTGTCGGTGGCATTTTCGCCAGCCCCAGAAAATGCGTCAAATGGGATGTTACTGAGGTGATAAAGTGCTTGGCTGCGCTGTTTGAATTGTTCAGCATCAAAGTCGATTTCGCCACGTACCATGCCGGACATGTAGCCAAAGTTTTCACGAATGAGCTGAAATGCACCTTGCCGATATTTGACTGCGTCTTCAGCCTGAGTAAATGCACTCGCTTGCACTGGGTTCGATGTGGCGGCAAGCGCTGCGATACCAATTGAAACGGTTAAAGCAGAGAAGGTTGTTAGCAAACGCATAGTGAACTCCTTGTTTTGCTTATTGGTGGAATAACGATGTGGTTTGACACTCAATATAGAGAATACGTCATAGAATGAGGTTCAGGTTCACTGGTTTCTGTGTTTACCCCTGAATCAAGGTCATTCATCGCGCTTCTCATTGTTTGTCAGTGCAATAACAGCTTTAATAACAAACATTACAACAATATAACATACAGCGAAACGTCGCAGGCATTTTTGTCGCGAGTGAATGGCGAGAGAAAATGCCACGGGCGAATTAACGTCGATGTTGTCAACAAGGGAAACACTAGGGAAACACTTATGATGCGAATATCCACCAAGCAATCACTATTGCTGGCTGGAACAAGTTTGCTTGCCTTTTCGGTAGCTGCCGGAGCGCCGCAAGATCAAACGACGCCAGTCCAAGGTCTACATCACCATAATCCAAACCTCATTGCGTTCACTAATGCGACTTTAATTACCGAGCCAGGCACTCAGATTGAGAACGCTACCTTGGTGATTGAAAATGGTGCGATTCGGTCGATTGAACGAAACAACCGTGCTCCCTCAGGTGCTCGCGTAATTGATGCGTCGGGCTACACGATTTACCCGGGTTTTATCGACCCGTACAGCAATTATGGTGTTGAACAGCCAGGTCGAGCGACGAACCGTGGTCGGTCATCTGCTCCGGTCTACAGTAATCAACGTGAAGGTGGCAACGCTTCAAATGCTGCGATTCATGCTGAGAAAAATTGGGTCGATACATTCAAGCCGGACTCGAGTCAGGCCCGCAACTATTTGCAGCAAGGTTTCACGACCGTACAAAGTGCTCGTTTGGATGGTATTTTCCGTGGCCGCGCGACAACAGTCTCGCTCGCCGATACATTACCAAATACCGCGGTTTACCAAACCCGCACACAACATTTTGGTTCGTTTGATAAAGGTAGTTCGCCGCAACAGTACCCGCAGTCATTGATGGGCAGTATTGCCTTAATTCGGCAAACCTTAGCGGATGCGTCTTGGTATCAAGACGCAGCGGGCAAGCAAGCGAGCAATGGACAGGTCGAGTTTAATGCGGCACTTGCGGCACTTCAGAACCTGCAGCGCAGCGGTATGGTTTTCCACACCACCAACGAACAAAACTTGCTGCGCGCGCATCAAGTCTTTAGCCAATTTGAAATCCCAGTGACTTACGTCGGTTCAGGTTTCGAATATGCCCGTCTCGATGACGTGAAGGCGACTGGAGCAGCGCTGATTTTACCGATGTCATTTCCGGCTGCGCCTGAGTTAAGTGATCAGTTTGCAGAGCTGGATGTGTCGTTGGCGAATTTACGCCATTGGGAGCGCGCGCCGGGAAATCCAGCGGCCTTGGCCAACGCCAATGTTCGGTTTGCATTCACGATGAATGGTTTAGAGAAGCCCCAAGATTTCTGGCCAAATGTTCGTAAGGCGGTACAGCACGGTTTATCAAAAGATCGCGCGCTTGCGGCGCTAACGACGCAAGCTGCTGAAATCGCAGGCGTTGCAGAGCAAAGTGGAAAGCTGGCAGCCGGCTACCGTGCGGATCTCGTGATCAGTCGAGGCGACCTGTTCGCGGACGGTGAGATTGTTTCGGTCTGGACGCAAGGTCATGAGAATAGCTTTAAGCCGATGCATCCCGTTGACTTTAACGGTAACTGGACAGTGAGTGGATTTGCCCCAGCACAAGGTGAGGCTGCCTTCTCAGTGAAAGTGACGGCGAGTAATCGCCTACAAGTCGAGTTGAGTGCAGATGATAAAAAGGTACGTGCAAGCAATGCTCGTCAAGACGACGAACAATTACGTTTTGCTGTTAACCTCGAAGAGTTTGGTCATCAAGGGGTTTATCGCTTTAGCTTCAAGCATCAGTCTCAGGGGCAGTTAAGTGGCACCGTACAAACAGCCGCAGGCGAGGTTGTCACGATCACGGCTTTGGCGAATGACGACAACGAATCAAGCAGCGCACCAAGTACGGCTAATGATCGTCAAGCAGTGTCCTATATTAGTGATTTGACATACCCCAATGTGGCCTTCGGTCGTGATGCGTTGCCGGAGCAAAAGAACCTACATATTCGTAATGCGACGGTGTGGACCGCAGATGACCAAGGCGTACTTGAGAACACAGATATTATCGTCCGCAACGGCTTAATCCACCGGATTGGTGAAAACCTGTCAACACCACGTGGATACGAAGTGATTGATGCGTCGGGTATGCATATTACGCCGGGTATTATTGATGAACACTCGCATATCGCAATCTCCCAAGGCGTCAACGAGGGCACCGAAGCAATTACCGCGGAAGTGCGGATTGGCGATGTCGTTAATCCCGATGATATTCACATCTACCGTTCACTCGCGGGTGGGACAACCATCGCCCATCTTTTGCACGGCTCGGCAAACCCGATCGGTGGCCAAGGCCAAGCGATTAAGCTGCGCTGGGGTGCGAATGCTGAAGGCCTGAAGTTTAAAGAGACACCACCAACGATCAAAATGGCGCTTGGTGAAAACGTCAAGCAAAGTAACTGGGGTGAACTCTACACGGTTCGTTATCCGCAAACACGCATGGGTGTTGCCAAGCTGATTCAAGACGCATTCCAACAAGCGCGTGAATATGAAGCTGAGCATCAGGCTTACGAGCGCATGAGTCGTGCGGAGAAGCGCAGAATGGCACCGCCACGCCGTGATTATCGGATGGAAACTTTGCTGCAAATCCTGAAGAGCGAACGTCATACTCATGTCCACTCTTATGTGGCTTCGGAAGTACTGGCACTGATGGATGTGGTTGAGCAACAGGGCTTCCGAATTCATACCTTCACGCACATTCTCGAAGGCTATAAAGTGGCTAAAGAGATTGCCGAACATGGCGCACGGGCGTCATCGTTTGCTGATTGGTGGGCGTTCAAAATTGAAGCATTTGATGCAATTCCACAAAATGCATGTTTAATGATGGAGCAGGGCGTGCATACCAGCATTAACTCAGACAGCAATGACTTGCAGCGTCGCTTGAATACGGAAGCCGCTAAGTCAGTCCGTTATTGCGGAATGAGTGAAAACGATGCATTGAAAATGATCACTTTGCATCCTGCGGAGCAGCTTGAAATTGCAGATTATGTCGGCAGCATTACGGTCGGAAAGCATGCCGACTTAGTGTTCTGGAACCATCACCCTTTGTCGGCCTACGCACAAGTGCAACAAACTTGGATTGAAGGTCGCAAATACTTTGATCGACAAGATGATTTGGCCATGCGTGAACGTGTTGCCGCGGAGCGTACTGCCCTTATTCAGAAAGTACTTGGTGCGGGTGAAGAGGCGCAACAAGGTCATCGTAACGGCTTCCGTGAAGAGCAGCCAACGTGGCACTGTGAAGATCAGTTTGACGTTTGGAACCAGTGGTATAGTGCAGAACATGCTCATGGCCACAGCCATCATGGATTTGGAGGAGCGCACTAATGAAACTTAAAGCACTTTTAATTGGCCTTGGTTTGGTCGCATCGGCTGCACACGCGCACAACCTTGTCCCAGGCGCACCTCAAAGTGGCCCAATTCTGTTGCAAGGCGGAACCATCCATACGGTGACGCAAGGTCGTTTAGACAGCGCAGACTTACTGTTTGTCGACGGTAAAATTGTTGCTGTCGGTGAAAACTTACAGATTCCGGAAGGTACGACCGTTATCGATATTCAAGGACAACATGTTTATCCGGGAATTATAGCGTTAGATACGACTTTGGGGATTATTGAAATTCCGGCAATTCGGGCAACGGTTGATACCAATGAAGTGGGTAATTTCACGCCGGAAGTGATGGCGCATCATGCCTTCAATGCGGACTCGGAAATTATCCCGACGATTCGCTATAACGGTGTGACGCACGCACAAGTTGTTCCGCAAGGGCCTCTGGTGCGTGGTCAATCAAGCTTGATGAAATTAGATAGCTGGAATTGGCGTGATGGTATTGAAGCGAGTCCTAATGGCATGCATGTTACTTGGCCTCGGACTGGCTTAAATACGTCGCCGTGGGAGCGGCGAACGCCAGAACAGCAGCGCAATACCCAACAAGAGCAGCGCGAACAACTACAACAGTTGTTTGCTACAGCGAAGGTCTATCACGAAGCTCGCGAAAGTGGCGCTCAAACGCGTGTCGACCAGCGTTGGGAAGCTATGCGGTCGTTGTTTAAAGGTGAACAGAAGCTGTTTGTGCATGCTGATGATCGCCGTCAGATTGAGCAAATCTTGGCGTTCAACGAAGCGTATGGTTTTGAGCTGGTCATTATGGGCGGTCGCGATGCGTGGATGATGGCTGACGAGCTTGCCGCAGCGGATGTTTCAGTGGTATTCGGTGCCGCTTACGGCTTGCCGTCGCGGGTTGATGAAGCCTATGATAGCGCGTTTAGCACACCAAAATTACTCGCTGACGCAGGGGTTAATTTTGCAATTGCTTACCCAGGCTTTTGGGATGTTCGAAATCTCGCGTTTGCCGCCGGTAATGCAGTTGCTTATGGACTCGATTATGATCAAGCAATCGCAGCGATCACTTATGGACCAGCCCAGATTCTAGGTGTTGCGGACCGACTGGGCAGTATTGAAGCTGGAAAACAAGCGACATTCATTGTTTCAAGTGGCGATGTTCTCGATCATCTTGGTCAAGACATTCAACACATGTTTATTGACGGTCGCGCAATTGACTTGAGTAACCGACACTGGCAACTGTACCAAAAGTATCAAGAACGCATCGTTGAATAATAAAATTGCACTGATGTTCTAAGGGAAATCCCCGGCGTTGCTGGGGATTTTTATTCGTGCCGACGAATCACGCAGTATGCATTGTATATTGAATCATTGCTGCTTATTCTAGGGGAAACATGCATGTGCACAGGGAGTAATTTATATGTCACTCGTAACCGAGTATGCCAATGACGGTAAGCAGTTTATTATCTATATCTCGGGTCATTTTGATTTTTCACGGGTACAAGAATTCCGCAATGCCTACGAAGGAATGGCACCGAGTGTACGTCAGGTAATTATTGACTTTCGGGCAACCGACCACATCGATAGTTCAGGTTTGGGCATGTTACTCAACATGCGTAAATCGTTGATGCCAGAGCAACGTCGTTTTCACTTGGTCAATTGCAGACCAAACGTACGTAAAGTTTTTGATATATCGCGCTTCGATAAACTGTTTGTGATTGATTAGTCGCCATGGCAGCCATTATTTTTTGTAAAGACTGCAAATTAACCGCTGAATTGAGTCAGTCTTTGCAGGATTTGGGCGTCGAATCGCAGACCAGCAACACGCTGTCAACGTTCGTTTCGGCATTGCAAAACCCAGCAATCACATTCGCTTGTGTTGCTCTTGTTGCAACCTCCAAGCATGAACGAGCGGAACTTTTAAGAGCACTGAAAGGGAGCGATACCCGAGTTCTCTTAGTGGTTGTTGATGTTACTGACGAGCATGGTGTTCTCCAAGCTGAGGCTATGAGTCCAGCCGCATTACTGACCGTCCCATTTCATCGTATCGTACTTAATCACAAGTTAAGTAACCTTTTAAACTTGCTTGAAAATGACCAACAGCAAGTGAAGGCAAAAGAAAAAGCAGCGCAAGAACACCGTATCGTTGAGAATATTTTTGCCAATGCGTTGAGCAGAAATCTTCAAAATTACCCGCACATTGACACGATTCTCTTGCCGTTTACCACGTTCAATGGTGACTTGTATTTATTTGCACGCGGTCCTTTAGGTAGCATTTATTTACTTTTAGGCGATTTTACCGGGCATGGTTTACCAGCTGCAATTGGCACCTTACCGACCGCACAAACATTTTTTGCGATGGCAAAGCGCGGCGCGCCGGTCAGTAAAATCGTTTATGAAGTCAATCAGCAACTGAATAAATTATTACCCACGAGTTTGTTTTTTTGTGCGACGGTGGTTGAACTCTCCGCATCGGGCAGGCATTTGACCTGGTGGAGCGGGGGCATGCCTCCTGCGTTTATTGTCGATGAGAGCGGTAACGTCAGCGAAGAGCTAACGCCACAACATCTTCCTCTTGGTGTTTTGAGTGCCGATGAGTTTGATTCAGCGTTAACCTTTACCTATGTCGCCGAAGGTGCGCGACTCATTCTGTATACCGATGGCGTAATTGAGTTGGGTGTCCAACATAATCGTCCATTAGGGTATCAAGGCTTTCAGCAACTTGGCAGAGACGTGAATTGGGACATCCATGCATTAGAGGATGCATTATTAGCGGAGCGGGAAGTCCGTGGTGCGAATGACGATATGTCATTGGTTAAGTTGCTGTGTGTGCCAACTGGGCTAAACCCTTCGACGCGTTCGCAGAAGTTAACCCCATTGCCATTTCAAATTAACTTGCGGTTAACCTCGGATGTGATGCGGCGGATGGATCCGGTCGAGGAGCTGCTGACAGGTATCGGCCAATTACGCGGCTTTGAAGAATTTAAAGCGGGCCTTTATACCGTGATTACCGAAGCTTACAATAATGCTTTGGAATACGGCATTCTAAAACTGTCGTCTAAATTAAAGCAGCAAGAAAATGGTTTCGAACGGTATTATCGAGAACGTACTTATCGCTTAAGCCGATTGCGTCGTGGATTAATTTTAATAGAACTTGATTATCGACCCGCAGAAAACAAAATGCGAGTTGCGGTTGAAGATGATGGCGACGGCTTTGATTTTGAAGAACTGAAAGCACAATCGATGCAGCACGTATCCGGTCGAGGATTGATGCTTATTCGCGAACTAACGAATCAGGTTCAATGGTCAAAAGGCGGCCGTCGAATCGAGTTCGCCTACCCATTGCAGCAAGAACGGCAACGGTCTTTTTAACCTCCCGCTAACTTAACCCGGTAACCGGCTTCTTCTAGAAACTTTTTACAGGCTTCGCGTTGATCACCTTGGATTTCAATGACGAAGTCTTTTACGCTTCCGCCAACACCACAGCGTTGTTTCAGTTGTTTCGCCAGTGTCTTCATGTCTTCCAGTGAAAGTTCCAAGCCTTTGATGAGCGTGACGCCTTTACCTTTTCGACCTTTGGTTTCGCGATGAATGCGCACAATACCGTCGCCCTTAGGAGGCTCTACAACTTCCTTTTCAGGATTCACTCTACCCGTTTCGGTGCTGTAAACTAAACTCGATAGCTGATCTCGCAATGACATCGATCACTCCTCTGGTTTGAACTTTAGCTCTATTCGCAGACGTTTTGTTTGACAGTTGATATAGATACTGACAATCTTAGTCGATTAAAGAATATAAATCGTCGGCAAAAATCTTACCATTATGAAACTACAGCAGCTGCGTTATATCGTTGAAGTATTGAATAATAAGTTAAATGTTTCAGCGACCGCTGAGGCACTTTATACCTCGCAACCGGGTATTAGTAAACAGGTGCGGATGCTTGAGGATGAGCTCGGTATTCAGATTTTTGGTCGTAGTGGTAAACATCTTACCCACGTGACGCCGGCTGGCGAAGAAGTGATTCACATAGCGCGCGATATTCTAACTCGAGTTGAGGGTATAAAATCTGTTGCAGCTGAGCATACTCAGCCGAATCAGGGGCATTTGAATATCGCAACCACGCATACACAGGCACGCTACGCACTACCCCATGTGATTCGTGGTTTCATGGAGAAATACCCAAACGTTTCTCTGCACATGCATCAAGGTTCGCCAGAACAAATTAGTGCCTTCGCAGCGTCAGGTAAAGCGGACTTCGCCATAGCGACTGAAGCCTTACATCTCTATCAAGACCTCATCATGTTGCCGTGTTATCACTGGAATCGGAGTATTCTGGTGCCGCCGGGACATCCACTGGCGCAACATACGAAAGTCACGATTGAGCAGCTAGCAGAGTATCCTTTAGTGACTTACGTGCATGGGTTCACGGGCCGTTCTCGTTTGGATCAGGCGTTCAATCAAGCGGGTTTGCAACCTAAAATTGTATTCACTGCCACCGATGCGGACGTGATTAAAACCTACGTGCGGATGGGCTTAGGCATCGGTGTGATCGCAACCATGGCCTATGAAGAGCAAAAAGACAGTGATCTTGTTGCGCTGCCGGCCGATCATTTATTTAAACCGAGCACAACGAAAATTGGTTTTCGTCGTGGCGTCTTTTTGCGTAGTTATATGTATGATTTTATGGAACGATTTGCACCGCATTTAGAGCGCCGCGTGGTCGACGAAGCCGTGGCGTTGCGCAGTAATGATGCGATTGAAAACTACTTTCAAAGCTTAGCATTACCGACTTATTAATTAGAGCGTAGTAAAAAGCCGCAGTGAAGCAATTCAGCTGCGGCTCATTCTCGGTTATGTTGCGCTGGTTAACACTCGATAATATTGACCGCCAAACCACCGCGAGCAGTTTCTTTGTACTTGCTCTTCATGTCGTTACCCGTATCCCACATTGTCTTGATCACTTTGTCTAACGAGACTTTGTGTTCGCCACTGCCGCGTAGGGCTAAGCGAGCGGCATTGATGGCTTTGACGGCACCCATGGCGTTACGTTCAATGCAGGGCACTTGCACTAAGCCACCGACAGGGTCGCAGGTTAAACCCAGGTTGTGCTCCATACCGATTTCTGCAGCATTCTCGACTTGACCGATATCTCCGCCCATCAATTCAGCTAGTGCGCCCGCAGCCATCGAGCAGGCCACGCCAACTTCACCCTGACAGCCAACTTCAGCACCGGATATCGAAGCATTTTTCTTGTACAAAATACCAATTGCCGCTGACGTTAATAAGAAACGCGTCACAGCGTCTTCATCGAGGGGTTGAATAAACTTATCGGCATACTTCATAACTGCCGGGATTATGCCCGCTGCGCCGTTGGTTGGGGCTGTGACTACGCGTCCGCCGGCCGCATTTTCTTCATTCACGGCTAAAGCAAAAAGACTTACCCAATCCATAACCTGCATGGGATCGGACGACTTCTCGGTTTTCAGCCGTTGATAAAGGTCGGGGGCACGACGGCGAACTTTAAGACCGCCCGGTAAAATACCCTCGGTATGGATACCATTGGTAATGCACGCATCCATGGTATTCCAAATGTGCATTAAGCCTTTGCAAATCTCTGATTTATTTCGAAAAACCAACTCATTGTTGAGCATCAGCGTGCTGATACGCATGCCGTGCTCTTTACATTGGGCTAATAACTCTTTGGCACTGTCAAAAGGATAGGGAATTGGCTTTGAGCTCTGCTCAATGGCTTCTTCTAAGCTTTCATCGAAGTCTGCATCGCGAACGATAAAACCACCACCAATTGAATAATAGAGGTCTTTAAATAGTAATTTATCGTCGCTGTAGACGCGCAGCTCCATCGCGTTTGCATGTTTCGGCATGGTCTTGCGGCGATGAAAGGTGATCGCGCCCGCAGAAGGGAATGCTACTTCATGCTCACCGAGCAGCTTCAGTGTTTGTGTTTTTTCAACGGTCGCTAGAAATTCGTCAACTTTATGGGTGTCGACGTGCTCAGGTGATTCACCAGCAAGTCCGAGAATAACTGCCTTACCTGTTCCATGGCCTTTACCGGTCTGGCCTAAAGAACCAAACAGCTCCACTTCAACTTTGCTAATTTGCGCCAATCCAAATTCGCCTTTGACATGTTCTAAAAACTCTTTTGCCGCCCGCATAGGGCCAACGGTATGAGAACTGGATGGGCCGATACCGACCTTATAGATGTCAAACACGCTAATCATTTTTACTGCACTCCTTGGACTGTGTTGAGCGTTAGTGTGGTGATAAATTCTGACTTGTGCAAGTCAAAGTCAACTGGTCGGGCTATCTTGATTGATTGCGCGCCTATAAATCAGGCAGCTTCCGAACCATTTGGGAGCGATGAGGGTAAAGTTGGTCAGCTAAGCGACGTATGATCGCTGCTGTTGCTCCCCAAATCAACTGACCTTGGTGAGGAATAAAGACAAGTTCGTGGTAGAGCAAGCGTTTGACGCGCTGAACGTAATAGGTTTCGTGATCCAATAACCTCAGTACAGGTATTTTAACGATTTCTTCGACTTCTCCTGGGTCAGGGTAAAAGTTTAACCCGTGTGGAATGAATCCGACATAGGGATGAATCATCGACCGCGATAAGACCGGTTGTGAAGGCAGTTCACCAATGATGTCAACGATCGCTGGATCAATACCTAATTCTTCTTCCGCTTCGCGCAGTGCAGTGGCTAACAGCGACTCATCAGCATATTCGTGACGGCCTCCAGCAAAACAGATCTGGTGCGCATGTTGGCGCATATGCCCTGGACGACGGGTAAGAACAAATTCAAGTCCATGCGCGGACTCCTGCAGTGCGACCAAAACGGCTGAAGGCTTGAGCGGATAATCTGGCCATGCAACTTGTGGTGTGCATGAAAACGAAAAGGCTTGTAAAAACTCAGCTCGATTCATTGTCACCCCTTACTTTCGTCGACCGTGACAGTGTTGACTACATCGCCGCAGGTTTGCAGCACAGGAAGAATCTTTGCCACTTTGTCGAAAGTCTCCTGATACTCGGAAGCTGCATCGGAATCATGAACGATTCCGCCACCAGCCCAGCAGTATATGGAATCCTGATAGGTGCATAACGTGCGAATGGTGATGCTGGTATCACTCTGACCATGTACGCTAAAGTAGCCAATACTGCCGCAATAAACGGACCGGCGATGTGGCTCGAGACTATCAATAATCTCCATTGCTCGAATTTTCGGTGCGCCCGTAATGGAGCCGCCCGGAAAAGCTGCGGCAAGCAAAGCAAGTGGTTGTACGTCAGCAGGAAGCCGGCCTTCAACGGTACTGACCAAGTGATGAACGGCATTGAAACTCTCGATAGCAAAGAGTGAAGAAACCTGGACACTGCCCGGTTGGCAAACGCGGCTTAAGTCATTGCGTAGGAGATCGACAATCATCAAATTTTCAGCTTGATCTTTACGCGAATCTTTCAGCCGTTGCACTTGCTCAGCGTCACGATTCGGGTCATTGAGGCGAGGTAATGTGCCTTTAATCGGTTTAGTTTCGACATGACCATCGGGGGCAACGCGTAAAAAACGTTCTGGCGACAGGCTGAGTACACAGCCTTGAGGTAGGTTCAACCAAGCGGAAAACGGTGCACGATTCGCATTTCGCAGCGCAATATAGGCCTGCCATGGATCACCCTGAAAGGTTGCCTGAAAACGTTGCGCAAGGTTAATTTGATAACAATCACCGGCTCGCAGGTACTCATGAATTTGGTCGATACGTCGGTGATATTCCGTTGCGCTGAGATTACTGTGCCACGCACTGGTCAACTGAAAAGCGCTATTGTTAGCCTTGCTATTGGACTGCCAGAATTCATCCGCAGCAACCGTAAAATCGGCTGGTTGCAACGCGTAAGTCCGTTTTTCTTGATGATCAATGATCAGTGCATGGTGATAAAAGCCGACGGCTAGATCGGGTAGGTCGATATCTTGTTGTGCAAGCTCCGGTAAGACTTCGAGCGTGCGGCCAAGATCATAGCCAAACAGACCGACGAGACCGCCTTGAAATGGCAAATCTTGATAGGGCGCAGGTAAAGGTGCAATGGGCGAGCGCGTTAATTCGTCTTGGAGTTGCTGAAATGGGTTGCGTTGTGTTTGCGCATTTGGCCACGTAAACGTCTTACAAGGCTGGCGCAAGAGCATGTCATAGCGGCTATTGGGATGGTTCGCTGCTGCTGAGTCGAGCAAAAGTGCCCATGGTTCTGCAGCAAAAGGCGTAAAAATAGCGACCGTATCGTGCCAGTCTTGGTAGTTGAGCTCTGTAACCTGAAGGGAAGGCTGCGAAAACGCCATGAAGCAGACATACTCCGAATATAAAGTGATTAAGGTGATTCGATTTAGCAGCGCTGAAGGGCACTTATCCACTGGCAGCACTTTCGAGAAGAGAGTATCATAAGTTGGTTTATTCAGCATCGTATATCACCGCCGAAAAGAGGTTAGGCATGGCACTTATTCGACAACAAGACTTTATTGATAGCATCGAAGATGCACTGCAGTTTATCTCCTATTACCACCCACTCGATTTCGTTAACGCGCTCGCCGAAGCTCACGAGAAAGAACAAAGTGAAGCTGCGAAAAGTGCAATTGCACAAATGCTGGTTAACTCGCGGATGTCAGCACAAGGTCATCGACCATTGTGTCAGGACACGGGTATCGTGACGTGCTTTGTTAAAGTGGGCATGGACGTGCAGTGGGATAAAACCGACATGACTGTGCAAGAGATGGTTGATGAAGGAACGCGTCGAGCCTACTTAAATCCAGATAATCCGCTGCGCGCTTCAATCGTTGCGGATCCAGCAGGCGGTCGCAAAAACACCAAAGACAACACACCGGCGGTTGTTCACATTGATATGATTCCGGGCGGCGAAATCGAAGTTGCGATTGCGGCGAAAGGCGGCGGTTCTGAGAACAAAACCAAAATGGTGATGTTAAACCCGAGTGACTCCATTGCAGATTGGGTCGTGGAAACATTGCCGAAGATGGGCGCAGGTTGGTGTCCGCCGGGAATGCTTGGCATTGGTATTGGCGGAACTGCAGAGAAGTCAGCGGTTTTAGCTAAAGAGTCGCTCATGGATCCGGTGGATATCCAAGAATTGATTGCGCGTGGTCCGGAAAACGCTGAGGAAGCTCTGCGTTTAGAAATTTATAATCGAGTGAATCAATTGGGTATTGGCGCTCAAGGGCTTGGCGGTTTAACCACCGTGGTTGACGTGAAGATCAAGTCGATGCCAACGCATGCTGCGTCGAAACCGGTGACCATGATTCCAAACTGTGCAGCGACACGCCATGTCCATTTTCACTTAGACGGCAGTGGTCTGGCTAAGTTACAACCACCGAAGTTAGAGGATTGGCCAGATATCACGTTTGAAGTTGGCGACAATGCACGTCGGGTGAACCTCGATACCTTGACGGCCGCAGATGTACGCGACTGGAAAATGGGCGAAACCGTGCTCTTGTCCGGCAAACTTTTAACCGGTCGTGATGCCGCGCATAAACGGATTAAAGACATGCTCGACAAAGGCGAAGAATTGCCGGTCGATTTCAATAATAAATTTATTTACTACGTTGGGCCGGTTGATCCAGTTGGCGATGAAGTGGTTGGCCCCGCTGGACCCACAACAGCAACGCGGATGGATAAATTTACCGATCTCATGCTTGAGCAAACCGGTATTATCGGCATGATTGGCAAGGCAGAGCGCGGTGCACAAACGGTCGCAAGTATTGCCAAACATCAGGCAGTGTATCTCATGGCGGTTGGCGGTGCGGCTTATTTAGTGGCGAAAGCAATTAAGCAAGCGAAAGTCGTCGCCTTTGAAGACCTCGGTATGGAAGCAATTTACGAATTTGAGGTTGAAGACATGCCGGTGACGGTCGCGGTTGACAGTCAAGGAAATAACGCCCACCAAGCGGGCCCTGCGGTATGGGCAGTGAAGATTCAGGAAATGACGTCAGCTTAGAACCTTGTTTTGCTAAATCGAAAAGCGCGGAGGCAGAAGTTGCTGTCACTGCGCTTTTTTTATGCCAAACTTCGAGAAATTATCTTGTCAAAAAGGAAGTTTTGTCGCTATGGAGATAACCAACGACGGTCTCATGTTATTCGCAATTGGTCTGTTCCTTGGGGTAGTTCTAGTCGGACTATTTGCTGGGTTCTCGGCACGTCGCATCGCGGCAAGTAGAGAAGAGGAGATAGCCCGGTTCCTCGCTGAGAAACAAGTCCTTCAAGAACGTTTCGAACAGGAGCAGAAAGAAGCACAACATTGGTATACCGAGCATGAAAAACTGCAGGTTGCGAGTCAGCGAGAGCAGCAACATTTGGCGGAAAAAATTGAGTTGCTGCAGCAAAGTGAAGTGCGCTTGCAGAAGGAGTTTGAGAACCTGGCGAATCGGATCTTTGAACAAAAGACTGCGGCATTAGAGCAACGCCAAGAAAAGTCACTGGCAAGCACGCTAAACCCGTTACAGAAACAGCTTGAAGGTTTTCGTCAGCAAATTGCTCAGCAGTTTAGTGACGAAACGAAACAGCGAGCAGGCTTGCAGCAACAAATTTCCAGTTTGCGTGAACTTAATCAACAGATGAGCGCTGAAGCTGAAGCACTTACCCGAGCTTTGAAAGGTGACACGCGCCAGCAAGGCGCGTGGGGCGAGGTCATTCTTGAGCGTATTCTGCAACAGTCAGGGTTGCATGAAGGGCGTGAATATACGACGCAATCACAACATCGTCAGGACGACGGTAAACGTTATCGCCCTGATGTGATTGTTCATCTGCCGAAAGACAAGGACGTGATCATTGACTCGAAAGTCTCGCTTGCTGCGTATGAGCGCTATTTTAATAGCGAAAACGATGCTGATCGAGAGCAGGCTCTCAACGATCATATTCAATCGCTGCGTAATCATATTCGTGAGCTCGGTAAAAAGAATTATCAACAGTTAGAGGGAGTTCGCACGCTAGACTACGTGTTGTTGTTTATTCCCATCGAACCGGCTTTCTTGCTTGCGGTCGACCGCGATCCTGACCTCGTTAAATTGGCCTTAGAGCAACATATCATGTTGGTAAGCCCAACCAATTTGTTGGTGGCGTTACGGACTGTGAACAATATCTGGCAGTATGAGCAGCAGAATCAAAATGCGCAACGCATTGCCCAAGACGCCGCTCGTCTGTACGACAAGTTTGCCAATTTCGTCGAGGATTTGCAGAAAATTGGTCAAGCATTGGACGGCACACGCAAGCATTGGGATGCTGCCATGAATAAACTGAGTAGTGGCCGCGGCAATTTACTGGGAAGGGTCGAAAAGTTTCGTCAGCTCGGTGTTCAACCTAGTAAAAAGTTAGACAGCCGATTACTTGATGAGGACGACGAACGTCAAGATTAGAACGTTAGTCCAAGCGTGAGCATGATACCGGAAGCGCCAAAGAGAGTGAGTTCGCTACTGACTTGTTTGTATTGCACGCCAAACATGGGAATCACCGCAGGCGCGATACCGATATGATTAAACGGAATTTTATGTTGGTACTCACCGCGATAGCCATGAATAAGGCCACCAGTGACTTTAATATAAGTTTGTAACTGCTGACCAGCGACTAAATTTTGACGAATGCCGCCATACAGGTAGGTGGTATTTTGATGAAACGAGTTTCGGAAAAATGCTACGCCAACTAAGGGCCTAGCGTAGTCAAACTGGTCATGAAATCGTTGCGTGGTTTCTGGCGGCAAGCGCCGACCATAGACTTCAAAACCAACTAAATTTTGATGATTGTTGTGTTCTGGCTTCGGATTAAAATGGGTGGTCCACAGGGACGTTTGAATTTTGTAGTAAAAGTCCTCACTGCCATCGTTGCTAAAATCCAATAACGATGATGCCGAGCTCTGCGCATGGGCGCCGGAGCTGACAAAGGCAACGAAACAGATGAGAATATTCAGTTTTTTAGCCATTTAACTTCTCTACAACGAATCATCCGACCAGATCATACGTAACTGCCATGGTTTGACGCAAGAAATTAACTGTAAGTATTTGTTCAATTGTTGCTGCTCGTGTCAGTTCGCTTTACACTGAATTATTGCGACAACAAAAGTATAACCTATAACAATAACTTTACTGTGGCGCCATGCGATTAAAACACATCAAGCTAGCAGGCTTTAAGTCATTCGTTGACCCTACCAAGGTTGCCTTCCCTGAGCAAATGACCTGTATTGTGGGGCCTAATGGCTGTGGAAAATCGAACGTTATCGATGCAGTACGTTGGGTTCTCGGTGAAAGTTCAGCGAAAAACCTACGTGGTGATGCGATGACCGACGTTATTTTTAACGGTTCGCAGTCGCGTAAACCAGTCTCACAAGCAAGTGTTGAGCTTGTGTTTGACAATAGTTCAGGGCGAATTCAAGGCGAATTTGCTGCGTTTAATGAAATCTCTGTTAAGCGTGTGGTCACTCGTGACGCGCAGTCGACCTATCTACTAAACGGCGCAAAATGTCGTCGCCGCGATATCACCGATCTCTTTTTAGGGACTGGGTTAGGCCCTCGAAGTTACGCAATTATTGAACAAGGAATGATTTCCCGGCTTATTGAGTCGCGGCCGCAAGAGTTGCGGGTGTTTATCGAAGAAGCAGCCGGAATTTCAAAATACAAAGAGCGCAGGAAAGAAACCGAAAGCCGGATGAGTCGCACTCGCGATAATCTCGACCGGCTAACCGATGTGCGTGAAGAGTTAGGCCAACAATTAGCTAAATTACAACGGCAGGCTGCGGCTGCCCAGCGTTATAAAACCCTGAAGGCAGAAGAGCGTGAGCTCAAGGCGCAGTTGCAGGCTATTCGCTGGATGCATTATCAAGAGCAATGCGATCACCTAGAACATCAAGTAAATAGTGAGGAAGCCGAACTGCAACGTTGGGTCGCAGAGCAACGCGGAAGTGAGCGCGGTCAAACCGAGCTGCGTGAGCAAGAATCGGATTGGAAACAGAAAGTCGATGATATCCAACAGCAATTCTACCGTTTAAATACGGAAACAACCCGGCTTGAACAGCAGATTCAGCATGGCCGAAACCTGAATCAACAGCGTCAGCAACAAATTGAGCAACAGCGTCGGCAACTCATGCAACTTGCCGAGAGCTTAACTGCTGATCAACACGAATACGAACAACTCAGTGCTGAACAAGAAGAACTCGGTGAGCGCTTACAACTTGCCGCTGAGCAGCGACAAATGGCGGAACTAGGTGCTGAAGAAGCTGAAAGCGAATTGCAAGCATGGCAGGAGCAGTGGCAATCTTGGCAACAGCGGCATGGTGATGCGAGCCGTGAAAAGGCATTGCAAGTGGCAGAAGTGCAGTCTGCTCGACAGTTAATGCAACAGTTCCAACAACGCCTAGAAAACATCGCAACCGAGATTGCAGAGCTACCAACGGTTGATGAGCATGCACAACAAGCTTTGTTGCAGCAGATGGCAAAAACAGAAGACGAGTTGCAAGTTAAACTTGAGCAGCTTGAACAATGCCAACAGGACAAAAGCGCGGCGCAAGAACAGCTGGAATCGTGTCAGTCGGCTTATGCCACCGAACAAGATAAGCAGCAAAAACTACGTGGGAAAATCAGTTCCCTGCAGACGTTATTGAGCAGCCGAGAGGAACCGGGGCAGGTGTATGCAGAGCATCTTGGTCTTCTGCGCGAACTGCTGACGGTTCCCGACATGTATCAGCAAGCGGCTGAACAAATTTTGGCCCCTTGGTTATCGTTACCTGTTTTTGACGCATATGTATCCTTTGAGGGTTTTGGCTTGCAGTTGGAAGCTACAAGTTCTCATCACAGCGCAAGTTTGGCTCAGTTCCAGACCGAGCAATTACAGCATTTACCTCTTTTGACCCACTTTGCTGTCGCTGAAAGCTTAGCTCAGGCACAAGGTTTGTTAGCGAGTAACGCGGGGCTCTTTGCTGTACTCATGCCTGCCGGGCAGGTGTGCGGCCGGTCATGGTACCTGCACGCGGAGGATGAAGCAGGCCCATTGCGCTGGCAGCAGGAACTTATCGAAAGCGAGGAGCAATTACACAGCCTAGAGGAAAGCTGCCAACAATTGACTCTGCAACAAACAAGCTTGAAAGAACAGATTGAGCGATTCGAAAGCCAGCGCGAACAGTTACGCAACGAATATAGTGAAAGTGCTTTGCTGCTTGCTCAGTTGCAGGAACGGGAACGCGCACAGGTCAGTCAACAAGAGGACTTGTTACGTCGACGTCAGCGCTTAGAACAAGAACAAAATGAGCTAGACATTAGCCTGCAAGGTCAAGAAGAACGTATTGAACAAGCCGAACTTCAGCTATTCGAATTGGAACAGATTGAGCGCGAGCGTGAGCCTGAACGGGAACGGCTCATTGGCGAAGGAGAGCGCCTTAAACAGGTGGTTGCGGCGAATAAATCGACCTTGCAGCGTGAACAAAATGAGTATCATCAGGTGCAATTGCAGCACTCACAGGTGAAGTCTCGTGCCGAACATCTGCAGCAATCCATGTTGCGTGCTGAAGCGCAGCAAGCAACGCTGCACGAACATATTGCTGAGCTCGAAGCTGCGCTACAGACTGATGATGAGCTTCAGTTTGTCGCCGAGGAGCTGGCGATGAAACTTGTCGAGCGTGAAGAAGTCGAAGCAGAGTTACATGCAGCGCGCGAACAATTGGCGACCGTTAGCGAAGAAATTCGAATTCTGAACCAAGGACAAAGTGCTGTTGTTGAACGGATTGCCCGTCAACAAGAGCGTGTGCAGGCGGGCAAACTTGAGTTGGCTGCTGCACGGGAACGCGGACACGCGTTACTCGATAGCCTTAAGGAAATGAATGTTGCGTTAAAGACGGTTCTCGAGACGATGCCCGAGGAAACTAATGAAAAAGAGTGGCAACAACGTTTAGAAACGACCAGTCGCAAGATCCAGCAGCTCGGAGCGATCAATTTAGCGGCACTGGAAGAGGTCGAAGTGCAGGCAGAGCGCAAGGCCTATTTGGATGCTCAGCACGAAGATTTGAGTGCATCGTTAACCACCTTAGAAGACGCAATTAAGAAGATTGATCGAGAAACACGGCAGCGTTTTAAGGTGACGTTTGATCAGGTTAACCAAGATTTACAACGTTTGTTTCCGAAAGTTTTTGGGGGTGGTCAGGCGTATTTAGATTTAACCGAAGATGATTTACTTGAGACGGGCGTGACCATTATGGCGCGGCCTCCGGGGAAGAAAAACTCGACCATTCACCTGCTTTCCGGCGGCGAGAAAGCATTGACCGCGTTGGCACTTGTGTTCGCAATCTTTCGGTTAAATCCAGCACCTTTTTGTCTTTTAGATGAAGTCGATGCCCCGCTGGATGATGTGAATGTCGGTCGTTTCTGCCGCTTGGTTCAGGAAATGTCAGAAACAGTGCAGTTTATTTATATTAGCCATAACAAGATTGCGATGGAAATGGCGTTACACCTCGCTGGGGTGACCATGCAAGAACCTGGCGTGTCTCGTTTAGTTGCTGTCGATGTAGAAGAAGCATTGGCGCTTGCTGAGGCGTGAGTTAAGGGATGCTTTCCGTCGTCAATTTATGCGATACTCGAACGCTATAAAATAACAACAGCCTTATGGGCTTATCATGCAAAGCATAAAATAGGTAAAGGCAACAATGGACAATTTACGGGTCGTTCTTATTCTCGCTGGCGTTGCAATCATAATTGGGCTTGTCGTTCATGGTTTATGGACCTTGCAAAAGAATAATCGCAACGGCAAAGCAAGCCGTGAGTCACTGCAGCGCAAGCGTCAAAGTTATGATGCTGAGCAGGTAGACCTATTAGAGTCTTCGGAGCATGATCAGAACAACCCTGTTCGAGACTTTGATGAGCTTGGCGTTGGTCGGGTTAAAACACGTAAACGCGGCGAGCGACAAATGGCAGAGCAGGTCGACGTTGATGTTGAAAACTCAGAGATTCATGCCGAGGAAACGCAGAAGGTGGAAACGACCTCGGCTGCTGCGACTGATGCTGATGACATCACCCTGAAAGCGTCGGCGGAAAAGTCGCAACCCGAGGAGATTCCATCGATGCGCGCCCAGCGTGATGATTCTGCAGTTGAACAATTAGCCATTGGCTTGCCGGAAACTGATGACAGTGACGAAATTCCAGAGCCACCTAAAGAAGAAGTGATTACTTTGTTTGTATCGGGTGATATCAAAGGACAAGTGTTGCTGGAAACTGTCACTGAATTGGGCATGAAATTTGGTGATTTGGATATTTTCCATCGTTATGAACAGCCGTCAGGTCGAGGGCCATTACTGTTTCGTATGGCGAATATGTACAATCCAGGAACGTTCGATCTCGATAACTTAGAGAATTTCACCGCCCGCGGTGTGGTTCTGTTCATGACCCTGCCAATTAAGTATGACGGTCATAAAGCTTTTACCATGATGTATAATGCTGCAAACAAAATTGCTGAGGCGATGCCTCGTGCTGCGGTGTTAGATGCGAACCGCAATCCGATGACAAAGCAGTCAGTGCAACATACCTATCAACGTATCCGCGAATTCGAGCGCCGTCAGCGACTGGCTGAATTGCGTCAGTCATAATGGCACAGGGCCTCTCATTTGCTGAGGCCTTTCTTTATCATTGAGTAAGTGAACGAGATTTTTTGATGACAACCAAGCCGACTGAGAGTAATGCCGAACAACGTGTCAACGAGCTCTGTAGCTTGTTAGAGCAATACAATTTTGAGTACTACGTCGACGATAACCCTTCGGTACCGGATGCTGAATATGATCGGCTGTTTCGTGAGCTGCAGCAGCTCGAAGCAGAATTTCCTCAGCTACGCAGCTCATCATCACCAACACAACGGGTTGGTGCACCGCCATCAGGTGCTTTTGCTGAAGTCACCCATGAAGTTCCAATGTTGTCACTTGACAATGCTTTTGACGAAGAAGAAATGTCGAACTTCATTCGTCGGGTCGGCGATCGAGTGAACAGCGCCGAGCCATTAGCGTGGTGCGCTGAGCCTAAGTTAGACGGCTTAGCAGTCAGTTTACTCTATGAACAAGGGCGCTTGATTCGTGCTGCCACGCGCGGCGATGGGTATGCGGGCGAAGACATTACCAGTAATGTTAAAACGATTCGGGCAATCCCATTACAGCTGCGCGGGGACTTTCCTGATCGCGTTGAAGTGCGCGGTGAAGTGTATATGACGCGGGCGGGTTTCGAGCAATTGAATGCGGCAGCGTTAGCACGTGGCGACAAGTTATTTGCCAATCCTAGAAATGCTGCGGCAGGAAGTCTGCGCCAACTTGATTCACGAATTACTGCCACGCGTCCCTTAGCATTTTATGCTTATGCGATGGGTACGGTAGAGCCACAACGGCAACTCGATGATGATAGCCATTACCAGCGATTGCAGCAGTTGAAAGCTTGGGGTTTGCCAGTCTCGCCAGAAACGAAACGCTTAACCACCAGTCAGGCATGTTTCGTCTATTACGCGGATGTTCTTGCTCGTCGCGATGCGTTGCCCTATGAAATTGATGGTGTTGTATTCAAACTCGACCGAATTGACCAACAAGAAGCGCTTGGATTTGTTTCGCGCGCGCCACGTTGGGCGATTGCGTATAAGTTTCCGGCTCAAGAGAAAATCACGACATTACTCGATGTCGATTTTCAAGTTGGGCGCACCGGTGCAATTACTCCCGTTGCTCGTTTACAACCGGTCGAAGTGGCCGGTGTCATTGTTTCCAATGCCACTTTGCATAACGCCGATGAAATTGAGCGTTTAGGGGTAAAAATAGGTGACCAAGTGATTGTTCGCCGTGCCGGTGACGTGATTCCACAAATTATTGGCGTCATGACCGAACAGCGTCCGGAATCCGCCAAAGCCGTCGTTTTCCCAGAGTCCTGTCCAGTTTGCGATTCTGCGATTGAGCGTGTTGAAGGTGAAGCCGTTGCGCGCTGCACTGCCGGTTTGTTCTGTGCCGCTCAACGGAAAGAGGCGATTAAGCATTTCGCTTCACGCAAAGCACTGGATATCGATGGGCTTGGCGACAAATTGGTGGAAATACTGGTTGAGCGTGACTGGATTAAAGATCCTGCTGATTTATTTACCTTAACGGTTAGGGATTTAGCCTCATTACCACGCATGGGGGAGAAATCCGCTGAAAATTTGGTCAATGCGCTGGACAAGAGCCGACAAACCACATTACCTCGATTTCTCTATAGCCTCGGTATTCGTGAAGTCGGCGAAGCAACCGCGCAGAACTTAGCTAATCACTTTGGTGATCTTGAGAGCATCATGCAAGCTGACGAAGCTGCACTTATGGAAGTCGCCGATGTTGGCCATGTGGTTGCGTCTCATGTTTACCATTTTTTCCGTGAAGCGCATAATCGCAAAGTGATCGAACGCTTAACCCATGGGGACCGTGCCGTGTCGTGGCCAGCGATCACGGCAAAACCTGCAGCTGAGCTACCCTTGGCCGGTATGACCTATGTTCTGACGGGCACATTAACCCAGATGACCCGCGACGAAGCCAAGCAACGCCTGATCGCTCTGGGTGCTAAAGTGAGTGGTAGTGTCTCGGCAAAAACCTCAGCGGTTTTTGCTGGTGAAGCTGCTGGCTCGAAATTAACCAAGGCAGAAAGTCTCGGCGTTGCTGTGCATAACGAAGACGAGCTGTTGGCTACTTTGGCTAAATTTGAATAAACAAAAGGGCGCATTGAGCGCCCTTTGTGCGTTTAAAAGTCGCGTTATAGCGACACTTTGGTGACGTCCACGTGTAAGGTTAAGCGTTGACCGGGCTGTAAAAACCGGTCACGTGAGATTGAATTCCATTGCTCAATATCTGCCACGGTCACGCGAAAACGACTGGCGATTCGCGCCAACGAATCACCACTACGGACATTGTACTGTATGGTTCTCATGACGGGCGTTGTGCCGGCAGTTTGAGTACTGCTTGCGCTACTGGTGTTGTTCTGCCAGATCACTAAGGTTTGTCCAATGCGCAGCGTGTCTCGCGGTGCCATATTATTCCAACGTGCGATATTCGCCACGGAAACGCGGTATTTTCGTGCAATATCCCAGAGCGTATCGCCGCGCCGGACCGAGTGCTCAAGCCGCTGTTGTCCTTGACTACGGTTCTGCGTGGTTGCTAAGCGCTGCTCAGCAGACAGCGTATATTGTTCCAGCTCTTGGCTCGCGACCGGAATCAAAAGATGATCACCTTGGCGAATCATGGTGCCGCTTAGATTATTAAACTGCTGAATCGAACGCACGGTGGTGTTGTATCGTTGCGCAATCGTACTCAAACTTTCACCTGGGCGAACTTGATGGCGCTGCCAGCTCAGCCAATCGTTCGGGTTTGAATCTGCCATGGCCAGTTTAAACTGTTGTGCTCGTTCAATAGGCAGTAATAATTTGTGCGGGCCGTTTGGCGCGGTAGCCCAACGATTATAGCCTGAGTTGAAACGATGCAAATCCTCCAGACTCATGCCTGCCATCGACGCGGCAAGTGCCAAATCGATTTGATGACCGACGTCGACAATTTCGGTTACAGGTTGATTAGGAATGTGAGTCCAGCTGACGTTCCAATGCTCGCTATCACGCAACAACTCGGCAAGGGCAAGAATTTTTGGGACATAGTTGCGGGTCTCACGTGGCAATTGCAAATTCCAAAAATCGGTTGGCTTGCCTTCACGCTCGTTGCGTCGAATCGCGCCGAGTACGCGGCCTTGTCCGCCGTTATAGGCGGCCATAGCTAATAGCCAGTCGCCGTCAAAAGTTTTTGCCAGCCGATCAAAGTAATCAAGTGCTGTGTGCGTTGCGGCCATCACATCGCGACGACCATCGTACCACCAGTCAATTTCCAGCCCATAATGACGCGCAGTACTCGGGATGAACTGCCAAATACCGCTGGCGCGGCCATGAGAATAGGCGAACGTGTCGTAGGCACTTTCAACCACAGGTACTAAGACGAGCTCGAGCGGGAGATTTCGTTTTTCGATTTCTTGCACGATTAAATGTAAGAACGGCGCCGCACGTTGTGCGACTCGGTCAATGTAGGATGGATGGCGTAAATACCAATCACGGTGCGTATCGATAAGAGCATGCTCTGGAATCTCAATCGACATCTGCATACGGATTCGATCCCAAAGGTCAGCTTGCATCTGCGCTGGCAATTGTCGGTCGATTTGTGGTGCGTGCCTACTGCCAGGATGAATCAGTGCATATTGCTGAATGCCCGCTTCACGCTCCATCTGTGGTGCTGGAACGACTTCGTTGTGCCGGGAATCTGCACTCGAGTCGTTTGTCAGTTGGCAACCGCTAAGGGCAAGAACCGTTGCACTGGTAATTATAATTCTTTTCATGTCATGCAGTCTCGTTTGGAACTGGGTGAAATTTAGCCGTATTTGCGTCATCAAAGCAATGTTTAATTTAATAGTTGTCTTTCCAAGCTCGAATCACCGCAAATACTTCAGCGGCCGAGTTTAAGCGCTGACCCGCGCGCTTTTCCGCTGCTGCCGTTACCGACGGTAAATGACAACGCAGAAACGGATTGGTTGCGAACTCGACAGCCAATTCGGATGGAATAGTCGGCAGATTCTGTTGCCGAAGCGCCGCGACTTGTGCTTGGCGCTCTTGAATGGCTAAATTATCAGGCTCAACCGCCGCTGCAAACGCTAAGTTAGCGGCTGTGTATTCGTGCGCACAATAGACCTGACAATCTGCAGGTTGTGCGGTTAACTTCTGTAATGATTGATAGAATTGCTCGGCTTCACCTTCAAACATTCGGCCGCAACCGGCAGCAAAGAGGGTATCACCGACAAACATATATTGTGCGTTGATATAAGCAATATGATCTAAGGTGTGCCCTGGGCATTCAATCACGTTTAATTGCAAGGCACCACCGAGCAGCGTGAGTTCATCACCGCCTTTTACAGGGTGGGTAATCGCCGGTATTTTATCACTTACTGGGCCGTAAACAGGGCAAGCGTATTTTGCCACCAGCTCGTCAATGCCATTGGTGTGGTCCCAGTGATGATGCGTAATCAGAATAGCGTTAAGCTGGCATTCATTTTTCTGCAGCCAAGCAAGCACGGGTTCAGCGTCACCGGGATCAACCACGATACACCCGTTTGTTTGACCATCCGTCTGCTTGCTCGGTCGAATTGTCCAGATATAATTGTCTCGAAATGCAGAGACTGCCTCTATACGCATCATTCCTCTCAACCTGTTATGCTAGAACGACAGTATAAAGGGATCCGCTATGTGGTTTAAACCGGCAATTCGTGATTATTCACAACCTTTACCTCGGCGCTGGCAAGATATTCCGCAGGGGGACTGGCTGCGACAGGCGCTAGAATCTGCGTTAGCGCCGCATTGGGAAACGGTTTTTGGGCATTATTTAGTTAAACTAGGCGGACTTTCTGCCGGTTTAGATACGCCTTGTCGCATTCGTGAGCAGTACATCGTCTCACCGCAACGTGCGTTGGCGAATGACGAGACGTTTATCCGAGCTGATTTGCATGCATTGCCATTTCAAAAGGACAGTGTTGACGCCGTATTTTTACCGTTTGTTTTGCAATATCACGAGAACCCTCACGCTCTGCTGCGCGAAGTAAATCGGGTGTTGAGAGCGGACGGGCACGTTGTCATTGCCATGACAAATCCGTTGAGTCCTGCCCAGTTTGCGCGAATCCTACCGAAATATCGTCAACAAGCATTGTGGGATAGTCGTT
This sequence comes from Aliidiomarina sp., assembly GCF_022565475.1. GTDB lineage: Bacteria > Pseudomonadota > Gammaproteobacteria > Enterobacterales > Alteromonadaceae > Aliidiomarina. The sequence goes on along the minus strand of NZ_JAIUMR010000001.1, from coordinate 347,319 downwards.
TGTTTACACCGCAACGGGTGAAAGATTGGCTGTCTTTACTGCATTATGAAGTCATTGCTTGCGATTATTTTGGTGCCGGCGTCATGTGCCGAGCGGATGGAAATCCTGAAAAAGGTTGGCGCCAAATCATGCAAACATGCACTTGGTTGCAGGCTGGCTATTATCTCGTGGCACGCAAACGCGAATGGCCGTTAACGCCGGTGCGCCTGCGTCAAAGCCATAAAAGACCGGTGCGGGCAGGCGCGGTGGCGGTTGGACGTGGCATGACAAAATCTAGTTGATCTCCGGTTGATAACCTTGGTCTTCGAGCCGATCGTCAGCATTGGCTGCTTCGCGAGCAAGTTCATCACAGCGTTCATTCTCGGGGTGACCTGCATGACCCTTCACCCAGTGCCAACGAACCTCATGACGCGCTTGTGCGGCATCAAGGCGTTGCCATAAATCGACGTTTTTAACGGCTTTTTTCTGACTGGTGCGAAAATTATTGCGTTTCCAACCGGCAAGCCATTTGGTAATGCCTTGGCGGACATATTCACTGTCGGTCCACAGATCAACCGAACATGGGCGCTTTAACGACTCTAAGGCAACCGCAGCAGCTAACAGCTCCATCCGATTATTCGTGGTGAGTTGATAACCCTGCGCGAGCTCTTTGTGATGTTTCCCAGCCTGCAGCACAATGCCATAACCGCCGGGGCCAGGATTACCTAAACAGGATCCGTCTGTGTAAATTGTCACCAATGTTTTTTTTGTCATGAATAAGAATTCGCTGCGGTGGCATCTAAACTTTGTTTTTCGAGGATGAAAGGCTAAGATGCTAGCTAATGGTTAATGCATAAGAGTATAAGTTTTCGTACCGAAGGGCAAAACAACAATGACGCAAGTTCAATCTGCCACCCTTGATCCGTTCGCAGAGCATTTTATCCCGGATAAACGACAAATTATTTTAGACACTGAAACTACAGGTATTAATCCTGCGGAAGGACATAGGGTGATTGAAATCGGCTGTGTGGAAATGGTTGGTCGGAAACTTACGGGGAACCATTTCCATGTTTATTTGAATCCACAACGTTTCGTCGAAGAAGACGCGATTAAAGTCCATGGTATTACCAACGAATTTTTAGCGGACAAGCCGGTTTTTGCGCAAGTGGTCGACGACTTTCTCGAGTTCATTCGCGACTCTGAACTCGTGATTCATAATGCGCCCTTTGACGTTGGCTTTTTGAATCATGAACTCAGCCTGCTCGGCAGTCACAAAGGTAAATTAGAGGACGTTTGTGACGTTTTTGATACCTTAGCCTTTGCTCGCGAACAATTTCCGGGTCAACGCAATAGCCTTGATGCATTGTGCAAGCGTTTCGATGTGGAGAATGGTCACCGTACCTTGCACGGCGCCTTACTCGATGCGGAAATTCTCGCTGACGTTTATTTGTTGATGACCGGAGGGCAGCGCAAATTATTCCAAGCTGCACAGCAACAACATCAGCAAACCGATGGATCGCAAATTCAGCGACTCAATAGTGCCGGTAAATCATTGCGCGTGATTTCTGCGAGTGCCGCTGAGCAACAAACTCATCAGCAATATTTACAAGGTATTTTAGCGGATGCTCCGGAGAAACATTGGTAGTTGACGGTTTTTGCAACATTTTTTGTGTGAATAGCGATCAATTGCCTTAAACATGAGCAAACGAGCCAAAAAGTGTAAAAAAAGGGGTTGACTCGAAACATTCTCCCTCGTATTATCCTCGCCGCGTTGAGGGGAACAGTTTCAGGAACACTTCAAACTGTTTTAACAACGTTACTTGACGGATGGAGCGGTAGTTCAGTTGGTTAGAATACCGGCCTGTCACGCCGGGGGTCGCGGGTTCGAGTCCCGTCCGCTCCGCCACTTTCTCTCATCGAAGAGTAGGCAAGACAAAATCTATTCCGCATTTGAACTACCTCGCGGTTTAGATTTCTGCAGCACTGAGCGGCTGCAATCAAATACGGAGCGGTAGTTCAGTTGGTTAGAATACCGGCCTGTCACGCCGGGGGTCGCGGGTTCGAGTCCCGTCCGCTCCGCCATTTTGGTTCTTCTCTTATCCTGATCCACATTTAATTTGCACTGCAAACGCGGTGATTTTGCCTTTTCTGATTTTCATTGGTTGCGCACCTCTTGCGGGTGACAGCTGCGCCGCTTTCAGGCACAATGCTAGGTCTTTTCAAGTATAAAATAATAACGATGAAATAGGTCCGTATGAGCTCACCAGCGTTTGTACATTTGCGCATCCATAGCGATTTTTCCATGGTCGATGGATTAGCGAAAGTGAAGCCAATTTGCCAACGTGTGGCTGATTTGAACATGCCAGCGATGGCGCTGACGGATGAAATGAACCTTTGTGGTTTAGTGCGTTACTATCAAACTGCCCGTGGCCTTGGCATTAAGCCTCTCATCGGTTGCGACTTCAATGTATTAAGCGCGGATTGGCCGGATGAGCCATTTCGATTAACTGCTTTGGCCATGAATGAAACGGGCTATAAAAACCTCACAGAACTGATTTCTGCTGCGTATCTGCAGGGCCATCGTTGTGGCAAGCCATGTATAGACCAAGCGTGGTTGCAACAATGGGGCGAGGGACTGCTGTTGTTGTCTGGCAGCCGCGACGGTGATATTGGCCGCGGGTTACTGCGTAGTCAACGAAAAGCAGTGCAGCAAAGCGTCGCTTTTTATCAAGCCCATTTTCCTGACCGCTTTTACTTGGAATTAAGTCGCACTGGGCGTCCGGATGAAGAACGGTATGTTCATGCCGCAGTGGCTTTAGCTGAAGAGGCTGACTTGCCCGTCGTTGCTACCAACGAAGTGGTATTCTTGCGTGAAGACGACTTTGAGGCGCACGAAATCCGCGTGGCGATTCATGACAGTTTTACCTTGTCCGATCCACGTCGACCACAACGCTATAGCAAGCAACAGTACTTGCGCAGTGAAGAAGAAATGCAGGAGCTCTTTGCTGACATTCCCGAAGCACTCGCAAATACGGTTGAAATTGCACGTCGCTGCAATGTGACGGTGCGACTGAATGAGTATTTTTTACCGAACTTTCCGACCGGTGGTTTGACGGAAGGTGACTTTCTCATCAAGAAATCAAAAGAAGGCTTAGAAGAACGCTTAGCTTTCTTATTTCCGGACCCGACGGTTCGTGCTGAGAAACGCGTCGAGTATGACGAGCGCTTAGATATCGAACTCGAAGTCATCAACAACATGGGTTTCCCCGGCTACTTCTTAATCGTCATGGAATTTATTCAGTGGAGTAAAGACAATGGCATTCCGGTAGGACCGGGGCGAGGATCGGGTGCTGGCTCTTTAGTAGCTTATGCACTAAAGATTACTGATCTTGATCCGCTGGAGTTCGACCTCCTTTTCGAGCGATTCTTGAATCCGGAACGGGTTTCCATGCCTGACTTTGACGTCGACTTTTGTATGGATCGTCGTGACGAAGTCATCGATCACGTTGCCGAGTTGTATGGTCGTGAGGCCGTGTCACAGATTATTACCTTTGGTACCATGGCGGCGAAGGCCGTCGTCCGTGATGTTGGGCGGGTGTTGGGGCAGCCTTATGGGTTCGTCGACCGAATCTCTAAGTTGATCCCGCCAACGCCGGGAATGACACTTGCCCAAGCCTTTGAAGAAGAACCACGACTGCCCGAACTCTATAATAGTGACGATGAAGTGCGCGAGGTCATTGATATGGCCCGTCGTCTCGAAGGTGTGACCCGAAATGCTGGTAAACACGCGGGTGGCGTGGTTATTGCACCAACAAAAATAACTGATTTCACGCCATTATATTGTGATTCGGAAGGGAAATTCCCCGTCACTCAGTTTGATAAGAATGATGTTGAAACAGCCGGACTGGTAAAGTTCGATTTTCTTGGTCTGCGCACATTAACGATTATTCAGTGGGCGCTCGACATGGTGAATGCGCGCCGGGCCGAGACGCAACAAAAGCCAATTTTTATTGAGTCCATTCCGCTCAACGACCCACGCTGTTTTGAAGTGTTAAAACGGGCTGAGACAACGGCGGTGTTTCAGCTTGAATCGCGTGGCATGAAAGAGCTGATTAAGCGCCTTTTACCGGACAGTTTTGAAGACATTATCGCGTTAGTCGCACTGTTCCGCCCAGGTCCGTTGCAGTCAGGCATGGTCGATAACTTTATCGACCGAAAGCATGGGCGCGAGGAAATTTCCTATCCGGATTCCACGTATCAGCATGATTCGCTAAAGCCGATTCTGGAGCCGACCTACGGGGTTATCTTGTACCAAGAGCAAGTCATGCAGATCGCTCAGGTATTGGCAGGTTATACTCTAGGCGGTGCAGATTTGCTGCGGCGAGCCATGGGTAAGAAAAAGCCTGAGGAGATGGAAAAGCAGCGCGCTGTGTTCGAACAAGGTGCTGCGGACAATGGTATCGACCCCACGTTAGCAATTAAAATCTTCGACTTGGTGGAAAAGTTTGCTGGCTACGGCTTTAATAAATCGCATTCAGCCGCCTATGCACTGGTGTCATATCAAACACTTTGGATGAAGGTGCATTATCCTGCTGAGTTTATGGCTGCGGTTATGTCAGCCGATATGGACAACACGGATAAGATTGTCACCCTCGTTGATGAATGCGAGCGGATGGGGCTGAAAATACTGCCGCCTGATGTAAATCGTGGATATTACAAGTTTTCTGTCGATGATGCGCAGCAAATCATTTACGGTATTGGTGCTATCAAAGGTGTCGGTGAAGGTCCTATTGAGTCAATTATTCAGGCTCGAGAGAGCGGTGGCGCATTCACTGACTTATTTGATTTTTGCAGCCGTGTTGATTTGAAAAAGTTGAATCGGCGAGTGATTGAACGCTTGATTCGGGCTGGCGCGATGGACAACCTTGGTCCGCACCGTGCGGCGTTAATGGCGACGCTTGATAAGGCAATGCGGCAAGCAGAACAACATGCGCAAGCTGAAGCTGTTGGCCAGTCGGATTTATTTGGTGTGTTGGCTGCTGAACCCGAAAACATTGAGCATGAATTCGAAATGGTGTCGCCATGGCCAGAAGCGGTTTGGCTTGAAGGTGAACGTGAAACGTTGGGGCTCTATTTAACGGGGCACCCAGTCAACCGCTACCGCAAAGAGTTAATGCATTATACCCATAGCCGGTTAGCTGAGGTCGATAAAACCCGCAAGGGTGAACAGATTGCCGTCGCTGGTTTGGTCCTTGATGCCCGCTCGATGATGAATAAGAAAGGTCAGCGTTGGGGCTTAATGACACTCGATGATAAGAGTGCTCGACTCGAAGTTCGGCTGTTTAATCGTGAGTTTGAACAGTATGAAGCCTTGCTCGAAAAAGACCAAATTCTCTGGGTGAAAGGAGAGGTACGATTTGATTCTTTCAGCGGTGGCAATACAATGACCGCTAGTGAAGTGATGACATTAGAACAAGCACGAGCACAATATGTGCGTGCTTTGGCTTTAACACTAGAGCTTAACGACAGCAAGGATGCACCTACAGCAGCGGATTCGGCGGCCGATGAAGGCCCTGAAAAAAGGCTAAATGAAAAGCAAGTTGCTGATTTGATTTCAGTTTTACGCGGAGCTTCGCGTGGAACATGTCCTGTGCATCTTTATTGTCGAATGCCAGGCGCGGAGGCACGAGTCGATGTTGGCAGCGATTGGTTTATTGAACCGAATGACGATGTCATCTATGAATTAAATTTACGGCTGGGCGCAGAAAACGTTCGGTTGTGCTTTGAATAAGTATTGGAAACCACGAATGAATCTAAATTTTTTAGAGTTTGAGCAGCCTATTGCTGAACTAGAAGCACAAATTGAAGAGTTACGTGCTGTCGGCGCGAAAGGCGGTCTCGATATTGACTTAGAAAAAGAGATCACGCAGCTACAAAAGAAGCGTAGCGAACTAATTACCAAGATCTTTGGCGATTTAGGCGCGTGGCAAATGGCTCAGTTAGCTCGCCATCCGCTGCGCCCTTATACCTTGGACTACATTAAGCTCATGTTCACTGAGTTTGATGAGTTGGCCGGTGACCGCGCCTTTGCCGACGATAAAGCAATTGTTGGCGGCATTGCTCGACTGGACGGCAAACCGATCATGGTCATTGGCCAACAGAAAGGTCGAGAAACCAAAGAAAAGGTTCGCCGCAATTTCGGTATGCCGAAACCAGAAGGTTATCGCAAAGCGCTACGCCTAATGGAAATGGCCGAACGTTTTAAAATGCCAATCGTGACCTTTATTGATACACCGGGTGCATACCCAGGAATCGGTGCCGAAGAGCGTGGGCAGAGTGAAGCCATTGCCCGAAACTTAAAAGTCATGGCGCGTTTGCGGGTACCGATTGTCTGTACTGTGATTGGTGAAGGTGGCTCCGGTGGTGCTTTGGCGATTGGTGTAGGTGACCGTGTGAATATGCTGCAATACAGCACTTACTCGGTGATTTCACCAGAAGGCTGTGCGTCGATTTTGTGGAAAAGTGCCACGAAAGCTGAATTAGCGGCTGAAGCCATGGGTGTTACCGCGCAACGTTCGTTGGAGTTAGGCCTGATTGATAAAATCGTTGAAGAACCGCTTGGTGGCGCGCATCGCGACTACGCGACGACCGCAACGCGATTAAAACAGCGTATTGCCGACGACCTCGCAAGTCTTTCGGGGTTGTCGCATGATGAGTTGCTGGAGCAGCGTTATAAAAAGCTGATGTCGTTTGGTTACGTTTAAATAGGACCCATGATGGCGCTTCCTGCGTCAGCAGAAACTGACCTTTATCCGCTGTATCGTGATCTGTTGACCTCGTTGGAACTTCCTGCGGGGCAACAGATTGTGGTGGCTTTAGGTGGTGGTGCGGATTCTCAGTCCGTGCTCGACTTAACCTTGCGCTTCCAGCAGGAGTTTCCCGACTTTCACTACCTCGCGATTCACCTTGATCATTATTTCCATCCGGATTCGCCTGCATGGGCTGAGTTTTTACGCACTTATTGTCAACGTGCGGGAATCGACCACATTGTTGAGCCAGTGACCGTGCCGACCGGTAAGCGCTTGAGCAAGGAAGAGCAGGGGCGTTTAGCACGCTATCGCCGTTTGGCTGAGTTAACCAGCAAGAACGCCGTGATTTTATTAGGCCAGCATCGCACTGATCAGGTTGAAACCCTGCTGTTACAGCTCAAACGTGGTTCGGGACCAAAAGGACTCGCGGGAATGCAGCAAATTGCTGAGTTTGTCGATCAGCGCCGTTTAATCCGTCCTTTGCTGAACGTAACGAAAGATCAAATTTATCGTTATGCACGAGCTCATGGCGTCGAGTGGATTGAAGATGACACCAATCATGACACCCGAATCGAGCGTAATTTTTTTCGCCATACAATCATTCCCCAGATTGAAGCGCGCTTTCCGTCATTTCAGCATACAGCGGCGCGCACTGCTGCGTTATGCGGCGAACAAACAGAAGTCCTGCAAGCGCTGTTGAGCGAAAAATTAGGCGACTTTCAGACGGCGGAAAACTGGTTTGAATTAACCAATTGGTGGTCGCTTGATGAAAAATTGCAGCGAGCGCTACTGCGCGCTTGGTTAGAAACCTTTCAAATCACCCTTCCGAGTGCGGCTATCCTATACGAGCTACAAACCCAGTTGCAACGTAGTCGCGGTGGCAAGCAAGTGCGAGTCAATTGGAGCCAAGTTGAAGTGTATCGTCAACAGAAATGGCTAAAGCTAGATTTCCGCGGCCGCTAATATTTCTGCGCAAAAAAGCACCTTTTTCGTTAAAACTTCGTATCTAAGCGGTAACTGGCAGCTGGTATGGAATAATTTTAACAATCTATCGTCTATACTCCACGCCGACTCGTTAACCTTTGTTCTTGACGTATAATAAAAGCCTAATATTTCAGCGACAATTTGTTACATTTTCGTTATGGATATTCGCGTACACTAGTTAGGTTAATGGTAATATAAAAAAAGATAGCACTGTTTTAAATTGCGACACGGTTCGGTTGCTCGATACAGCAACTGGGAATACTACTCTATCAGCGGTTAAATTACTCATGGCAGTTAAAAAGCGTCTCATTATTGTACCGATTTTAATTATTACGGCTGCAATCCTCATTTTCATGGCACTTTCATCTTCACGACCAACGCCACCGCGACAAGGTGTTGAGCGCCTTCCAGTGTTAGTTGAATACACAGTGATAGAGGTAGGTCCGGTGCGTTTTCAAGTACCAACCCAGGGTAATGTGATGCCGCGCTTCGCAACGCAACTGACCGCAGAAGTAGGGGGGCGGATTCACTGGGTCTCACCTCGCTTCGTGGCCGGTGGATTTTTTAGTAAAGGCGAAGTACTGCTGCGCATCGATGACTTTGATTTTCGCACTGCGCTCGAAGAGGCGAAAGCGAACTTGGCCCGTGCTCAAGCCATGGTCGCTGAAGAGCGAGCGCGTGGGCAGGTAGCAGAGGCAGAGTGGCGTTCGATTCAGGCAGGCGAAATTCCGGAATTAGGTTTACGACGCCCGCAGTTAGCAAGTGAACTTGCCAACTTACAGTCGGCACAAGCTCGTCTTGCCCAAGCTGAACGCAACCTTGAGCGTACTGAGATTAAAGCGCCGTTTAATGGGGTACTGCAGAGCCGGAACGTCAATCTAGGCCAATTTATCCCAGCAAATGCGAATATTGGTTCGTTCTTCGGTACTGACGTTGCTGAAATTCGCGTTGCACTTTCTGAGTTCGATCTCGCGCTATTGCCGGCCATTGAACCGGGTGCAGCGGTTGATACCTTTCCGACCGCAATTTTAAAGGCAGAAGTTGCTGGCGAATCGCGTCAATGGCAAGGTCATTTAATTCGCACGGAAGGCGTGATTGATGCGGATAGTCGTGTGACCTATGCGGTCATTGCTGTTGAAGACCCGTATAACCTCGCGGAAGATGCTGATCGTTCAGCCTTACCCTTCGGTCGCTTTGTCCGCATGCAATTACAAGGCATTGAGGTGAATGATTTAGTTGAACTGCCGCGCTATGCAGTAACGAGCAATCAACAAGTTTGGGTGATTACACCTGAGCGCACTTTAGAATTACGCGATGTCGAGATCTTCCGACGCGACCGCAATGCAGTTTATATCCGCTCTGGGTTAGCTGCCGGCGAATTGGTGATGCTGACTCAATTAGAAAACCCTCTGAATGGACTGCGCGTGCGCATTCCCGGTGAAGAAAATCCGCATGCAACGGCTGACGGAGAATAAACATGCAGCGTGAAACTGGAATTATTGCGTGGTTTACGCGCAATCGAGTTGCCGCCAATTTATTAATGTTCTTAATTATTGTTGCCGGTATTGCTGCGGTGTTTTCCATCCGCAAACAAATGTTTCCGACCATTGAACCGAATACGATTTCGGTTCGTGTCTTGTACCCAGGCGCCGCACCGCAGGAGGTCGAGCAGGGCGTTATTATTCGTATTGAAGATGCCATCGATGAAGTCGAAGGTATAAAAAGAATTACGAGTAATGCGCGCGAAGGTATGGGCACGGTTACAATCGAAGTGGAATCGAACTACAACATCCAAGAAGTAATGGATGAAGTACGCATGAACGTGGATGGTATTTCCAGTTTTCCTGCGCAAATTGAACCGCCATTGGTTTATCGAATGCGGCCGCAACGACAGATTATTTGGATGTCTGTCTATGGTGATCTCGATGAACGTTCGCGGAAGAACTTAGCCCGTGAAATTCGGGATGAGGTTCGTTCGATTTCGGGGATTACGCGTGCAACTGTCGTCGGCGCGCGTAGCGATGAGATTTCAATTGAGATTTCTGAGCATGATTTACGTCAGTTCGGTCTAACCTTTCAAGACATAGTGCAAGCTGTTCGCGGCACGTCCATTGATATTCCCGGCGGCACGATTCGGACACCGAATGGCGATATTTTGTTGCGCGCGAAAGGTCAAAGCTATAGCGGCCGTGAATTCGAAGATATTGTCTTATTGCGACGTCCAGACGGCACTCGAATTACCATCGGCGACATCGCGATTGTTCGTGACGATTTTGTTGAAACGCGTGCATTTGCGGAGTTTGATGGCGGCCGAGCGACCTTTGTGCGTGTCGACTCAGTTGGCGATCAAAATGACTTGCAAATTGCGCGTTCAGTGAAGCGTTATGTCGAGCAGAAGAAAAACGATTTGCCAGCAGGGGTTTATCTCGACCATTGGGGGGATAGCTCCTATTACTTGCAGGGCCGACTCGACCTGATGATGAAGAACATGTACTTCGGCATCGTCTTGGTCTTCCTTGCTTTGACATTATTCCTGCAATTGCGCCTGGCATTTTGGGTCATGGTTGGGTTGCCGGTTTGTTTCCTCGGTGCTTTAGCGCTGATGAATCTTGCTGTGTTTGATGTTTCCGTAAACATGATTTCCTTGTTTGGCTTTATCCTCGTGCTCGGGATCGTGGTCGACGATGCGATAATCATCGGAGAAAGTGCCTACTCCGAAATTGAGGCACACGGTAAATCCGAAGAAAACGTAATTCGTGGCGCGAAGCGTGTCGCCTTACCAGCCACATTCGGGGTGTTGACTACGATCGTCGCTTTCGTCCCTATGCTGATGGTTGGTGGCACGATGGCGGGCATTTGGGAGTCCATTGCCTACGTGGTGATCTTCTGTTTGATTTTTTCGTTGATTGAGTCGAAGTGGATTCTACCTGCGCATATTAATGGGATGAAATTTTCTAAGACCGCCGATAGCAAACAAAACGCATTTCAACGTTTTCGGAATCGCTTCGCGGATGGTTTGAAAGTATTTGTGCAGAAACGCTATCGGCCGTTCGCCGAAAAGTGTGTGAAATACCGCTACAATACCATCGCTGCATTCGTAGCTTTAATGATCATTATGTTCGGCTTACTCTCCGGCGGATTTGTGCGTTGGGTGTTCTTCCCGAATATCCCCAGCGACTTTATTTTTGCCCAAGTGCAGATGCAACCGGGTACCAATGAAGAGCGTACCGCTGGCGTTTTACGTGAACTCCGCTCAGTGCTGGAGGAACTCAACGAAGAATACGAGCAGAAGCATGGTGAACCCATGGTCAAGCACGTCAACCTATTCCTCAATAGTGCTGAGTCTGGCCAGGTTATGGTTGAGTTGGAGAAAGGTGAAAAGCTAGAGATTGACGGTTTCGTTGCGGTCAACAATTGGCGTGAGCGAGTCCCTGAATTAGCAGGTGTCAAAGAACTGAACTTCCAAGGCAGTATTGGTGGCGGGCCGAGTTTTGATATCGAGTTCCAGCTCAGTGGTCGTAATCTTGACGAGCTTGCTGCTGCAGCGCGTGATCTGCGTGCCGTTCTGGCGGAATACGGGGGTGTGTTTGATATCTCGGACACATTTGGAACACCGCGTGAAGAAGTTCAGCTGCGCTTGAATTCGACTGCTGACTCGGTCGGTGTAACGCTGCAAGACTTAGCTACGCAAGTGCGCTATGCCTTCTATGGTGCTGAAGCACAACGACTACCGCGTAATGACGAAGAAGTGCGTGTGATGGTTCGCTATCCGCTGTCAGAACGGCAATCAATTGGCAACCTAGAGAGTATGATGATCCGCACGCCTGATGGTCGCGAGATACCGTTTAGAGAAATTGCCGAGGCGCAAATAGCAGACGGTTTTAGCACCATTAATCGGGTGAATGGGGTGCGGTCAGTGAATGTGCGGGCGCGGGTTGATAAGGATCGCATTGAACCGGGCTCGATTGTCCGCGATGTGCAGGCGAATTATCTTCCTGACATTTTGGCACAATATCCGAATGTTCGTTTTGGACTTGAAGGCGCGAGTCTGGACGAAGCGGAGGCGCTGAGTTCCTTAGCCTTTGGTGCGCTCTTGGCATTATTTGGAATTTATGCCTTGATGGCGATTCCGTTGAAGTCCTACAGCCAGCCATTAATTATCATGTCGGTCATTCCGTTTGGTGTAATCGGTGCGATTTTTGGCCACTGGGTGCTGCAGATGCCAATCAGTATTCTTAGTCTATTCGGAATTATTGCATTGGCCGGCGTTGTGGTGAATGACAGTCTGATATTGGTCGATTATGTCAACCAAACCAAAGACAAGGTCAAAGATCTACGCGAGGTTGTCGTGAATGCTGGTTGTGCCCGTTTTCGCGCGATTGTATTGACGTCATTGACGACGTTTATGGGTCTTGCACCGATTGTATTGGAACGCAGTATGCAGGCCAAATTTGTGATTCCAATGGCGATTTCTCTGGCCTTCGGTATATTGTTTGCAACCGTCATTACACTCATACTCATACCGTGTTTGTATCTGGTGTTGAATGATATTAAGCAGTGGTTTGGTCGCGGGCGACCGGTCGTCGCAAGTGACGAAGTAAGCCGTATGTAAGGCATTCAAACGAGTAAAAAAGGGCAAATGAAGATTTGCCCTTTTTTCTGTCATAAAAAACGCTAAACTGTGAGCTTACACTTACCCATCGCAGCATTGGTTTTTATTGCAAATGAACGCGGTTGTAGATTCAGGGAGAGTTCGGCATGTTGAAAATGATCGCTATTCCGTTAATTGATATCATAGCGTTTGCTTGGTTTATGTCATGTTGGGTGGGCTATTCATTTTTTGCGCGGAAACGAGCGAAAACCTACTACTCGCTGTCCAATATTCTGTGTACGTTGCGTGTTGAATGGATGAACGCAGTGGTGCATAAGGAACATCACATTGCTGACGCCGCCTTGGTGGGTAACGTCGAGCGCACGGTTACTTTTTTTGCTTCCTCAACCATTTTTGTGCTCGCTGGTGTATTAACTGTTATTGCCTCGAACGATGCCTTCGTGCGGGTTCTGGAGCAATTGCCATTCACCACCGAACAAAGTCATGGTTTGGTTCTGTTAAAACTCGCTGGTATCGCCAGTATCATGGTATTTGCCTTCTTTAAGTTTACTTGGGCGGTACGTCAATTTGGCTTTGTTTCCATTTTATTGGGAATGGCACCGTCAATCTCGCGCCCGACGGTCGAAAAAGCGCAGCGTGAGGCATTCTCACTCAATGCCGCAAAAGTACTCGATCAGGCAGGACATGAGTATAATTACGGTTTACGAGCCTATTATTTTGCGCTTGCCTACCTATGTTGGTTTGTGAGCCCCTGGCTGTTCATTCTCGCGAGCATCGTGGTTACCGCAGTGCTCTATCGGCGTGAATACAATTCACGTGTGTTACGAGCACTATTGGCCTCGCAAGGGCTCGAGCCCGGACCGAAACAATCTGGCACGGTCTAATCATAGTTTAATCTTTTAAACAGGAGTTACGAATCAATGGTGCAATCATGGCCTGACGATAGCTTTTTAGCATTCACGCGGCAACATGAGTGGGGAGGTTTAGCCCCTGTTTCATCACAGTTAAGCAATGGTGTTCGCGTCATCCAACATGACAGCGGCGTTATTGAATTTATTCCACCTGAGCAATCTGCGGCGCTGGACGTAGTCCTGTCATGCGCAGTCCATGGCGATGAAACCGCACCCATAGAAATTTGTGACGAGCTGATTAGCGCGCTGATGCGAGAAGAGTTCGTGCCGAAAAGTCGCGTGTTATTTTTAATCGCGAATCCGGCGGCGATTAATATCGGGCAACGATTTGTCGAAGAGAATATGAACCGGTTATTTAGCGGTGGGCACAGTCAAGGCGAGGGCTTAATCAACCGTGAACGCGAGCGCGCCAAAGCATTGGAAGGCTTTGTCATTGATTTTTTTGCGGCGACGCCACGCACACATACTCGCATACATTACGATTTGCATACCGCTATTCGTGACTCCAAACACGAAAAATTTGCAGTTTACCCCTACCAGAACGGCAAACCTTACTCGGCTGAACAGTTGCGTTTGTTAGCGGCGCTCGATGTTCCTGTGGTGCTGCTGCATGAGGGGCCAACGACAACCTTCTCGTATTTTTCGGTAAACGCATGTGATGCTCATGGCTTCACCGTCGAACTGGGTAAAGTGCGTCCATTTGGCGAGAATGATATGACGCGCTTCACACAAACCAAAGCGCAACTACTGACGTTGATCCGTGATGGTTTGAACATAGAGGCAACGCCGAGATTAACCTCGGTACAAATCTATCAAGTGCAACGCAGCATTAACCGCACACAAACAGATTTTCAATTGAATTTCCCCGATGATGTGGCGAATTTCACGTCATTTAAGCAAGGTGATTTGCTTGCGCGCGATGGTTCCGAGCCGGTGTATGCTGAACAGGACGGCGAAGCGATTATTTTTCCAAATGCGAAAGTGGCGATTGGTCAGCGCGCACTTTTGACCGTCATGCCGGTGGCTATGGATAAACTCAATGTTGCCTAATCCTTGGCCAGTTGAGTCTGGTCAGAGCAAGCGCTTGGCAAATGTACGCTAGAATGAACACCAATTACGACAGAACTGAACGACAAAGTTTGCATCGCAGTTGACGTAAAGGTAAAGTCTGTCACAAAGTATTAACACACTGAAGAGAACGCTATGGCTACGCAAATGGCAAAGGATCCTCAAAAAACTGCAGTGACTACTGAACTGCAGGTAATTTCCGGGAATGCCCTTGATATTCCTATGTATCAGTTGCTGAAAGAAGACGGCACGGTGCATAAAGGAGTCAAACTTCCGGAAATCGGCAAAGAGCTGGCGCTGAAGATGTTCAGTACCATGCAGTTTATTCGGATTTTGGATGAGCGTATGATCGCCGCACAACGCCAAGGTCGAATTAGCTTTTACCTCTCATCATTGGGTGAAGAGGCCGCAGCAATTGGCTCGGCGGCTGCGCTTAAGTTTGAAGACATGATTATGGGTCAGTACCGTGAGCAAGGCGCTTTGGCGTTTCGCGGGTTTACTATTGACCAGTTCATGAATCAGCTGTTCTCGAACGAGCTTGATTTGGGTAAAGGTCGGCAAATGCCAGTGCACTACGGCTGCGCTGACTTGAACTTCATGACGATTTCGTCGCCGCTCGGCACGCAAATCCCACAAGCAACGGGTTACGCATATGGTCAGAAGCAGTCTGGCGATAAGACCTGTACCTTATGTTATTTCGGTGAAGGCGCCGCTTCAGAAGGTGACTTCCACGCCGGTTTAAATATGGCTGCTGTATTTAAAGTGCCCGTTATCTTCTTCTGCCGGAACAATGGTTACGCGATTTCAACGCCGGCCAATGAGCAATTTGCTGGCGATGGTATTGCCCCGCGTGCTGTTGGTTATGGCATGAAAGCCATTCGCGTCGACGGTAATGATATTTTTGCCGTTTACCAAGCTGTGCAAGAAGCGCGTCGCTTAGCGGTTGAAGAGAATGAGCCCGTGCTTATTGAAGCCATGTCATATCGGATGGCCGGCCACTCAACATCGGACGATCCAAGTGGTTATCGCAGCAAGGAAGAAGAAGAAGCACGCCGCAAACGCGAGCCGATGATCCGCTTCCGCAATTGGTTGGTGAAGCAAGGTTGGATTAGCGAAGAAGAAGCTGACGCACAAATGCAACAGCATAAAGAAGAAGTTTTAGCGGCATTGAAGCGAGCAGAAACTGTTGCTGCGCCGCATGTTGATGAAATTATTGTTGACGTCTATGACGAGCCGACGCAAGCGTTGAAAGATCAACTTGAAGCGTTAAAAGCACACATCCGGCAATATCCAGATGCGTACCCGGCTACCTCAGGAGGCGTTAAGTAATGGCAAAAATGAATTTACTCCAAGCCATCAACAGCGCTCTCGATGTGGCGATGGCAAAGAACGACAAAGTTAGTGTTTTTGGTGAAGACGTTGGCCACTTTGGTGGTGTTTTCCGAGCAACTAGCGGTTTGCAGCAAAAGTATGGCCGTAGCCGTTGTTTTAACACGCCATTGGTTGAGCAAGGAATTATTGGCTTTGCCAACGGTTTGGCTGCGCAAGGGAGTTTCCCAGTTGCGGAAATTCAGTTCGGTGATTACATATTCCCGGCATTTGACCAAATCGTGAACGAAACCGCCAAATTCCGTTATCGCTCAGGTAACGAATTTAATGTCGGTGGTTTAACCATTCGTACTCCTTATGGCGGTGGTATTCATGGTGGTCACTATCACTCGCAATCACCAGAAGCTTACTTTGCCCACACGCCAGGCTTAAAAATTGTTGTTCCACGCAACCCGTATCAGGCTAAAGGCTTGTTGCTGAGTGCGATTTTTGATCCAAACCCAGTTTTATTCCTCGAGCCGAAGCGTTTATATCGCGCTGCGGTTGGCGAAGTACCGGAAGAAGAGTACACACTGCCTATTGGTAAGGCTGAAGTTGTGCAGGAAGGTACGGATATCACAGTCGTTGGCTGGGGTGCCCAAGTCGAAGTGATTGAGCGCGCAGCAGAATTGGCGAAGAAAGACGGTGTCAGCGTTGAAATTATCGACTTACGCAGCATTTTGCCGTGGGATGTCGACACGGTTGCGCAGTCGGTGATGAAAACGGGTCGCATGGTTGTTAGCCAAGAAGCGCCGCATACCATGGCGTTCGGCAGCGAAGTGGCGGCAACGATTCAGGAAAAATGCTTCCTGTACTTAGAGTCGCCGGTGATGCGTGCTTCAGGTTTAGATACACCGTACCCGCTTGCGCACGAAAAAGAGTACTTCTCAGATCATCTGAAGACGTACGAAATGATTAAACGTTCACTGAATTACTAACAGGAGCTTTCATGAGCACGGATTTCATTTTACCAGATATCGGTGAAGGTATCGTTGAGTGTGAAATCGTCGAATGGCAAGTCCAGGAAGGCGATTCAGTGCAAGAAGATCAGGTCGTTGTCGAAGTGATGACGGATAAGGCAGTGGTGGAGATTCCGGCCAAGTTTGACGGTACTGTTACCAAGCTTTACTACGCCAAAGGCGACATCGCTAAAGTCGGTGAGCCACTGTTTGCAATTGATGCCGAAGGCACTGACTCAGCGCCTGCGCAAGCAGAAAGTAAGCCAACGCCAGTTGCACCGGCAGATTCGCAACCAGAAGAAATTCAAGCCGCTCCGGCAGCTGCTGCAGGCAGCGCGAATGACTTTATTTTGCCAGATATTGGTGAAGGTATTGTCGAGTGTGAGATCGTTGAATGGCGTGTGAGCGAAGGCGAGCAAGTTGAAGAAGACCAAGTTGTCGTCGAAGTCATGACCGATAAAGCGGTGGTTGAAATCCCGGCCAAATCTGACGGCGTGGTGAGCAAGTTATATTACGCGAAAGGCGACATTGCCAAAGTTGGAGCGCCGCTGTTTGCGTTAACGGGCGCAGCCGACGCAACAACACCTGCACCCGAATCAGCACCTGCACCAGCGGCAGCGTCTGCAACTGCAACGCCTGCAACTGCAGAGCCAGCGCGCGCAGCAGGTGGTCAGTTTGAGCCACCACAACCGGCTGCAGACGGAAAAGTTTTAGCGAGCCCGGCTGTGCGTCGACGTGCACGTGAAGCAGGAATTGATTTAACTGCAGTGCAGGGTAGTGGCAAAAAAGGTCGGATTCTGAAAGAAGATCTGAGCGCTGCTAAAGCATCCTCTGCTACGACAAACGCTGCTGCAGCACCTGCTGCAACCAGTGCCCCGGCTGCAACACCAGCAACGGGCGGCAAGCGGACTGAGCCGATGCGCGGTGTCCGTGCAGCGATGGCACGGCAAATGGCCGATTCGGTGCGAACCATTCCGCATTTTACCTATGCTGAAGAGTTTGACCTCACTGAGTTACGTGCATTGCATGCGAAACTCAAAGCACAATATGCCGAGCAGGGCGTGCGCTTAACCTTGATGCCGTTCTTTATTAAAGCAATGTCATTAGCACTCAGCGAATTCCCGATTATGAATGCTCAGCTGAATGACGAAGCCACAGAAATCACTTATTTCGACGACCATAACATTGGTATGGCCGTTGCAACCAAAGTGGGTTTAATGGTGCCGAACATTAAGGCGGTACAGCAGAAGTCATTGTTAGAAGTGGCTGAAGAAGTGAACCGCTTAACGGCTGCCGCGCGGGAAGGGAAAGTTGCGCAAGCCGACATGAAAGGTGGCACGATTACCATTTCCAACATTGGCGTTGTCGGTGGCACGGTGACTACACCGATTATCAATAAGCCAGAAGCAGCGATTGTTGCGCTTGGTAAGGTACAAACCTTACCGCGCTTTGCTGCGGACGGTAGTGTTGTTGGCCGCGATATAATGACTGCAAGTTGGTCAGGCGACCATCGGATTATCGACGGTGCGACCATTGCAAACTTCAATAAGCGTTGGCAGCAGTTCCTTGAAGATCCAATGCAAATGCTGACCGTGATGCGCTAAGTGTCTCTGTAAATAATTAGCGCTTGAAGCAAATCGAAACTGCCTAAGTAAGTGAATGACTTAGGCAGTTTTTTTATGGTTGTTAAAAAATAATCATCGCGGATGAAGCCGTTTCGCTGCTTAACGACGTATTTAAAGGACTGCTAGTTAGTGTGAGGGTTAGGCTATGAAAAAATTTGTTTTGGCGAGTCTTCTTGGTGTTCTATCACTAACCTTTTTATCACTGGTCGATGGAGGAACAGCGATGGCAACAGAAGAGCCGAAGTATGAAGTCCTTGAGCAACGAGGACCGGTCGAGCTGCGTTTGTATCAACCTATGCTGATTGCGGAAACTTGGGTAACAGGGTCCATGAATGAAGCGTCGAACCGCGGCTTTCGTGTTCTAGCCGACTTCATTTTTGGTAATAACACTGCGGAATCGGGGCGGAGCCAAGACATTGCGATGACGTCACCGGTGACGATGAAGCCTCAATCAGTCGAGATTAGCATGACAGCACCCGTCACCATGCAACAAAACGACAATCGCTGGCGCGTGCATTTTGTCATGCCCAGTAAGTACAGTTATGAGACGCTGCCGAAACCGAATAATTCGCAAGTGCAGGTGCGCCAAGTACCGACACAAACCTATGCAGTTGTTTCATTTTCAGGCTTTGCCGGCGAGAGACGGACAAAACAAATAGCGACTGAGTTGCTCGCATGGATGCAAGATCAAGGGTTAACTCCCCTAGGAAGCCCAGAAGTTGCCCGTTATGACCCGCCCTGGCGATTACCTTTCCTACGCCGTAATGAAATCATGATTGCTTACTTGGATGACCAGCACGACGATGAGGTTGCGGTTGTCGTGAAATAGCGCTAGCTGCTCGGTATAGCGTTTAATTACTGGGCTTAATTGCATAGGCTTTGTGAGATTACTTTGTTAATCTAGGGTTAATATAACAACAACACTTGGAGAGCCTAGCTTCATGAAATACGCCATTCCATTACTGACGGTTGCCCTGTTAACTGCCTGTGCTGAAGCCCCAGCGCCAGCAGAGACAGACGCCGCGCAATCAAATTTAACCTACCCAGAAACGCGTAAAGGCGATGTGGTCGACACCTATTTTGGTCGCCAAGTTGCAGACCCATATCGTTGGTTAGAAGACGATCGCAGCGCTGAAACTAGCGCTTGGGTTAAAGCTCAGAATGAACTGACATTTTCTTACTTAGAGCAAATTCCATATCGTGATTCTATTCGTGAGCGGTTACAAGACTCATGGAATTTCGAGCGCTTAGGTGCACCGTTTAAAGAAGGCGATTACACCTATTTCTATCGCAACGATGGCCTGCAAAACCAGTTTGTTTTGTACCGTCAGAAAGATGACGGTGAGCCAGAGGTGTTCCTCGACCCAAATACGTTTAGTGCTGATGGCACAACGTCTATGGCTTCTTTGAGTTTTTCGCGTGACGGTAGTTTAGCGGCATATGCGATTTCTGAGGGCGGCAGTGACTGGCGGAAGATCATCGTGATTGATGTCGAAACTGGCGAACAAATTGGTGATGTGCTCGAAGACATCAAATTTAGTGGCATTAACTGGGTCGGTAACGAAGGCTTTTATTATTCAAGCTATGACAAGCCGGACGGCAGCGCTCTTTCGGCAATGACCGAGCAGCATAAGCTGTATTTCCATCGTTTGGGTACACCTCAGTCCGAAGACCAAGTCGTGTTTGGTGAGAAGCCTGAGGAAATTCATCGTTACGTGGGCGCTAGTGTCACCCGTGATGACCGCTATTTATTGGTCTCGGCATCAGTATCGACTTCGGGTAACAAACTCTTTATTAAAGACCTCGAGAATCCAGAAGCTGGCTTTACAGCAATTGTTGAGACGCCAAGTCACGATGTGAGTTTACTCACCGCTGAGGGTGATACCCTGTATTTTCTAACCAACCGCGATGCACCGAACCGTCGCGTGGTCATGGCGAATGCGGCAAATCCGCAACCTGAGCATTGGCAGGATGTGATTCCGGAAACCAATCACGTGTTACGTGCGAGTACCGGTGCCGGCTATATCTTTGCTAATTACATTGTCGATGCAGTCGCGCAAGTACAGCAATACGACTTAGAAGGTAATTTGGTCCGTGAAATCGATCTGCCTGGTGTGGGCAGTGCCGGTGGTTTCGGTGGTAAGGCAGACGCCGAGGAGCTGTTCTTCAGTTTTGCCAATTACACGACGCCGAGCAGCATCTATCGTTTCGATCCGCATACCGGTGAGAGCGAGCTGTTTAATCGCCCGGAAACTAACTTTGACCCGGCAAATTACACGTCTGAGCAAGTGTTCTATACCTCGCAAGACGGTACGCGGATTCCAATGATTATTAGCTATCGCAATGATCTTGAGCGTGATGGCAGCAACCCAACCATTCTCTATGGCTACGGCGGTTTTAATATCAGCCTGACGCCTTCGTTCAGCGTTGCTAACGCGGTTTGGATGGACATGGGTGGTATTTATGCCGTTGCCAATATCCGTGGTGGTGGCGAGTACGGTAAAGCTTGGCATGATGCCGGTCGCCAATTAAACCGTCAGAACGTCTTCGATGACTTTATTGCTGCGGGCGAGTATCTCATTGAGGAAAATTACACCAGCAGCAATAAATTAGCGATTCGTGGTGGGTCGAATGGCGGCCTGTTAGTGGCAGCGGTGTCGACCCAGCGCCCTGAGCTGTTCCAAGTCGCAATTCCGGCCGTTGGTGTGTTAGACATGTTGCGTTACCACACCTTTACAGCCGGCGCGGGTTGGGCATATGACTACGGCACATCCGAGCAAAGTGAAGAGATGTTTGAGTATTTGCTGGGCTACTCGCCTGTGCATAACGTCCGTGAAGGTGTGAATCACCCAGCAACGATGGTGACCACCGCTGACCACGATGATCGCGTTGTACCGGCGCATTCATTCAAGTATGCCGCTGAGTTACAGGCGAAAGATGGTGGCGAAAACCCACAGTTGATTCGCATTGATGTCAATGCGGGCCATGGTGCGGGAATGCCGGTGTCAATGGTCATTGACCAAGCTGCCGACGTGTTCTCGTTTATCTTATACAACATGGGCTATAGCGAACTGCCACGCTAAGTCTCTAAACCAATTGAAAAAGGGCTATGCGGTAATCGCATAGCCCTTTTTTCATGTTTACTAGCGTTAAATCTCTGCGACTAAAGAAGGTCACGCACTGGGCGGAAGCTCTTACGATGAATCGGGCTAACGCCATGTGCTTTCAGTGCAGCTAAATGCTCAGCAGTACCGTAGGCTTTGTGTTTGGCGAAATTATACTGCGGGTAAAGCTCGTGCCATTCAAGCATTTGCCGATCTCGCTCGACCTTGGCTAGAATCGACGCAGCACCGATACAGGCTTCTTTTAAGTCACCGCCAACAATAGCTTCGGCCGGTACGGCAAGTTTCGGCAGCCGATTGCCGTCGATCAAAACCAGCTCGGGACGTTGATGTAATGCTTCGACGGCGCGCTTCATGGCTAACATGGTCGCATGCAGAATATTCAATTCGTCAATTTCTTCGACGCTACAGTGGGCTATCGACCAACATAGCGCTTTTTCACGAATTTCGAGATTCAGTGCATTGCGCTTTTTCTCGCTAAGTTTTTTCGAGTCAGTGATTCCCGTAATTGGATTGTTTGGATCAAGTATCACCGCAGCTGCAATGACGGGACCTGCAATTGGGCCGCGACCCGCTTCGTCGACTCCACAGGTCAGTAGAGGGCGTTTTAGTTCAGACACGTTTTCGTCCTTTTTATTCTAAAAGCAGGTTTTCACAATCAGTTCGCGCAGCTGTTGTTGTGCTGGCTTTATTTCCGCCAGGGTGATGTACTCGTCCGGCTGATGCGCCTGACGAATAGAGCCCGGGCCCATAACAATGGTTTCGCAACCTAGATCATGAATAAATGGTGCTTCGGTACAATAGTTAGCGGGTTCAGCGTTCTGCCCACTGATCGCTTCAGCCAAACGGACTAAAGCGGCATCGGCTTTGGTTTCATAGCCAGGAATCGGTTCATGCATGGCGATAATGTCGAGTGCATTCGGATAACGCTCTCGAATGGGCGCCAATGCGCCGTTAAGCATGTCATTCAGTGTATCGATACGCATACCCGGTAATGGCCGCATATCCATGTGTAGCTCGCAACAGGCACAAATACGGTTCGCTGCGTCGCCGCCGTGGATGTGGCCGAAATTCAAGGTTGGATAAGGGACTTCGAACGCGGGCTCATGAAACTTGTCTTTCAGGCTTTGCTCAAGAGTTTTCAGGGAACCAAGCACTTCGTGCATTATGCTAATCGCGTTTACACCTGCAGCGGGGTTAGAACTGTGGCCTGATTTCCCGGTGATGCGAATGCAGTCGGTCGAGTGACCTTTGTGCATACGCACCGGAACCATGTTCGTCGGCTCGCCAATGACCGCGTATTCTGGTTTTAAGTTGGCAAAGCGATGCAGTTCACGGGCACCCGCCATGGATGTTTCTTCGTCGGCAGTGGCTAGAATTCGCAGCGGCTTTTTTAATTTGCTGAGGTCAAGATCACGCACCGCTTCGATGACGAAAGCGAAAAAGCCCTTCATGTCAGCACTGCCTAAACCAAAGAGTTTACCGTCGGCTTCGGTGAGGGTGAATGGGTCACGCGTCCAGCGACCTTCGTCCCACGGCACCGTGTCGGTATGGCCTGATAACAAGAGACCTGCAGCACTACCGTCGGTTGGCTCAGGGCCGATACTGGCCAACAGATTATACTTGCCCGCTTGGCGCTCGAGTTCTTGTATCTCAACATGAAAGCCTAAGCTCGACAGCCACAGACCCAGTAATTCAATGACTTGTCGGTTCGAGATATCCCAAGTGGGTTCAAGACAACTAACCGATGGGGCGGCAATTAAATCACGGTACATATCCATGAACGAAGGCAAAGTGCGATGCATAAAAACTCCTAAGCAAGTCGAAGGGTACATCTTACCATGGCGCAGAAAAGAAAGGAGCTAAACTCGGTGAAGAGTTCAGCTCCTTTTTGTCTATCTTTTAACCAGAGGTTATAAGGCGTTACGTTTAACCAGCTGGGTAAATATAGTTGGCTTGGACACCGAGTGGGATTCCGATCATCCAGTAGAGCAACAAGAAGATGGTCCAAATAATACCCAAGGCGACACTGTATGGCAGCATCATCGAAACTAATGTACCGATACCTGTGCTCTTCACATAGCGTTGACAGTAAACCACAACGAGTGGGAAGTAAGGCAATAACGGCGTAATGATGTTACTCACCGAATCACCAACACGGTAGGCCGCCTGAGTCAGGTCAGGTGAGATACCGAGCTGCATCAGCATAGGTACGAAAATTGGAGAAATCAGTAACCATTTTGCGCTGGCAGAGCCAACGAATAGGTTAATAATCGCAACCAACATAATGATACCCACCAAGGTCACCGGGCCTGGAACAGCCATCGCTTGCAGGAAGTTCGCGCCTTTCATGGCCAGTAGAATGCCGAGATTCGAGTCACCAAATGCCTTGATAAAGAGCGCACAGAAGAAGGCCATGACCAGGTAGTAAGCCATGGTTTCCATGGTTTTCGACATTGCCATGATGACGTCTTTGGACTCAGTAAAGGTTCCAGCGACATAGCCGTGAACAATGCCAGGTACCCAGAACAACAAGAAGATAATCGGTACAATCGACTGCATCAGTGGTGCATCAAATGCAGCGATTTCACCCTCAGGTGAACGCAGCGCTGAGGTTTCTGGCAAGGTCATGACCACGAGTGCAACAATACCTGCAAGCATGGTTAGGCCACCGGCGGTAAAGGCTTTGCGGTCTTTGGCAGAAACTTCTTCGATTTTTGGCATTTCTTCAGGGTCACCGTCAACTTGGGTGCCTTGCAGCCGTGGCTCAATGATTTTATCAGTTAAGTACCAACCGACTAATACCACGACAATGCTCGACGCAGCGGTAAAGTACCAGTTGTTCAGTGGGTTGAGCAGAATCGTTGAGTCGTATAAGCGTGCCGCTTCTTGGGTAATCCCTTGCAACATCGGGTCGATCGCACTGGGTACAAAGTTTGCGGAGAAACCACCTGACACACCGGCAAACGCTGCGGCGATACCCGCAAGAGGGTGACGACCAGCGGCATAGAAGATAATACCACCAAGCGGAATAACGAGAACGTAGCCAGCATCAACTGCGGTATGGCTGACAATTGCCACTAAGATCAAAATTGGCGTGAGCAAGAATTTCGCTGTGTTGTTCAATAGCAACTTAATGCCAACGTTAATAAAACCACTGCGCTCTGCCACACCAATACCTAGCATAGCAACAAGCACGACACCTAACGGCGCAAATGACGTGAATGTTGTAACCATGGTGGCGAGGAAGTTCGCGAGGGCGGCGGGTGCGAGTAGGTTATTAACGACAATCTCGGTACCTGTTCGCGGGTCGATTTCACTATAACTAAATTGGGCGAACAATAAGCTCAGTGCCCAGACAATCACTAATAATCCAGCAAACATGACGGCTGGATCAGGGAGTTTATTGCCGATCACTTCGATTTTATTGAGGAAACGGTTGAGCAGACCGTTTTCTGTATCCTTGACTTGCTTGTCAGCGCTCATAATGAGTCCCCGTGGTTAACCACTGTTTTTGTTGTGTTTTCGGTGTGAGTTCGAATAAATCTCTAGTTAAAATGGCAGCTTCAGCGTCATTTTGCCTAGAACTCGAACAAAAATCGCATTTAGCATACATCCTTCAAGCCGTGATCGGTAGCCTTGTCAGACGCGAATTTGCGATCAGATTTCTTTTTTCTCAAAATAATCGTGTTTGCTACGAGTTTTATCGCATTCTTGTGGACGAAAACTGCCGATTTCAACGGAAATGTGTAAGATAAGCTTTAGATTTTAATGATAAGAACGTCAACAAGGGTTTCCTATGCGAATTTTAGGTTCACAGTTTTCATTGCGAGGCGTCGCTATTGCTTTGGCCGCGACGGGTCTCTTTAGCGCAGCATCAGTATCAGCCGCGGAAATAGAAATTGCCAAACAGGATGTTCGTGTCCATCCCGTGAGAATCACTAGCAGTGACTCGGATCAAGCCGATGCGTTACGCGATAGCGCTGTGCGTCCTTGGTTAGCTGATTTTAATGCATCCGATACCTCGTTAGCGGATAGCATCAGCGGCGAGAGCAGTGTTTTAAGATTGCCGCTCAGTGTCGATCGTTTCACCCGTGGCAGCATCGAAGTGTCAGGTGCAAGCCACACCTCTGTGTATCTCAATGGCAGTCGCATCGCCAGCGGTAAGCATAGTGTTGACGTGAATTTGCAAACTGGTGATCACAAGCTGATTATTTTAGTTGAAGGTGTTGAGGATTGGTCAGCACTGACTCTGAACTGGCAAGGTAAAGCCGAACATGACACGGTTGCGACGCAATGGCCGGAGCATTGGCGTTTGAGTGAACAGTCGATGTTCGATGCGCCAACGGTGAGTTCAATCGACTTGTCGGCGGACGGTCGTTATCTGGTCTGGCGGGAAAGCGCCTATTCACCGACGACCGGTAATAGTGCTCAGAATGAATTAGTGATTAAAGATCTGAGCGAGAATCGCATCGTCTATCGTTGGCAAAACGCGAACGCAGGGCAGTTTGCTTGGCACCCAAGTGCTTCTCAAGTTGCTTATATTAGTGGCAACAAAATTGAAATTTTAGATTTGACGGACCTGTCGGTCACCACGGTGACTGCAGAACAACGCGGCATGTCTGGTTTACGTTGGTTAGACGACAGCCGTTTAGTCTTCAACTGGACGAAAACAGCGGAGAGTGACTCTGGTCTCAGTAAACGTTTTCAAGCTCTTGAAGATCGTTGGTCGAGTTTCCGCAATGTAACGCAAAATACGGTTAATATCGACAGTGGACTGGTTCAGCAGCATACCTTTGGTGGTTCTGGCCACAGCCTTGCGGATACGCATCGCGATGGCGACCGATTGTTAGTCAGCAGCCGTCTCGTCGATTATGCTGCGCCACCGCATTTTGCTGTGCAGTTGTTCGAAGTCGACGTCGCTTCCGGCGAAACGCGTGATCTGGGTACCCATCGGACATTTAACCAAGCGGTCTACGGTGAAGAGGGCATCTATATTGTTGCCGGCCCTGAATTTGCCGATAACGCCGGTCGTGATCCTCGTCTTGCGGAAGACTTGTTAACCAATAACTATGATGGTCAGCTCTATCGTCTCGATGCAAATCAGCAGGTCACTGCGTTGAGTCGAGAGTTTGATCCAGCGATTAGTAGTGTTGCAGTGCTGGGAAATCAGCAATTATTGTTGCGCGTAACAGAACGTGATGGCACCCAGCTCTATCGTTTTGATCCGCGTACGTCACGTTTTATGCGAGTCAGCACGGATATCGAAGTTGTCTCGAACGTGACTTACAATCAGTCAGCATTGCCAAAATTGGTGATTGCCGGCAGTGGCGCAACGACCCCGCAAAAAGTGGTGAGCTTAGACTTGCAGGAAGGGCGCTTACAAACCCTGTGGGACAGTGCTGATGTCGCCTATACTGCGAATCGTATCGCACCGGTTGAAGAGTGGAACTTTACCAATCGTCACGGTGATGAAATTCACGGCCGAGTGTATTATCCGCATAACTTTGACCCTGAACAGACCTACCCAGCGTTAGTTTACTATTATGGCGGCACAACACCGGTTCAACGTGGCTTTACTGGTCGTTACCCGTTTAATCTATGGGCTCATCAGGGGTACGTGGTGTATGTGTTACAGCCGACCGGCGCTATTGGTTATGGCCAAGAGTTCTCGGCGCGGCACGTTAATGCCTGGGGTGAATACACGGCCGAAGACATTATTCAAGGCACGCAAGAGTTTCTTGCTGCGCATCCTTTTGTTGACGCTGACCGTGTGGGCCATTTAGGTGCTTCTTACGGTGGCTTTATGACCATGTTGTTGGCGACGATGACGGATATCTTCTCGGCCTCAATGTCCCATGCTGGTATTTCGAATATTACGTCCTACTGGGGACACGGTTGGTGGGGCTTCTTGTACTCTGGCGAAGCCAGCAAGGGTAGCTTCCCATGGAACAACGCGGATTTGTATTCGCAACAAAGCCCGGTCTTTCATGCCGATAAAGTGACTGCGCCAATGTTACTGATTCACGGTGATGCGGATACCAACGTTCCGCCGGGTGAGAGTCACATTATGTACACGGCACTGAAACTGTTGGATAAAGAAGTCGAGCTGGTCGAATATAAAGGCCAGGATCACCACATTATTGGTCGCGATGCGCGCTTCCATTGGTGGGCAACCTACATGGCTTGGTTTGATAAACATCTGAAAGACCAACCAGAGTGGTGGGATTCATTGTATCCAGAGAAGAACTAAGTGATTCAACTGCCTCTTGAACGGCAATACCTAGTACCAGCAGCAGTGATGTCATTGCTGCTGGTCTTTTTTTATCTGTTACCAGCAAACCTGCATGAGGCGCTCAGTTATCAGCGAGAGCTCATTGCGGAAGGGCAGTGGTGGCGGATCATGACTGGGCAGTTACTGCATTTTGAATGGCGGCATTTGCTGTTGAATGTGGCTGGTATTTGGGTGATGTTCTTGCTCTTTGCCGAGCATGCACCAGCTTGGCGCTATGCTTACGTGGTCATAGCCCTCACCGTGTTGACCGGTATCGGTGTGTACTGGCTGGCGCCTGAACTGCAATACTATGTTGGTTTTTCCGGCGTCCTGTATGCCATTTTCGCGTGGGGAGCGTGTCATGACATTCGCCAGCGCATTAAACTTGGCTACCTACTTTTATTCGGTTTAGTGCTCAAAGTCAGCTGGGAGCAGTTTTTCGGGCCGTTGGGTAATCAGGCTGCAACCGAATCACTTGCGGTCGCAGCCCATTTTTATGGGGTACTGAGTGGTATTACTGTCGCACTTATTCAGATAAGTGTCGCGAGCCAGCAGCGCAAACACCATTAATTAGTTGTGGCTGTACCGGCTCTAGCATGGCGCAGTCGGACATCATACCTTCTTGCTGATTATACTGTTCAGTGAGGCGGTTATAACGCTCGACCAGAGGCAGTAATACCTCGTCATCTGTGACTTGTCGCGAATAGATTAACCATCGACTCGGGCCGCCACAGGGTTTGCTGCCATAACCGACTACTGCACATGCTTGGACATTCTCCGCCGTTGGTATGGCGACTAAAGCGTTAATCTCTTTATTGAGCAATTCAATATCGCTTGCGTCCACTTCACGATCTTCGTTTAGAATTTGGTCGAGGTGCTGGACAAAGGCGACGTCGATCAGCTGATAGCCGCTTTCATCGGTTTGAGCATTTTCATAGTCGGCTAGTTGTTGGCTATCAACGCAGGCAGACAATATAAGTGCGCTTAATGCAGCGAAGGTGAACTGCAGCGGTTTTACAGCCATTGAATAACTCCTATCTCGGTTCTACCCGTATCTAAATCAAACTGTTACATATATGACAGTGCAGTACCAACACAAATTCCGTCACGAATTGTCAATTGAATTTCGGCCAGCTCAGCACAGTCAGAGACTTGACCTAAAGTGCGCTGATAGGTTTCGCTGAGCTGATTGTATTCGCCTACTAAAGCTTCGATGGTTTCGCCATCGGTGACTGCAGTGGAATAGATCAACCAGCTTGCAGGACCACCACAGGCGTTGCGACCAAACTCAATGGCTCGACATTGGTTCGGATGATCGGCTTGTGGATTACCTACTAAACGGAATATTTCCGCTGCCTTGTCGCTGATTTGCTCACTCAAGGTCGTTTCACTCAGTTGGTCATTCTCGGTAACTTCGATCACCTGCTCATCGGAACTTGGTGAACATGCCGCGAGCACGATTAACATACTCAAGGGCATCAATAAACGCATTGAATTCATTTTCATTGAACGTTTCCTTTTATCGGTGTGTTCATAATCGTTTAGTTTATAAAAAAGGGGCTCGCAAGCCCCTTTTGATGTTCTTAACATTAAACTCGGTGATTATGACGCGATTTTAATCGTCTTGCGACGACGTAACCACACGAGTGGTAAACCGAGTAAAACAACAAGTGCGCCGAAACTTCCTTCGTACCACTTTTTGCTGCTGTAGCGGTTAAGTTCAACCGAAACTTGTGCGCTGTCAGACAATGAACCGTCTGATACGGTGACTTCGAAGACTAACGTCGAAGCAGAGCCTGATTTCGGTGCGATGAAACTTGCTGTCGATGAACTGGTGTTGTTCATTTCCGCAGTTGGACCGCTTACTTGACGCCAGCTGTACGTTAACGGGTCGCCATCCGGATCAGAACTTCCGGCAGCACTCAGGTTGACGGTGTCACCAGCGCTTGCTGCTGTTGCCGAAGCAGATGCAGCTGCAACCGGTGCCGAGTTTTCAATGGTCACCGTCACTTCGCCTGGCATGGTGAATCGACCTGCGCTGTCGACTAAGCGATAGGTGAACGTGAAGTCACCGCCGCGGCCAGATGCACCGGTAAAGGTTAGCTCACCGTTGCTGATGCTCGCAACACCGCTCGAGGCTTGTCCAACTACTTCCGCACTCAAGCTTTCGCCGGCTTCGACAGAGACTGGCACAAATGCAGAGTATTCAACGCCATCGTTGGCAACCGTGACATGACCTAACGCACGCTCATCAGCCGCGCTAAACCCTTCACCAACAGGGATTGTGACTGGCGTATTTGGTGTGCCCTCAGCCGTTAACGCTGGCGCAACACCCATTAGACCAGCAGTACCTTGATAGGTCAGATTGACAAACGAATCAGCCGGAGTGAGGCTCACTTGACGGACATCACCGCTGCTGATTGAACCGGTATAGTTGAAACCAACAGTACCTGCAGCGTCTTCGAAGCCGATACGCGCTTCAGAAGGCAAGGTGCTTGGAATGTCGATATAGTTGAAGTACTGCTCACCGGTCGTGATGTTGCTCCACAGTGCGAACGTATAGTGATCGTCACTTGGGATACAACCTGTTGCTGCAGTCCATCCTTCGCAATAACGAATTTCATTCCACTCAACCATCAGCCACTGATCACCACCGATGGTGACGGCAGCAAAGTAGATTTCACCACCCAGATCGCCACCTAAGGCAAAATCAGCCCAGAGAGGTGCCAGCACGTTATTCGGTGGTGTGCTATCCGGCATGGTTTGTGGTTGGAAAGAACCATTGTGGCTTTGATCACCAGCATTCAGGAAGCCGTTCGGACTAATCTGGACCTGATCATAGTTCACGCCATTATAGTTAAATCCGCCAACGCCACTGACGGTCAGTGTAAGACGTTCATCATCACAACCTTCCGAGCAACCGAATGATTGCGGAGGACTTGATAAAATCTCTGTCAATGAACGACCGTTGAGGTTCGATGGTAGGTTCGCTGCGCTAAGATCTGTGGCAGCAGTACCATCGAGCATTTCACCGACCCATGTAAATGAACGTTGATCTGCAGCTACGGTTAAACTCGTGCGGCTGGCATTCACTTCGTCGGCAGTAATGCTGTCAGCTACCAATAAAACGTTATCTGGAAGTTCAACGGTAATTTCAACAGCACCGTCAATGTCTTCACCATTAACGCGAGATTCAATCGTGACACTCTCACCTGCTTGCACCGGACCAGAAGTCACCGAGGTGCTCACGAGTTGGCTATTGTCAGATTTCACGGCGTGAACCGCGAAAGGTACAATCGCTGTGGCGTAGTGACCAGCACGATCGGTGGCAACAATATGACCGAACTGCCAACCTTCAGGGGCATAAGTCGTGTCAATCTCGATATTAATTTCAGCCGTTCCATTGGCATCAATCATGACGTCTTCGTTATCAAAATGAACCATCGTATGGCTATTGTACGGCACATAGCTGAAGGTCCACTCTGTTGTTTCACCCATCAAGTTGGTGATGGTGCGATCGAAAGAACAGGTTGGTGCACATGCAGTTGATGCAATCGATGCAGTGTCAAATGCAATGGCAGTACCTAGTGCAGCTTCAATGTCTAAGCGACCCGCACCCATGGCGAATGGTGTTGCTAGGTCTTGAGCATTTTGCATACGAACATTCGGGTTACTTGAGGTCATCAGTACGGATTTAATCTGATAGGCATCAAGTTCCGGACGTAATTGACGCAGTAGTGCCGCAGCACCGGCCACGTGAGGGCTAGCCATACTGGTACCCGAAATAGCACCGTAACCACTGGCCGTTGGGTAAGCCGATAAAATATTGGTACCTGGGGCAGCGACATCTGGCTTCAAGAATGATGCATCACCGTTTGGTCCACGCGAGCTCGTGGCTGCCATGATATCCACATTGGTCGCATTGATAAGCTGCTGGGCTGGGTTCATGGTTGCTGTGTCACCCTGTGACCAAGCGCCAATCATAGCTTCACCTGCGCTTTGCGGAATGGCAATACTCGGCAGTGTTGTGCCTTCCATCGCCATACCAAAGGCACCGGCTGCGTTGTTGTAGACAACCATGCCAATTGCACCAGCATTTTGAATATTGGTTGCTTTGTCTATGAATGAACATTCACCACGTTGAACCATGACAAT
This sequence comes from Aliidiomarina sp., assembly GCF_022565475.1. Lineage (GTDB taxonomy): Bacteria > Pseudomonadota > Gammaproteobacteria > Enterobacterales > Alteromonadaceae > Aliidiomarina. Next base: position 315,453 of record NZ_JAIUMR010000001.1, on the reverse strand, counting down.
ATGGCCATCGAACAAGGTTTCATCGCCGAAGTCTGAACAGGCGAGGACATCGCCTTCTGACTCTTCGGTTAATGCTTCAGAAACAGGCATCCACGGGCCAGAAATGGGTTCGTCGAGGTTAAAATCACCACTTGCAATCGCGGCATTGACTTCAATGCCAGATGCACGGAATGGTGCGCCAAATGTACGGCCAGTTTGCGTATTTGCAACTGCAATGCCGGATTCGGCACAGGCAGGACAGCCGATGGTTTTATCACCCGGACCTGAGTTACCGGCAGACGTTACCACCACAACATTTAAACTTTCTAAGGCTTCAAAAATCGGTGGGTAAGGGCTCGCTGAAGGATGTGTCCCAGCACCGCCACCCCAAGAGTTGTTAATGACGTCCGCGCCATCAAAGAAAGCGGCTTCAAGTGCGGCTGCAAGCTGATTACTAAAGCCAGTGGCACGACCATCGGTACCGACGAATAGTGCTTTGTAGGCCATGACATAAGAGCCCGGAGCAACCCCGGAAAAGCTTAAGGCAACACCTTCATGGGTGGTGCTGACTAAGTTTCCTGAACTCGTACCGGCAACGTGGGTACCGTGGCCGCTTAAATCATGTGGCGTGACGGTTTCTTGCGGATGCAAAGTCCCAGTATTCGCAGGAGGGAAACTGCGGGCGACAATTAACTTGTCGTTACAAAATTCTGGCTCAGTTGTGGCACAGTAATCGTTACCGGGCAGTGAATCTGGAGCGCTGAAGCCGTTACCGGCGAACATTGGATGATTAGGAAGAATACCGCTATCGATGACTGCAACACGGACACCTTTGCCGGCTTCAGCGCGACTACCAACCATATCCCATGCAGCTTGCGAGTTGATCAAGCTATTCGATGCATCCATTTGAGCGAAGAAACGCTCATTTTGAAACACGCGCTTAACGCCTGGCATGCGGGCGATCTCAGCGCGCGCTTTTGCAGAATTAGGCGCTTCGACAACAACGGAGTTCGTCAGGCCTTGAAAGCCTTGAACAAAACTTACACCCGGCAGCACATTCGAGAGTTGGCTGACAAACGCGGCTTGCTCGCTTTGAAGAAACTGTTGGTAGCTTGCAGCTGCTGCGGAGCTAACAATTTCACTCGGGCTCATGCCTGCACGGGGTGCAGTCGCTGCATAACCTTCAATACCGCCGCGATAGGTAGCGACCGGTTGATGCTCTAACTCGATAATTAGGTAATTTGCCTCAGCAAATTCAAGCGTACGAAGGCTCTTCTCTTTGTCGACCATAGGTGACACGACTTCGGTGGCATTAAAACCATCACGTGGTTGAATTTGCTCAAACCCACTGGCGAAAACGCTCACTGAGACCACCGAGAGCACAGCTCCGGCGACTAAGCTCAGCTTTAATTTCTGGCTGGTATTTCTAGTCATTATTATTTTCCTGTTGTTGATGCGGAAAAGCGAGGCGTAAAAACACGACTGCTATTCGTGATACTAAACGAATCTGTGGTAAAATCCGATTAACTTCATTGATGAATATGTTACAAAGTATTAACAGATTCGTCAGGTTTTTAATTGATTATTTATTAGGCACTTGTTCATGCAATCAATCCCACATGTTGACATGTCGGTATTTCAGTCCGACTTTGCTAAGTTTGTTCAAACCATCGGTGAAGGTTATGAGGTGAATGGTTTTGTCGCATTAACCAATCATGGCATCCCGAGTGAGACAATTCACCGCGCCCTTGACGCGACTCGCGAGCTTTTCGATTTACCCGAGCAAGTGAAAAAGCAATATCACAAGCCGGGCTTAGGTGGTGCTCGTGGTTACACCCCGTTCGGTACTGAGATCGCGAAAGATGCCAAGCATGTTGACTTAAAAGAGTTTTGGCATGTCGGTCGTGAAGTTGATAATGATACGGACTACCCAGGTTTGGTGCCTAACGTATGGCCGCAAGAGCTACCGTCGTTCAAAACAACGACGACCGAACTTTTCGCTGCACTCGATGAACTAGGTAATCAAGTATTAGAAGGGATTGCGGTGTACTTAGGTCAACCGCGTGACTACTTCCGCACGCGTGTGAATAAAGGCAATTCAATTTTACGTCCACTGCATTATCCGCCAATCGTTGATAAAGGAACACCATCGGTGCGTGCAGCAGCGCACGAAGACATTAACGTTATTACCTTGTTGATTGGCTCACGCGAGCCCGGCTTAGAAGTGCTTTCGAAATCAGGTGAGTGGATTCCAGTCACTATTTTGGAAGGTGCGATTATTTGTAACGTGGGTGATATGTTACAGCGTTTAACTAATGGTGTTCTGCCGTCAACGACGCATCGCGTGGTTAATCCGCCGGCACCATTTAACGAAGTTTCGCGCTATTCAATTCCGTTTTTCTTGCACTTCAATCCAGATGTTGTGATTGAAGCATTACCACAATGTGTAACGGACGAGAATCCGGTGAAATGGCCACCAATTACCGCTGATGATTATTTGATGGAGCGATTACGTGAAATCGGGTTGGTCAAATAAGGCAGTGGCATGAATCTTTTACTTCGACTGTTGTGGATTCTCTTTCGACGTCGGAAACAGCCTCGATGCGGAGCGTTTGATACGCTCCGTGTTCGATCTAGGGTGTTTCCAAATGACCTTGATTTAAACATGCACGTGAACAACGGGCGCTATTTGAGCTTCGCAGATCTCGGCCGAGTTGACTGGTTTTTTCGCAGTGGCGCATGGGATGTAGCTCGTAAAAAAGGTTTCATTCCGGTCATTGGCGATGTGAACGCGCGTTATATTCGCCAGCTCAAAGCGTTCGATCGGTTTTACATTGAATCGCGTTTACTGGGTTGGGACGAGAAGTGGGCTTTTCTAGAGCATAAAGTTCTCGATAAAGAAAATCGAGTCGCCGCTTTGATTGTCATCCGCGGTATGTTCTGGAGCAAAAAGAAGGGTGGTCTTAGCCCCGAAGACTTGATTGCCGAAACTGGGCATGGACATTTGCAGTCGCCAGCATTGCCTGAGTGGGTGGAAGCATGGCGAAAAACCTTGGATGCTTTGTCAGCGCAAGCTCGTAAAGATCGGGAAATTCAGCGCGAGTTATCGCGCGACGCCTAGATAAAAAAACGCCCCAAAGGTTGGGGCGTAGAGAAGTCGCTTGCTGGACAAGCGAATCAGGGTTGCACGATTGATTGCGATCGGCAAGATTCACTTTAAAGTAATTTGGCAGTAATGCGACTTGGTTTACTGTTTCTTTACTTTTTAAACTCCCCGAGTCATGACGATAAAAAAAACGCTGGCGGTTATTAACCGGCCAGCGTTTTTGTTTTTGGCTCTTGCGGTGGTTGCTATAACCGCCGCGGATTAAGCCACTGACTTTTCTTTGCCGACCTGTGCTAACGCATAGTCGCGTGCGGCTTGACCTGCCAGTAAATCCGCTGGGTCAAAGTCATCGACATTGATCACACGTAAACGACCTTCTTCCGCACGTTTAAACAGTGCAACCTCTTCGTCGCTGAGGACGCCAAGCTCTTTCCCTTTCAAGCCAATTTCATGTAAACGCATGAAAGGTAAGCGCTCGCCAGCTGCTTTTTGTACTTTGTCGTGCAGTGGTTCGATGGCAATAATGTCACGCAGGACTTGCTCAACATAGCCAAACGGACCTTTCTCAGACAAGAATTGACCTTCACCTAAGCGCGCACGAGTTGCATTTGGCTCCATCAGCATGCGGCTGATTTTGTGGCCAAGCTTGTCACTTGGCGCTTTAACGATGCGGCCAAACGGGAACATGATACCTTTCAGGACTGAGCCAATGGCACCGAAGTTCTCGAGGAACTCAAGCTGGCTTTGCTGTAACTTGTTTAAGCTATCTTGCATCGCCCAGTGGACGAGTGGTAAATCGTCAGCAGGACGGCCATCGTCTTCAAAGCGTTTCAGAATTGCTGAACCGATAAATAGGTAGCTCAGCATGTCGCCTAAACGCGCCGACAAGCGCTCACGGCGTTTTAACTCGCCACCCAACACACCCATTGCGACGTCTGACATCAGTGCCAGGTTTGAGCTAAAGCGTGTCATTTGGCGATAATAATGCGCCGTACTGTCGTTGGCAGGAGCGGCGGTGAAACGCGCGCCAGTTAAACCTAACCAAAGAGAACGAACAAAGTTACTAAACACAAAGCCGATATGACCAAACAGTGCTTTGTCGAAACGATCAAGGCCTTCTTTACCAGGTACCGCAGCCGCTTCCATTTCTTCTAACACATAAGGATGGCAGCGAATCGCGCCTTGGCCGTAGATCATTAAGCTACGGGTCAAAATGTTTGCACCCTCAACTGTAATAGCAACCGGTGTGCCTTGGTAGCCTCGGCCAAGATAGTTGTTTGGACCTAAACAAATCCCTTTACCACCATGAACGTCCATCGCGTCGTTCATACATTGACGGAGTTTCTCAGTCATGTGGTATTTGGAAATGGCAGAAATCACTGACGGCTTCTCACCTTGGTCAAGACCGGCGGTTGAGAATTTAGTCACTGCGTCCATTAAGTAAGCGTTACCGCCAATGCGCGCCAACGCTTCTTCGACACCCTCCATTTTACCAATCGGTAATTTGAACTGGCGACGAATGCGGGCATAGGCACCGGTCACTAATGCTAATGACTTGGCGCCACCAGCACTGTTCGATGGCAGTGTGATCACACGGCCGACGGAGAGACACTCCATCAGCATGCGCCAGCCTTTACCTGCCATTGCTTGGCCACCAATGATGAAGTCCATCGGGATGAAGACGTCTTCACCTTGAATTGGACCATTATGGAATGGCACGTTCAACGGTAAGTGACGACGACCAATGGTCATGCCTTTAATATCGCGCGGCAACAAGGCACAGGTAATACCAATGTCTTCTTGCTCGCCAATCAGGCCGTCCGGATCGTACATTTTAAATGCTAAACCAACCACAGTCGCAATTGGTGCAAGGGTAATGTAGCGTTTGTTGAAATTCAGACGAATACCAACAACTTCTTTGCCTTCCCATTCGCCTTTGCAGACAATGCCCGTGTCAGGAATTGAGCCTGCATCTGAGCCGGCTTCTGGGCTAGTCAGAGCAAAACACGGAATTTCTTCACCCGTGGCTAAGCGCGGCAAATAATAATCTTGCTGTGCTTTAGTGCCGTAGTGTTGCAGGAGTTCACCTGGACCTAATGAGTTAGGAACACCAACCGTACTGGCGAGAATAGTCGAGTGGCCAGCAAGTTTTTGCAAGACGCGTGACTGAGCGTAGGCCGAAAACTCAAGACCGCCATACTCTTTCTTGATGATCATGGCGAAAAACTTGTTGTCTTTCAGGTATTGCCACACATCTTCAGGCATGTCCGCCAGTTCATGGGTCGCTTTCCAGTCGTCCAACATGGCACACACTTCGTCACACGGGCCGTCTAAGAACGCTTGTTCTTCAGCTGAGAGTTTACCCGCTGGAATGCTGTGGAGCTTCTTCCAATTTGGTTTGCCCGAGAAAATTTCACCGTCCCACCAAACCGTACCCGCTTCGAGCGCGTCACGTTCGGTTTGTGACATTTCCGGCATGATTTTCCGGAACACAGAAAGAATGCGTTTAGCGATGACGCCTTTGCGAATAAAGCTAAGGTTAAGCGGCAGCAAAATAATGGCTGCAATCACCCAAGGGATCCAAGCAAAAACAGAGAAGAGGGTACCCAAGGCCAGCATGACTACTGTGCCAAGGGTAAAACTGCGCAGTGAAACGCGATGATATAACAACGCTCCCAACACGATAAGGGTAGCAATACACCAGATAGCGACACTCATGTTAATCTCCTGAGGTTTGAGGTCTGACCAGTAATCCTTAAAACTAGAACAATTTGCACTAATTTGCAAGTGGTGAAACGGTGTAGTTACCCTTAGATAACGTGAGTTATCGCCGTTAGATCACCCGCTCTGCATGTCAACGAATGTCAATACGTTTGAACTTGCGGCTGGGCTTTGAGTCTGACATGCTAAATCGCCATCGTCAGAAAAGGTCGTCTATGGATCAGTTTAAAGTACGTCACGGTATTGTTCGCAGCGTTATTGCTGTGGTGATCGCGCTACTCCTGTTAGCATTGTCGATGTTGATGGTGGTGTATGCGGACGAGCAGGGGGATGAACAGCCGCAGATGAAAGCGGATACCGAAGTTGAATACGTTGCCGATGAGGGTGCTGACGCGGATCAGTCGGCGGAGCAGCAAGCCAAAACCATCGCCCACGCTATTACCCGCGCCTATCGGGCCGAATATGACTTAAGCCGGCGCGGCCGCACCCATGGTACAGCACTGCGTGAACTTAAGCATAACGATGATGGACTATGGCAGTACCATACCAATACAGAAGCATCACTCTTGTTTTTGTCCGATCGGCGCTACAACGACTCGACGTTTCAACTGATTGGCGCGCAAGTGCAGCCGTTGCATTATGTCTATGAACGTCGTGGCACTGGCTCGAATCGGTTTTATGAAGTGACCTTCGAACGTGAGTCCGAAACCTTGCGAGCAGAGACCGGCGATACCGTACATGCTGAATGGCGTGACGATTTATTGGATGCAAATACCGTCCTACATCAATTACAGATTGATGTCGCAATTGGAGCTGAAGAGTCATTTGAATACTTTCTCATCGATGAAGATGGTCGCGACACGTCGTACATGTTTGCGATTGATAAACGCGAGCAGATTACCGTCATGGGGGAGCGTAGAGAAGCGATACGTGTTAGCCGGGTTCGCGACCATGACCGTCGCCAGACTTATTTTTGGTTCGCACCCGAACTGAATTACACCATGGTGCGCATGCAGCAAATCGAAGGTGGGAAAGAGCAAGCGCAAGTTAACGTAACGCAATTGATTTTTGCCAACGACAACTAAGGTTTAACTTTTATCCAGCTAAGAAAAAACCGCGCCGAGCGCGGTTTTTTATGTATGGTGAATTGTTATGAGCTTATTCGTCGGAAGCGTAGCCGTGCGGACCAAGTCCAGCACCATCAAGATGAGCCTTGCCATCGATTAAACGCAAACGATCACTACAGAACCAGCGCACAACTAATGGGTAAATACGAAATTCTTGTTCGTGCACACGTTCTTGTAAGTCTTCAACCTCATCACCGGCGAAAATTGGTACTTTCGCTTGTAAAATGACCGGACCACCATCGAGCTCTTCGGTAACAAAGTGGACACTGACGCCGTGCTCTTCATCGCCTGCGTCGAGCGCGCGCTGATGCGTATGCATGCCTTTGTACTTCGGCAGTAAACTCGGATGAATATTCAACGTGCGATCAGCAAACGCACTGACAAAAACTGGTGTCAATATGCGCATAAAGCCGGCAAGGATGACTAAATCTGGCTGATAGCTTTGCACGCGTTCAACCAATACGTGGTCATAAGCCTCACGACTCTCGTAGCCTTGGTGGGGTACGCATTCTGTGGCCACTCCCAGCTTTTCGGCTTTGGCAAGACCGGCTGCGTCGGCTTTATTGGCGATGACGGCAACCACGTCGGCGTTAATTTTAACCGCTTGGCAGTGCTCAACGAGGTTGACCATGTTACTGCCAGAGCCGGAAATTAGGATAACAATGCGTTTTTTCTGTTGCGCTGTCATTCAACAAACTCAACTTGTTCTTCGTCACCTTGACGGTCAGCGACGGTACCGATGACCCAAGCATTTTCGCCTTGCTCATTGAGCACAGCCACGGCTTGGTCAGCTTGGTTAGCAGGCACAGCAATAACGAGGCCCACGCCACAGTTAAAGGTGCGGAACATTTCTTCGCGAGCGATATTGCCGTTCTCTTGTAACCAGCTGAAAATCACCGGCCACTGCCAGCTATTACGTTCAACGACCGCTTTACAGTGTTCTGGCAAGACGCGCGGAATATTCTCTTGGAAACCACCGCCAGTAATATGTGAAATCGCATGAACATTGACTTGCTTAATCAGCTCAAGAACAGGCTTCACATAAATACGCGTAGGTGCCATGAGGTGGTCGGCAAGCGGCTTGCCATGAAAATCTGCGCTTAAGTCAGCGTCAGCGACTTCGATAACTTTACGAATAAGCGAGTAGCCATTGGAGTGAGGGCCGCTTGAAGCGACGGCGATGAGGGCATCGCCAGCTGCAACTTTGCTGCCATCAATAATGTCGGCTTTCTCGACCACGCCGACACAGAAACCTGCCAAGTCATAGTCACCCGCTTCGTACATGCCTGGCATTTCAGCAGTTTCGCCGCCAATCAAAGCACAGCCCGATTGCACACAGCCTTCACCGATACCCGCAACGACGTCAGCAGCAACGTCAACGTCGAGCTTGCCGGTGGCATAATAATCGAGGAAAAATAAAGGCTCGGCGCCTTGAACGATAAGATCGTTGACGCACATCGCGACCAAGTCAATACCGACGGTATCGTGTTTCTTGAGGTCAATCGCTAAACGCAATTTGGTGCCAACACCGTCGGTTCCAGACACCAGTACAGGCTGCTTGTAGCCTGCAGGGATTTCGCAGAGTGCGCCAAAGCCACCGATGCTGCCCATAACTTCTGGGCGAGTGGTGCGACGCGTCACATGTTTAATGCGTTGTACTAATGCGTTACCCGCGTCGATATCGACGCCAGCGTCTTTGTAACTGAGGGAAGGTTTCTGTTCGTTCACGACGAGTCCTCTTAAGGCTTGGTGTGCCGGGTTGGGTGCCAACCGCGATTGCTCCAAATGCAAATCAACGGAAGTATGGCGGTGTCGGGCGCATATTTTAGCAGCAGCGGGCTTGGACTTGAATCGAAAAGCGAATTTTTTTCATCCGACCTCTTGCCGGCCTCGTAAAAAGAGCGTCCAATAGTTGTTTCATGCTTGTTCATCACTAACCCAAGGGACATGAATGGCCGTCATTCGACCTGCCGAAAGTAACGATATTGCTGCACTCCTGCCGATTGACTTGGCATGCTTTCCATATGACGCGATGAGTAAGCGTAGTTTTCGGCGTTTTATTCAGCACGAGCATGCCGATTTTGTCGTACTTGAAGGTGATGGCCGCGTGATTGGCTATGCAATTTTACTTTTTCGCCAAGCGACCAAGTTATGCCGCTTATACTCGTTTGCGGTTGCGCCAGAACATCAAGGGCAGGGGCACGGACGCGCGCTAATGGCCTGGTGTATAGAACGTGGCCAAGACGAGCATTGCTTATTTTTACGCACGGAAGTGAAAGCTGACCAAGAGCAGGTGCTCGAGTTTTTTCACGCCTTTGGTTTTGTTCATCTTGGCTTGCGCAGCGATTATTACGATGACCACTCAGACGCAATCGTTTTACAAAAACAGTTACATTTCTTCGATTCGTCGCGGGTACCGCGCTTGGTTCCCCATTTGACGCAAAGTACGCCATTTACCTGTGGGCCAGCAAGCTTATTAATGGCTTTGGCATGGTTTCAAGAGCCGGCTGCCCAACCGCAGCATGAAGAGCTCGAAATTTGGCGCGAAGCCACCACTATTTACATGACGTCAGGGCATGGTGGCTGCGGACCGCATGGGTTAGCGAGAGCAGCGCTAAAACGTGGCCTAACGGTTAAGGTTTGGAGCAGTCAAGCCGGTCCGGTGCTGATTGATTCAGTGCGCAATGAAGAAAAGCGAACGGTAATGAGTCGCGTGCAAGAAGTGGATATCGCGGCGTTAAAGACTGCGGGAGTGAAGATCAAGGTTGCCGACTATAGCCTTGCTCAGTTGCAGCGTGATCTGTCGAGCAATCACCTCGTCATCGCTTTGATTAGTACTTATCAATTTGACCGATCGAAAGCGCCACATTGGGTTTTAATTACAGCGATTGACGATGAGTATGTCTATATCAACGATCCTGACGATGATTTATTGCCATGGCAAACCGTGACAGAGCGGCAGTATTTGCCGATTCCGCGAAATACCTTCGAGAAAGCCTTTGCGTATGGCACTTCGCGGCTGCGAACGGCGATTGTCGTCGGCGCAAAAGCCTAAGAGACTTGCAGTGCCCATGTTGCTATGTCAACGTGAACGACGTCTGTTAATAAGGAGCTGTTATGACCAAAGTGTTAGTGCTTTACTACTCGAGCTATGGCCATGTCGAACAAATGGCGCACGCGGTTGCCGAGGGCGCGCAGGCTGCTGGCGCAGATGTTGATATTAAACGTGTTGCCGAGCTGGTTCCTGAACAACACGCAGAGGAATCCGGCTATAAGCTTGACCAATCAGCGCCGATAGCGAAGCCCAGCGACCTTGTTCACTATGACGCGATTATTTTCGGCTCACCAACACGCTTCGGTATGATGGCTGCGCAAATGAAAAACTTTCTCGATCAGTGCGGCTCCCTGTGGGCCAACGGTGAATTGATCGGCAAGGTCGCCGGTGTGTTTACGTCGAGCGCGACGCAACATGGCGGTCAGGAAAGTACCTTATTAAATTTTCACACAGTACTCATGCATTTCGGCATGGTGGTGGTCGGTTTGCCCTACAGTTTTGCCGGGCAAATGATCCTTAGTGAAGTCACCGGTGGCAGCCCTTACGGGGCGAGTACGATTGCCGGCGGCGATGGTAAACGGCAGCCGAGCGATAATGAACTTGCTGGTGCACGATTTCAAGGTAAACACATCGCTTCGATCGCAACGAAGCTTGCTCGTTTTTAGTGCTTAAAGTTCTCACGGAAATCGCTTACCAAAGTATCAGGCCTATCACGTATCAAGCGTCAATTGGAAAACAACGTGTAGAAAGCGAGTTGAGAACCTTGCGTACTCGGCGATAAAACTGTATAAATAAACAGTGTTTTAATTTAACAAAGGGTGCAAGCATGGCAGTCGTCACGCAATATCTCGTAGTTCGCAATGGGGAGCAGAAAATGACCTTTACTTCCAAGGCTGAAGCGGATGCCTACGACAAAATGTTGGATATGGCAGAGGGCTTGATGCCATTACTGGAAAGTAGCGAATTGTGTAGCAACGATCAGCAAATTGAAGATCTTGCGATGTTCTTGGCGAAAGAGCGGGAAGGGCTCCTTGTTGCTTTAGGCGCAAAAAAGGCGAAGCCGAAAAAGCCAAAACCCGTAGCAAAAGCTGAAAATTCAGAGAGCTCAGTAGAAAAAGAGAGCTCAGCAGAAAAAGATAGTGCTGCGGCTTGAAATTAGATTTTCTGCCCATATCTAATGGGTAAGGACGATTGGAAGTTGGAAGCGTAATTTCCATAGCGTTCAGACAGTGAAACAAGTATACTGTCAACAACATCAGGGGCTGATTAGGATTCGACGGGATATATAAAGCTCAAGGTGCATGCCGAGGTGAGGCTGGCCTCGTAAAAAGCCTCAAACTTATAGTTGCAAACGACGACAACTACGCTCTAGCGGCATAATAGCCCGCTAGCTATCCACTGGCGCTTAGTCTGAGAGACCAGGTCTGGATAGTCATCTAAATCAGACTCGTGTGGAGGCTTCGTCCGGAGCTGAAGCATTAAAACCAATCGGACTCGCGTTTGAATAGCCTGCCCCTCGGCGCTTCAAACGTTAACTAAAAGAGACGGCTAAGCATGTAGTACCGAGGGTGGCGATATTGCGGACGCGGGTTCAAATCCCGCCAGCTCCACCAAATAAACAAACCCTGCACCGAAAGGTGCGGGGTTTTTTATTTGTGCTGGCGTGGATGCAGAGCCCGCGTTACGGGTTCACCAAAACGCCAGGAGCGTTTTGGAACGGCGGCTTTATCGCCGGCCCGCAGGGCGTAAGCCATGGATGGCTTGCGTAAATCCCGCCAGCTCCACCACATAAGATAGACGCCCTAAGATCTTTTTAAAAACAAGGTCTTAGGGTCTTCTTTACCCTCTTGTTCGGGGAGCCTTCTCGGGAAACCAGTTCCATCATATAATCCTGCCGTTGTTTAATTTACGGAAGCTAGACAATGGCCCGCTGGAAAAAACCTTCAGGTAAGTCCCATATCAGCCTTAGAGGCGACACTTATTTTGCTCGCCTTACTGTTCCTCCAGACGTCCGAGACGACTTCGGTAAGTCAGAGCTTGGGTATTGAAGTGTGAATCTTGTCCAAGAAAAGCGCCGCCCTCTCAACCGGACATTCTAAGTTGGTGTTGACAGGAACGATGGATGATAACTTTGCGGTGCTGCAGGACTGACTCGATAGCGAGCCTGAGTTCATTGATTCGCCAGATGTTGAGGATGAAAGGCTACCGGAGTTTCTCCCTTCATTCGGTTACCCTAAAAGTTTCGGGACTCGTATAAACACGCTGAGACACTGTAACTTTTACTCTTTCGAGCTTCATGACTTTCAATAGTGAAAGGTGCTTGCTATAATCGCTCTGTAGCATTTGAGCGTCGTAGCCATTTAATGTGTGTTACCAGATAATGTTGAAAAAACCTAGTAACATTACACCTCTATATGTCATTATGTTGAAACTAGTAGAATGCTATTTAAATTTTTAGTATTTAAGGAATAGCTGATGATCTACATTAAACCCTTAATCAGTATATCATTTCTGTCCATTCTTTTTTTGACTCCGAATACAGTTAAAGCAAGCTCTATCAAAGGTGTGATTGACTCCGTAACCAAGGCTACAGCCAATGCAACTGTTGTGCGTGGATGGGCTTGTTCGGAATATATTGATTCACCTGTGTCAATCAATATTTATGCGCGCGGGCTGGATGGCAGCAAAACATATATTGATTCCTCATTAACATCTATTGAATCAGAGGCTGCGATACACAACATTTGTCAAACGGACAATTCCGTTCCGCATCGATTCAAATACACAATATCAAGCAATCTCTCCCAAAAGTATGAGGGTTTATTTGTGCATGTTGAAGTTGAGGAGTCTACATTGAGACACTCTGGACGCTTCCCAATTGATTTTCACGATAGTCTTTATTCGGAAAGCAAGACTCAATGTAGTTCAAGTTTTGTCGCACGTGTCTTAGAGAATAGGACAGATGGAATTCACGTAACATGTAATTTAACAATCCCATCAGAGAGCGTGGTGCAAAGAAAGCTTCTTTTTGTCGGTGCAGAAAGCTCGAATATAGATATAAACTGCAATAATTCGGAACTACCAGGGGTTGCAGTCTACTCGAGAAAAACCATTCTAGATGTTGAAGAAATCTCGCGCTGGACACCACCGAAAAACATAACATTTACTAACTGCAAATTTAATAGTATCGTTTCAGTTATGGGGGTGTCAGCTACTCCTCATAGTCAATCACTTTCACCTATGGCGTCTCATGACTTAAGGCATAGCTCTTATTCCTTCTATCATGCAGAAAGGGTTCGTTTTTATTCTCCGAAGAACGTATCATTCATTAATTCCACTTTTGATGTGGATGGTACTAAACTTTATTTATCGCCCGGCTCTCAAGAAGTAAATGTCATCGGATCAATTTTCAAGGGCAATAGCGATGAAGTATCCATTTATATAGATGCTGAGTCAACGGCGAATAAAATTGAATCAAACTACTTTATTGATAATAATCCGACTGGTCGCGAAACAATCGCTATTGACGGAGCGTCTTATAATATTATTAAGAACAATGTTTTCGCTAACTCTTCTCGAGGTGGAATTTTTCTTTACCGTAACTGTGGCGAAGGTGGCGCAGTAAGACACGAAACACCGAGTTTTAATATTATTGAATCAAATTATTTCTACAATGACTCTAGCAGTACTCCTGTAATTTGGATAGCGTCTAGAAATGGCAATAGAAATTACTGTAATGCAGATAGCGGATATCCCTTTGGAAGCTCTATCTCTGACTTGGATCTTGCCGAAAACAATGTCGTTTCATCAAACCTATTTGAATACGGCGTGAGAATTCAAGTCGATCATCAGCCCAATATAGTTAATAGTAACTCGGTAATGAGCGCATATGATCCTCCAATATATCAACCTTGCACCGATTACACAGATCCGAAGTGTCTAGAGGAGCCGTAATAAAATGAATTCCTGAGTAATGATTATAGTTAGAAATACTATTTCTAAGATAAGTACTTCGCTAGTTAATTTATCGCATATAAAAGCTAAAGCTTCGATGTCTAACGGGTTTCTTGGACGTTTATTAAATGTAATGCGCAACTAGGTGTTTACGATTATGCGTCTGTTTAGAATCGAAACGTTGAAGATTTCAGAGCCTTACGGGTGGATTGATAGCTTTGATGGAACGCGACTCCAAGGGTGGATAGCTTCTCAAAGTAGAGATTTGCGAATTGAGGTATTAGTAAACTCCAATTTGATTGGCCAGTATACTTGTGACGTTTATCGACCAGATATTGAGAATTCTTTACATGAGAAATCATCGGGCTCTGGTTTTGATATACCACTTTCTATCCGGGAACCTGCTTTAGTAGAAGTAAGGTGTGCTAATACACACATTAGCTTAAATGGCAGCCCCTTTTTATATGCCCCGAATACGTTTCTTTCCTTACAAACACTAAAAAGCATTAAAAGTTTTTCTGAGCATTTGGCATATGATTTTCATGCATTGTTTAAAATTTTGATTGAGCTCGGAGTTGCAAGAAATAAGGAACAATTATCTAGTATTGAAGATACTGTTCAAGTTGCCCCTTTATATAGTTATAAGAAGAAGTTAACGGGATTGGTTTGGTTTTTTCCTACGCTTGGGAAAAAAATTGTTCAACTGAACAAGCATGAAAAGGAAGCTGCACGTATTCAACAGTTGCATCACCAACTGCATCACCAACTGCATCACCAACTGCATCACCAAAATAGCCAAGGGCATACTTTTAAAATTCCTCGTTTACTAGGTTTGATTTCGCTCCCTAGCAAAGAGTCACTTAATCAACCTATCCAAGCTCTTATATATCAGTTCATAGACCCTGTGCAATGCAATGACCAGAATAATGAAGAGAACCTTCGTGTTCACATGATAAGAGCGTTGCTGGAGTTGAATCAGTTTGAAGATGTCAGTTTGCGAGGCGCGCATCCGTTTAAAATTGTTCGATTACTTCGTGACTTGTTGAGGCTATTTACTGAAAGGGAGTGTTTTTCTGAAAAACTCTCAACGCTCAAGTTGCTATTGCGGTTTTGGAGGTTGCCATGCGTTTTTTCTCATGGCGATGCACATCGAGAGAATTTTCTCATTGAGAAGCAAAGTCGAGACTTATACTTAGTGGATTGGGGTCATTATGGGTATTTACCTTTGGGATTCGATATTGCTTATTTGATTAAAGACCAAGATATTAACTCTGCGATTTTGCTTATGAGAAACGCCCTTTCGTTTTATGACCAAAGCTACTCGGACAAAATTCAGTCATCAGTTCTTCTGAATATCTTCTATATTAGGCACATAAAAGGGGCTGGGTCTGCTAACCACAAACGGCTCTTAAAAAAGCTACTCTGTAGGTAATTGATACTCAAAAGCTGGTGGGGTAATGATATTACCCAGTAAGCGTAACGCCAACCACACCTATTTAGCCATATCTTGAAGCCGTAGACTACCACCAAGTTTAATTAATAATGTGGTAGCCAGATGAGTCGAGTACATCGAACCATAAGCGTAACGCCAACCACACCTACTCAGCCATAGCTTGAAGCCATAGGCTACCACCGATTCTAATTGAAAAGGTAATAGCATTATGAGCCAAACATACCGAACCGTAAGCGTAACGTAAGCGTAACGCCAACCACACCTATTCAGCCATAACTTGAAGCCGTAGGCTACCACCAAGTTTAATCAACAAGGTAGTAGCCAGATGAGTCGAGTACATCGAACCCGCGAGCAATGGCGTGAACTGATTAGTGAATTTGAACAAAGCGATCTCAGCCAGAAAGACTTCTGCGAGCCTCGAGGCATCAACCCAGCTTACTTCAGTCAACGTCGATTAGCGTTGCATCGCGAAGCTGAAGATAATGATGATGGCTTTGCTTTGGCCGTTCCTCAGCCCCCAAATTCGCAGCAATCAGTACAGTTACGCATCGGTCAAACCGAGTTGGTGTTACCGCTTTCGGTGTCACCACGTTGGGTGGCGCAGTTGGTTAAAGAGCTCAGTGCATGAAAATGTTCGTTGAGCCGCCGGCCATCTATTTGCACAAAGCGCCGGTCGACTTTCGTAAAAGCATTAATGGTTTAAGTGCCATTGTTGAGAGCGAAATGGCGCTCTCGCCGTTCAGTGGTGCGCTGTTTATCTTTTGCAATCGCCAACGCGATAAGCTCAAAGTGTTGTACTGGGACAGAACAGGCTTTTGCCTTTGGTACAAGCGCCTTGAGAAGGCGAAGTTCAAGTGGCCACGCAAGATGCCAGGTAGCACCATCACGCTCACTGAGCAGCAGTGGACTTGGCTGCTCGACGGCCTCGATATTACCTTGATGAAAGGCCATCAGCCGCTCCATTTTAGTGCAATGACCTGATCGTTTTTGGCCATATAGGGATCAAGCATAACAGCGATTTATCGATCACCAATCGGTCTAAGAAATCCCTTATCAGTAGCGGCTTAGCACCTCGTGTTGCGGTATAATAGCCGTATGAAAAAGCTTGATACCAACACACTTCCAGATGACGTTGAAGCACTCAAAGCGATGGTGCTTGAACTACAGAATCAGCGGCTTGAGCAGCAGGCTGAGACGGCTCGCTTGCAGCAAGAAGGCGAGCGCTGGAAGCGTGACTTTTATCAGCTATTGGAAAAATGGCAATTAGAGCTCAAGAAACGCTTTGCTGCCAGTTCAGAAGGCTTGCCTGGTCAGGGCGACCTGTTCAACGAAATCGAAGACATCCTCAACCCTGACGCGGATGAAGTGGCTGCCGAGCAGCACATTGCTTACACGCGCAAAGTTGGCCGCCGTGCCCGTTTAGATGCCTCACTGCCGCGCAAAGACGTTATCCACGATATCAGCGATGAAGAGAAAACCTGCGAGTGCTGCGGCACCGACATGCATCGCATGGGCGAGGATGTCAGCGAAAAGCTCGATTTTATTCCTGCCAAGGTGCAGGTGATTCGCCATGTACGGCCGAAGTACAGCTGCCGCACCTGCGAGCAACACGGAACCGAGACGAAGATTAAGCAGGCACCGATGCCACCGAGCATGCTGCCCAAGAGCATTGCTACGCCAAGCCTGCTCGCTCAAATCATCACGGCCAAGTTCCAGTATGGCTTGCCGCTGTACCGCCAAGAAACCATGTTCAAGCAGTTCGGTGCGGACATCAGCCGCCAGACCATGAGCCGTTGGTTGGTGGCCGTGAGCCAAAAGCTTGAGCCGCTGTACCAGTGCCTGCACGATATCTTAGTGCAACAGCCGGTGCTATGGGCAGATGAGACGACACTTAAAGTCATCCAGTCGGAGAAAAGCAAATCCTACATGTGGGTGTATGGCTGTGGCGGTGATAAACCGCCACCTGATAGTACCTCACCATTACCCAACATCGAGCTCTATGACTACCAGGATGGCCGTGCCGGCGTACACCCGAAAGACTTCCTGCAAGGCTATCGCGGGCCCTTGCAAGTAGATGGCTATCAAGACTATGAGCAAACCGAGGCCAAACTTGCAGGTTGCTGGGCACATGCCCGACGTAAGTTCGTGGATGCTAAAACCGTGCAAGGCAAAAAGAAAACCGGCCGCCCCGATGTCGCGATTAAGTATATCCAGAAGCTGTACCGCGTTGAGCGTCTGATGGCCAGTAAGTCAGCGGACGAGCGCTTACAGGCACGACAAACTGAATCGACAAAGGTGATGAATAGCTTCAAAGAATGGCTTGATGCCCAGCTTACCCAAGTGCCACCGATCAGTGTGCTCGGCAAAGCCGTGCAATACACCCTAAACCAGTGGTCAAAACTGCAAGTGTACTTAACCGACGGGCGCATCAACATCGACAACAACCGCGCCGAGCGCGCCATCAAACCGTTCGTGATAGGCCGCAAAGCCTGGCTGTTCGCGAACACCCATGGCGGTGCCGATGCCAGTGCGGTGCTCTACAGCCTGGTCGAAACCGCCAAAGCCAATGACCTGCAACCGATTGACTACCTGATGAGCCTGTTTGAGCAGTGGCCACTTATCAAAGACGGCGATGATATCGATCACCTGTTGCCTTGGAACATCAAAATCTCGGTCTAGCGTCAATTATCTTGATCGGTCGAATGGCCAACAAAACTGATCCACCTTAGAACAAAACCACGATCAACGTGTGCTACTAGCGACGCTTACGTTAGGGCTTAATAGTGCCACGCTATTCAGAAGAACGTAAGCAATCGATCTTAAGTAAAATGATGCCGCCGTTGAACATGACCATCGCAGAAATTGCACGAACGGAAGGCATTGGCGAACAAACCCTTTATAATTGGCGTAACAAAGCCAGAGAACAGGGTCGTCCAGTGCCAGGAAACAAGTCAACACCCGAACAATGGTCCGCTGAAGCGAAGCTTGCGACCGTGATTGAAACCGGCTCCATGAGTGAAGCCGAGCTCAGTGAGTACTGCCGTGAGCGGAGGCTTTACGTTGAACAGGTGAAAGCCTGGAAAGCCGACTCACTCAAAGGTTTTGCCAGCTCACGCGAGCAAGAACTCGAAGCCAAGCGTCAGCGCGAAACTGACCGCAAAGAGATTAAGCAGCTCAAACGGGAGCTGCGCGAAAAAGAAAAAGCCTTAGCTGAAACTGCAGCTTTATTGGTACTCAGAAAAAAGCTGGATGCGCTCTGGGAGAACGACGACGAGGACGATTGACCTCGGTCTCACAGCGCATTCAATATGTGTCGTGGATACGTGAAGCGAATCAAACGGGTGCTCGATTACAGCTTGCCTGTGACGAAGTTGGCATCAGCCTGCGCACGTATAAACGCTGGTATCGCGGTGGCAAAGTAACTGCTGATAAACGCCCTGAGGCAATACGTCCAGCGCCGCTGAATAAGCTTAGCGAGCACGAGCAACAGATCATTCTGGATGTGTGCAATGAAAGTCGCTTCGCCAGTTTACCGCCAACGCAAATTGTACCGGCGTTGCTGGATGATGGCTTTTATTATGGCTCTGAGTCCACGTATTACCGGGTGCTGAAACAGCACGGACAGTTGCAGCATCGCGGCCACAGTCTTTCACCTCGGGTCGCAAAAGCGCCAGAGACGTTCACGGCTACAGGGCCGCGTCAGGTGTTCTGCTGGGACATCACCTATTTACCCAGCAATGTACGGGGTCAGTTCTTTTACCTGTACATGCTGGAAGATTTATACAGCCGCAAAATCGTCGGCTGGGAAGTCTACGCAGAAGAGTCTGGCGAGTTGGCAGCAGAGCTCCTGCAACGCACGTTGTTAGTTGAACAGTGCGCCCATAGCGGCCTGGTGCTGCACTCAGACAATGGTGCGCCGATGAAAGCGCAAACGATGCGCGAGAAAGCCTATGAACTAGGTGTTAAGACCTTGTACAACAGGCCACGCGTCAGCAATGACAACCCGTTCGCTGAGTCGCTGTTTAGAACTTGCAAATACCGCCCTGAGTGGCCGTCAGCGGGATTTAAAAGCCTTGATGAAGCACGGCAGTGGGTATTGAAATTCGCGCGCTGGTACAACTACGAGCACAAATACAGCAAGCTGCGCTTCGTGACGCCAGAGCAACGGCATACAGGTCAGGACAAAGCTATATTGGCAGCGCGCAAGTCAGTGATGGAAGCGGCGAAAGCAAGACACTCAGTTCGCTGGGGAAAACGCCAGGTTCGAAACTGCACGCCGGTTGGGCCAACCACCCTTAACCCGGCAAAAGAGCAGATTAAACAGCAGCAAAAACAGGCGGCTTAAACGGCCTGATGGTGACAACTAGCTTGAAAAACACCGGCCGGCTTCGGTATTTACTTGCACGGTATAAATGAATTGTTGGCCAACGAATTCGGCACGAGTGATCACCGGTTGTTTGGCTTGGATGTATTCTTGCAATAACCAAAGACCATCAAGCGGCTCGTCGATGTCACTCCGTTGCAGGTAAGCTTCAAGTTCAGCGCTGTCATTGAAGCGTTGTACACCGAGTCCTTTACCACCGCGATTGGGTTTAACGATGAGTGGCCAATGGTTAAAGTCTTGTGCCGCTTGAACAAGGTGCTGTTTACCAACAACTGCGTGGGTTTTCGGTACGCGTAGTCCAGCTCGCTGTAGTGTGGCGTATTGGGAGAGTTTGCAGATTTCTAAGGCAAGCACATGGGGGCCGTTAACGACGGTTCGCTCGGCGCTTTCTAACCAAGTTAGTGTGGCTTTGGTTAGCTCTGGGGCGAAGCGGTGACCACGCGTGTGAGAGGACGCACTCATGCGATTATAATACACCGCGTCTTCTGGTTGCTGGCTAAACGGCACAACACCAGTGTCAAGAAACCACTCGGTGGCCGTCACGCCACGTTGTTTGAATGCGTCTCGTAATGGAACGAGCCATTCTTCATTTTCATGAATGATCACTATCGGTTTCATCGCGGCCTCTGAATAAATTTTCAATGGACTGCTATTACAGCGGTTGCCGCTACTTTGATCAATCGCAAATGGTTATAGCTTGGAGTTTTTTGACCTAAGCCGCTGAAACTGTTTGGCATGCCAAAGGCTTTGCGCAACAATAGCGAAAATTAAACAATTGGGTTCGAAAAGGAAGGTGTTGCCATGGGCAAGTCTCTGCGGATTTTGCTGGCTTTGTCGTTGTGTTCAACCACTGTTTCAACAGTTCAAGCATCTGAGACTGCTGGTGACATTCTGCGCGTTGCGCTGCCGGCAGCTGCTTGGGGTATGAGCAAGTATGCTCAGGACGATGAAGGGACGCGACAGTTCTACTACAGTTTTGCCACCACAGTGGTGAGTACTTATGCGTTGAAACAAGTGGTGAATAAGCAGCGCCCGGATGGTTCGGACAACGACGCGTTTCCATCTGGACACGCGTCCATGGCCTTCCAAGGCGCCGCATTTATTCAGCGCCGCTATGGTTGGGCCTATGGTGCACCGGCGTATGCCCTCGCAACTTATATTGGTTATACGCGGGTGGATAGCGACAAACATGATACGACGGATGTCGTTGCTGGTGCACTTATCGGCTTTTTGAGTAGCTACTACTTTGCAGAGCCGATTCATGGCTTTCAACTGACGCCAACGGCTCAGTATGGCAGTGTCGGTTTACAGTTAACGCGCCGTTTTTAATCACAGCTTTTCAAGGAGTTCATTCATGGCCAAAGCAGCAGCAGTGCATATTTTGGTAAAGACCAAAGAGCAGGCGGAGCAGTTAAAGAAACAGCTTGATGCAGGTGCAAACTTTCATGAGTTGGCCAAGAAGTACTCGATTTGCCCGTCGGCCAAGCGCGGCGGCGACCTTGGTGAATTTCGTCCGGGCCAAATGGTTAAAGCGTTTGATAATGTCGTTTTCAAAAAGCCGATTCTCACCGTACATGGCCCGGTAAAAACTCAGTTTGGTTATCATCTGATCAAAACGCTTTACCGCAGTTAAATCCAGTCGTCTGCTCTGACGCGACAATTGATCGCGTACTTCCTTGCGGTAAATCAAAAGTATATACCGGACGCTTGTTATACTGATTAAAAATCACACAAGTGGTGGAAGGTATGGGCCTAGCAAATAAACCTGTTGCATTAGTGACAGGAGCCGCTGCCGGTATCGGCAGAGCGACGGCACTTGCGTATGCAAAAGCAGGTTGTCATCTGGCGATCAGTGATGTTCAAGCTGATAAGTTGTCGGCAGTTGCGCAAGAAATCGCAGCATTGGGTGTTGAAGTTCTCAGTGACGTCCATGATGTCGCCGACGAATCTGCGGTTCGTCAGTTTCATCAACGTGTCGGCGACAAATGGGGACGGCTCGATTATGCCTGTAACAATGCTGGCATTGAAGGTAAGCAAGCAGAAACCCATGAAATGGACATGGAAACCTATGACCGGGTGATGACGATTAATGTGCGCGGCTTGTTTGTCTGTATGCAAGAACAAATCAAGTTAATGCTACCGCATGGTCAAGGTGCGATTGTGAATCTTGCATCGATTGCAGGTCTCGTCGGCTTCCCGTCAATGGCACCTTATTGTGCATCAAAGGGAGCTGTGGTGCAGATCACCCGTTCAGTTGCGGTCGAATACGCGGAGCGCAATATTCGCGTCAACGCGATTTGCCCGGGCGTGATCAAAACAGACATGGTTGACCGTGTCACCAAGCAAGATCCAGAAACTGAAGCGGCTTATGCTGCGTTTCATCCGATGAACCGGATGGGCACCGTCGCTGAAGTTGCTGACACCATTGTTTTTATGTCGTTACCGCAATCTGGCTTTATCACCGGCCAAGCACTCGCGGTCGATGGTGGCATGGTAGCGCGCTAGGCGCATGAAATTCGCCAAGGACCTCGTTGGTTTGTTATGATTTGCCGACACGCATGATGTGTAAACTAACTAACCAACTGAGGTCTTCATGTCTGAATCTTTTCGTTATCATATCGGTACACTCGGTGAGCCATGGGGCGATGCTGAGAAGCAACAGTGGCTGGCAGAACAAACGGTCAAGCGTAGCTACTTTGATGATGTGGTAACTCGTATTGAACAACTTCGTCAGGACTTTTCCGTCGAACAGTATGGTGAACTCGCCTATGCGGAAAAAGTTGGCCGCAATTACCCACTGTATCTCGTGAAAACGAAGTCTTGGAATGACCAGTTACCGACGATATTAGTCACCGGTGGCGTACACGGCTATGAGACCAGTGGAGTCCACGGTGCCTTGCGTTTTCTCGAGACTCGCGCTGCCTATTTTGAAGATTTTTGTAATGTGATCGTGGCGCCGTGTTTAAGTCCTTGGGGTTATGAAACGATTAATCGTTGGAACCCACATGCAGTTGACCCGAACCGGTCGTTCTTGCAGCCTGTTGCGCCTGCTGCCGAGTCTGGCCTGTTGATGCAAGCTGTGGCTGACGTTACTGACCAGTTATTACTACATATTGATTTACATGAAACAACGGACACAGACAACAGTGAGTTTCGACCGGCGTTAGCGGCACTGAAAGGCACTGTGAATGACAATTGGAATATTCCTGACGGTTTTTATTTAGTCGGCGACGCCAACAAGCCGGAACTTGATTTCCAACGAGCGATTATCGCTCAAGTGAAACAGGTGACACACATCGCTGACGCTGACGACAGTGGCCGCATTATCGGCGAGCCACTCGCTGACCATGGCGTGATTCTTTATGACGGCAAGGGTGCTGGGTTGTGCATGGGTCTGTCGAATGCCCGCTATGTGACGACGACGGAAGTGTACCCAGACAGTGCCAATGCAACGCCGGAGGCCTGTATTCAAGCGCAAGTTGCTGCCGTTGAAGGAGCACTGAAGTTTGCGCTGGATGGGATCGCCTAGTTTTGATAAGCGATTGCACCATTTTGGTGCAATCGCTAAAAGTTAAGTAGCAAGAATCCAATCCCAATCCGATTTTGCCGGTGGTTGTAATCGAGCATGGTTTCCCCATAGCCGGAAAACACTTGCAGATAAAGACGCAAACCATCGGCTTGTTGGGTTAAAGGGTAGGTGTAGTCAAACTGCCAAGAGCCGCGTTGTTGTGAGAGCTCGCGTGCGCGTCGAGTGACACTTGCGGTCGACCGCCCGGGTAGCCATGAAACCCGCACTTCAACGTTGCCACGGTAGCGGATTAAATCTGGATTATCGTTATCTTCAAGCTTCTCATTAATTCGTTGTTTGTAGGTTCCTTCAATCATCAACTCACGCCATTGAGCGGTTGCTCCGCCATACACATAGTTCCAACTGCGGGAGAGAGGGTCGCTTTGACCATTAGACTCGTGGGCTAAACCGACTTGAACAAAACGCAACTCGACATCGCCGGGTAATGGTGTCCAATTTGGTTGCATCGGCACCACATAAAAAATTTCTGGGCGATGGTTGGTGCTGCGAAACGGTCGTGAATCTCGCTTATTGTAGGCTTGCCACATTGAGACTTGGGTGTAGGCGGCCCAAATATCTGCATTCGGTAAGAGAAAGTCTTCAAACAACTTGGTTCTCAGCGAAAGCTGCAACTTAATTTCATTGTTTTTATAAGTGTCATTCGGCTCAGTCGGTCCGAGTGTAGGGCTAACCGGCGCGTTGTTGATCGACGACGTGTAGTGCAGGGGTAAAATAAAATTAGGTTCAAATGTGCTGACGCGGAATGTGCCACGTTTTGATTCTGGGGTTAGTTCCCAAAATCGAGTGAGCGCATCGTCTACCGAGATCGTTGACAGCTCCGGATGCTCATTGTCGTCCCCTCCTGGCTCGCCGAGGGCAACCCCGGACAGAGAGAGAAAACACACAAGACTCGACAAATAAACGTGACTAAATTGGCGCATAGTAAGAAAATCCGATAGGGTTAAGGGCTATTTGCATTGATAACTATAAAAATAGCCATGAAATTATTTAAAAAACCAGTGCATCCGCGCAAAAACTTTAAGATTCGCCAATATATCGCAAGTAAGTCGATCCTGCACCTGACCGTCGTTTATGTCGGTATCAATGCAGCAATTGCGCTCACGTTGGCCTTGGCCTTAATTGTAATTACGCGACAACCGGCTGAGTTCGTCAATTACTTTTATTATCTTTACACCGAGCTGTTTGGAAAAGAGCCGACGTGGACGCTTCCTGATCGCTTTATGTATCAGAATATTCGTGCCTTTTTGGCGACGTTATCATTATTGTCGCCGGCAATATTTTTGGGTATCGTGGTCTACAAGTTCTTTGTCCTGAAGCGTGATAATATTGTTTTTCGAAGCTGTTGTGACACGTTTGAAGAAAATGGCGAGCAATTTATAAATGTTCACTTTTATATCTCGTCGTCCTTACGTCTCATTAATCTGCAGTTTTCGGCCTTTCTGCGTACCTATGAACAATGTCGAGAAAATGCTTCAGACAAGCTCTATCCGATGAATACCTTTGAAATTCCGCTGAACGGTGATGCCTTTTATCCCTTACCTTATAACTACGTCCCGAGTCGTTTCCGCGTCAAAATTAAAGGTAACCCGATGGGCATGCCACGCAATGAAGGTGTCTCCGTCGCGATTCAAGAGGGCGGCAAAATTCAAGTGAATACACCGGAACGAAAGTTTATTTTAGATACCAAAGCGGGCGATTTTTGCGAATTGTATATCCTTGCTCGCGGCGAGGTTCCGGATATTCAGTCGCATTTTTATGAAATGAAGTGCTACGAAATTCCTGAAGCACTTTCTCCTGATTCGCTGCCAGCGATGCGAACGCGCTTTGTCCGCGAGAAAGACCAGTTTATTGTCGAGAATTGGCAAGATTTCGAAAACGGCAAATTGAATCGGCGCCAGCGCCGTGCCGCCCAAAAGCGTTCTGGGACATTCTCAAAGCGGTGAGGTTAATAGTCGCATGAGGGCATGGCCTTCACTTAACAAGATCTGACTCACACGCTGATTGTCAGGGTCAAAGTTAGAACTCAGATTATGGTCAGCGAGGATATTTTTAATGGTTGCCGTGTCGTTAATGTCCAAGGCAATTTGGTGTTTGTTGAGCTGTCCAAGAATTGCAAAGAGCAATTGTAATTGATGGCTTTCGAGGTCATCGAGTGCAACCATGTGTAAGTCAAATTGCTGCGGGTTGTATAATTTAAATAAACTATATAAGTCGCGTAACTGCAACAGTGGACGAGGGTGGGCGTCGACCCGTAAGTCGACAAGTGTGTCAGAGCTGCCGAGGTAGCCCGCGTTAGGACGCTTGATTAGCAATGCTGCGGCAAGTTTACCGCGTTTGTCGCCACCTGCTTGTTGCCCCGCGATCATCGCTTTAAGCATGGCATCACCGATTTCATAACCCGCACGTCGACTGGCGCTGTAGGTTTCTGCAACCTGTTCGCAGGTGCCCGCTTTGAGCATGTTACCGAGAACTAAAAAGTCATTTCCTTGTATACTTTCGACTTCGTTGGTGCACTCAGGACCATTAAAAATAGTCGCTTCTCCGGTAAGATCCATCAATGCGACTTGACGCTTGCTGGCAATCGGATCGCCACTTAAAAACACGTCCAAGGCTTGCGTCGATGTTTGTCCTTGGCGCATGGCTTCCAGCGCAGCGCCTGCTGCGTCTGGATTGGCAAAGGATTGCGAGACGACTAAGCCAGCTTTACAGTCAATCCATGGCACGAGGGCGCCGACGGCCAAATAGTTTGAGGCCGTAAGAATCGCCCAAGTGTTGGTCTCTGGCTCGCGAGCAGCAAGCGTAAAAGTCGCAATCCTTCCCGGAAGATTAGACACAATCAGAACTCCTTATTGTTGCGAACGGACAGCTTAGCAAGTTTCGCATGGTCGTCCAAATTCATAGTGCCCGAACACGATCGCCGTCTTGCAGGCTGGCGGGAGGATGATTCACGATCTGCGTTCCGGGCTCGACGCCACTCAGAATTTTTTGAACGATACCACTTCGCCGTCCGACTTCAACGGCAACCAACTGGGCGCGACCGTCGACCACCGTGAATACATGCCACCGGTCACTGATACGAAACAGGGCACTAATCGGCACAAAAGTGGTTTCATCGTCCTCCCAAATGACAATTTCAGCCTCGACGCGAAAGCCTTCGCCCAAGCGTTGCCACTGCTCTGGTGGCGACTCTAACGTTGCGTAGGCAGACACGCGCTGTTCATCAATCCCTAGGGCCGATACTTTGGTGAATCCGGCTGGGTCGACGAGACGAATACGGGCAACTAATGTGTCATCACCACCCCAGCGATGAATCTCGACGCGCATACCCGGTTGTACGCGCACGGCGTCTTGTGACAAGAGGTCGATACGCACTTCAAGATCGCTTAAATCGCCTAGCTCGACAATCGCTTCGCCAGCACTGACGACCCCTTCACAGCAACGAAAGCGGCGTAACACAACACCGTCAATGGGCGAGGGAATCGCTAATGCCTCGGTTTCGGTGCTGCTCCGTGTTCCTTCGGTAATGGCCAGCACCAAGCGTGCGTTTTCAAGCTCCGCCTGACTGGCGCCAAGACTTGCGCGGGCTGAGCGTTCGCTGGCTTGCGCTCGAAGCAATTGAATTTGGGCGCGGTCGAGCTCGGTTACAGAAACGGCACCTTCGTCGGCGAGTTGCCGGAAGCGGTTTAACTCATTCTCTGCATAGCGTACATCGGCTTGGCGATTTTCTAGTTCGGCCTGCGCTGCCTCAACCAGAGCGCGCGCCGCAACCATGGCTTCTCGAGCTTGTTCACGACTGCGCGCATCAAGCGCAGGTGTAGGCAAGGGCTCGATGTGAAATAAAGGCTGGCCAGCGACAACCATATCTCCGGCATTAATGGTGACGCGACGCAGAAAACCATGAATGGGCACTGCGACATTGTATGTGTCGTGTAAATGCGTGCGTCCTTCTTCTCGAATCGTTTCGGCAAAATGTCCAAACGATACGGTGGACATTTGTACCTGCTCCGCTTTCGGTCTAAGCATCCAGCTGAAGAATAGAATGAGCAACACGATAACCGTTACCAAAGCGACGGGACGTTTGTGCTGGTTGTTGTTTTTAGAAGTCATAATCAATCCTCAATGCAACACCTTATTCGGTTTTGAGCGCTTGAATCATATCGAGTCGCCAGATCTTTCGTAGCATCAACAGCATTGAAAAAGCCGCTGCGAGACATACACCCAGTGCACTCAAAGCAAAACTTTGGCTACTCAGGACGAATGGAATGCGAAATAAATCCATACTTAGGGCTTGGGTGAGTAACCAAGCAAAGGAAACACCAATCGCCCAGCCCACAGGAATGGCTAGTGCGATAAGTAGGGCTAATTCACCTAAGAGAATTTTGGCTACTTCAATTTTGTGAAAACCCAGCACGCGTAATGATGCGAGCTCACGTTGTCGTTCTGCGAACATAATCCGAGCATTATTGTAGATCACCGCAAAGGTCATTGACCCCGCTAAAAGAAACATCACGGTCATGATACCGAGCATCGTACTATCAATATAAAAGCGAATATCGGCTTCGGCGCGACTAATTTGGCCAATCGAAGCGACATAAGGAAGCTGGTGGAGCGCATTAAAGACCTGTTCAGCTTGGCTTTTATCGTATAACACCCAAGCACCGGACAAGGTATCCTGCTCCATTAACAGTCGATTAAGGGCGTCTTTATGCATATACAGACCCAACCCCATTGGTTCCTCGACAATTTGTACAATAGGTAAGCTAAATTGCTGCTGCCGTCCAATGAGTAGGGTCAATTCAATCCTGTCACCGGCTTCGAGTTCGAGATCGGCAGCGAGATACTGCGAAATCGCCACGCCATCGGCTGGCAGTTGCGCGGGGGACTGACTGATTCTGCGCAGTTCACTTGATTCGGGTAGCCCAAGTAATAAAAGTCGCCATGATTTGCGGTTATGTTGCAGTGAAACAGGGACCTGCCGAAATCCTTCGACATAGGTGATACCGGGAATTGCCTTCAGGGTCGATACGCTACGCAGTGGACGGGGTTCGGCGAAGGTAAGTTCCAAATCCATCAAGTGATGATGTCGATACTGTTGGATGAGCATGTGATCAATGGCATTGAATTGATAACTACCGAGCAAGAGCAAACCGCCGCTAAGAGCGATACCCAACACCGAAATAATCGAGCGAAATGGATGCCGGCGAAGATTGCGCAGCATAATGCGCGTGGGTTGCTGCCACCAATTTACAATGCGCGGATGATCGAGAAACGTCCGTTGATAACGGGCGGGGCTCGGTGGCCGCATGGCCTCTGCTGGCGCCATTTTCGCAGCGTTCGAGGCAGCACGAAACGTTGCTAAAACGCCAGCGAGGGCGGTGAATAGAATGGCAACGACCAAGGATTCGAGTTGTAACGCAAAACGAAATTCGGGAAAGCGAAAATAAATGGCATAGAGTTGCGCGAGTGGTTCAGCAACCACAACGCCAAGCAATACACCGGCGATTAAGCCGGCGAGCAAAACCATCGCGGTCATTTGTAGGTAGTGGGTAATAATATACCAACGGCCATAGCCAAAGGCTTTCAAGAGCGCGATCGACTGTTTCTGCGTTTGGATAATGCGTGTTAATAAAACGTTCAATAGGAACGCGGCAACACCAATAAAGATAGTCGGTAGTACAATGGCCATAACCCGCAGTTGGGCGAGTTCTTCACTAATGAAACGATGGGATAAGTGGTCATCACGGGTGTAAGCTCCGCGGCTACCATAGCGGCCGAGTCGGTGATCGAGCTCGGCAATAATGTGTTGGTGGTCAGCGTTTACTTGCAGTGAAAGCGAGACGCTATTGAATGCGCCATCCATGTCAAATGCGGCTGCTAACGCTTGTCGACTCATCCAGAATACGCCAAAACGTTCGTAATCCGGCATAATGGAGCCGGGTCCAAGTTGGTAAATGAACTCAGGTGATAACGCCACGCCGCTAATGCTAAGTGGCTGCATGCGCCCATTCAGTATCGCTGTAACGGTATCGCCGACGTTGAGACCATGCGCCTCGGCAAAGGGGGCACTGACCACGATCTCGTGCCCAGCCCCAGGTGTTGGCGGACCTCCCGCAAGAAAATGTAACCGGTTGAGTAGTTCCGGAGCATAGTCGGGTAACGACAAAATTTCGCCTTGTATCGGATCGGGAAAGTGCTCGAGCTGAAAGCGCGCGCCGGCGCGAATACGCGATTCAGTTATATTCACACCGGGTAATGCGGCAATCGACGGTAAGAGATCGTTCGGCGCTCGGGTGACTTCAGCGAAGACATCCGCAAAGTGGTTTTGCTGATAAAACTCGTGTTGTGACAATAAAATCGATTGTCGAGTGCTGACACTAATTACCAGCACCATTACGCCGGCGGCGATGACAAGAGCAATGGCAAGCAGTTGCCCGGCCATTTGTCGGCATTCGCGCCAAAGTTTACGGTGCAGTGCGGAGACTACCACGAGAGCTCCTGTGGTGATTTACGTTGCTGGTTGTGGTGAATGGAAGCGACTTGCCCATCGGACAGGCGAATGACCCGATCCGCCATATCACCGATCACTTCGTTGTGCGTAATAACTGCCGTTGTCGTTCCCAGTTCTTGATTAATTTTTTGAATAACTTCGAGAACACGCACCCCGGTTTTTGAATCGAGTGCACCGGTCGGCTCGTCGCACATGAGCACAGCTGGTCGTTTGGCAATGGCACGAGCAATCGCCACACGCTGTTGTTCACCGCCGGAGAGTTGCGCCGGGAAATGATCCAGACGTGAGCCTAGACCGACGAGTTCAAGCGCCTCTTCCGGCGTCATTGGGTTGTCCGCTATTTCTGTGACGATCGCTACATTTTCACGGGCAGTTAAACTCGGAATGAGGTTATAAAATTGAAAGACGAAGCCCACATGTTGACGCCGAAAACGCGTCAATTCTCGGTCAGAGATACCGGTCAGATGGGTTGACTGATAACGAACGTCACCGCTACTGGCCGTATCAAGCCCACCGAGAATGTTGAGCAGCGTGGACTTACCAGAGCCTGATGCACCGAGTAAAACCACCAGTTCACCCGCATGCAGATCAAGATCAACGCCACGTAGTGCATGAATCTCAACGTCACCCATTTGATAGGTTTTCGTCAGACCGCGCGCACTGAAGACGATTTTGGCTGGAGAATTTTTGTCGTTCATAAAAAATGCCAGGCTAATAGTTGAGTATTAGTCTGGCACAGTATTGAAAACATTTCTTGTTATTGATCAAGCTCTTTCGCGAATTAAACCTTCCTGCATGGTCGATGCGACAAGAACACCATCACGGTTAAAAATTTGCCCGCGAACTAAGCCACGAGCGCCTTGGGCGGTTGGGCTGTCAATGGCGTAAAGCAACCAGTCGTCCATTCGAAACGGGCGATGAAACCACATGGCGTGGTCATTTGTCGCCATTTGAATTTTCGGGTCTGCAAAGGTTTTCCCGTGCGGCTGCATTGACGTCGGCAAAAAGTTAAAGTCGGACGCATAGGCTAACAAATATTGGTGGACGCGTTGGTCATCAGGCAAGGTGCCATTTGATTTTAGCCAAACATAGCGAACGGGCTCGCAGGGTTCTGGCTTAAACGGGTTATATTCGGTGACAAAACGCATCATGATCGGCTTTTCACTGATAAATTTATTGCGAATCGGCGCTGGAATTAATTCCGCATGTTCGCGATAAATATCCAAATCCGAAACTAAACCTTCCGGCCCTGGTACGACGGGCATTGCACATTGATGTTCAGCGCCTTGCTCGGGGGCATGAAATGACGCCGTCATGTGAAAAATAGGCTTACCAAATTGAATGGCTTTGACTCGGCGCGTTGAAAAACTTTTGCCGTCGCGAATATTTTCAACGTCATAGACAATCGGCTTATGGGCGTCACCAGGGCGGAGAAAGTAACTATGGAACGAATGCACGGCACGATCTTCTGGAATGGTTTGTTTCGCTGCAGAGAGGGCCTGTCCCATGACTTGACCGCCAAACACAGCGGCGAATCCCAAATCTTGGCTTTGACCGCGATAGATTCCCTGTTCGATAGGCTCTAAATGTAACAAATTCAATAGATCGTCGAGCACCTGACTCATCGATAACTCCTAAAAAAATTAATCGTTCACAGCGTGTCGTCAGCTCAGTATTCAGGACGACGGCAAACATTAAACACTAAAACGCGATCGTTTTCCTCCCACAAGGGGAATCTTTTGTCGGTATTCTCTGCGTATATAGTGACTATTCCTTGAATTTTAACAAAAACAGCCCAAGCTTAGAGTAATGAATCATGTATTCGTCTTCCGTCTCGTGCGCGCGTGTTCCAAGCCAATGCTGCACTTCGAGCGGAAGTCTTCACGGTAAAAGGAGTCAAGCATGGCAAGCCAGGATAGTTTACAAACACTGAGCTCACTCAAGGTCAATGGGAAGTCGTATTCGTATTACAGTTTGCCAAAAGCAGCGGCGAAACTGGGCGATATCAGCCGCTTACCCGTCTCATTGAAAGTACTGCTCGAAAATCTTTTGCGTCACGAAGACGGCACCACGGTGAAAGCCGATGATTTTAAAGCCATGGTGGCATGGCTTGAGCAACGAAAGTCGGATAAAGAAATCGAATATCGTCCAGCGCGCGTTCTCATGCAAGATTTTACCGGTGTGCCGGCCGTTGTTGATCTTGCAGCCATGCGCGACGCGGTGGCAAAAGCGGGCTTATCCGCAGATAAAATTAACCCCTTGTCCGCCGTTGATCTGGTCATCGATCACTCGGTGATGGTCGACAAGTTTGCGTCTCCGGAAGCATTTGCCGAGAACGTCAAAATTGAAATGGAGCGTAACAAAGAGCGCTATGAATTTTTACGTTGGGGACAAAAAGCGTTCGACAATTTCCGCGTTGTCCCACCGGGAACTGGCATTTGTCATCAGGTGAATCTCGAGTATTTGGCGAAAGTCGTGTGGACGTCAGAAGAAAATGGCGAAACGTTCGCTTATCCGGATACCTTAGTCGGCACCGACTCGCATACCACTATGATTAATGGTCTTGGCGTCTTGGGCTGGGGCGTTGGCGGTATCGAAGCGGAAGCGGCGATGTTAGGTCAACCGGTTTCCATGCTAATTCCTGAAGTCGTTGGTTTCCGTTTAGAGGGGGCATTACCTGAGGGGGTTACGGCGACAGATTTGGTATTAACCGTGACGCAAATGCTGCGTAAAAAAGGTGTTGTCGGTAAATTTGTCGAGTTCTATGGGCCGGGATTGAAACACCTGCCATTGGCTGATCGTGCAACCATTGCCAACATGGCACCAGAGTATGGTGCGACCTGTGGATTCTTCCCCGTTGATGAAGAAACACTGACCTATTTAAAGCTGTCAGGTCGTGACAGTGAAACCATCGATTTAGTCGAAGCGTATGCGAAAGAGCAAGGCATGTGGCGACATGACGACAGTGAACCGGTATTCACTGATACCCTGCAACTGGATATGAGCACGGTTGAACCGTCGCTAGCAGGACCCAAGCGGCCTCAGGATCGTGTGGCGTTGCCGAAACTGAAAGACAGCTTTGAGTTGTTCCTCGATTCGCTTGGCGTCGCTGAAGATCCAGAAATGGGTGGTCAGGAGTCGATTAGTAAGGCTGAAGTCAACGAGGACACGTTAGTGCCATTGGCTGGAACTGACCATCAACTTCGTCACGGTGATGTGGTGATTGCCGCCATCACGTCGTGTACCAACACGTCGAACCCAAGTGTGATGTTGGCGGCTGGACTGGTGGCGAAAAAAGCCATTGAGAAAGGCTTACAGCGCAAACCATGGGTGAAATCATCGCTGGCACCAGGGTCTAAAGTGGTGACAGACTATCTTGCCGCTGCCGGACTCAATGACTATCTTGACCAACTCGGATTCGATTTAGTCGGCTATGGTTGTACGACCTGTATTGGTAACTCTGGACCATTACCGGATGATGTATCGACGGCCATCGACAAAGGTGATTTAGTCGTGTCGTCAGTACTGTCAGGTAACCGTAACTTTGAAGGACGAATTCATCCGCAAGTGAAAGCGAACTGGTTGGCTTCACCACCTTTAGTGGTTGCCTTTGCTTTGGCGGGGACAACGCGGATTAACCTCGCGGAAGAGCCGCTGGGCAACGACCAAGATGGCAATCCGGTCTACTTGAAAGATATTTGGCCGAGCACTGCGGAAATTAAGCACGAAGTAGAAAAAGTGGTCAGCGACATGTTCCGTCAACAATATGCGCAGGTATTTGATGGTGATGAGCATTGGCAGAATCTTGAAATCCCAGATTCGCTGACTTATGAATGGCGTGAAGAGTCGACCTACGTGGCGAATCCGCCGTTTTTTGCCGGTATTGACCAGCCCGCGCCAGAACCGAAAGATATTCAGGGCGCGCGCGTTTTGGCGGTATTTGGCGACACCATTACGACCGACCATATTTCGCCAGCAGGTGCGATCAAGCCCGATTCGCCCGCCGGAAAATACTTGCAAGAGCAGGGTGTGGCGGTGAAAGATTTCAACTCCTATGGTTCGCGACGTGGTAATCACGAAGTTATGATGCGCGGCACCTTTGCCAATATCCGGATTAAGAACTTAATGGTCAAAGGAAGCGAAGGTGGCGTCACCACGCACATTCCAAGCGGTGAGGAACTTTCGATTTACGATGCGGCCATGCGCTATCAAGAGGAAGGTACGCCACTCGTGGTGCTTGCTGGTAAGGAATACGGCACTGGCTCAAGTCGTGACTGGGCGGCTAAAGGAACGCGTTTGCTGGGTGTGAAAGCTGTGATAGCGGAAAGCTATGAACGGATTCATCGTTCCAACCTTGTGGGCATGGGCGTGTTACCGTTGCAGTTTAAGAACGGCGACAGCGCGCAAAGTTTGGGCTTAACCGGGCAGGAGGAAATTAACCTGCGTGGATTAAGTAAAGAGATTAAGCCGGGACAGTTGGTGCAAGCTGAAGCTGTGAAGGATAATGGTGAGCGCATCAAATTCGAACTGACCTGTCGAATTGACACGCTGAATGAAGTTAGATACTTCCTCAGTGGCGGTATTTTACATCATGTATTACGGCAGCTTGTCGCTGCTTAATGTTTGTAAACAAGAACAAGGCCCCAGCTAGTTTGCTTGGGGCCTTTTTGTTTGGTCTAGCGTCGAGCCGATAGGTCGGTGCGTCGAATGGTGATGACCATGCCATAATGCGGATGATCAAAGTAATGCGTTTGGTGTGAAATCACCCGACGTAGCTGTTTCAATGGGTAAGCGCGTAAAAACTCGAGTTGATGCTGGTCGTCACTGAGAAAGTCGTTGACTTGCTCGTCGTAGTGACGAGCTTCCGCTTCCAGTTGAACGATATCACGTAAGTTAAAATCGAGATCAACATGAAGAAAATTGCCAACTAAATACAGGTGCAGCAGTCCATCGAGTTCCCAGACCTCGTCAGGTAGGCCGCTAGGTATCCGGGTAGGCACAAGTGGTGGCAACGTCTCAGCTGCGGATAACGGCTTAAAGCGGAATGATCCTTGGTCCAGTGCGGCTAAGGTTCGGTTTAGGCGACTAAATTGGTC
The DNA here is from genome assembly GCF_022565475.1 of Aliidiomarina sp. Taxonomy (GTDB): domain Bacteria; phylum Pseudomonadota; class Gammaproteobacteria; order Enterobacterales; family Alteromonadaceae; genus Aliidiomarina. The sequence continues at coordinate 280,481 of NZ_JAIUMR010000001.1, read as the reverse complement.
TTCGTCAAACCTGTCCAATGTAACCGGCTCATACATGAAGGATAATGCTTGCTGTCTCGGTGTCGGTGAGATCGGCTGGCCAAAATAGTCGAATTCAGCGCTAAAATTGCGGCCACCGAAAACGCGCATTTTACGGCCGACATTGCGAGTAAATACAGGTTGTCGCCAGCTGGCATGGACGATGGGTTGCGTGTCACCGCGGCGCTCAAGTTGGCGTCGTAGGGCGTGAAACTCAAATTGTTCTTGATTCACTAGAAACGGAATGTCAGCGCGCAATAATTCAGCACGACTGCCCTCACTAAAACCCGAGAAGAGCAAGGGCGCGCGTTGTGGCAATTGCCCACTGAACTCCGCTTGACCAAGATACCAATTCTCCACTAACGGCAAATGCGGTAAACGTCGGCAGCTAATGCGTTCTGCTGAATAGTTTTGCATTTCAGCACGCAGACTTGCTGGTGTCAGCAAGCGTTGACGTAGCCATGGAACATAACCGAGGGTGTCAGAACAGCGTGGTAGGGCGTTAATAAACCCACGAATATCCGCAACTAAACGCGGCGTGAAAATATCTCGGCTGCCTTCAGTGACAATCGGTTGGACTGGCAAAGGAAATTGTTCTTGTTGTTCATCGTCGGCAGTGAGGTATTTAAAAACTAAAACTTCGACTTCAAACCAGCGATAGCCACGGTCTCTAATGTCCTCGTCAGCAGCATGTGCTGGTGCAGGCTGCATGATCACCGCGACACTGACTAAGGTTAAAAACAACCACAGCTGGACGTTGAAAAGGCCTCGTTTGTTCAATAAAAAAGCTAACGATCTCATTCGGCTATATACTCTCATCGGCATTATTCTGAAGACGCAGCAATAAAGACTGTATCAGTTTTATTCGCTCCTGGGTATCGACCACAGCGCGTTTTATCTTCAATCGTTGCGAGCCGTCCATGCCAAAGGTGTCAGGCTCTTGCTGCAATAATTGAATGATCGTGGTTGGCTCGACCGGTGTCCGGTCGGCAAACTCAAGATGGCCACCATTCGGACCCACTTCAATTTTACGAATGCCTAATGGCTCGGCTATCAATCGCAGCTCGCTGAGGCGGAAAAGATTCTTTGCCGCATCGGGGAGTAAGCCGAAGCGGTCAATCAATTCCACTTGAATGGCGTCGAGTTCAGTGGCGTTAGCTGCACCCGCGATCCGCTTATACATCGACAGTCGCACATTGATGTCGCGTATATAGGCTTCCGGTAGCAATGCTGGAATTCGCAGTTCAATTTCAGTCTGCGCTTTCAGTAACTGATCGAGCGAGGGTTCTCGTCCCTCTCGCAATGCAGTCACTGCTTGCTCGAGCATGTCCATGTACAAACTAAAGCCAATACTTTCAATTTGACCACTTTGTTCGTCACCGAGTAACTCACCGGCACCGCGAATTTCTAAGTCATGTGTTGCCAAAACAAACCCAGCACCAAGATCTTCTAACTGGCTGATAGCTTCAAGCCGCTTTACAGCATCTTTAGTCATGCGTTTGGGATGGGGTGTCAGTAAATAGGCATACGCTTGATGATGGGAACGACCAACACGTCCGCGTAATTGGTGTAATTGCGCAAGACCAAGATGATCCGCACGATCGATAATAATGGTGTTTGCGGAGGGGACGTCAATTCCGGTCTCGATGATGGTGGTACAGACTAAGACATTAAAACGTTGGTGGTAAAAATCGGCCATCACGCGTTCAAGCTCGCGTTCGCCCATTTGACCATGCGCGGTTTGCACGCGTGCCTCGGGAATTAATTCAGCAAGTTCACTGGCGACGCGGTCGATACTCTCAACCGCATTATGTAAAAAGTAGACTTGACCGCCGCGCAGTACTTCCCGCAGAACAGCTTCACGAACCGTTGCTTTGTCGTATTCGCGAACAAAGGTTTTGACGGCCAGCCGCCGCGCTGGTGGTGTTGCAATAATCGAAAGGTCGCGAATGTTATTCATCGCCATATTCAATGTTCGCGGTATCGGCGTGGCGGTTAAGGTCAAAATATCGACGTCGGTGCGCAGCTTTTTGATTTGTTCTTTTTGGCGGACACCAAAGCGATGTTCTTCATCGACAATCAATAATCCCAAATCTTTGAACTTGATGTCGGGTTGCAGCAGTTTATGGGTGCCAATCACAATGTCGACTTTGCCGTTGGCTAAATCATTGAGCGTTTGCTGGGTCTGTTTACCACTGCGAAAACGCGACAAGAGTTCGACGCGTACTGGCCAATCGGCAAAGCGATCACGGAAGTTGTCAAAGTGTTGTTGCGCTAACAAGGTTGTCGGTACTAAAACGGCAACTTGTTTATTGTCGTTCACCGCAGTAAACGCAGCGCGCATGGCGACTTCGGTCTTACCAAAGCCAACGTCACCACAGACGAGTCGGTCCATCGCCCGTGGAAGTTGCATGTCAGCCAGCACCGCAGCAATGGCTTCAAGCTGGTCATCGGTCTCAGTGAATGGAAAACCGGCAGCAAAGCGATCGTGGTCTTCAGCGTTAACGGTAAACGCATAGCCAGGCTTTGCTTCACGTTGGGCATAGACTTCGAGCAACTCGGCGGCGACGTCACGCACTTTTTCTGCAGCTTTGCGTCGGGCTTTTTCCCAGTTGTCACTCCCCAGCTTACTCAAATGCACTTTGTCTTGGTCACCGCCGCTGTAACGACTAATTAAGTGCAGTGAGGATACCGGCACAAATAGCTTGGTATTGTTGGCATATTCGAGCGTTAAGAATTCTGTTTCAATGCCGCCGGCGGCGAGGGTATTCAGGCCTTGATAACGACCGATCCCATGTTCGATGTGAACGACCGGTTGACCCATAGATAGTTCGGCCAAATTTTTAATCAGGGCGTCGGCATTTTGCGCTGCACGTTTATCTTGATAACGCCGTTGCGGCGCGCGATTACCGAACAATTCATTTTCACTGAAGAAACAAAGGGATTGCTGGTCACTGATTTGGGCGAAGAACGAGTGATCGAGCGGACTGATAATAATGGTAAATGGATATTGAGCGGATAAGACCTCAGCAAAACTATGAACTTCCGTGGGGTGCAAATTCACTTTACCAAGCAATTCCAACATGCTTTCACGACGACCGGCTGATTCAACGCCAATGACGACCTGCTGCTGTTTTTGCAATGCCTGATGAATCGCAGCTTGCAACATCGCGAGCGGCTGCTTCTGTTTACCATCAATGATGACGTCGGCGAGACTTTTAGTTTTAAAGTCGACCGGGCCGGGTGAGCGTTCGCCGTCGATTGTGCCAATTCGAATTCGCGGATAAGTCTTGAGGGTGCCTAAAAGCTCTTCGCGGGTTAAAAAAAGCTGCTGTGGCGCTAAAATAGGCTTCTGTTTATCCCAGCGGCGTTCTTCGTAACGGAAGTTAATATCGGTCCAGAGCTTGTCGAGCTGCAGTTGTAATGAGCCGTGCGTCAGCAACATCGTGTTCGCCGGCAGATAATCAAAAAGTGTCGCCATTGCCGAGAAAAACAATGGCTGATAGTACTCAATGCCAGCAGGCATAATGCCTTGGGAAACCTGTTGGTAAACAGATTCTTTCGCGGTTAACGCTGAAAATTGCTCACGAAATTGGCGTCGAAAGCGCTCAATACCGTGTTCATCGGTCGGAAATTCCCGAGCTGGCAGCAGCGCAATCTTGGCGATGGGGTCATCAGACCGTTGTGTTTCCACGTCGAATTGACGAATCGAGTCGACTTCGTCGTCAAAATAATCAATCCGATAGGGTGCATCGCTGCCCATCGGGAAAAGATCGAGAATGGAACCACGCACACTATATTCACCGTGTTCCATGACTTGATTGACATGGCGGTAGCCGGACTTTTCCAGTTGACCGCGCAGTTGGTCGAGCGGAACCACTTGGCCTTGACTGAGGTATAAACTGTGACCGGTGACATATTCAGCAGGCGCAACTCGATGCATTAAGGTATTCAGGGTGACAATCAAAATGCCGCGTTGTTGTTGCGGTAACTGCGCGAGAACGCGTAAACGGTCGGAGATAATGTCCTGATGCGGCGAAAAATTGTCGTAGGCTAAGGTTTCCCAATCAGGCAGTAACTGGATGTCGGCAGACTGTTCGGGTAAGAAAAAGCACAGTTCATCATGAAAGCGATAAGCGCTGGGAGCGTCGGCGGTTACCAGCAGAATAGGAAATTGATTGTCACGGTACAGCTGGCTTACGGCAAGCGCGGCACTACTGCCCTCAAGGTGGCGCCAAGTCATTTCTTTGGCGAGTTTACGCGTATCTTCATGGGTTGGGAAAGGAGGCTGTAATAACGAAATCTGACTCATGGATTGCTTGTTCCTATGACCTGCCGCAGATTGAAAGTGTCTAGTATAACCGAATGCGAGCTGAACGACAGGTTGTCTGTTGGCGCTGATGTCTTTATGCTACGCATTATCCGTTAACCGCTGGAATAAAATTCATTTATGCAAAGGCCATTGCCAATATTTCTGGCGTTGCGATACAGTCGCTCACGTTCACGCTCGACATTTACTCGCTTCATTAGCCATTTCGTTGCCGCAGGTATTACGCTTGGGGTGATGGCTTTGATCATTGTCACGTCGGTCATGAATGGTTTTGAGAATGAGCTGAAAGCTCGCATACTTGGCATCGCTCCGCAAGTAACCATTACTCCCCAGCAGATCAGTACCCAGCGGCCGCAAGCCCTAGCTGAATGGCAGCAATTGAAGCAAGAGGTACGCTGGCCGCAGCAGGTGCAACATGTGAGCCCGTATGTTCAGTCTGAGGGAATCGCGCAGGGCCACTCGCAGTTGCAAGCAGTGCTTTTGCAGGGGGTTTATCCGCATTTAGAACCGAGTCAAAATATCCTGCGTGAAAGTATGCTCAGTGGTCAAATTGAGTCGTTACGAGCGGGCGAATATCGCCTTATCATTGGCCGTCCGCTGGCGGAATTGCTTGACGCGCATGTTGGCGACCGCATTCGGATTACTGCCGCCGCAGGTCAGCAACATACGCCGCTGGGCGTAATGCCAGCGCAGCGACAGTTTCGTATTAGCGGTATTTTTGAAGTTGGCGCCGATATTGACCAGCAATTGGTCTTGATGCATGGCGATGATCTTGCTCGCCTCCTGCGCTACCCACCTGAGCAGGTTTCGGGGTTGCGTTTATGGCTCGACGATGCATTTCAATCAGCGTCAGTGACTCAGGTGGTGCAAGCTCAGCTCACTGACCGTGACTTGGTGGTACAAGATTGGCAACAACGCTTCGGTCAATTGTTTGCAGCGGTACGAATGGAAAAGGGCATGATGATGATCATGCTTGGCTTAATTATCATCGTTGCCGCATTTAATGCCGTATCCGCCTTAATCATGCTCATTCAAGACAAGCGCAGTGACATCGCAATTTTGCAAACGCTCGGCATGGCACCGCAACGGATCTACATAACCCTCGTGTTACAAGGCATGTACAGTGGCGTGGTCGGCGTTGTGTTAGGGACTGTATTGGGGCTAGTGATGAGTGCGTCACTTAATCAATTGTTAAGTCTTTTCGGTATTCATGTCTTTAGTGCGGGCATGGCGTTACCGGTCTTAATTAATTATGTCCAGGTGCTGCAAACCGTTGCTGCAGCCTTGCTGTTGACCCTGTTAGCAACTTTATATCCCGCGTGGCGTGCCGCGCAAATTCAACCGGCTGAGATTTTACGTTATGAATAATGTGCAACCACTGGTTACGGTCAAGAACTTAACCAAAAGCTACCAAGATGGCGAGCGCGAAGTGACCGTGCTAGAAGGTATTAACCTAACGCTTGATGCCGGTGAAATGCTCGCAATTATCGGCGCATCTGGCTCAGGTAAAAGTACCTTATTACATATTCTTGGTGGTTTAGACAGCGCGAATCTTGGCGAGGTGATGATCGCCAACGAGCAACCGTTGCGTCTCAGTCAGAAACGTTTGGCGCAATGGCGCAATGAGCAGATTGGTTTTATCTATCAATTCCATCATTTGTTGAGTGAGTTTTCTGCCTTAGAAAATGTTGCGATGCCGCTGCTTATTGCTGGAAAGTCGATGAAGGAAGCCGAAGCCAAAGCCAAAGCAATTTTAGAACGGGTGGGTTTAGGTCATCGATTAGAGCATCCTCCCGCCAAGTTGTCGGGTGGCGAGCGACAACGCGTTGCTATCGCTCGGGCACTGGTGAATGAGCCGGTGCTGGTCTTAGCTGATGAACCGACAGGGAATCTTGACGAGGACACAGCGCAAGTGATTTACGACTTGATTGTTGAGTTAAATCGCGAGTTCGGGACCGCGTTTGTGGTGGTCACCCATGACACGCAACTCGCAGCAAAATTGCCTCGGCAACTGCAGCTCGATCATGGTCGTCTGGTTGAGGAAAACCAATGAATCTTGCTTTTCTGCTGGCGCAGCGCTTCCGCCGGAGTCGCGAAAAAAGCCGATATTTGAGTTTTATTTCAGCGTCGTCGACCATTGGGATCGGTCTTGGCTGTGCCATTTTAATCATCTTGTTGTCGATCATGAATGGTTTTCAGAAAGCCTTAGAACAAGACTTTTTAGCCTTTGTGCCGCATGTCGAATATACCGCTGTGCGTGGAAGCCTGGACAATTGGCAAGAGCTCGCAGAAGTTGCACGGCAACACCCGCAAGTTGAAGCCGCAGCACCTGCCATTGTCATTAATGTAATGGTGCAACAACCCGGGCGTTTCCGTGGCTTGCAAGTTCGTGCGATTCATCCAGAGCTCGAGACGCAGGTTTCTGATTTGCAAAGGTTTGTCAGTGCGGCTGACTGGCAGCGATTTTTACAACAAGAGCAGGGGATTATTCTCGGTCAGGGGCTGGCTGCGGAATTAAATGCAGCAGTTGGCGATGAACTTGTCATTATGATTCCACAGATTGATAGTGGCCAAAACCTTCGTTCACCTCGGCGCGTTCGCGTTCGGGTCAGTGGCATCTTCTCGATGTCGGGGGAGCGTGACTATCAACAAGCGTTTATTCATCTTGCCATGGGGCAGCAAGCGACAAATTTGGCCGGTGAGGCAAGTTCGGTACGCTTGAAAATCAGCAATGTTTATGCCGCACCTCAGGTTGCCCGCGAAGTGGCACAGCGTGTTCGTGAAAATGCCTACATTCATGATTGGACACGCACTGAGGGGCATCTTTACCGCGACATTCAGTTAGTGCGTACGGTCATGTACTTGGTGCTTATTCTGGTGCTTGCAGTGGCGTCGTTTAATATAGTTTCAACCTTGGTTATGGTTGTACAAGAAAAACGTGCGAGTATCGCAATTCTAAAAACCATGGGGGCGGATCGGCGGCTGCTACTGAAGACGTTTGTCTGGCAAGGCAGTTTGAACGGCGTTCTCGGTGCAGCGGTTGGAACCGCGCTCGGTGCACTCATCAGTGTTACCTTGCCGGCAGCGTTACAGTGGTTGGAGCAATCGTTTGACTTCACCGTGTTACCGGCCGAGTTATACTTTATCAGCAGTATCCCAGCAGATTTGCATCTTCGTGATGTTGTCTTAGTGGCAAGTGTGGCCGTGTTGACCAGTGTTTTGGCCACCTTATACCCAGCTTGGCAAGCCGCGGCTGTCGAACCTGCAGAAGCTTTGCGGGGCAAATAGTTGCTCGCCTAATCGCGTTCCTCAAACATTTTCTGTCGACGCTGCTGGAATTCCTCTTTTAACTGTTGCAGACGTTCTTTGCGTCTGCGCACACGTTCGTCCCATGCATTTTGTACTGCTTGTCGCCATAACTTGCGAACCAGCAAATAAGCCAAACCACTGGCGATTCCGCCAACGACTACAGAACCGAGCAATAATGCCGGAACAATCGTTGTTATACTGGCGTTGAACCAAGCTAAGGAAAGCTCAAATAAAAAGGGTTCGCTCGGTTGTCGCAGAATAAAACTACCCACGCGATAGGAACCATAGAGCATGGGTGGCATAGTGAGTGGATTGCTAATCCAGACTAAGGCGACCGACAGTGGCAGGTTAACGCGGAAGTAAATTGCTGTGGCCGCAGCCGCGATCATTTGAAATGGCATCGGCATAAAGGCAAAGAAAATACCGATAGCAAAGCCACCCGCAGCGGTTTTGCGGTTGAGGTGCCATAAGTTGGTGTTGTGCGCAACAGATCCAAACGGTTTCAGCACACCATACTCATTGAGCTTATGCACATCGGGCATGAAACGTTTCAAAAACTTTCTAGGCATAACGTTTGTTCGATTCCGTCAACGTCGGCAAGTTCCACAACAAGTCGAAGGATCGGCGAGTAGGCAATGACACGAGCAACACCATCTGGCCGAATTGTCAGCTTAAGAGCAGGGATGCACAATCTATGAAGCTTCACATCGATGCAATTGCTTGCGCCGTGATCGCTGCCGTACTGAGCATGGCGTGGATGGAGCCCGACTCGTGGGTCACGCGCCTAGCACCGCTGGCCTTCTTGTCCGTTAGTGTACTGCTTTTTAAACTAAAAATCTGCACAGTAAGTCTATTTTTCTCTGTTTTTGCATTCGCTTGGTGGGGGGCATATGCCTTTATGCTAGCGCAATTGAATTTGCAGCCGGATGCGGATCAGTCTCGCCAACCGCAGTACATTCAAGTACAGGTAACAAGCATTGCCACGCAGCGCGGTGATACGATTCGCTTTACCGGTCGCTGGCAAGTGTTGGGACAGGAGTCTCAGCAACGTATTCTCGTTACTTGGTTTCGCAGTTCAGGAAGCACGCTGCCTGTACCGCAAGTGGGTGAAACCTGGTGGTTGCAAGCGCGCATGCGGCCCATATCTGCGCGCGCAAATCAGGGCGGGTTTGATTATCAGAGCTACCTTGTGCGCAATAAGATCTGGCTGACCGCGTCGGTGAGTCGAGGAGAGCGTCTGCACGTTGCGCAGCGGGTTAGCTATCGTCAGTATTTGTACAACCGCCTGCAGCCGTTACGTGCTAGTGCGGATTCGCCAGCTGGACTGCACTACTTAGATATTGTCCTTGGCTTGACGTTAGGTGAACGACATTGGTTAAGTGCCGAGCGACGGCAGTTATTAGTTACGACCGGTGTTGCCCATGTCATGGCGATTTCCGGGCTGCACGTGAGTCTCGTGTTCGCAGTGAGCTGGTGGTTGGCGAAGGTTGTCTTAGTCTTGCTATGGCGCGGTGACAGCTGGCTATTACGGTTGCGCTGGCGACAGGTCAGTCGGCAACCGGACCTACGTGTTGGCGCTATCATGGTTGCGCTGGTGTGTGCGGGATTATACGCCGCCATGTCGGGATTTGCGGTGTCCACGGTTCGGGCGTTAGTGCTGCTCACTTTGGTAGCCCTGGTGCGCCTTTTTGGACGTCGATTGAGCATGGCGCAAATACTTTTGCGCTGTATCGCAGTCGTTTTAGTTGTTGACCCACTCGCTTGGCTTGACGCTGGCTTTTGGTTGTCGGTATGCGCTGTGGCTGCGATATTTTTTAGCCAATGGTGGCAACCAACGCAGCAAGAAAATCGGCGGCCAACGAGTGTGCTTGCGCGGACGACGCAACTGTGGCGTTTGGAAATCGTACTTACCGTATTAATCGCACCGCTCATGATTCTTTACTTTCACGGGATCTCACTGATTGCACCACTGACGAATCTGCTCGTGATACCAGTTTTTGCTGTGCTTATTCTACCCATGAGTTTCATTGCCTTAGGCTTGCTGGCGCTCCCTCATGCAGTTTTTAACCACGTGGCCGTTTGGCTGTTGACGCAACTTGACCCGGTGTTACATACGGTATTTACCTTTCTAGCGAGCGCTTCAAACTGGCCGCAGGCGTGGTTCAGCACAACGGATGTTCGTTGGGCTTTGCTTGGGATTATGCTGTGGATGGTCGGAAACTGGCAGCAAAGTCGCCAAACTCAATGGTTGATGGTGAGTTTATTGGTGGCGGGGCTGCCATTTATTACTCTACCACAACAAGAGCAGTTTACCGTCCATGTGCTCGATGTCGGTCAGGGCAGTGCAATTGTAATTCAGCGCGGTAACAAAGCATTACTGTACGATGCCGGGCCGGGATTTATCCATGGTAGTCATCTCGCGGACGATGTCATTTTACCGTTTTTACGGTTTCGACGCTTACAGCCTGAGTGGCTGGTGATCTCGCACGAACATTTAGACCATACGGGTGCAGCGGCAGCACTGCAACAGCGATTTCCCGCGCTAAAGACGCTGCGTTCACGTTTTGCTTTCGATGCGACAAGTGATTGGGGTTGGCAGCCAGAAGCTTTCCCCGAACACATTACCCGTCACTCGCAGCCTTGTAGTTGGGGGCAAAACTGGCTCTGGCAGGGGGTGCAAATCCGCGCGTTAGCACCCTTGCCGGGTCCTTCGTTTGGTCCGAATAATGATAGCTGTGTTTTACAACTGTCGTATGCAGGTCAAGTTGTGCTATTGACTGGGGACATCCAGCGCCACACCGAGCTGCGTATGGTCGGGCGATACGCGCACAAACTGCGGGCTAATGTCATGGTGATTCCGCATCATGGCTCGCAAACTTCCAGTCAAATTGACTTTATCGCTGCGGTACAGCCGGATATCGCTGTCGTTAGCCGGGGCTTCATGAATCAATTTCGGATGCCGCATGAGGATGTGTTAGAGCGTTATCAATCGCGTCAAATACCGCTGTATGACACCGGACGCGATGGGCAAGTGTCACTCAGCTGGGAGGAGGCGCGTTGGTGGCGCGGTGAAAAGGAAGGTCGCTGGCGTGTCCGCAGCTACTATCAGTTTTGGCGCAATCGTTGGTATGCTAGGCGCTTGCCCGAATGGCAACGCTAGTAAAGGCGCACAACTTCCGGTTACAATGGCTCGGTCTTTTCAACATGATGGTTGCCAATGGATTCTCAGTTAAAACGAAAACAACATTTTCGCCGCTTGCTTAGCTATATCAAGCCTTATCGCTTTGCTTTTGCCTTTGCTGTCTTCGGCATGATTGGTTATGCCGGCATCGACACCTTCTTTTTTGCCAATATTGAAACACTGATTGATGACGGCCTCGGTGCCGGTAACCCACAAATTTTGGTGTATGCAGCGATCTTTGTTCCGGCCATCTTTGTCTTGCGCGGGCTGTTTAATTTTATCTCTACGTATTTTTTAAGTTATGTGGGGTTCAATATCGTTACCAAAATGCGTCAAGAGTTATTCGAACACTTGATGCGTTTACCAGTGCCTTATCATGACAAAGTGTCTACGGGCGACCTAATTTCGAAAATTACCTATGACACCCAGCAGCTTGCCGAGGCCACCAGCCGTGCAGTGCTCACCCTCATTAAGGAGGGCGCCTTTGTCATTGGCCTATTGGGGTTAATGTTCTATCACAGTTGGCAATTGTCGTTGGTATTCCTCGTTATCGGCCCAGTGATCGGTAAAGTGGTTTCCATTGTTTCGCGGAAATTCCGTGAAGTCAGTAGTAAAATTCAGACGGCGATGGGCAATGTCACCACGACCGCAGAACAAATGATCAATGGCCATCAAGTGGTGGTTATGTTTGAGGGGCAGGAACACGAAGCCGAGCGCTTTGGCCAGGTGAATAAAACCACCCGTCAACAGAACATGAAACTGGTGAACATTCGCACCGTCAGCACCTCGGTCATTCAGTTTATCGCGTCATTAAGTCTGGCCGCAGTGCTATTGATTGCGAGCTTCCCCAGTATGATCGAACAGCTTACGCCGGGTGCATTTACAACCATGCTGACAGCGATGATTATGTTGTTGCGCCCCTTAAAACAGCTCACCAACGTAAACGCTGATTTCCAACGTGGTCTTGCCGCAGCAGCAAGTATTTTTGCCGTGCTCGATGAAGAACAAGAAAAAGACACGGGACATCATCAAGCGACTCGCGTGAAAGGTGAAGTTACGGTCAAAAACTTAACCTTCCGTTATGCGCGCAAAGATAACCCAGCGTTAGACAATGTCAGTTTTACTGTCCCCGCAGGCAAAACATTGGCACTCGTTGGCCGTTCAGGGAGTGGGAAGTCGACCATTTCGAACTTACTGACGCGCTTTTATGATTTTGAGACCGGCGCAATTGAACTAGACGGCGTCGATATTCGCGAATATGAGTTGAAGTCGCTACGTCGACAATTTGCTGTCGTTTCGCAAAATGTCACCTTGTTTAATGACACCATAGCGAACAACATTGCTTATGGGTCGCAAGAGAAAGTCTCGCGCGAAGCCATTGAGCGTGCGATTAAACTCGCTTACGCCGATGAGTTCATTGATGAATTGCCGCTTGGCTTAGAAACCATCGTTGGCGAAAACGGTGTGATGCTCAGCGGTGGTCAGCGTCAACGAATTGCAATTGCTCGTGCATTGCTGCGAGACGCTCCCTTACTGATTCTGGACGAAGCAACCTCGGCATTAGATACCGAATCCGAGCGACACATTCAACTGGCGCTGGAAAACCTACAACAGAATCGAACTTCGATTGTGATAGCGCATCGTTTATCGACGATCGAAAAGGCCGATGAAATTCTGGTTCTTGATCACGGTCGAATTATCGAACGTGGTGCGCATCAGCAGTTGCTTGATCAAGGTGGTGCATACGCACAGCTCCATAACCTTCAGGTTGGTGGTGAGAATGGCGCAGCGAAGTAACGACCATCCGTCGAGCTTGCGTCCGATGTTAGGAAACAATTGTGAACCCGAATAAAAATAACAGTCGCCGCGCCAGTCTCGGTCGCAGTCAAGAAAGTATCAAATCATCGCCACCCAAGTTGGTGCAGTGGTGGTATCAACGGCGGTTGGTTTTGCCTTTGTGGCCGTTGTTACCCTTGACCTTCCTGTTTACACTCGTTGCCAGTTTGCGCCGCTTGGCGTTCCGTATGGGTCTGATGAAAACCCATCGTTATGCCGTGCCGGTGATTATTGTTGGCAACGTAACGGTTGGCGGTACCGGTAAAACACCACTGGTTCTGGCGTTAGTTGAACACCTTCACGAGCAAGGTTGGCGCCCTGGGATCGTCAGTCGTGGCTATGGTGGTGAAGGCCCATTTCCGCAGTTTGTTGACCGTCAGAGCCAGCCGCAACAAGTCGGCGACGAACCGCTGATGCTTGCTCAGTTAGCAGAAGTACCGGTTGCTGTCGCACCCAAGCGTCACCAAGCGGTGGATTTATTATTAGCCGAACATAATGTCGATATCATTATTAGTGACGATGGCCTGCAGCATTATGCCCTCGGACGCACTGTTGAAATCGCCGTGATCGATGGCGAGCGCGGGCTCGGCAATGGTTGGCGCTTGCCGGTTGGGCCACTGCGCGAAAGTCGCCGACGTTTGCGTAGTGTCGACTGGGTTGTGATTAACGGTGCGATAGAGAGTGAACTCGGCGATTATCGTCAGCGTTTGGGCTTAGCTGCACATTCGGATAAATTGCTCGCCATGCAGCTTGAACCTACTGGTTGGCTGCGTGTTACGGATGGTAAGTCGATCGATGTACCGGATGGTGAAAGTGCCCTTGCGATAGCCGGGATCGGTAACCCCGAGCGATTTTTTAACCTGCTCAAAGCGCAACACATCGACTTACAAGAAACCCGAGTCTATCCTGATCACTATCAATATAAAGCGCAAGACTTCTATCATGTCAGCAATGAAGTACCTGTTCTAATGACGGAAAAGGACGCGGTTAAATGTCGCTCGTTCGCTCGCCCGCATTGGTACTTTTTGCAAGTTAAAGCTCAGTTTAGTGGTGACTTTTTGCGTCAATTGACGGCGCAGATACAACCATCAAACGAACAGGAGTAAGAAAATGACGTTAGGTGCAAATATGTTAGCTATTCTGGCTTGCCCATCGTGCAAAGGTAAGTTGATTTGGAACCAAGACAAGACCGAGTTGGTCTGTTGCGGTGAACAATTAGCCTATCCGGTTGAGAATGGTATTCCTGCATTGCTCGCTAGCTCAGCACGTGAAGTTTCAGTGGATGAATTGGAGCAGATTAAGTCATGAGTTTCACGGTCGTTATTCCAGCGCGCTATGCGTCGACTCGTCTACCGGGAAAACCGCTTGCTGATATCGGCGGTAAATCCATGATTCAGCACGTCTATGAGCGCGCAATTCGCAGCGGTGCGGCGGAAGTTATTGTGGCAACCGATGATGATCGTATTTTAGCCGCCGTAAAGGCGTTCGGTGGCCGCGCGATGCGCACGTCTGCAGAGCATCAGTCGGGCACCGAGCGTTTGGCTGAGGTGGTCGATCGTTTAGCCTTGGCGGACGATCAAGTGGTGGTCAATGTGCAAGGCGACGAGCCGTTTATCCCACCGGAAATCATTTGCCAAGTTGCAGAAAACCTGGCCAGTCAAAGGCTCGCGCCAATGGCGACCTTGGCTGTCACGCTGAAAAATTCAGACGACCTATTTAACCCGAATGTGGTCAAGGTTGTCTCTGATGCACAAAATTACGCGTTGTATTTTAGCCGCGCAGCCATTCCATGGGATCGGGAGCGATTCAATCAAGCGCGTGACAAAGCTGAATTAGAAAGCGGCATGTATCGACGCCACATCGGTTTGTATGCGTATCGCGCAGGATTTATTGAGCGTTACGCGGAATGGAAGCCGAGCCCGCTGGAGAAATTAGAGTCACTCGAACAATTGCGTGTGCTTTGGTACGGTGAGCGAATTCATGTTGCCGAAGCGCTGATTGAACCTTTAGGTGGCATCGACACACCGGACGACCTAGCTTATGCGCGTGAGCGTGTCACCAAGAAGTGATTGCCGCTAATTTGAGCATCCCAGCAGGATCGACCTGCTGGGATTTTTTACCGTTTAAATTTGGCTAAACACAGGTTGCGCGGCGCCATTCACAGTAAATCGAGTTGTTGCTGATCGGCTTCAGCCTCTTGCTCTTGTTGTTGCCGCAAGAATGCTTCACGCCGTTTTTGCCGCTGCCCGAGCAATTTTAAAATACGCGCCTGTTCCGCCGCGGGCTTCAAGTGCCATTGGAAGCGTTCATCGCGGGAGCGTAAGCAGCCGCGGCAATAGCCGCGCGGACCCGACTCACAAACGCCAATGCAGGGGTTGGGTAGCTCAAACATTTCCAGCTGATCGGCCGCAACCTTAGGATTGAGCGTGTCGTTTAAATCAAGCTGACTCATCACGCATCCTCCGCATAGTGTTGTCGATATAGTTGTGGCGCTAAGCCGGTTATTTTCTTAAATAAACGAGAAAAATAGTAGGGGTCTTCAAAACCAAACGCAAGGGCGACTTGGCGAACGCTCGCATTACTTTCCGTCAGCATGGTTTCGGCGCTGCGGATTTTCATTTCATTAAAATATCGCAATGGTGGAACACCCGTCAGTTCACGAAATTTTTTACTGAAGTAATAGCGCGACAATCCAGTAAATGCAGCTAAATCATCAAGCTCCAAGGTTCGGTGACTGTTATCGCGCATAAAGCGGTCCAATGCATTGAGGTTAAAGCCGCCTTCATGGCGTATGCTATCTTTGCTTAACAGCGG
Organism: Aliidiomarina sp.; assembly: GCF_022565475.1. Lineage (GTDB taxonomy): Bacteria > Pseudomonadota > Gammaproteobacteria > Enterobacterales > Alteromonadaceae > Aliidiomarina. The sequence continues at coordinate 264,993 of NZ_JAIUMR010000001.1, read as the reverse complement.
CAAGTCCGTGATTAGTTTGCGTAGTAACGAGGTTGCTAAAACGGCGCGTTCAAAGGTTAAACGTTGATGCTGAAGGTTGAGCAGCGCATTAACGTCTGGCAAGAGTGATTGCCAGCGTTGCAAGGACAAGACCGGTGGTCGTTCCGTGGTTGTCGAAATCCCAATATAATCCATGAATTGGTTGGCGTGTTTGCCCGAAAAATGCGCCCAGTAGATACTCCAAGGATGCTCACGATCACTATGATAACTATGAGCAACGCCTTGTTTTAGAAACAGAACTTGGCCCGCGGAAATCTGACCCTGGTGGTTTTCCGTGCGAAAAAAGCCGCGGCCGGCATGGCAAAATATGAGCAAATGATCGGTATGCACGGTTCGCCGAACTCGATGGTCAAGTGCTTCTAAGTAATGGCCATAAGCAACGGGATACAAATCCGCGGTGAGCGGATGTTGCGCGAGTTGTTCGATTAAACTCGGCGGTAGCAGTAAACGCGAACTACCAGCGAGTAGGGGCCAGTCAGAGGGTTGACTCATAAAGTGAGCATCTCATCGAAAATGACAATATTGTCCATCATACAGGCAATTTTATCGATTCTAAAGTCCGGGTGCATTTGCTCTAATGCACAACACGCAAAACTACAATTTATTTACATCCGTAATGTATGTAGCAAGAGGTCAATATGGCGAGCAACAGCAAGAAAGTGAAGTTATTTATCGATGGTGAGTTTGTAGATTCACAAGCCACTCAATATATTCCGGTGACCAACCCTGCAACACAGGAAGTCATTGCCGAAGTGCCTTGCGCTACGCAAGCAGAAGTAGAGCAAGCCATTGCCAGCGCTAAAGCTGCATTTAAAACATGGCGTGAAGTGCCTGTGTCAGAGCGTGCGCGGGTGATGATGCGTTATCAAGCGCTACTGAAAGAGCACCATGATGAAATCGCCGAAATCTTAGCGTTAGAAACAGGTAAAACCTTTGACGACGCAAAGGGCGACGTTTGGCGTGGTATTGAAGTGGTTGAACAAGCCGCCAACATCCCAGCGCTGATGATGGGCGAAACCGCTGAAAACGTTGCACGCGGTATTGACACCTATAGCTATATTCAGCCACTTGGCGTTTGCGCGGGTATTACGCCATTTAACTTCCCGGCAATGATTCCGTTGTGGATGTTCCCAATGGCAATCGCATGCGGTAACACCTTTATTTTGAAGCCGTCTGAGCAAGATCCCCTAACGCCAACGCGTTTGGTTGAATTGTTCGAGCAAGCCGGTGCGCCGAAGGGTGTACTGCAAGTCGTGCACGGCGGTAAAGAGCAAGTTGATATCTTGCTCAAAGACAAAGAAGTGAAAGCCTTGTCATTTGTTGGCTCGGTGCCGGTTGCTGAGTATATCTACCGAACCGGTACTGAACACTTGAAACGCGTTCAGGCATTTGCTGGTGCGAAGAACCACAGTGTGATTATGCCAGACGCGAACAAGCAAACCGTGATTAACAACTTGGTAGGTGCCTCTGTTGGTGCTGCTGGCCAACGTTGTATGGCGATTTCAGTTGCCGTGTTTGTTGGTAAGTCGAAAGAGTGGATTCCAGAGCTTGCTGAGCAGTTAGCCAAAGTTCAGCCGGGCGCATGGGACAACAAAGACGCAGCCTATGGCCCATTGATTAGCCCGCAAGCCAAGCAACGGGTGATTTCCTTGATTGAGCAAGGTAAAAAAGAAGGTGCTGAGTGCTTAGTTGATGGCACCAACTGTGTCGTTGAAGGTTATCCTGATGGTAACTGGGTTGGCCCAACCTTCTTTAGTAAAGTGACGCCAGAAATGACCATTTACCAACAAGAAATTTTTGGTCCAGTTCTTTGTGCCGTCGAAGTTGATACACTGGAAGAAGCCATTGCACTCGTAAACGCTAATCCATTTGGTAACGGCACGTCGATTTTCACCGCAAACGGTGCGTCGGCGCGTAAATACCAGCACGAGATTGAAGTCGGTCAAGTGGGTATTAATATTCCAATTCCGGTGCCTTTACCCTTCTTCTCATTTACCGGTTGGAAGAATTCGTTCTTTGGTGACCTGCATGCGTACGGTAAACAAGCGATTCGTTTCTACACCGAAACCAAGACCATTACTGCACGTTGGCCAGAAAGCGAAATCGATAATGGCCCGAACATGACGATTAAATTGCAATAAATCGGGAGTCACGTTGTGAATTTTAATTTAACCGAAGATCAACAAGCCTATGTTGATACCGCGCGCGCCTTTGCTGAGAAGGAAATGGCGCCGTATGCTGGCCAATGGGATGCTGAGCATCATTTCCCGATTGAAGTGTTTCGCAAAGCCGGCGAAATGGGCTTTATGGGCATGTATACGCCAGAAAGTGCTGGCGGTTTTGGGATGTCGCGGCTGGACGCAGCGTTAATTTTCGAACAACTCGCTATGGGTTGCACGGCAACGACTGCGATGATGACTATTCATAACATGGTGAGCTGGATGATTGGCTCATTTGCCAAGCCAGAAGTTGCAGAGCACTGGTGTAGTCAGTTAGTCACCGGCGAAAAGCTTGGTTCGTACTGCTTGACTGAGCCAGGCGCAGGTTCTGACGCTGCTAGCTTGCGCACAACCGCCAAGAAAGACGGCGACAGCTATGTGATTAACGGCTCGAAAATGTTTATTTCCGGTGCGGGCTCTACCGATGTCTTAGTGGTGATGGCGCGCACCGGCGGTGAAGGCGCTAAAGGCGTTTCCGCCTTTGTTGTTCCAGCGGACGCAGCCGGCATTCACTATGGCAAAGCCGAAGAGAAAATGGGCTGGAACGCGCAACCAACTCGCTTGGTGACGTTTGAAGACGTGCGTATTCCTGCTGAGAATTTACTTGGTGAAGAAGGCGAAGGTTTTAAATTTGCCATGATGGGGCTCGATGGCGGTCGCATTAACATTGCGGTCTGTTCGGTCGGTACCGCACAAGCGGCGCTGAACACTGCGCGTGACTACATGAACGAGCGCAGCCAGTTTGGTAAGCCAATTGCTGCCTTCCAAGCCTTGCAGTTTAAGCTCGCAGACATGGCGACTGAGCTGGTTGCGGCGCGGCAAATGGTGCGCTTAGCCGCGTTTAAAGTCGACAGCAACGATGCGGATAAAACTGCTTATTGTGCGATGGCGAAACGGTTTGCTACCGACATTGGCTTCCAAGTTTGTAACGAAGCGCTGCAAATTCACGGCGGTTATGGCTACATTAAAGAATACCCGTTGGAGCGTCATGTCCGCGATGTTCGTGTGCATCAGATTTTGGAAGGTACCAATGAGATCATGCGTCTGATTATCGCTCGACGGTTATTGGCGGATGGCGCAGCAGAGCTACTTTAAGTAGCTCTTTTGCTTTCTGCGACTCAATCCCGCAAGGAGATAAGTGAGCATGTTAGAGAACTACACGATTGAAAACCCAGAAGCAGTCGTTTTTGAAGAAATAGCGACGGTTTCTGGTAAAAAAATTGGTTTAGCCCGACTCAACGTCGAGAAGTCATTGAATGCCTTAAGTCTCGATATGATTCTCTTGTTAATGCCGAAGTTACAGGCATGGCAAGACGATGCAGATATTGCCTGCGTTTGGCTTGAAGGTGCCGGTGAAAAAGCATTTTGTGCCGGTGGTGATATTGTTGCCATGTATCATGCGATGGCGGAAATGCCAGATGAGCCAGTCGACGAAGTGGTGGATTTCTTTCACGCCGAATATCGTCTGGATTACTTGATTCAAACCTACAAAAAGCCGCTTTTAGTCTGGGCGGATGGTTTTGTCATGGGCGGAGGCATGGGCCTCATGAATGGTGCCAGCCATCGCGTTGTGACCGAACGATCGCGACTGGCGATGCCAGAAATTAGTATCGGCTTGTACCCTGATGTCGGTGCGACGTATTTTCTCAGTAAGTTGCCCGATAACATGGGCTTGTTCTTAGGTTTAACTGCCGCACAAGTCAATGCCGCTGATGCTTTATATATCGGGCTAGCGGATTTCGCGATTGCCAGCGATATGCGTGACAACACCCTGCAGGCGCTGACGAATGCAAGTTGGAGTGACGATATTGAGCTTAATCTGGCGACACTCAGTGATACGCTCTTGCAACGTAAGCTTGCGGACGAGCAGATGCCCACCGCTGAGTTGTACGAACGCCGTGACGTCATTCGTTCGCTGATGACGGGTGATGATATTCAACAGGTTAGTGCGCAGTTTTTGGCTTATGAGACTGACGATAAGCTGTTATCGCGGGCGCAAGCGACACTAAAAGCGGGCTGTCCGCTGACTGCCCACATTGTTTGGCAGCAGCTGCAGTTCGGCGGGGAATTAAGTTTAGCCGACGCGTTTCGATTGGAACTCACCTTGTCGGTGAACTGTGCCGCGCGAGGCGACTTCCGCGAAGGCGTGCGGGCATTATTAATCGACAAAGATCGGCAGCCGAAGTGGAGTCACAATGACATTAGTGACGTTTACGCGGATGACCTTGACGCGATGTTCAGTGCGCCATGGGGCGAAAGTGAGCATCCTCTTCACGATTTAGCATAAGGGGCAGATCATGGCTCAAGTTGGTTTTATTGGTTTAGGTAATATGGGTGGCCCGATGGCCACCAATCTCGTCAAAGCTGGCGTTAGCGTCAGTGTCTTTGACCTCTCAGCAGAGGCGTTAGCACGATTACAAGACGCTGGTGCGAGTGTCGCCGCTACCGCCGCAGATGCGGTGCGTAACGCTGACGTTGTCGTGTCTATGCTACCCGCAGATAAACATGTGATGGGTTTGTATTTTGGCGAGCACGGTATTTTAGACGCGATTCCAGCGGGTGCGTTAGTGATTGACTCCAGCACCATTTCAGCGGAATCGGCGCGGGAGCTGGCTGCAGGAATTACCGCAGCCGGTCGGCGCTTTATTGATGCGCCGGTATCGGGCGGCGTCGGTGGCGCCAAGGCGGGCACGTTAACCTTTATTTGTGGTGGCGACTCCGCGGACATCGATGAAGCCCGGCCGATTTTAGAAAAAATGGGTAAAAACGTTTTCACCGCCGGTGGACATGGTGCTGGTCAGGTAGCCAAAATTTGCAATAACATGTTACTTGCAGTCCTTATGGCTGGTACTTCCGAAGCGCTGCAGCTGGGTCGTGCCCATGGTCTTGATCCGAAAGTCCTGTCGGATATCATGTTGCAAAGCTCAGGTCGTAACTGGACTTTAGAAGTGTATAATCCCTGTCCAGGCGTGATGCCAAACGTGCCATCGAGCAATGACTATAACGGTGGCTTTTTAGTCGATTTAATGTTGAAAGATCTCGGTTTAGCTGCGAAAACTGCGGAAACGACCGGCTCGGCTACGCCTATGGGGCAACTTGCCGCCGAGTTATTCCGTCAGCACAGTGAAGCGGGTTGGGGCAGCAAAGACTTCTCTAGTCTCTTTCAATCGTTTGAACCGCAAGGGAAATAATTGATTATGCAAATCAAAGACTCGGTAATTGTTGTAACCGGTGGTGCGCAAGGTTTGGGCCGTTCGATGGCGGAAGATTTCGCCAGCCAAGGGGCAAAACTTGCGTTGTTGGATATGAATGCGGATATGCTCGCCGACGCCGCTGCTGCATGCGAAAAATTAGGTGCCGCAGATGTACAAACCTATGCCGTGAATGTAACGGACGAAGCCGCTGTTGAAGCGACTTTTGCTGCTATTGATAGCCATTTTGATGGTCTTGATGTGTTGGTCAACAATGCGGGTATTTTACGCGACGGTATGTTGATTAAGTGCAAAGACGGCGAAATCACCCACAAAATGCCGTTACAACAGTGGCAGTCGGTGATTGATGTGAATCTTACGGGGACTTTCTTGTGCGGCCGCGAAGCGTCAGCCGTGATGGCCAAACGTGGCAAGAAAGGTGTCATTATTAATATTTCATCGGTCGCTCGTGCTGGCAATATCGGTCAAACCAACTACGCGGCAACCAAAGCGGGTGTAGTCGCGATGACCGTAACCTGGGCGCGTGAACTTGGTCGTTTTGGCATTCGTTGTGCGGCAATTGCGCCTGGTTTTATTGAAACGCCGATGACGGCACAAATGAAACCAGAAGCCGTTGAACGGGCTTTATCCATGGTACCACTGCGTCGGTGGGGTCAGCCTGCTGAAATTGCGCATTCAGCGCGTTATATCATTGAAAATGACTTCTTTAGCGGTCGCGTGATTGAAATTGACGGTGGCGTTCGACTCTAACGTCACACTAAGTTGCGCCAATCGTAGAGACGGTTGGCGTTTTTTCACATGCGTGGAGTGATTTATGGAATTTTGGACGGACTTCTTCGCAAGCTTCGAGATTTCGCGCTCCACGGCACGGTTGATCGCCAGTTCGGTTGTTTTAATTGCGGGCGTTTCTATTCTCCGCTTCTTGCTTGGTCGTTTTATTCGTAAAAGCGTCAACTCGTCCGAGCTACGCCAACGATGGTTGGTGCAGTCACGCAACGGGCTGTTGTTGATTTTGTTGCTTGGCCTAATGATGATCTGGGCAACTGAGTTACGCACGTTTGCCTTGTCGATTGTCGCGATTGCCGTGGCTTTTGTGGTGGCTACGAAAGAGCTGATTCTCTGCTTGACCGGCTCGATTGTGAAGTCAGCTGGAAGCTCCTTTAATATTGGTGATCGCATTCAAGTGAAAGACTTTCGTGGCGATGTGGTTGACCAAAACTTACTGACGACGACGCTGCTCGAAGTCGGCCCGGGTAAACTGTCACATCAGCGCACAGGGCGCATGACGGTTATCCCTAATGCGTTGTTTGTGTCGGAAGCGGTGATCAATGAAAGTTACACCCACGATTGGGTTTTACATGTCTTCACCGTGCCTTTTAAGCGCGAAGAGAACTGGAAGTTAGCCAAACAAGCTATTCTTGATACCGCAAACCAATACTGCGCACCCTATCTAGAAGATGTGCGTCGTTATATGAAAAAGAAAAGCGAGCAGCGCGGACTTGAATCACCGTCGGTTGATCCACGTGTGACCTTGCAAGTTGCTACTGCAGGAGAGATTCACTTGGTGGTTAGGATACCAGTCAAGGCAGGGCAGCGAAGTTTTATCGAACAGTCGATTTTAACCGATGTCTTCGTCAATTATAACTTCGCACCAGCGCCAGCAGTGGTGGCTCCGAAAACCCAGGAACCGGACTCGAGCAAAGAAGATTAAGTGGACAGTTCTGGACACGTTGCAATACTTTGTTCAGTATCGCGCAGGCTGCGCCGAAAGCCAACCTTCCATTCAGATCTCCTACCATTTATTGTTCCAAATCAACCTTATGTTTTTTAGGGTTAATCAAGCCTTTCATTTAAATTAGAAACACCTAATATGCACTCAGTTTCAATCAGGCTACGAACTTCGGAGCCGTTTGTTGAGGGGTGCATGATGCAACGGAAATTCACAAAAACTACCTTCCTTCGCCACCTGTGTGGTGGTCTTTTACTGCTTTCATTTTCGACCACGGCCTCTGTCGCAATGACGGGTGATCCCGAGATTGGCAAGGCTTTAGCCGCACGCGGTGATGGCTCGGGGGCGCCATGTATGGCGTGCCACGCAATCGATGGCACCGGCAATGCCTTTGCTGGCTTTCCTAGTCTAGCGGGTCTTGACGCTGGCTATTTGTTGAAGCAAATGCGTGATTACAACTCGGGTGCTCGCGTTAGTGCCGTCATGCAACCTAATGTCGACGGCTATAGTGATGAAGAGCTCGTCCACTTGGCTGCATATTTCGCGAGTCTGCCGCCAGCACCACCGGCGTCGCCAACGGTTAGTGAAGACGTATTGGCGCTGGGCAAGAAGCTAGCTGAACGAGGCGCTTGGGACCAATACATTCCGCCGTGTTCGTCGTGTCACGGTCCTGATAATCAAGGGGTTGGCACAGACTTCCCAGCCATCGCAGGTCAACACGCTAATTACATTGCCCAAGAGATTCGTGCATGGCGGGACGGGAAGCGCAGCAATGACACAGTACAGCTAATGACAGGTATTAGTGAGCGATTGACGGACGAGCAAATTGATGCGGTCGCAGCGTATCTAAGTACGTTACCGATGCGTGCAGAGTAAGGAGAAAAGCCATGCATAAAATCTCGATGATGACACTTTTCGTGGCAGCGGGTCTGACAGTACCGGCGGTTTCATTGGCGCTAATCGGCAATGACGCTCGGGTACCTATTAATCTGCCGGAACTGCAAGCCGATCGCTACGTGCACACAGCGCCGACGGTTGACGAATTAATGGCCGATGAGTCAGTACACCCGGAATTGCGCAAGGTGATACTGAAAGGCCGTGATATTTTTATGAATACACAACAGTATCGTGGCACCTATGTGTTTAACGACATGACTTGCGCGTCTTGCCATACCGGCGAAGGTGGCATGAACTGGGGCGGCCCGGTATGGCCCGCAGCGACCACACTACCCAATTATCGGCCGAAAAATGATCACGTGAATTCCTTGGAAGAGCGCATCGCTGGCTGTTTCTCGTATTCGATGAACGGGATTTCACCAGAATATGGTAGTGATGATATGTTGGCTTTGGTCGCCTATCATCAGTGGCTCGCCACGGGGGCTCCTGTTTACGAACACCGAATTGCTGGGCGCGGGTTCAATAATTTAGGTACACAAATTCCTGAAGACGTTGACTATCATCGTGGTGAGCAGGTTTATCAGGACAACTGTGCGGTATGCCATGGTACCAATGGTGAAGGCAAGCGCCAAAATGGAGAAGTGGTATTTCCTGCAGTTTGGGGGGATAACTCGTACAACTGGGGCGCTGGCATTGCGCGTATTTTCACCGCTGCGTCGTTTATTCATATGAATATGCCACTCGGTAAACCGGGCTCATTAACGGAGCAAGAGGCATGGGATGTGGCGGTGTATATCAACAGCCACGAACGGCCGCAAGATCCACGTTATACCGGTGATGTGCGTGAGACACGTGAGAAATACTTAGGCTTTCATCGTCACAGTTACTATGGCCTAGAAAAAAATGGTGTGTTGTTGGGCGACCATGAGAATACGGGTGAAAAGCCAGTTCTAAAGCCAGATATTCTGCGTGCTCGCACCTTCGGTGCTGATGAATAAGGTTGCAACCGCTCAATGACAGTGAGTGACGTTGGAGGGGGCATTTGCCCCCTCTTTTTTATGGTTTGCGTAACCAGCGATCGTTGACTTTTACGTATTGGCCGGGCGGGGTGCGCTCAATGGCGCGTTGACCCGCAAGTGCTTCGACTTCAGCCACGGCAATATTGTTTTGGCTGGCAATCCGAGCGTATTCGCTGCGACGAGCATCGTTGATTAACTTAACGATTTGTTCTGCTCGGTCGTCACTGCCGTTGTTAACGACATCCAGGTAGCCTGTTTCGGTTTCGCCGACAAGGCCCTCGGCTTTCGCACCGCTGAGTGCGCTCATGGCTTGTTGCAAGGTCATCTCATTTGCTTGCGCGATGGGGGACTGGGCGGCGGTTACTGCAACCACGCCGGTTAACATCACTAAGCTGACGAAAGCAGCGCGCAGAAAGTGCATCAGGTTCATGGTGTTCTCCTTAGAATAAACCGCTAGATTCGCTAAAGAGCTCGTCGAGCTCACGGGCCACGCGAATATAAATTTCATGCTCAATTTTGACATTGAGGTTAATGGTGATTGGCTCTTGTGGTGCAGCAACTTGCACAGTCGGTGTGCAGGCTGAAACCATGAGCGTTCCTGTTACCAGAATTGCCAGCATGGCTAAGTTGGTCGTCACGCGGCGCATAAGCGGCTCCTTGTCGAGTGAAATACTAGCGTTGTCGCAATAATCGTTGCTGCAGACGCTCTTCTATGACCTTATTGACTTGGTTGGTCAGTTGCAAACTAGTCAGTAGCGCCGGTAAATTTTCCTGCACCACAAGGTTTAAACGAACTGGCCGACCATTTTCTAACTCTTGGTTTTGACCTTGTAAGCTTAACTGAAGTTCCAAGGTGCCGTCATCATAGTAATTGATTGCACCGGATAATAAATCATAGTGGAAGTTTTCCAGCACAGACATGAGTGTTCGCATACTCACATTGCTCGCTGCATAACCGGCCAACGCTTCGCTGGAATAGCGCAGTTGTCCTCCTGGCGGAAGTGCTTGAATAGTACCGTTATCGACAAAAATACCGGTTTTGCCGAGGCGAATAGGAATTACCCCTGACAATAATCCGCTCCCTGTGAAGTCACTGACGGGATACTGCGTAAGCAACGCGGCAAGATTCAACGCGTCGAACTCGACCGGAAGGAGTAATTGCTCGGCACTGAAGTCATAGACCTGATTGCGTAGATTGACGCGACCATCAAATAGCTGAACTTGGTTATGGTGTAGCTCTAATTTCCCAGTCAGCGGATCGGCAACGTCCGCTTGATAGCGAAATCCAGCTTCGATAGGCCCGATTAAAAAACCTTGTTGCAGGGACAGCAAGCGCAGCTGCTCAGTACTTACGACGAGCTGTTCGGCGTTCATCGTTGCGTCAAATTCAGCATTTAATCCGCGAAAAGCGCTGACATCATAAATGCCGACGAGATCGCCTAGTCGCAGCGTTGCTGTAATCTGAAGCGGCGAATCAGGTGCTGAGCTCGCGTATGAGAGTTGCCCTTGTGCTTGGATTCGACCGCGTTCTAGGGTCAGCAGTTCAGGCCAGTCGACAAGGGTGTGGGCAAGGGGATTTCCCGCAATCAGAAAGATATCCTCAAGCTGCCAATCGAAGGCAAACGTTGCGGCTGGTTCACGCAACATCTCGTCCAGTGCCAGCAACGTGGAATATCGCGCTAATAGTCCAGCTTGGTTCTCTATGTCGCCGACAAGGTGATGAGTACCTGCTTGGTCAAGCTGTGGCTGTATCGCTAAATTGCCACTCCAGGCTTGTGGTAACAAGCTGGGATGCGTGATTTCCCTGATTTTTACAGCGACATTGGCGCTCATTTGACTCTTTAGTGGTGCGCTGCGGTCGAGTTGAAATTGACGAACTTGGCTGCTGAGCTGCACGTGCTGCAGCTGGGTTTCATCGTCGATTGTCCAGCGCTCAAGGTCGATATTGAACTCAGTTGGTGCGGGTAATGCGATGTTCAGTTCCGCTTCGTTGTCGAGCAGTTGCACGAGCGGCAAGCGCAACTGCGTCTGACCACGCACTCGGCTCGCGCCAAACTCTTGATGTTGAAACGGGAAGTCGTTGAGTTCTAGTTGCACATCGAGAAACGCTTGGGTGAATAGTGCGGCTACGTCGTCGCCGGAGGTGTCCGTTACCAGCGAATGAATGAAAGCAATAAAATCAAATTCACTCGCCGCGCGTAACTGCAGTTGTAATGGCGTCGTTGTCTGCAGTGATAGCAGCATGTCTGCATGGTCTGGACGCTGCTGGCTTATCGTATCGCGCAGCGCGTGAAGGGTCTCGGGCTCTGCTTCTAACACAAGGTTGATCAGCGCTGACTCATGGGTCAGTGCAAGGGTACTTTGTAGCAGGCTGTTGGGGCCAAGTGGCATGCGCAGCTGACTGTCTACATGAAGTTGAGCGTCGTTCTCGGCAACGATCGTTGGCCACGGTAGACGACCACTGAATTCGGTGTTGAGTTGACTGCTCAGTATCGCCGTTTGCAAGGGTTGTAGTGGCAGTTGTGCAATCAGCTGCTGAGCAAGTTGCGCTTGCATGTCGCTGATTCTGCCTTGCAGTGATTCCAGCGCCGTTGGCGAGAACGCTGCGAGATGCCAACGTTCAAGGACTTGCAGCAAGGGCTGTCGACTTGGCGACGCATGAAGGTCAGCCAACCAGTCCTTGAGTTCTAGCCTAAGTTGACCGGCAAACTCAATGGAGTCTGATTGCAGCGCTACGGTGAATGGCGCATTGAATAATTCGGGTTGCCGCCAATCGATAGCGATGGTTTTGTTTTGCTCGTCAAGTTTGATGGCTAAACGAAGTTGCGATTGCGGGTTTACCAAGTCATTCGGTGCAAGCATGACGGCTAGTGACGCTTGCTGTGCATGGTGATAATTGGCATTGATCTGTGCGTTAAGCGTACAAATTTCATCGTTAACATCAGTACAGGGAAAAGCGAGCGTGAGGTCTTCGAGGTCGATCTGCCACTGCTCGGCAAGCCAATGAAAGGTGCTTAATTCATGTGCAATTCGCTCGAGCGATAACGCCTGCTGCAGTGTCGGTGGCTCTTGGGGCTCGGTGGCATCGCTGCCGACCCGCGTAGACGGTGGGAGTTGCGCCAGTATTTGATGAGGCAGCTGGTTGAGCGTGACCTCTACACCAGACATGCTCATCTGCTCGAGTACGGGTAGGCTACGCCACGTTGCACCTTGCCAATGAAAGTTCAGGCGCAGCGAATGAATGTGAACGGCAAGCGTATTCTCGTCTTTAGGATCGTCTTTAGCATCGTCGTTGTTCAGACGATAGCGAAATTGAATGTCATTAAGCCGCACCTGTTGATGGCTGAGCGCGGTGACCGTCCAGCTTGCATCGGTAATGCCGAGTGTTCGAAATTGCTCTTGAATGAGCTGATGGACAAAGAGACTCGCGAGTAAAAATGTAGCCAATAGAAATGCGCAAACAGCGGCAGTGAGCCAACCGAATCCACGCAGTAAACGGTATCGCAGCGTTATCCCTGTGTGAGGCGTTGTTTTAGCTGTCGTCATCGTTCAATCCCAAAACCGCAGAGTCTCCTTACCATGGTGAGATTTTCTAACTAAGGCAATTACTTAGGCTGTGATTAAAGTAAACGGTTCCGCGCGTTGGGGCAATATAATTTACCTGTTGGCGCATCACCCACGAGGGAAAAAATGCTATGCTAATCGCAGACTTTGGGTAGAAGGTTGCAGCCATGCAGAAAAACACCGCGAATGACGTCATCGCCCGCACGGCAACTTGGGTGAACGATGTAATCGTCAAATATAATTTTTGTCCATTTGCCCGTGTCGAAGTAGAGCGGCAGCGGATTCGTTACGTCGTTTGCTCACAGGCGACGCTTGATGCGGCATTGTTAGCCTGCGCGGCTGAATGCGAATGGCTTGATGCGCATCCACAAACGGAAACAACGCTATTGATTTTCGACCATGGATTTGCTGATTTTCAGGATTTTCTTGAACTTGTCGACTACGCCAATGAGTTACTCGAAGTACAGGGATATGAAGGTATCTATCAATTGGCGACCTTCCATCCTGACTATCAGTTTGCCGATAGCGAGCAACAGGATGCAGCTAATTTCACCAACCGGGCTCCGTATCCGGTGCTGCATTTTTTGCGTGAAGCGTCGCTTGCAAGCGTGTTAGCTGAATACCAAAACCCCGAAGCAATCCCAGAGCGCAATATTGAATTTGCTCGGCGCAAAGGTGCGGAATTTTTCATCTCGATTTTGCAGCGGATTATGCAATCCCCTAAGGACAACACATGACTGAACCATCGCAACCTACTTTGCATCTCTATGAAGAAATTATGCTGCTCGCCTTGTGCGAGGAAAAGGGCACGATAAGTGGCAGCTATGTGGGCTATGCGGTGGCGGCAGCCGTCATCGCCGAGCTCATGTTACAGAATCGTATCCGTATTGCTGAGGGGCGGCGCAAATACGTTGAAGTCATCGATGATAGCGCTAGCGATGATGCGTTACTGAATGAATGTATTGAGAAAATTAAAACGTCAAAGCGTCCGAAAGTTTTGCGTACTTGGGTGAATCAGTTAGCACACTTGAAAGACATTCAGCATAAGGTGGCGCGCAACCTTGCCGAGCATGGTGTCGTCAGTGCCGATGAAGAAAAAGTTATGTGGCTCTTTACCCGTCGTGTCTATCCTGAAATCAATCCGCAACCTGAGCAGGAGCTGCGTGAGCGCATGCGTGCGGCGGTACTAGAAGAGCAGGAGAGCAGAGCCATTGACGCTCGCACAGTTATTATCATTGCCCTGTGTCAGGGTGCTCGACTTTTAAATCAGGTGTTTTCAGCGCGCGAACTGCGCCAGCATCGTGACCGAATTAAACAGCTCGTGAAAGGGAACGTACTCGGTGACGCGGCACGCGAAGCGGTGCAAGCGGTTGAGGCAGCGATTATGGTTGCGGTCATGATTCCGGCAATTACCGTCGCTACAACATGAATATGATTCATGTTACTTGGCTATAAAAGTGAATAAGATTCATGAAAGGGTGATGTCATGCATAAATTAGTTGGACTCGCTGCATTTGCGTTGTTCTTGTCGGCCTGTGGCGGCCAGCCACCGCTCACCGAGGCAGAGCAAGTGACGCGCTATATCGAGCAAGAGGTAAAACGTAATAATCGAGGACTTAACGCCTTAGTTGCCGCCGCTGAGGAAACTGAATTTGATTCACTTACCTGGCGTCACGGTGAACGAATTCAATTACGCGTGCGTGAAGCGGGCGAATTCCGCACTGTTGAAGACGGTGATGCCGGTGGCGTGATTGCTGCGGCGGTTGCCAATAATGTTCCCAGTTTCAGTATTGTGCGCTACGAGGACAACTGGCTCGTAGTGTTTCGTAATTATCTCAGCGACCATTGCCAAGCGGTCTATGCGTACGCCATGTTTGGCCCAACCGATGACTTAGCCTTGTGTACACCGGAGTTTGTTGCCGAGCAGCCGAACGGACAGTGCTACTCGCCAATTGAGGGGCAGTGGTCGGTGTTTAAAGAGTGGTTTTTCGCCGAGGCCTTTGTAGATGCAGGTAACCCGGTTTGTATTGAAAAAGCTGACTTAGGATGGCGAGCTGAAGCAATTCGCTCAAACTAATTTTCCACACTGGAAAATAATATATTGACAGAGTGGAAAGTAATCGCTATTGTTTTATTACTTTCCGATGTGGAAAGTTAAATGGCGAAACTTAGTTGGAGAAACCCACATGAATCAGCAATCGAATCAGCAGAATGAGCGCAACGCCACAGATCAATCTGACTCAGCGACGACGAACAGCAGCAGTGATCTGCAGGCACAGCGCGAAGCCGCAGTTGCGGCGCTAAACCTAGTAAAAGAAAAAAAGAAAAGTATTGTTAAACATTTACATGTGCCGTGGTGGCAAGACCCTGTGATCGGGCTATTGATGGCTATTCTCGTTATTCACCATGCAGCGCCTATGCCGTATGACATTATTATCGTTGCGGTCGGCTGTATTGGTATGGCGCTGGTCTTGCGTCATTACACCAATCAAGCGCTGTGGGTTTCCGGCTGGCGTCGCGGTAAAACCCGCAAGTTGTCTTATGCGTTCTTTGTGATTTACCTTATTCATCTGTTCGGGAGTATGTGGCTGAACAGTCAAGGCCATCAATGGATCATTCCGGTCAGCGCTGTATCGATCTTTGTGATTGCGCAGATCTATGGACGCGTGTGGATGTCAACTTGGCGCAAGGAGATGGAGGCTGAAGATGTCGGCTGAACTTGATCCGGTGATTCATCCGGTGCATCGATTACAAATCTGTGCGTTATTAGCCAATGCCGATGAAATGGAATTTGCCTTGCTACGGGACGAACTGGGTGTTTCCGACTCGGTATTGTCGAAGCAATTGAAGTATTTAGATGATGCCGGCTATTTGACCATTCGCAAAGTCCCGAGCACAGGACGCCCACGGAGTTGGTATAGCTTGAGTAAAGACGGGCAACGCGCCTTTCAAAAGCATCTTGACGCGTTACGTGTCATTGCGGCTCTGGCGACTTAACAGAGGAACGGATTAACAGTATGCGTAAATTACCACCGTTAAATGCATTACGCTCATTTGAGGCAGCTGCTCGGCATTTGAGCTTTACTAAAGCCGCCGAAGAGTTGTTCGTCACCCAAGCAGCCGTCAGTCATCAAGTGAAGGCTTTGGAAGACTATCTTGGCATCGCATTGTTTTTGCGGCGTAATCGAGCGTTATTGTTAACCGAGGCAGGGCAGAACTACTACCTTGAAATTCGGCAGATGTTTGAACAACTGACCTTAGCAACGTCGAAGATTATGCTAGCCAGTGAGCAGGGTTCCTTAACAGTGTGTGTACCGCCGGGGTTCGCGATTCTTTGGCTTGTTCCGCGTCTGAGTCGTTTTCATGAACAACATCCTGAAGTTGATGTTCGTCTCAAAGCCGTCGACGAAATTACCGGGTCCTTGACTGACTATGTGGATATCGCCATTTATTATGGCCGCGGTAGTTGGCCAGGGGTAAAAGCCTATCGTTTACATAAAGAGTTTTTAATTCCGGTTTGCTCACCGTTATTATTGCAAGGTCCAAAACCGTTAACGACACCTGCTGACCTCAAACAACATACGCTCCTGCATGACGAAACCCGCAATGCGTGGCGCGAATGGTTTGAGTTAGTCCATGAGGAGCCACCGGCGAAAAAATCAGGTCCGGTGTTTTCACATTCTGCTTTGGCGTTGAAAGCCGCTGTGCACGGTCAAGGCATAGCCTTAGCGAATAGTGTTTTAGCCAAGCCGGAGCTTGACAGTGGTCATTTAGTTCGAGTTTTCCCGCAAGCGTTACCCACCAATGACGCCTTTTTTATGGTCTGTCGTGAGTCACAAGCGGACGTGGGTAAAGTGGCACGTTTTCGTGATTGGCTGCTCTCGGAAGTCGAACTCGACGAAGCAGAGACCCGGGCACAGGGAACTTACTTGTCATGATTCGTATTGTCTTTGCTCATGGGGCTGGTGCAGGCCCCGAGAGTGACTTCATGCAGTCCGTTGCGGCTAAATTAGGCGAAAAAGGTTACAAAGTGCACACTTTTGCCTTTCCGTACTGGCAAAAAGTGCTCGAGAGTGGTACAAAGCGCCCTCCCGATCGCGCGGTAAAGTTGGATCAAGCGATGCTGGACCAGGTGCAAGCGTTACGTGAGCAGTTTCCACAGGATAAATTTGTCTTGCTTGGAAAGTCGATGGGCTCGCGGGTTGCTTTTCGGACGGCTGATGCCGCCAATGCGCGTGCAGCAATTGCACTTGGTTTTCCGTTTCATCCACCGAAGCAGCCGGACAAGGATCGTTTCGCTGATCTGGTCAATACGCGAGCGGCGAATTTAATTATTCAAGGAACAGCGGATCCGTTTGGTCGACCGGACTTTGTTAACGGTCATGGTTTACCTCACAATGTGGCTATCCAATGGCTTGCTGATGGAAATCATGATTTAGTTGCAGCAAAACGCAGCGGGCTGACGCAAAACCAATCATGGCAACAGGTCGCCGATTGGGTCGATGAATTTATTCAACAATGTTGTTAACAACGCTTGGCGTTGAACAACCACGAAGGTTAAAAAGTTATGGCTGTTTTATTATATTGTCGTGCAGGTTTTGAGGCTGAATGCGCTGCTGAAATCCAAGAGCGTGCTGCAGCGTTAGGCGTGTATGGCTATTGTAAAGCGCAGCCAGACTCTGCGCTGGTTACATTCGAGTGCAAACCGGAAGAGGGCGATCATTTGGCTCGCAAGTTGCCAGTCAGTTCGCTGATTTTTGCGCGGCAACTGTTTGTACGCGTGGCGGATCTCAATGACTTGCCCGTCGACGATCGTGTCGCTCCGATTGTCACCGCGCTCGCAGGCACACAGTTATGTGGACGTTTGTGGATTGAGACCAGTGACACCAATGACGGGCGGTCACTATCGGGCCTGTGTAAAAAGATTAGTAAACCATTGACGGTCGCACTGCGTGAATCTGGAATACTCGCCGACAAAGAGATCACCAATCGACCGGTTTTACACGTCATGTTTCGTAGCACGCACTCGGCCGTTGTCGGCTATTCCTATTCCTACAACCATTCGCCGTTCCCGATGGGGATTCCACGCATTCGAACACCCAAAGGTGCACCTAGTCGCTCGGCTGCGAAGCTCGCAGAGGGCTTTAAAGTCATGATCCCAGAAGCCGAGTATGAAGCTCGCGTCAGTTCTGGCATGAATGCCGTCGACCTCGGCGCTTGTCCTGGCGGGTGGACGTCGGTATTGGTCTACTATGGCATGATGGTCAGCGCGGTTGACAATGGTGCGATGGATGAAGGACTGATGGAAACCGGACAAGTGAAACATTTCCGTGAGGACGGTTTTACCTTTCTACCGAAAAAACGCAACATCCGTTGGTTAGTCTGTGACATGGTGGAAAAGCCGGTTCGGGTGGCGCATTTAATGGCGGACTGGTTCATTGGCGAATGGTGCCACGACGCCATGTTTAACCTGAAATTACCAATGAAGAAGCGCTACGCAGCGGTACAACAGTACCTTGAAGCGATCCACAATCGCTTGGCCGAAGAAGAAGTTCGTGGCTATGAACTCTCTGCGAAACATTTGTACCATGATCGCGAAGAGATTACGGTGTACTTGCGCAAAAAACTGAAATCATAAACGTCGCCTTTTAGGCGTCGTTCAGTGAAATTGCCGACACCCAAGCGGGACTGGCCCGGGTCAAAATCGAAGTTATTCCCTAACGTATACGTTGCAACACTTTTTCACTTGACGCAATTCAGTTTCTCACAAATACTCCTGCACAATGCGCTTTTCACTTCGGATTATCAGCGCAGAACTTCCATTTTTAAGGGATTTGTATGCAGCAATTACTACGCGTTATTTGTGTAAGCTTATTTTTCTTGAGTGTTAGCCCTTCCGCAACCGCCGAGCCGATTCTCGAAAGTACCAGTGTCGAGGCTATGTTGGAACTCATGAAATCGGAAGGTTATGCCGTATCGATTGACGACGATGGCGACATTTTATGGAAAATTGAGGGATATAATACCTACATCATCGTTGCAAAAAACAATGAGATGGCGCAATTTTTCACGGTGTTTACTGAGTCTAACGGCGATATCCAAACCCGTGTCAACGACTGGAACCGTAGCAAAAGCTACTCTCGCTCCTATTGGACGACAGAAGGCCACCCGGTCTTGGAACTTGACTTAGACTTCGCTGGCGGTATCACCGAGCGTCGAGTGAAAGACTTTTTAATGACGGCGCGCTATTCATTTTTGGCGTGGTTGAATGATGTCGTGATGTAAGCAGAAACGCCCCTCGGGGCGTTTTTTCATGAGTCTTTACTTTGTCGATTTTCCTGCTGAATGAGTTTTTCGACACCCAAGTCATTGCGAAAATGCACGTCAATTTGGTTAAAGGCAATTTCAATTCCGGCAGCGCGGAAGCGCTTGTCGATTTCCCGATTCACCGCGTCAATGGTTGGATTGCGGTCGGAAAGGCCACCCACATGCATGCGTAGCTCGTGATCTAAAGTACTTTCGCCAAAGGATAAAAACAGAACTTGAGGCGCTGGCTCTTTCAGTACACGTTCTTCTTGATCGGCAATTTCGAGTAGAATTTGCCGTGTTTTCTCGAGATCAGAGCCATAAGCAACACCAACTTTGACGGTGATCCGGGTGATGGTATTGCTCAATGACCAATTGACGAATTGACCCGTTATAAAGCTGCGATTAGGTACGACAATGTCACGGCGGTCGAAGTCGGTGATCACAGTCGCGCGAATTTTGATCTTTGAAACGCGTCCCGATAAGTTATTCAGCGTGACAATGTCACCGACACGAACGGGGCGTTCGAAGAACAAGATCAGTCCGCTGATGAAGTTACCGAAAATTTCCTGCAAACCAAACCCTAAACCGACCGTTAGACCAGCAGCGAGCCATTGCAGTTGCTCCCATTTTACACCTAAGACGGCAAACACCGAGACAATCGCGATGCTGATCAGGACATAATTGGTTAATGAGGTGACCGCGTACGAGGTGCCCATTTCTAGTTTAAGACGTGAGAGGAACATCACTTCAAGCAAGCCGGGTAAATTGCGAATCAGGACGATACTGACGACGATAATAAAGAATGCCGTCATCAGTGCACCAATGCTGACAGGTATAAACTGAATGCCTTGTTCGTTATCCCAAATATATTGGCTATCGAGATAATGCAAGGCACTGAGAGCGTCTGACCAAACGGTGAACAAGATAAAAGTGAAAAGAACCAACAGGAAAAAACGACCGAGGCGCAGCGATTGCGCTTCTGCTTGTTCGATGTCAGCGTAGTCTTTGACCGGAGTCACGACTGGGGCAGCATTTTCAATGTCTTGATCAGCGATCGATTGCTCGTCTGTGACCAATGCAAGCTCAGCGTCCCGCTCCCGCTTCAATGTCTCGCTGGAAAGCTGAATCGCTCGGCGAATACTGGCCTCAAGAATGACCCAAATGGTCATTACATAGAAGGTGGCGAGGTAGTAGCCACTCAGTCGCAGTGCGGTGTAGTAGTAACCGGTCGCGACCATCCAGACTAAGCTAAGTGGCAAGAAGATAACGGCCGCTGCTATTAATCGATGGACGAATAAGGAGTTATACAAGGTCGGTAAACGGGAAAATAACCAAGTACTGATGCCAGCAAGATAAAGGCCAGCGAGCACAAGGCTGAGTGAACCGACCATATCTTGCGCATAGAGACTGGTTTGCTGGCTTGCAAAAGCGAGAATGACCGTCAGCGGTAACAACGCAAGCGCAAATAATTCGATGTAACGCTTGAGCATGGCACAGTTTGCGCTTGGCCATTGGAAAAATGCTTCCGCGAAACCTGCGGGTTTAAGAACTTTGCGTAGGAAACTAATCATGAAGAGCGCCAGCGCCAAGGCGGTAAAGACCTTGTGCGGTTGCAGGTGCTCTGTGGTTTCATCACTACCAATGAATTGGCCAACAAGCAGCAGCGCCAGCGATAGCGGTGCGACATAGAGAATAACTTTGGCCAGTGCTCGGGCAATCAGCCATGGTGAAGGTGGCTGTTCGCTGTTGTTCATGAGCCCTTGCTGGTCAGTGAGCAGCGCTTGAATACGTCGATGCTGCCAAATGAGGACTAAAAGCAAGATGAGTAGTCCGATGGCAGTTAACGTCGGACGAAATTCGCTATGACGCAGCATCGTCGTTACCGATTGCTGCATGCGTTGTCCTTGGCGTTGCAGTTGCGCCGGGAAGTTCATAAACCAATCTGCGTTAAGGCGTGGGTTACTTGGTGTCCAAAAAAGGAACTCTTCCAATTCCAAGGCAAAAGCTTGGACTTCGAGTTGCAGCTCTTGCTGTAGGCGCATATAAGTAACACGTTGATCGATGCGTTGTTGCAGCAAGTGTTGTTGCTCGACAAGTAGGGGTTGTGACGCTGCAGTTGCGGTACGAATTTCGCGTTGTAAATAGAACAAATCGAGCCTTAATTGAGCGAGCTGGTCGTTAACGTCGCGGCGATTGACGCTGGGTAATGCCGCACGTTGCTCTTGCAAGACGCGGTGCAAAAGCTGACTTCCGGATAACACCGCATACTGCGCGGTTAAATCGGCGCGATTCTCACGGACTTCTTCAAGCTGGTATTGCAGGCGGGCAATCTCTGCACTGAGATTTTGTTCGAGGGCAACGGATTCATGAGTAGATTCTTGGGCAGCGGCTCGCTGCGTCGACACGCCAAATATAAAAACGGCCAACAGACCGACGGTAAAACACAGTAATAAGCCCCTGAGGCGGGAAGTGTGTTGCATAGAAATCAACTCGTTATCGGTTCGATAAAATCAGCTAAAAGCTTACTTTGATTTCGGCGTGAATGCTAGCGTTTGCTTGGTCATACGCTGGTGTGAACTGCTGCAATCGAGGTATTGCGGAAAGAGATAAGCCACAGCAAGTCGCTGTGGCTTATCGAGGTTGAACCACGCAGTTCTTATAGGCGGTCTAAAATAGCTTGCGTGAAATCCATCGTGCCATGGCTGCCACCTAGGTCGCGGGTCGTGCGGTCACCCGATTCAATGACATCGCGCAGCGCCGCTAAGATGTTCTTCGCTTGCTCGTGCATGCCAAGGTGCTCGAGCATTTGAATTGACGCTAAAATTACTGAGCTCGGGTTCGCGAGATTTTGGCCGGCGATATCCGGTGCTGAACCGTGTACGGCTTCAAAAATGGCACAGTCAGGGCCAATGTTTGCACCCGGAGCCATCCCTAAACCACCCACCAAACCAGCACATAGATCGGACAGGATGTCACCAAACAGGTTGGTGGTCACAATCACGTCGAAGATTTCTGGCGTCATAACTAGCTTCATACAGGTGGCGTCGACGATCATTTCTTCAAACTGAATGTCGGCGTAGTCTTTCGCGACTTCACGCGCGACGGCGAGGAACATACCTGAAGTCGTTTTCAAAATGTTGGCTTTATGCACCGCGGTCACTTTTTTGCGATTTTCACGGCGGGCAAGTTCAAATGCAAAACGAACAATGCGCTCACAGCCAGTGCGGGTGACTCGGCTCATCGCTTCAGCTTCGCTACCATCTTCTTTGGTGGTTTGCCCCAAGCCCGAGTACATGCCTTCGGTGTTTTCCCGCACGGTAATGATGTCGATGTCTTCGTAGCGCGCTTTTGTGCCTTTGAAGCTGTTGACCGGACGCACGTTGGCGTATAGGCCAAACTGCTTGCGTAGGGTTACGTTAATGGAGGTAAAGCCACCACCGACTGGCGTCGTCAGGGGACCTTTCAAGGTGATACCGTTGCGTTTAATCGCATCGAGGGTTGTTGCTGGTAATAGTTCACCGTGTTTCTCGAGCGCAACTAAGCCTGCATCGGCGTATTCGTAAATGAAATCACAACCGGCCTTATCCATGATTTTTACGGCTGACTCGATAATATCCGGACCGATTCCATCGCCCGGGATGACGGTAATTGTTCTGCTCATGCGTTGACCCTTCTGATACTGCTGATATAAATGGATAGTGCTGACCGCGATATCATGAATAGCCGCCATCAGCATAAAATCTTAGCCGCACTTTATACCATTTTTCCGCCCATCCGACTAGCAGGCTTGCTACGACTATAGTCGGTATCACGGTAAAAAATGGGGGTTAACAGAATGTTAAGTAACTGAATAGCGGTTGCCGTTGACTATTTCAACGGACCAAATTCGGCTTCGTAGGCAGCTTCGCCCCACGCGAACAACAAATTGTCAGTGAACAATAACGGAGTTGTTTCATCGCGGGTGGTAATGCCGTCCGATTTTACATGATGGGTACGGTAGAACAGGATCAACACGTTGCGACCATCGGAGGCTGCGCGCGCTTCACTGATATCCGGTGGCCCGAGCAAGCGCAAGACTTCATCACGAGTGGTACCGATTTTTAAGCGGCCAATATACTTGCGATTAAAAATCTCGCGCTCACGCCAGGTCATGGTTTCTGGGTTTGCAGTGTAGAAATGAAGGATGCCACCTGCAACAACGGCGTAAATGACAAACCCTATGAATGCAATCAGAAACCCTTTTTTCACAAATTAACCTTTAATGACTTGGTAACACGGTTGGTATTTTGTACCACCTGGGAGTTTCATGCGATCCTGCTCAACGAAAGATTGCAGCAGTTCGTCGAGTTCTGCCATGAATTGTGGCTCGCCCGAGATTTTATACGGTCCGTGCTTGCGAATTTCGCGCAATCCTGGCTCTTTGACGTTACCCGCCACAATTGCGGAGAAAGCGCGACGCAAATCGGCCGCCAGTTGTTCTTTCGGCTGATCGAGATGCAAGTTGAGCTTGGCTACATTCTCATGAGTTGGTTCGAACGGTTGTTGGAACGGCTCTTCAATGTGCAAGGTCCAGTTGAAGTGATAGGCGTCGCCGCTGTCCTGCCGATAGCGCTTCACGGCAGCCATCCCAGTTTGAATATGCTGAGCGACCGCTTGCGGATCGTTAATGATGATTTTGTAATACTGCGTGGCCGATTCACCAAGTGTCTTCGCAATAAACTGATCCAAATGCTCAAAATAAGGGCGCGCACTTTCTGGGCCAGTGAGCACGACAGGTAGTTCTTGATCTTTATTGTTCGGATGCATCAGAATTCCGAGCAGGTAAAGCAATTCTTCCGCAGTACCGGCGCCACCGGGGAAAATAATAATGGCATGGGCAACGCGGACAAAGGCTTCCAAGCGCTTTTCGATATCCGGCATGATGACGAGTTCGTTAACGATTGGGTTTGGCGGCTCGGCAGCAATAATTCCCGGTTCAGTAAGACCGAAATACCGCGCGTCTTTAATCCGTTGCTTGGCATGACCGATGGTCGCGCCCTTCATTGGGCCTTTCATTGCCCCCGGCCCGCACCCGGTACACACATTAAATGCGCGTAAACCGAGTTCATAGCCGACCACTTTGGTGTACTTATATTCGTTCTCAGATATGGAGTGACCGCCCCAGCAAACGACCATGTCCGGCTCTTGAATCGGTTTGACCACTCCGGCGTTACGGAGAATGTCAAACGTGACATGGGTGAGATGGCGGGTACTCATGTTGACCAGCACATCATGGGGATAACGTTCACCGACGAATAAAATGTCGCGTAACACCGCTTCAACGTGTTCGCGGATACCGACGATCAGCTCGCCATCGACAAACGCTGACGAAGGTGGGTTAATGAGCTCGAGCTTAACGCCACGCTCGCGGCGTAGAACATTAACTTCAAAGTCTTCATACTGGTCAAAAATCTCGGCGCTATTGTCAGTATGGCTGCCAACGTTTAAGACGGCTAAGACACAATTGCGAAATAATTTATATAAAGGACTGTCCGTGCTTTGTTGCAGACGATCGATTTCAATTTGTGAGAGCAACGACATGCTGCCCTGTGGGGATAATGATATACGCATAAGTTTTCTTTACTCCTAGCCACTTGGCTTTTGCGTGGCTTTCTTCCTCATCCAATCTAATCTATTTTTATTAAATTTTTGCGAACACGTAAGAGTACGCGCCTTTCGCCAAAAGAATCAACTTTATTTGCCGTCGGTTATGGCCACAAACTATTGCCGCGCAAGGCGAGCACGCTGCAATTTCGGGTCAAGTAACTCGGGGGCACTGGCGCGCATCGGGTTAATATCTAGACCGCCACGACGGGTATAACGGGCAAGTACCGTTAGTTGTGAAAATTCACCGTAACGTTGCAAGTCGGTATAAATCCGTTCAACGCATTGTTCATGAAACTCATTATGGTTGCGAAATGAGACTAAATAGGCCAGCAACGCCGCCCGATTAATCTGTCGGCCTTGATATTGAATCAGTACAGAGCCCCAGTCGGGTTGGTTGGTAATCAAACAGTTCGACTTTAATAGGTGGCTGTGCAGCGATTCCTTAACGTGCTGCGCATCTGCGTTGACCAATTCTTGCAAGATCGCAGGCTGATAATCATAGCTGTGAATGTCGACAGGTTCGTGATCGATACAATCGCCGGGAAGCTCGCTGATACCCAATTGACTATATTCGTGCAGTGAATACAAACGAACCGCAACGGTGCTGTTTGCACACCCACTTAAATCGGTTTGCAGCTGCTTCGCGACCACCTCTGTGGAAGCGAAGATACTCTGATTGTAGCCATTTAAATACAGTTTAAATGACTTCGATTCAATCAAGTTTGGACTGTCGGCGGGCACCTCAACCTCGGCAATGACAACCGCCGGCACGCCGTTGGGTTGTAGCCACGAGAGTTCGTAACAGGTCCATAAGTCACGGCCCACGAACGGCAGGTTGTCGGCATGAATGTTTAGGCTGTCGCGATTCATCTGGCGCGGCACGGCTTGCAGCAGAGTCGCATCAAATTGAGTAGGGTAGTCGGTGGCTTGTCCAAGCTTTAGATGGGCAAGCGTGTCTTGGTTCGGCGTTGGCATTTCCGGAGTCCTCTGCGTAGAATGCGTCTATTGTATGAATTTCTGAGGGAAGAGACCAGATGCAGTCGATTTATCAAGCAATGCAAACGCTTCATCAACGCTATCAGCAAGCCTACGAAGCGGCCGGAACATTGCCGCGCACAGAGTATCTTTCCAATTGGGATGCGCCGTGTTACCGCGGTAAACCGAAATCCGGTGAAATTGCCTGGCAAGCGGTCGAACAAACACCGGCACTAGACTTTAGTGGCGTTGAAAAAGGTTTGGAAATGCCAATTCAAGCCTCGGTTCAGGGTTTTTTTAACTCGTTTTATGCGGGTGACCTCATGGTTCGCTTTCGTGACCAATTTCTGGTTTTGCTGCAGGTTATGCATCCTGAAGATGGAGAGCGCTTGCAACAAAATCTCATTGGCCACGTGCTGATGAAACAGCGACTACGGCAACCCATTACGTTATTTATTGGCTTAACGGATGAAGATGATCTTCTTCTTACGGTCAATAATGAGACGGGAGCGGTCGGTCTTGAGTACGTTGGCAAGGAGCAACATGCCATTTTAGCTGGGGATATGGAGATGTTTTTAGAGCGGCTTGAGCCGATTGTGGATCAAGGCGAGTGAGCGAAAGCCACACAAAATTGTTAATGCATTGTTATCGACAAGCCGTTGGCATTTGTTTTAAAGTGACCACTGGTTCCCCGATTTTGAGACGATTACATGCAAGCCGCCGAACGCGAATTAGAAAGTAACTTGGTGTACTTGAGTGACAATGACTTAGCGCCTGCAGCGTCCCTGTTGCTCAAAGCTTACCTCGATGATCCGACCTTTCAAGTGATCTTTAAAGCCGATAAAGAAGGGTATGAGCAACGTCTACGCGCTGCGATTCGTGAGGAGCTCAATGCCTTTTATCAGCATCAACAGCCGATGATTGGTTTGTTTGCCGGTGACACGCTTGAAGGGGTCGTCTGTATTACCCGTCAAGGTCAGGCGTTTACGCCTGAGCGCTTCTGGCATTGGCGACTGCGGATGTTACTCACCGCGGGTTTTGTTAGCACGCGGCAAATGCTGGAGAAGGAACGGCTCATCGACGACGCCATGCCCGTGTCGAATTACCACATGTTGACGTTTATTGCAGTCCATGAGCGCTATCGTCAGCAAGGGTTAGGTGATTTGTTGATTCATGCAGCGCGAGATGTGCTCAGTCAGGATCGCGAATCGACAGGTATCGCGGTGTTGGCGACTCGCCCTGAGTATGCTCGTTTCTTCGCTCAACGTGGTTTCCATTTTTTACGTGACGTGACGGTCGGTGAAATTACCGGGCAACTGATGTTCTTAGCGCGCGACGACGAAGCCTTACACGACGATTAATTGCGGGTTGTGTTGACTTTTGGCGCAAATTTAGGTCAAATCTGCGCTCTTTCGCTAACACGTTAGCGAAATACCAGAAGAGGTGCATTACCCAGGTAGAAGAGCGGAGTGTCCCGTTGACACCAAGAAGCTATTTGAGGGGGAGTAATGCCGAGGTTATTGTGCAGCACGGGAACACAATAATCGGTCATGGGGGCTGAATCCCTCAGGCTGTCACCAGATAGTGAATATACTATCGTTGTTTATGGTGGAGAGCTTCTGGAGCGAAATTTAACTCGCCAAATGGTAGGGTATCCTCGTTCCTAAGCTCTGCGAACAAATCTAAGGTTCGGAGCGCATGCAATTACATTCTAATTTCCCCATCATCGTCGCCAAATTTGGTGGCACGTCGGTCGCGAATTTTGAGGCGCTGCAACGCTGTGCTGATATTATTCAAGAAAACCCTTCCATTCGTTTAGTTGTCGTGAGTGCTGCCGCTGGGGTCACCAATCGTCTTGCCGAGCTTGCTGCCGGAGTTGTCGATGAAAGTGCACGAGCGCAGTTGCTCAGCGAGATTATGCAAATTCAGCATGCGATACAGGCGAAGCTTGAACCGGCACCTGAAGTGGCAGCTCAGGTTCGTGACTACCTCGTTAACATGGCTCAATTAAGTCAACAATTAGCTGAACAGCAAACCGAAGCGCAGCAAGATGAGTTGTTGGCACTGGGTGAACGCTGCTCGTCGTTGTTGTTAGCAGAAGTGCTACGTCAACGTGGTTGCACAGCGCGGGACTTTAACGCGTGTGACGTCATTCGAACGGATAGCCATTTCGGTCATGCAGAGCCGCGGCCAAAACGGATTGGTATGCTGGTTAATGAGCACCTAAGTGATTTACTGAATAACTATTGTGTCGTCACCCAAGGCTTTATCGGTGCTGATGCAGCTGGTCGAACGACGACGCTGGGGCGTGGTGGCTCGGATTATAGCGCCGCGCTATTTGCTGAAGCGCTCGACGCCCATGCGTTGCAGATTTGGACCGATGTGGATGGAATCTACACCTGTGACCCGCGGCAAGTTCCAACGGCGCGACCGATTACCGAAATTACGTTCGCTGAAGCCGCGGAAATGGCAACGTTTGGCGCTAAAATTTTGCATCCAGCAACGCTATTGCCAGCGCAACGCGCGCAGATTCCAGTGTTTGTTGGTTGCAGTCGGGAACCCGAGAAAGCAGGTACTTGGATTCGCCATCAAACCACGGAACGGCCCGTTTGCCGAGCGCTCAGCGTGCGCCGTGGACAGGTTCTCTTGACGGTGCGCAGCTTGAATATGCTGCATGCTCGCGGCTTTTTAGCCGAACTTTTTGCCATCCTTGCTCGGCACCGTATCTCGGTCGATTTGATTACCACCTCAGAAGTTTCGGTTGCCTTAACGCTCGACTCTACCGGTTCACATTCTTCTGGCAAGCGATTGGTAACGCCTGCGTTAATGGGTGAGTTAGAAGCTTTGTGCGAAGTAACAGTGGAAGACAATTTAGCCTTGATTGCTGTCATTGGCCATCAGCTATCAAATACGCCGAAAGTTGCCAGTCGTATTTTTTCCTGCATTGCCGACAGTAATATTCGCATGATCAGTCAAGGCGCAAGTCCAAATAACTTATGTTTTTTGGTGCGCGAAGCCGATGCGGCCGGCGTTCTACAAACCTTACATCAAGGTTTTCTAGAGTAACAACGCGGCCGTTGCGCTGTGCTATTCAGGCGCTACTGCAGCGGAAAGTCGTCAGGAAAAATAGCGTCGACCACATCGTCAAGTTCATCGTGTCGATGCGTGGCGTGAGTCGGCGCTGGCACTTGGTGAGCAGAACTTCTTTGTTTCACTCGCGCGGTTGCATCACCATAGCTGACATTGTAGTTACTGGCCGTCGATTTTGGTTCGGGTTCAGACGTCGTCGCTGGCTCGCTAGCAGCAGTGGCGACGGGTTCCGCTTCGACGATGTCATTGTCAACTTCTGCGTGAAAACGAAACGGTGGTAACAACGCTTGTTTTAAATAAAGGTTAATGAGCACGATTTCACCTTCATAGCGAGACTTGCTATCGCTACTAAAGCCGAAGGTAAAGCGAGCCTGCCAGCCAAGCTTAGGTTTTAAAGCCAAACGGCCACTGCTGCGGGCAATATCAAGAAATTGAACATTGTTTTTCTCGCAGACTTGCTCGGCGTGACGGCGTGCTTGCTCTTCCTGTAATCGCCACTGCCAAAATAAATAGCCAAGCAGAAATAAGCCAAGTAAGGCTAAGGCATCGAGCAGACCGGCGCTCATGCTTGGCTCCGCGTACGATTCGCGAGTTGCTGAAAGGCCAGTTGTAGTTCTGGAGCCAAATTCGGTTGACGGAACAAATTGAGTATCAGCCCGCGTAATTCAGGCAACATTACTAAGTCGCGAAAAATACCGACAAAGACAGCTTCGGACTCCGCCGCTAACGCGGTGAAATAAGCGTTTATGTTTGCCGTATTGGCCAATGCAGACCAGCAGCGCGCGCCTAAAGCGAGAAGAATATCCTGACGATCGGGCTCTTGATTCGGCAGTTTTTGCAGTAACTGCTGAACGACTTTTTGTGTCGTGTCCTGATGACTGAACGACGATAACAAACGCAAGCGACTGAGAATTACGTCGGTGTTCAGCTTGTTCGACTGCAGATGTGAGGCGAGTTCGTCGCGCCAGTGTTGTGCCAAAGCCTCAGGAATTTGTTGATGTTCAATGGCCTCGACGACGGCGTTTTGCAACGGTTCTGGCCAATCTTTGAAATCGTGCTTTAGGGTGTTGATGATGGCAGGGGAGTTCAAACGTCGGCAACTGACATCGTGAATGCCTTGGATACCAATATTTTGCCAAGCTTTTTCGCTATTGTTATGACGCCCTTGTTCACTTAACCAGGCCTCAGCATCTTCAAAATAAATCGAGGGTGGGTGGTTTAAGTCACGACTCACTTGCGCATGAAATGCAGCCCGACGCGCTTCGTCAGGTGTAAAGATATAGGGGTTCTGGGCGAGAATTTTTTCCTGTTCTTGAGCACTGTGCTGGCTTGTTTCGCTTTCGAGGGCGGCGACTACGATACTCAGAAAGTGCTGTCTTGCCGCATGTTGAAAGAGACCGCGTTCGTCGAGCGGTAAACGAATAAACCAAATGTACGGGTCATCTGCGCGCGTTGTATTCCAAAAGACCACACCAAGAAATGCTTGTTGTTGCCGCGGGTAGGGAAACGGGGTTTCGCCACGTTCAATGCGAGCGAATTCGTGCCTGTCGATCGGCTGTACGCGTCGACTCAAATCGTAAACTCGATAGCCAGTCGTCGCCGCATGACCGGAGCCGGCGACGGTAAGAAAATCACTGAGGGTGTCGATTGACTGCATGGTTTTCCGTTATAGTATGGTCTTTAATTCTTTGCGGTTATCATACCGCCCTCGGCATTTAGGTACAATCAAAGCAATGACAAAACCGCTAAGTATCGCTCAGCAAACACTGACCATTCTCGACGCGCTTGAGAACGAATTGAAATCACTGCAACTTTGGCAAAGTGAACCGCCGGCGCCGAGCGCGCTGCAGAGCAGCCAACCGTTTGCCAGTGACACCCTTGATTTTCACCAATGGTTGCAGTTTGTGCTGATTCCAACGTTGCAGACAATGATCGAACAACGCCAAGCGCTGCCGAATGCAATTGCCATAAGCCCGATGGCGATTGAAGTGTGGCGCGGAAGTTTACGCGATTATCGGCAAGTGATTCTGCAGTTAAAAGCGCTCGACGAATTGTTGGATGGTCATCATGCTCGACACTAAAGGTTTGATGCTCACGCAACAGTGGGTCGACCCGGTCAACGGACAAGAACGACCTGAATTAAATATCGTTTATCAAGACGATGCGATCGTTGTGATTGATAAGCCAGCGGGATTGCTGGTGCACAGAACCGCGTTAGCGCGCCGGGAAAAGTGGTTCGCCATGCAGCTGCTGCGCGACCAAATTGGCCAGCACGTTTTCCCCGTTCATCGCTTAGATCGACCGACATCGGGACTCATGGTATTCGCTTTAAGTGCCGAAATTGCAACTTTGATGGGTGACTTATTCACCGCAAAAAAAGTGAATAAGGTCTACCATGCGGTCGTTCGTGGTTATGTGCAAGGGCATGGTCGCATAGACTATCCGCTGAAAGAAGAGCTCGATAAAATTGCCGACAAACTCGCAGATCCAGATAAGGCTGCGCAGGAAGCGATCACCGATTACCTCTGTTTGGATCAGATTGAGTTGCCGTTTGCAGTCAGCAAAAAACATGCGACAAGCCGCTATTCATTGCTACAGTTATCTCCGAAAACCGGTCGTAAACATCAGCTGCGTCGACATCTAGCACATTTACGCCATCCGATTATTGGTGACACCAATCATGGCGATGGTCGCCAGAATAAATTCTTTCGCGAGCATTTTGGTATTCGTCGGCTTTTGTTGGCGGCAACACACCTCAGCTTCCCTCACCCTTTGAATAACGAACAGGTTTCGCTTGAGGTTCCGGTGCCTGAGTGTTTTAAGTGGCCGTTTCAGCAGAACGACGTTTAGCAACAAAAAAAGCCAGCAGGGTTGCTGGCTTTTTAGGCAATGCAAAGGCGTTATTCAGCGCTACGAAGCAGTTCGTTAATGCCAACTTTCGCCCGTGTTTTGGCGTCCACTTTTTTCACGATAATGGCCGCATAGAGTGAATGTGTACCGTCTTTTGCTGGTAATGAACCTGGCACAACGACCGAACCTGCCGGTACTCGACCATAATGGACTTCGCCGCTTTCCCGATCGAAAATACGCGTGCTTTGACCGATATAGACGCCCATTGAAATAACCGCGCCTTCTTCAACAATCACGCCTTCAACGATTTCAGAACGGGCGCCGATAAAACAATTATCTTCAATGATGGTTGGGTTCGCTTGCAGTGGCTCGAGAACACCGCCAATGCCGACGCCACCGGATAAATGCACGTTTTTACCAATCTGCGCACAAGAACCAACAGTCGCCCAGGTGTCGATCATGGAACCGCTGTCAACAAAGGCACCAATGTTCACGTAGGACGGCATCACGACGACATTTTTGCCAACAAATGCGCCGCGACGCACCATGGCTGGTGGCACAATACGCACGCCATCGCGAGCGAAATCGGCAGCACTATAGTCGGCATATTTACTTGGGACCTTGTCATAAAAATTGGTTTCACCGCCGGCCATCAAGACGTTGTCATTGAGACGAAACGATAACAGAACGGCTTTTTTCACCCATTCATGCACAACCCAAGCGCCATCAATTTTCTCGGCGACGCGGAGACTGCCGTTGTCTAAGCGCGCAAGCACTTCAGCGACCGCCGCACGAACGTCAGTCGGTGCCGAACTCGGACTTAGTTCTTGACGGTTTTCAAAAGCTTGCTCAATAACCTGTTGTAGTGCACTCATGTTGGACCTTCCAGTTTCTATCTATTCAATTTTGTTCAAGAGCGGCAATAATAGCCTTTTTTAACGTGTTGCGCTCGAATTCTGTCAAGGCTTGTTGTTGATTCGACGCAACGATAAAAAGATCTTCAGCTTGTTCGCCAACGGTGGTTATTTTTGCGGCAACAAGATTAATGTTCAGCTCTTGGAAAACATGCGCAATGCGCGCAATGAGTCCCGGCCGATCAAGTGCAATTAACTCGAACGTGGTGCGTCGCGCATTCTTCAAATTGATAAATTTCACGCTTGTCCGCACATCGAAGTTACGCAGGCGGCGAGACAAAGTGCGCTGCGTGCTGGGCACTTTTCTTCGTTTTCGAAGCACGTCGTGCAGGTGTTGATGGAGCTCTTCAATCCGGCGTGCTTCCGACAAAGGCAAACCATCACGCTGCAATACGATGAAGGTGTCCATGACGTAACCATCGCGCGTATTCAGAATCTGCGCATCATGAATACTCAGTTGCTCACTATCAAGGACGGCAGCAACTTTTGCGAAGAGGTGGCTCTCTTCGTGATGATAAATAAAGAGTTCAGTCGTTCCCGTGTTGTTTTCATCGCCAATCAAAACCAACGGCAGCTGATGCTCTTGCACGTGCATGATGTTTTGTGAGTGCCAAGCGATTTGCTCGGGCGTATGGCGGAAAAAGTAGTCGGCGGTGAAACGACCCCATAATTGGTTTATATCGGCGACACTGAAGCCAGCACTTAGGAGTAACCCCATCGCGAGCTGACGGTTGTTTTGCACACGCTGACGCACATCAAAGGTCTTCTGATCTTTTTGTTGGAGTAACTCAGTGGTCGCTCGATAGAGTTCCTCTAAAAGCGTGCCTTTCCAATTATTCCAAAGGTTGGAATTTGTCGCGCGAATATCTGCGACGGTTAAGCAATACAGGTAATCGAGTCGTTCTTGGCTGGCACAGGCCTTGGCAAACGTTGCAATCACTTCAGGGTCATAGATATCTCGTTTTTGCGCGGTAACCGACATCAAGAGATGTTGTTCGACTAGCCATGCAATCAAATCGGTGGCGTGATCATTTAACTGATGTTGCTGGCCAAACTGGCGAGCGTCTTCGGCACCAAGTTGCGAGTGGTCGCCGCCACGACCTTTGGCGATATCATGGAAGATACCAGCTAGATAGAGCCATTCCGGATGTTCCATGGCGTCAATTAAGCTGCTTGCTAAAGGAAACTCTTCACTATCTTGATGACTTAATTTGTACAAGTTACGCACCAAT
The DNA here is from genome assembly GCF_022565475.1 of Aliidiomarina sp. GTDB lineage: Bacteria > Pseudomonadota > Gammaproteobacteria > Enterobacterales > Alteromonadaceae > Aliidiomarina. The sequence continues at coordinate 231,298 of NZ_JAIUMR010000001.1, read as the reverse complement.
CGAAAGGTGTGTTCATCGACGGTGTATGCGTGAAACAAATCAAATTGCATTTGTCCGACGATCTGATCCCAAGCAGGAAGATAACGGGCCATGATGCCGTAACGATGCATCAGCTCAAAGGCGTAGGCAAAACTATTTGGATGTTCGATCAACTGCATAAAGCGTTGCCGGCAGTGCTCATGTTCAATGAGATAGCCGTCGAGTTCCCGCCGTGCGTTGCGTAACAATCGAATGGTATGCGAATGAACACTGGTAATTTGCGGATGTTCGGCAATGAGCAAGAAAAAGTCGAGTATGCGCTGGGGCTGTTGAAAAGCATCGTCATGGCGAGCAACGATTTGCCAGCGTACTGATGACGAATCGTGTGTCTTCGATTCAAGCGGCAAATAAGCAAAGTCGGCACTGAGTGCGGTCGGTTGCGCGAGCGTCATCGGCCCTAATATGGCTTGCTCAAAGAACTGTAAGAGCATTCGGTTGAGTTCGCCAACGCGCAAAACCACTTTGAAGAAGTCTTTCATCATGCGTTCGACGGCATGTTTTACGGAAAAATTCTCACCTTGTTCGTTATGCGCGTAGCCGAGCATTTGTGCGACATCCGGCTGAAAATCAAAAAGCAGCCGATCTTCGCTTTTCCCAGCAACAAGATGCAAGGCAAACCGAATACGCCAGAGAAATTCAGTGCATTCTTTTAATTCGATAAATTCTTCGGCAGTGATGAAGTTAAACTCAACTAAGCTCTCGTCATTCTGCGTATTGAAATGCTGTTTGGCGATCCAGCTAATGGTTTGAATGTCACGCAATCCGCCCGGTGAAGCTTTGATATTGGGCTCAAGATTATAAGCGGTACCGTGGTAATGCAGGTGGCGCTCTACCTGTTCCGCTTTTTTTGCTTGATAAAAATCACGACTTGACCATGGAAAATCATGATGAAGTCGCAACTCGAGCTGTTCAGTTAAAACTGGGCTACCAGCGAGTAATCGATGTTCGATTAAACTTGTGGCAATGGTGATATCGTCGGCTGCATGTGAAAAGCACTCGTCGAGAGAGCGCACCGAATGACCAATTTGAATACGTAAGTCCCAAAGCAGGGTGATAAATCGAGAGATTTGCTCTTGCAGGTCGGGCTTGATGTCCTCATGAACAAGGAATAAAAGATCGATATCCGAGTGCGGATGCAGAACACCGCGGCCATAGCCTCCGACGGCGATCAACGCGCAGGCGTTAGCGTCAAATGAAAAACGTTGCCACAGCGCTTTGAGTAGTTGGTCAAAAAAGTCAGCACGAGCAGCAACGAGTGATTCGATATCAGCATGGAGAAATTGCTCTTTTGACCATTCGTCAAACGCATGAAGCTGCTGACGCCAGTCTGCAGCTTCATGGGCATGCACCGGCCACTGCGGAACGAAACTCATGAATGGCGAATGACCCTTGGTAATTCTTCATCAGCACGTAACGTGAGTACCTCAACGCCATCGTCAGTGACTAATAACGTGTGCTCCCACTGTGCGCTGAGACTGCGATCTTTAGTGAGCACAGTCCAACCGTCGCTTAAAATCTTGGTTTGTCGCTTGCCAGCGTTAATCATCGGCTCAATCGTCAAGCACATGCCTGCCTGCAAGGTTTCACCTGTGCCTTTGCGGCCGTAGTGAAGGACTTGTGGCTCTTCATGAAACTCGTCACCGATACCATGACCGCAAAACTCGCGGACAATGGAATAGCCAAAGCTTTCGCCGTATTGCTGTATTTCGGCACCGATATCACCGAGTCGCACACCGGGTTTGACCATTTTAATGGCTCGGTAGAGCGCTTCTTGTGTCACCTTGACTAATCGTTTGGCTAAAATTGACCCTTCACCAACGATAAACATCTTACTGGTGTCACCGTGATAACCGTCTTTGCGCACAGTCACGTCGATATTAATAATGTCACCGTCCTTTAACGGCTTGTCGTTCGGAATACCATGACAAACACAATGGTTGACCGACGTGCAGATGGATTTCGGGAAACCGTGATAATTTAGCGGGGCTGGGTAAGCATCATGAGCGACGATGTAATCGTGACAAATCGTATTCAGTTCGTCCGTGGTGATACCCGCTTTGACATGCGCTGTGATCATGTCGAGCACATCAGCTGCTAATTGGCCAGCAACGCGCATTTTTTCAATTTCTTCTGGGGTCTTTATCTTAATCGCCATTCAAATTCACCAAGCTTGTCGTTTTGTCTTGCATAGTCTACTGCAGGAAAGAGTCACTAGTTTACCAGAAACTTTTGCCTTGTTGTAAGTTGTTGAATTGACGTGGCTCTACCTTGAAAATATGTTTTTTTATTGATGCCAACGTGATAGCGACAGGAATGTCGCCAAGGTGGCGATAACCGACAGTGAAAGCCCCCGAAAACATTGCATCGGTGGCTGGTTCTGTGGCATAATTCGCGCCGCTAATGCTGCATGTAAGCTTGTAAACTCCAATGTTTCGTTGGTTTTAGTAAGCTAATATGCTGAAAATTAAGCGAAATTATCTTAAATAACACACACATATCGACACATGAGTGCGGGGTGCTTGGGTTTTGCCCGGGTCGCAACATGGGATATGTGGAGGCCTAACCCCTTATAAAGGAAATTTATCATGGCAAACGTGTCAATGCGTGACATGCTCAAAGCTGGTGTCCACTTCGGTCACCAAACTCGCTTCTGGAACCCTAAGATGAAGCCATTCATCTTCGGTGCTCGCAACAAGATTCATATCATTAACTTGGAAACCACAGTGCCAATGTTTAACAAAGCGTTGGACTTTTTGCAGCACACAGCTGCAAATGGCGGGAAAATCCTCTTTGTTGGTACGAAACGCGCTGCTTCTGAGCAAGTAAAAACCGCTGCTGTTGCTTCTAACCAATTCTACGTTAACCACCGTTGGTTAGGTGGTATGTTGACGAACTGGAAAACCGTACGTCAATCAATCAAGCGTCTGAAAGACTTAGAAGTACAAAGCCAAGACGGTACCTTCGAAAAGCTCACCAAGAAAGAAGCGCTCATGAACACGCGCGAAATGGAAAAGCTTGAGAAGAGCCTTGGCGGTATCAAGAACATGGGCGGCTTGCCTGACGCAATCTTCGTTATCGACGCTGATCACGAACACATTGCTATCAAAGAAGCGAACAACCTAGGAATTCCTGTTGTTGCTGTTGTTGATACAAACTCTTCACCTGACGGTGTTGATTATGTAATTCCAGGTAACGATGACGCCATCCGTGCGATTCAGTGCTACCTGAATGCAGCAGTAGCTGCAATCAACGAAGGCCGTCAAAAGGGTGGTGCAGAAATCACCCCAGCTGACGATTTTGTTGAAGCTGCGGAAGAAAGCGCAGAGTAAGACCCAACAAAAACGGCCTGACAACAGGCCGTTTTTGAAGAGCTTAATAAAAGTTTCGCGGGGTCCGGTAATGACCGGGCCAGACATGAATCCTGAACACAGAGGATAGTATCATGGCAATTACAGCCGCAATGGTTAAAGAACTGCGTGAGCGTACTGGCGCAGGTATGATGGATTGTAAAAAAGCACTTGAAGAAGCGAACGGTGACATTGAGTTAGCGATCGAGAACATGCGTAAAAGCGGTCAAGCGAAAGCAGCGAAAAAAGCTGGCCGTATCGCAGCTGAAGGTGTGATTTTAGTTAAAACTGAAGGTAACGTTGCAACTGCAGTTGAACTTAACTGTGAAACTGACTTCGTTGCTCGTGACGCAAGCTTCTTAGCGATGGGTGATCAGATCATCAATGCTGCGTTTGCAAACAAAGACAACAGCGTTGAAGCACTGAACGATCGTCAAATCGACGGTGGTACAGTTGAAGAAGTGCGCTCAACTTTAGTTGCTAAGATTGGTGAAAACATGACGGTTCGTCGTGTTGTGACCATCGAAGGTGGCGACGTTGCTGCTTCTTACGTTCACAGTGGCCGCATTGGTGTGTTAGTGCTGTTGAATGGCGGTAACGAAGAGCTAGGTAAAGACGTTGCGATGCACGTTGCAGCGAGTAACCCACAGTTCGTGAAGCCAGAAGACGTGGCTGAAGAAGTGATTGCAAAAGAGCGTGAGATTCAAATCGACATCGCTATGCAGTCTGGTAAGCCAAAAGAAATCGCTGAGAAAATGGTTGAAGGCCGGATGAAGAAATTCACTGGTGAAATCAGCTTAACGGGTCAACCATTTGTTAAAGATCCTTCAAAGTCAGTGGGCGAGCTTTTAAAAGAAGCTGGTGCTGACGTGATTACTTTTGTCCGTTTCGAAGTGGGTGAAGGTATTGAGAAGAAGTCTGAAGACTTTGCAGCAGAAGTGCAGGCTCAGGTAGCAGCGGCGAAGAAAGGTTAATTCGCTGTGGCTCTTATGCCTTTGCCTAGTGCATGCTAGAATCGACCGCGCTATGCTGTTGCAGCAGGCGCGGTTTTTTTTGACCTCAGAACGGAAGCCAAACAATGAGTACAAATCCTAAACCTAGTTATCGACGCATTCTATTGAAACTCAGCGGTGAAGCACTCATGGGTGATGAGCCTTTTGGGATTGACGCCAAAGTTCTTGATCGTATGGCCCAAGAAATTAAAGAAATTCTTGAACTTGGTGTGCAAGTAGGCCTTGTGATTGGTGGTGGTAATTTATTCCGCGGTGAGGGGTTAGCGAAAGCGGGCATGAACCGTGTGGTCGGCGATCATATGGGCATGTTAGCGACGGTGATGAATGGTTTGGCCATGCGTGACGCATTGCACCGTACTTATGTTAACGCCAGACTAATGTCAGCCATTGAGCTCGCTGGTGTTTGCGATAGTTATAACTGGGCAGAAGCAATTAGCTTGCTAAAATCTGGCCGGGTGGTTATTTTCTCAGCCGGTACAGGTAATCCGTTTTTTACTACGGACTCAGCTGCCTGCCTACGCGGTATCGAAATTGAAGCTGAAGTCGTTCTGAAAGCAACCAAGGTCGATGGTGTTTATAGTGATGATCCGGTCAAAAATCCGGAAGCGACTAAATATGACCAACTCGACTACTCCGACGTTTTAAGAAAAGAATTAAAGGTCATGGATTTAGCTGCATTTACCTTGGCTCGCGATCATGGATTGCCTATTCGCGTATTTAACATGAATAAGCCAGGTGCATTGAAAGCCGTGATTATGGGCGAAGATGAAGGTACACTGATTACCCATCTCGACAAAGTAAACGAATAAGCAAACGATTAATTGAATGAGGATCAGCACGTGATCAATGAAATTATTGCCGACGCGAAAGCACGAATGAACAAAAGTGTTGAAGCTTTAGCGACGCAAATGTCGAAAATTCGCACAGGTCGTGCACATCCAAGTATTTTAGACGGGATTATGGTGCCTTATTATGGCGCTGACACACCGCTCAAGCAGCTTGCTAACATTACGATTGAAGACTCACGCACGTTAGCGGTTACGGTTTTCGACAAAAGTTCGTCAGGCGCAGTTGAAAAAGCCATTTTAACCTCTGACTTAGGCTTAAACCCAGCTGGCGCTGGCTCAGTCATTCGCGTGCCATTGCCACCATTAACGGAAGAACGTCGCCGTGACCTCGTTAAAGTGGTTCGCCATGAAGCGGAGCAAGGACGTGTGGCGATTCGTAATATTCGTCGTGACGCCAATAGCGATATCAAAGAATTGTTGAAAGAAAAGGAAATCACCGAGGACGACGATCGTCGTGCGCAAGAAGGGATCCAGAAACTTACCGATGAATTTGTGAAGAAAGTTGATGAACTTTTAGCGGCAAAAGAAGCCGAATTGATGGAAGTTTAATCACTCATCGTTCACCCTCATTGGAGGATAACGCCGTGTTGGGTATACTTGCGCGGCGTTAATTTTTTCGGGACCTATCATGACAGGGAATGCTGCAGACATTCAATCGATTCAATTACCGCGCCATGTAGCCATTATCATGGATGGAAATGGCCGCTGGGCTACCCAACGAGGTAAACGGCGCACGTACGGTCATCGAGCCGGGGCTCAGGCTGTCCGCAGTGCAATTGCTTTTGCTCGCCGTAACGGCATAGAGGCATTGACGTTATTTGCTTTTAGCAGTGAGAATTGGGGCAGACCGGCTCATGAAGTATCTGTACTGATGGAACTCTTCATGGGCGTACTAAAACGCGAAGTGCCTGATTTGTTGGCGAATGATATTCGCTTACGAGTGATTGGGGACACGTCAAGATTCAGCAAGCGTTTGCAAAAGAATATCGAAATAGCTGAGCAACACACGGCAGAGTGTCGAACGTTATCGTTAAATATTGCCGCAAATTACGGTGGTCGGTGGGATATTACCCAAGCTGCAAAGCAGGTGTTTAAAGAGATGCAAGCAGGACGCTTGACACTCGATGAGGTTGCTGAAGATGATTTAGCGCGACATTTACAACTTGCCGATGGTCCTGCGCCGGACCTCTTGATTCGAACAGGCGGAGACCTCAGAATAAGTAACTTTCTGCTTTGGCAATTAGCCTACGCAGAATTATATTTTACCGAAGTATTGTGGCCTGATTTTACTGAGCTCACATTTGCTGACGCGATTAATTCTTTTGTTAAACGCGAACGACGCTTCGGACTGACCAGCGCACAAATACAACAATTAGCTGGTTCAGGGGATTTGCAAGAGGATTGATTTTGCTGAAACAACGTATTCTAACTGCGATAGTGCTGATTCCATTGGCACTTGGTGTTATTTTTTTATTGCCGTTGCATTGGTTTGGGCTCGCCGTTTTATTGGTTATGGCACTCGCTGCATGGGAGTGGTGTCCGTTAATGGGGGTTTGTACTAACCGCGGTAAGTTAACCTACACCGTATTCATTATGGCACTGATTGGCCTGTCTTATTGGCTGACTCCGCTTGAATCAATTTGGCAATCGGATAGTCTGCACCCCTTCATTTATAGTTTAATTGCGATTGGCACACTGTGGTGGCTGATTGCAATCGTGTTGATTTTGAACTTCCCACGGAGCAAAGCTGTTTGGCAACGAAGTCGAATTTTTGTCGGACTCATTGGTGTTTTGATGCTGTTACCGGCATGGGCTGGTTTAATGGCTTTACGTGCGAAAGGGTATGACAGCGAACCACTGACGGGAGCGTTTTGGGTACTCTTTGTCTTTTGTCTGGTCTGGGCAGCCGATGTTGGCGCATATTTTAGTGGCAAACAATTCGGTAAACATAAACTAATGCCTAATGTGTCACCCGGGAAAACGCTGGAAGGCTTGGTCGGTGGCCTACTATTGTCACTGGTGGTGATGTTTTTGGTGGCTGAATATACCGACTTTATTGCAGTACACAGCCTTCCGTACTATTTGGTAGGTACGGTGACCGTTTTGGTTTCAGTGTTCGGTGATCTTAACGAAAGCATGTTTAAACGTTGCGTTGGCGTTAAAGATAGTGGTTCACTGCTGCCTGGACATGGCGGTATTTTGGATCGCATCGATTCGTTAACCTCTGCGTTACCCGTATTCCTGCTCGGCTATCTTTGGTTCGTGCACTGATGAGTGGAGAAAGAGACGCCCCAATGCAAGTCTGTGTTCTGGGAGCGACCGGCTCAATCGGAAAAAATACCCTTGCGGTCATGGCCCTGCATCCTGAGCGCTTTCAATTGTTTGCCGTGTCGGCGTTTCAAAACATCGATGGGTTGGCGGAAATTTGTCGAGAGCACCAGCCGAATTATGCGGTTGTGCCGACGGATGCAGCAGCTGATGCGCTCAAGTCGCAGCTGCCGATTAGCGTTAAGACTGAGGTTTTGGTTGGCGAAGAGCATCTATCAACCGTAAGCTCGGCGCCGGAAGTGGATGTCGTCATGGCTGCGATCGTTGGCGCTGCTGGCTTATTGCCAACATTGGCGGCGGTACAGGCGGGTAAACGGGTTTTATTGGCGAACAAAGAAGCATTGGTCATGAGTGGCCAACTCTTTATTGACGCGGTGCGCAAGTCTGGTGCCGAATTATTGCCGGTTGATAGCGAGCATAATGCAATCTTCCAAGCCCTACCGAGTGCAGCGCAGCAGCACTGTCACAGTATGGATGCCGCTGAACATGGCATCGAGAAAATTTTATTGACGGGCTCCGGTGGACCGTTTCGCGATTTACCGTTAGCAACGTTAGCGACACAAAGCCCGGAAGCGGCTTGTCGCCATCCGAACTGGTCAATGGGCCGAAAGATATCGGTCGATTCAGCGACCATGCTGAACAAAGGTCTCGAATATATCGAAGCGCGCTGGTTATTTAATTGCAGTCGTGATCAGCTCGACGTCGTGGTGCACCCGCAAAGTGTGATTCATTCCATGGTTCAGTATGTCGATGGGTCGGTGATCGCACAACTTGGCCAGCCCGATATGCGCACGCCAATAGCCTACGCACTTGGCTATCCATTGCGTTTTGACAGTGGTGTTGCGAGCCTTGATTTTAGTCAAATGATGGATCTAACCTTTCGACCTGCGGAAGCGGAACGCTATCCCTGTTTGCAACTTGCGATTGATGCGTGTTGGTCAGGGCAGGCGGCGACAACAACATTGAACGCAGCCAATGAAATAGCGGTAGACGCGTTTTTGGATAAACGTATTACCTTTGCCATGATCAGTGAAGTCTGCGCAGCTACGCTCGATAATGCGCAACTTTCTGAATTAACAACACTCGAAGCCATATTAGCGTGCGATCACGCTGCGCGTGATTTCGCGTCCCGTTGGATCGAGAGGAGAGGACACTAGTGGAACAGTTGTTATGGTCGATTGGCGGCTTTATTGTTGCGCTTGGGTTGGTCGTTACATTCCATGAATTTGGACACTTTTGGGTTGCGCGTCGTTGCGGCGTTAAAGTACTCACTTTTTCCATTGGCTTCGGTAAACCGATTTATCAATGGCGCGGGAAAGACGGCACGGACTATCAAGTTGCTGCTATTCCGCTCGGTGGCTATGTGCGGATGTTGGATCACGACGTTGATCCGGTGAACACAGCTGATGAAATGCAACAGAGTTTTCGCGCGAAGTCGGTGGGGCAGCGATTTGCCATTGTTTTGGCAGGCCCTGTAGCAAACTTTATTTTTGCCATTGTCGCCTTGTGGTTCATGTTGATGATTGGCATGCCCGCGGTGAAACCTATTGTCGGCGCGGTCACTCCCGAGTCTATTGCGGGCGAGGCCGGCGTCCCCGTGGGAAGTGAGATTATTGCGGTGGATCAACGCCGTGTTCGCGACTGGCAAGATGTTAATTTGGCCCTTGTACGGCGCATTGGTGATGCAGAAACTGTACTGACTGTGCGCGACAGCGCTGGGATGACAAGCGATATTACGTTACCCTTAGGGCAGTGGCAGTTTAACCCCGACCGCGACTCGACTATTGCGAGTTTAGGAATGGATGTCTATCGCCCTGAAATTACAAATGAAATCGCATGGATCGAAGATTCTAGCCCCGCTGCAGAGGCTGATTTACGGCTCGGTGATAAAATTGTTGGAATCGACGGAACTCATGGGGCGAATTGGGAACAAATAAGAAGCTTTATTGCCGAGCGCCCGCAACAAGACCTGCAATTGACAGTGTTACGCGAAGGACGCGAACTAGAACTCTTAGTTCGAACAGGTACTCGGGATGGCATCGGTTATTTAGGTATTTCAACGTACCAAGAGCCGTATCCAGAAGAATATCGATTTACCTTACAGTATGGACCAATAGCGGCCTTCACTGGTGGTGTAGATCGAACGTGGCAGCTCATGGGTTTAACCATGAGTATGCTGAAAAAATTAGTGACCGGGGACGTCTCGGTAAGTAACTTAAGTGGCCCAGTTGGTATCGCACAAGGTGCCGGAGCGCACGCAAGCTATGGCCTTGTCTACTTTTTAAGCTTTATGGCTTTAATTAGTGTCAGTTTGGGCATTCTTAACTTGCTACCGATTCCGATGCTCGATGGCGGTCACTTATTATTTTATATTGTGGAGTGGGTGCGCGGTAAGCCTGTTCCAGAGCAAGTACAAGAATTAAGTTTTCGGGCAGGGCTACTCATTTTGATGACGTTGCTGGTGATTACGCTATTCAACGACATCGGCAGGCTCTTTGCTTAATGAAATTTTCTAACAATAAGACGTGTTGCATGACATTTAAAAAGCTGTTTTTCGGAGCTGTACTGGCAGGGACTGGTCTAACTGTTCAAGCCACAGAAACATTTGTTGTCGATGATATTCAAATTCGTGGGCTTCAGCGGGTTGGTCTAGGTGCCGCATTAACCTACGTTCCTTTGCGAGCCGGGGATGAAGCGAATCCTCAGCGAATTCGTCAAATAATTCACGAGTTATATTCTTCGGCTCATTTTGATGATATTCGTGTTTATCGTGATGGCGACTCTTTAGTGATTCGCGTGACTGAACGCCCAACTATTAGTGAAATTCGACTCGACGGCAATAAGGATCTAAAAGACGATCAACTGCTGGATAGTTTACGTACGAGCGGAATTGCGGTAGGTGAGTCGCTCGACCGTACGATGATCAAGCAACTTGAAAAGAATCTCGAAGATTTTTATCACAGTGTCGGTAAATACAATGCCCGCGTTCGTATTCGTGTCGTAAATTTGCCACGAAATCGAGTCGAGTTGCGTTTCAACTTTACGGAAGGTAGCGCTGCTCAGATTGAACAAATTAACGTGGTGGGTTCGGAAGCCTTTGGCCGCGAAGATATTGTTGATTTGATGGACTTGCGCGATTCATTGCCGTGGTGGAATCTATTTGGTAAACGTAATTACCAGCAACAACAGTTGCAAGGTGATCTCGAAAATATTGAGTCCTTCTACCGCAACCAAGGCTATCTGCGCTTTGACATCGAGTCAGTGCAAGTGGCGATTACACCTGAGTTGGAAGGTATTTATATTACCTTGAACTTCCAAGAAGGTGCGCAGTACAACATCGAAGACACCGGCGTTATTGCTGAAATACGCGATGACGAGGAATTTCTTGCTGAGTTCGTTCGAGCACTTGACGGACGTCGTTATAGCCAAGCGGAAATTACCAGCATCGAAGAAGGGATCAAACGTTACTATGCGCGTTTAGGTTATGCCTACACCGAAGTACGAACGATTCCGGAAATCAATGACGATGATTTGATGGTTAAACTGACTTTCGCCGTTGACCCAGGTCAGCGTGTCTATGTGCGTCGAGTCATGTTCGAAGGTAACGATGCAACCCGCGACGAAGTATTGCGTCGGGAGATGCGTCAGATCGAAGGTGCTTGGTTGAATGAACAAGCGGTGGAGAACTCGAAAGTTCGCTTAGAACGTTTAGGTTATTTTGAGACCGTCGACGTTGATACTGTGCGTGTGCCGGGACAAGAAGATCAAGTTGACCTGGTGTTCCGAGTGAAAGAACAACCGTCAGGACAAATTAGTGCGGGTATTGGTTACGGTGACTTTGCCGGACTGAGCTTGAACGCCTCAATTTCACAAGACAACTTCCTTGGTAGCGGTAACCGTGTTTCCTTTGGTGTCGATACCAACAAATATTCACGTAACGTTCAGCTGCAATATATCGACAATTACTTTACTGACGATGGTGTCAGTTTGGGTGGATCGGTTTTCTATCAAGATTTCGATGCTCGCCAAGCGAACTTGCAACAATACAACCAGCGTTCTTGGGGAGTTGCGGGAGATATCGGCTTCCCAGTCAACGAATATAACCGCTTAAACTTTGGTGGTGGCTATACGAGTACGGGTATCACGCAGTTGAATCCATACGAGCAGGTGCGCACCTTCTATGAAAAATATAGTGATCCGAATAACCCGGGTTCGGCACTGAATTTTGAAACCTATAATCTGTCAGCGGCATGGTCGCGAGTAACGCTCAACCGAGGCATGTTCCCGACTGCGGGCTCAACCAATCAGTTGTCAGGAAAAATTACTATTCCTGGAAGCGATTTACAGTACTTCCGTTTGGATTACCGGTTCCGTCACTATAAACCGTTAGATCGCGATCACAACTTCGTGTTTCTCACGCGTTTTAATGCGGGATACGGGAATGGTTATGGGAGTGACGACGGCGTTGATTACACTTTGCCGTTTTGGGAAAACTTCTATGGCGGTGGTGCAGATAACTTGCGTGGTTTTGAAACCAACCGTTCGGGACCACGCGGAATTATTCGTCGACCGACCGTCATTTCTGGTCCACCGGATGCAAGCGGTAACCCGACTCAAATCACACTAGGGCCAGAGTACGATCAAATCGAAGTGGCGCGTTTTGCCTCTGTAGGTGGTAACGCATCGATGACGGGCGGCATTGAATTGATTGTACCAACACCTTTGTTGGGTGAAGAAGCAACACGTTCGGTCCGTACCAGTCTGTTCGTCGATGTGGGTGTTGTGTGGGATACCGAGTTTAATTACAACGCCTATAGTCAGTTGACCAAAGTCGGTGATACACCGTTTTGGGATTACAGCAGTCCGAAGAACTATCAGGCGTCTTACGGTGTCTCAGTGCAGTGGTTATCGCCTATGGGTGTGTTAACCTTCAGCTTGGGTTTCCCATTGAAGTCGTTGGATAACTCGTTAGAAGACCGTTTTACCTTTAATATTGGTACATCTTTCTAAAATGCCGTTGCGCGGCATGGAGGGTGTAAAGTAGAGTAGTACCTGCATGTTTTGCAGTTGCAATTTATGCGTTAAACTGACCGGAAACCGGTTTTAAACAAGAGAGGAAAGTACTTTGAGAGCAGTAGCTATTAGTTTCGCAGCAGTGATTGCATTAGCCGCGAGTGTATTTTCAGTCAGTGCTGAAGCCAATTCTCCGAAGATTGCTGTGATCGACGTCCAGCGAGTCTTCCAAGCAATGCCTGAGCGTGAAGATGTATCTCAACGTTTAGAAGCTGAGTTTGCGGAGCCAATTCAAGAACTTGAGCAACTTGAAGCACAATTCGAAGAATTGCGTGAGCGTTTCCAACGTGACGAAGCGATCATGAGCGATGACGAGAAAATGCAAGCGCAGGAAGAGTTGCGTCAACGTGCAATGATCTTACAACGCGGTGGTGAGCAATTGAATCAATACATGCAGCAGCGTGAAAACGAAGAGCGTAATCAACTTCTGCAAAAGATGTTTGAAGTCGTTGACGCCTATGCTGCAGCGGAAGGCATTGACCTCATCATGGACAAGGGTCGGATGTTGTATGCAAGTGATGCATTAGATATTTCTGATGCGATCATCACTCGTTTAACACGTTAATTGGCGTGACGCTAGATATCGCGGAATAACAAAAAAGGACAGATGATGACGCTGAGTGAATTAGCGGAAAAAATCGGTGCCACCGTCCGCGGGGACGGTGCACTGGAAATCACAGGACTTGCGACTCTAGCAAATGCCGGCCTTCATCAGGTCGGCTTTCTTGCAAATGAGAAGTACCAATCGCAGTTGAAGACGACAAAAGCGGGAGCGGTTATACTCCGTGCAGAGCATGACGATGAGACCCTTTTGGCGAACGCTTTAATTAGCGAGAATCCTTATTTATCCTACGCCTATGCGGCGCAAGCGTTTGACAAAGCGCCGACCCAAGCAGCTGAAATCCATCCAAGTGCGGTTGTCGACCCAACTGCCGTGATCGGCGTTGGCGTAGCGATTGGACCACAAAGCGTGGTTGAAGCGGGGGCAATGATTGCAGACCATGCAGTGATTGGGGCGCAATGCTATGTCGGTCAAAACGCTCGTATTGGTCAGGGTACACGCCTATGGCCGGGCGTTAAAATCTACTATGATGTTGTTGTCGGAGAACGCTGTACCTTGCATGCAGGGGCCGTGATCGGTGCTGATGGCTTTGGTTGGGCCAGTGATCGCGGAAAATGGGTTAAAATCCCTCAGCTTGGTCGGGTAGTAATTGGCGATGATGTTGAAATCGGTGCCAATACCACGATCGACAGGGGAGCTCTCGACGACACGATAATTGGTTCGAACTGTATTATCGATAATCTATGTATGGTTGCACACAATGTCCAGATTGGTGATGGCACCGCGATTGCGGGCCAAACCGGCATCGCCGGCAGTGCTCACATTGGTAAACACTGTTTGATTGGCGGTGCAACCGGCATTAACGGCCATATTACGATTGCAGACGGTGTCCAAGTTCATGGCATGACCATGGTGACAAAGAACCTTGAGAAAGGGGTGTATGCGTCATCCTTACCGGTCGTTGACCAGACGACGTGGGCAAAGTCAGGTGCACGTGTGCGCCAATTACCGGAACTGTTTATGCGGGTCCGAGCTTTAGAAAAAAAATTAAATGACCCGAATGGGTGAAATGGAGGTTCCGGTTTGAACGAGCACAAAGAAAGTAATGCAGTTGAGGCTTTGCCAGGGTTTAATATCGACAAGATTCAAGAGATCCTGCCGCATCGTTATCCTTTTGCCTTAATTGACCGGGTGGTCGCCTATGTGCCAAATACGTCCCTGCATGCCTATAAAAATATCACCATGAATGAACCTGTTTTTATGGGACACTTCCCCGGTAATCCAATATTTCCAGGTGTGCTATTATTAGAAGCTATGGCGCAAGCGACAGGCCTGCTCGGTTTTAAAATGATGGAAAATGTCGCCGAAAATGAGATTTATTTGTTCGCTGGCATCGATAATGCACGTTTCAAACGTCAAGTCATACCCGGTGATCGAGTCGACTTCCATGTGAACTTCGTTAAAGAACGTCGTGGTATTTGGAAGTTTACTGGCGAGGCCTTAGTTGATGGCCAGCTGGCCTGTACAGCTGAAATTATGTGTGCAAGAAGGAACAGTTAATTGATTCACAAAACCGCGATTGTTGATCCAACGGCTCGTCTCGGTGCCAATGTTCGCATTGGCCCATATTCGGTCATTGGTGCAGATGTACAAATCGGCGATAACTGCGTCATCGAATCGCATGTGGTTATCAAAGGGCCTACCCGTATTGGTGAAGGGAATCGATTTTTTCAGTTTTGCTCTATCGGCGAAGAGTGTCAGGACAAGAAGTATCGAGGTGAACCCACTGAGTTACATATTGGTGACCGCAATGTCTTCCGTGAAGGTTGCACCATCCATCGTGGCACAATTCAAGATAACGGATTAACGCAGATCGGTAGCGATAATTTATTCATGGCTTATGTCCATGTCGCTCACGATTGTGTTCTTGGCAATCAGAATATTCTTGCCAACAATGCAACGTTAGCGGGCCACGTCCATGTCGGCGATTATGTGATTCTTGGTGGTTTCACTGGCGTGCATCAATTTTGTAAGATTGGTTCGCATGCGTTTGCAGCAGTTAACTCTGTCGTGGTTCAAGATATTCCGCCGTTTGTCATGGCGCAGGGCCATAATGCGGTGCCACGAACCATTAACAGTGAAGGACTGCGTCGGCGTGGGTTTACTGCTGATGAAATTACCAATATAAAGCGCGCGTATAAGTTATTGTACCGCTCGGGTAATACTGTTGCTGAAGCCGCGGCACAAATCGAAGCACTTAATGAACCTAAACTCGCGGATTTTGTTGAGTTTATCAGTCAATCTGAACGTGGCATTATTCGACCATGAATCGTCGTTCCAATTCAACAATAACCACAACGGGCGCTCACGAGCGCCCGTTACGTATTGGCATTGTCGCGGGTGAAGCCTCGGGTGACATTTTAGGTGCCAGTCTGATGGCCAGTTTGCGTGCCGAACATGAGACGGTCGAGTTTATTGGTGTGGGTGGTGCTTTGATGGCGGAGCAGGGCCTAAAATCACTTTTCCCGATGGAAACCTTATCGGTTATGGGGGTCTGGGACGTTCTCAAGAATCTTCCAACGTTACTGCGAGCAAGGAAAACGGTCGTGTCGACAATGTTGACCCTGCAACCCGATGTTTTTGTTGGTATTGACGCGCCGGATTTCAATTTACCGATTGAACGCAAGCTTAAAGAAAGCGGGATGAAGACGGTGCATTATGTCAGTCCGTCAGTTTGGGCTTGGCGCCCGAAGCGAATTTTCAGTATTGCCAAAGCCACCGATATGGTGTTGGGAATTTTACCATTTGAAGCCGAATTTTATGCACAATATCAAGTGCCGTACACCTTCGTAGGCCATCCGCTTGCCGATCGCTTTCCTTTGCAAACTGAGCATACACAGGCACGCGAGCAACTAGGTCTTGACCCAGAGGGACAGTACATCGGTTTATTGCCTGGTAGCCGAAGGAGTGAAGTCGGTTATCTGGCTGCACCATTCATCGATGCCGCGTATGCCTTAAAAAGTCGCCATCCGCATCTGCAGTTTCTCGTACCACTCTTCAATGCAGGTCGTCGCCAGCAGTTTGAACAAGCGTTGGCTGCCGCCAAAAAACGCCATCAACGCGCTTTGGCGGTTCATCTTTTTGACGGCCAGAGTCAAACGGTGATCGCAGCAAGTGATGCGACTATTTTAGCGTCTGGTACTGTCTCATTGGAAACCATGCTGATTAAGCGTCCGATGGTGGTCTGCTATCGTTTTGGCTGGTTTAACTACCATGTACTTCGTCACTTTGTGACTCTGCAGCACTTCTCGTTACCGAATTTGTTGCACGGTGGGGAATTGGTCAAAGAGTTGCTGCAAGACGATGTCAACGCTGCGCAAATCGCCGCTGAAATTGAGCGGTTGCTGGTTGCTGATAACCAATCATTGCAGCAACGGTACTGTGAGCTACATCAACAACTTCGCCAAAATGCCGGTGAAAAGTCTGCTCGTACAGTGCTCGCCGTCGCGCAGCAATCCGATTAATTATGCGCCTAGCGCATGATCTTTTATTTTGCTATTCACTTGGTGCATAGTTGCTTTTCGTCTGCTGATTTGTCCTTCCGACTGACCATCCTTATACTAGACCCACATTCAAATTGGAGAAGACGATGGGATTATTAGTTGACGGTGAGTGGCAAGATCAATGGTATGACACCAGTAAATCAGGTGGCCGTTTCGAGCGTTCTAAATCGCAATTCCGTAACTGGGTGACTGCGGACGGCTCGGCTGGAGCAACCGGGAAAGCGGGGTTCAAAGCCGAATCAGGTCGTTATCATCTCTATGTCTCATTTGCCTGCCCATGGGCGCACCGAACGCTTATCTTTCGGAAACTGAAAGGGCTCGAAGAGCATATTAGTGTGTCTGCTGTTGCACCGGAAATGTTAAGTAATGGCTGGGAATTCCGCCACGGTAGCGATCTTGCTGATCCTCTGTACGATAAGGACTTTCTACACCAGATTTATACCACAGCGGATGCGGAATATAGCGGCCGTGTGACGGTCCCTGTGTTGTGGGACAAGCAGCAACAAACGATCGTGTCAAATGAGTCAGCTGACATCATTCGGATGTTTAATGAAGCGTTTAACGACATCACTGGCGACAGCCAAGACTTTTACCCGCAGTCATTGCGAGAGACCATTGATGAAGTGAACGCATTTGTCTATGACAACGTGAATAACGGTGTCTACAAAGCTGGCTTTGCGACATCCCAGTCTGCTTATGAAGAAGCGTTTGACGCCTTATTCGATGCGCTCGCAACACTTGAACAAAAACTCGCGGGACAACGTTATCTTGCTGGCAGCGATTTAACCGAAGCTGACTGGCGCTTGTTCACGACCTTAGTTCGCTTTGACGCGGTTTATGTTGGACACTTTAAATGCAACCAAAAACGCATTGTTGACTACCCGAACTTATGGAATTTCGTTCGTGAGTTGTATCAAGTCGAGGGTGTGGCGGAGACGGTGCGCATGGATCATATCAAAACCCATTACTATGTTAGCCATGACATGATCAACCCGACCGGTGTTGTACCGAAAGGCCCTGAATTAGATTTTACCGCACCACACGACCGCCGTAAGCTGGCGGCGAGTCAAGCGTAGGAGGAAGTGTATGAGCCAAACTATTATTAAACATCGAGTTCGTGGTATGCCTGCGCAAGATGGTGCCGGCGTTAAATTGAGTCGGGTCATTAATCAACCCGCATCTCGTCACCGCGATCCAATCTTAATGCTCGATGAATTTAAGTCGGATAATCCGAACGATTATATTGCTGGTTTCCCACCGCATCCGCATCGCGGCTTTTGCACCTTAACCTATATGTTAGCGGGTAACATGGCGCATGAAGATTCGAAGGGAAATAAAGGCGAAATCACCAGTGGTGGTTTACAATGGATGAAGGCCGCACGCGGAATGATTCACTCAGAGATGCCAAAACAGAAGGACGGTCTGATGTGGGGCTTTCAACTTTGGTTGAATTTGCCTGCGGCCGAGAAGATGAGCGAACCGGAATATGCGGATATTCCTGCTGCGCAAGTACCGGAAGTGGCTGTCGATGGTGGCTACGTACGTGTGCTTTCCGGACAGTTTCAGGGTGAGACTGGGCCGGTGAATGCACCTGGTCGAGAGTTTTTGTATTTAGATTTTCGAATCGAGAATCCAGCTCAGTTTAACCTACCGCAGCAAGGTCAGCAGACGCGCTTGCTCTACGTGTACAAAGGTGCGGTCACAATCGCGGGAATTACTGCACAAGCAGGGGAGTTACTCGAGTTAGCCGACGATGCGGATGTTTCCGTTGAAGTGGCAAATGCCGGCGAGTTTTTATTAATTGCGGCGAAACCGATCGGTGAACCGATCGCACAGTACGGTCCGTTTGTAATGAACACCGAAGCCGAGTTACGGCAAGCGTTCATGGATTACCAAAACGGCACCTTGCATCAATAGTCAATTCCATAACTTTTCCCTACCAATCGGAAGCGTGTCTGGCATACTAATGGCCAGACACGTTTTTTTGGTGTGGCATTGATGACCGATATTGACCAGTTTCTTGACAAGTTGTGGCTGCAACAAGGGGTAAGCCAACATACGTTGTCGGCGTATCGCAGCGACCTCCAGCATTTTCAGAGCTGGCTTGAGAAACAGTCTCGTAGCTTAATGCAGGCGAGCAGCGAGGATATTGTGACCTACTTAGGCGTCCGCCGGGAACGAGGCTTAAAAGCGCGCTCACAGGCTCGTCTCTTAAGTAGCTTACGGAAGTATTACGGCTATTTGCTGCGCACTGAGCAGCGTACCGATGATCCAACGGCACATTTAAATAGCCCGAAACTTCCAGCGTCTTTACCCAAATCCAT
The DNA here is from genome assembly GCF_022565475.1 of Aliidiomarina sp. Classification (GTDB taxonomy): domain Bacteria; phylum Pseudomonadota; class Gammaproteobacteria; order Enterobacterales; family Alteromonadaceae; genus Aliidiomarina. The sequence goes on along the minus strand of NZ_JAIUMR010000001.1, from coordinate 212,201 downwards.
TAGTGAACAAGAAGTGAGTGACTTACTTCAAGCACCGACAACCAATGCTCCATTAGGTTTGCGTGACAAAGCAATGTTGGAGTTGTTGTATGCCACAGGCTTGCGTGTCAGTGAACTGGTAGCGTTAAAGTTAAGTGAAGTGAGCCTTCGTCAAGGTGTTGTTCGTGTTGTTGGTAAAGGCAATAAAGAGCGCTTAGTACCGATGGGCGAAGAAGCTTTGCATTGGCTGGAACAGTACTTGCGGTATGGCCGCCCTGAGTTGATGACGGCGAGTACGGATGTGGTTTTTTTGTCGCAACGCGGCCAACAAATGACGCGGCAGACATTTTGGCATCGCATTCGTCGTTATGCACTGCAAGCTGGGTTGCCAGAATCGATTTCACCACACCGACTCCGTCATGCGTTTGCGACGCATTTACTCAACCATGGCGCTGACTTACGCGCCTTGCAAATGCTGCTGGGGCATGCTGATATAGCGACCACACAAATCTATACGCAGGTGGCCAAAGCACGGTTGAAACAACTTCACGAAACCCACCATCCACGTGGTTGATCGTTTATAACGAGAAGCAGAAATATGTCGAGTTCTCCATTAACACCACAACTTCAACGCCGCAGCGGGTCAATCTCCGAACACTTAGACCCGTCCTTGCCTTCGATACTGCGCCGGATTTATGCCAATCGTGGTGTGACAACGATGCAAGAACTTGACCTGTCTGCGCGCGGTCTGGTTCATTTTCAGCAGTTAAAGGACTGTGAACGCGCTGCAGAAATTGTCGCGGCCGCCATCGAACAGCAGCGCAAGATTTGTATTTGTGGCGATTTTGATGCAGATGGAGCCACCAGTGTAGCATTACTCATGTCAGCATTACGCGCCATGGGTGCAACCCAGCTCATGTACTTGGTACCCAATCGATTCGCAGATGGTTATGGTTTGTCACCGGGGTTAGTCGACTATGCCCAACAACAAGGGGCTGAGCTGCTAATTACCGTCGACAATGGCATCAGCAGCTTCGCTGGCGTGGAGCGAGCGAATCAGTTAGGTTTGCAAGTGATCATTACCGATCACCATCTACAAGGTGCGCAGTTGCCGGCTGCTGCTGCAATCGTCAATCCCAACCGTTTGGATTGCGCATTTCCGAGTAAGAGTTTGGCCGGTGTTGGTGTCGCCTTTTACTTGCTTCTGGCCGTTCGAGCTTGGTTTCGGCAGCATCGACCTGAACATCCTGCTGCGAACATAAATATTGCTGATTTTCTTGACCTTGTTGCTGTCGGCTCGGTCGCTGATGTCGTGCCTCTGGACTACAATAACCGGATTCTGGTCCAGCAAGGACTCGGGCGTATTCGTGAAGGCCGCTGTCGCCCAGGGATTTTAGCCTTACTGGAAGTCGCGGGACGTGACTATCGACAAATCAGTGCAGCCGATTTGGGTTTCGCTGTCGGTCCTCGAATTAATGCTGCCGGCCGTTTAGATGATATTCAAATGGGCATTGAGTGTCTCTTGGCGCCTGATCTCCAGCAAGCACGGATGATTGCATTGCGACTGGATGAGTTGAATCGTCAGCGTCGCCAAATTGAGGTGGATATGCAGGCAGACGCAGAGCGGTGTTTGGCTCAGTTGCGCCTGCAAGATCAACTGCCACCGATTTTGACCGTGCAAGACGAAAGCTTTCATCAAGGGGTTATCGGCATCCTCGCGGGGCGACTGAAAGAGCAATACTATCGTCCTGTCATGGTTTTTGCCCCGACTGACGGCGACGAACTCAAAGGTTCCTGCCGTTCAGTTACTGGTGTTCATATTCGTGATCTATTAGCACAAGTCGCCAGCGAAGCTCCGGGTGTGATCTCACGCTTTGGCGGTCATGCCATGGCCGCTGGCTTGTCGGTTCCGCGCGCTGCGTGGACAGAATTTAATGCGGTGTTGCAACGGGTTGCTGCCGATTGGATTGACGCAAGTGACTTGTCGCGGGTGATTTGGTCCGATGGTGAACTCGACAGTCACGAGCTTTCGCTGCAATCCGCACAAGCTCTGCATAGAGCAGGGCCATTCGGGCAAGACTTTCCGGCGCCAGTGTTTGATGGTCAATTCCGTGTTGTCGATAGACGCTGGCTAAAAGATGTGCACTTAAAACTACAGATTCAGCCAATTGCTGGTGGGCCAACGCTTGACGCGATTGCGTTCAACGTTCCGCGGGCGGCGTGGGAATGGCGTGAACAACGAGAAATACATTTGGTTTACCGGCTTGATGTGAATGAGTTTCGCGGCAATCAATCAGTGCAACTAATGGTTGAACACATCTTTTGATTTTCCTCAGAACCTCTGTTGTTTAGGCGCGAAATCAGCTAGAATACGCGGCTATTTTCGCCTTTGTAGTGGTTCAAATTCGATGATTATGTCATTCATATATCGAATATAAAAAGCCGCTACGCCAAAGTCAGACATTCAGGACTAAATACGATGCTGGAAAGCAACGCAATTGCAAATCAAATTGAAGACCTCAAGCAGCGCATGGCGCAGCTTAGGGGGTATCTTTGACTTAGAGACGAAAACTGAACGTCTCGAAGAAGTTGAACGTGAGCTCGAAGACCCAAAGGTCTGGAACGAGCCAGAAAAAGCCCAAGCACTTGGTAAAGAGCGTGCGACCTTAGAACAAATCGTCCATACCTTCCGTGACCTCAGTCAAGGCTTGGAAGACGCTGCAGGCTTTCTCGAGTTAGCAAGCGAAGAAGACGATGAAGACATGTTGGTTGAAGCAGACCAAGAAGTGGCTAAGTGGCGCAAAGCGTTAGAGCTCCTTGAGTTTCGTCGGATGTTTTCAGGGCCGAATGACGCCAATGACTGTTATCTCGACTTACAAGCAGGCTCTGGGGGCACAGAAGCGCAGGACTGGTGCAGCATGTTATTGCGCATGTATTTGCGTTGGGGTGAAGCCCATGGCATGAAAACCGAAATCACCGAGTTGTCCGAAGGCGAAGTCGCTGGCATCAAATCCGCAACCATCCGCTTTGCGGGTGATCACGCATTCGGTTGGTTACGCACGGAAACGGGTGTTCACCGTTTAGTTCGCAAGTCACCATTTGACTCCGGCAACCGTCGACATACATCGTTTGCTTCGGCATTTGCCTATCCAGAAATCGATGACGATATCGAAATCGACATCAATCCAGCAGATTTACGTATTGATACGTATCGTGCATCGGGAGCTGGTGGACAGCACGTTAACCGGACCGACTCCGCCGTACGGATTACGCATGAGCCATCTGGCATTGTTGTTCAATGCCAAAGCGATCGTTCACAGCATAAGAACAAAGATGCAGCCATGAAACAACTTCGTGCCAAGTTGTATGAAATGGAAATTCAAAAGCAAAATGAAGCGAAGCAAGCACTCGAAGACACGAAGTCTGACATTGGTTGGGGCAGTCAGATTCGCTCCTACGTGCTCGATGATTCGCGCATTAAAGATTTACGCACAGGGGTAGAAACACGTAATACCCAAGCGGTTCTCGACGGTGATTTAGACCGTTTTATTCAAGCTAGTTTAAAATCTGGCTTGTAAACATACGCCACGAAGCAAAGACGATTGAGGAATATCTATGACGGATAAACAGCAGCCAGAAGCCCAAGATTTAAATCAACAAATCCGTGAGCGTAAACAAAAATTAAAACAGTTGCGGGAAGCAGGAAATCCGTTTCCTAACGATTTTCGCCGTGATAGTTTAGCCGCAGACCTGCACGAAGCACATGGTGACAAAGACGGTGAAGTCATTATTGCTGAAGGAATTCGCGTGCACATCGCTGGTCGCATGATGCTCCGTCGCATCATGGGTAAAGCAAGTTTTGCCACCCTGCAAGACATGAGTGGCCAGATTCAAGTGTATGTGGCTCGTGATAATCTGCCTGAAGGTGTTTACAACGAGGGCTTTAAAAAGTGGGACTTGGGCGACATTATTGCCGCGAGCGGAACCCTATTTAAAACGAAAACAGGCGAACTTACCGTACAAGTTGACGACATACGTCTACTGACGAAAGCCTTACGACCGTTACCGGATAAGTTTCACGGTTTGGCCGATCAAGAAATCCGATATCGCCAGCGTTATCTCGACTTGATTGTGAACCAGCAATCACGTGATACCTTTGTGATGCGCAGTAAAGCAATTGATTATATTCGTCGCTTTTTGACTGAACGTGAATTCTTAGAAGTTGAAACGCCGATGATGCAGACGATTCCTGGCGGCGCGTCAGCACGTCCATTCGTTACCCATCATAATGCCTTAGATATGGACTTATATTTGCGTATCGCTCCAGAGCTATATTTGAAGCGGTTAGTGGTCGGTGGTTTTGAGAAAGTCTTTGAAATCAATCGTAACTTCCGCAATGAAGGGTTGTCGACTCGCCACAACCCTGAGTTCACCATGCTGGAGTTCTACTGGGGTTATGCTGATTATCATGACCTGATGGATCTGACTGAAACCATGGTACGTGGCTTGTGCATGGCACTGCTTGGTACAACGGATGTTCAGTATCAAGGTGAAACGTTCCACTTCGGCGAAGCGTTTGCTCGGTTAACCGTGGTTGATGCTATTCTGCAGTACAACCCTGAGCTCAGTCGCGAAGCATTGCAAGATATTCAGCAAGCGACAGCATACGCTGAAAAATTAGGCATTAAAGTTCAGAAGAGTTGGGGATTGGGTAAGATTCAAATTGAAATCTTCGAAGAAACGGCTGAGCATCAATTATCGCAGCCAACCTTCATTACTGCCTACCCAGCCGAAGTGTCGCCACTCGCACGTCGTAATGATGACGACCCGTTCGTGACGGACCGCTTTGAATTTTTTGTCGGTGGTCGCGAGATTGCCAATGGTTTTTCAGAGTTAAATGATGCTGAAGATCAGGCACAACGATTCAAAGATCAGGTAGAACAAAAAGAGGCCGGTGATGCAGAAGCCATGTTCTATGATGCCGACTATGTCACCGCTTTAGAGCACGGCTTACCGCCGACGGCGGGTGAGGGTATTGGTATTGACCGACTGGTGATGTTGTTGACCGATTCGCCTTCGATTCGGGACGTCTTGTTATTTCCACACATGCGACCAAGCGGTAAACAGGACTAGTGATTTAGGTAAGTTTTGTTAGAGCAAGCCCTTACAGTGCTTACTGTAGGGGCTTTTTCTTAATAATTACACAGGGTTTTTTGATACGCTTGCCACCAATTCGCTAATTCCTCTTTGAACATCGGCTTACCAATAAAGTACCCTTGAACGATATCAACACCGAGACGCGTGGCGAGATCGAGCGTGTCTTGATCTTCGATACATTCTGCAGTGATTAAAACATTGCTGTGACGGGCAACGGTTATCGCTGATTGCGCGAGAAAGCGAGATTCCTTGTCTTTTACCATGTTCTTCGTAATGGTGTAATCGAGTTTTAATTCATGTAAGTGCATGCGATCGATATTCAACGCAGTTGCATCAGAGGTGCCAAAATCGTCCAGCGCAACTAAGAACCCAGCCTCACGAAATTGATCCAGCAACAAAGAAAATGTCTGAAAATCGTCGGTGACAACCGATTCGGGGAAGTCGAGGATTAACTGTTTAGGTTTTAAGCCAGACTGCTCGCAGATACGCAACAACTCGTCGAGGAAATCCGGGTGATAAAACGATAATGGACTAATATTGATTGAAAGCTTCAGAGCATGATTTTGATTGTACTGTTTGAAAATCGGTGCAGCTTGCTCTATGACGAAAAAAGTCAGTTGATCGATGAGCTCCTGACTTTCAGCTATGTGGATAAACTGAGCTGGTGCGATATAACCACGCTGTGGATGCTGCCAACGGGCGAAAACCTCGAAACCGTGTAGCAGTTGAGTATGCACGTTCACACGCGGCTGCAATGCAACCGAGAATTGCTCATGGAGTAAATGCTCAGACAACCGAGAAATGGGTTGTGGCATCGACAGGACATTCATCTCGAGTTCCTGTTTAAATGCTTTACTCATACGACACTACCCCTAAAATCCTTATCCTTGGGACGAACGATTGTAAGATATGAAAAACTTTTGATGGTGGATATTTATACGCAGTGTAGTTTGAAATGGCCTATAAGTGCAATCTGAAGTGGAAAAAACAAGTATTAATTCATAAAAGTCTGGCTGAGAAGCCCAGTCTGATGGCAGTTGGTCTATCGGTAAGCGTCTGGTAAAGGTGAGGTTTTGTTAACTTTAAGATAATAAAATTTAAATAAAGAAGGGTTATGTGCGGCAAATTGTCACAGCCAAAGAAAATAGCCGGCAATGTCAGTCGATTACCGGCCGTTTTTACTTGAACTGCACAAGATTAATGCTCGACGCCACCTGGGCCGTGAACATGACCATGAGACAGTTCTTCTGCCGTCGCTTCACGAACGTCGACGACCGTCACTTCAAAGCTCAAATCAACACCGGCTAGTGGATGATTACCATCGACAGTAACTTCAGTGTCGGTGACTTCAATAATCATCACTGACTGCTCGCCATTGTCCGTACTCGCGCGGAACTGCATACCTGGGTTAACTTCTTGGTCACCAAATAGGTTACGCGGAACCGTTTGTACCAAACCGTCGTGACGCTCGCCATAAGCGTCGGCAGCAGGAATTTCTGCGCTCAACTCTTCGCCTGCAGTTTTACCTTCCAAGGCTTTTTCTAACCCAGGAATTAACATACCGCGGCCGAAAATAAACGCTAGTGGACGCTCTTCAGCAGACTGATCTAAGGTTACGCCGTCACCATTTTTAACAACGTAATGGATCGTGACTGCTTTATCTTGACTAATGGTATCACTCATTATTTAGTTCCGTTTTCAACTGTAGATGGGCAGGGGGTGAATGAACTGGAATCCTGCCCTTTAATTCGCAATCGAGCGCCTGCTTCGAGATCGTCAGGAAGCACAGCTTGGATTGCTACGACTTCGTTATCATAACGCACTGCGCTGATAACTGCACCCGCGCGACGCCAATTGTCACCAACCTGCATTTCAAGTTGGTCGTTTGGCGTCGGCAACGAATCTGCTTGCCCCTCAAGTGCTGTGAGGCGGCGTTTGTTTTGACCTTTATAGTGCATACGCGCAACAGTTTCCTGACCAATGTAGCAGCCTTTTTTGAAGCTGATACCACCGATACGGTCAAGATTGACCATTTGCGGAATAAACTCACTAGCATGTTCATGACTTAACCAGGGCCAGCCTTTTTCAATGTGAAGCGCATGCCACCACTCAGGACCGACTAAATTTACGTGAATTTTAAAACTTGCAGGGAGCACGAGTAAGTATACATTGTCGGTCATTGTGAGTACGTGCAAGTCATTGACGTGGTCATGACGTTGTTGTGATTCAATGCCGGTTAATTCGGTTACGCGTGTTGCAGCATCGGCACCAACGACGAGAATGCAACGATGTGTATCACTTGCATCAGTAATTTCAACTTTGCTAAAGACACCAAATTTCTTGAGCTGCGCTAAACTAGCAGCGATCGTTGCTTTCGGCTGGAGTAAGTAAATACCTTGCTCACTACGAATGGCACGGAAAATACTCCATAACTTACCTTTTGCATCGCAATGTCCACCAAAGAGCCAGTTAGAATCAGAGAGTTCATTGACGTCGCAGGTCAGCTGACCCTGAAGAAATTTGTCGGCATCGGGGCCTGCGACATGGATCAAGCCGTAGTCATTCAGATCGGCGACGACGCTAGGTTCGGCTTGTTCAAGAACTTGGGACTGGAATATTGACACAAAAGACCTCTTTAATGGCACGAACATACGATTAATTTAAAGGTGGGGTCAGCCACTAACTTTTTCAAGGTTTTAAGCTTATCATGGCCTCAGACTCTGATAAAATGGCGGCTATCGCAAAAAATACCCTGAGAGGATGAATCATGCAGTTTTTAAAACAATCTGAAGACGCGTTGAAGGATAAACGCCGGATGCGTTGGGCCTGTCGCCGGGGAATGCTGGAACTGGACGTGCTTTTTGCGCCTTTTGTGGAAGAAGCTTATGATGAACTTAATGATCAGCAACAGGCCGTATTCAGACGTTTATTGACATGCGACGATCCGGATTTATTCGCTTGGTTTATGGGCCATAAACCGTGCCCAGATCCTGAGTTGTCGGCGATGGTCGAGCTGATGCTCAAGCGCGTTAAAGTTTAACGTCAGTGAAGCAGACAACATGGATGTGTTTCAGTTTAGGCAAGGCCGCTCAGAATCGCGGTCACACGTTAGCCACGGACTAGCCATACTCGCTCTGGTGAGCGTTCTGTTGACCCTTTTCATTGGTTTTGCTGGCGTCGTTTGGTCGCTCGCTTTCCTTGTTGTGCGTTGGTTATTATTGCGCCCGCAGCCGGAACTCGTGACCTGCGATGAGTTAGGTGCAGCGTGTTTGCAGCTTCCCTCTGGCCAACAGGTGCGTGGTCAATTTGATCAAGCACAGCGAGGTTTTGGCTACATTCGCTTGCGGTTTCGCGAAAGTGCACACGAACAGGCCAGCTATGTGTGTATTTGGTTTGATTCGTTGAGTCGCGAAGAGCAGTCGCGTTTAGCCCGAATCAGTGAGAATATTCGTTAATTTGAGTGGAGTCACCTATGCGAGTTATGTTCTTCGTCGGTCTTATTGTTATATTATCTGGGTGTAGTGGTCGACAACTCTTCGATGTGACCCAAGAAAGTAAACGCAATGAATGCCGTCATTTACCACCCGCACAACAAGCTGAATGCTTTCGCGAAGTTGAACCGTCCTATGAAGACTATCAGCGGCGACGCCGTGAAGTTATTGAATAATCGATAGCGAACCAACAAGGAATTGCCGGCATGGCCGATGAAAAAGAAGTAAAGGGACTTGGTGGATGGCTGCTGTTGCTGGCATTGGGTTTGTTCTTAACACCCATACGTTTGCTCTCGGTCGACTTGCCGATGTTCAACGCGTTGTTATCGAGTATCGATGTTGAACAGTTCACGACACCTGGCTCTGAGTTTTATCATCCGTGGTGGCTGACTATTGTGCGTTTTGAAATGTTTTATCATTTCGCCATGTTAATTGCTTCGCTGTATTTAATTTATCTATTTTTCAGTAAGCATCATTGGTTTCCTCGGGTCTACATCACGGTTTTAAGTGTTTCGATTGTTTATGTGTTAGTCGATAGTTGGATGGTTAGCCTTTTGTTTGGTGAACAACCGTTAGTCGAAAGGGCAACATGGATTGATTTAGTCCGGTTACTCATCACGGCATGTATTTGGATTCCCTATTTATTGCTGTCGAAAAGGGTACAGAATACGTTTGTGGAAGGTAAAAAATCCTCTGTTGAGTGAAGGATAATTGCATGATGAAAACTTTATTGGGTTTGTTGCTATGTTTGCTAGCAAGTACACCGTCACTCGCTGCTGAACGCGAGCACGTTCTGGGTTTTGGTGGCTTTTTCTTTAAAGCAAATGACCAGCAAGCTTTGATTGCATGGTATGAGGAACATCTCGGCGTGAAGCGTACGCCAAGTACTTATGAGGAAGAGCCTTGGCAACAACAAGGCGGCACGACCATATTTGGCGTCTTTGCTCAGAGTTCTACCTATTTTGGCGATCCGGAACAACAGTGGATGATTAATTTTCGGGTACGTGATTTAGATGCGATGGTCGCTCAATTGCAGGCCGCTGGTATTGAGGTTGATGTTGATCCGAATACTTACCCTAACGGTCGCTTTGCACGGCTAGAGGACCCAGAGGGTAATCCAATCCAGTTGTGGCAGGAATATAAGATTACACCCCCTGAGCACGAACAGGTTTCACCGAGCTCGTAGTTACCTCATTTTGAGATAGCTACCGTTTGCTTCACGGACGACGTCAATCCGCTTGTGAATACGCTGTTTAAGTTCATGCACATGCGAAATAATACCAATCGTGCGTCCGCTGGCACGTAGGCTTGCCAAGACGTCAATTGCTAAGTCCAGTGCCTCACTGTCGAGGCTACCGAAGCCTTCGTCAATGAAGAGTGTTTCAATGCGAATACCACCCGCATAGCTTTGCACCACGTCGGAAAGACCGAGCGCTAACGCCAATGCAGCCATGAAACTTTCACCTCCCGATAGGGTGTTGACCTCACGTTCTTGGCCGGTATAACTGTCGTTGATCATGAGGTCAAGTCCACTATGTTTACGGCGATCCCCGACATCCTGGCCACGAATCAGACTGAATCGATTGGCCGTCATTTGTTGTAGGCGCGCCGATGCCTCATGCAGAACATCATCTAACAGCACGGCGAGAACAAAGCGCTGTAAGCTAATTCGAGATTCGTTGTCGCCGCTCAAGGTTTGAGCGAGTTCGCCGATTACTTTGTATTCCTCGACGAGGGTCTGAGCCGCTCGCTCGCGTTTACGGAAGCTCTGTTGAGCGTGTTCGAGAATGCTCATCCGTTTCGTCAGCGTATTGAATGCAGCTTGTTGTTCCCTTTCTTGCTGTGCGACTGTTTCTTGTTGTAATTGCAATTGCTCGAGATCGGGCTGGACCTGTGTTCCTATTGCTTTCTGCTCTTGTTCAATCTGACTTTCTGTGGTTATTCTCCGACGTTGATAATCGCTCACAGTCATTGCGATACGCTCGACCTCAGCCTGCGTTAGTAAGGCTTTTTTAAACGCTGCGACATCCGTAAATGTCGAATGATTGAGCTCACTTTGCCAGTGCATTTGAGCTTGGCTAAATTGCTGTTCAGCTGTGATGAGTTCGCGTTTGGCAATATCAGCGCTGTTCACTGCATTGGCATAGTGCTGCTCTCGCTCTCGGACTTGCTGCTCGGTACTCTTATATTCGTGTTGCAGTTTCTCTCGCTTATTCTGCTGTTGGTCGATTTGTTGTTGTAACGAGTCAAGGGACGCTGAGGCAAGAGTTTGATTGGGATCAAGCACACGGATTTGACCATCAAATCCAGCAATTTGGCTCTCATATTGCTGTAACGATTGTTGCAGTTGTTCGTCGCCTTGCTGTAGCGTTGACAATTCATTTTGTAACGCTCGGATTCGTTTCGCCAACTTGATGTGCCGTTCGCGTTCGAGTACTTGCTGACGCTCAGTGTTCTCCAATTGCTCGAGCTCGGACATTAAGGTTGGTAAAGGTCGATCAGCTGCTGTACCAAGCTCGTCGATAAGCTCTCCACTGCGGGCATCGAGTTCGTCCAATTGCTGTACTTTGCTGGCTCGTTGTTGCTCGATCTGGTACACCTGCTTGCGCCGTGATTGCACGGTTATCTCTGCTTGTTCTAATTGTGCTTGGCTAACAAGTTGATTCACATCCTGCGCAAGGGCAGGATGCGGATGGTCCTTGCTACCACAGACCATACAGGGTTGCCCCGGTTGTAATTCATGGGCGAGGACACTGGCTTGTTCTGTGTACCACTGTAACTGCAAGGTTTTACTTTGTTGTATGGCAGCGTTAAGTTCTTTCTCTGCCGTCTGCAAATCGACTGTGATTTTTTCTATGTCCTGAGTAGTACTTTTGCGACGTTCACTGAGGGTTTGAACACTTTTTGCCAGTTTTATTTGTTGGGCGAGCTTGGTTCGCATGGCATCGATATTAACGTGTTGGTCAACCGTTTGTTGGAGGCGCTCGAGCTCTTTTTCAGCGCTATCGTAGGCGTCGCGTAGCTGGGCTTTCTGCTGGTTTGATTGCGTGAGTTGCGCAGCAATCTGCTGGCGCGCAGCACTGGTATTGGCTCGTTGCTGCTGTAATAAGTGCAGCTGCTCAAGCTGCTTTAGATGTGTGTTCAATTGGCTAATTTCAGCAGCCAGCTGCTCAATATGGTGCGGATGCTCGACAACGTCAAGAGCACGGGCGCGAGCGTCCTCGAGTAATTGCAACGATTGCTGACGCGCATGGACTGCTTCATTGTCGGCGAGTTTTCGCGTGTTCAACTGTTGCTCTGCTTTCTCCAAATCGTTCCACGCTTGTCGTAATTTGTTTGCTTTCTCATATTCAGCGAGTTGTCGTTCGAACTCGGCAATCTGTTCGCGTTGTTGGTCGAGTTCCGTCAACTGTTGCTGACTCGCCCGTAAATTCAAGAAACGTTTTTGTAATTCTTCTGCGCGAGTTAACGCCGATTTTGCTTGGTCATGGGCGCTCTTTACTGCCTTTAGCTCTTCGTTCGCCTGTTTCAGCGGGACTTTTTCCTCAACGATAGCAGCGTCAAGCTGTTCGATGGTCTCATAACCGATTTCAGTAATCAGGCTGGTTAGATTTTGCTTGAGGCGCTGGTAATCGTTGTTCACTGATTTGGCGCGTTAAGTCACAGCCTCTTCGATTCGTTTAAAGGTTTCGGTTTGGAAAAGACTCGCAAGTATGGTCTCACGGCTTTGCGAGTTCGCAACCAGGAGCTCGCGGAATTGCCCCTGCGGTAACACTACAACTTGGCGAAATTGACTGTCGTTAAGTCCAATAAGTTGTTCGACTTTGGCGTTGGCTTGCGTCACCGAACTCGAGCTCAATAGTGTGGTCGGCCAGCTTAAAGGGGAGTGGCCGGACTCTGCTGTAACTTGATATAAGTTCGCACTCGCTTGTCGCGTGGTTAGACCATCGCCACGTTTTGCTTTGGTGGTTTGAGTTGGTTTGCGATCGACGCGATAAATTTTATCAGCGAGTGCGAAAATAAATATCACTTCTGTTTCTACATCATTCGCCGCATGGTGACAACGCATCGCATCAGCACTGCGATCGCCGGTGGTTTTTCCATATAATGCAAAAGCGATTGCGTCGAGAATGCTTGTTTTTCCTGCACCCGTTGGACCATTGATGAGGAACAGTGGGTTGTCACCGAGATCGGTGAAATGGATGGACTGAGTCGCGGCAAAAGGCCCGAACGCGGTCATCTGCAAAAAAAGTGACTTCATCGCGTGCCCCTCATCTCTGGCTCGGCCTTATTCATTTCATCCAAGAGGTCTGCGAGTAGCTGGCGCTGCTCGTTATTGAGTGTTTCACCTTTCATGTTTTTGTAAAAGTCGGCGATGATGTCCAAATGAGGGCGGGCTAACTGTTCACGGGTTTGCCGATGGTTATTGTGGCCACGCTCGAGCGTGGCTTTACTAAAGCCCAAGATATTCGGATAGGCATTCCGTAGGCGTGCGAGCGGATCAAGAATTGCTTCTTTGTCGGTGATGGTAATGTGCACATAATCGTGCCGATGCGGATCTTCTGCACCAGCGGCGAGAATGTCGTCAAATGCCCCTTCAATAACTCGGACATCACGGCGAGGCTGGAGTGGCAATAGGGTACACTTACAACTTTGGTCGGCTTGAAAAGACACTAACGTTGTCGATTTCTTCTGATTGACTTCGGAAAAGCTGTATTTCAGCGGCGAGCCACTATAACGAACATGTGCATAGCCCTTGAACTGAGCTTGATGCAGGTGACCCAGCGCAGTGTAGGCGAAGTCTTTGAATAAATCGGCGTCGACACATTCGGCGCCTCCAATACTTAATGGCCGTTCCGATTCGCTGGTACTCGCACCGGCTATAAAGCTGTGACTAACCACCACGTGGGCACAGTTATCGCCATAGTTCTCAGTGATATGTTGTTTGAGCAAACTGGTCACGAGTTCTTGAGCACCTTGATGATCGACGACCTTAACGTCAAAGTAATCATTGACGGACTCTGGATCACAATATGGAATGCCCCAAATGACCAGTTGGCCAAATGCGGCGGGAAGCACCACAGGGTTGAGTAAATCGTCAAATGAGGTAAATAGGTGTAAGCCACTTTGTTTTAAAAGGTTCGCGGCAAACCCTAATCGTTGCGCGCCGTCGTGGTTACCGGAAATCATAATCACCGGAATCCTTAATTCATGAATAAACGTGTTTAAGGTCTGGTCGAGTAACTTGACTGCATCCGTGGGTGGAAGGGCGCGATCATAAATATCACCGGCGACGATGACCGCATCCACTTGGTGTTCCCGTGCTTGCTCAATAATCTGAGACAAAACATAAGCTTGATCGTCAAGCAAAGAATGTTGGTTAAAAATGCGACCGAGATGCCAATCAGACGTGTGCAATAATTTCATCGAAACATTCCTTGTGCGTGATACGCTAAATGAGTAGCACGATTCTAGCAAAAGTGGCTGATTAAACCATGCGCATTGAGTTAATTTGTCACATCAAGAACCTATTTGTTTCTCTCTAAATGGGCGTATAGTATGAAGATACCTAATTAGCGATAGTTCTCTGTTCATAGGAGTTAACGATGGATCTTGATCCGCTCATTCTCTCACGAATTCAGTTTGCGTTTGTCGTGTCCTTTCATGCGATATTTCCTGTATTTACTATTGGTTTAGCCTCATTTATCGCGCTCTTGGAAGGCCTGTCATGGCGCACGCAAAACCCGGTTTGGGAACGTCTATCGCGGTTCTGGATTCAGGTCTTTGCCGTGGTCTTTGGCATGGGCGTGGTGTCAGGCATTGTGATGGCCTTTCAGTTCGGTACGAACTGGAGTAATTTTGCCTACGCTGGCGCCAACTTCCTTGGACCGGTGCTTAGTTATGAGGTGATTACAGCATTTTTCCTCGAAGCAGCGTTTTTAGGCGTGTTGCTTTTTGGCCGTGGCAAGGTACCCCAGGGTATTCACTTTTTCTCCGCAGTCATGGTGGCAACAGGTACCTTTATTTCTTCGTTTTGGATTTTATCAGCGAACAGTTGGATGCAGACACCCGCGGGTTTCGAGATCCGCGATGGTTTGGTCTATGTAACCAGCTGGAGCGAGGCCATATTTAATGCAAGCTTAGCCCCGCGTTTCTTCCATATGGGCTTAGCCTCATTTTTAACCGGTGCCTTTGTGGTCGCCGGTGTGAGTGCTTGGTACCTGCTTCGCAATAAAGACGCCGATGTCCATAAACGGGCATTGTCGATGTCGCTTTGGTTAATTTTGTTTGCTGCTCCCGCACAAGTTATCGTTGGTGATATTCACGGGCTGAATACTTTTGCGCACCAACCCACTAAAGTTGCGGCTATGGAAGGTGTCTGGGAAACGCAACGTGGGGCACCACTGTTGCTATTCGCGTGGCCGGATCAAGAGGCACAAACCAATCATTTCGAGGTCGGTATTCCGCGGCTTGCCAGCTATATCCTGACCCATGACTGGGACGGTGAAGTGCAGGGTCTAAATGAAGTTCCACGGGAGGAGCAACCACCCGTTGCGATTGTTTTTTGGGCATTCCGTATTATGGTCGGCATTGGTGTATTGATGTTAGTTTTTGCTATCGCTGGCTTAGTCTTACGCCGCCGACAAGCCTACACAAGAACTCGCTGGTTCTTGCAAGGATTGCGCTTAATGGCGGTGACGCCGTTCATTGCTGTATTGGCTGGCTGGTTTGTCACTGAAGTCGGTCGTGCACCGTGGTTAATTTATGAAGTGATGACCCATGCAGAAGGACTCACACCATCACTGACCGGTGGTATGGCGTTGTTTACTTTGATTGGCTATATCATCGTTTACTCAATTGTATTTGCCGCGGGTTTGTATTACCTCATGCGGGTCTTACGTGTTGGCCTCGCCCCTGAGCATGAAATGACCACAGCAAGCCCGTCACAACGTGCGAAGCGGCCATTTTCTGCAGCTAGTGCGTCTTGGGAAGAAGAGGAGCAACAGTCATGAGTGAACCAGTTTTTGATTTAACCATTATTTGGGCCGCTATCATCGCGTTCGGCGTCATTATGTATGTACTCATGGACGGTTTCGACTTAGGTCTTGGTGTATTGTTTCCATTCGCACCAAGTGAAGAGGCTCGGGATGTTATGATGAACTCAGTTGCGCCAGTATGGGACGGTAACGAGACTTGGCTCATTCTTGGCGGCGCAGGTTTACTGGCGGCATTTCCACTGGTCTATGCGGTGTTTTTGCCAGCGCTCTATATTGGTGTGTTTCTGATGCTTGCGGGTTTGATCTTCCGTGGCATTGCCTTTGAGTTTCGCTTTAAGGCGAAGCGCTCGCGCTATTTATGGAATTGGTCATTTGCCATTGGCTCAACCGTCGCCGCTTTTGCTCAAGGTGCAGTGGTTGGTGCTTATATTCAGGGTTTTCGAGTTGAAAACATGGCCTATGTTGGCGGCGCATTCGACTGGCTGACGCCTTTTACCTTGTTAACTGGTTTTGGTTTAGTGGCGGGATACGCGTTACTTGGTGCGACTTGGTTGATTATGAAGTCGGAGGGAAGTATTCAACAGTGGGCATTCAAAATTACGCCACTGTTGCTGATTGTCGTGTTGCTCGTGTTTTCACTGGTCAGTGTGTGGACACCGTTTGTCGACCCGTTCGTCAAAGAACGTTGGTTTAATGGCATCAGTGCGATTTGGCTATTGCCATTATTTGCTGTGCTATGTGCAGGTTGGATATTACGCTCGGTCAAACAGCGTCGTGATGGCTCTCCCTTTGTTGCGACGATGGGCATGTTTTTGTTTACTTACTTGGGACTACTGGCGAGTAAATTCCCTTACGTTGTGCCGCCTAACTATACATTGTGGGATGCGGCTTCGGCGCACTCGTCACAGTTATTCTTGTTGCTTGGCTTGTTATTTGTTATCCCGATTGTACTCGTTTACACCGCTTGGACCTATTGGGTTTTCCGCGGCAAAGTTAAAGCAGGCGTTGGCTATCATTAATTGCAGGCAGCAGTAATTCGGTGAGTGTGAAGTTTGCTCAAGAAAAACGTTATTTACAACAGCTAAGAGCGACGACAGGTCGCTCTTTGTTGTGGTCGTGTTTGTTTGGGAGCGTTCAGTCGCTTACGCTTGTGGTTCAGTTTGCGCTCAGCGCTTGGTTAATCGAGGCTTTTTTTCAAGAACAGCTGGCGAACACAAAGTGGTTATGGTGGACGTTATTGCTGACCATTGTTATTCGCGTCGTATCTGGATTTTTCTATAAATCGTTTTCACTCAGCACAGCGACTAAAGCGAAAACGAGGGCTCAGCAGCAAGTATTGGACTATTGGCAGTGGCAACTTCATCAGGGGGATTGGCAGTCGAACAAGAATACTAATGCCGCCAATGACTTGATAGAGCCGATTGAACATCTATCCGGCTACTTCGGACGTTATTTGCCGCAGTTGTGGCTTGGGTTTTGGCAGCCCTTCGTCATTCTCATCGTCGTCTTCTATTTAAACTGGCTAGCCGGGTTATTCTTGTTGGTGACCGCTCCACTTATACCGCTTTTCATGGCGTTGATCGGCATGGGGGCAGAGCGTGTGCATCAGCAGCATCTCGTCTCGATTCAACGCTTATCGGGCATATTTATTGATCGAATTCGCAATTTAACGTTGTTGTTTTTGTTGCAAAAACTGCCCATGGCCCGACGCCACATCGATGCGGCAAATGACGAATACCGAGAGCTCAATATGAAGACCTTGCGGATTGCGTTCTTATCGTCAGCGGTTCTTGAGTTTTTTGCTGCGATTGCGATTGCCGCGATAGCTATTTATATCGGTTTCTCATTACTTGGTTATTATGCGTTTCCAGCAGCAGAAAGTCTGACCTTGTTCTCTGGGCTACTCATCTTACTTTTGGCACCTGAATTCTTTCAACCCTTGCGCCAGCTATCGCAGTATTATCATGATCGCGCTGCAGCACTGGGCGCAGCTTCGATATTGTCTCGGCAAATAGCACCTGCGGCGGTTAAGACCGCTGGCGAGCCATGTGTTTTTCCGCTGCAATCAAAGCCTTTGATCTATTCGTATGCGGATCGGGGGGTGCCGATTCACTATCCAGCATTGACCCTTGAGGCTGGACAACTGACGTTACTGACAGGCCCATCCGGCAGCGGCAAAAGTACCTTACTTCAGCTACTCGCGGGATTGCTTCCGGGCTTACAGTTTTATGACGCTACTACAAACAAGTATCGACCGCATGGGCTGCGCAACATCGCCTACTTACCGCAAACCCCCTGGCTTAGAAACGCGAGTGTGTTAACGAATTTAGCGACGCTCTTGCCGCCTGAACAACAACCTGAGCAACTATCGCCGAGCGCAACAGCTGCTTTGACGGAGCAAGCGTTGGAGATATGCCGTCAACTTGGTTTAGAACCGATGCTGAAACGCTTTCCATTGGGACTGAACACCAACATGTCGGAGTTTGGCGCGGGAGTCTCTGGCGGTGAAGCAAAACGTATTGCGTTAGGACGTTGGCTACTCGCTATTCACCTAGGTTTTAAACCGGACCTGATGTTACTCGATGAACCAACAGCTGAACTCGACAAGGTCAGTACCGAGTTTGTCTGCAGCGCATTGCGAGAAGTCAAGCAACGGGGAGTGTGTTTGGTGGTTGCGAGCCACAGCCGCGATTTTGTGCCGTTTGCTGATCAAGTTATTGCACTCGGTAATAGCGAGGAGCACCCATGCGATTAATGCCAGGCTTTTTTCGCCGAGGATTCCGGCAACAACGGAAACGACTGCTACTTGGCTTCATTCTTCTAAGTTTAACCGCATTGGCCGGAATAGGCTTGCTGGCACTGTCAGGCTGGTTTATCACTGCAACAGCGCTCGCAGGTTTGGCAACCACAGTCGTTTTGATTGATGTTTTCACGCCCGGCACCGGTATCCGCCTTTTTGCGCTATTGCGCACAGTCGCTCGTTATTTTGAGCGCTTAATTCACCATGACACGGTTTTACGCATCCAAAGTTGGTGGCGAAGCCAATTGTTCCGGCAGGTGAGTCAGTTCTCGCCAGCTCGATTTGTCCAGTTAAATACAGCGACCATGCTGCAGCGTTTGACGCAAGACTTAAATACGCTGGACGCTTGGTATCTTCGTATTATCGCGCCGCCACTTGCAGCCGCCTTGGCTTTACTGGTGGTTTGGTTACTGATTGTCTTGACCAGTTTGTCGGGCCATTTCTGGTTACATATTATTACCGCCTGTGGATTTATTTTAATCTGGCTGCTGGCGGTTCCGATTAGTCAGCGTTTAAGTCATCAGCGTGGACGCGCAGAAGTACGGCAGCAACAGTTAGTCCGTGAACAGAGTATTGAGCTATACGATGGCGCTGCAGAACTGATGACGGCTGGACGTTGGCGAGCAAGAGCTGATGCTCTCGCTGAAGTCGCTGCATTACAGAACAAGTGGCAAGAGCAACGCTTACGACGACTGACCATCATTGAAATGATGGTCACTGCAATGCTGCAGATTCTCGTTGCAGTTATCTTGCTTTATGGGCTCATTGCTTATCACAGTGGTGATTTAAGTTTACCTGTGGTGGTGTTACAGGTGTTTGCTGTTTTAGCGCTATCAGAGGTGCTCTTGCCGGTGGTTGAACAGGGAGGGCAGGTGGGACTTGTCAATGAAGCTCGTTCACGCATCCACGAAACGTTTGCTATGCCTGTTTTTGCGGTACGACGTATTATCGGTTTACGACTCCACGACGACGTTTTGATCCGACGCGGCGAAATCACTGCAGTTACTGGTGCTTCAGGACTTGGCAAGTCGACGATTGCAAATATGGCGGCTGGTCTAATACCAAATCAGGGCCGTGTGGTTTTTGCTGACGACGATCTGCGTTCACTGTATCAAAGTGAAAACTGGTTAACTGTCATGGGTTACATCCCGCAAGCGAACCAAGTTTTAGCTGGAACAATTGCGACAAATCTACGGATAGCGGCGCCGCAGTCTTCCGATGAGCAATTATGGCAGGCTTTAGTCTTCGCCTCGTTAGACTCGGAGGTCAAGGCTATGCCGATGCAGCTAGAAACTTGGCTCGGTACCGGCGGTACGGCAATCTCAGGCGGGCAAGCTCGACGACTCATGTTAGCGCGTTTGTATTTGCAGAATCCTGAATTTGTAATTTTGGATGAACCGTTCACAGGCATTGATTCTGACCACCAGGTGGTCCTCAAAAAGCACGTTGAGGATTGGCTGGCGAATAAAACCGCACTCGTTCTTGGACATGATTTAGACAGTCTGCCAAAAGCTGACATTACGATTCACCTCAGTGCTAACGAGTAAGTCACTTCTTTATAAAACAATGGTTTATAATTATGGCTCGGAGCCGGAAAGGCATCTTCCGGTTCGCGAGAACACGCTGCGGTTAATTTTTGTTACATATATGTGGGTGTAGTTGTTGTATTTTTGTGTGATGATAAAAACTGATATTGAATTTAAGTAGGTTTCATCGCATGCAGATCAACAGCCGTATTTTATTCGGAACACTTATCACCTTGTCTTTAACAGCCTGTGGCGGCGGCGGAAGCGGAGGAAATGGCTCTGGTGGCTCGACGCCGCAGAACTTTTTGGTGTCGACCAGTGTGAGCGATGAAATTACCATTTCACCGACTTCACGAAGTGTACAAAGTGGCGCAACAACGACATTTTCATTGTCTTTCGCTGAAGGTTACGAATTACAGTCAGCTAGCGGCTGCGGCGGGTCTTATAGTAATGGCACCTATACTACGGGAACAATTACATCGGCCTGTACAGTTTCTGCAGTTGCACAGAAAATTGAATTAGCGGTAACCGCGACTATCCCAGAAGGTGGCTCAATTTCCCCGCAACAGGCGAACGTCAGCTATGGTGAGGAACTTACCTTTGAAATCGAACTTGAACCTTTTTATCAAATTGAAGAAGTTTCTGGCTGTCCAGTGAGAGAGCCTCAGGCCATCGGCGAGAATCAATTTAGTTTACAAACCCGGCCGTTAACTGAGTCCTGTGATCTTGTCGTAACGGCAACCCTGCCCGATGAAAATGAATTATTTGATGTCAGCGTGTTCGTTCTCGGCCAAGGGCAAGTTGATCCGCCGGCAGCACAAGTAAGTTTTGGCGAGTTCGTCACTTTTACCTTGATGCCCGATGAACAACATGAAATCTATGAAGTGTCAGGGTGTCGAGGGCAGCTTGATGGTCTGCACTACAACACGGGTGTCATCGGAGAGGACTGCCAGGTTGTAGTTCGATTTGTCCATGAGGAAAGTATTGAAATCCCTGATCCGGTCTTGGAGTCTGAGCTGCGTTTTTATCTTAGTCTCAACGACGATGAACCGATTACGGCCGAGAAAATGGCGGATCTAGTGGATGTGTCCATCGCTAACCGCGGTGTGCGTGATTTAACCGGATTAGAATATGCTGTGAACTTAGTTCGTTTAAATGTTTCGAGTAATCGTAACTTACGTCGTTTGGCACCGATTTCAGGATTACCGCTCACGCAGCTGGATATTTCTGAGACGGGGATTGATAGCCTTTCCGAAGTAAGGGATTTACCACTTGAAAATTTAACGCTGAATTTCACGTCGATTACAACACTCGAACCATTCCCAGAATTGCGGCAGTTAAGCTTTAATAGTTCGCCTATTACCGATTTGACTCCGCTGCAAGCGAGTGAGCAATTAAATACCTTAATCTTCCGTGATACACCGATACTGGATATTCGCCCTTTGCTGCAATTGCCTTTGTGGGGGGCTTATATTCTCGGAGATGGTTGCTTGGATTCTCGTCATCGAGTGACGGAAAGCGCGATAATGAGCATATTTTACGACGGCAATTCCATCAGTGTTCCGCGCTTGCCGTATCGAACGGATTGTGCAGAGCAGCGTGGTCCACTAACCGCTGCGGTGAGTGCTGACCTAACGGAAGAAGCGCTGTCAGTCGCATGGGAAGTTGACTCAACTGCTGATTTAAACGATCTAAACTGTGAAATTCACTTCGATTTATACAATCAAACGCCACGCGTCCCTGCGTATCTGATCGAGAACTGCGCCGCCCGAGGCTCAACAGAGCTGCCCGCGAATCAGGGCGCATATCAAGTGTCAGTTATTTTTGATGATGGTTTTGGTGAACGTAAACTTGAAACGCTAGAGCGCGTTTTGGCGGCTTCTGCGGAAGATCGAGTGCGCTTGGAAACGGTGGATTGGGGGCAAGTCGTGGTGAAGACTTCACCGAAACTTGTGCCCAATCGAGCGGCTTTGTTCCGTGTATTTATGACTGGGCCAGCGGGCTCGCCTGTACCATCGGGTGAAATAGAATTGTACTTAGATGGCGAAGTCGCCCGATTGCCATTGCATTCACCGACCTCCTTAGCAGAGGAAAAGCAGCATGATAGCTTGGAATATGCGCATTACACTGAAATTCCGAGCGAATGGATGCAAACAGGTTTGCGTGTGAGTGTCTACATGGACGACACCTTGATTCACCAGCAAACTCCGAACTTTTCTGCTGAGATTCCTTTGTACATAACCATCGTGCCCATGGTCGTGAATGATGTCGTGCCGACCATTCAATCGGAAGAAGTGTTACGCCAGAAGATCCAACAACATTGGCCATTTAGTCGTATTGAGTTACGTTTTCGCGAGCCGTATGTCGTGCAAAACCAAGATGAAGTGACCGAAGCTGCAGATTTGTTGTATCAGTTACTTGATTTACGCATAGCCGAAGGTGAGAACTCAGGAAGTCATTATCATGGATTCTTCCGCTTTGAAGAAGTGGGGGGCAGTGCCGCGGGCGTTGCCTTTGTGCCTGGGCGCGTCGGTGTGACTTATGACCGTGCCAATGATCTTGACACGTTTAGTCATGAACTCGGCCATAATTTTTCGGTTCGACACATTGACTGTGGTAATCCTGTAAACATTGAAAATGAGTTTCCTTATAACCCAAGCTCAATTGGCAGCGTTGGTGTCAGTCGCGATAATACGCAATTACGTCTTCCACATACGCTTGCTGACGTAATGAGCTATTGTAATCCGGTGCATGTTTCTGACTGGGTGTACGAGAAAGCGCAGGATTATCAATTACGTTCGCCGTCACAGCCCTTTGTCGCCGATGCTGCAATTGCCGCTTCAGATGCACCATTGGTCACTCGAATTAGCGGCGTTGTGCATCCATTTTTAGGCACCCAAGTTCGCAGTATTATGGAAGTTGCCGCACCACAGAACACGCTCGGTACTAGCCCTTATACGCTATTGGCTACGGACACTTCGGGCAAGCAATTTGTTGGGCGTTTGACGATTCATGAAGATAGTCAAACACAGGGGAGTGGCGCCGGCTATTTTGAAGTCTACTTGGATGTGCCAGCAGCACAGCTGAGCCAGCTCGAAATCGTGCGTGGCGAACAAACCATGTTACGCCTAGATCTGCCGCAAGCTGATGTGATTTATTGGGACACCGAAGCGGCACGAACGCTATCAAGACGTTAGGAGGCACGCATGCAGCGAATGATCGCACGTATAAGTTTAGCCGCACTGTTTCTTAGCGGGTGTAATGCTGTCGTTAATGACGAGGGAGCCGCGTCTGCGACCTGGTTACCGGACAGTACTGCATTAGTGATTGTCGGGCGTATTGATGGGAATCAAGCGGAACTGATGCGACTCCTGCCAGAGTCCGGCAATGTGACCAACGATACAGGCGAGTACCGCATGGTTAGCCAAAGTCGTGATGGTATCGTTCTTGAATACCCGTTTGCAACGCAAAGCAATGCGAAGTCGAAAACGGAGGTGTTCACCGTTACGATTATCAATGACGACTTGGTATCGCTCACGGTTTACCGCGCGGATACGCAATTGCTTCACGTTGACACCAGGGAAAGGCCGCAGATAACGGAGCAACGACTCCAACAGATTCAGGTGTGGCGGTCGGATTCACAAGTTTGCTTAGAATGGCCGCGTGATGCCTTCCCTCATGCGGCATTGGCGTGGCGAGAAAATGACCGACAACGTCATTTGTTCTTTACGGAAGCGACTGACGAACAATCATGTACTGCAGCGCTTGGCGTTCCTGACGCCGTCGAATACGTGGTCACGCTGCGTCACGATTTATTTGTTAAACAAGCTTTGGTGTCAGCTCGGGAGCGACGACAACGTTCAGAGCAATAAACGACGTTAGGCCAGTTTCGTTGCCATTTCTTACGCCATGCAAATGGTCGGTGGCAGATTGGGCAGGTCTTTTCCGGCAGATTCACTTTACGGTGTGTCATTCGTCACCACGTCGGCTCGCCAAAATTGTCGATAAGCATGGGTTGGATCATAGTGCTCAGCTTGCTTGTTTAGGTTAAACCAACTGCCTCCGCGCGAATTGCCATGTATGCCTGCGATATATTGCCAATTGCCGTAATTGCTGGCGGGATCGTAGTCAATCAGTCGATTCTCGAACCACATTGCGCCGAGTCGCCAGTCGATGGCTAAATCGTGAATGAGAGCCGATGCTGCATTTTGCCGGGCACGATTGCTCATAAATCCCGTGACCTCGAGTTCGCGCATCGCCGCATCTAAAAATTCGTGACCGGTTTGGCCGTGTTGCCAGTGTTCAAATCGACTCGTCGCCCAAACTGGCTTTTCACCATTTGACAGCTGATTTGAATCACCGCGAAATAGCTCAGTACCGCGTTCACGCGAACAATGCTGAAAAAAGTCACGCCAGAGTAACTCCACCACAAACCATTCGGTTGAAGGATTGGCATTGCGCTGTTGTTCTGCGGCCATTACTGCCGTGTACACTTGCCGCACAGAGATACAGCCGAGATTAAGCCAAGGTGATAACTTGCCGGAATAATCGCGGCCGAGC
Organism: Aliidiomarina sp.; assembly: GCF_022565475.1. Lineage (GTDB taxonomy): Bacteria > Pseudomonadota > Gammaproteobacteria > Enterobacterales > Alteromonadaceae > Aliidiomarina. The sequence continues at coordinate 187,690 of NZ_JAIUMR010000001.1, read as the reverse complement.
AGACCATTACGGGTTTCTTTATAATGGAAAAGCGCTTCACTGCAATAGTCGCTGAGACGTTGCTGGGCGTGCGTTTCGCCGCCGACGAATGGGAAACAATCGGGAATTTCATTCGTTGCAACGAGCGGTAGCGGTGATGCGGTTAAACCTTGAGGTAACACATGAAGATCATGCGCTTGCTTGCGCGTAACAGCAGACGGTGAGAAGGACTCCGTTTTTAATACGGGCGCCAACTTCTTACGAAAACGACTAAACGAGTCCAAGGCGGTTGGATGACGCTCTTTAACCTGCGCATAGGTCAATAAGGTGTAATCCTCATGAACGATGGTTTGTATATTGAGTGCTTGCAGCCTGCTAGTTAATTGCGCGAGTTGAAACTGTTCGTCTGCGCCGGGCAGGGATTGGGTGTGCACATGGGTGACGCCGTATAGCGCGCAAAGCTCTGGCAACAGATCTTCCGGTTGTCCACGATAGATTTCTAAGGGCACGGAGAGCGCACAGAGTTGTTGTTTTAAGTCCGTCAACGACTCCCATAGGAAGCGAGCGCGGTGGACACCACATCGAGGTATTCCAAGCCAACTTCCCGTTAGCTGTTCGTCATAAAAGAAAACGCCATAGGTCGAGCCCGCTGCAAGCGCGGCCGTAAGTGCTGGATTATCGTGTCGCCGAAGATTGCGCCTAAACCAAACAAGTTGCGCCATAAGACCTCAATATAGTCATAAACTCTCATCGAATATTTACGTGGCTGCGGTGTAGAAAGACCAGTTGGATATTGAAGAAACTAAATAGCCATTTTAACAAATAGCATACCTTCGAAATTCACTAGATCTGAGAAATACATAGCAATCAATGCGATACCATTCCGGCTCGGAGCCGGAACGTGCATTTCGGCTCCGAGCCGGAATATTGGTGATGTGATACTGCATCTCAAAGGAGGTACCTAAATATAAATGAAAATCTAATTGACAACCATTCTCATTTGCATTTAGTATGCGCCCAGTTGATAAATACAATGACTCATTTAGGGGAGCATTTATGCAGTTTTCTTCATCACCACGAGTTTCTAAGCTAGCACTGGCAATCGCTGTCGTTTTTACACCTGCTTTGGCCCATGGTCAAACGCAAGCCACAGAGAATGAGGAGGCTGAGGCCCGCAAATCGCGGATGCCAAGTATCGAAGTGATTCGCGTCCGCGGTGAGCGTCGCGCCCACAGTTACGACGAAACCGGTACCGTTAATTTGATTAGCCGCGAGCAAATCGAGCGCGTTCAGCCCTTGTCAAATGAGGATGTGTTGCGTCGTATCGCGGGTATTAATGTTAAAGGTGAAGAAGAGTCTTCAATTGTGACTAACTTCGGTATTCGGGGTTTGTCGGCCAGTGAGTCGAAATCACTGGTTCTTGAGGATGGTGTTCCTATTGCTCCAGGGCTATTTATTGGTAATGACCGCTACTACAACCCACGCATTCAGCGAGTCGAACGTGTTGAGATTCTAAAAGGCTCATCGTCGTTGCGTTATGGTCCGTCGACAATAGGCGGCGTTGTCAACTATCAAACCAAGACACCTGATGACGGTGTGATGTTGTCGTCACGTGTGGGCTCGCACAACCTGAGGGAGGTCAATCTCGAGGCTGGTAATCACAATGCGTCTGGCGATGCCTTTGCCGGAGTGGTGTTTACCCATGCAGAAAGTGACGGTTTCATGGATAAGGGCTACGACATGACGGATGTCATGGTTAAAGCCGGCATGGAACTGAATGGCCAGCAGCGCCTTGGTTTTAAGTTTTCCTATCACCAAAACGATGCAAATATTTCTTATCGCGGCCTTTTGCTTGACGATTATGTCAATGGTCAGCGCTATAACCCCGCACCTGATGACTGGTATTTGCAAGATCGATTGGCGTTTGATGTCAATCATGAGTGGTTGATCAGTCCGGATGTGACTTTAAATACATTGGTGTATTGGAGTGACGTGTCGCGTGACTATTGGCGTTATGGTGTTGACACTGCGGCCTCAAATGCAGCTGGACGTTGGGTCTACACCGATGAATTAACCGGTAATAACCGTAGCTTTGAGCGTTTCGGGGTGGAAACACGTTTGGCTTATCGACACTCGATTGCAGACATGGATGCAAACAGTGAATTCGGCTTACGTTTTATGACCGAAGAGTCGGATGATACTCGCATCCGAGCATCGCGAGCAAATGACCGCACAGGTATCAATGACCGCCATATTCAGGATAGTGCAGACAGTGTCGCCGCTTACGCACAGACCCAATTACGTGTCAGCGACCGTCTTGCGGTCACACCGGGCTTGCGCGTTGAGTCTTATGAGCAAGTGCGCACCATTTTGAGCCAAGGCAATGCGACTGCGAAAACCTCAAACACCGAAGTACTTCCGGGCTTTGGTGCCACGTTTGAATTGACCGCGAGCGCTGAGATATATGGGGGTGTTTATCGAGCATTTTCACCAGCAGCGAATGGTGTAGCGCTTGATGGTTTACAAGATCAAAATCTTGACGGTGAACGCTCGACGAATTTTGAAATCGGTGTGCGCGGTGCAGTTGAGCGAATCAGTTATGAAGTGGCTGCATTCATGATGGACTTCGATAATCAGGTCGTTACTGGCAATAGCGATCCAAATTTATCGCAGTCGAATGCCGGCAAGACCGAGCACTATGGTGTGGAGCTGCAATTTGCGGTTGATTTGGGCGCAGGCTTGCAACTGGATACCAATGCAACATGGATTCCAAAGTCTGAATTTATGACGGGTGAATTCCGCGGTAACCGAATTCCTTATGCACCGGAATACATGGCTAACCTAGGCTTGTCGTACCGTTATGAAGGCTTTAGTGCGGCTCTTATGGCTAATTACCAAGGTGAGCAATTTGGTGATCCAAGTAATCGTGTGGAAATCCCAAGTAACGCCGCAGGTGGTATCTGGGGAGGACTATTACCTTCGTACACTGTTTATGACTTGTTTGCTCAATATCAATTGAATCAAAGTTTAACTCTTTTCGGTTCAATCAAGAACCTAACTGACAAGCAATACATTTCGGGTCTGCGGCAGGGTATCTATGTCGGTCCTGAGCGCGCTTTTGAAATTGGTTTCCGTTACCAATTCTAACCGAGCGTTACAGCCCCGAAATCATTCTGAAGTGCCCCCAGTCGTTGGATATTCAATGATTGGGGTTTTCTCTACCCGCGATACTCACGCCACTCGCCATTGTTTATTTGTAGATAAAACACGCCATCTACTTCAATCATGATGACGCGGTCATTTTCAAGAACCGCACGCGTCTCAGGTAAACCGTTCACAACATCTTGCGGGTTATAACGCCCGCCCGAAAACGGTCGTTGCTCGATAATTTGATAAATGGCACTGGTAATGGCAAGCGGGCCGGTTGGACGACTTGCGTTGATCAATTGAACGTCGACATCGTCAACACCGAATAGCTTAAACATGACGGGTACGTGAGTCAGGGCTGGTGTTGGAATTTCGCGCATGCCAGGCAATTGCATCCGATCTCCCTGTAATCCTGCACCATGCTCGGGAACAATCACCACTAATGTTTGTGCACCACTCGCTTCGATATCATCGAACAATTGATTCAAGTCGTCGAGTAAGGTCAATAAGCGCGTTCGATAACTCGCAATACTATTGCCCCGAAAACCTGGAAGTCGGTTGCCGTCATGCAAGCTCGTGGAGTTATAAAAAGTAAACCGCGGTTGCTCATCAATGGTTTCTAACCAGTCACTAAGTACTGCAAGGTCGGATTGAATAGGGGATTGATCAAATCCCACCATGCTCTCAGGAAATTGCGAGGGCTCGACGAAATTTGCGTTAGCAAGGCCGCCTATCGTTCTAATCTGACTGAGGAAATTATCAAATGCTCCAGTGTGGTTTAAGCGGATTTCACTACGAAAGCCTAATTGCTCCAATTGGTTGCCGACTAAGCAGGCATTGTCCGGATTGAAAATCTGACTGTGCGGGCGATGACCGCAGTTTGCCTGCAGAAGTCGCAACGTCGCTGGACCAGAATAAGAACTACCGGTATAAAAATTATTGAGAATGATATCAGCACGCTGGAAAAATGCATGTTCGGTTAGCTCAAACTGCTCAATGTCCTGCCAAGACAACGAACATATATTGATCAGGAGAATGTCAAAATCAGCAGCGACAGGCGGCGGGGTTAATTGGATTTGTTGCTGCGCGTTATAGAATTGCCGAAGCATCGAATCCGGCGATTGCTCGATGGGTTGAACCGAGGATGTTTCGATTGCTCTTGGCGCTGGTCCAACAGCTGCGAACTGTGGCCCAGTGGTCATGGTTGGTTGTGGCCAAAAAGGAAATGTCAGCAATGCAGCGAGTGAAATCGCGGTCATTCGCAAGACCTTTGCCAAATACATGTAAAGAATCCAAGCCACTAAAAAAATAGCGACCATCTCGATTGCGATTAATCGGCCCAGAAGCTCTAAGATATACCAAGTACTAAAATTGGAAACCAGCTCCCATTGCGATAACAGCCTTTCGAAGGGGGGAAGGTGACTCTCGACATACAGCAGAACGACAGCAGCGATAACGGCCAGAATTTGTCGGATAACTTTAACCGCTCGGTAGGGAAGCGGAATGACGAGAAATGCAAAAAGGGCATAGTTCCATAGCAAGAGAAGTTCAATCTGGTCGGTAAATGCAAGTCCGACTTTAACAAGGAAATAAAAGCTCCATGCGCCAAGTCCCGGCCAACTAAATAATGGGTGGTGTAGTAGCGCGTTTCGTTGCTGAATATAGAGTTGTTCAGACATTAAGACTTCCTAACTCGCCGACTTAGCTGGCTTGACGTGCGTTTCCTGAGGTAACGATTGCCAAATAAAGCTGTGATATGCAGGCTGATGAAACGGCGAAATACATAAGCTAAAACTAGCCCCGAAATTATACCGAGCAGAAACACAGTAATTACGAGTAACGTTAAGTCTTGCTCTGTCATTCAGAACCTCACAAATATTCGGCTTTCTTCACGCCGCGGTGAACGTCCACATCATTTTTGCGTTCAGCGTCGCTGCTTGTTTTCGTTGTTAATTGATTTAACTCTAAGGTTAAATCTGCAGCTTGTGAATGATCGCTATTCAGCTTTAACTCTTCGACAAGGTAAATGATTTTACTATGACTCGAGCTTCTAACTTCCTGTTTAAAAATACTTTTAATGGGCAACCCAAAGTTGATTGAGACCACATTATTGGCGTCAGACTCACGACATGCGTGTAAGTAGAGATACATTTTCTTGTCTGCGAAAGTAAGTAAATCGCCAAAGCGACGGCTGCTGAAACGCCGTATCAGAGCGACGGGGTTCAAGCCGGTGGCGAGGTTGGCTTCGATCAATAAGCTATCGATTTGGTATTTTTTAGCTCGCTTCTCATATTCAAGGACGGCATTGCAGAAATCTAAGGGTGGTAAATAGCCTTTGACATCGAGAGTCGCTTCTTTGACCTGAATATCATTAAAACTTTCCGGCAAGGTATGTGTATACACGAAACCGGTTGTCGTTTCAGCGAGATTTAAAAGACTGCGAGTACTGATCTCCGACGGTAAAATGAGAGTCGCTCCGCAGCTAATTAAAAATCGTTCATCTTGAATTCGTAGAGATTCGTCAAATGCACGAACTAAAATGCGTAAGTATTTACCAGCAAATTTTCTCAAATGAAACACAAGTTCGGCAATGTTGAAGAGTTGTTCACGTGAACGTAATCCAATAATAACGATCGCATCACTACCTGGCTGCAAGGCGGATTTCAGATCAAAGTCGCTTCCAAACCGTTGCCAAATTGACGGAGTAAAGTCATTACTAGATAAAGCATTTTCACAAATGAACTTTGCCGCATGCTCACCGAGGCGAGTTGCCATGGATAAATCACTTTGCCTGTCTTGAACAAGAAAACTACTGTGGCCTAATTGATTTGTCGTCTCTAACAGATCCCATTGCCAGCGGGATAGGCTATAGCCACTAAACCAGAACTGTACATTCCAGCGCCAGTAAGAATGGCTTTTATAAATAAAATGAAGGCTCTGCAAAAAACGGCTGTTGAGTGTAAGATAGGCTTGAACTTTAGTGTCGGAAATGTCGCCTTCGATTAAAATAAACAAAATTTTCCCGCGACTTGCAGCCCAAAAACTTAACTCACGATTAAACTCATTTTTGAGAACGTCTTTTGAGTAAGAGTCGATATCATTAAAGTTCAAATGCAGAAAAATAACCGGGGTTTGTTTGGCCATGCGTTCCAGCGCGGCGACTGCGTGTTTGAGCTTAAAATGTTTTGTATGTTTCCACTCAGCAAAGTGCAGGTGCTCTTGCTGCAGAACACCTTTCATACGCTTGTATGTGCGTTCAAGGCTTGTAGCGGGAGCAACAAGGAGTGCAGGTTGTTGCATACTAATATGCTCAACAAGATAACTTGTCCACAGTGAATTTTGAATGACAAATGTATGGACTTCGCCAGTTTTGAATAATGGCGTGGTTTCTGGGATTCCGGTAATGATGCTGCTAAGTGATAGCAATACTAATTTCCTTATCCTAGCGTCATGAGGTGACGAAATTAAGCCAGCGAATTTCGTCAATGCGTACTACACTTTATAGTTCAAATTCACGCTAAGCTCTAGAGATTATAGTGTTTTTATTTTTAGGCAATCTAATATTTAGCGTATTCCATAATGTATCCAAGCAAGGTAAAACAGAATGAGGGTCGAAAATAAGAAGAATGTAGCAAGTGATATTGCGCGCTTGAAAGAGTATGTTGAAGGCTTCAACACGGACTTCATTGAGGTTCGATTTCACCAAAGGCTAGATGAAATTGCCCGCCGTTGGCCTCTCTATCGACAGTCACTTGCAGACTTAGTGGAAGCGCGCCGCAAGCAGAGTTAAAGGGACAAGCTTGGCTCCGAATGATAATGAGAGCCTGCGTAATGAGGTAATCGAATGACAGCGTCAAAGAAGAGTAAAGCAGCAACCGTTGTTGGGGTACAGAATGTCTTCGGTGGTGCAGGCGCGACGTCAATTGTCGCTGGCCTTGCTGTTGCGCTCTGTGCAATCGAGCATCGAGCGATTGCAATCGATTTGAATCGTGACAATAGTTTGTGTTTGCACTTTGGCATGGAGCCGACCGAGAACCAAGGCATTATAAGCGCGTTACACAACGGCAGCGCTTTACTCGATATCACGTTTGAGAGTCGTTCAGGTTATCCCTTTATTCCTATGGGTATGACTTCAGAGGAGCGTCATATCAGCGAAACTGCTGAAGATGATATGGACAAGCTTGCGGATTTGTTTGCGCCACTATTCGCTAAGCAGGAACGGTTTTTGATTATTGATTTACCGACTGAGCCGAGTGCTCTGCAACGTTGGGCATATCGTCAATGTGATCTCGTGCTCAACATCGTGCGACCAGAACCACGATTAATCCGAGGCCTCTCTCGCTATTTAGTGGATACGGCACCTCGGCAAGTGGATGCAGAGGCTCATAGCTATTTGTTACTTAATGGTGTCGCACCACAAGTTGTGTTGCAACGCGACAGTATGGATTTTATTCGTGGTCAAATTGCGGACGGACGATTAGTCCCGTTAATGGTAAATAGTGATCAACACGTACCCGAAGCTTTTGCTCAGCGTTGTCCAGTGAGAACGTATCAACCCAAAGCCCAGGCAGCTCGAGATTTTGATGCCCTAGCGTTATGGGTCGTTCATGAAGTTGCCGAGCGGTCGGTTGCGATTGTGGAGGATGCCTAAGGGATGAGTCTGATTGTTGAACAATGGCGTCAAGCACGCCGAACACTGACTCGTACTCGAGCATGTATGCACTTGCTGGTGCTTTACCTTGAAGCCATTTTTGTTCATCCCGGAATGCAGGGTAAAGCACGTGCAGGTAAAGTTGGCGAATCTGATTTTACCTTGCGATTCTGGTTTCCCCATGTTGACTTCACAAGACTACGTTTCTTCGATCCGATTCGGATTATCTTACAGGCATTGTGGTTGATCTTTTTTCAACAAGAGAAACAAACCGAACAATCATTGCGCGAAGCTCGAGCGGCAAAAGCAGCTGCAAAGAAACATCGCCGACAACAGTTAGTCAAAGCGAGTAAACGTTGGGTTTCGGGTCAATTTAATCGTTTTGCGACGTCCAAGGCGACTCGGGTCATTAATCAGTTTGGTGATATCACCGGATACGCATGGCTCGATACTGCCTCGATTCGAATTTCCTTAACGGTTATCGCGGCGCTTGTGGTTGCTTTTACAATTACCTTGCCGATGGATGCAAACTCTCAAGCAGTCATGCTATTAATCTTTTGGGCAACCGCATTATGGGTGCGCGATGTGCAGAAACGCGGCGCACTGATTCTTATGGTTGTCTTGTCGGTATTAGTGAGTTCAAGATATTTATACTGGCGGGTGACCCAAACCATCAATTGGGATGTGCCAACCGACACGGCATTAAGTCTACTGTTACTAAGCGCGGAAATTTATGCCTGGACGATTTTAGTGCTTGGTTATATCCAAACCATTTGGCCGTTAAAACGGAAAGTAGCGCAGTTACCCGAAGATACTCGTCAGTGGCCAAGTGTTGATATATTTATCCCTTCCTATAACGAACCGTTAAGTGTTGTCCGACCTACCGTTCTTGCTGCCTTAGCTATGGACTGGCCAGTCGATAAACTTAATATTTACTTACTTGACGATGGCCGCCGCTCGGACTTTGCTGAATTTGCTAAGAGTGTTAACGTCGGATATATGGTCAGGCCCGATAATTCGCATGCGAAAGCGGGCAACCTAAATCACGCGTTGAAGAAAACAACGGGCGATTTCATTACCATTTTTGATTGCGACCATATACCGACGCGTTCATTTTTACAGTTGTCGATGGGATGGTTCTACGCGGATAAAGATTTAGCTTTATTACAAACGCCTCATCACTTCTTCTCGCCTGATCCTTTCGAAAAAAACCTGACCATTTTTCGCAATAAACCCAATGAAGGCGAATTGTTTTATGGTCTGATTCAAGACGGAAATGACATGTGGAATGCATCCTTTTTTTGCGGTTCATGTGCAGTATTAAAGCGTGGGCCGCTTGAAAAGGTTGGTGGCATTGCAGTTGAAACCGTTACCGAGGATGCTCATACAGCCTTAAAACTCCATCGTTTAGGGTACAGCTCGGCCTATTTGAATATTCCGCAAGCAGCCGGTCTAGCAACGGAGAGTTTATCTGCACATATTGGTCAGCGCATTCGTTGGGCTCGCGGTATGGCGCAAATTTTCCGTCTGGATAACCCATTAGTAGGCCGTGGACTCAATTTAGGTCAGCGGATTTGTTATGCGAATGCCATGCTTTATTTCTTAAACGGTTTACCGCGTATTATCTTTATGATGGCTCCGTTGGCATTTCTCTTACTGCACAGTTACATCGTTTTTGCGCCTGCTATTATGATTGCGCTTTATGCGTTACCGCATATTGTCCATTCGTATCTAACCAATTCAAAATCACAAGGTCGTTACCGTCATTCATTTTGGGCAGAAATGTATGAAACCGTATTAGCATGGTACATCATGCGGCCAACGTTAGTTGCTCTATTTGCCCCTAAACATGGTAAGTTCAATGTAACGGCCAAAGGAGGACAAACGCCAACAAGTTATTTTGATTGGGAAGTCTCCAAGCCTTACATTATTTTGGTCTTGCTCTGTTTAATTGGTTTTTTATTCGGCATTTGGCGTTTATTGACGGGCCCTTCTGATGAATATCTAACGGTTGCACTCAATCTTTTATGGGTCAGCTATAATCTAATCATTCTTGGCGGGGCAGTTGCGGTTGCTGAGGAATCAAAACAAGTTCGAACGTCTAATCGTGTTAATGTTGAGCGGCCTATTTCGGTCGTGAATGCGACCGGACATTCATTTGCGGCAGAATTAGTTGATTATTCTGATCGTGGCGCAGGGATTCGATTACCGCTTGAGTGCGCGGTCTCGGAAGGTGAGGAACTTCATCTGATTATGGCTGAAGGCCCTTCAATGAACGCATTTTCAGTCACAGTGGTAAGCCGACGTGGTGACTTAGTGGGTACCTTGTTTACCTCTGATTCGCATGAAGCACAGATGGCATTGATGCGCGCGACGTTCTCGCGAGCAGACGCATGGGTAGGTTGGCGTGACGAGACTGTGGTCGATAGACCCATTTCGAGTTTCCGAGAAGTGATCGCCATCGGTGCTCGTGGCTACTATCGAATGGCTAGTAATTTGATGCCAAAACTACAACCTATCTTTGATGTCATTTACCGAATGGGTCGGGGAGTTCGTTCACTGTTACCCTATTTCCCAGGAGAAAAAGTAGATAATGAATTCTTACGCTTTTAGTTCAACGATGCGCTCGTTTTGTTGCACTCTGACAATCGTGTTTTCATCTTTTCTTCTGATGACGTCGGGGGTGGCTCAAGTTGTCGATGAGCCACCGGTTATAGCTAATCCTTATTTTGACTTACCAACCTATGAACAACGTTGGACATTCCGTGAATTGGCCGGAGAGCGAGTGCTCCGAGTTGACGGTATGGCGGATCAAATGTCGTTAGGGTTTGGTAGTCGCATGGATCAAATTCCACAGGGTGGCACATTATATTTAAATTACGCATATTCACCGACGTTAGTCGGAAGAACATCACAGCTACGCATTCGCTTTAATGGTGAACTGATACGAGCGATTACAATACCTGCTGATGCGTCTGATCGGCGCCACGAGCTTGAATTGAATCTGCCGGCAAATTACTTTGCTCGCTATAATGAGCTGACTTTTGAGCTTTTAGCGGAAGCAGAGGGCTTGGAATGTGCTGTATTATCTCCCGCAGCTTGGCTTGAGTTTGCAAGCCAGAGCTATATAGAAATAGCAACGCAACAACTTGTGGTTGCAGATGAACTCAGCTGGTTTCCAGAGCCGTTTTTTGACCAGCGTGATTTTACCCGGCCATCCTTTCACTATGTGCTCCCCCAACAGACCACCCATAATCATTTAATTGCAACGGGTATCTTACATAGCTACTTTGCCAAACAAGCTGCTTGGCGCGGAACTGAAGCAACGGTTTACCGGTATAGACAGGTGCTTCAACGCGAGAGTGAAGTTGAAGATTGGCCGACGTCTCACGCGATCGTTTTTATGACAAATGACGAACGTCCTTGGTTATTCCGTGACTATCCAGACGTCAATGAGCCGACGGTGCGGATTATTACGAACCCACTGAATGACATTTTTAAAGTTCTATTAATTCAAGCTCCGGACACAAACGGATTGGTCTCTGCGGTGCATGGGTTAGTTGAGCATCGTGCGGGTTTAAGCGGTGACAGAGCAATCGTTTATGCTGCGGCACCTGAACCGCGGCCCGCTTATTCAGCGCCGCGTTGGGTACGCACGGATCGGCCGGTCACGTTCAGTGAACTGGTTGATTTTCCTGGTGATTTACAGCGAAATGGTTATGCAAATGCGCCAATCGCAGTCAATCTCATGCTTCCGCCTGATTTATTTACTTGGCAACGTCACGGCATCCCAATTGACTTGAAGTTTCGCCATACCCCTCCCATCGAGAAAGACGAGAGCCGGTTGCGTGTATTTATTAATAATGAATTTATTAAAGGTTACACATTGACAGAATCTGGTATCGGCGGCGCTGCGGACCGGATTCGGGTGCCATTGCTTGAGTTTAATCCGTTTACTCAGCCAGCCTTACAGATCCCAGCATTTAAACTGGGTGCGGTTAATCGACTTGACTTTGAATTTACATTCAGTGCTCGTTCAGAAGAGTGCCGAGTACGGCCACTTGGAAACACCACAGGTGCAATTGATGGTGACTCGTCCATCGATTTGCGCGGTTATGAGCACTATGTTGAGATGCCTAATTTGCATCTTTTCGCAAAAACAGGGTACCCATTTTCACGTTACGACGACCTCTATCAAACGCATGTAGTAATTGATGTTGAGCCGAGCAATACGGAAATCGAGGTGATGTTAAGCGCCGTTGCACTGATTGCTGGCGCAACAGGACATCATACGAGTGGCGTAAACATTGTTGCGGTCGATGCAATTGACCAGAATAGTACCAAGGATTTTTTGATTGTTGGTCGCGCCGCTCTGCAAGCCTTTCTGCAACGATTTGGCCGCGCTACACTGGATCAACAGTTGGCCCATCATGGTTTGTCGGGTCGACAACAATTGTTGTTTAGTAGCAATGAGCAAGTAGCTGTATCCGGCCCAAGTGCGGCAATGGTCAGCTTTCAATCGCCACTTCACTCGCGTAGCACCGTGGTAGCACTCACCGCCACGGACAGTGACTATTTAGGACAAATCAGCGCCTTGTTGCGATCGTCGGAACGCAGCTCAGCAGTCACTGGATTCATGACGATTCTAACACCGGGCCATGAACAAAACTTACAGAGCTTTTCTCGCTATTATGTTGGCGAATTGAGCTTCTGGAAGCGGCTTTATTTCCACCTGTCACGCTATCCAGTTTTGGTTTCCGTCATTACCTTACTGGCGCTGATTACACTCGTCTTGGTGATCTATTGGTTGTTTGCACGCAAAGCACGGCGTCGGGTAGGGGGGCAATAGCATGAACCGACAGCCAACGATGCTCGTCTTGATGACGATTTTTGTGGTGCTGTTGAGTAGTTGTAATCGTAGTGATCAAGCTGATGTGTTAAGCCGCGACGTGTTTCCACCATTAGAGCTCGGCGTCACAGAGCGTTTGTCATTTCAATGGCACTATCAACGCTTCATTGAGCAGTTTATCAGTGCCGACGGTCGTGTTATTGATCTCGGCTCTGAGCGCTCAATCACGACATCGGAAGGTCAATCCTATGGGCTTTGGTTTAGCTTGTTAGCCGATGATCAGGAGACCTTTACCGCACTGTTAAAATGGACAGTGAATAATTTAGCGGACGGCGATATTCGGAAAAACCTTCCGGCTTGGTTGTGGGGCCAGCGTGAGGATGAGTCTTGGGGAGTTATCGATGCGAATTCAGCAAGCGATTCGGATATCTGGATCGCCTATGCTTTGCTCGCTGCAGCTGAACTTTGGCAGAATGCAAGCTATCAGGAACTTGGTGAAGAATTGGCGAAATTGATTCTTGCGCAAGAAACGGTTGCATTAAATGGTGAGCGGCTATTATTACCAGCTCCGGTTGGATTTCAGCATCACGATCAGTCGACAATGCAAGATTATTGGATTGTTAATCCAAGTTATTTAACGATTACCCTATTTCATGGATTAGCAGCCTATACACAGGACGAGCGTTGGCATGAAGTGATTCGCTGGAGTGAAAGGTTATTCAGTGAACTTGCCAGCGAATCACATCGAATGATCCCAAACTGGGTTGCTGTTGACAGCAATGGACGCCTTCTTGCGCTTGAGCAGACCGCACAAGAACACCAACAACAGGTAAGCGTGGGTAGTTATGACGCGATCCGCACGTACCTTTGGTTAAGTTGGGATTTCCAGCAGGGATATCACCACTATCTCAGTAAATTTGATGCTTTCTATACTGCGACTGCTGCGACCGATCATCCGCCAACTGAACTTGAGCATCAGGGGGATTTCCGTGGTCAAGGCCCCGTAGGTTTTTCCGCCGTCGCATTGCTCTACTTTCATCTCCACGATACGAACTTTCGGGATCAGGCAGAGTTTGAAGAGCGTGTGTATACCACGCAACTTGCTCGTCTCGCCGCCCGAAGCCCCGCTCGTTACGCACAGCGCTATTATGACACTATGTTGGTGTTATTTGGGTTAAGCGCACTGGAATGTGTTGCTTTCACAGCCGACGGTAAACTCAATGTAACGTCTAGCTGCAATCGTGAGAGGAGCTCTTAATGGTTCGACGGTGGTTCAACGGTTTAATTCTCCTTCTCCTGATGATAGTTAGCGTGGCAGCAAATGAACGCCCACTTGATGGTCAGGCGCAATCGATTCAGTCTGTCGAAGCTCAAATCGTCTATTGGTATGAACGGGGTCGAATGGACCGGGTTGAAGACTTGATTCAACAACTTGAACGAGTGCAACCGAACCACCCGCGCGTGCTTGAGTTGCGCGCGATGATTGCATGGCAGCAGCGTCAAACGGAACAAGCGCGACGGTATTACAATCAATTAGTTGAAAACGCACCAGAGCATCCGGCAACGCGCCGTTTACGCGAGATTGTCGCGCTTGATAGTGAGGCGCAGCAGGCAGTTGGTAATGCTGAACTATTGTATCTTGCCGGCCGTTATGAAGAAGCTGTGGTCGAGTGGCGACTGGCATTTCCACGTGCGCCAGAGAACCTTGATTTGGCTATTCAATATTGGTTTGCACATGCTCGTGCGGGACAAGCCGATGAAGCTGTTGCCGGTTTGACTCAATTACGCCGCGAGCAGCCAAACTCAGTGCGTTTGCAATTGGCCTTAATCGAAGTGCGATTCTTGCAGAATCAACTGACTTCTGATGATTATCAAAACTTAGCCCGCTTGAGTGAAGACGCTGTCTTTGGCGCACAGGCGCGAGCGTTAAGTTTACGAATTATTAATTTTTTTGGAGTCGAAACTGCGTCGGTCAACGATTTCATTGCGGTGCTCGAAGAAAAACATCCGGACCATTTGGAAATCAGCGAAGTGGCGGAACGGTCGCGTCAAGTCGTCGCTGCAACTGCAGAACTGGAATCGGACCCTGCATTTCAGAAGTTACAGCGTGGTTTGACCTACCTTGCTAATGAACAGCCTCTGATGGCTGAACGATGGCTACGCGAGTCTTATCAAGAGCGCCCAGACTCCGTTGCCGCAGTTAGTGGGCTCGGTTATGCGACGATGCGTCAAGGTCGGCATGCTGAGGCACTTGCTTGGTTTCGTCGAGCAGCCAGCATGGAGCCAGAGGTTGAACAGTGGCAACAAATGATTGAAGTGACCACGTTTTGGCGAGACTTTGGTTTGTTCGGTCAACATCTCAATGAAGGTGAATTGCGCCGAGCGCAAATTATGTTTGATCGGCTGCAATCTCACCCCGATGCCGAGAACCAAGTCGATTTAATTGCAAATCTGGACGCACGTTTGCTGCGAGCGCGTGCAATGGCGGCAACCGAACAGGGCGATAACGACAGCGGACATGAATTGTTGCTCGAAGCTTATCGTCGAGAGCCAAGCGACCCCTGGTTGGTTGCGACCTTAGTTCAAAGTCATGAACAGCGGGAAGAGCTGGAATTGGCTGCCCAAAGGTTCGCTGAATTAATTCAACATTATCCCAGTGATGATGCATGGTTTGCCTATAGTTTATATCTTGCCCGCAACGAACGTGATGACGATGCACTTGCGGCTATTTTGCGGGTCTCCGAGAACGCTCGTTCAGAGGCAATGTTAGCCCATCAAGAACGAATACAATCGCGGATTGACGTGCGTGATTTTCGCCAAGATTGGCGTAGATTTTTAGCCAGCAATCCGAATACGCTGGATGACGCTGATACGAGTACTTTAGCGACATATATCTCGACAATGGCGGCCGATGCGCGTGCGTCTGATCGGCAATACTTGCGTGCGATTGAGCAAAATATGACGCGTCTAGATACTGAAAATCAAGCCGAAGGCTATGCCGAGGCGAGTCGCTTCGCCGAAGCTGTTGGTGATCGCAGCTTGGCATACCAATGGGCTGTTCGCGGTATTGAAGTTCAACGTGGAGACAGCGAGTCGACTAGCATATGGGTGAGTCAAGAAAGTGATGACTGGCGCGTACCCGGCTTACAAAGTCGTGCGCGCAATTTAATCTCGAGCTCCGAAAAAGTTTTGTATTTGGGTTATGAGCAACGCCAAAAAAGTGGCACACCAGGTATTACCGAATTAAATTCAAAATCAGTAATGATTGACCTACGGGTTCCTTTCGATAGCCGATCTGGGTATTGGTTCGCAAGGGTTGATCCGATTTGGCTAGACGCGGGGGCTGCGGATCTCGATAACACGTTTTGGCGCAACCGTTTTGGTACAGGGCTTTTGTGTGAAGAGGATTGTCCTGAAGGCATTCAGCCAGTGCGGAAGGATTTCGGTGTCGCAATGGGAGTTGGGGCAGATTACGGCGATTGGTGGTTTGATATTGGTCGCAGCCCCGTCGGCTTCAACCGTAGTGATTGGATCGGTGGGGTTGGCATGCGTCGCAGTCTTGGTGAATTTGGTGTGCGTTTGACTGCTAGTCGGCGTATTCAAACAGCAACACTGATTAGTTTTGCGAGTATTGAGGACCCATTCTCAGACCGCAACTGGGGGGCAGTAACGAAAAATGGTATCGATCTCGGCGCAAGTTGGGACCAAGGCGGCCGTTTTGGTTGGTGGGGAAATACTGGGCTCGACTACTACATGGGCCATCAGGTGGAAGAAAATTGGCGCTGGTATGCCTTTACTGGTGGTTATGTCCGAGCTTACTCGAGTGAACCCTTTGCCGTAACCGTTGGCTTAACGACGCTGTTTTGGGGATTTGATGAAGATTTAAGTGAAACAACCTATGGGCATGGACATTATTATAGTCCCGAGCAATACCGTTCGATCAGTGTGCCAATCACTGTTTTTGGGCGTATTAATCGCTTTTCTTATCTCGTACGTGGATCGCTTGGATATTCATCAACGCGCTTGGGAGAGCAAATATTTTTCCCTACGGATGCGACGCTGCAAGAGATTGCGCAACAGAATCAAGAGGTGACTGGGGTGAGTCCATTTTTCACTGCAGGAACAGGTGGGGGCCGCAGTCACAGTTTAACCGGGGTTTTTGAGTACCAAATCAATCGCCATTGGTATGTTGGCCTGAGAACCGAGTTGATTCGTTCGGATACGTTCGCTCCAAATCAAGGACTCATCTATCTACGTTACCATTTTGGCGGTTATAACCTGCCAGTTGCTCGTCCGCCTGACCCACCGAGCCGATACGTCGATCGATAGCAAGAAGGGCTCCCGACATGGGAGCCCAGTTAGATTTAGTCGCTTTGTTGTTTTTGTTTCTTTTCGCGACGTTTTTCTTTTAAGGTTTTTGTTGCGGGTTTTTTCGCTTTTTCTTTACTCATGATGTTCACCTTTCTAAGTTAAATGCCTTTCTGCGTGGGTTGCGCAGATCGAATTAAACCCAGTGGTTACTTCATGGCGATGGTCCTCCATTGTTATTCGGTTGATTGTGGCAAGATACTTAAAAGTCGCCTCGATGCTGGCGAACACAGGTGATGATCCAATCAAAGTCGCCGTAACTCGTCTTGACACGGACTTCACTGCCTCTGCGTTTACCAAGAATAGCCGCGCCAACAGGCGATAAAAATGAGACACGATTACGTGCAGGCATGCTTTCGTTTGGCTCGACAACTTGAATTTCTAGCGACTCGCTGTAGTCTGTTGCGGTCAGAGTGACAAAGCTCCCTACGGTGACACGAGCATGCAAACGTGACGTCGGTCGGGTTGATGCTTCCAATCGATTTAAAATTGAGGCCAATTGAACCGGATCAAGCAACATACGTTGGCTTGAGTCCTGTAACATTGGATGGGTGTAGCAAATTGAGGTTTTGCAAAACCTGAACATACGTTTCCACGAATGTGACAGCACGGCTTTATCTCCAACCGAACCAAACAAACAAAATGAACAGGGTTTATCGCCGAGCGCAGAATGCGCGCGGCCTTAGACTGGAAAGGTGAGGGCAGTACTCAGAATTGAATAATCGTATTTAAACATGGCTTCCTCAGTGTTGATGAGGACCTATCATAGCCCTTATAAAATAAAAGGCAAGGCCGTAAGACAAAACGAAAATTAAGTAATATCAGTAAGTTATATTATCGGCTCGGAGCCGGAATTATTTTCCTTCCGGCTCCGACCCCGAATGGTGGTTTAGTACAGTTCGCAGCGGATGCGGTTCTGTTGCTTTAAGAGCGCCAAGGTGGCTGAACCAGTGGCTGCTTTGATTTGCTCGAGCACTGCCGCTCCCATAGATTGACCGCCACAAATGTAGATTGTAGCGCCGGCCATTAACCATTGTTGCAAACGTGGGCGGTGGGTTTTCAGGATGTCTTGAACATAACAGCTATGCGGCAGGAGCTCGGTGCAGTCGTTCGCGTCTGGACGGGAAAACACGCGATGTTCATGAACTAACAATCCTTGCTCGCGCAGCACTCTGGTTTCATTGCTGAAAATACTGTCGAACCGGCGCGAGCGCTCGCCAAAAATAAGCCAATTCTGCCCAGCTGAGTGTTGTGCGCGATACTGTAAATGCGCGCGAATACCGGCATAGCCACTGCCAGCGGCAATAAAAATGGCAGGCTTTTCGAGCTCGGACGGGTGAAACGCGATGTTCCTACGAATTTTCAGGTCAATTTGACTGCCCGCATCGATACGCTCAGTCAACCAGCCTGAACCTGCTCCGAGACTTCCATCGGGACCACGCACTTGACGGACAATCAGATCGAGTTGCCCACTTTCTGGAATTGAAGCAATCGAGTAAGTACGAACGCTTCCATCGTTAAGGCCGATATCGACAAGATCGCCAGGCGACCAGTCGAAGGCCTGATCCGATGGTCGATCAAGCGGTTTAAAGCCAAGATGAAAAAGCGGTCGATTATGCATCACTCCCGAATCATTTTCATTCAACCATTGCCGATGCGTTAACCGCCATAAGCATGGCGTTGCTGTTTCCATCAGGCGATTTATTGAGCTGCCAAAATTTTGGCTAAGTTTGCTGCTGAGTCGCCACTGCCAATCAATAATTGTGCTTTGCTGTAACTTGTCGACGCAGGTCAAAGGTAAAATAAACTCGGCACCACTATGGTGTAAGTGATTTTGTAGTGCATGACCAAAAGCGCAAAACTTTGGATAGTTTCGATCACCTAAAGCCAAAACGCAGACTGACAGATTGCGCGGCCAACTTGTGATTGTCTGCAAGCGTTGCCATCCAGCATGAGCCATTGCTGGGGGAGCACCGTCACCGGCGGTGCTGACAATGAAAATCACATCTTGATGCGCAGAGTCTTCTGAAGCAAGGTCAAGTGTAAAAACAAATTCAGTAAAGGAACATAGGCGAGAAAACCCGTCTTTCTGTTGCTGAAGTCCGCAGTGAAGTTGTTCAGCAAGTTGCTGCGCTTGACCACCTTCACTGGCATAGACAATTGAACACGCTGCGGCATTGTTACTGATAACAGAATGGTGTGAGGTATCGATTACGGATAAACGATTGGATGACGGTTGGTTAACCGATCGAACATGATTCATACGTCGATACTGCCACCAAGTAAATGCAAACCAAGTCAATCCTAAGGTCACAAGAATGGCGTGGGTAACGGCAAAATCATGCATAGCAAGTCTCTGAATTTAATGGACGAACAGAAGTAGAATAGCGATGGGGAGCAAAGCGCCTGCGGTAACGAGCGGCCATGTCGACCAGCGTCGTTTGGCGAAGCGATGGAGAAGTAGTAGTCCGGTGACGGTAAAAACGATACAAGCGACTGCGAATAGGTCTAGGAACCATTGCCATGCAATGCCGGTATGCCTCCCTTTGTGTAAATCATTCAAGTAGGCAATCGCTCCGCGTTTTGTGTGTTCATAGTGAATTTCCGCAGTCTCGAAATCAATACTAAGCCAAGCATCACCACCAGGACGCGGTAGACTCACATAAACATCAAAATCACTCCATTCCGCAGATTTTCCGGCTAAGTTGACACCAATGTGTTGGCGAACCCAAATAATAAATTCGGGTGAAAACCGTTGTTCATCGATTTCTGTGAGGAAATAGTCAGGCACGCTCTCGGTGACCACCTCGGTGATGGGCTGTGCTGAAATACGTTGTGCATGATTCAACGTAATACCTGTAATCGCAAACATCAGCATGCCGATTAAACAAAGTGCTGAACTTACCCAATGCCACTGCGCCAGCGTACCGAATTTTCTCACGTGATCGTCTCCAGCTGAATTAGATCCAAATCTTAATCAGAATCATTCTCATTTGCAACAGTGATAGGGAAATTTTGGCTAGCACGGTAAGAAAGTGTTCGCTATGATGTTGGTTACTCAGAGTTTCGATTAGCTTACTATGAACACAAATAATAAGAATATTCATACGCTTGCGGATATTGTTGCTGCTATTTTTAGGTTTCTACCGCGATTGCCACAGTTTCTGTGGTCGAATTTGAAGTTAGCCATGGCGAAAAAGTCAGATATTGGCTCGACCGGCTATTACCTTCAGCAAGCTGCTCGTCTGCGTCCGAGTCAGACCTTCATCGAGTTTGAAGGACGCTCCTATTCGTATGCTGATTTTAATGCGTGGGCGAATCAGTTAGCTCACGCTCTGAAGAGCGCGGGGGTAGGCCAGGGCGACTGCGTTGCTTTAATGTTTGAGAATCGACCGGAATTGCTCGCGTGCGTGTTTGCAGTAAATAAGTTGGGCGCGGTCGCTGGCATGATCAACTACAAGCAGAAAGCAGAAGTTCTTGCGCATAGTTTTGCCACCATTCAACCGAGAGTGCTCATCGTTGGTGAAGAGTGCATTGAGACATTAAAAACGGCGGAGGAGCTGCCGGCGACCATGCAACGGTTTTGCATGCCGGAAAGCAGCTCACAATTGAACACGCCCGAATACCAAGATTTACAGCGAATTAGTGAGCAGTGCAGCAATGAAAATCTTGCCGAAACGAATTCCATCACGCTCAGTGAACAGAGTTTCTTTGTCTTTACATCGGGAACCACGGGTTTGCCGAAAGCGGCGCCGATGACCCATTTGCGTTGGGTTAAGGCAGGTATAGGTTTTGGTCGCATGGCGCTCGGTCTAAAATCGAGCGATAAACTGTATAGTTGCTCACCGCTCTATCACAATACAGCCTTGTCGATTGCCTTGAGTGCTGTTGTGTTAACACGGTCGACCTTAGTTTTAGCACGGAAATTTAGCGCGACACATTTCTGGCAGGAGATCCGCGACAGCGAGAGTACAGCCTTTGTTTATATCGGCGAGATTTGTCGTTATTTATTAAATCAGCCAACAAACCAACGTGATCGTCAGCACAAAGTTCGGGCTGTCCTTGGCAATGGTTTACGTGCCGAAATTTGGGACGCCTTCCAGCAACGTTTTCAAATTGAGCATATTTGCGAACTCTATGGTGCGAGTGAAGGAAATATTGGTTTTGTGAATGCTTTTAACCTTAAACGTACGGTTGGCTTTTCGCCAATGACCTTTGCTATCGTTCAGTTTGATGTTGAGCAGGAGCAACCCATTGTTAACCAACAGGGGGGCTTACAACGCGTTAAAAAGGGAGATGTTGGGCTGTTACTTGCAGAAGTTTCGGAGAAAACGCCTTTCGATGGCTACGCCAATAACCGCGCAGCAAACGAAGCGAAGTTGCTTCGCAATGTATTTAAACCCGGGGATTGCTGGTTCAATACCGGTGATATTGTACGTGATCAAGGCTACCGGCATATTGCTTTCATTGATCGCGTTGGTGATACATTTCGATGGAAGTCAGAGAATGTAGCCACTACTGAAGTAGAGGCGCAATTACAAACGTTCAGCGACATTGTTGAAGCTGTGGTGTATGGAGTTCAGGTTCCGCATGCCGACGGACGGGCGGGTATGGCGTCTTTAGTTGTTGCTCACGCTCAGCGTTTTAATCCAGTCGAGTTTTATCAGCATATTCAGCGAAAACTCCCGGATTATGCAGTCCCACTGTTTGTTCGCTTGCGTGAGTTTCATGAGGTGACCGGTACCTTTAAAATAAAGAAAACTGAGTTAAAACAGCAAGGTTTCCGACCATCGACAGGGAATGAGCAAGTCTATGTGTTGCTCGACCGAGAAAAGGGATACCAACGTTTATCGGCAGACCTTTATCAAGCGATCGAGCAAGGGCGAATTCGTTTTTAAATAATTTCTACACGATAGCTATTTACAGGGCTCGATACCCCAGGCAAAGAGCGCTCTCCTGCTGCGATGATTTTGACGTGGGGGAGGCTGCTCAATTCATTCTTCAATGCCTCGGAAATCACAATGTGATCAGGACTGGCAAGTTCCGCAAGCTCGGATGCAATGACCACGCCTGAGCCGGAAAGGCTTTGTCCCGATCCTTGTGTGTCGCCGAAATGCAAACCAATGCGGACATAAAACGGTTCGTCATCGATCGCTTTCAAGAGACTGACGGCACTCGCCATTGCTGAATCTGGATTTTTAAACGTGGCCATGATTCGTCCGCCAACTTTTTCAACCAATTGCCCCTCAAACTTTTTCGCCAGTTCTGCAACTGTATGTTCTTGGAAAGAAACAGCAGCTTGGGCTTGCGCTTTACTGAGTTCCAACAATCGTTCGTAACGGACAATATTGGTGCAAAGTATCACTTTTCTATGTTCACTGCTCATGAGTTTCTCCTCGGGTATAGCAAATGGATGCATTGACGTATTAAAGCATAGTCAAAATAGTCATATAGGTAAAATTAAGTTGATTGAAAGTATGTTCTAGATCATAGAGTTATCTGCAAAGATTTGACGGACAAGCGGGCGAAACTTGGCGAAAGAATTTCGCAAAGTTTACAGACCTTTCTGCAATTATGGTCTATGTTTATAAGTGACAACCAACATGGAGATTTGTCATGAAAAAAACACTGTTAATTGGAACGACCTTTTTATTGTCTAGTTTTGCGTTTTCAGCAGCTGTTTTACCAACCGCCCAGGCGGATATAGTTTCGACCGCTGACGTTGTTGCTGAGCAACAGTCAGGTTGGAACCGTGCTCAACTAGTTGAGCAATTACATCGTGATGAAGTTCGTGAGCAATTGGTTCGCTATGGCGTTAATCCTGACGATGCAGTCGCACGCGTCGCGGCAATGACAGATGCAGAAGTTATGGAACTCACCGCACATTTGGATGAGTTACCGGCAGGTGCTGGAATTAGCGTCAGTACCACAGTGATTTTAGTCGCTATTATTATCTGGCTCGTATTTTTTAGATAAGCAATGACGGTGATGAACGCTTGTTAAGCGCGAGCTTAGCAAGCGTTTTTCTTTGCTTTAAGGGTTATCATGTTAGCTCATCAACGCTTTTTGTTTTTGTTCTTGACCGTTTATCTAGTCGGTTGCAGTGCTGCTCCTTTTCAATATAAGTCGCTTGATACTGACGCTTGGACGGCAGTTGAATTAAGTGAAACACCGTTTTATCCGCAAGAAGACTATCAATGTGGTCCTGCTGCCTTAGCGACTGTGTTACAAGTTGCCGGCGTTGCAGATGCTACGCCGGAAAGTTTGGTTTCGCAGGTCTACTTACCGGATCGAGAAGGGAGTTTGCAAGCCGAGCTACTGGCAGCAACCCGCCGCGCTGACCGTATTCCGTTTGTGATTCCACGTCGAATGGATGCGTTATTTGCGGAAGTTGCTGCCGGTTATCCGGTGTTGGTTTTGCAGAACCTCGGTTTAGAACGTTGGCCAATCTGGCATTATGCGGTCGTGATTGGATTTGAGCCGGGAAAACAGCAGCTGATCTTGCGCTCTGGAACCACAGAACGTGAAGTGGTTTCGTTACGTGCTTTTGAACGCAGTTGGCGACTTGGCAACTATTGGGCCATGGTTGTGCCACCGATCGGATTCATGCCAGAGTCAGTGCCATCGCTGCACTATTTTGAGGCAGTCGCTGCGGTTGAACAACAAGGCCGCTTGTTGCTGGCTTCCATGGCCTATGCTGCTGGTACTGAACGCTGGCCTGAGGATGCAACCGGGTACATGGGGTTAGGGAGTATTGCTTATCAGCAACACGACTATGCCAATGCTGAAGCGTATTTCTATCGAGCAACTGAATTAAGTCCTTTACAGCCTGCCGGTTTTTTCAATTTAGCGTGGTCGCTGCTCCGTCAAGAGCGAGACATCGAGGCGCTAGCCGCGGCTCAAGTCGCGCAGGAATTAGCTCCTGAACATCCTCGTTATGGTCAGGCTGTTGTATTAATTCGACAGGCCAGCGCCGAGAATCAGGTCAATTAATATGAATGACTAAATGTAATTCTCAGAATGATAAAAGATATTGCAAAGGTGATTAATTTTGCTACACTACGCCCGCAAGCATTGTAGTGACATTCGAGTGTATTCACGAGAACCTGAAGGATTAGTTCATCATGAGCAACCACCATCGACCTATCTTTTTAGTTGCATCAAGTATTTTACTGGTGGCTTGCGGCGCCGGTGATTTTCAGTGTGATAGTGTTGCGGTCGTCAATGACGTAAAACAACAAAGTAAAGCTTTCTTCACAACGCGCCTCATTGCGGAATATCAATCGGGCGTGCAAGCTTGGCCGGTTCGGGACGAGCAAGGAAACATCGACGAGTCCATTGATCTATCAGCGCCGAATGCGCTTGAGCGCTATGCTGCTCAACAAGCTGATTTATTAAAATTTATCTACGGTCGTCAAGCCCATAAAAATTATCTCGACAAAGAGCTCACCTGCATTGGCCGCCTTGAGACACCTGTCGGTGCTCAAGTTCCGCTCAGTTATTTGGTCAAACAAAATGCGTCGGGCTCAATTGCGGTCGAAATACGTCCTTAAAAGCTCAGTAAACGTGTAAGCTAGACTCTTGAATTGCCCTAGAAAATGCGTATGTTAAAGACTTAACTTACGCATATTTGCCTAGACGGAAGCAGTTTGAAGAGGACCACATGACCATTCAACCAAATGCTTTGTCTCGCCTTCTCCGTAGCTGCCTAATGGCTGGACTTGCGCTAACGCTAATGAGTTGCAGTTTATCGCGCAAGGAGTGGCGCTCTATCGTCGAACAGACCGGCGCCCGTGATTACGCCCGAATTATTATTAATGACCGCCTTGAGCCCTATGGCGGCATTGAAGGCTTGAAAAATATCTCGTCAATTCGTGAAATTCTTGAGGTCATTGCAATTATTCTCGAAGATGTCTGGGGCAAAGACAACGAAGAACTGCCGTCAGAAAAGCGTTATGTGAAGTACAGTAATGATTATCTCGCTCGCGCCATTATTGATTTTGAGCAGGGCTATTTGCAGGTTGAGACTATCGACGAAGACGCTCCACGCACCATGTTGCAACAGGCGCTTATCTTAACCTTATTGACGCCAAAAGATCTCACCGTTGAAGACATCTTTACCGACCAGCAGCCGCAACTGGGCGATGAACCGTTCTTGTATCAACAAATTCTCGACCACGATGGCGAACCGATTCGCTACGAGTGGCGTGCTGAACGTTTTGCGCAGTTCTTGATTAACAACCAGTTCCGTCAACGCCGCAGTGATGGTCGGCTGATTAGCTCAGTTCGCGTCAGTTTAGTCGATAATCATTTGCATCTCAGGCAACTCCAGTACTCCGATTCCGTCCTACGTTACGCTAATCAATATCGCATTCCGCCGACACTGGTGTACGCAGTGATCGAGGTGGAAAGTAGCTTTAATCCCTACGCGGTGAGCCATGCCAATGCGCTTGGCTTAATGCAAATTGTGCAAGCGACGGCGGGCCGAGATGTCTATGAGCGAGTGAAAGGTTTACCGGGGGAGCCAACTCGGGAAAACTTATTTAAACCGGATTACAACATTGATATCGGCAGTGCCTATCTGTACTTGCTTGATGATGTGTATCTGAACCAAATAGCCGATCCACTCAGTCGTCAATATGCCAAAATTGCTGGCTACAATGGTGGATCGGGTAACGTGTTTCGGGCATTTTCAAGCAATCGTGACGAAGCTTTGCGACGAATTAATAGTATGACGCCAGAGCAGGTCTATCAGCATTTACTGCGCTATCATCCGTTTGCAGAAACGCGAAATTATTTGCAGAAAGTTCGCGAAGCAGAGTTGCGCTATCGTTCAGCATAGTGAGACAAGGCAATAGAGCCGGTTATCCTGCCTTGCGCGAAAAGGACACAGTGATCGCTATGAAACAGGCATGCTTCCGAGCTTTTCATGTATAATGCGCGGTTCGTTTTGAATTCAAGCTCAATACAGGATTGTTGTTGATATGGGAAAGCGTGGTTTTCGTGCGGCTATTTTGCATTGCTTAGCAGACCCCGCAGTTGCTGGTGACGCGGCGTGGGAATATTTTGCCGATGGTTTACTCGTGGTCGCAGACGGTAAGGTTATTGCCGTGGGTGATTATACCGACTACATGGATTCGAAGCGCATAAACAATAGCGCTGATTTTGAAGTGGTTGACTATCGCGATAAACTGATTGTTCCGGGTTTTATCGACACTCATATTCATTATCCACAAACGGACATGATCGGCGCCTACGGTGCACAATTGCTTGACTGGCTTGAAACCTATACTTTCCCAGAAGAAGCTAAGTTTGCCGACGAAAGCCATGCCCGCGACGTTGCGGAACGCTTTTTAAACGAACTACTACGCAACGGCACGACGACCGCGTTGGTCTTTGGCACTGTCCATCCACAATCGGTTGACGCATTTTTTCAAGCCGCGCAACAACGGCAACTGCGGATGATTGCAGGTAAAGTGTTGATGGATCGTAACGCGCCTGAGAATTTGCGTGATACTGCGGAACAGGGTTACACGGAGAGTAAGGCACTGATTCAACGCTGGCATGGCAAAGACCGTTTATTGTATGCGGTTACGCCGCGCTTTGCACCGACCAGCAGTCGCGAGCAATTG
This sequence comes from Aliidiomarina sp., assembly GCF_022565475.1. Taxonomy (GTDB): domain Bacteria; phylum Pseudomonadota; class Gammaproteobacteria; order Enterobacterales; family Alteromonadaceae; genus Aliidiomarina. Next base: position 161,064 of record NZ_JAIUMR010000001.1, on the reverse strand, counting down.
GACAAAGCAGGGGAGTTACTGCAAGAATTCCCAGACGTGTATCTTCATACTCATTTGGCCGAAAACGAAGCGGAAATTGCCTGGGTCGCTGACTTGTTCCCAGAAAGTGAAAATTATTTAGACGTTTACGAGCATTCAGGGTTACTTGGCCAGCGCAGCGTGTTTGCCCATGGCGTCCATCTGTGTGAGACCAGTTGTGAACGATTAGCCGCGACCGACTCGGTGGTTGCTCATTGTCCGACCTCGAATCTATTTTTAGGCTCGGGATTGTTTCCTTTGCGGCGATTGCAAGCGCATGGCATTCGCGTGGGTTTAGGCACAGACGTCGGTGCGGGTACGAGTTTTTCGATGCTGCAAACTATGGGTGAAGCCTATAAAGTGCAACAGCTTCAAGGACAAAGTTTACCAGCGCTCGAGGCGCTTTATTTAGCCACATTAGGTGGTGCTAAGGCGCTTTCGCTTGATCACTGTATTGGTAATTTCGATCTTGGTAAAGAAGCTGATTTTGTCGTCCTCGACTTAGCGGCCACACCATTATTGGCAAGCCGGACAGCACAGTGCAAAACGATACAGGAAACACTTTTCGTATTAAACACATTGGCCGATGATCGCGCCGTCGCCGCCACCTATATTCTTGGTGAGCAGGCCCAATTTAATTAAGGAGCAAGCATGCGTGTGTGTGGTGTAGAAATTAAAAGTAATGAAGCGATTTTTGTTCTCATGGACATGGACGACGGACTAGTTGGTCTGCCAGATTGCCGTACCGTGCGCTTACAGTTGACGAAAGATAACGTGCAAGAGCAGATACAGAAGTTTCATTTTACGCTGCAAAAACTTATGACCGATTACAAGGTGCAGCATATCGTCATTAAAGAGCGCCCGCAGAAAGGTAAATTTGCCGGCGCTGCGGTGGGCTTTAAAATCGAAACCGTATTGCAGTTGCTCGACAACGTCCAGACTCACATTTTAAATGGCACGGAACAGAAGGAAATCCTCAAGCGTAATCCACTTGCAGTAGACTACGCTGACACTGGACTAAAAGGCTTTCAACAAAATGCTTTTATGACCGCTTATGCATTTGTGATGAAACGCTAACCGTTCTCATAGGTGAGCAGCCAAGCAACCAGATCGGTATAGACGGATTGGGTGGCTTGGCTGAGCGCCGCAACTGCCGCCGCGCTTGAATTGCCAGTGACGGCTACGCGGGCATCAAAGCGTTGTTGTGCGCTGACACTCCGACCGGTCAAATTGATGAGCCGTGCATCAAATTGAACCACTGCATAAGCGCGCCCTTCATGGCTTTCAATGTGGAAGTTACGCAAAGTACCCGTAAGCTCGACATCGGCAGCGACATTGTCGACATCACTACTGAGCTGAGCAAAGCCTGGATGTTGCGACAAAGCGTCGGTCAGCCAATCGCGCCAGAGTATCGGTATCGCAGAACTCCAACGTGTGCCTGAATAAGTAGAGAAACTTTGATCCGCATGGAGCCGTAACACGCGATTACCCGCCAATAAATCGGTGACTAACGGGCGGCTCACACGCAATGCTGCGGGGAATTCCTGAGGACTATCGATGGCAGCGGTTGCCACGGGATGGAGACGGTACACCTCAACGGTTTCGGCTTCGGGCAGCACAGTACAGGCACTCAGCCAGCTAACACTTAGTAGCGCAATTAGAGCGAGTCTCATGGCTTATACTCCTTTAGTTGTTCGCGGCCTAACAGATAACCTGCCGGATCTTGGTCAATTTGTAACAAAATCATATTCACCGTGTGAATGGTATTGCGCAATTCCCGAATGACAGGACCAATTTCCGCGACGCCATCGAGTCCGGAGGCGACGGACTCTTCATGCTTAGCAACGAGCGTTTCGACGCGCTGACTCATCTCGGCGAGGCTTTGCATTGCCGCAGCAGCATTCGCCATGATTGGCTCACTTTGGCCGAGAATATTGTCATCAAAACGCTGCAGCGTTTGGGTGAGTTGTGCGCTCGTGGTGTTCAAATTAGCCATTAAGGCACTCAAGTCTGCACCTAAGCTATCGCTCTGTTGTGCCAACGAACCACTCAGTTGATCGAGATTGGATAAAATATTGGCAATGCGTTCACTGTTCTCTTCGGAGACAATATTCGCTGCGTTATTGAGGAAACTGTTTAGGTTTACCAGTAGCTCCTCACTACTAACCCTAAGTCGGGTAAATGGACTAGGCTCGGCGACAAGAACGGCAATCCCTCGGCTGTTATACACGTGTTCATGCACACGCTCGTCATTCACATAAAGGTCGATTGCAGTGGCACCAGTCACATTGAGTAATGCTAATCGTGCCGAGGTGCTCGGTGCAATAGGTACCTGATTATCCACAAAAATGCGCACCCGAACTTGATTCGGATCGCTTGGATCAAGCTGTAAGCTTGCCACTTCGCCAATTCGAATGCCATTAAACTGCACTGGGCTGCCAACGGACAGCCCAGAGACGCCATCGTTAAATACGACTTCATACTCGACGACAGCACGCTCGCTGCCAGCCTTGGTGAGCCACAGTGTGAAAAACACGGCAGCAACAAGGGCAACGACAGTAAATAAGCCAACAAAGAGATGGTGCGCACGGGTTTCCATGTTAATCCTCCTGGTGCAAACGAGTTTGCGCCTGTATTGCTGCACGACCGCGAGGGCCGTGGAAATAGTCTTGAATCCACGGGTGATCATAGTCCACCACATTCGCCAAGGGTTCGGCGATAATCACACGTTTCTCAGCGAGCACGGCAACACGGTCACAACTGCTATAAAGAGTGTCGAGGTCGTGGGTGACGAGAAAAACCGTGAGGTCAAGTGCGTCACGCAAAGTAACCAATAATTTATCAAAGGCTGCAGCGCCTATGGGATCTAACCCAGCTGTGGGCTCATCGAGGAAAAGTACTGCCGGGTCGAGCGCTAATGCTCGTGCTAACGCGGCACGTTTAATCATACCGCCTGAAAGTTCAGCTGGATATAGGTCAGCTGCGTGCGCTGGTAATCCTGTTAAGGCAATTTTCATGCGCGCTAACAAAGCGGCGTCGCGACGGCTAAACTTTGCATGCTCGATCAAGGGCACGCTAATATTTTCAGCGACTGTCATGGAAGAGTACAAGGCGCCCGACTGAAACAATACCCCAGTTTGCTTTTCCAATTGCGACTTTTTGATGTCACGGACATTATTACCGAGTAGTTCGACAGTCCCAGCTGCTGGGGTTTGTAAACCAATGATACTGCGCAGTAGAACGGACTTGCCAGAACCGGAACCACCGACGACACCAAGAATTTCGCCCCGGTAAACCTCCAGATCAAGGTTGTCATGCACGACGTGGATGCCAAATTGATTGCGTAAACCCTGAATACGAATGATCGGCTGTGTCATGATCTACCACCCCATTTCCATAAAGAAGAGAGCAGCGAGGGCGTCAAATAAAATCACGATGAAGATCGTTTGCACCACACTCGAGGTCGTATGAATACCAACAGACGTGGCACTTTTCCCGACTTTAAAACCCTCTAGACAACCGATAATAGCAATGACAGCAGCAAAGATCGGTGCTTTACTCATACCGACCCAAAAGTGTTTGGCGGGAATCTCTTGAATAATATAAAGAAACTGTGTGCTACTAATGTCGAGAGAGAAGAGGGCGACGCTGGCACCTCCAAGAATACCGAAAATTATGGCAACAAAGGTCAATATCGGTAACATGATCAACAACGCAATGAGACGCGGGATAACGAGCAATTCAATCGGATTTAAACCCTGAACACGCATCGCATCAATTTCCTGATTTACTTTCATGGAGCCAATTTGCGCGGTGTAAGCACTAGCTGTGCGCCCAGCAAGAAGGATTGCCGTCAACAAAACACCGAGCTCGCGCATGAAGCCATACGCCACAAGGTCAACGGTATAAATAGTGGCACCAAAATCTTGTAAAACCGTTGCGCCAAGAAAAGCCACCACTGCACCCACCAAGAAGGTCAGTAAGGCAATTATCGGTACAGCGTGAACGCCGGAGTGCTGCATGTGATACACCAAGGATGTAACACGCCAACGCCATGGCCGCAGCAATACACTGAGGAAAGTAATCAGAGTTAATCCAATAAAGCCGAATAAACTATTGCTGTGTTCGACTTGGCGCAGAACTTGCTCGCCTAATTTCGCAATGCCATCACCGAGGCGATACGGCTTGGGCTGCGGCGGTGCGTCTTTGGTTAGTGACGCACTAACAGTGAGCATCAGCGCCTGTTGTTGTGGGGATAAATTGGCGTTCGCTTGAATTGCAGTGCTGAGTTGGTCGTGGTCGAAAAAATAATGCAGCAGGCTGGCACCACTGCTGTCGATAACGTCGAGTTCACTGGTGTCCAGCTTCTGCAGTGGTTGCTGTTTGGCACTGTCGGCGTTTTTGGCGTGAAAGAACTGCAACATGGCCTTCAATAATTGTGGATACGCCTCGACCGTCCATTTACCACGCAAGCACAAGACCTGGTCTTCATAATGGTAAGTGAAAGACGCCATCGTCATGATTATGACTCCACCTGTGGCGTATCGGTTTGCGCATAAACCTCAGCAAGTTTGGCAAAATCAGTAAGTTGGTTGCCTTCAGTTTGTACCTTTGTACTTGCGGCCGCAACGCCATAACGGAAGGCTTCACGTAATGAAGTGCCGCGCTGTAAATGAAAAACCAGTGCGGACACAAAACTGTCACCGGCGCCAACATGGCTAACGATCGGGCTCGGTGGCGGCATAAAATAATAATGCTCGCCTTGCTTACTGCAGAGCAGCGCACCACCGCGAGCGAGAGTCACGATTAACACATCGACTGCGCCCTTAGTCACTTCGTCTTGCATTTGCTGTCTTAACGCTTCAATTGGCGCATCGGTAGGGTAGCCAAGTTCGGCAAATTCATAACGGTTTAATTTAGCTAAATAAGCGCCACGGTATAAAGCGCCACGGAGCGCGCGGCCTGAGCTATCAAGCACCACTTTCGTGCCTTGTGCGTTGGCCGCTTGTGTTAAATCGCCATAAAAATCATCCGGAACTGATGCCGGAATACTGCCGCTTAACACTAAGTATTCTGGCGTCGGCTTTTGCTCAAGAATGGCTTGTTGGCAGGCAGATAACTCTGCAGCGGATAAATCGGGGCCAGGAAAGACGAAATGATGCATCGCCCCCGTACTGCGTTCGGTAATGGCAAAATTTTGCCGAGTTTCACTGGCTACGGGAACGGCTTGAAATCGGCAGCCGTCTTGCTGGAGTAGCTGTTTAAGACGCTCACCATTGAGGCCTCCAGCAGGAAACACAACTAAGGTGTTGGTTCCTAAACGTTGTATATTCCGAGCAACGTTAATGCCACCACCACCGGGCTCTTCGAGCGCTTTGTCACAGCGACTTTTACTGTCAGCGTGGATCGTTTCCGTGACCGCGAAAAGATCGACTGCCGGATTCATCGTCACACTCACAATTGGCACATCCAGCAAAGCGAGCTCCTTGATTTCAGTAAGATTCTGATAAATATACTAGCTTGCTTTGGCGCCAGAGTGTAGTCATCTGAGCGTATAGATTGGATAAAGAAAAAGCGCCGCGAGTTTAGCCGCGGCGCTTGGTTCGATTTAATTCTTGGCTATCAGCGGCCAAATATGGCTTAGCGAGCACCGGGTTGAGCAAATTTGCCCATCCAATCCTTCACTTCGTTGTACCAGTAAATCGAGTTATTTGGCTTTAAGATCCAGTGGTTTTCGTCGGGGAAATAGATCATCCGAGACTCGATACCACGGCTGCGTAGGGTGCGGAAAATCTCGAATCCCTGACCGACAGGGACACGGTAATCGAGTTGACCATGGCTGACCAGTGCTGGGGTATTAAAGTTTTCCGCGTAATAGTGTGGAGAAATCTTTTTGTAGATTTCTGGGTTCTCCCAATAGCCACCGAAGCGATCTGCGTGAACAGCAAAGTCGGCCGACATTTGAGAGTACATGTTGTAAACCGGCGCATGGATCAACAAGGCATTAAACGGATGATCATGGCTGAGCAAAATAGAACTTAAATAACCACCGTAACTCGCACCACCAGCGACCATGCGGTCATTATCAATCCAGTCCTTCTCCATGAACCATTCCGCTGCCGCAATTGTGTCAGCGTAAGGTGCAGTTAACCAGTCTGGGTTGATATAGTCGGTAAACTCTTGACCAAAGCCGCTTGAGCCGTGGAAATTATGCCACGCCGTGACATATCCCCAAGAGGCGAACGTTTGCGCATTCCAACGATAATGAAAACCGTCGGTGATAGCGCTGTGGGGACCACCGTGAATAAGTAAGAACAATGGATATTGTTTACTGTCGTCAAATCCAGGAGGGTAGTGCACCCACATCTGGATTTCTTGCCCGTTATAGCCCTCGTAGGTGACTGACTCATAGTGGCCTAAATCGACATCAGCGAGCAATTCGTCATTGCGCGTATCTAAGCGCGTAACATCGCCGCTCTCTGCATCGATGCGAACCAGCTGCGCAGGGTATAAGAAACTCTCATTCGTGCCCACCAAGGTACCGTTATTGGCAATACTAAGCCCACCAAAGTTGGTGGCGCCGGTAATTGCGCGCGTCGCGCCGGAATTGGCATCGATATGGTAAACCCGAACTGTACCTGCGTCATCAATTGAACCGAAAAAGCCCTGGCTATCAGGAGTCCAGACGAGACCGCTCACTGAGCGGTCAAAATCTGCGGTAATTTCCCGCTCATGACCTGTTTCGAGGTCATGTAATATCAAGTTAGTTTGGTCAGCATAAAATCCAACGATACGTTGACGGGTAAATGCCAATGTGTTTCCGTCAGGGCTAAACATGGGGTTGGCATCAGGCGCGGCATTGTCGACGGTAAGGTTGCGCGCTTGGTCACTACCAACTTCAGCGAGGAACAAGTCAATTTTAGGTACGACACCGTCCGCTGTATCACTGGTAAATGCAATCCAATTACCATCCGGATGAACGTGAAAAGCACCGATACCTTTCATCGGATTGGCGAGCAATTTTGCCGTAACCGCCTCGACTTCGCCGCCTTTAGCTGGAATCCGGAAGACGTGAGTCGCTCGCTCCTCGTCTAACCAACGGTCAAATGACGCGTACGGCAGATCGGTCCACTTGTGCGCGGATACTTTACGATTCTTTTGTGCGGTCAATTGTTCTGACATTTGCTCCCAAGTCTTCTCCGGCCAGACGCTGCTCATGAAATAAATGTAGTCGCCAGCCCACTGAATATTGCTCACTCCGGTCGGAACAGAGGTAAGCCGAGTCGCTTCACCGGGACCGTCCATGGGTAAGAGGTAGACTTGACCGGCGTCGTCTTTATCCCGCTGTGAAATGAACGCAAGCGTTTCTCCATTGGGGGAAAATGTAGCATTACTGGCGCGCAATCCAGCAGCAGTTAACGCGCGTTGCTCGCCGTGCTCAGGGTGATACAACCATAATTGCGACTGACCGCGGTCGGTGTCGAGATCATAGCGTGTAATAGGTACGACAATTTGCTGGCCATTCGGACTAATGACCGGACTCCCAATCCGTTCAATCTCCCAAATCAGCTCAGCAGATAACAGTTTCTGCTCCGTTTGTGCTTGAATCGCCGGTGCCACGAATAAGCTCGCAGCGACCAAGCACAAGGCTAGTCCAGCGTATTTTCGCATGGTGTTCTCCTCGTTATATCAATGAAGTGGCATTATCATGTTCATTCGTTGCCAAAAAAGCAAAGTTTTTTCATGGATTACAAAAGTTTCGGTATCTTTTCTGTGCAGTTGCTGTATAGTGTTGGTCAATGCACGAAAAGTACAATTTAATGCTCCACACGTTGTATTAAGCCATAAGCTCAACATCGTCCTGTAGTTTTTAAGTTTCAGTTTATTTTTCCAGCATGCCCCGCGTTTGGTCTTTATCAGCACCCTTCGGTGCCGAAAAGTAAAGCGCACATTTATTTTTTAAAATTTCAGGATAAGATTATGTCTAATACAATTACTGGTACTGTTAAGTGGTTCAACGAGTCTAAAGGCTTTGGTTTCATCGAGCGCGAAGGCGGTCCAGATGTATTCGCTCACTTCAGTGCTATTCAAGGCAACGGTTTCAAAACCTTAGCTGAAGGCCAAAAAGTTTCTTTCACTGTTACCCAGGGCCAAAAAGGTCCTCAAGCTGAGAACATCGTAGCTTTATAAGTGCTTATGCAGCCAGCTGAGAAGCAGCGCTGATAAACATTTTAACTACGTAGCTCTGCTACAGTGATTCGGAAAAGGCAACTTTTTATAAAGTTGCCTTTTTTTAATGGCTAAATTTAATCAGTCGATTTGCTGCGAGCGTTATGCAGGACAGCAAAGCAGCTAGATATTAAACCCAACTGCCCAAGGATTACTTCGAGCGCTTCGCTAGTGCTTCCGCGATTTCGTTGAGGCTGTCTGGATCATCGATCGTCGACGGCGTTTGGTAGGGTTGGTCGTCTGCAATTTGCCGAACTATTTTACGTAGTATCTTTCCAGAACGGGTTTTGGGTAAACGTTTAACAACCACGACCGTTTTAAAACATGCCAACGCACCGATTTCTTCGCGCACGACAGCGACCAGCTCCTTTTCAAGTTGCTCTGCACTGAGTTCCACGCCATTTTTCATGATGACCAGCCCAAGTGGCTGCTGACCTTTCAAGCTATCTTGCGCGCCAATGACGCAACATTCAGCAACGGCAGGGTGGCTGGCAACGACCTCTTCCATTTCGCCCGTCGACAAGCGATGGCCAGCGACATTGATCACGTCATCCGTGCGCCCCATAATGAACACGTAGCCATCTTCGTCAATATAACCGCCATCGCCACTACTGTAATAGCCAGGGAATTGCTGTAAATAACTGCTACGAAAGCGCTCTGAGCTTTGCCAGATGCCGGCCAGGCAGCCGGGAGGTAAGGGCAGCTGAATGACAATATTACCTTGTTGGTTTGCCAATACGGGCTCGCCTAGGTCATCAAGTACCTGCACTTGATAGCCCGGCACCGGCACAGAGGACGAGCCGACTTTTGTCGTTAGTGCTTCAATTCCAGTCGGGTTAGCACAGATCGGCCAGCCGCTTTCAGTTTGCCACCAGTGATCGACGACCGGCTTGCCACTGACAGCCTGCGCCCATTCATAGGTAGCAGGATCAAGACGTTCGCCCGCCATGAATATAGTCTCGACACTGCTCAAGTCATAGTGCTTGAGAAACTCACCATTCGGATCTTCTTTGCGGATTGCTCGGAATGCGGTGGGTGCGGCAAAAATCACCTTGGCTTGGTATTGTTCGGCAATGCGCCAAAACGCGCCAGCGTCCGGCGTAAATACCGGTTTTCCTTCGTATAGAACGGTACTACATCCGAGCAGCAGTGGGCCGTAGACGATATAACTATGACCCACAACCCAACCGACGTCGGATGCGGTAAACATGGTATCACCAGGCTTTAAGTTATAGACAGCTTGCATACTGAAGTGTAGGGCGGTTGCATAACCACCGCTATCGCGGACGACGCCCTTTGGCTTACCTGTGGTGCCAGATGTATATAAAATGTACAGCGGATCGGTGCTCTTAACCGCGACCGGTGCGACCGGCTGCGCTGAGCGCATTTCGGTTTGCCAATCAAAATCAAAGCCTGCTTGCAGTTCAAGTGTTACTTGCTTGTCAGCCGGCACGTGTTGCCGCTGATAAATAATACTCGCTTGTGGTTTGAATTCGGCTTTTTCAATGGCTTTGTCGAGCAGGGGTTTATACGGCACCAAGCGATGAGGCTCAATACCGTGCGACGCAGAGACCACGACTTTCGGCTGCGCGTCGTCAATGCGCACTGCCAGTTCATGAGCGGCAAAGCCACCAAACACCACCGAATGAATTGCGCCTAAACGCGCCACTGCCAGCATAGCAATTGCGGCTTGGGGAATCATCGGCATATAAATGACCACGCGATCACCTTTGCTGACGCCGTGTTTCTGCAATACACCGGCAAAACGAGCGACTTCATCACGCAGCTGCGTATAGGTATAAGCAGTTTGTGTTCCAGTTACCGGTGAGTCGTAATAAATGGCGACTTGATCACCGCGACCGTGCTCAATATGGTAATCAAGGGTCAGGTAGCTCAAATTCAGCTCGCCATCAGCAAACCATTGATAGCTTGCTAGGTCGTCACTATCGGTGTAAGTGAGAATCTGACTTGGCTGTTGATACCAAGCGAGCTTACTGGCTTGCCGACGCCAGTACTGCTCAGGATTCCCAATCGACTCTTGATGCTGCAGTTGGTAACTCATAATCGTCCTCGTTGTCGCCTATTTTCGTTGTTATAGGCATACTTTAGTCGGATTCTCCGGGAATACTATTCGACTTTAGGCGAGGACAGTAGCCATTAAAAAAGCCCAATGTTGCAACATTGGGCTTTGAGGTTGTTTGTAACGATCTATTGACCGCTAAACCGACACTTATAAGCTGGCGAGTGTGTCGTTAAGTAACTGACACGGACGCATCGCTTTGCTGACTAGCTCTGGATTTGGCTGGTAATAACCACCGATTTCTACCGCCACGCCTTGAACGTCGTTCAGCTCTTTAACAATCGCTTCTTCATTGGCAGTTAAGGCTTCTGCAAGTTTGGCAAAACGCTGCTGCAATTCAGCATCATCGGTTTGCGCTGCAAGCGCTTCTGCCCAGTACATACCGAGATAGAAGTGGCTGCCGCGGTTGTCAATTTCACCGGCTTTACGCGACGGTGACTTATTCGTCTCAAGGAACTTCGCTGTTGCACTGTCGAGGGTATTGGCTAAAACCTGTGCACGCACGTTGCCAGTGACTTGGCTCAGGTGCTCAAGAGATGCAGCTAACGCTAAGAACTCACCGAGGGAATCCCAGCGTAAGTGGTTTTCTTCAACAAACTGCTGTACGTGTTTCGGTGCTGAACCACCTGCGCCGGTTTCGAATAAACCACCACCATTCATGAGTGGCACGATAGACAGCATTTTCGCTGAGGTACCAAGCTCTAAAATTGGGAACAAGTCGGTGAGGTAGTCACGCAAAACGTTACCGGTAACAGAAATGGTGTCTTCGCCATTTTTCATACGCGCTAACGAGAAACGTGTCGCATCAACGGGCGCCATGATGTGCAGCTCGATACCGCTGGTGTCATGCTCTTTTAAGTACGTTTCAACTTTCTTAATGAGTTCGGCGTCGTGAGCACGGTTCTTGTCTAACCAGAACACCGCTGGCATGCCGCTCAACGTGGCGCGGTTGACTGCCAGTTTGACCCAGTCGCGAATGGGTGCGTCTTTCACTTGGCACATGCGCCAAATATCACCTTTCTCGACAGCGTGTTCGAAGATAACTTCATTGTTGCTGTTCAGAACCTTAACGGTACCATTCGCAGGAATCTCGAAAGTCTTGTCGTGCGAACCATATTCTTCAGCTTTCTGTGCCATCAGACCAACGTTTGGAATAGTGCCCATGGTCGACGGATCAAAGGCGCCGTGCTCTTTACAGAAGTTGATGGTTTCTTGGTACACGCCTGCGTAGCAACGATCTGGAATCATCGCCAGGGTATCTTGTTGACCACCAGCTGGATCCCACATCTTGCCGCCGTCACGAATCATTGCTGGCATGGAAGCATCAATGATGATGTCGCTAGGAACATGCAGGTTTGTAATTCCTTTGTCTGAGTTCACCATAGCGAGCTCAGCTTGTTTTTTGTATGTCGCTTCAATATCCGCTTCAACAGCAGCGCGTTGGTCGGCTGGTAGTTCGGCGATTTTAGCCAACACATCACCAAAACCATTGGTTGCATCGACACCAAGTTCACGGAACAGGTCTGCATGCTTGGCAAAGACATCTTTGAAGAACACTTTGACGGCATGGCCAAATAGAATTGGGTCAGAGACCTTCATCATGGTCGCTTTCAAATGCAGCGACAATAATACGCCTTCTTCTTTTGCCTTTGCTGTTTCGGCAGCGAAGAACGCTTGTAATTTAGCTGCGCTCATAGTCGCCGCGTCAACAACTTCACCCGCTAAAACTTTAATGCCGTCTTTCAGAACGGTTTGGTCTGCCGGTGTATTTAAAACGATTTTTAAGGTGTCGGCTGCTGCAAACGTGGTTGATTGCTCAGAGCCATAGAAGTCACCGTCCTGCATGTGAGCAACACGGGTTTTTGAATCAGCAGACCACTTACCCATGCGGTGTGGGTGCTTTTTCGCATAGTTCTTCACTGATGTTGGCGCACGACGGTCAGAGTTACCTTCACGCAGAACCGGGTTTACGGCACTGCCTTTGATCTTGTCGTAACGCGCTTTCACGTCTTTCTCTTCGTCGTTCTTTGGTTCGTATGGATAATCTGGCAGCGCGTAACCTTGGGCTTGCAATTCTTTGATTGCTGCCACAAGCTGAGGAATAGAAGCACTGATATTTGGCAGCTTAATAATATTCGCTTCTGGCGTTTTCGCCATTTCGCCAAGCTCAGCTAATGCGTCGCTAATCCGTTGTTCTTCCTTTAGGTATTCTGGGAAGTTAGCAATAATACGACCAGCAAGAGAAATATCACGGGTTTCAACCGAAATACCGGCGGCTTTAGTAAAGGCCTGAATAATTGGCAGTAAAGAATAGGTGGCCAAACGTGGCGCTTCGTCGGTTTCGGTATAAATAATCGTTGATTTATCAGTCGACATTGTCATTCCTATTGGTTAGATCACCGTTGCAAATGTGCTGCAATGTGCTGGAAAAGTTCGCGCGATAGTATGTCACTGAACGTGCTTTTATTCAATCTTACAAGGGTTTTCAGGCGATGGAAGGTGTAAAAGAAGGTAAACGGGTCACCCTGATTGGGGCGATGGTCAACGCCGTCCTCAGTGCTATGAAAATGTTCGTGGGATGGTTTGGCGGCTCGGCTGCATTAGTTGCGGATGGATTGCACTCATTCTCCGACCTCGTTACCGATGTGTTAGTTTACTGGGTGTTCGGTGTCGCGCATCGTGCACCGGATGCGTCGCATCCGTGGGGACATAAACGCATTGAAACCTTAGCGACAATTGCACTCGCGGTCGTACTCGCTGTGGTTGCGGTACTGATGGCGTGGGATAGCATGCAAGTGCTGCTGGCAGGGGAGCCGCTTAACGCGCCGAGTCGGTGGACGTTAATCGTCGCAGCGGTGTCGATCATTGCCAACGAAGGACTGTATTGGCTTACCCTACGCGCGGGCAAAAAAGCGAATTCGCAGCTCTTGATCGCAAATGCATGGCATCATCGCACCGACAGCCTGTCGTCTATTGTGGTACTCATCGCGATTGCGGGTGCTATCGCTGGAGTTTGGTGGCTCGATGCTTTAGCCGCGGTCTTAGTTGCGTTATTAATCGGCAAAATTGCTCTCGATATGCTCCTGACGAATGCGAAAGAGCTGGTCGACACTGCGGTCCCCACTGAACAACTTGAGAAAATAAAAGCCGCCGCGCGGGAAGTTGACGGTGTCCTCGATGTTCATAGTGCCAAGAGCCGCTTGAGTGGCGGCAATATCTTGTTGGAGCTCCATATCCAAGTTGGTCCTGAGTTAACGGTCACGGAAGGGCACTTTATTGGTGAGCGAGTCGTTGAACGCTTGTTGACGACGTTTACTGAAGTGACCTATGTGATCTACCACATTGATACGCGCAACGATCATGCCAGTCCACGAGCGGAGTTGAGCCTTCCTAAGCGTCATGAGATTGAGCGATTATTTGGCCAGTTTCATGCGCGTTTACCCGCGAACCTAAAAGATTTAGTCAGTGGTGCACAGCTTAACCTGCATTATTTTCCGAATGGTGTTGTGATTGATGTCAAACTCGATGTGCCGATGAGTGCAAATGAAACACAGGACAAACTGCAACGGGATGATCGCCAGTTACGAACCTTGGCGCAGTTTTATCGCACGCAATTTGCAGATGTCGATGGCATTGACAAGGTTCGAGTTTGGTATGGCATTGAGGAATAGGGCGCTCATTAGAACGCCCCATTGGGTCATTCGTTGATTTGCCAGCCACCGCCGAATGCTTTGAACACATTCGTGTAGGCGGTGAAATGATCACGCTTAGCATTCGTCAAAGCAAGTTCAGCATTGATCAGCTCGCGTTGGCTTGCCAATAGCTCATAAAAACCAATCGCACCGCGATCATATTGCATTTCAGCGAGGCGATACGTATCGGCAATTGCGTCATATTGTGCTTGCACAGCGCTACTGCGCTCTTCGGCAATGTTTAACAAGGCAATGGCGTCACTGGCATCGCGTACGGCCGCCAGAATGGCTTGCTGATAGGCAATGTCCGCTTGTTCACGCATGGCTGTGGCAGACTCGACGCGTCGCGCTAAGCGACCAAAATCAAAGAGTGGCGCAGCGAGGTCAGCACCAACACTCCAAGTTTGGCTGGCCGAGCTGAATAAGTCACTCGTATCGGTGGCAGCGCTGCCGCCCAATGCACTCAGATTTAGGCTTGGGAACCGAGCCGCTTGCGCGCCCCCAATTTGAGCATTGGCTGCAATTAAGCTTGCTTCGGCGGCGCGCACATCGGGTCGACGTTGCAATAACTCTGACGGCGTGTAAGCCGGCAATTGTTGCGGCGCGCGCAAATCGGTCAGTTTACTTTGCTCGAAAGCAATACCACGGGCAAGTTCATCGGGACTGGCACCGACTAAAATTGCTAAGGCACTGCGGGTGACCTGCTGGGCTTCGCGCAAATCAGGCAAGCTCGCTTTTGCGGCAGCCACGGCTGCTTCGGCTCGACGTAAGTTCAAAACGTTGCTCGAACCACTGTCATAGCGCAATTGCTCAAGTGCCAACGTTTGCTCAAGAGAGTCGATGTTAGCTGTTAGCGCTGCGTATTGCTGTTCAATCGCGAGCAGATTGAAGTAGCCGGTGATCACATCACTAATTAAGTTCAGTGTGACCGCTTCTGCGCCATAGGCTGATTGCGCTAATAGCGCACTGGCTGCTTCGCGTTGGCGTGACAAACGCCCCCACAAATCGACCTCATAGGACAACACCCCAGCTACACTAAACTGATTACGCGGGCTGCCGCCGCCGAGAGCGGTAGGCATCAGTGTTTCTGGCTGCTGCTCGCGCGCAGCGGATGCTTGCGCGCTGAGCAGTGGCCAGCGATTGGCTTGGGCAAAGCCGAGTTCGGCGCGAGCTTGCTCTATTCGAGCAAGCTGTGCTTGTAAACCGAGGCTGTCGCTGAGCGCGCGCTCGACAAGTGCATCCAAGTTTGGATCTTGGTACTGTTGCCACCATTTTTGCCAGTCACTGCTGAGCTCTGCGGTCGAGGGCATGTCGGCGAACCATTCTTGTGGTAGTTCGGTCTCCCGTACTTCATAGTCTGGACCCATGGTGCAACCACTCAAAAATAGAGTGGTGGCGACACCGAAGGACACGAGCGCTAATTTTGAAAAATGCTTGTTCATGTTACGGTCCTTTCGTTAGCTGCTGTGGGCAGTGGTGTTGTGGTCTTGCGGCTGCTTGCGTGTTTTACGCCACGTACTCAGATCGTCTAAGAGTTTGTACGCGAGCGGCACGAAAATCAGCGCTAAGCTACTCGCCGCTAACATACCACCGACCACAACCGTGCCGATTTCTTGGCGACTAACCGCACCAGCGCCAGAGGCAATCACCAGCGGGAAGCTGCCGACAATGAAGGTTGCCGCAGTCATAATAATTGCGCGGAAGCGTTGCCGTGCAGCAGTGATTGCCGCGTCGGCTGAGCTCATCCCTTCTTTACGGTTTTGTGCCGCGAACTCAACAATCAAAATTGCGTTTTTAGCGGCCAGACCAATCAATACCAACAAGCCGACTTGGAAGTAAACGTCATTTGGGAACCCGCGTAGCATCGATGATAGCGCCGCGCCAAAAACTGCGAATGGTACTGCGGTGGCGACTGCAAATGGCAAAGTGAGACGCTCATATTGTGCAATTAGGATCAGAATAACCATCAGTAAGCCCAGGCCGAATGCCGCTGATGCAGCACCCGAAGCAGCCTCCAGCTGATAAGCCTCGCCGACCCAGCCCATTTGAATATTCTCTTCCGAGCGTAGCTCATTAATCACCGCATCAAGGGCGTCTTTCGCTTGGCCGGTAGTGTAACCGGGTGCCGGATCGGCCATGATTTTCGCTGACGCATAAAGGTTGAAGCGGTTAAGAATATCGGCACCAGCAACCCGTTCAGCGGTGACTAAACTGCTGACTGGTATCATGGCGCCCGAATTTGCCCGCACAAACACATCACGCAAGTTTTCTGGCGACAGACGATATTCGCCTTCCGCTTGCAAATTAACCTGCCATAAGCGGCCTTGGAAGGTGAAGTCATTCACATAGGTAGAGCCAAACGTCGCTTGCATGGTACTGAACAAGCTGTTCAAAGGCACACCCATGGCTTGCGCTTTTTCGCGGTCAACGTGAATCATGTAACGGGGAATATTGGTCTCTAAAGTACTCCGTACACCCATCAGTTCGGGGCGCTCATTGGCCGCAGCGACTGCGCGCTGAGCGATATTATTGAGACGAATTGGGTCTGAGTCACCACGTAATTGCAGATAGCCTTCGACACCACCAGTCAATGACAAACCTTGAATTGGCGGCGGTACAAACACGAAGACGTTCGCTTCTTGCATGCCAAAACCCATGCCCATAACTTGCTGGGCGATTTCTTGGGCGCTAGTACCGGGAGCGGTTCGTTCACTCCAGTCGGTTAAGTTAATAAATCCAGCGAGCGCGTTGGTGCGCAGCGCACTGGCAATAATGTCGAAACCGGCAAAGGTGGTGAAATCTTGTACGGTGTCGAGTTCTCGAATTTGCCGTGATAACTCATTGCGGAACTCCTCAGCACGTTCAAGTGATGCCGTAGCGGGCAACTGGGCTACCGCTAAAGCCACACCTTGGTCTTCGCCTGGAACTAGGCTAGTCGGCATGCGACTCATGAGGACACCTGTACCAACGACAAAGGCGAGGAATAAAATAACGCCAAATACAGAACGACGGATAAAGAACGCGACGGTATTCACAAAACCATTCGTCACTTTGTCGAAACCGGCATTGAAGAGTGCGAATGGCTTCGATACATGGTGACTTTGTTTATCGAGTAGGAGGGCACACATTGCCGGTGTTAGGGTTAAGGCAACCACACCGGAAACAACAACGGAAACGGCAATGGTCACAGCGAATTGCTGGTAGAGCTCGCCGCTTAACCCGCCTAAAAATGCGACAGGGGCAAAAACTGCAACCAGAACCAAGGTCGATGAAACAACCGCGCCGGAAACCTGTTTCATGGTTTCAATCGAGGCCTCTTTCGCTTTCATGCCTTTTTCGGAGATGAGGCGCTCGACGTTTTCCATGACGATAATTGCATTGTCGACCACAATACCGATGGCAAGAACTAAGCCAAAAAGGGTCAGCATGTTAATTGAGAAGCCAAATGCCTGCATACCCGCAAAGGTACCAATCAACGACACTGGAATTGCTGCTACGGGAATTAATGTGGCACGAATATGTTGCAAGAATAAGAAGGTGACAAGTACGACCAACACGACCGCAATTAATAAGGTTACGATTACTTCATTCACGGAGATCTGAATAAACTCTGTGGTGTCGTAGGGCACGTAGTATGACAGGCCTGCGGGGAACTGTTCAGCTAGTTCTTGCAGTTTGGCATGAACGTTTTCAGCCGTTTGTAACGCGTTTGCGCCTGGCTGTAGGAAGACCCCAAACGGCACGGCGTCTTGGTTGTTATAAATAGCTGAGAAACCGTAGGTTTGCGCGCCTAGTTCAATACGAGCAACATCGCCAACGCGAATACTGTTGCCATTTTCGTCGGAACGAATAATAACCTCGGCAAACTCGTCAGGAGTGCTTAGCTGTGTATTCGTCGTTGCGGCAAAGGTAAAGGCGTTCCCCTTAGGAGCAGGGTCGGCACCGAAGCGGCCAGCAGCATATTGGGCGCTTTGGTCACGAATGGCGTTGCTGACGTCCGCAGGAATTAAGCCATACTCCGCAAGCTTGGTTGGGTCAGTCCAAATCCGCATCGAGTAGTCTTGCGCGCCAAATAAGGATGCGTCACCCACGCCTTCAACACGAACTAATTCGTCGAGGATATTGAGCAAAGTGTAGTTACTAATATCCAATGTACTCATGCTGCCGTCGTTAGAAAATAGGGTGGCGACCATGAGAATATTGGTTGAGCGTGACTCCACGCGAACACCAAGATCGCGAACGGTTTGTGGCAATCGTGCCGAGGCTGCTTGCACACGGTTATTGACGTTGATGGTGTTCTGATCCGGATCTGAACCCATGGCAAAGGAAATGGTAATTTGCAGCATCCCGGAGTCTGTAGTGGTCGTCTCCATGTATAACATGTCGTCGACCCCGTTAATTTCTTGCTCCAGCGGCGCAGCAACCGAGCTAGCGAGTACGTCCGCACTGGCGCCCGGATAAATTGTACTAATCACCACTTGTGGCGGCACAACGTTCGGGTACTGTTCGACGGGTAGGGCTCGAATTGAAACAATCCCAGCAATCACAATAATAATCGAGATGACCGATGCAAACAGAGGACGATCAATAAAAAAACGTAACATAAATTTTCCTTTACTCGCTTATTGACCGTTGGTAATCATGACCGGCGCGCCGTCACGAACTGCAACATGACCATTGACGATTAATTTATCGCCCGCAGATAAGCCGTTCAGAATAACTTGTTTGCCGTTCACTTTTGGGCCTAGAGTCACAGGTCGTGCTTGTGCTTGCTCAGTACCATTGACGACGTACACTTGTGGCCCATCTTGGCCTTGGCTGACTGTCGTCGGGTCAATGAGGACGATGTTATCGAAGGTTTGCAATGCCAGCTCGACGCGAACAAATTGTCCAGGGAGCAGAATCTTTTCGCGATTATCGACTTCGGCACGCATGACAATCCGGCCAGTCTGCGCATCGATACTCGGCGCAGTGTAGTTAATTTGAGCTCGAATGCCGTAGCTCTGGCCTTGGCTATTATAAACCTCAGCATAGTTGTCTTGGCTCTCGCTTTGTTGTAAGCGGGCTCGGTACAGTTGTGCGTCGTTTTCTGGAATCGCAAAGTGCAAGTGCAGCGTATCGGTTTGGACGATGTGGGTTAAATACGCGCCAGCGCTGATTAGATTCCCCTCGGTGACCGACTCGACGCCAGCAAGACCATTGATTGGGGCTTCAACACGGGTGTAACGTAAGTTCCGGCGGGCGTCAGCAAGGCCGGATTCAGCACGAGCTAAACGTGCTTTTGCTGCTTCGATCGCTGAGCGAGCTTGGTCAAACTCACGCTCACTCGCGGCATTGCTTTCGTATAAGCCCGATACACGTTGCCATTCACGCTCAGCTTGCTGGTGCATTGCGGTTGCATCGGCAAGTTCAGCTTGTGCTGAATTCACCGCTAGCTGATAAGGCTCAGGGTCGATTTGGAACAACGTCTCACCTTGCTGCACAGCGTGACCTTCTTGGAAATTACGTTGTTGCAAAATACCACTCACTTGAGCTCGCACTTCGACTTCTCGGGCACCGCGCACGCGCGCAGGGTACTGGACCGTATGGACGGCAGACTCTGTTTGCACTTCAGCGATGGTCACTGGCGAAGGCGGCATGCCTTGTTGTCCATTTCCTTGGCCATTCCCAGCATCACCGCTGCAGGCGCTTAAAACTGCAAGTGCACCGATGCTCAAGACGAATTTAGTTGTTGCCAATACGTGGCGACGAGGTTGAGAGTGAGCGCGAAACGATGCGTTCATTAATTGTTCTCCAATTCTTGGGTCTGCTGAGTAATAGAATGTGTTAAGCAGTCATTAAACTGCTCGACAAAGCTGAGGGGGTTCTGCACGTGCATAATGCCGTGCAAGTAAAACGAAAAAACTTGTTCGAGACGTGCCAGTGAAGTGCGTTTCGGAACACTAGCCATACTCAAATACACAGCGCCGTGAAGTAACTCACCGCACAATGAAGACATTTCTTCAGCGCTTAAAAACTCGCGTACAGGATAACTGTTTTTGATGTCTTCAAAGACAAAAAGCCAGTCAGATTTATTTTCATGCATGCGCTGAAAATAGAGTGGGGTGATCTCACGACCAAACTCAGCGCGCTCTTGAATGAATAACTCGACCGTATCTGGGTGCGTGTCAAAGTACTCGAGATAGGCATGCATCATGGCGTATAGCCGGCACAATGGGTTGCTATAGCTGTCTCGTGCTAGCATCATGCGTTCACGCAAAATATCTAATTGATGGGTGAGCGCTGATTTGAATAATTCTTCTTTATTCGGGAAATGGCGATAGAGAGTCCCTTTGCCCACACCAGCAAATTCCGCAATCGTTTGCATGTCGGTAACCTGATAGCCGCGATCGGCAAATGCCCGAACCGCTGCGGCAATAATCTCTTGCTGCCGCTGTTCAGCAGGTTTGTGCACCCGCTTGGCAGGTTTTTCATTGGTGTCTATAGCTGGATCAGTCATTGTTTGAAACCATAATTAAAAGACATAAAAAGCGACCAATCTGTGGTTAATATTTGAGTTAATAAACCAAAGGACGGACTGGTCAGTCCGTAAATTATCACTTAAAACCGACTGGATTGTCAATAAACTAAAAAAGAATCGGTGAACGAGCTGAATAGCTCGTTATATTTCATTACGTTGTAAGGTATTCTAATTCCCAGCGAAAGACGCTTTGTGATACCTTGTAGGCCTATTTTTAACGCTGAGGTCAGAGCCTAAGCCGGCAATTCAACAGAGGGAACTTTGCGTGAGTCAGCAATTGCAGAGTCAACAAATCAGCGAAGAACAGCATTTTCATCAGGGATTAACCGAATCGCTCATTGACGATCTAGCGATTTGGCTTGCACAACAACTGTACTGGCAGCCACCAAGCTCAAATAACCGACTAGCAGCGGATTGCGCGCATCCACGGGTCGTTTATCTAACGTTGGCGGATGATTGCGGCGACTATGTGACAGCAGCCGGAATGGGGTTGGGTCTGCAAGCAGCCGCCAAAGTCGCCTGCAAAAAAGCCATGGGACAAGCCCGACAACTGCGTTTATCTGTTAATCAGGCGAAAATTGATGTGGTGATGCGAGCTGCAGTGTATTCGCCGAAGCGAGTGGCATTGAATCAAGGATTAACCACAGATGAGTCAATTCTGGGCTTTGCTTGTAACAGCTTAGATAATGGTTGGTTGCCAGAAGAAACGCTCAGGTACCGGCTGTTAAAGAAGAATGGCGGCATTCATTACAAGCGCACGCGGCTGGCGATCGGTTCTCGCTTGGGCGTGAAGAATCTGAAAGCAAAAAAGCATCGTTTATATGGCTTCACCACAGCAAGCCGATATGTGACGAAATCAGCAATCGCCCAAGAATGGGGGCATCAAACTGAAGTCAAGCCCAATGTGTTGCGATTGTATCGCGGGCATAACACGCAATTTCAGGTCACGGCGGACGTGTGTTTTGCGCGAGCGCGGGCGGGTGCTGATTATTTGGCTCGACAAATTCGTGAGGACGGCTCTTTTCGCTATATGTATCAAGCTGGACCGGACGACGTCACAGACGAATACAACTTACTCCGTCACATCGGCTCGCTGTGGTCGTTACTTGATTTCTATCGCGAAGAGCCGACTGCTGAGGTGAAAGCAGCCAGCTACCGTGCACTTGATTATGTGTACCAGCATATTGATGAAGTTGCGCCCGGCGTGTTGGCAACCAACGAAAATAACTTTGTCAAACTTGGCGGGAATGGTCTTGGTTTACTAACCTTAAGTTTATTTCATGAATTATTTGCGGATAAACAAGCGCTTGAAACCGCCCAAGGCCTAGCGCGTTGGATAGTGAATAGCCAAAATGAACAGGGTGAATTTACCATCCACAAACAAGGCCTGAAAACTGGAAAAGTACAACCTTTCATTTCTGACTATTATCCCGGCGAGGCTATCTTTGGTTTGATGCGATTGTTTCACCAAGACGGCAATAACGAATGGCGTGATGCCGCAGTTGCAGCGTCTCAATGGTTGATTAACGTTCGAGATAAGGGTAAGGCACTTGTCGAATTGGAGCACGATCATTGGTTGCTTTATGGCTTGAATGAAGTTTATCGAGTTTCTCCGCAACCACTGTTTATTGAGCATGTAGGAAAGTTGATCAAAGCTATGCGTGACACGCAACACGGTGCGGACAGCCCACACATGGATTGGCGCGGAGGTTGGTATAATCCGCCGCGGACGACGCCTGCGGCGACGCGATGCGAAGGCTTGTTGGCGAGTTGGCACTTGCTCAATAATCATCCTGACCTTACTACTCGTGAAGAACTGGCAGATTTACAACAGATGATTATCCGTAGCCTACATTTTCAATTTCAGAATCAGTTTGTCGGCGAGAAATTAATGTACTTGACGAATCCACAGCAGGCCTTTGGAGGATTTCACAGTAACTTGACCAATTGGCATATTCGCATCGACTATGTGCAGCATAGTCTAAGTGCGATGTTGGCCTATTGGCGACTGTTTCGCGAGCAGGGCAAGTATGACTAAAGCATCGTCACTAAGGCAGTCATTACTGCACAAACTGTGGTTAATTGAGCATATTCGACGTCAGGATGTGCATCAACAAGCAGATGACGATCACATGATCGTTACAGAATTGCGCGAACAAAAGTTGACTATGCCGGAAAAAATTGCAGTCCGCGCAGAATCGCTTGCAGAGTCCCGCGGTGTTGCGAGTCGCATTCAGCGCACCGCAGGCGTGTTTCGGGTTATACCTGAGATATTAGTGATATTGGCCTATTTCAGTGCGGTCGCATTGATTCATGGTGCGACGTATTTCGCTGGCGTCGAAATTAATATTTTAAGTCTCTTACTGTCGTTACTGTTGTTAAATTTTTTGATGTTAGCGATTTGGTTGGTCAGTGCCGTAGCTCGTCCTGCGGAAGCACGCGGCATTGGTCAGCGAGGTTTGGCGATACTGCATTGGATTCAGCAGTTTCGTGAACAAAAGTCGGTACGCGATAGCACGCTCCAAAGTCGATTCGCGGTTTTGCAGCAGCAACGCTTATTAACACCATACTTTAGTATGTTGACCCATTGGTTTTGGTCCATGACATTAATTTTGGCATGGGTTTTACTATGGTTACGGCTGGCTTTTGAAAGTCATCAGTTTGTCTGGGCAACGACTATTTTAAGTGACGATACGGTCTTGTCGGTTTTGCGTGTATTTACTTGGGCGACCGATTTGATTGGCATGCAAGCTCCCATGTTTAGCGCTGAAAGTGAGGGCACCTTGTTCATGCAACAGCAGACCGGTTGGTGGGTTTTGGCTGTATTGGCTTTATTTGGTGTAGTACCCCGCGTGGTCCTTTGGTTGGTCTTTTTAATTGTTTATCGGTTGCGTTTACGTGCTGCACAGGTTGATTTGAGTTTGCCCGGTATCAGTAGTTTAATCACCCGCTTAGAAAAACCGACGCAACACATTATTGATCCTGAGCCTGCTGAAATCAGTCGGCCGAATCGTCATAAGGCAGCGGTCATTGGCTTAGATTATCTCGTCTTTAGCCTCGACTATGAGCATGTTCCACAATGGAACGATGTGTTTTTATTGAATAACCGTGGTGTGATTGCCACCTACGAAGAGCGGCAAACATTAATTTCCGAGCTAGAACAGAAGCCAGCGCGGAAAATTCTTGTTCGAGTCGACTCAGAAATAACGCCCGATCGCGGCAGTTTACGCTTTTTGGCAGAACTACAGAATTACTGTAATGACATCGCTGTGTGGACAGTGCGCAACGGAAAATATCAAACCCAATGGCAAGAGTTGCTTGCGGAGTATCATATCATTGGTTTTTCATTCAGCGACGAAGCAATTCGTTGGTTGGGAGAGGCTGCCTAGATGAGTCACACGTCACCTTTGCGGATTGCTGTCGTTGGGCACACGAATACCGGTAAAACGTCATTTGTGCGCACTTTATTGCAAAATACGAGTTTTGGCGATGTGTCTGACCGGCCAAGCACAACGCGAGATGTTCGCAAAGCTGAGCTTAAACTTGATGATCAAGTCGTCATGGAGATTTTTGACACGCCGGGACTTGAAGATGGGTTAGGCCTATATCATTTTATTCAGACCAGTGCAGAGCAATCGACGTCGATGCGCCATAATGGTCCGGCGCAAATAAATGGGTTCTTGGAGAGTCAAGCTGCTGCCGAGCAGTTTGAGCAGGAAGCGAAAGTTCTGCGGCAGCTCTTGAATTCGGATGCTGCGTTTTATCTCATTGACTGCCGCGATCCCGTGTTGCCCAAGTATCAAGATGAATTGGATATTCTGCGGCGATGTGGCAAACCCATACTGCCTGTGCTTAATTTTACCACTCACGCTGAAAATCACGTGGAGGATTGGAAGCAAGCGCTGGCGCAAGTAAATTTGCATGGCTGGGTTGAGTTTGACACGGTGAGCTTGCCGGAAGAGGGGGATCAGCAATTATTTCAGCATTTAGCAACCTTACTGCCGGGACAACGTCAACAGCTGGAGAGTGTTCGCCAGCAAAGGCTTGCTCACGCGCAGCAGCGTCTCCACGCTACTCGACAAGAAATTGCCGAGTTGCTACTCGATACAGCAGCTTATTGCGTCCGTGTTGAGAATAGTGACAAGGATGCATTAGCGCAGACCCTAGCACAGATGCAACGCCGAGTTGTCGCGCGCGAACAACGTTGTGTGCAGGCTATTCTTACCATTTTTGCTTTTCCAACCGATAGCGCGTCATTGCAAACACTTGCGGTACAAAGTGATGCATGGCAAGCGCCGCTTTTTGCTAGCGAAACTTTAAAACAGTTCGGTATTCAAGCCAGTAAGGGGATAGCCGCTGGTGGTGCTGCTGGGGCGGGTTTTGACTTAATGTTGGGTGGCTTAAGTCTTGGTGCAGGAACCTTACTCGGTGCAGCAGCGGGCGGGCTATGGCAGGGATGGCAGCAGTATGGTCGTCGCCTAAAGCATGCAGTTCAAGGTTACTCAGATGTCTATATCCGTCCTGAAATCATTCGTTTACTTGCTGCACGACAGCAACATTTAGTCCAGCTGCTGACGCGCAGGGGGCATGCAGCGGTAACACCGCTGCGACTTGTGGACGAACAAGCTGAATTTCATGAACCGCAGCGTTTTCGCGAGTTTATGCAACGTGCACACCAGCATTCTGAATGGTCTTCATTACATGAAGGTAAATTCGCGGACACTATAGAACGCAGTCAGTGTCTCCGTTTGCTTGAGTAATGGCCTTTCCAGTTTAAACAAACTTTGACAGTTTCTCGCGCTGACATCGGGTATGTTGCCAGTTAGGGACACGGTCAGAGTATGCTGTTGAATAACAGTCAATTCGTCGACTAGCCGAGTGTCAGCATTCATCGCGATGAAACCAAAGCGTTGGGAATTAATCAAACGACTATGCAGAAATGGAAATGTCTTTACGGCTTGCTTTTCATCGCGTTACTGAGCGGATGTGCCAGTCGTTTACCAGATAATGCAGCGCAAATGGATCGTGAACAAGCGATTGCGGAACTGAGTGCTCGCATTGACCGAGTCGGCTATCAGCGCGTCAGAATATCGCCGGGGATTGATGAGTTTTTAAATATAGCGGCTGCTATTCTTGAACAACAAGCAGCCTTGATGTCTGAATATCGGACGCAAGCAGAGTTTCATCGCGACGTTCAGGCCTTTTTAACCGCCTATCAAGGAGCTGAACCAGAGGTCTTCCGCCAAGCTGTCGCAGACTTTGACAGTATGGCGACGACTGAGCAAGAGAAGATTGGGCCAAAATTAACCGCCTATGAACGTTCCACACGAATCATTCAGCAGCGTAATCGTCAGTTAGCTGTGGAGATATCAGCGCAGTTGCTGGTTGGTGGATACCTGTTGAAAGAGCACCGCGAGGCAGTCGTTGCCTTTGCGCTGGCGAATGTTTTAGGTGGTTTAACCGGCGGACATGGGCGCAGAACAGCAGATAACGATCTTGTTTTAGCCATTTTGCGTGCGCGTGACCAGTTACAATTAGCCCGTCGGGCTAACACTTTGATTCAAATAGAACAAGCAACAATCGCAGCAATTGACAGTTTACAACGAGATTTAGAAGCGCTGAATCAGCGATAAATGAGGTGAACCGATGAGTAATCACAACCTAAAACCTGCAACGTGGCGTCGAGCCAGCGCACCGCTTAGTCTAGCGTTCGTGGTAGGGGCTTTAACATTATCCGGTTGCAGTACGCAGCCAGCGGAACAAACTCGCCGTGTGGATGCGACATCGGATCCGTCGTCCGCATCGATTGCTCGACGTGCATTTGATTTTCGTGACGCGGATATTCGTGTTCCCAACTACTTTAATACACAGGGCTTAGACTTCTGTACCTTTGACGTGCAGAACGAACACCCGAATTGTCCGCTGTATCGTCCTATCGTCCGTATGTACTTTGATTCAGCCATGGTCGAAGGCGAAGGCTTTGGCGTTGATGCGGTTCGTGAGTTCGACACCCGAAACTTATTGAACATGCTCGAGAATCAGTTTGCCGGGATTAATCGTTTTCGCATTGTGACGCGCGATGACCAAGTGGTAAGCGAGGAATTTGAAACCTTCCGTCAACAACAAGGCGAAGAGGCACTGCGTCAACGCCAAAATGAGCAACGCATCTTGGCACCTGATTTTGTCGTTAAGCTTGATACCTTACGGTCGGTTAAAAACCAAGGAAGTATAACGGGTTGGATGGATTATGGACTCGAAATTACTGCATCTGTATTAAACCCATTTACCCGCGAACTTATGGCTTATCCGAATTTAGGTAAGGTGCGGGTTGAGTCTGCAGATGTGCGTGATCGGCGCCGTCTCGAATATGTGACTGCTAACGATCGTTATGTCAGCGGCTTTCGTTATTTCGATAGTGCGCATGTCAACTCGATACTGAATGATATGGCGTCACGCGGTATTGATATCTTACTCACACGGATGTTGGCAGAAATGCCGGCGACCGCGCAAGTTGTAGGTATTCGTGGTGACCAAATTAGTTTGGATCGTGGTCAGAATGCAGGTGTTTTGCCTAATGAAACCATGATTATTTTCGAATATGAAGCAGGATTCGTTACACCACTTGGTGTTGCGGAAGTCACGCCGTCAATGACGACAGCTGCAGGCGAAATTGTACGTTGGAAAAACTCAGCAGATGCACGCCGAGTGCGGGCAGCAGCGAGCAACGGTATTTATCGTCCTGATGCTGAACGACGCGTATTTGCTGTGAGTGTTGGAGCACCATACACCTTCTTGCGTGACCGCACTTAGTGAGTTAGCGATTATGTAAGGTAAAAAATAACCCTGCACATGCAGGGTTATTTTATTTGAGCGAGCTGCACACTGTCTTTGCTTTAGAAATGGAAAGCGACACCGAACGACCAGCGGTCGTCATTGGCAAAAGCATAGCCACCGACCAAGCTGAAATTCGGTGCGACCCAATAGCGACCTTGTAAATGGATGACAAAGTCATCGTCATCACCGACATCGATATACTCGGCCTCGATACCGAGCTCGAGGTTGTGGCTCATTTTATGCCGCGCGCCAACGAAGACGTTGAACCCAGAGTCGGAGTTCGACAGACTGTTGAATTTAGCGCGGGAGCGCACCAGCCCAGCACCGCCATAGGCGACTGTATCAAGCTGTACATAATGCTTGTAACCAAAACCGAGTTTAGTTAGATCAAAGTCAAATTGATTCGCCGACTGGTTCGAATGACTGAGGCGAAAGAAATAGTCCTCGGTGATCGACGTTGAGAGATTAAGCTCGTAGCCGTCAAGATCAACCTGACTTACACGCGTTTCTTGATATTGCGCCGAAATGAAATCAAAAGCGGGCTCATTCGCTACGGCAGGTGTCATTGCTAACACGGCCGCTAACGCGGAACTCGCAAGGAACGTAGATTGGTGTTTCATTGTGGTACTCCTTTTCAATGCAGCGGTTTCACACGAGGTGTGGTTCGACTGCAGGACAACAGTAGTGTAGAACGATGAAGACGGATTTTCGTTATGAAGAATCGTCAATAATTGTCAAATTCGCGTCATCTAAAGGTAAAAATGACTTACATCGGGGGACAATTTCACCTATGGTTATAGCTACAAAAGCAAAAATAAAAACAAAAATAAAAGGAAGGCTCGTGAAAACTTCAATTCATCGATTCAGTGTTGTCTTTGCTGCCGCATCGTTAACAACGTTGGCCGGATGTGATGATGGTATAACGGAACCACTGCGCATCGGCGCAACCATGTCGCAAACAGGTGCGTATGTTACCCAAGGAAGCGCCGCTCGAAATGGGTATCTGCTCTGTGCGGAAGATCTCAATCGAAGTGGCGGGCTGTTAGGACGCCCAGTTGAATTTGTGATTTATGATGACGAGTCGAGTCAAACAAAAGCTCAGGCCTTGTATGAGCAGCTAATTACAGAGGACCGAGTCGATGCAATTATGGGGCCATATGGCTCCACGCTCACCGAGGCCGTTGCCCCGATTACCGAGAAACACCGTTTTGTTCACATAACGCCGTTAGCAGCCACGTCGTCAATTTGGGAACAAGGGCGTCATCATCTATTTATGGTGTTGCCACCAGCAGATGTCTTTTTGGCAGGCTTGATTACCTTAGCCGAAGAGCATGGTTATCAGCGCGTGGCGGTCTTGCATGAAGATGCTCTATTTCCGCATGCAGCAGGTCAAGGTGCAGCACGATTAGCCAACGAAAAGGGGATGGAGGTTGTTTTTAATCAGGCTTACCCCAGTGGTACGTCCGATTTCTCTCACTTTTTACAGGAAATCGCAGCTGCTGAAACAGAAGTGTTGGCCCTTGCGGCGTCGGCACTCGACAATTTCGTGACCATTACTGAGCAATTAAAAGCGCTTGATATCGATGTGAAAATGGTCGGAAATTCGGGTGCAGTCGACGAATTTCAGCAAGCATTAGGTGCTGATGCGGATTATATGTTCGGGTTGTCAGCGTGGGAGGCGTCGGTTCCTTTACCTGGCTCTCATGCGTTTGTTGCCGCTTATCAAGAGCGTTTTCAACGGGCACCGAGTTTTCATGCTGCGGGTGCCTATGGCAGTTGCCAGCTGCTTGCACATGCGATTACGAGCGCCGGCAGCCTCAATAGCGATGCGATCAGGGATGTGCTTTTAAATACTGAAATCACAACCGTGTTTGGTCCGTTTAAAGTCGACAAGCGCGGCTATCAAATCGCTCACCAAGGCGTGTTCATTCAATGGCAAGACGGTGAAAAGCGGGTGGTTTGGCCGCCGCAACAAGCAGTAGCAGAACCGCGAATACCGATGCCGGCTTGGCAGGATAGATAAACGAAAGGCCACGATGACGTGGCCTTTATTGTTTAGCGGGAAAGAAAATCGTGAGGGAAATGCATCACCCAGTTGATAAAGAGCTCTGTGCCAGTGCGCAGTGCATCTTCGTCAGCATAGAAGTAAGGTGAATGATTACTAGGTGCTGTCGCTGGGTCTTGGTCGTGAGGTGTAATACCTAAGAAAACGAACATCCCCGGAACTTCTTGAGCATAGAATGAAAAGTCTTCGGCTCCAGTAACCAGTTCGTTTTCACGGACATTTTGCTCGCCAGCAACGACCTGGGTTAATGGCAGCAAGTGGGCAACCAATTCCGGATCGTTATAAGTCACCGGGTAGCCTTCATGAATATGAATATGTGCTTCAGCACCAGCAGCTTTTGCCGTGTGGGTCGCCGTACGTTCTAGAAGTTGGAAGATGTCAGCGCGAATGCCCATGTCAAAATTGCGGATGGTGCCTTCTAAATAGACTTCATCAGGAATGATATTGTTACGCACACCACCTTCGACAATACCAAAGCTAACCACAGCAGGTGCTTTGGTGACGTCTACTTGTCGGCTAACGATGGTTTGCACGTTATTGATTACCTGTGCTGCGGTGACAATCGGGTCAATTCCTCCCCACGGCCGCGAACCATGCGTTTGCTCGCCCTTAATGGTAATTTCAAAACGATCAGAGGATGCCATTAGCGGACCTTTGCGGTAGCCAATAACGCCAGTATTGCCGGCAGACCAAACATGAATACCGAGCACGACGTCGGGCTTGTGTTCAGCGAAAAGTCCTTCCTTTAACATCAGTTCAGCACCGCCTTCTTCGCCCTCGGGAGCGCCTTCTTCGGCAGGTTGAAAGATAAACATGACGTTGCCTTCGATCTCGTCGCGATGAGCGGCAAGGTGGGTCGCAGCGCCGAGTAACATAGCGACGTGCAAATCATGGCCGCAGGCGTGCATGACGGGCACTTCGCGGCCACGATATTCGCCCATTGCTTGCGAAGCAAAGGGGACGTCGGTAAGTTCTTTCACCGGTAAAGCGTCCATATCCGCGCGCAGCGCAATCGTTGGGCCGGGCTTACCGCCGCGGAGAAAACCAACCACGCCGGTGTGCGCAATTTCGGTTTGCACCTCCATGTCGAGCGAACGAAGATGCTCAGCAACGAGCGCTGCGGTGCGAAACTCGCGGTTACTTAACTCGGGGTGCTGATGAATGTCGCGTCGCCACGCAATCACTTGTTGTTCAAGTTGCTCACTAATGCTATGCAATGAGCGTTGCTCTTTGGCCTGACTTGTTGGGCTAAACCAGAGTGGTACTGTGAGCAGGAGACCCGCGAATAGTGTTGGCCAAGTTTTGGAAGAATTGGTGTGCGGCAAAGTCGGATTGGACTGCATAGCTTAACTCCTTAATGAGGAAATTTTTATTCTGATTTGAGTATGGCAGGCTGCACTCTATTCGACAACTTGTGCTATGGTGGTCGAGAAACCTCGCCTGCTGAAGCAATGTAGAAAATTTCAAGGTATTCAATGTGGTATGAACACGCCGGGGTGCGGTTTAAGCTGACCCGAAAAGTAATGAAAACGATACGAATCCGTATTCGCAGTGATAGTGGCGAAGTCCGTGTGTCGGCACCACCATGGGCAAGCGATCGCGACGTATTGCGGTTTGTCGCCGAAAAAAGCACTTGGATCCGTCATCATGTTGAGCGCATTTCGGGATCGGAGCAAGCTCCAAAATTGGTGAATTGGGACGCACTTGAAGGAAAGCGGCAACAGCTTCAAGACTATGCATCGGCACGCGTGATTAGTTTAGCGACGCAGGTTGGCGTTACGATAACCGATGTACGTGTGAAAAAAATGCATACTCGCTGGGGAAGCTGTAATGTGCGCACTGGCAGGGTTTGGCTGAGTTTGATGTTAGCCGATAAAGCGCCAGAGTTAATTGATTATGTTCTCGTTCACGAGTTAGTGCATTTGCATGAAGCAAGCCATAGTCCACGGTTCTATCGCTTAATGGACCAGTATTTACCAAATTGGCAAAGATTTGATAAAGAGCTGA
The DNA here is from genome assembly GCF_022565475.1 of Aliidiomarina sp. GTDB lineage: Bacteria > Pseudomonadota > Gammaproteobacteria > Enterobacterales > Alteromonadaceae > Aliidiomarina. The sequence goes on along the minus strand of NZ_JAIUMR010000001.1, from coordinate 129,619 downwards.
ACCCAAACCGCCGCCGCCGACTATAATAAATAACGCGAATGCACAGAAACCAAGAGGTGTTGTATGCTTAGATTCATGGGATTGATGATCACCACAGTGCTGTTTTTAAGTGCCTGTGCTGGGCAACCGGCTTACCGTGAAGCGCAACGTGGCGGCTTTGGCTATTCCGAACGGCAAATTACCGATGAGCAATATCGAGTCAATTTTAAAGCGCGCGGTGATAACATTGGCATGGCTGTCGATTACGCCATGTTACGAGCGAGCGAGTTGACGCTCGAGCGCGGCTATGATTGGTTTCGTGTAACTAATCGTGAAACGTTTGTTGACCGTGAGCGAGTGAGTACTAGTCATGTTGGCTTTGGCATGGGATATCCTGGTCCATTCACGCGTTATCACATGGGATTAACCTTGGGCGACGGTCGCAGTGAAGTGGAAGTGAATTTAGAGATTCGTCTAGGTCGTGGTCCTTTACCTGATGAAGAGAATGTTTACAAAGCGAGTGAAGTGTTTGAAAACCTACGTCCACGCGATGAAAGCTAAATGAGCTCTAAACTCAAGGAGGAGTCTCAGCATTGACGACGGTTCTTTTTCTTAATCCGTTAGCGAATCGTCGCAAAGACCGTTTTGTGACCTTGCTTGAGCGCCATTTGCAAGCTGTAGGCGAGCGTTGCTGTCGGTTTGAAACGTACCCTCAGGTGGCGCAAACAGTCGCCGCGTTTGAGCGTTTGCAAGCGACCACAGCGATCGAGCGTGTGGTCGTACTCGGCGGTGATGGCACTTTGCATCAAGCGGCTAATGCTATCGTTGGAAGCCAGTTGCCCGTGGGTTATATACCCTGCGGCACAGGAAATGACTTTGCCCGTAGCTGGTTCCAAGCGCAAGTAGGCAGCAAATCCAAATTACACAGCGACCAGTTCTGGCTTGAACAGGCGTTAACAGCGCCCATCCAGACCATTGACCTTGGCCAGGTAGGTTCGCGGTATTTTATTAATGTTGCCGGTGTTGGCTTTGACGCGGAAATTGTGCAGCGTTTGGGTCATAAAAAGTACCTATGGCCGCGACTGAGTTACCTCGCGTGTGCATTGCTGAGTCTAATCAATTACCGCGAACAACCCTTACATTTTCGTGGTACGCAGCAGAAATTGCTGGCATTAGGGCAGCGAAAAACCTTACTTCTCACTGCTGCCAATGGCAATTATTTTGGTGCCGGCATGCACATAGCACCACACGCCGTGTTGAATGATGGTTACTTGGCCTATAGCTTAATTGAGGCGATGCCGCTGTGGCGCAAATTAGTCAGCCTACCGAAGCTCTATCAAGGGCGACATTTAGGTCTTAAGCAAGTGCACAGCGGGCAATTTTCGGCACTGGAAATTACCACACCGAATTTACCCGTCGAAGCTGATGGTGAATGGATTGGCACGACACCAATCCGAATCCGTACCATTCCTGCGGCATTTCAATTACGTCGGCCAGAGACCGGATCGAGCTGACAAGACGCGAGCAGGCTCTGCCAATGTTCCGCATGTATTCGAACTTCCCGTTGCAATTGTGCCGCATAACTCTGCTCGCCGATTAAATGCTCAAAATAATCGAGCCATGCCGACGATTCATAAAAGCTTTGGAGCTGTTGCAAACGCACGGTTAACTGCTGCTGTAAGCTGTTCCAGTGCGCGAACATGGGTTGCAACTCAGCAATCCAGAAATTCAACATCACCGTGTGTAGATATTCTGCTTCAACAGGTGTTCGAGTAGCCGAGCATCGTAGCGCCTGTTCAGCTCCTGCTAATTGTAGATTTAGTGCGCGCATTGCACCCAAAGCATGTTGTTGCGAGCGCCAGTAGCGCGGTAGAAAATCACTTTGGCCAAGTGCTTGCCAACTGGGTTGCCAGTATTCTGCCAAATTCAAATCATCCAATACATCAGTTTGGCTCGGTTCATCGAGGTACTCGTCGATAGCAGCGAGTACATAAAGAATGTTGTCCAGTGCCGCTAAGGTTTCTTGAGCACCGGCCATTTCCTCTGGTCCGAGAACCTTGCGGCCGGGGCGCAAAGCGTCGCGCAAAATGGGTTCCGTGGTCAGCAAACGCTGCGTCCAAAGCGGCAGTGTCTCTTGTTTGTGGGTGATTGCTGTCGCCAGTTCAGCGGCGATAGATTGACTCGCGACGTCAGCATCAGCCAGACATTCTGGCAGGGCGATCAGCATCTCAATTTCATGCCGCAAACGTAAATGAGGGGGTTGCACGCGTCCTAAGGAACTATTGCGATCCGCTATCAATTGACCAGCTCGACAGCGATTTAAACGTTGGCTTGCAACCAAGCTAATGGTGTATTCAGGAATTTCACTGCGACTTTCTTGCACACGCGGCAAACGTTCGAAATTAGGGCGTTGAACGGGAACAGTTTCACTGTCGGTCAAGCGCGCAATTCGCGCTTGATATTCGCTCAGTGCCGACGAGCTGCTGCGACTACAGCCGCCTACGAGGAGAACAGTAAAGCAGAGCAGTAGAGCCGTGCGCAAACTCAACTTTTGCGTTACACTAGCGGCGATTTTTGCGGGCATGGTCGCAGTCCAAGATAAGAGGTCTCTATGTTTACCGGTATTGTTCAAACTAAGGCTCAGGTTAACTCGATTCGAGACCAAGGGCAATTTCGTCAACTTGAAATCGCGGTTGCGCCAGAGCATCTTTTAGCGGTTGAAACCGGCGCTAGTATTGCGATCAATGGTTGCTGCTTAACGGTTACAGGTTTTGACCACCACGCGGCACCAGAGCGTTCGTTGGTTCGGTTTGATGTTATTGATGAAACCCTTCGTTTGACCAATTTGGGTGATCTTCGTGTAGGCAGTACGGTGAACTTCGAGCGCTCTTTAACCCTCGGACGTGAGCTGGGTGGGCATATTGTTTCCGGGCATATTCAAACCACCGCTGTATTGGCTGAGCGTATTGACAGTGAAAACAACTGCCGTATGTATTTAAAGCTGGCGCCGAAGTGGCTTGAGTATATTTTACCTAAAGGTTTTGTGGCGGTGGACGGTGCAAGTTTAACCGTTGGCGAAGTCTCCGACGAGGGGTTTTGGCTGCATTTAATTCCAGAGACCCTGGATTTGACCATTCTTGGCGATGCTACACCGGGACAAAAATTAAATATTGAAGCGGATCAGCAAACGGTGACCATTGTCGAAACGGTAAAACGTGTTTTGCAGCGAACCATTGCCGATTAAATGCCGATTAATAATATTGTTCATCGTCCGCTTTAATGCGGACATGAAACTTGTCGTCGCCGACATCACGGAACAGTTCGACATATAAAATATCGCCGCAAACCGGGCACTCTTCTTCATAGTTTTGCGGATCGTCAGCGGATAAGTCGACGTAAAAATGAATGGTGTGCCCGCAATGTGGGCAATGTGCTGCTGCATCGTGCAATTTTTCTTGGTCCATAACGATGTCCTCGAACAGTCGCAAAAAAGTACCTCTGTCTTCAACTATAGCAACGCCAACCGCTTACTGCTGTGGATTCTGCTTGGGAGTGTGTAACGTGACGTCATTTCGACAAATTTTCTTACCTTTGAGGCATCAATGAGTGCTTATTTAGGGCAGGGTGCAGCCTTACTTGCGGCGTTTTGCTGGGCGTTAGCGACGTTAATGTATGCGCGCAGTAGTCACCATTTGAGTTCAGCGCAGCTGAATTTGGTAAAAGGCCTGATTGCAACCCCTTTGCTTGCCATTGGTCTTCTGATCTTTAGTAATCTCGAGCAGTTGAGTTGGGCGAGCACGCCAATTTGGTTACTGTTATTGAGCGGCGTCATTGGCATCACAATTGGCGATACCTGTTACTTTTCCGCACTTCGTCGACTTGGCGCTGGACATACTATCCTGCTGGAATATCTTGCGCCGCCGTTTGCCGCGCTGATTGCATGGTTGTTTATCAGTGAAACCCTAAGTTGGCGTGAGCTTGTCGCTGCCATCGTGGTAATTAGTGGTGTCCTTTTGGTGTTGACTGAACGACAGCCTGTTGCCGGGGTGCCATTGTCGCGCAGTGGTATACTATTTGGTGTTGCTGCCGCAGTCTGTCAAGCTGTGGGTTTAGTGATGGCTTTTTATGCGTTTCAACACTTCTCGATTAACGCGCTACAAGCTGCCATGTTGCGTCTCGCGGCGGGCACTATCGTGTTAACACTGGCGCTGTTGATGATGCGGCCGCAGATGCTCAAACAAACCGTGAGCGCGGTTCGTCAAACGAATTTACCGACCTTGTTAACAGCGATTTTCCTCGGAACTTTTTTGGCGATTTGGCTACAACAGACGGCGATTGCTTATGTTACGCCGGGGATTGCACAAACACTCTTGTCCACAGCGCCATTGTTTATGCTCGGTATCAACTTTATCCGTGGCCGTCGTATTAGTTTTCGAGCGCTTGCTGGTACCGTCATCGCCATGCTCGGAATCAGTGCCTTGTTCCTGCTGTAAGTCAGACTGTTAGCGTGATTCTTGATTGCGTCGAAGGCTATGCTTCGGTATAGTTGCCCGGTTCATTTTTCGACGTATTTAATTCATACAAGTGGCACTTGGTAGGTGTCACCACTGTAAAAAGGAAAGATCATGCCGGTAATTACTCTCCCTGATGGTAGCAAACGCGAATTCGACCGCCCCGTTTCAGTTCTTGATGTGGCCAATGACATTGGCCCTGGTTTAGCCAAGGCAACGGTAGCTGGTCGCATAAATGGTGAACTCGTTGACGCTTGTGAAGTCATCGAAAATGACGCGACGCTCGCCATAATCACACCGAAAAACCCGGAAGGGGTTGAGATCATCCGTCACTCCTGCGCGCATTTGCTCGGGCATGCTATCAAGCAGTTGTGGCCAAATACGAAAATGGCGATAGGCCCAACTATTGATAACGGGTTTTATTACGATGTCGATATCGACCGGCCATTGTCACAAGATGACCTTGATGCGTTGGAAAAGCGCATGCAGGAATTACAAAAAACCAATTATGACGTCATTAAGAAGCGCGTAAGCTGGGACGAGGCTCGTGAAGTATTCGTGCAGCGCGGTGAAAGCTACAAAGTTGAAATTCTTGATGAAAATATTGCTCGTGATGATCGTCCGGGTTTGTACCACCACGAAGAATATATCGACATGTGTCGCGGCCCACACGTGCCCAATATGCGTTTTTGTCAACATTTTAAAATCATGAAAGTGGCTGGTGCTTATTGGCGCGGCAATTCCGATAATAAAATGTTGCAACGGATTTACGGCACCGCATGGGCGGATAAGAAAGAATTAAAAGCTTATTTGCAGCGTTTAGAAGAAGCAGAAAAGCGTGACCATCGCAAAATTGGTAAAACCCAAGATCTATTCCATTGGCAAGAAGAAGCGCCGGGCATGGTGTTTTGGCATCACAATGGCTGGACTATCTTCCAAGAGTTAGAAAAATTTGTGCGCGAAAAGCTGCATGACTATGACTATCAGGAAGTCAAAGGCCCGTTAATGATGGACCGCGTGCTGTGGGAGAAATCGGGTCACTGGGAGAAATTCTCAGAGCTGATGTTTACCACATCGTCGGAAAATCGTGAATATGCGGTGAAGCCAATGAACTGTCCGGGCCACGTGCAGATTTTTAATCAGGGCTTAAAATCCTATCGTGACTTGCCGTTGCGGATGGCTGAATTCGGCTGCTGCCATCGTAATGAGCCAAGTGGTGCATTGCATGGCTTGATGCGCGTGCGCGGTTTTACCCAAGACGACGCCCATATCTTCTGTACCCAAGAGCAAGTCCAAGACGAAGTCGCTGGCTGTATTCGGATGGTTTATGAAACCTATCAAGCCTTTGGTTTCGACAACATTGTCGTCAAACTTTCAACGCGTCCTGCTAAGCGTTTAGGTGACGATGCAATGTGGGATCGTGCCGAAGCTGCGTTAGCTGACGCATTAAAGAGCCACGACATCGAATTTGAGTACTTGCCGGGTGAGGGAGCCTTCTACGGACCAAAGATCGAATTTACTTTGCATGATTGTCTCGGTCGCGCATGGCAGTGTGGTACAATACAGCTAGACTTTGCGTTACCAGACCGTTTGGGCGCAACTTATGTCGGCGAAGACAACGAACGCCATGTGCCGGTGATGATTCACCGCGCAATTTTAGGTTCGCTGGAACGCTTCATGGGTATTTTAATCGAAGAGTACGCCGGTTATTTCCCGCTTTGGTTAGCGCCAATGCAGGTGGTGGTGATGAATATTACCGATAATCAGGCGGAATATGTCGAAAATTTAGTCTCAGAATTGAAAAAACAGGGTTTTAGAGCAAAAGCTGACTTGAGAAATGAGAAAATAGGCTTTAAAATTCGCGAGCACACGCTCAAGCGCGTGCCGTATTTATTGGTGGTAGGAGATCGCGAGGTAGAAGAAGGACAAGTCGCGGTTCGTACCCGGCGAGGTGAAGACCTCGGCAAGTTTGCCGTGGCCGACTTCATGGCTCGCATACGCGAAGAAGTATCTAGCCGCGTAATTTCTTAGAACTGATTGGAGGAAGACACAATTAAAGGCGGAAAAAAAGGCCAAAAGGTCGACAAAACACGTATTAATGAAGACATCACTGCTGCAGAAGTCCGTTTAATCGACGGCGAAGGAGAGCAGCGGGGTGTTGTAAGCTTAACCGAAGCACTTGAAGTTGCGACAGAAGCTGGGCTCGATCTGGTTGAGATCAGCCCGAATGCTGAGCCGCCTGTGTGTCGCGTAATGGACTATGGTAAGTTCCTTTACGAGAAAAGTAAGCAGCAGAAAGAGCAGAAGAAGAAGCAGAAACAGATTCAGGTCAAGGAAGTTAAATTCCGACCTGGTACAGACGAAGGCGATTACCAGGTAAAACTGCGCAACCTGCGTCGCTTTCTTGAGGGTGGTGACAAAGCGAAAGTCACTATTCGTTTCCGTGGCCGGGAAATGGCACATCAGGAGATTGGTATTGAACTTCTAGAGCGGATTAAAACCGATTTAGACGAAGTATCAACTTGTGAATCGTTCCCTCGTCGGGCCGAAGGGCGTCAGATGATTATGGTTCTGGCCCCAATTAGTAACAAGTAACGTGGGTTTACAAGTAAGTTTTCAACCGGAAAACTTCACCCCGGCTACTTAATGGCAATCTCAATGCGGAGTTTTTGCAATGCCAAAAATGAAAAGTGTAAAAAGCGCTACTAAGCGTTTTAAGAAAACTGCTTCAGGCGGTTACAAGTGCAAACAGTCTCACTTGCGTCACATTTTGACCAAGAAGAGCTCGAAGCGTAAACGTCACTTGCGGGCAAAGAGCATGGTTCATAAGAGCGATGTTGCTTTAGTCGATCGCATGTTACCGTACGCATAAGAGAGGAGACTGACACATGGCACGAGTAAAACGTGGTGTGATGGCGCGTGCGCGTCACAAGAAAATCATGAAGCAGGCGAAAGGTTACTACGGTGCTCGCAGTCGCGTATTCCGCGTTGCAAAGCAAGCTGTAACCAAAGCAGGTCAATACGCATACCGTGACCGTCGCGTGAAGAAACGTACGTTCCGTCAATTATGGATCGTTCGTATCAACGCAGCGGCTCGTCAAGGTGGCCTCTCTTACAGCCGTTTTATTAACGGTTTGAAGAAAGCATCTGTTGAGATCGACCGTAAGATTTTGGCTGATATCGCTGTTCACGACCAAGCAGGTTTTGCTGCATTGGTTGAGAAAGCGAAAGAAGGTCTGTCTGCGTAAGCATACAGCTTCAAGCTAGAATAGAGAAGGGAGCCATTGGCTCCCTTTTTGTTGTATTTTTTATATGCACGTAAGGGCTTGATTCTGCTATCATACGCCCTTTCGTATTGGTCCCGGAAGCAAAGCGGTTTCGGTTTAGGTATTTGAGGACGATGATGGATTTACAAGCAATTCTAGCAGCGGGTAAAGCGGCTGCAGCCGGTGCAATGACGCCAGCGCAACTCGAAGATGTTCGGGTTGAGTATATGGGTAAAAAAGGGCATTTAACCGAGCAGTTAAAAAGCCTGGGTAAGCTAAGTCCGGAAGAACGTCCGCAGGCTGGCCAGCTCATCAACCAAGCGAAACAAGAATTGCAAGATATACTCAATGCCCGTCGTGACGAACTTAAAGACGCGGAAATGAACCAGCGTTTAGAAGCTGAGCGCATTGACGTCACGTTAGCAGGGCGCATGAATCAGCTCGGTGGCTTGCACCCTGTGACACGTACGATTCAGCGTATCGAAGATTACTTCGGTCAGCTTGGCTTTGGTGTCAAACAGGGCCCTGAAGTGGAAGATGCGTTTCATAATTTCGATGCCTTGAATATTCCTCCTCAGCATCCAGCGCGTGCCGATCACGATACCTTTTATTTTAATGCTGACGCCATGTTGCGTACGCATACCTCAGGCGTGCAAATTCGCACCATGGAAAAACAACAGCCACCACTACGCATTATTGCGCCTGGCCGTGTTTATCGGAATGACTACGACCAAACTCACACACCGATGTTCCATCAGGTCGAAGGCTTAATGGTCGACAAGAATGTCAGCTTTGCTGAACTGAAAGGTATTTTGCATGATTTCCTGCACCACTTTTTTGAAGAAGATCTGGAAATTCGTTTCCGTCCTTCTTTCTTCCCGTTTACTGAGCCTTCAGCAGAGGTTGATGTGCGCCGTAAAGATGGTCAATGGTTGGAAGTATTAGGTTGTGGCATGGTGCATCCAAACGTGTTGAAAGCAGTGAATATTGACCCAGAGGAATATACCGGTTTTGCGTTTGGTATGGGCGTTGAACGGTTAACTATGATCCGTTACGGCGTTAATGACTTACGTGCATTCTTTGAAAATGACTTACGTTTCTTAAAACAGTTCGGCTAAGCGGTAGAGGGAAGAAGAGATTATGAAATTCAGTGAACAGTGGTTACGAGAGTGGGTCAACCCAGAGCTGAGCACCGAGCAATTAGCCGAACAATTAAGCATGGCTGGTTTAGAAGTTGATGGCATCGAGCCAGTTGCAGGTGTTTTCCATGGTGTTGTTGTTGGCGAAGTGAAAGCCTGTGAGCAACACCCGAACGCAGACAAACTGCGCGTAACGAAAGTGGATGTGGGTGGTGATGAACTGCTTGATATCGTCTGTGGCGCTTCGAACTGCCGCACCGGTATTAAAGTTGCAGTAGCGACGGTCGGCGCAGAATTGCCGGGCGACTTTAAGATCAAGAAAAGCAAGCTTCGTGGTGAGCCTTCACATGGTATGTTGTGTTCAGCGTCGGAACTTGAATTGAGTGATGATCACGACGGTATTATGGAATTACCTGCGGACGCACCAGTTGGCAAAGACTTCCGTGAATGGCTCGGTTTAAATGATCATGCGATTGAGATTGATTTAACGCCAAACCGCGCTGACTGCCTTGGTATCCGCGGTTTAGCTCGCGAAGTTGGGGTGTTGAACCGGATTGACGTCCACGAACCTCAATTCCCAGCGGTAGCGCCAAGCATCGAAGAAACTCGCGCTATTCGCTTAGATGCTCCCGCAGCCTGTCCACGTTATTTAGGTCGCGTGATTCGCAATGTTAATGCGAATACCCAAGCACCGCTGTGGCTGCAGGAACGCTTGCGTCGTGCGGGCGTGCGCTCAATTGATGCCGTCGTTGATATTACTAACTATGTTCTGCTTGAGCTGGGTCACCCGATGCATGCATTCGATTTGCAGCAGTTAAGCGGCGATATTCATGTTCGTATGGCGAATAACGGTGAGAAGCTAACGCTTCTTGATGGTCAAGAAGTTACCTTGCAAGACGATGTATTGGTGATTGCCGATGAACAGAAAGCTTTGGCCATGGCCGGTATTTTCGGTGGCGAAGAGAGTGGCGTGACTACCGAGTCGCGCGATATTTTCCTCGAAAGTGCGTTTTTTGCGCCGGATGCGATTATGGGTCGGGCTCGTCGCTTTGGTTTACATACCGACGCGTCGCATCGCTATGAGCGTGGCGTTGATCCAGAGCTACAACGTACAGCAATGGAACGTGCAACCGCATTGATTCTTGAAATTTGTGGTGGCGAAGCAGGTCCTGTGGTGGAAGCGGTGAGCCAAGATCATTTGCCGAAAGCTGCCGAAATTAGTTTACGAGCCGATCGCTTAACGCGCGTTTTGGGTACTGAAATTGCGGTTACGGATGTCGAAACGATTTTGACTCGGTTAGGGTTTGCTGTTGAGAAATCAACAACGGGCTGGCACGTACAAGTACCAACTTACCGTTTTGACATCACGATTGAAGAAGATTTAATTGAAGAAGTGGCGCGGGTGTTTGGCTACAACCAAATTCCAGCCGTCGCACCGACCGCTGAATTGCGCATGACGCGAAATGATGAGCGTCTTTTAAGTCTTCGTAATCTGCAACAAACGTTGCTGGCTCAAGGTTATCAAGAAGCGATCACCTATAGCTTTGTTGATCCAAAGCAGCAAGCTCAGCTCTATCCAGAATTGGCGGCACTGACATTGCCGCACCCGATTTCTATCGAAATGTCATCAATGCGGTTAGGGTTGTGGCCAGGCTTACTTTCAGCAGCAGGCTACAATCAAAAACGCCAGCAGCAGAATATTCGCTTGTTTGAATCTGGCTTGCGGTTTATCCCCAATGTGGATGCCGAAAACGGTATCCAGCAACAACCCATGTTGGCGGGTGTTTTAATGGGCACAACGCAAGGTGAACATTGGAGTGACGGTGTTCGTCCAGTTGATTTTTACGATCTCAAAGGTCAGGTCGAAACCTTGTTGCGCGCAACCGGACGATTTGAACAGTTCCGCTTTGTTGCGTCGGCGCATACCGCGTTGCATCCGGGACAGAGTGCAGCGATTTATCGTGGTGAAACTTTGATCGGCTATGCCGGTGCATTGCATCCGCAGTTTGAAAAGCTATTCGGCTTAAAAGGGCGTGCTTTTGTCTTTGAATTGGCTTTAAATCTGCTGCAAGAGCGCACAATTCCCGTTGCTGGAGTGATTTCTAAGTTCCCGTCAATTCGTCGTGATATCGCGGTTTTAGTTGATCGTCAGGTCGCTGCCGGTGAAATTCTTGAAACTATTAAAAATATTGGCGCAAATCAGTTAGTTGACCTAAACTTATTTGACGTGTATACCGGAGACAATGTGCCAGAGTCACAAAAGAGTTTGGCAATTGCTCTAACCTTGCAGGCGGCAGATCGAACCTTGGAAGATCAGGAAGTCAATTCTCTGATGGAACAGGTCATAAATGCGCTGCGAACTGAATTCAATGCGGTGTTGAGGGACAGTTAATATGGCACTGACCAAAGCTGAAATTGCCGAACATTTGTACGAAAAGTTAGGGATTAATCGTCGTGATGCCAAGGAATTGGTAGAGCGCTTCTTTGAAGAGATTCGTCAAGCATTAGAAAGTGGGGAACAAGTCAAAATCTCCGGATTTGGTAATTTCGATTTGCGTGACAAGTCGCAACGACCAGGCCGTAACCCAAAGACTGGTGAGGATATTCCAATTTCAGCGCGGCGTGTTGTCACATTCCGTCCAGGTCAGAAGTTTAAGGCTCGGGTAGAAGACGCGAACTTAGACGAATAAGGTCAAACCTAAAAAAGCGATTGCACTATGTGTAGTCGCTTTTTTCGTTATTTCTGAAATCAAAAAGAGCTACTTGCGTAGCTCTTTTTGATTTCAAAACATTGTCTACTTAAAAAACAGACTGCTAAACGGATTCAACAAGCGTGCCATGCCCGACGTGAACTGCAGTGGGGCGTCGAGCCAAGCCAACGTCAGGCAGTCCTCTTCTGCGGTTTGTGGTGAATGACGATGATCTGCGTTCAGAAACACGAAGTCGCCATCATGGTAACGGTCATGCTCATCAATAAAGGTACCATTTAGCACTAGCGTCGCTTCCTGACTACGATGCGTATGCTCAGGAACCGACGCACCGGCACCCATATAGATTAAGTTAATCGCGCTGTCGTTATCGATCTGCAACGGTGCACGCCAAACCGAACCGGGAACCTTACTCCACTCACCAAGTCGCTTTGAAACACGAGCCAATGATGGCGGCAGACGAAATTGCTTGCCTTCAACCACAACGTGTTTATTGACCTTATGCGGTACCTCGATCGCTGGTGCCGATGAATTCATGATTTCGTCGAGCATCGTCTGCATCGACAACTCATTAAAGTCGGTCGCGGCGCCGAACGCCTTGGCTGAAAGATGGTCTTCAATGTCTTTCTTCTGTTGTGCGCAGTGCTGACACATGTCTATATGAGTCCCAACCACAACGGCGAGGGCGCTGTCGAGATTTCCCTGGACGTACTGCACAAGCAGTTCTTCGTTTGGATGGAATTTAATCATGATCAGTTATCAGCTCTCTTAGTTTTTGTAACGCCAAGCGGGTGCGAGATTTAACCGTACCCAATGGTATACCTAACTCGTCGGAAACCTCTTGTTGCGATTTTCCTTCGATGTAAATATGTTCAATGACCACGCGCTGAGCGTCTGGAAGTTGACTGTAGTAGCTGGTGATTTCTTGCAGCAAAATGGTCTGATCAATTGCGAACTCATCATCGCTATCAGACATTTCCTCCGACAGTACAGGCCAGAGTTCGTCAGCGCTAATGTCATTTTGATTCTTTTTGTTCTTTCGTAAAATATCGAACCGAATGTTCCGCGCAATGGTAAAAATCCAAGTTGTTGGCGAACCTTTGTCTGGGCTAAATAAATGCGCTTTGTGCCAGACGTTGGTCATTGTCTCTTGCACCAAATCCATTGCGGTCTGCTCGTTGCCAAACTGGCGCGTCGCAAAACTCTGCAACCTCGGTGCGAAATGTTTAAATAATTCGGAGAATGCTCGCCGAGAACGAGACAAAGCGACCTCGCCGAGTAAACCGGCGAGATACTCGGGAGTGATCTCTTGCGGACTTGCGCTGTTCGATTTCATGTGGTGTCGATTGACCCGCTTTTCTGGCATGACCTGCATCATAGTGTACGCCTTTATTGAACCCGCTCCAAACTTACTTAATGAGATAACGCAATGCACTCTGAAAAAGATCAGTTTGGTTCATTCTGTTGTTCATTTTCTGCAAACAGCTGCGCAAGGTAGCTTTGCATTTGGTAAAAATCATTACCACTCAGAAGCTCTTGTTTGACGTCGCTTGGTAACGGTAGAATTTCAAGCCAACGATTACAGACCCAGAGCGGGTCGTCAAAATTATGCTCTGGATAGAGTCTTGCAAACTCAGGATAGTTAGTAAAAACCTCTTGCAGACGCTGCTGCAACTCAAGTGGCCATGCCTGCTCCTGCAGGCAAGTGTCACTCGCATCCATCGACTTGAACTGGACTTTGGCTCGACGTAAACCGTCTGATTCGGTCGCCAATGTCTCAATTTCAAATAAACGCTCACCAATAATGGTGATACCCAAATAACCGTCGGGCAAGCTTTCGAAGTCAACAATTCGAACTAAAGTGCCAATTTTGTGGATGTGCGTATTTTTGTCACAGTCACCGTCTGGATTGAGCATGCACAATCCGAAACCTGACTGTTCGCGTAAGGACTCGCGAACTAAGCGCAAGTACCGCGGTTCAAAAACACGCAACTGCATTCGTCCACCCGGTAACACGGTCGACGTTAGCGGAAACAATCCAAGTTGCTGTGTACTCGGCATGGACATAACGAATTTCCTGTGAAGACGGCTTAAAGAAAACTAATTTTGCGCCGGTAGTTGGCGTTTGCAGAAATTTACGTCAGGATGGGGAAAGTGGATCTATCTTCGATAAAACAAATTTAAAAGGAATAGGAATGCTTCAAGAGCCTGTGTATGTTGGAATTAGCGCATGTCTCACTGGGCAGAATGTCCGCTATGATGGTGGCCATAAAGCCAACGACTTCTGCCAGAATCAATTAGCAAAACATGTCGAATACCTGCCTTTGTGCCCTGAAGTTGGGATTGGCATGACTGTGCCACGTCCAACCATTCGCTTGGTGGGTACCCCAGAAGATACGCGTGCGGTCGTGCAGAAGACGGGCGAGGATGTGACTGAACGTTTAGCCCATTTCGCATCCGTGCGAACAAGTCAATTGGATAAGCTCTCTGGTTATGTACTCTGTGCTAAATCGCCGAGTTGTGGCATGGAACGCGTGCGTTTATACAACGAAGAAAGCAATGCAAATCGCAAAGAAGGTATGGGTATTTTCGCTGCTCGTCTGCGTGAACTGTACCCAGCATTGCCAATGGAAGAGGATGGGCGTTTGAATGACCCTGCGTTACGGGAAAACTTTGTTTTACGCCTGTATGTTTACTATGAGTGGAAGAATCTGCCACAACCGGTTAGCAAAAAAGATTTGTATCAATTTCATGCACGTCACAAGCTACTGTTGCTTGCGCATAATCAACCTGTGTATCGAGCGCTTGGCAAAGAGCTTGCCGAACAGAAGGAACTGCATGAGGCGTTTCTGAGTAACTATATTTTTCGTTTGATGCGCGCGCTCACCGGGCCCGCATCGCGCCGCGACCACACCAATGTCTTACAACATGTGCAAGGCTATTTCCGCAAACATATTGACTCTAAGCAACGCACGGCATTAGCAAATCTCATTCTTGATTATCGCAAAGGAACAGAGCCCTTAGCCGCGCCATTAACCATGATGCGGCACTACTTGAATATGTACCCTGACGCTTATCTTCAGAGCCAATCTTATTTTCAGCCGTATCCCGATGATCTCAAATTGCGTTACGGTCTGTAAAAGGGGCTGATAATTAAAGAGGAAGGTGAACATGGGCAATGCACTCGTTTGGTTTCGTAACGACTTGCGGTTATTGGATAATGATGCGCTCAGGCTTGCTTGCGAACGTCATCAAACGGTTAAAGCAATCGTTGTACGTACGCCCAAACAATGGCTACAGCATGATTGGTCGGCAATTAAGTGGGATCTATATGAGCGCCGCCTGTGCGCCTTAGCCGACGATTTAGCTAGCTTAGGCATTGAATTGACCGTGTTTAGCACAGATGACTATGCGCAAGTGCCAGAGCTTATCAGTCAGTTTTGCCATACTCAGAAACTTGATAGGGTCTTTTGGAACCGTGATTATCCGCTCGATGAACTTAATCGTGATGCGGCTGTCGATGCGCGATTGCGGGCTGCAGGCATCGACGTCGTTCAATGCGACAGCAATCTCTGTGTTGCACCTGAGCAGATCAAAAACGGTAAAGGCGAATACTATCGCGTATTCACGCCGTTTTTTAAAGCCTGGCTAAAGCGTTTAGCAGAGAATGAGGTATCGCCGCCATACACACGCGACGCGCTGTTAAAGAGCAGCAACGTTGAGCATCGAGTTAGCAGAGAACAACCATTGCAGGATGCAGTACCTGTTTTGACGAGCGAAGGATGGTCGGTTTCCGAGTCTGATATTCGCCGGCAAACGCAAGCCTTTGTTCGTGAGCGGGTGAGTGCCTACAAGTCCGATCGCGATCGACCGGCAATTGATGGCACGTCAATCCTCTCAGCGTACTTTGAAATTGGCGTGATATCACCACGGGTCGTTTTGCATCTGCTGCAAAAACATAGCCCTGAGTTCCCTCACGGACTTAATCAAGGGATGCATACCTGGTTGTCAGAGATTGCTTGGCGTGAGTTTTATCAACACCTCATGTTTCATGAACCGCGCCTCAGTCGCGGCGAAAGTTTTGTCGCTGAAACGGACGCGATTAAGTGGCGGAACAATGCCCGTGAATTCAAAGCATGGTGTGAGGGAACGACCGGGTTTCCGATTGTTGACGCCGGCATGCGGCAATTAAATGCGACTGGCTGGATGCATAATCGGGTCAGAATGATTGTAGCTAGCTTTTTAGTGAAAGACTTACATATCGATTGGCGTTGGGGTGAGCGTTATTTTATGCAACGTTTGATCGATGGGAGTTTTCCCGCTAATAACGGCGGCTGGCAGTGGAGTGCGGGAACAGGAACCGATGCAGCGCCGTATTTTCGTGTATTTAATCCCGCTCGACAAAGTGAGAAATTTGATCCTGATGGTGAATACATTCGTAAGTGGATCAAGGAATTAGAACCGGTCCCGACAAAATACATTCATGAACCTGCAAGTTATCTACGAGCCACCTATGGTGATGAAAGTCCCTATCCGCAGCCGATCGTCGATCATAGTGAACGTCGCGAACAATTTATTGCTATGTTTAAAGCAGCGAAAGGTTAATAGCCTGAAGAGAAGAGGGATAGGTCATGATTAAAACCGCTGAACGACGTGAATTAATAACTCGCTTTCGTGACTTCTATAGTGATCTAGGCGAAAGCAACCTGACTACACTTGACCAAATTTACATCGAGGATTTAACGTTCAAAGATCCAGTGCAGTTAGTGCAAGGGCGAGATAACCTTTTGCATTATTTGGACCATGGTTTAGCGAATGCAATCCACTGTAAATTTGCCATCGAAACCGAAATGGTTGACCGCGAACAGGCCTTTTTAGTCTGGCAAATGCGGTTACAGCACGAAAAACTTGCGGGTGGTCGGGAAATTCAGGTGCCGGGCACGAGTCATTTGCGCTTTGCCGAAGACTCCAACCTTATTAAAGAGCATGTCGACTATTACGATCTTGGCGCTATGGTGTATGAGCATGTGCCTGTGTTGGGGTGGGTCATCAATAAAGTGCGTAGGAAAATGGAGGGCTCATGAACATTTTAATTACGGGCGCGAGCTCAGGAATCGGTAAGCAGCTCACGTGCGACTATTTAGCCGCTGGTCATACGGTGTATGTCTGTGGACGTAACGCAGAAAAACTCGACGCATTTCGGTCGACACTGAACCTTGCAGAGCAAGAACGTTTTCGCCCTCTGGTTTTCGATGTAACCGTGCAAGCAGAGGTGCATCAAACGTTGGCAAACCTTACTGATATCGATTTGGCGATTTTAAATGCGGGCGTTTGTGAATACGTAGACGATGTGATGAATTTCGATGCAGCACTGGTTGAGCGTGTTTTTGCCGCGAATTTTTTCGGCGTTGTGTATTGTTGCGAGGCACTGGTGAAAGTACTGCGTGCAGGAAGTCGCATAGCGATTGTCGACAGTATGGCTCGGCTGATTCCTTTCACTCGCGCGGAGGCCTATGGTGCCAGCAAAGCAGCAGTGCATTACTTTGCCGGTAGTTTACGTTCAGATCTACGCCCACACGGGATTGCGGTGACAACCATTTCGCCTGGGTTTGTTGAAACACCGATGACCGACGCCAATGACTTTGAGATGCCTATGCGCATTTCCGTCACCAAAGCGAGTGAAGCGATTCAAAAAGGTTTGCAGCGAGGTAAACCACATATTGCCTTTCCACGTATCTTCGGTTTGATTTTAGCAGCGCTCCATCGCTTGCCGTACCGCTGGCAGATCGCTCTTTCTGCGCGTATGCGCAATCAATGATGGTTGACGTTTGTTTTGCCTTGTTTCGATGAATTAGGAATGACTACCGATGAAAATAGCCGTGATAGGCTCCGGCATCGCCGGGATGACTGCAGCACATCTGCTCAGTCGTGAACACACTGTATGGATGTTTGAAAAAAATGATTATATTGGCGGCCATACAGCAACCATAGATGTTGAAGTAGAGGGCTCGAAATTTGCCATCGATACAGGTTTTATTGTCTTTAATGACCGGACTTACCCGCATTTTAAGACCTTGCTACGCGCCAACGGCGTCGACTGGCAAGACACGGAAATGAGTTTTAGTGTGACCAACCCAGTCACGGGACTCGAATATAATGGTCATTCATTTGCCACTCTCTTTGCGCAAAAACGTAATTTATTCCGTCCACGCTTCTATCGAATGCTGAGCGACATTGTTGCCTTTAATAAAGCTGCAAAACAAGCATTGGCAGAGCGCAGTCAAGTCGAGCTCGATACACTGACCCTCGCTGATTTCGTTGCCGAGTTAGGTTTAGGTGATGACTTTTCGCAGAACTACTTATTACCTATGTGTGCGGCAATATGGTCTGCAAGTTTGCGTGAATCTAGTCAGTTTCCTCTCGGGTTTTTTCTGCGTTTCTTCATAAATCATGGCCTGTTAAATATTCAGGATCGACCACAATGGCATGTCATTAAAGGGGGCTCACGTAGCTATATTCCTGCATTGACGGCTCCTTTCGCGGAGAGAATCATACTGAACGCGAACGTGGCCGCTGTAAGCCGTAATCCTGACGGCGTTACCTTGCACTTTGCAGATCAGCGCGAGGAGCAGTTTGATCAGGTTATTTTTGCCTGCCACAGTGATCAAGCACTCGCACTACTTGCTGATGCGACGCCCGCAGAAACTGAGATCCTCCAAGGTATTCCGTATCAAGAGAATGAGGTTGTTTTGCACACCGATATCGGCCAGTTACCGCGCCGTAAAGCGGCATGGGCCAGTTGGAATTATCGCCTGCCGAAGGATCAGGGACGTGAGGGTGCTGAGTTACCAGCGACGGTGACCTACAACATGAATATTTTGCAGGGAATTCAACAGGCTCCGGTGACATTCTGTGTCACCTTAAACAATACTGCCGCGATAGAGCCAAGTAAGATCTTGCGCACCTTTAAGTACGCCCATCCGGTGTATTCGGTCTCGTCATTTCAAGCGCGAGCCCGGCGGCATGAAATTTGTGGACACAACCATACCCATTTCTGCGGTGCTTATTGGTACAGTGGTTTCCATGAAGACGGTGTGCGTAGTGCTGTTGATGTTGTTCGTCGACTAGGCATTGAAGTCGTTGCGGATGAACCGGCCTATTATGAATAATCATGCAATTTATTTAGGTCAGATTGGCCATCAACGCTTCACCCCGAAAACCCATGGTTTCGGTTATAGGTTGTCGCAATGGTGGTTTGATCTCGATGATCTCGATTCAGCGAGTAAAACAAGTCGGTTGTTGTCGATCGATGGCGGCTTTGCGGCCTTTATGTTTCGTAGCTCGGATTATCTGCGTGACGAGTCGAGCGCAAGCCATCCGCGTTTGGCGGATAAAGTGCGTGCGAAAATGTCGGCATTGGCTGGACGTCCGCTGCAAGGACGTGTCTATTTACTTGGTAATGTGCGCTGCTTTGGCATTTATTTTAGTCCACTGAATTGCTACTACCTCGCTGATGAAAACGGAACGTTCACGCACCTGTTGGCGGAAGTGAGCAATACACCCTGGAATGAACGTCATTACTATTTACTTGCGTTGGACCAAGCACTCGAACACGAAAAATCATTTCATGTATCGCCCTTTAATCCAATCGAGATGGACTATCGCTGGCAATTACGGTTGCCGGAACTGCGGGAGGGCGCACCGCTTGGCGTCACTATTGAGTTATGGCGTAAAGAAAAAATTTTTACCGCCAGTATGAATTTAAAACGCTTACCACTAAACCGATCAAATATTCGCTACGTATTCAACAAAACGCCATGGATGACTGTCAAAGCGGTGGCGGGAATCTACTGGCAAGCATTACGGCTTGCTCTGAAACGAGTGCCATTTTATGGACATGCGCGCCGCAACATTAATGAGTAGTTGTACTTATATGAACGTGCGTTCTAAGTATCCAAGGAACCGATATGTCTTTATCAACCAGTGAATCTTTTGTGACTTCTATGCAAACCGTTTCAAAAATAGAGCGCTTCGCTCGACGCGTTTTATTTGCCGTACTATCCCGCAGTCAACGCGGTAGCTTTCTCGTCAAAGAAAATAATCGTGAAGTCGCGCACTTCCAGGGACAGTTGCCGGGGCCGCGTGCAGAAATTAATGTACTGAATGGCAAAACCTATCAAGCCATGGTTTTTTCGGGTGATATCGGCGCCGGCGAGGCCTTCATGGCAGGGCACTGGACGTCGCCTGATTTGACGTCCGTGATTGAATTTTTCGCTGCCAACCTGAACGTTTTGGATGCGTTAGAAAAACGTCTGTCTTGGTTAACTTGGCCGCTACATATGTTGTCGCACGTTCGTCGCCGCAACAGCAAAACCCGAGCGAAAGAGAACATTGCAGCCCATTACGATTTAGGCAATGAGTTATATACGCGCTTCCTCGATACGCGGTTGCAATATTCCAGTGCAGTTTTTGTATCGCCAGAAATGTCGCTTGAAGACGCTCAAGAGGAGAAACTACGTCGTCTGTGTGATCAATTACAACTTCAGCCGACGGACCACCTTGTTGAGATCGGTACGGGCTGGGGCGGCTTGGCCATCTTTGCCGCCGAACGATATGGCTGTAAAGTCACCACGACTACCATTTCGGCAGAGCAGTACGCGTACACTGAGCAGCTCATCAAGGAGAAAGGCTTACAAGACCAGATCACGCTTTTACAAGAAGATTATCGCGATTTAACCGGCCAGTACGACAAACTTGTCTCTGTGGAAATGATCGAGGCGGTTGGTGCTGAGTACATGAGCACCTTCTTTAAAAAGTGTAATGCTCTATTGAAACCCGGTGGGCTCATGGTGTTGCAAGCAATCACCATTGCTGACCAGCGTTTAGAGCGCTACAACCGGAGTGTTGATTTTATTCAAAAGTATATATTCCCCGGTGGCTATTTACCTTCGGTTGAATTAATTAGCGCCATGTATCGCAAGCACACGGACATGGTCGTGCGCTCGTTAAATGACATTGGCCTCGATTATGGCATGACCCTGAATGCTTGGCGCCAGCGCTTCAATGACCGTCGTCACGAACTCGAACCCATGGGGTATGACGAGCGTTTCTCGCGCATGTGGAACTATTATTTGTGTTATTGCGAAGGTGGCTTTAAGCAGCGAACAATTAGTGCGATTCAGTTATGCGCCAGCAAATCAGCGCTCGTATGATCGAGCTTATCAAGGGCGTGTTGCGTAACCACAGGTTAGCCGCATTCGTCATATTCGACTTTGTTTGGTTAGCGGCGGTGCTCGGTCGTGGTGAATGGTTGTGGGTCACAGCGCTACTCATCCTTGGCATGTTTGCGGCGACGCCAAAATTGCTTTGGCGCCAACGCCAGACGTTATTTTTTCTCGTCGTACTCGGTTGTCTAGCAGAATTCGCTACCGTTTATTTTGGTGTGATTCGTTACGAAGGCTCAGCACTCATTCCGATGTGGTTGATTTTACTGTGGGTAGGCTTCAGCGGTATGGCATTAATCGTTTTCGATTACTTGCATCGGCGTTATCTCGTGGCTGCCATTCTCGGTGCTATTTTTGGTCCAATCACTTACTTTGCCGGAGAGCGTTTAGGGGCGGCCGAAATTCTAGTTCCTTATTTTACCGCCGTTGTGGTCTACAGCATATTTTGGGCCGTAATCATGGTCATCATTGCCCGGTTTGCTATTCCTGCAACAGCGAACAAGGCTGTAAACGAGCCATCACGTTGATGAGAGATTTTTATGCGTTATATCCGTAAAGTTGCTGTTGCTGTATCGCTCATTGTACTCGCTTGTTCTGCCTCAGCAACGGCAGGGCAGCAGTGCTACTCTGCCTTATTGGATCAAGAACATGCTCCAACTTCGGTGCTCAAGCCGGTAGGTGAAACGCGTTTGCGGGTTCTACTTATGCGCATTTATGATGCCGCTTTGTTTACCCGTTCCGGAGAGTTTAATGGCATGGAACCGATGGTGTTGGCCATTGAATATGCGCGGGATATCTCTGCTCAGCAGTTAGTCAATCAAACCCGTGACGAGTGGCAACGTATGGACTTGTTCGATGAAAACTCAGAACAGTGGCTTGAACAACTTGCGAAAATGTGGCCGAACGTGTCGTCAGGTGATTGCTTGATTGCAGCGCGTACTGAAGACGGCACAACGCAGTTTTTTTCTGCTGAGAAATCTCTTGGTGAAATTGACGCACCTGAGTTTGCTGAGAAATTCTTTTCGATTTGGCTTGCCGAAAACGCACGCTTCCGCCGCAGCCGAGACGAATTAGTAGGAGAACGAGGATGAAAATTTTAATTGTAGTTATAGTGGCGCTGGGTTTTCTCGTCGGTTGCAGTAGTAAAATTCAAGACTATCAAGGCGTAGAACCCGCGTTACATCTCGATGAGTTTTTCGTTGGCGACTTGGTTGCCTATGGTATGGTTCAAGACCGCTCGGGTGCGGTTACGCAACGTTTCCGCGCGGACATAAAAGCCTCTTGGGACGGTAATCAAGGTCTGCTTGATGAAGTTTTCTATTGGGATGATGGTCGTGAGCAAACGCGTGTTTGGCGCTTGACTAAAACGGGCGAGAACACGTACGTGGGCACAGCCGGTGATGTCGTCGGCGAGGCAAAAGGAACAACAGCGGGCAATGCCTTACACTGGGTTTATCAGCTTGAAGTTCCATTTCGGGATGGCACCATCGCTATTACTTTAGACGATTGGATGTTCTTGCTTGATGAGCACCGCTTGATCAATAAGACTGAAATGCGTAAATTTGGCTTTCGCGTTGGTGAGATCACCATATTTATTGAACGCATGGATTCCGCGCGCTCACCCCTGTGAGTGCGCGCTGCCGTCAACTAACGCTCGGATTGCATGCCGCGAGGTAGTCTTGAGTAACTTCGCGTTTCTTCTAGGCGTTTCATCCACAATGCCTTAGCAGACAAACCAGCTGATTTGGCTGTTTCCGTTGTGCGTTTCTTACTCGCAACGTTCTTTTTGGGCGCTGATTTTTTCGGTGCTGAGTGAGCTTGACCCGTCAATGTCTTGGCCTCGTCGGCAAGCTGCGCTAAGCGCTTGTTTTTGCCACCATCAATACTATACCAACCGTTATTCTCTACAATTTCTGGCGGCTTGCCGTTCGCTTTCTCGTACGCTGCAGTGAAGTCGGTAAGCACCTGGTCTTTATCAAGTTTGCTCATCGTTGTTTCCCTGTGTGTTAAGATAATGAATTCAATATTTTTATACCGATTTTTTTCCTTGCTGTCTAATTTCTCGATTAAGGAGCAGCTATGCAACGCGCAGCTTTACTCGCCCAACTGAATGAATGGTTACAACCGGACATGGTACAAGACTATTGTCCTAACGGATTGCAAGTGCAAGGCCGCGATGTAATTGAACGGATTGTAACGGGTGTGACTGCGTCTCAGGCATTGCTTGATGCTGCTGTAGAAGTACAAGCCGATACAGTGATTGTCCATCACGGCTACTTTTGGAAAGGCGAACCCGAGGCTGTTGTCGGCATGAAGTATCGACGCCTACGCACGTTGTTTGCCCATGATATGAATTTGATTGCCTATCATTTACCGTTAGATATTCACCCCGAATTTGGCAACAATCGCTGTCTATTGCAGCTACTAAATTGCTCTGACATTCAAGCGGTCGAGGCGGTTAAACCGCAGGGAATTCTGCAACTGGGAACTTTCGCCGATGCGCTTTCAGGATATGAACTAGCGGATCGGATTGAATATGCGCTTGCACGTACCTTAGTTGCTTGTGAACTCAACGAACAGCCCATTTCTCGCATTGCAGTGTGTACGGGCGGTGGTCAAGGCTTTATTGAGCAAGCGCTTGCAGCTGGTGCCGATGCGTTTATTACCGGCGAGGTGTCGGAACAGACGATTCACGTTGCCCGCGAATGTGGTATTCAATTTTTTGCTGCGGGGCACCATGCGACAGAGCGTTATGGCGTGCAGGCATTAGGTGATAAAATCGCGTCACAATTCAATCTTGACGTGCAATTTATTGATATTGATAACCCTGCATAGGTCGTCCCGCGTGAAATTGCCAAACAAGAATGAACAAGTGAACCGTGACCGTGCCTTTAACGATGATGTGAGCCGGTTTCAACAGAATATTTATGCCACAGCTAAAGGCCGCATTCGGCAAGCTGTGTTGCAAGCTGATCTCGGTTTTCTGTTCGATAAACCGGCGTTAACTGTGCTCGACGTTGGCGCCGGCATAGGGCAAGTCAACAGTGAGTTTGCTCGCGTCGGGCATCGTGTGGTGCATACGGATATATCTGCAGAAATGGTGGCTAGCGCAGAAGCCTTTCACCGTCAGCAAGGTCTTTCAGAGCAGTACGAATATTATGCTTGTGCGTTACAAGCGTTGTCGCAACCACTCGGCGATCAACAGTTTGACGTAGTGCTATGCCACGCTGTCTTTGAGTGGTTAGAAGACCCAATGGCGGCTTTGCCGGCACTCATTGATCGCGTTAAGCCAGGCGGTTGGTTATCCTTGATGTTTTATAATGAGCATGCCCAGCGCATGGCGAACATGGTGTACGGTAATTTTGCGTACGTTCAAGCCGGCTTAAAAGTTAAGAAGAAGGTGAGGTTCAGCCCTAACTCACCGTTAACTCCGGACTATGTGCTCAGTCGTCTTCAGCAATACCCATTGACGCTTTATCGTCATAGCGGGGTTCGTTGTTTTCATGACTATTTGCGCGAGCCCACTCATCAAGCAATCTATCAGGAACGACGAGAAGCAACACAACTGGCTACCACGGCGCAGAATCTGCAAAATAGCCCAGAACTGATTGCGTTGGAATTGAAATATCGGCATACAGAGCCGTATCGTCAGCTTGGGCGTTATCAACATGTGTTGTTGCGCCGCACAGATTAATCGTTAAAAGGAGTACATATGCGTATTGCGTTTATTGGCTTAGGTGTCATGGGCTACCCGATGGCGGGACACCTACAACAAGCTGGCCACGATGTTCAAGTGTTTAATCGGACGGCGAAGAAAGCACAACAGTGGGTTGAGACGTATGCTGGCACAGCATTCCCCACGCCGGCGCAAGCGGCTCAGGGTGCTCAGGTGGTTTTTGTCTGTGTGGGCAATGATGACGACGTTCGTAGCGTGGTTTATGGCGAGGATGGCGTTCTTGCCAGTATGGCAGCAGGGACGGTGCTCGTTGATCATACGACGGCGTCAGCCGATCTCGCGCGCGAGTTAGATAGCGTTTGCCGGCGGCAACACGTTGCATTTCTCGATGCACCAGTTTCTGGTGGTCAGGCCGGTGCTGAGAACGGTCAATTGACCGTAATGGTTGGTGGCGAAGCGTCAACGCTAGATCAGGTTCAGCCATTACTGGCGACCTATTCCCGGTATGTCGGCCTGCAAGGCCCAGCCGGCTCTGGCCAATTGGCGAAAATGGTTAATCAGATCTGTATCGCCGGCGTGGTTCAAGGCCTAGCCGAGGGTTTACAATTTGCGAAGAATGCAGGTTTAGACCAAGAGAAATTGGTCGCAGCGATTAGTAAAGGTGCGGCGGGTAGTTGGCAGATGGAGAATCGCTCTGCGACAATGTGGCGCGGTGAATTCAATTTTGGTTTCGCCGTTGACTGGATGCGCAAAGATTTACAAATCGCAATAAATGAAGCGCAAAACAATGGTAGCCGTTTACCTTTGACTGCTCTGATTGATCAATTTTATGGTGATATTCAGGCGTCAGGCGGCAATCGCTTTGATACCTCCAGTTTAATCACACGCTTGGGTTCCGCGAAGGAAACGCAGGCAAAGTCCTAACAGCGATTAATTTACGCATAAAAAAACGGCAGCGAAGGCTGCCGTTTTTACTTCAGTAATTCGTTAACTTACCGAATACCCATGCGGCGTAGGGCCTGTTGGGTAAAGTCTTGACGACGAGGAGTAATGTCAAAGTTAATGAAATTACTCTCTTCGTTGGCTAGACCCAGTGCAATGTAACGGCCGTTATTAAGGTCATAGAGTGCCTCAGCCGCCATCCACGGAACATCACTACCGTAGAATTGTGCATTGTATGCTTCGGCCACACGCCACAGTTCGCCGCGACCGTCGTAGTGGTCGACAACTGATGCAGTCCACGTGTCTTCGTCGATAAAGAAGTTACGTTGTGCGTAAATATGACGTTCGCCGTCTTTCACGGTCGCTTCAACCACCCAAACCCGATGTAATTCATAACGAATATGTTCTGGATTGAGGTGACCTTGCTTAATGATATCGTCGTAACGTAGCGATGGATCCATCAACTTGTAGTTGTTGTATGGAATGTACATCTCTTTCTTACCGACTAAGTTCCACTCGTACTTATCTGGCGCACCGTTGTAGATATCGAGGCCATCGGATGTCCGCAGACCGTCAGAAGCAGTACCTGGACCGTCGTAGGCTACGTTTGGAGCACGACGTACACGACGTTGACCAGCATTGTACAACCATGCACGACGGCTTTCTTTGACTTGGTCAATCGTGTCATGAACTAACAGCACGGTCCCGGTTAGGCGCGCTGGTGCTAAAACTTCTTGTAAGAAGTAGAAAAGAATATTGTCGTCATCCGCAGTACGGCCACCTTCAAGGTGTTCAGGCCATACTAGCTGTTCACGTAAACGCACCATTTCGTAACGGCCGTTTGCCTGCACTGGGAACTGACCGACGGTCCGCTGCACGGCACCACCGCGATAACGGGTCAGGTGGTTCCAAATGACTTCTAAGCCGCTGTTCGGAATTGGGAAGGGGACATAACCTTCAAATCCGGCTAAGCCACTACCACCTTCAATTAAGCGTGCGTTCTCTGCGTTGCGGCGTACGATGTCATAAATTTCTTGCGGATAAGCGGCAGTCCGACGCGTTTCGTAAACATGCATACGATACGTGTCATAGCGCTCAAACATCGCGATTTGGCCTGGGCTCAGGCGGTCACGATGTTCGTTTAAATTTTCACGCGTAATGGTAAATAATGGACGATCATCTGGAAACGGGTTTTGCGGACGGTTAACGTCTTCACCCGGGCGCGAATAACCACCAGTCCATTCAGGGATGGTGCCATCGGCATTACCAGCACGCTCAGCACCTAGCGGAGTCAGGTCCTGACCCAAGCGGGCTGCTTCTTCTTGCGAAACCGCTGCGTTGACACCAGCTGATACCAGCGATAGCGCCATGACCCCGGCAGTAAGCATGATTTTTTTCATTGTCGTTGTCCTTAAGTTCCTGTGCGTTCTTTTAATTATGAACACCAGTCCGGAAATTAGTTCCGAATGGGTTAATCTGTAAGCTACACCAATTTGAAAGAAAATAAAATACAAGAAAAATTAGGTTAGAAGGGTTTTCAAACGCCTGTTAGACTATACAATCGTGAACAATAACAAATTTTGGGCGAAACGCCAGTTTCGCAGACAACAAAAACCGGAGTTAATCTATGAAACGGATTGCCATTGCGGGAATCTTAGCCAGTGTACTCGCCACAGCGTACGCGAGTGCTCCAGAGCCAATAGAGAATTATGACCCGCTACATACCCCAGCACCACAAGCTCAGCGTGCAGACCGTGGCCTGATTACGGGCATCTTGCAGCAGGGCGAGCAGTTTATCGCTGTGGGTGGTTTTGGAACCATTATTGAATTTAGTGATCCCGGACAATGGCAACAACGCGATGTGCCGACCAGTGTATTACTCACTGCAATCAATGCGATCGATGATCAGCACATTTGGGTCTCTGGCCACGACGGCGTGTTATTGCAAAGTACTGATGGTGGTCAAACATGGCAAATGCGTCTTGATGGTCATCAATTACTTGAACTTGAGTACGAATGGTTGCAGATGCGCCAAGCAGAGCTCGAAGAGGCAATTGAAAATGCCGAAGATGAATTCGAAGCTGAAGAACTCGAATTTGAACTGGATGAATTATTTTTCCATATTGGTGGGGCCGAAATTCAATTTGATGTCGGACCAACGAAGCCATTTCTTGATGTGCACTTCTTTAATCGCGATGTCGGTTTAGCGGTCGGCGCATACGGCACTATCTTGCGTACCACCGATGGGGGTGCCAATTGGTCGGTTAAGAACGGCGCAATTGACAATATTGTCGGTAATCACATCAACAAATTAGTTGAAGGCCCAAATGGCGAGCTTATCCTTGTTGGTGAAGCAGGTCTCCTTGCCCGTAGCGATGATCAAGGTGAAACCTTTGAAATGTTAGATTCACCGTACCATGGGTCTTTATTTGGCGCATTATTCGACAATCAAGGGCAACTTTGGATTTATGGTTTGCGCGGTAACGTGTTCGTGTCGAACGATGGTTATGACTTCGAGCAAGTCGAGACCAATACACGCTACAACTTGAATGCAGGGACCTTACTTAATGACGGTCGTGTGGTTTTAGCCGGACACTCGGGGACTTTGCTCGTGATTGATCCAGCCACGCGCGCATTGTTGCGTTTCGAGCATGAGTCCAGTTCACCTTTAGCTGGCGTGCGTCAAACCTCTGATCATCAATTGATTCTAATTGGTCGCTCAGGACTTCTCACCTTTACTTTGCCGGCAGTTACGGCAATGCGCGGCAACTAAGGGGATAGCATTCGAATGAACGAATCAAACAACAAAAAATTTGACCTTGTCGAGATTCATGGTCACTCAGGGCGTTTTGAAAAGATTTTATTTAATTTCCGCCTACCTTGGTTACTGTTTTTTGCAGTGATTACAGCGTTTTTATTCTATCACGCAGCACAAGTGCGCCCAGACGCAAGCCTGCAGAAAATGATTCCGGGTAATCATGAGTTCATCCAGAACTTCTTTAAGTACAGTGACGACTTGGCAGCAATGGGTAATGCGGTGCGCATTTCTGTGGAGACCACAGAAGGCGATATCTTTACCCCAGAGTATCAGGACTTACTGCGTGAAATCACCGATGAAATATCCTTTTTAAATGGTGTTAACCGTTCTGGCATGCGCTCGATTTGGACACCAAACGTGCGTTGGTCGGAAGTAACCGAAGAAGGTTTCGTTGGCGGGCCGGTGATTCCACAAAATTATGACGGCACGGAAGAATCCCTTGAACAACTTCAGCAGAACATTTTACGTTCGGGCACCGTGGGCGATTTAGTTGCGAATAACTTCCGCTCGGCTTTGATCTATGTACCGCTGAATGAAATCGATCCGGAAACCGGTGAAAGCCTCGACTATCACCAGTTTTCACAGCAGTTGGAAGCACAGATTCGAGCGCGCTATGAGACCGACACGATAAAAATTCAAATTGTCGGTTTTGCCAAGGTCATTGGTGATTTGATCGATGGGGCGTTGTTAGTGGGGGGCTTTTTCTTCCTCGCTATGCTGATTACGTTTGCAATGTTGTTTGCCTACAGTCGCTGTGTGCGCAGCTCTGTCGTGGTATTACTCTGCTCGGGTATCGCCGTAATCTGGCAGCTCGGTATTATTAAACTGATTGGTAGTGGCATTAACCCTTATTCGATGTTGGTCCCGTTCTTAGTCTTTGCGATTGGGGTCAGCCATGGCGTGCAAATTATCAATGCCGTGATCGCGAATCGCGTAGAAGGGTATGACAATCTTGGCGCCTCGCGCATTGCCTTCCGAGGTTTGTATGTTGCTGGCTTGACGGCGCTTATCTCTGATGCCGTCGGCTTTACTACCTTGATGGTTATTGATGTTGCGGTGATTAAAGAACTTGCGATTGCGGCGAGTATCGGCGTAGCGGTTATTGTGTTGACGAACCTAGGTTTGTTGCCCATTTTAACCTCGTACATTGGTGTGAGCCCACGCGGTGTTCGGTATTTGGAAAAGGTGCAGAAACAAGATCATCCTATTTTCCAGCTATTCGATCGTTTTACGCAGCCAAAATGGGCAATTGGTGCGGTGCTTATCGCAGGTTTGATGGCAACTTGGGGCATTTATAAGGCACAAGATCTACAAATCGGCGATTTAGACACAGGTGCACCAGAATTACGCGCTGATTCGCGCTACAACCTCGATAACGCCTTCCAAGTGGCCAACTACAGTGCTAGTACCGATATTTTCGTGGTCATGGCAGAGACCGCTCCAGGCGCCTGTATTCATTATGAGAACATGGCACTCATGGACCGTTTCCAATGGCACATGGAAAACGTTCCAGGCGTCCAAGCCGTTCGTTCGATTGCGTACGTGTCAAAACTAGGTATGGCTGGAATTAACGAGGGTAACTTGAAATGGTCGAGCATTAACCGTGATAACTTCGTCATGAATGCGTCGATTTCACAAGCACCTTCGGGTCTCATCAATGGCGACTGCAGTATGGCGCCGGTGATTATTTATCTGAACGATCATAAAGCCGACACATTAAATCGTGTGGTTGACGAAGTGCGAGCGTTTTCCGCCGCGTTCCCGTCGGATGATCTCGACTTCCTGCTTGCGGCCGGTAATGCCGGTATTGAAGCGGCAACCAATAAGGTCATCGAAGATGCGCAGTTCCGTATGTTGTTGTGGGTCTATGGTGTAGTGATTGTACTGTGTTTGATCACATTCCGAAGTATTCGAACCGTATTGTGTATTGTTCTGCCACTGATGTTTACCACGATTATGAGCCAAGCCTTAATGTCGATGCTCGGTATTGGTATTAAAGTTGCGACACTGCCAGTGATTGCGTTGGGTGTGGGTATCGGTGTCGATTACGGTATTTATATCTACAGCAAAATGCAGGAAGCCCTGAAGCAAGGCATGGATTTGACAGAAAGTTACCTCTACGCATTGTCAAAAACAGGTAAAGCGGTTGGGTTTACCGGTTTAACACTTGCTATAGGTGTCGCCACTTGGATTTGGTCGCCGATTAAATTCCAAGCAGATATGGGTTTATTGTTAACCTTCATGTTCATCTGGAACATGTTAGGTGCTTTGATCCTCATCCCAGCATTGGCGCGACTTTTCGGCGTAAAACCGAAGAAAAAGGCAGTTGGTTTATAAACACTGAATGTTAAGTGCATAAAGTTTTTTTAACATTCGGTTGATTTTTCATTTCATTTACATTTATTCTTGAGCTCACGGGGCGGATTATCCGCCCCGTACTAGTGCAGAAAAATAAGAAGTAGTCTGTGCTTGATAATAATAAATCCAAAATCACTATGTAGTGATCCAGGGAGAGCTCAAAATGTACACAAACTCAAAACTAAGCAAAGCTGTGCGCTTAGCACTCGCGTTCGGCGCTGCCTCAACGATGGCATTAGCTGGCGTTGCTGGGGCACAAGAAGAAGAAAATGAAGAGGAACGTGAAGCTCGTGAGAGCGAGCGTCCTGAACGAATTCAGGTAGTTGGTTCACGTATTCGTACTGACGGCATCGATAACGCGACACCAATTGACATCATTAGCGCGGAAATCGCCACCGAGCAAGGCTTGAACACGCTAGGTGAATTACTCCGTACTTCAACCATCGCATCAGGTTCTGACCAGTTAATCTCAGCATACTCGGTAGGCTTTGTAACCGCTGGTGGTGCTGGTGCTGAATCTATCTCAATGCGTGGTCTTGGTGCAAACCGTACACTCGTATTGTTAAACGGGCGTCGTGCCGGTCCTGCGGGTACCCGTGGTCAGGTCGCCGCGTTCGACATGAACTCATTACCTGTAACGGTTGTTGAACGTGTAGAAATCCTCAAAGATGGTGCGTCGTCACTGTACGGTTCTGACGCAGTTGCGGGTGTAATCAACATCATCACTAAACGTGGCGATGAGAAGAGCATCAACGTCAGTGGTAGCCAGCCATTTGATTCAGGCGGGGAAACCTTCCGTATCAATGGTACTTGGGGTACTGCATTTGACCGTGGTTCTTACCGCGTCGTGGCAGACTTCAACCATAACACTGGCTTGAAGCGTGGCGATCGTGACCACTTCGGTTGCCCAACCCGTTACTTCTTTGACCCTACATCAGGTGAGCGTGCTGACCCTATCGATCCGCGCACCGGTGACTATCACTGTAACGACTCAGGTTTTGGCTTATGGGTTAACAACGGTGGTCGTTTCCAGTTTGACCGTGATGGCTTTGGTTTCCCTGGCGCAGCATCGGGCTCGCCGTATGGCAACCCATTACTCACTCAAGCACCAGCAGGCTGGTACTGGGCGGGTCATACTAAAGAAACTGATGGTTGGTTTGACAATACAAGCGCTTTGCACAAAAATCGGACGATGATTCCAGAGACGCGGGTCTGGTCGGTTTATCAACAAGCGGACTATGATTTAACGGATACCGTGTCAATGTACGGTGAGATGATGCACAGCTCACGTGAAACCTACATTGACTCAGTACGTCAGTTCTGGACTAGTAACCCAGGTCTTGCGTCATACATTCCGGTGAACACCTTACCAGGCTGGGAAGCTTCAAACCCTGCGCTTGGCGTTATGCCAGTTGGTTTAACTGACCACTTCAGCAGCAAAACCACGGTTGACTACAGCCGCTTTGTTGCCGGTTTGGAAGGTTCGTTAGGCTATTGGAACTGGGACATCTCTTGGCAGCGTTCATTGAACCGTGGTGAATACCGTAACCAAATCATTTTCCAAGACTCAATGATCATGGCGCATGAGCATTTACTTGGCTTGAATGATTGTACCGGTATTACTGCAGTTTCATTGAAGCAGTGTACACAGGTCAACTGGTTTACTGACGGTCACTTATCAGGTACTGATTACGGCCCCGGTGTGAAAGACTTCTTATTCGGTGAAGAAGTAGGTAACACCATCTATAAGCAAGATACTATTGATGCGTATATCACGGGTGACTTATTCGACTTACCTGCAGGTGTATTAGCAACAGCAGTGGGTGTTTCCTATCAAACGGATAACCTGCAAGATACTCCGGGCTACCATACGCGTATGGGCAACTCGTGGGGCTTGACGGGTGCAGGTATCACAGCAGGTCGTTCAACGACCAAAGCAATTTATGCTGAGATTCAAGCACCACTGATTCGTGATTTACCATTAATCGAAGCGTTAGACCTCACTGCGTCAGCGCGTTATAACGAAGTCAACACCTACGGTAGCGGTGATACCTATAAGATCAGCGCAAACTGGACGATTGGTCACGGCTTCCGCATGCGTGCATCACGCGGTACGTCATTCCGTGCACCTGCACTGTTTGAATTGTTCCTCGAGAACCAAACTGGTTTCGCCGGTCAGAATACTGACCCGTGTGTGAACTGGATTGAATCAACCAACGAAATCTTGCAAGCAAACTGTCGCGCTGCTGGCGTACCAGAAAGCTACATTGCAGCCGTTGGTGGATCAATGACGTTAGTGACCGGTGGTGGTGCAGGTCAGCTTGACGCTGAAACTTCAACCTCTGAAGGTATTGGTTTAGTGTATACCAGCCCACAAAACCGCTTTGCAGCGTCGGTTGACTACTACGATGTAACGATTCGTGGTCAAATTTCAAACGTTGCGGGCAGTTCAGTCATGAGTCGTTGTTACTTCTCAGAAGCTGGCTTTGCAAACGAACCGTTCTGTCGTCAGATCACGCGTCGTACTGGTAACGAAGGTAATAACTTCGACTGGGGTGTGGAAGAAGTTCGTGGTGGTTACTTGAATACGTCTGAGCAGCGCGTACGTGGTGCTGACTTCGTGTTGACGTATCAAGACGAAACCCCTTGGGGTATGTTGCGCGTTCGCTTGAACCACACCTCGCAAATCGAGCGTTACTTCAAGCAGTTCGATGACAGCACACCAACTCAATTCGTTGGCCGCATCGGTAACCCGAAACAAACGGGTACGTTAAACACCACATTGATGCGTGACGGTATTAGTTACAACTGGAACATTCGCTACGTGAGCAGCGTGTCTAACTACCACTTATACACTCGTGGTAACCTGACGGCGTATCGTGGTGAAGACGTTCGCTTCATTGCTGATGCACCAACTTACTTCATGCACTCGTTCTCAGTGAACAAGCAGTATGACAGTGGTTTTGATGTGACTTTAGGTCTATCAAACGTATTTGATAAGCGTCCACCACAAGCGTCACCAGCTGCAGTTAATACTGCTGGTAACACTATGTTGTTTGCTTCTCAGTATGAACTGTTAGGTCGCCGTGCGTTCTTGAACGCGTCGTACAAGTTCTAAATTTAGTCGAAATTTTTCGACGTTAGAATGAATAAAACACCAGCTACAAAGCTGGTGTTTTTTTATGCTCATCGACATCTTATGCCTGTTTAATATTAGTAAATTTTAATTTTAACATTCCTCAGCGTATGTAAGTGTATGTAAGATAGAGACTTATAAAACCAGAGGTATATTAATTGTGTGTTTTTCCACCTTTTTTGTAAAGATTGCGATGAAACGTGCAAAATTAGCGTTTAAGTCGGTGTTGCTCTACATCCATTACCCCTAGTATCGGGCGTCAGGCGAACTTTGTAAGTGGTTGGTTATTGACTGCGAGTAAAGTTTTGCCGCAAAAAAATAACATACACACACGCAG
This sequence comes from Aliidiomarina sp., assembly GCF_022565475.1. Classification (GTDB taxonomy): domain Bacteria; phylum Pseudomonadota; class Gammaproteobacteria; order Enterobacterales; family Alteromonadaceae; genus Aliidiomarina. The sequence continues at coordinate 95,525 of NZ_JAIUMR010000001.1, read as the reverse complement.
ATTTACTGCTGTTTACAGTAGAGAAATCTCCAGGGAGTAATGGGATGTTTACAAACTCACGATTAACTAAATCTGTGCGCATTGCACTTGCATTTGGTGCCGCTTCAACATTGGCACTAGCAGGTACTGTCAGCGCACAAGAAAATGACGATGAAGAAGAGCGCGAAGCTCGCTCAAGCGATCGTCCAGAACGAATTCAAGTTGTTGGTTCACGGATTCGTACTGACGGCTTAGATAATGCTACTCCGATTGATATCATTAGCACCGAAATTGCCACCGAACAGGGCTTAAACACCCTTGGTGAATTATTACGGACGTCAACGATTGCATCGGGTTCTGACCAGCTGATTTCAGCTTACTCGGTTGGTTTTGTCACCGCCGGTGGTGCTGGTGCGGAATCCATTTCGATGCGTGGTCTTGGCGCAAACCGTACCCTCGTGTTGTTGAACGGTCGTCGTGCTGGACCTGCAGGTACGCGTGGTCAGGTCGCATCTTTCGATATGAACGCACTGCCAGTTTCTGCGGTTGAGCGTGTTGAGATTTTGAAAGATGGCGCATCTTCGCTTTATGGATCTGACGCCGTAGCGGGTGTAATCAACATCATCACCAAGCGTGGCGACGAGAAAAGCATTAACGTTACTGCTAGCCAGCCGTTTGACTCAGGCGGAGAAACTTTCCGTGTTAACGGTACTTGGGGTACTGCGTTTGACCGTGGTTCATACCGTGTTGTTGCCGACTATAACCATAATACGGGCTTGAAACGCGGCGACCGTGACCATTTTGGTTGCCCAACGCGTTATTTCTTCGATCCAACCACAGGCGAGCGTGCTGATCCGATCGATCCGCGCACCGGTGAGTATCACTGTAATGGTTCTGGTTATGGCTTGTGGAACAACCACATGGGTCGTTTCCAATATGACAACACTGGCTTCGGTTTCCCACACTTAGCCTCTGGCGGCGACTACGGTAATCCGTTCGTCGTATCAGCTCCAGACGGCTGGTACTGGGCTGGTCACACGAAAGAAACTGATGGTTGGTTAGACAACACCAGTGACTTGCATCGTAACCAGACCATGATCCCTGAGTCAATTGTTTGGTCGATCTTCCAGCAAGCGGATTACGACGTCACTGACACCATGTCAGCGTTTTTCGAGTTGATGCACAGTCAGCGGACCACCAAAATTGACAGCGTGCGTCAATTCTGGACCAATAACCCTGACTTAGCATCTTACATCCCGATTAATACGTTGCCGGGCTGGCAGGACAATGGAGCTGGTTTAGCAGTCATGCCAGTTGCATTGACGGACCACTATAGCAGTGAAACGACTGTCGATTACACTCGCTTTGTTGCCGGACTTGAAGGTTCAATTGGTTACTGGAACTGGGAAGCCTCGTGGCAGCGTTCATTGAACCGTGGTGAGTACGAGCAAGAGATCATTTTTGCTGACTCGATGGTCATGGCGCATGAGCATTTACTTGGTTTAAATGACTGTACTGGTGTAACTGAATATTCAGGTCGCCAATGTACGCAAGTCAATTGGTTTACCCATGGCCATCTAAGTGGAACTGATCTGGGTCCAGGCGTTGCTGACTTCTTATTCGGCAATGACAAAGGTAAAACGGTTTATAAGCAAGACACAGTGGAAGGTTATATCACGGGTGACTTGTTTGATTTACCGCACGGTACGCTTGCAACGGCAGTCGGTGTTTCTTACCAAACTGACGAAATCCAAGATACTCCAGGCTTCCACACGCGCAATGGTAACTCGTGGGGCTTAAGCTCTGCAGGTATTACTGCGGGTCGCGGAACAACTACAGCAGTTTTTGCTGAAGTACAAGCTCCATTACTACGTGATTTACCGTTAATTGAAGCGTTAGATGTGACTGCATCTGCACGTCATACGCGTGTGAATACCTACGGTAGCGGTGACACCTATAAGTTGAGCGCGAACTGGACCATCGGTAACGGTTTCCGTGCACGTGCTTCACGTGGTACTTCATTCCGTGCTCCAGCGTTGTTCGAATTGTATCTTGAAGGTCAAACTGGTTTCTTAGGTCAGAACTCTGATCCATGTATCAACTGGGTTGAGTCAACTAACGAAATCCTTCAGGCTAACTGTCAAGCTGCTGGCGTTCCAGAAAGCTATGTTGCTGGTGTTGGTGGATCAATGACTTCAGTTACCGGTGGTGGTGCAGGCGTTCTTAACGCTGAAACTTCAACCTCTGAAGGTGTTGGTTTAGTGTATACCAGCCCTGAAAATACCTTCGCCGCATCTGTCGATTACTACGACGTGACCATCCGCAACCAGATTTCGAATGTTGCTGGCGGAAACGTATTGAACCAGTGTTACTTCTCAGAAAATGGTTTTGAAAACGAACCATTCTGCCGTCAGATCGATCGCCGTACTGGTACTGAAGCAAACAACTTCGACTGGGGTGTTGACGAAGTACGTGGTGGTTACCTGAATACTTCAGAGCAGCGTATTCGCGGTGCTGATGTAGTCTTGACTTATCAAACTGAAACGCCGTTTGGTCACATTCGTATGCGTTTGAACCACATGACGCAAATCGAGCGTTACTTCAAACAGTTTGCGGATAGCGTACCGACTCAGTATATCGGCCGTTTAGGTAACCCTAAGCAATCGGGTACGTTGAATACTACCTTGACGCGTGACGACTGGCGTTTCAACTGGAACATCCAGTACGTTAGCAAAGTGTCAAACTACCACCTTTACACTCGTGGTAACCTGACTACTTATCGTGACGAAGACGTGCGCTTCATCGCTGACGCTCCAACCTATTTGATGCATTCATTCTCAGTGAACAAAACACTGATGGATAACATGGACATCACACTTGGTTTAGCGAACGCATTTGATAAGCGTCCACCGCAAGCTTCTCCTGCAGCAGTAAACACCGCGGGTAACACCATGTTGTTTGCATCGCAGTATGAACTATTAGGCCGTCGTGCATTTGTGAACTTCTCTTATAGTTTCTAATTAACGACGAGAAAACGTACATTTTGTAGTTTCTTTTTGCACCAACTCTGCGGAGTTGGTGCTTTTTTTTTGTAAATTATTCTGAACTTTCTCGCTAATTTGGGCCATCAACGTTGCAATTAACATGGATTTAACCTTAATATGAGGTGTCAGTCTCAGTTTTTGACTGTTAATTTGGGTTTTTAATGCCTTTGTAGCGCCTGAATGGGCAGTCGACAGCTGCAGCTGTCTCGAATAATAAAACTTACGCTTACATCACTAAACTACATGTTTGTATAAAATGTAGTATGAGCAATGTACCAGGGAGTCTTGGAATGTTTACAAATACAAAACTGAGTAAATCAGTTCGTCTAGCCCTAGCGTTTGGGGCTGCGTCAACAATGGCATTAGCCGGCGTTGCTTCCGCACAAGACGAAAATGAAGAAGAAGAGCAGGCGCAACAGGAACGTCCTGAGCGTATCCAGGTGGTTGGTTCGCGGATCCGTACAGACGGTCTCGACAATGCGACTCCAATTGACATTATCAGTGCTGAAATTGCGACCGAGCAGGGTCTAGGTACATTGGGTGAACTACTCCGGACCTCAACCGTTGCATCGGGTTCAAACCAAATCATCTCGGCGATGACCGTCGGTTCAGTTACCGAAGGTGGTGCGGGTACTGAAACCATTTCAATGCGTGGTCTTGGTGCAAACCGTACACTCGTCTTGTTGAATGGCCGTCGTGCTGGACCGGCAGGTACACGTGGACAGGTTTCTGCATTCGACATGAATGCCCTGCCAATCTCTGCGGTAGAGCGCGTTGAAATCCTGAAAGACGGCGCCTCTTCACTGTATGGTTCTGACGCAGTTGCGGGTGTTATCAACATCATCACTAAACGTGGCGACGACTCGAGCGTCAACGTGAGCATGAGTCAGCCGTTAGAGTCTGGCGGTGAAACCTTCCGTATTAACGGTACCATGGGTCGTTCGTTTGACCGTGGTTCGATGCGGATTGTTGCCGACTACAATGTACAAACAGAAATGAAGCGCGGCGACCGTGATCATTTCGCTTGTGGCCAACGATATTTCTTTGATCCAGTAACTGGTGAGCGGGCTGATCCAATCGATCCAATTACCGGTGACTATCACTGTAACGACTTACCTTATGGTATGTGGTTATGGAACGCTGGTGCAGGTAACTATACTTCACAGATCACTGCGTTCGATTATAGCGGCTGGCATCGTCAGAACGGTAGCCCGGGTTATACACCAATGAACCCAGGTGATATTTCTGCCCCTCCAGGCTGGTTGCCAGTCGGTTATTCGAAAGAAACGGATGGTTGGGTTCCAGCGGATCACCCATTCCAAGATTTACAAAGTATGATCCCAGAAACGAAGAGCTGGTCGTTGTTCTTCCAAGGTGACTACGATTTAACTGACACCGTTTCAATGTATTCGGAGTTAATGCATTCAAACCGTCAAACAACGATTAACAGCTATCGCCAATTCTGGGAACCCTTCATTCCTGCATGGGCAGGTTTAGTTCCGGGATGGGATGGCTTTGTCTATCTTGACCCAACAGCAGTTACTGACCATTCAGGAAGTGTGACGACAATCGACTACTCGCGAGCCGTTGTTGGCCTCGAAGGTTCAATTGGTTTCTGGAACTGGGACGTTTCTTATCAGCGCACCATCAACCGCGGTGAATATGACACCAAGATCATCCTTCGCGATGGTTTAGAAATGGCATCAAATGCGATTTGGGGCGATCCTTGTGAAGGTCTACTGACGCCAGTTTCAGGTCGTCCGTGTTATGAAATCGACTTTTTCACACCGGATTACATCTACGGTAACTTTGACCAAGGTACCCGTGACCTGTTGTTCGGCATGGACTACGGTAAAACCATCTATAAGCAAGATACCTTAGATGCGTATATCACCGGTGACTTGTTCGATTTACCAGCAGGTACGGTCGCAACAGCGGTGGGTGTGGCGTATCAAACGGATGAAATCCAGGATACTCCGGGCGAGCAAACCATGCTGAACAACAGCTGGGGTATGACAAGCTCAGGTATCACAGCAGGTCGCTCAACGACGAAAGCTGCCTATGCTGAGTTCCAAATCCCACTGGTTCGTGACTTACCACTGATGGAAGCTTTAGACCTGACGGCTTCTGGTCGTTGGACTGACGTTTCTACTTACGGTAGCGACACGACTTATAAAGTGAGTGCAAACTGGACCATCGCGAATGGTTTCCGTATGCGCGCGTCACGCGGTACGTCGTTCCGTTCACCTGCACTGTATGAACTGTTCCTGAAAGACCAGACCAGCTTCTTTAACCAGAGCAGTGATCCATGCTGGAACTGGGGTGCACGTCAAGACGACGGTACAATCAACCCAATCGTTGCAGAAAACTGTGCGGCGGACGGCATTCCACGTGACTACGCTCTGAACTTTGGTTCAGCAACGGCAGTCACCAGTGGTGGCTTCGGCTCGCTTGAAGCAGAAACGTCAGTATCGAAAGGTATTGGTTTAGTCTATTCAAGCCCAGAGAACCGTTTCGCTGGTTCAATCGACTATTATGACGTTGTCATTAACGGTCAGGTCAGTAACGTCGGAAGTGGTCAGGTATTGAACTTGTGCTACACTTCAGAAGATTTTGCTAACGAACCATTCTGTGCGCAGTTTGATCGTAACGATGGTACAGCGGGTAACTACAACATCATCGAAGTACGCGGTGGTTATACCAACATTTCAGAGCAGAAGATTCGTGGTGCTGACTTAGTCTTGTCATACACTGACGAAACGCCTTGGGGTATGTTGCGTATTCGTTTAGATCACACGATTCAGCTTGAGCGTTCGTTCTTGCAATTCCCGGATAGCGCACGTACTCAGTTTGTTGGTCGTATGGGTAACCCGAAACATTCAGGTACCTTAAACACCACATTGATGCGTGACGATTGGCGCTTTAACTGGTCTGTTCGTTACTACGACGCAGTCGACAACTACAGCATGTTTACACGCGGCAATCTTACAGGCTATCGTGGCGAAGATATTCGTTTCGTTGCTGAAGCTCCACGGACTTTCTATCACACGTTATCAGCGGGTACCGTCATGGACAATGGTCTTGACTTAACCTTCGGTGTCGCTAACGTGTTTGATAAGAAGCCACCTCGTGTGAGCCCTGCAGGTGCATCAGCGGTCGGTAATGCGGCGCTGTACTCACAATACGACAACCTTGGTCGTCGTATTTTCTTCAACTTAGGTTTCCAATTCTAAGCACGAAGAACTGAAGTGAAAATAATAGAGCCCCGCGAGTAGCGGGGCTTTTTTATGGATTAAGACTAAGCTTTTTTAAAGCGTCATAATATAGTCGGCAAGGGCTTTAATGATTCGCATTTTATCGGCATTATCCTGCTGCGTTTCAGCAAGCTCCTCAAGCTTCAATACATAGTCGTCGACACTTAAAAACTTCGCTGACCCATGCAAAATACGGTCTTTGCAATGTTGTTGCCAGCGTTGCATTTCTCCCGCGCTCAAAGAGTGTGGGAAGTTGCGAGCCCGATATCGAAATAGCAAAACTGGCATACGCGTATCGTCCCACGGCAACTTCAATGCAGCTAATTGTTCCGGCGTTGCTTGCCGAATCATGTCACAGTGAGAACGGCTTTGTTGGCTCAGAAAGCCACCGCTATAAAGCGCCAGATCGGCATCGTCGCTATTGTGTTCGCCCTCATTGAATTCGTCGTCAGCACGACCGACGGTTAACACCGACATCAGATGTTCGCGGAACGTCGGCGAGTTAATCAGCAGTTGTCGATGCCCCTCGAGGTTTTGCAAGTCCAAGCCTGCAGCTTGCGCTTGCTCAGGCAAGAGGGTTTTTACCGGTGCTAGAAAAGGGCATTGGTTAAGCGTTACAGTGACGAGTCCCGGACGCTCACCATCGAGTTCAGCCGTTGCTGCATACAGCTGCGCCTGAATGTACTCAGGGGTTGCATCGGCCCATTGTGTCGGGTCATAATCGAGCCGCCAAGCAATGACTTGATTCGCTTGGTCAGGATGAAAGCCGAGGGGCAATATCAAACTCAAAAACCGCTGGTCACTGCCGTAATGTCCTGAAACATGCACCAAAGGCTGCTGTTCGTTGATTGCACGGCGAACTAAATCCATCAAGGCTTGCTTGCGACGAATACTGAAGCTGTATTGGTAGAGCTTTGGCTGTGTGTTTTTGATCCGCTTAGCCAGTTCAATACTGGCATAGACGTCGGCGATTGCGTCGTGCGCGTTACTGTGCTCAATGCCGTTGGCGGGCGCTAACCGGTCGAGCTTGAGTGTCACGCGACCATCGTCGTTCAGTGGCCACTCAATGCCTTCTGGGCGCAACGCGTATGCAGCCCGCACTAGGGTGAGTAAATCCCAACGCGAATTACCATCCTGCCAACTGTAAGCGTAAGGATCGATGAAATTGCGATAGAACAGAAAACGCGTCATTTCGTCGTCGTAGCGAATTGAGTTATAACCACAGATGGTTGTTTCCGCTTGACTAAACTGTTGGTGGATTTTGTTGGCAAATTGAAACTCTGGAATGCCGTCACGAAGGGTTTTCTGGGGCGTAATCCCCGTGATTAAACAAGCTTCTGGATGGGGCAGGTAGTCGGGCGCGAGCTGACAATACTCGCTAAGCGGCTCGCCGATAGTATTCAGGTCATAGTCTGTGCGGATGCCGGCAAATTGCATCGGGCGATCGGCACGAGGATTGACCCCGCCAGCCTCATAGTCATACCAATAAATCGTTGCAGTCATAGTACTCTCACGGCGTTGCTTTCAGGATTTATTGCTGGAAAGCAAACGTGGATTAATCTTTGACACTAAGCATACCATCGCGAAATGGTTGAGTGCGAGCGGAAGTCATGCTGATAATAGCGTAAATTAGTCAAATAATAGGCCTGTGTTTCCGTCTTACGAGTCGGCATTTTTTCCTACAGCGTCTACACTTATAACAATCATCAAGGGGAACGTGAATGAGTAAACTTAGTATTCAATTGACAGCTTTAGCGCTAGCGACAGGTTTCGCTGCGAGTAGTGCGCTGCCAGCAACTGCGATGCAAGCCACTGAGCAACCCATTGCTATTGCGATTCATGGTGGTGCCGGTACGATTACCCGCGAGAATATGTCGGCTGAGCGTGAAGTTGAGTTTCAACAAGCACTTACTGAAGCGCTCCAAGCCGGTTATGCCATACTTGAACAAGGTGGTGAGAGTATCGATGCAGTGATCGCTGCAATTCAGTTGATGGAAGAGAATCCATTGTTTAATGCTGGGCGTGGCGCTGTCTATACCTATACGGGTGAGCACGAACTCGATGCGTCGATCATGCGAGGGGACACCATGGATGCGGGAGCCGTTGCCGGCGTCAAAACGGTGCGTAGTCCGATTGCTTTAGTCCGTGCGATTATGGAAAACTCCCGCCATGTGATGTTAAGTGGTGAAGGTGCAGCGCAGTTTGCTCGTGAACAAGGTTTAGAGCAAGTTGAGAATAGTTATTTTAATACCGAACATCGATTCCAGCAGCTTGAACGTGCTTTGGAACGTTTACGTGAACAACACAATACCGGTGACCAAATAGCCCAACACGTCGATTGGGACCCTGCGTTCAACATGGGCACTGTTGGCGCAGTCGCGCTAGATCGCGAAGGTAATCTAGTCGCGGGTACGTCAACCGGCGGCATGACGGCTAAGCAATATGGACGGATCGGTGATTCACCCATTATCGGTGCGGGAACTTGGGCTGACAATGATAGTTGCGCGGTGTCAGCGACCGGTCATGGTGAATACTTTATTCGTTTTCATGTCGCGGCAGCAATTTGTGCCCGTGTGAAATATCTTGGCGAATCAATCGAGGACGCGGGTCACTATGTCATTCATGAAACCTTATTGCCCGCAGGTGGCACTGGCGGCGTGATTATTCTTGACCGCCAAGGACAGGTCAGTATGCCGTTCAACACCGAGGGTATGTATCGTGGTAGTTTAGTGAACGGTGAGCTAACGATCGGGATTTATCAGCAAGAGGAGTAGTATTTATGCGTTCGATGAAAGTAGCGGACTATATGAATCGATACCCACTGCAATTTACTCGGTCCATGCCGATTGAAGAAGCGGTAGCACTCTTAGTGCAAGCACAGCAAACCGGTGGTCCAGTTGTCGATGAACATGGCACCGTCATCGGCTTTTTGTCAGAACAGGATTGTCTTGCCGCTATGCTCAAGGACACGTATCACAAGGAACAAACAGCCAACGTCGAAGATTGCATGCACGGCGACGTTCTGACCGTGAATAGTGATATGGCGATTCTGGATTTGGCTCAACAGTTAGGCAATCAGAAGCCGAAACTCTATCCTGTTCTCAATTATGCCGGTACGCTGGTTGGGGTTATTAGTCGAACGGATATTTTGCGTGCAATTGATCTGCATTTAAAAGATTCATATCAAAATCGCTAACGTTAAAAATCCATCTACATAGGCCGCCCGTTTTGTTAAACTTGGCGGCCTTTATTTTTGGCCAAAATCGCACTGGCTAATGATAACCTAATGAATCTGGAAAGCATGGACACGTCACTCACACGAAATTTTAATTACCCGGACCAACTGCCGGTCGTCGCTGAGCGCGAACGCATTCAACAAGCGATTCGTGAGCATCAAGTGATCGTGTTAGCCGGCGAAACGGGTTCTGGGAAAACCACACAGCTGCCGAAAATGCTTCTTGAAATGGGATTTGGCGAACTCGGCTGTATTGGACACACCCAACCACGGCGAATTGCGGCTCGTTCAGTCGCGCAGCGGATCGCGGATGAACTCGGAGAAGCGATTGGCACAACCGTTGGTTTTAAGATTCGGTTCCAAGAAACGTCATCGCAACAAACCGCTATCAAGCTCATGACCGATGGTATTTTGTTGGCTGAATTGCAACGTGATCGACTGTTAAAACAATATTCAGCAATTATTATCGATGAGGCTCATGAACGTTCCTTAAATATCGACTTTTTGCTTGGTGTGTTGCGGCAACTCATCGATAAACGTCCCGACTTAAAGGTTATTATTACCTCGGCGACTATTGAAACCGACCGTTTTTCACAACATTTTAAGAATGCGCCGGTGATTGAAGTATCCGGCCGAACTTATCCGGTTGAGATTCGCTATCAGCCGCTTTTGCGTGAAACTGAAGACGGCGAAATCGATCTTGACCTCATTCAAGGTATCTGTGACAGCGCGGAGTCGCTTGTCCGCGAAGGGCCGGGGGATATTCTCGTGTTTCTCAGTGGCGAGCGAGAAATTCGCGATAGTGCCGATGCATTGGCGGATACATTTCGTAACAGTCGCGAGTCGATTGAAATTTTACCCTTGTATGCCCGACTTTCCGCCGCCGAACAAAATCGTGTGTTTCAACCGCAGGGGCGGCGGCGAATTGTCTTAGCGACCAATGTCGCTGAAACTTCGTTGACGGTGCCGGGTATTCGCTATGTAATCGATCCTGGAACCGCGCGGATTTCACGTTATAGTTATCGTACCAAAGTACAACGCTTGCCGATTGAGCCGATTTCGCAAGCGAGCGCAAATCAGCGAGCAGGTCGTTGTGGCCGAATCGGGCCAGGTATCTGTGTGCGTCTTTACAGTGAAGATGACTTTCTAAATCGTCCTGAATTCACTGATCCAGAAATTTTGCGTACCAACCTAGCGTCTGTTGTGTTGCAAATGGCGACCTTGAAACTCGGTGATATACGCAAGTTTCCCTTCCTACAGCGCCCAGACGACCGTTTTATTAATGACGGCATTCGCCTCCTCGAAGAGCTCGGTGCCATGGTACCGCAAGGGCGGCGGAAGCCTCCGAAGTTAACTGCTATCGGAAGAGCGTTAGGGCGTTTACCTGTTGACCCCCGATTAGGACGCATGCTGTTAGCCGCAGCAGATCAACATGCTTTGCGCGAAACTCTGATTATTACCGCCGCGTTGAGCATCCAAGATCCGCGTGAACGTCCGCATGATAAGCAGCAAAAAGCAGACGAATTGCATCGGCGTTTTCATGATGAACAATCGGATTTCAGCAGTTATCTTAAGCTTTGGGATTATTTACAAGCAGAGCAGAAGAGCCTCAGCGGTAATCAATTTCGCCGCCTCTGTAAACAGGAATTGATTCATTACTTGCGCGTTCGCGAGTGGCAGGATCTGTATGCGCAACTGCGTCAGGTCGTGCGCGAACTGGGCTTGCGTATCAACAGCGAGCCGGCAACCTACCAGCAAATTCATCAGTCATTATTGACCGGTTTGTTGTCGCAGATTGGCCAGAAGGATGAGAAGCACCAGTATTTAGGGGCTCGTCAAAGTCGCTTCTTTATTTTCCCTGGCTCAGGATTATTTAAACACGCACCGAAATGGATAATGGCCGCGGAACTGGTGGAAACCAGTCGTCTTTATGCTCGCTATGCGGCGAAAATTGAACCGGAGTGGATTGAGCCGGTCGCCGAGCATTTAGTTCGGCGCAATTATCATGAGCCACGTTTTTCGAAAAAGCGCGGTGCCGTGGTCGCGACCGAGCAAGTGTCTTTATACGGTCTGCTCATTGTCCCTAAACGGACCGTGCAGTATGGGCCGATTGACCCCATAGTCGCTCGTGAAGTTTTTATACGTGAAGCCTTAGTCACCGGAGAACTGCGCAAGCCGTTAGCATTTATCCGGGCAAACTTAGCCTTAGTCACCAGTGTCCGAGAACTGGAAGAAAAATCTCGTCGACGCGATATCTTGATTGATGAAGAAGCCTTATTTCAGGCATACGACGAGCAGCTACCAGCGGATATTTATGACGAACGACGGTTAGCTGCATGGTATCAGGATGCGCGTAAGCAACAGCCCAACATCCTCCAGTTTAGCCGTGATCAGCTCATGCAACACGAGGCTGAGCACGTGACCGCGGCTGATTACCCTGATGAGTGGGTGCAAGGCCGTTTGCGGTTACCGCTGACCTATGTATTTGAACCGAGTGATATTGACGATGGCGTTTCTGTTGATATTCCTTTGCCTGTACTCAATCAAGTCAGTGCGCAAGGGTTTGATTGGCAGGTTCCGGCATTTCGAGAAGCGTTGGTCATCGCTTTGATTAAGTCACTGCCAAAAGCATGGCGACGAAACTTCGTGCCGGCGCCGAACTATGCGAAAGCATTTTTGCAAGCTGTAGCCGGTAATCCGGGGGTGGGCGAGGATCCGTTGTTACCCGTTTTAACCCATCAGCTCAAGCGCATGACCGGTGTTGAAATTCCTGCCGATGCGTGGGACTGGCAGCAGATTGATCGGCATTTGCGGATAAACTTCCGAGTGATGGATGGCGACAATAAGGTGCTTGCTCGTGGTCGCGACTTAAAGCAATTGCAGCAGGAACTGCAACCGACGTTGAATGCGACACTCAAAGCCACGGCCGGTGATGACATTGAACAGACGGGATTAACCGACTGGACTTTTGGTCAAGCACCCAAGCCAGTTGAAAAGACGCAGGGTCGGTTTGCGATTAAGGCCTTCCCAGCACTTAAAGATGAAGGTAAAACCGTTGCGATTCGGGTGTTTGATCGTGCCGATGAAGCCGAACGTTCGCACCGACAAGGTTTACGCAAACTCGTGATGCTGCAAATTCCTTCGCCGGTGGCGTACTTGCGTGAGAAGTTGCCGAACAAAGCTAAATTGGCGATGTACTTTAATCCTTGGGGCAAGGTCGAAGCATTGATTGAAGATTGTATGCTCGCTGCGATCGATCATTTAATCGGCGCACAGCTACCAAGTAATGAATCTGAATTCAAAGTATTGACGCAATCGATTCGTGCTGAGCTGAATGATGAGACGTTGCGGATTGCTTCACATGTCGAACGTTGTTTACTGCTTAGCCATCAGATCCAAAAGGCGACCAAAGGCAAGATTCCATTGCCACTGGTGCAGTCTTATGGCGACGTTAAAGCACATCTGCAGCGCTTGGTCTACCCGGGATTTGTTAGTGATTTTGGGGTTGCGCGATTAGCGGATGCGGAACGCTACTTAAAAGCGCTTGCTCAGCGGGTGGAGAAGCTGCCAGTCGATCCAAATAAAGATCGTGTTCGCCTATTGTTATTTGAGCGATTGGAACAACGGTGGCAGTCGCTTTACGGGCTGGTCGCAAAAGGTACGGCTGTGCCACAGGAACTCACAGACTTTCGCTGGTACTTGGAAGAGTTTCGGGTGTCGACGTTTGCGCAGCAACTGGGTACGGCATTCCCGGTGTCAGAGCAGCGCTTAAAGCAACGGCTTGACGAACTCGAGGTATTGTTGAAACAGCTTTAATGATGGGCACAAACGAAGAAGCCCCTGAGGTGGGGCTTCATGCGATCTTGAACTTATCTGGACTTAGGCGTAGAGACCTAGGTGCTCTTTCGCGTAAGCTTCAAACTCCGTGCACCCGCCCACGTGCGTCTCATCGACAAAAATCTGTGGCACGGTAAGAACGGGCTTACCAATTGTTTTCTCGAGGTCAGCCTTAGTGATTCCTTCCGCTTGAATGTCAACATAGCGATATTCAAAATCGTCTCGTTGGGTGCTTAACTGCTTCGCGATTTGAACGGCACGCACACAAAAAGGACATGCTGGACGACCAAAAATAACGGTTAACATAGTGCTCTCCTGAACTGGGTATAAAATTGTTGGAGATTATGCCAGAAGTCAGCGGGCCTTCAAAGATTGATTAAACGAACAGCCCGATAGGAAGAATCGATTAATCGTGTTCGATCACCATATCGCTGACTGGGCGACAGACGCATGGAAGAATATCTCCTTGACGCACGTAGGCGAGGGGCTCCGTATCGTAGACCACTGAACCGGAGATTAAGCGGGTTCGGCAAGCTCCGCAGAAACCGTTACGGCAATGAAAGCGGGCTTCAATGCCGACCGCCTCAATCACTTCAAGCAAAGAGGCCGGGGCATCAGCCGCGACCTCTGTTGTGATGGTCTGATTAATACGAATGTGGTAACGGTTCATATCAATTAGAGATCGAAGTCTCCGAAGTCATCGACACTGACGGAACTATCGATTTGACCCACCAAGTAAGAGCTAATCTCAGCTTCCTGTGGTGCGACTTGCACGTTATCCGACACGAGGTACTTGTTCATCCACGGTAGCGGATTACTTTTTTGCGGGTACTCAGCGTCAAAACCAATCGCTTGCATGCGTAAATTAGCGATGTACTCGACGTACTGACACAGAATTTGTTCATTCAAACCGATCATCGAGCCGTGCTGGAACAGGTAACCTGCCCATTTTTTCTCCTGCTCGACCGCTGAGCGGAAAATGTTCAATGCCTCTTCACGACATTCTTCTGCTATTTCCTGCATTTCTGGGTCGTCTTCCCCATACTGCCACAGATTGATAATGTGTTGGGTTGAGGTCAGGTGCAGGTTTTCGTCACGGGCGATCAGGCGAATGATTTTTGCATTACCTTCCATAAGCTCGCGTTCCGCGAACGCAAATGAACAAGCGAAGCTGACGTAAAAACGAATGGCTTCAAGAGCGTTCACTGAATTCATGCACAAAAAAAGCTTCTTCTTTAATTCGCGCACTGTCACTGTGTAGGTTTCACCGTCAATGGTGACCGAACCTTCACCGTGGGTTTGCCACAATTGCGTGTGAAAAATAAGGTCGTCGTAATACTTAGAGATATCCGTCGCACGCTTCTGTATTTCAACATTGTTGACGATGTCATCGAAGACATGACTCGGATCCGTAAACAAGTTGCGCAAAATATGCGTGTACGAGCGGGAATGAATCGTTTCCGAAAAGGACCAAGTTTCAATCCAAGTTTCTAATTCAGGCAACGACACAATCGGTAAAAAAGCAATATTCGGGCTGCGTCCCTGCACTGAGTCGAGCAGCGTTTGATATTTTAAATTGGAAATAAAAACATGCTTCTCGCTGTCACTGACTTTTTGGAAATCAACGCGATCGCGGCTGACGTCAACCTCTTCTGGGCGCCAGAAGAAACTCAACTGTTTTTCGATTAGTTTTTCGAAAATTGAGTGACGTTGTTGATCGTAACGCGCCACATTGACCGAGTTACCGAAGAACATAGGTTCGGTTAACGGGTTCACACTTTCTTGACTAAACGTTGAATATCGCATGGTTATCCTCAGATTTTACAAGCGCCGCCGGCGCAATCATCATCTTCTTCAATGACTGCTGTAACCGCTTGGTTTGCTTCTCGTTCAGCTAATTTCTTACGCATTTCTACAGACATTTCCGCTTGGCTGTCGGACGCGCCGTCACGGGTGTTGTGGTAATACAGCGTCTTAACACCGAGTTTGTAGGCTAACAACAGATCTTGTAGCAATTGCTTCATCGGCACTCGGCCACTTTCAAAGCGCGTTGGGTCATAATTGGTATTGGCCGAAATCGTTTGGTCGACAAATTTCTGCATAATGCCAACCAATTCTAAATAACCTTTGTTACTAGGAATTGACCAAAGCAGTTCATATTGATCACGTAAGCGCTCAAACTCAGGCACGACTTGCTTCATGACACCGTCTTTCGATGACTTCACGCTGACATGGCCGCGCGGTGGTTCAATGCCATTGGTTGCGTTGGAAATCTGTGACGAGGTTTCAGAAGGCATCAAGGCTGATAAGGTTGAATTGCGTAAGCCATACTGTTTGACCGACTCACGTAAGCCATCCCAGTCATAGTGTAGTGGCTCAGCACAAACCGCATCGAGTTCCTTTTTATAGGTATCAATGGGCATAATTCCTTGCGCATAGGTGGTCTCGTTGAATTTCGGACACGCACCTTTTTCTTTCGCCAGCTGGTTCGATGCTTTCATTAAATAGTATTGCATGGCTTCAAAGGTGCGATGCACGAGCCCATTGGCACTGCCATCGGAATAACGAACGCCATTCTTTGCCAAGTAATAGGCGAAGTTAATCACACCAATACCCAAGGTACGGCGCGCCAACGACGCGTTTTTCGCCGCTGGGACAGGGTAATCTTGATAATCCAGCAAGCTATCGAGTGCGCGCACGGCTAAGTCAGCCCATTCTTCAAAATCATCAAGTGACTCGAGTGAACCAAGGTTAAAGGCTGACAGCGTACAGAGCGCAATTTCACCTTCTTCGTCATTAATGTGCTGCAAAGGTTTAGTCGGCAGGGCGATTTCAAGGCACAGGTTACTCTGCCGGATCGGTGCTACTTTCGGGTCGAATGGGCTATGCGTATTGGTGTGGTCAACGTTCTGAACGTAGATCCGACCTGTACTTGCGCGTTCTTGCATGAACAAGCTAAACAGTTCAATGGCTTTGATGCGCTTTTTCCGAATTGACTCGTCTGCTTCGTATTGCTCATACAAACGCTCAAACTCGTCTTGGTCAGCAAAGAAGGCGTCATAGAGTCCTGGTACATCAGACGGGCTGAATAGGGTGATGTATTGGTCTTTAACCAAACGCTGGTACATGGTGCGGTTAAATTGAATACCGTAGTCCAAGTGACGGACGCGGTTTTCTTCAACACCACGGTTGTTCTTCAATACGAGCAGTGATTCAACTTCTAAATGCCAAATCGGATAAAACAGGGTTGCTGCACCACCGCGGACGCCACCCTGTGAACAGCTTTTCACGGCGGTTTGGAAATATTTGAAAAACGGGATACAACCGGTATGGAATGCTTCGCCGTTGCGAATCGGGCTGCCCAATGCGCGAATGCGGCCAGCGTTGATGCCAATACCGGCGCGCTGTGACACGTACTTGACGATCGCACTTGCGGTGGCATTAATCGAATCGAGGCTATCGCCACATTCAATCAACACACACGAACTAAACTGGCGGGTAGGGGTACGTACACCTGACATGATGGGTGTCGGTAAGGAAATTTTGAACATCGACGTTGCGTCATAGAAACGACGGACATAGTCCAAGCGCGTGTCCTTTGGATAATTTGCAAATAGACACGCAGCTACTAATAGGTAGAGGAATTGAGCACTCTCGTAAACATCGCCAGTCACACGGTTTTGGACTAAATACTTGCCCTCAAGCTGTTTCACTGCAGCATACGAAAAGTTTAAGTCACGGCCATGATCGAGGAAGCCATTCATGGTTTCGAATTCAGCTTCACTGTAATCGGCGAGTAGATGTTCGTCATACCGCTTCATCTCAACCATACGCGTTACATGTGCATACAAATGCGGCGGCTCGAACTGACCGTAAGCCTTTTTGCGTAAGTGGAAGATGGCCAAGCGTGCTGCGAGGTATTGGTAGTCTGGTGCATCTTCGCTAATTAAATCGGCTGCAGAACGAATCATGGTCTCATGGATGTCCGCAGTTTTGATGCCGTCATAAAACTGGATTCGTGCTTTCAGTTCAACTTCAGAGACAGACACATTCGAGAGGCCTTCAGCGGCCCAACTCACAACACGATGAATCTTATCTAAATCAAGTGGTTCGCGATTTCCATCGCGTTTAGTGACAAAAATTGACTGGCTCATGGTTCCCTCGCGTGATTGTTCTTATCACTATATATTGTGTTCAATATTCATTGATGGGGGATTTTTACACAATATATAGTGTTGCGTGATTGACCGATATGCTAGTCACCAACGGCCAATTGATCAAGCACGAAATTTCGCTTCGAGCGGTTTTTTCGGCTTGATTTTTTCTGTCTTCAAGCCTGACGTGCGTTTGCGCGAGGTTCGTTGTTAAAGAATTTTTTGTACTTAGAAAAATTGTTGTGTCTTTGTTTTGTAATATATAACAAAAGATATACTTCGAGGTGTCATTGTGGTGCAATAACTTGCAAAATATCCAACGGCGTCGCGATGCTGTGATCAGCGAACCAGGTTGCAGTCTGATCATGCTCGGCAAGATAACCATATTCAGCGAGTACGGTCGTCATTCCCGCATTCCGCCCAGCAACAATGTCACGTTCGGCATCACCAACATAAAGACAGTGCTGGTAAGCAACCTGCAATAGGTCGGCCGCGTGACGAATGGGTGCTGGGTTTGGCTTATTCACGCTTAACGTATCGCCACAAACAATACTTGGCAGTTGCGCGAGTTCTGGAAAGTAACGCAGCACCAGCTGGGTATAATGTGTCGGCTTATTGGTGACAATGCCAGCCGCGATTTTGCGTTGTGCTAGCGTCTGCAAAAGTTCGGAAACGCCCTGAAATAGGCAGGTTTCTTGACAAATATTCGCTTCATACGCGGCTAGAAATTGCTTGCGTAAACGGTTCTTTTCAGCGTCAGAAGCATGGCTAAAGTCTTGACCGAAGCCCAGTGTTAAAAGTCCGGTCGAACCATGAGACGCATAAGGGCGCATTTTCTCGTCAGCGAGGGGCTGACGCCCATTCGCTTGTAATACAACATTGAGCGCGGCACCTAAATCGGGAGCTGTATCCAATAAGGTTCCATCAAGGTCGAATAAAACAGCAGCAACCATGGATGATCAATTCCTTGCGTTAGGTTCTAAGGACACACCGGCTTTTCGCAGGCGACGAGGTAATTCACATCGAGATTACGGTCGCTGATGTAGAATTGGTTCAACAGTGGGTTAAAGTGAATGCCGGTTGCTGCAAGCGGTATTAGCCCTGACTGCTCAGCCATGCCGATAAGTTCTGAGGGGCGAATAAATTTGTCCGCATCATGAGTGCCTTGTGGCACCCAACGTAAAACGTATTCAGCGACAAAAACACCCAACAGCTTAGCTTTTAATGTTCTGTTCAACGTTGCAAAAACAACACGGCCGCCAGGTTTTACCAGTTGCGCACAGGCAGCAATAACTGCAGCGGGGTCCGGCACATGCTCGAGCATTTCTAGGCAGGTGACAATGTCATATTGCTCAGGATTTTCGGCAGCAAATGCTTCCGCCGTAATTTGCTGGTAATCGATGGTTAATCCGGACTCCAGCGCATGCAGGCGAGCAACATTCAGTGCGTCAGGGCTCATATCAATACCAGTCACCTCGGCACCCGCTTTGGCCATTGCTTCCGTCAGTATGCCGCCGCCGCAGCCGACGTCCAAAATTTTTCGGCCAGCAAAGCCTTGACCATGTTGGTCAATAAACTGCACCCGCAACGGATTAATTTGATGTAATGGTCGAAAATCGCCCTCAGGATCCCACCAGCGCGACGCCATCGCGTTAAATTTTTCAATTTCGGCGGCATCTACGTTTGCATAAGTTTGCGATTTTGCCTTGTCGTGCATGTCTGTGGTCCCAACTGAGCGTTGCTGAAAAAAATGCAACAGTGATAAGAGTAGCGTTTGATGCGCCGAGTTTACCGAAACCTGTTTGATGAGGCTAGTGTTTCACTTCAGTAACGAAAAATGGTGTAAATAGGGCGGCGCGAATAGTCGTCAACGGCAGAACCCTGTGGTATGCTGCTCGGTTAGAAAACAGAGACGATTTACTCAAAAATTATAACGATACCAAGAGTACTAGTTAGGGAAAAAATATGAGCGATCTTGCCAAAGAAATCATGCCCATCAATATCGAAGATGAGCTGAAGAATTCCTACCTTGATTATGCCATGAGTGTCATCATCGGCCGAGCGTTACCAGATGTCCGTGACGGCTTGAAGCCGGTTCACCGTCGCGTGTTATTCGCCATGAATGTCCTTGGCAATGACTTTAATAAGCCCTACAAGAAGTCTGCACGGGTCGTCGGTGACGTCATCGGTAAGTATCACCCTCACGGTGACTCTGCGGTGTACGACACGATTGTTCGGATGGCGCAGCCATTTTCACTGCGTTACATGTTGGCCGATGGTCAAGGTAACTTTGGTTCGGTCGACGGTGACTCTGCCGCAGCAATGCGTTATACCGAAGTGCGGATGTCGAAAATTGCCCATCAATTGCTGGCCGATCTGGATAAAGAGACGGTCGACTTTGTTCCTAACTACGACGGTACTGAATTTATTCCTGAAGTCTTGCCGACCCGTGTACCGAATCTCTTAGCCAATGGCTCTTCGGGTATCGCCGTTGGTATGGCAACTAATATTCCGCCACACAACTTAACCGAAGTGATTAATGGCTGTTTAGCCATGATCGATAAGCCGGATATTCAGCTTGAAGAGTTGATGGAATACATTCCGGGACCGGATTTCCCAACGGCAGCAATCCTTTCTGGTCGTCAGGGCATTATTGACGCCTATCGGACGGGGCGCGGTAAGATCTACATTCGTGCCCGAGCTGACGTGATCACCGATGAGAACAATGGTCGTGACACCATTATCGTGCACGAGATCCCTTATCAGGTAAACAAAGCCAAGCTGATTGAGAAAATCGCTGAGTTGGTCAAAGAGAAACGGATCGAAGGGATTAGTGCATTACGTGATGAGTCGGATAAAGACGGCATGCGCATCGTTATCGAGTTGAAGCGCGGTGAGTCTGGCGAAGTCATGCTGAATCACTTATACCAAAACACCCAGTTGCAGGTTGCGTTTGGTTTTAACATGGTTGCGCTTGATAAAGGTCAGCCGAAACTCTTTACCCTGCGGGAAATGCTCGAGTGTTTCATTACGCACCGTCGCGAAGTTGTTACCCGTCGTACTGTTTATGAACTGCGGAAAGCACGTGAACGCGCTCACATTCTTGAAGGTTTGGCGGTTGCGCTGGCGAATATTAACGAGATCATTGAGTTAATTAAGGCCTCACCGTCGCCAGCAGAAGCAAAAGCACAATTGATCGAGAAAGCCTGGCTGCTCGGCGACGTTGCGGTCATGCTGGAGCGAGCCGGTGTTGATGCGGCGCGTCCAGACTGGGTCGAAGATGGTTTTGGCGTGCTTGATGGTAATTACCGTCTCACCGAAAACCAAGCGCAAGCGATTCTGGACCTGCGATTGCATAAACTGACAGGCCTCGAGCACGAGAAGATTCTTAACGAATACAAAGGATTGTTGGAAGCGATTGAAGAGTTGCTGCATATCTTGAACAGCACTGAACGCCTAATGGAAGTGATTCGTGAAGAACTTGAGCAAGTCAAAGCGGAGTTCGGCGATGAACGTCGAACTGAAATTACCGCTGCAAGTCATGACATCAACATGGAAGACCTCATCGAGCAAGAAGATGTGGTTGTTACGTTATCGCACCAAGGTTACGTGAAATACCAGTCGTTGACTGAGTATGAAGCGCAGAAACGTGGCGGCAAAGGAAAAGCCGCAACCAAGATGAAAGATGAAGATTTCATTGAGCGCTTGTTGATTGCAAACACCCACGACATGATTTTGTGCTTCTCGAGTCGTGGTCGTGTGTATTGGATGAAGACGTATCAGCTGCCATACGCAAGTCGCGCTGCACGTGGTAAGCCTATCGTTAATTTACTACCGCTCGAAGAAAATGAGCGGATTACTGCGATTTTGCCAATTTCAAACTTCGAAGACGACAAATTCGTCGTTATGGCAACCCGCAAGGGCACAATTAAGAAAACGCCATTGGTTGAGTACTCACGTCCACGTTCAAGCGGTATTATCGCGCTGAATCTGAACGATGGTGATGAGCTCATCGGCGTCGATATCACGCATGGAAATAGCGAAATTCTGTTGTTCTCTGATGCGGGTAAAGTCGTTCGCTTTACTGAAACGCAAGTTCGCTCCATGGGCCGCACCGCAACTGGTGTGCGCGGTATGAAGATTGCCGAGAACCAGAAAATTGTGTCGTTAATTGTTCCGCGCGGTGGCGACAGTGACATCCTTACCGTAACCGAAAATGGTTTCGGTAAGCGTACACCGATTGCCGAATATCCAGCGAAGAGCCGAGCGACCATGGGCGTCGTATCGATCAAAGTGTCAGAACGGAATGGCGCGGTGATTGGTGCAGCGGAAGTGGTTCCAGGTGAACACCTGATGTTGATTAGTAATCGTGGCACACTGGTCCGCACTCGCGTTGATGAAGTCTCACAAGTAGGTCGAAATACCCAAGGCGTCACTTTGATCCGTACCGCGGAACAAGAGTTTGTCGTAGGTATGGCGCGCATCGCTGAGCTTGAAGATGAGGAAGTGCTTGACGGTGAGATGGTTGAAGGTGGTAGCGAAGACAGTGATGTCGAGCCTACGGCTGGAGAATCAGGTGATGAAGTATAACTTTTCAGCGGGGCCGGCGATGCTGCCGGCTCCGGTTTTAGCGAAAGCACAGCAAGAGTTAATCAATTGGCGTGGACTCGGTATTTCGGTGATGGAAATCAGCCATCGCGATCCGGTTTATGTACAAATGACCGAAGAAGCAGAGCAAGATCTCCGCGACTTGATGGCCATTCCGGATAACTACACCGTGTTATTCATGCACGGCGGTGGGCGTGGACAATTTTCAGCCGTTCCACAAAATATCGCCAGTGCCGATGCCACCGTTGATTACCTGGACTCAGGAATCTGGTCACAGTTTGCCATTCGCGAAGCGCAAAAATACGTTGAACAGGTGAATGTGGTCGCTCGCGTTACCGAAACAGCGGCTGGCAAAGCTATTCCTGATTTTTCAGACTGGCAACTGAGTCCTAATGCTGCGTATTTGCATTATTGCCCAAACGAAACCGTTGACGGCATTGCATTACGCCAGATTCCGCAAGTTTCGGTGCCGATTGTTGCCGATATGTCTTCGGTAATTTTGGCTGAACCTCTCGATGTCAGCAAGTTCGGCATTATCTATGCCGGTGCGCAGAAAAATATCGGACCTTCAGGTTTTGCCGTCGTGATTATCCGTAACGATTTGCTTGAAAAGACTCAGCAAGAGCGGGTCTGTACCGTCATGAATTACAAGGTACAAGCCGCAGACAAATCCATGTATAACACCCCCAATACGTTTGCTTGGTATCTCGCCGGTGAAGTCTTTAAATGGATTAAAGCCGAGGGTGGGGTCGAGGCAATGGCGGACTTAAACCATCGTAAAGCCTCGCTGCTGTATGAATGCGTGGATAATTCTAACTTCTATCGTAATACCGTTGCGGTCGCATATCGTTCAATCATGAATGTACCTTTTCAGCTGCGTGATGATGCATTAGACGCTGAGTTTTTACGCCAAGCACAAGCCGAGGGATTAATGTCCCTAAAAGGCCACCGCTTTGTCGGTGGCATGCGCGCAAGCATGTACAACGCCATGCCCTACGAGGGCGCACAAGCCTTGGTCGATTTCATGACCCGTTTTGCTAAACAATACAGCTAATAATACGTCTCGCTAGCGCGGGCTAATGGATTGATTGGTTCGCGCTGAAACGAGCATTACGACTATACATTGAGGAATTTATGCAAGATTTTGACGCAACAAGTCTAGCTTTACCAGGAATTCGCCAGTTACAACCTTATCAAGCTGGTAAGCCGATTGAAGAAGTTGAACGGGAACTTGGGATTCAGAATATTGTGAAGTTAGCGTCGAATGAGAATCCACTAGGTGTCAGTGCATTAGTTCGTGAAGCATTGACGAACAAAATTTCAAGTTTGGCACGTTATCCAGATGCGAACGGCTTTTATTTAAAACAAGCGCTTGCCGATAAGTTTGCCATTCAGATGAATCAAATTACGTTGGGTAACGGCTCGAATGATGTTCTCGAATTGCTTGCTCGTACCTATGTCACCAGCGAACATGAAGTCATCTTTGCCCAACACGCTTTTGTCGTCTATCCATTAGTAACCAAAGCGATTGGCGCAACACCAGTTGCTGTCCCAGCAAAAGACTATGGTCATGATCTAGACGCCATGTTGGCCGCCATTACTGCAAAAACACGAATGATTTTTGTTGCCAATCCGAATAATCCGACTGGTACATTCCTGACTAAAGACGAGTTAGAAGCTTTTATTGCCAAAGTGCCAGCACACGTCTTGGTGGTGCTTGATGAAGCTTATTACGAATACGTGCCAGAGCGAGATCGCGCACCTTCGTTCGCGTGGATCGAACAGTATCCAAATTTGGTTGTGACGCGAACGTTCTCGAAAGCCTACGGACTAGCAGGCTTACGTGCAGGTTATGCGGTATCACATCCGAATGTTGCCGACTTGATGAACCGTATTCGACAGCCATTCAATATGAATGAGCTCGCCTTAACAGCAGCACTTGCAGCCTTGCAAGATGATGAGTTTATCCAGCGTTCAGTGCAAATGAACGCCGAAGGGATGGCACAAATCACCACCTTCTGTGATGCACATGGGCTTAACTATATTCCCTCTCATGGTAATTTTGTCACCATTGAAGTCGGTGCAAACGCGGGTGAGATCTATCAACAGTTAATGCAACAAGGCGTCATCGTGCGTCCAATCGCTGGCTATGAGCTGCCTAACCACTTGCGTGTGAGCATTGGCTTGCCCGAAGAAAACGCAAAATTCTGCGCAGCCATGGAAACCTTGCTTTGACAGAGACATTCCTGAAGCTTGATTTTCGTCCGCAATGCTCTGGCGAAATCTATTTGCCAGGTTCGAAAAGCATCGCTAACCGCGCTTTGTTGCTGGCTGCTCTAGCCGACGGTACGACGATCTTGGAGAATATGCTCGACAGCGACGATACGCGTTATATGCGCTCAGCGTTGCGAGACTTAGGCATTACTATTAATGAAGTCGCCAATGTAGCTAGTGAGCAAACCGCCGACACGCTCGTTATTGGCAATAATGGCTTGTTTACTAGCCAATCGAGTCCGCTTGCACTGTTTCTCGGTAATGCCGGTACAGCGATGCGGCCGTTGACTGCCGCCTTAGCGGCGAGTGCAGGGGAGTTTTCGTTAAGCGGTGAGCCACGCATGCATGAGCGGCCGATCGGACCGCTGGTCGACGCATTAAACGCGTTGGGCGCTGACATTCGTTATGCAGGTGAACAAGGTTTCCCGCCTTTGAATATCAAGGGCAGGTCACTAAGAGGCGGTAAAGTCACGATTGATGGCAGCATGTCGAGTCAATTTATCAGTGCATTACTGATGGTTTTGCCTTTATTGCCGGAAAATTCAGAAGTAGAACTCTCCGGTACGATTGTGTCCGCACCTTACATTGAATTAACCATTGCGATGATGCGCCAATTTGGCGCTGAAGTTGAATGGTGCAGTCCGCGCTGTATCCAAATCGTTGGTAACCGAGGGTATAAGAGTCCTGGACGCTATTGGATCGAAGGCGATGCTTCCTCTGCATCCTATTTCCTCGCTGCTGCGGCGATTGCCGGTGGCACAATACGAGTGCATGGTGTCGGCAAAGAAAGCCTCCAAGGTGACAAAGCGTTTGCCAAGGTGTTAGCGGCAATGGGCGCTGAGGTTGACTATCAACCGCGTTCCATTGCGGTCACGCGGGGTCAGAAACCATTGCAGGGCGGCGATTTTGATCTCAATGCGATTCCTGACGCCGCGATGACGATAGCGACGACGGCATTGTTTGCAGAAGGAACTACGGCTATTCGTAATATTTATAATTGGCGACTGAAAGAGAGTGACCGATTACATGCGATGGCGACCGAACTTAGAAAAGTTGGTGCCGAAGTTGAAGAATATGACGATGCTATCGTAATCAAACCGCCGGCGGACATTCGTCATGCAGAAATTGCTACTTACGATGATCACCGTATGGCCATGTGCTTCTCACTACTCGCATTCTCACCAGCAGGAGTCACGATTCTTGAACCTGATTGCTGTCGAAAGACGTATCCCCATTTCTTCACTGACTTTGCATCGGTTTGTCATCCAGTAGCACTAAGGTAGGAGCGACAGCGATTTGCTGTCGCTTTAACCGAATAAGGGTGCAATTTTCTGAAAAATCCGTATAATTTCGGCGCCTTGGATCGCTTCTGCTCAGTGTTACTTTTAGTCAGTACGCTGATTCAAGGTCAGTATTTATTAATTGGCTGCAGCATTTGCTTGTAGTTTATGAGGTCGACATGTCCGATTTAGAACCAACGAATCCAGTCGTTAAGTCAACTGTGGCACCAGTTATCACAATTGATGGGCCAAGTGGATCAGGTAAAGGAACGGTAAGCCGTTTGCTGTCTGAGAAGTTAGGTTGGCATTTGCTGGATAGTGGGGCAATTTATCGCGTTTTAGCGATCGCTGCGATGCATCATGACTTTAGTCCGGAAGACGAAGAGAGTTTGGTGGCTTTGGCAACCGATCTTGATGTGGAGTTTGTTGCCAGCGAAGACACAGGTATGACACACGTCATTCTGGAAGGTGAAGACATCACCATGACGATTCGCACAGAAGAAATTGGTATGCGTGCATCAAAGATAGCTGCATTACCGAGTGTGCGAGAAGCGTTATTGCGCCGTCAACGGGGCTTTCGGGACTTGCCCGGCCTAGTCGCCGATGGGCGCGATATGGGAACCGTGGTGTTCCCTGACGCGGAAGCCAAAATATTTTTAACCGCAAGCCCAGAAGAGCGGGCCCAGCGCCGATTCCTACAATTGCAGGAAAAGGGCTTTGATGCTAATATAAACAGCTTGATCGAAGAGATCAAAGCGCGTGACGAACAAGATACGAATCGCTCTGTTGCGCCATTGAAGCCAGCGGAGCATGCGCTCATTCTAGATTCAACAGAAATGAGCATTGATGAGGTATTGCAAGCAATAATGCGATTTGCCCATAGTAAGCTTTCGGGCCAGCAATAATTTGCGGCTCAAGTAAGTATTGAAACGAAGTGCAAAGGCACTTTAATTCAAGGGTCGGAGCGACGGAATGTACCGACAAATTTAAACAACCCCGCCGAGAGGGAGTTCCGGTGGATGTCCATTAAGCGAAGTTAATTAAACTTATGACTGAAAATTTTGCCCAGCTGTTTGAGGAAAGCCTCAAAGAAGTCGAAACCCGTCCTGGTTCTATCATCAAAGGCACAGTCGTTGCTATCGAGAAAGACCTAGTTCTGGTTGACGCCGGCCTGAAATCTGAAAGTGCCATCCCTGCAGAGCAGTTCTTTAACTCTGAAGGTAAGTTGGACATCGTTGTCGGTGATACTGTTGAAGTAGCACTTGACGCGGTAGAAGACGGTTTCGGTGAAACCATCCTGTCTCGTGAAAAAGCGAAACGCTTTGAAGCGTGGTTGCAGCTTGAGTCTGCACACGAAAAAGAAGAAACAGTGATCGGTGTGATCAGCGGTAAAGTAAAAGGCGGCTTCACAGTCGACCTGAACGGTGTCCGTGCATTCTTACCAGGTTCTTTGGTAGACGTGCGTCCAATCCGTGATACTGCCCACCTTGAGAACCGTGACCTAGAGTTCAAAGTGATCAAGCTGGACCAGAAACGCAACAACGTTGTTGTTTCTCGCCGTGCAGTTATCGAGAAAGAAAACAGTGCAGAGCGTGATGAACTGCTTGAGAACCTACAAGAAGGCCAAGAAGTTAAGGGTATCGTTAAGAACCTGACTGATTACGGCGCATTCGTAGACTTAGGCGGTGTAGACGGTCTGTTACACATCACAGATATGGCTTGGAAGCGTGTGAAGCACCCAAGTGAAATCGTGAATGTTGGTGACGAAATCAACTGTAAAGTATTGAAGTTCGATCGCGACCGTACCCGTGTATCTTTAGGCCTCAAGCAGTTAGGCGAAGATCCATGGAGCGATATCGCTAATCGTTATCCAGAGAGCTCAACTCTATCTGGCCGCGTAACCAACCTGACTGACTACGGTTGTTTCGTTGAGTTAGAAGAAGGCGTTGAAGGTTTGGTTCACGTTTCTGAAATGGATTGGACAAACAAGAACGTTCATCCATCGAAGATCGTTAACTTAGACGACGTCGTTGAAGTTATGGTTCTTGAGATTGACGAAGAGCGTCGCCGTATTTCTCTGGGTATCAAGCAATGTAAACCGAACCCATGGGAAGAGTTCGCGAAGAACCACCAGAAAGGTGACAAGGTTAGCGGTAAGATCAAGTCAATCACTGACTTTGGTATATTCATCGGTCTTGATGGCAACATCGACGGTCTTGTTCACTTGTCTGACATTTCTTGGAACGCTACTGGCGAAGAAGCCGTACGTGACTTCAAGAAAGGTGAAGAAGTTGAAGCTGTTGTTCTGCAGGTTGACGCAGAACGCGAGCGTATCTCTCTGGGTATCAAGCAAATTTCTGAAGATCCAGTGAATAACTTCCTTGCAGCTCACAAGAAGGGTGCTATTGTTAAAGGTAGTATCACTGAAGTTGACGCGAAAGGCGCAACGGTGAGCTTGGCAGACGGTGTTGAAGGTTACATTCGTGCATCTGACATCTCTCGTGAGCGTATCGAAGACGCTTCGACTGTGTTGAAAGCCGGTGAAGAAGTTGAAGCTCGTTACATGGGCATCGACCGCAAAAACCGCGTAATCAGCTTGTCAATCAAAGCGAAAGACGAAGCCGAAGAGAAAGCGGCACTCGAAAGCGTTAACAGTGCTGACGACAACGCGTTCAACAACGCAATGGCAGAAGCATTTAAAGCAGCAAAGACTGACGATTAATTCAATGTCATCTGGCTGTTCGCTATCAGCATAAGGAATCTGTAATGACCAAGTCTGAACTGATTGAAAAACTGATAAATAGGCAGCCAGAGCTGCAACCGAAAGATGTTGAACGTGGTGTGCGAGAAATTCTCGAAGTCATGGTTCATTCATTAGCCGCAGGCGACCGCATTGAAATTCGCGGGTTCGGTAGTTTTTCATTACACTACCGCAAGCCCCGAGTTGGTCGTAACCCGAAAACCGGCGAGCAGGTTGATTTAGGTGGCAAATATGTCCCACACTTTAAACCTGGAAAGGCATTACGGGAAAGGGTAAACGAAGCGGCGCAAGGTTAACGTTTTGCAGAAGCCGAACTTTTAAAAAAGGCATGCTATAATGGCATGCCTTTTTGTTTTTCTGCGTTCAGCAAGGGAAAATTATGTTGCGTCTTATACTTACGCTGATTCCAGTTGCGGTTGTCTTCTTGCTAGCTTTCTTACTTGGCCGGCATAATGACACCCAAGTCATGGTTGACTGGCTGTTTGTTACTCAGCAAACCTCGTTAGCCGTGGTTTTAGCACTGACACTCAGTGTTGGCTTTGTCTTAGGTCTGCTAACCTTGATTGTCGGCTATCTTCGCTTGAAGTGGCAAAATCAACGTTTACGCAAGGCGCTGGTCAAAGCGTCGACTCGCGTACCACAAAAGGACGTCTAGTTAGCATCTATGCTTGAACTCCTGTTTCTTTTACTACCAATTGCTGCTGCTTATGGCTGGTTCATGGGTCGCAACAGTGTTCGTGTTGAACAACGAAAGGAACAAGAAGAGTTTTCGAAAAACTATGTGACAGGCATTAACCTCTTGCTGTCTGAACAAAGCGATAAAGCAGTCGATTTATTTATCGATATGTTAGATATAGACAGTGAAACGATTGAAACCCATTGGACGTTGGGGAAACTCTTTCGTCGTCGCGGCGAAGTCGATCGAGCCATTCGGATTCATCAAAATTTAATTTCTCGTCCTGCATTGTCAGAAGAAGAACGACATCACGCGATGTTCGAGCTCGGTCAAGATTATCTATCGGCCGGACTTTATGATCGCGCCGAAACTATGTTTGCTGAATTGCAGGCGCATTCAACCTACCAAGAGCAAAGCTTACGCAGTCTTCTTTCCTTGTATGAGGCAACCCATGAATGGGACAAAGCTATTAAAATAGCGCTGAAGTTGCGTCGATGGGATAAGCGGATCGAGCCGACAATTGCTCAATTTTACTGTGAGCTTGCGGATCTGCAAGAGAGCTCCGAACAAGCGATAAAGTTTTATGAAAAAGCCATTAAGCACGATGACGATTGTGTTCGCGCTCGTCTTGCGCTGGCTCGCTGGTGGCTTGGTCATCAAAAAAGCAAGCGGGCTATCGAATTACTCCTGCCAATCTTGAGTACACAACCCGATTTTATTCCTGAAGCTTTGCCGTTATTACAACAAGCATTTAAAGACGGCAATAATGAAGATGGGTTTACCGCCGTGCTTCATGATGTAGTTCTTGAGCACCCATGTGCTACGGCGGTTGTTATGTTGGCGAACATTATCGCGCAGCGTAACGGCGTTGAGGCCGCAGAACAGTTTATGCTTGCGGCTTTACAAAAGAATCCAACGATGAAAGCGTTTTATCAACTCATTCGCTTTCACGTCGCCTCAGCAGATTCAGGTCGAGCGAAAGATAGCTTGAGTCTCTTGAGCAATATGGTCAATGAACAATTAAAGCAACGGTCACGCTATCGTTGTCGCCATTGTGGTTTCTCGGGTCAGACCTTGTATTGGCATTGCCCGAGCTGTAAAACCTGGGGAACCATTAAACCTACCCGTGGACTTGATGGAGAATAGATGAATAAACGAATAGTGGTTGCTTTAGATTACGCCAAACCAACAGAAGCATTGCGTTTTGTCGACAGTCTTGATCCAGAAAAGTGTCGAGTAAAAGTTGGTAAAGAGCTGTTCACCGCTGGTGGCCCCGACCTTATAGCCGCATTACACGCACGCAATTTCGATGTATTTCTTGATCTAAAGTTTCACGATATTCCAAATACAGTCGCGAAGGCAGTCACAGCTGCTGCGGAACTTGGGGTGTGGATGGTCAATGTTCATGCAAGTGGCGGTGAAGCAATGCTAAGGGCAGCGAAGCAAGCACTTGAACCCTTTCACGACAAGGCGCCTTTATTGATTGCTGTGACGGTACTGACCAGTATGAGTGAAAACGACCTACACGCGGTCGGGGTAACGCGCAGCCTTGAGGAGCAGGTACTTGCCTTAGCCAAATTAACGAAAGCTTGTCAGCTCGATGGTGTTGTTTGCTCGGCGCAAGAAGCCGCCATGTTGAAATCCGAGCTCGGCGAAGAGTTTGTTTTAGTCACACCGGGAATTCGCCCAACCGGTAGTGAGCGACATGATCAATCTCGGGTTATGACACCCGTCCAAGCAGTCAACGCTGGTGTGGATTACTTGGTGATGGGGCGGCCTATCCGCGAAAGTAAAGATCCGGTGGCAACGCTTTCAGCGATTGCTGACGAAATCAGCATGGCCAAGCACTAGAAAACTCCCTCGCTCTGCTGAATACTAAAGTCACTGTCAGGAAGGCAGTGACTTTATCAGAGGGAATGATTATGAAAACATCTCGTTTAACATCGAATACCAATCGCTTATCAGTACTCAAATTAGTTCAACAAACGCGTAGTCGCTTCTTACAATGCTTAATACCAACACTTTTGGTTACGACCATGGGTGCGTCCACAGCTGTTAACGCTGGGGATGTCGGTGTTGCTGCAGTTAGCGTAGCGAATGTAAATACTCAGGTGCTGGCTGAAGCCAATGGCCAGAATAAAGTCGAAAAGGTTAATCTGAACACCGCAACAGCTGAAGAATTAGCGGCGGGGTTGCGCGGCGTTGGCAAAGCTCGAGCAGAAGCGATTGTCGCTTTACGTGAGGAGCTAGGTGGCTTTACTGACATTGAGCAGCTCTTGCAGGTTCGCGGGCTGGGCATGAAGGTCATTAACGATAATCGGGACAAACTTTCCTTGTAATTACGGCTGTAGTTTCGACCATAAAAAAAACAGCCAGGCGGTTGCCTGGCTGTTTGCTATTCATGGTTGCTTAGCCGCTTACTCTGACGGTTGGCAACGTGCTGCATTAGCCTGAACACGGTTCTGGGCATTACTGAGCCCAGAGTAACGGCCTGAATGAGAAACCTGTAGGCGTGTGCTAGCATCGGCAATTGCCAAACTTTCACCACTCGTGCTGGCGACCGCCGAGGCCTTGGTCATCGGCGACGAAGCACGCAACTGGGCAGTCGTTTTGGCTGCTGATTTCGCTTTCACCTTTGGCTTTTCAGTCACTTCAGACGCAGTTGTTGGGGTCGTTTCAGCGACTGGCTCTTGCGCAGGAGCATCTGACTCATCGGCAGCAACAGCAGGAGCACTTGCTGGCTCGGCTTTAGCGGTTTGCTCTGGTTCTTCAACAGTTTTCTCTTCCGGTTTAACCGAAGTTACTTCTGCTGTTTTCTTTTCAGATTCGCTCTCGGTCGACGTTTCCGTAGGTTTGTCAGCTTCGACGACAGCTTCCGCCGCTGGAGTAGCAGTTTCTGTGCTCTCAACAACAGAATCAGCTGCATCATTTGCGGTTGATTCTGTGGCTTTTTCAGCAGGTTCATCGGCGCTTTCGTTGACCGCTGAAGGTTGCTTCTCAGTACTTGAAGTCTCTGCAACGTCTTCGAAAACTGTGTCTTTAGTTTCTACAGCGATCGCTTCAGATTCAGACGACTCGTCAGTCGTAGCCTCATTGTCGGCGCTTTGCTCTTTAGCTTTTGCCGGTTTACGGCGAGTACGACGACGGGTTGGTTTCTTCTGCTCAGTGGCATTCGTTTCCGTGTTCTCGTCGACTGCTTGCTCGGCTGCCGCATCTGCAACTGCAGGTACTTGCTCATCACTACTATGATTCGCGTTTGCCGGTTTGCTTTCCGCTTTAGGCTCAGCAGCGCTTACATTTACACTGGCGTTAACCGTTTCTGCTTCTGCATTCGCTTTCTGTGCGTTTTCTTTTGCTTGTTCAGCATTCATGCGCACAGAACGGTCAAGCTGACGACGCTGGCGACGCTCGCGAGGCGGTTGCAACTCAGATTTCTGCTCTGCTTGCGGTTGCTCGGTTTGCTCAGTGTCAGTCGTTTGCTCTTTATTCGCTGTTGGCTTACGACGGCGGTTGCGGCGACGGCCATCTTGAGGCTTGTCTGACTTAGAGGCCGGCTTGTTACTGGCGTCTTGAGTCGTTGTCGTTTCGACGGTGGCTTTGTTGCCATCGCTTTTCTCGGATTTATCGTGACCTTTACCTTGGTTACGATTGCGTCCTTGGTTATTGCGACGACGGTTGTTATTCCGTCCACGGTTATCATTTTGACGCGGCGAACGTTGCTGTGGAGCCTTTTGCTCGGACTCCTTCGCCTCAGCAGCATCTTCAGTTGCGAAAATTGATTTAAACCACGCCGCTAAACGCGAGAGTACGCCGGGTTCTGCGTTCGTTTGTGCCTTTTCCTGCGGTACTGGAGCATTCGCTGCAGGTGGTGGTGCAACCGGTGCAACTAAGGTTTTCAATGCCGGTTCATCCGCTACTTTTTCGCGTGGAGCGGCGAACTCGATTTCTTTGATCTCAGACGCTTGTAATAACTTATAGCTCTGTACATCAGTGACTTCGTCGCTACGGATGCGTGCAACGTCGAAATGAGGTGTTTCTAAATACTGATTGGGAATAACCAACAGCTGTACTTTATTACGCTCTTCGATAACGCGTAAGGCTGAGCGTTTCTCATTCAATAAATATGTGGCGACGGTGACCGGCACTTGAGCATTAACTTGCGCCGTATTGTCTTTCAGCGCTTCTTCTTCAATTAGACGCAGAACGGACAGAGCAAGAGATTCATCACCACGGATCGTACCTTGTCCGTCGCAGCGCGGACACACTTGATTTGACGATTCACCAAGCGATGGACGTAAGCGCTGGCGACTCATTTCCAATAAACCAAAACGCGAAATGCGAGCTGTTTGAACGCGTGCTCGATCGTGTTTTAGAGCATCACGTAAACGGTTTTCAACTTCGCGTTGATGCTTTGGTGGTGTCATATCGATAAAGTCGATCACAATTAAACCGCCAACATCGCGCAGACGCAATTGGCGAGCTATTTCATCGGCGGCTTCTAAATTGGTTTGCAGCGCGGTCTCTTCAATGTCGCCGCCTTTGGTTGCTTTCGCCGAGTTAATATCGATCGAGGTGAGAGCTTCAGTCGGGTCGATAACAATCGATCCGCCTGAAGGCAGTCTAACTTCACGCTGGAACGCTGACTCGATTTGGCTTTCAATTTGATAATGACTAAATAGCGGCACTTCACCTTGATAACGCTTGACTCGTTGTACGAAGTCAGGACGAACGATTTTAATATGTTCGCGTGCTTGTTCAAAAATGGTTTCGTTATCAATCAGAATCTCGCCAATATCGCGGCGTAAGTAATCGCGAATGGCACGGAAAATGACGTTTGACTCTTGATGAACTAAGAACGGAGCAGGGCGTGTAGACGATGCCTGCTCAATCGCTTGCCAATGATGCAACAGAACGTTTAGATCCCAAGCCAGCTCTTCTGCTGACTTACCAACACCCGCGGTACGTACAATCAGGCCCATGCCGTCAGGTACTTCAAGCGTCGATAATGCATCCTTTAACTGGGTTCGTTCGTCGCCTTCAATTCGGCGTGAGATGCCGCCAGCGCGAGGGTTATTGGGCATTAATACCAAGTAACTACCCGCTAATGAGATAAAGGTGGTTAATGCTGCGCCTTTCTGTCCACGTTCTTCTTTATCGATTTGGACAATGACTTCACGGCCTTCAGAAATAACGTCTTTAATGTTCGGACGTCCTTTGAAGCTATAGCCATCAGGGAAGTAAGTGCGGGCAATTTCTTTAAGAGGCAGGAAACCGTGACGATCAGCGCCGTAATCGACGAAGGCGGCTTCTAAACTAGGTTCTACACGGGTAATTTTACCCTTATAGATGTTTGATTTCTTCTGTTCGTGACCAGGACTTTCGATATCTAAATCGTAGAGGCGTTGACCATCGACCAACGCGACACGCAGTTCTTCTTGCTGCGTGGCATTAATTAACATTCTTTTCATATTGTGTGACTCATACTTTTTATGGGTACGAAATCACAACACTGTACCGTCAGAGACGGTTCTGTTCCGTTGCTAAAGGACTTGCCGGCACCGTATATAGTTTGCTGGTGCGCGCTTTTTGGGCAAGAGGTCTCTATGCTATTTGTATGACTTCTGTTTATCTTTAACGCGGCCAGAATCTGAACCGCGAGGTTACCCGTATCTTTACCATTCGGGGCATCTATCACTGCTGCGATGGTTACGTCTTACCCCAGGTTGCTGGGGGGATTGCGCTCTTTCTGAACGTCAACCGCATAACCGAAAAATGTCGCAACGTGATAATAAGCTACGTGTAACAATAAATTTCTTAACTGCCGAAACAGGCGTTCGCTGCGTATCAGTGTTGTGCTTTTCGAGAACATTCATCGAGAAAAACATTATCGTGATTCCTAAGAATCCGACACACTATTGTCGCATTTACCTTGCAGTCTGACAAGCAACAAATATGCCGATTCATGAGTTTCGCTGAGATAAAGTGTTGAATTCAGGCAAAACGCGATCATAAAGTCCTGTGTACTGCGAGTAAGAGCGATGACCACTGTGTTAACTCATGTTATTATTTAGCGCTGAATGAACCTGTTTTGTGACTTCACAAGGAATATTGCGCCTGCTATGACACATCCCAATCAATCGACGACTGCGACCGATGCAACCAATCCGGGTGTACGATGGTATACCGTCGATGCTGATGAAGCCGGTCAACGGCTTGATAACTTTCTCTTGGCGCAATTGAAAGGCGTGCCGAAAAGCATGATCTATCGGATTGTCCGCAAGGGGGAAGTGCGGATCAATAAAAAACGTTGTAAACCGGATCAGCGTTTAGCTGCAGGTGATGAGATTCGCATTCCACCGGTGCGTGTTGCTGCCAAACAGAGTCTCCCTAATCCAAAGCTAGAGAAGGTTGCTGAATTAGAGGGTTGCATTCTCTACGAGGACGACATCATGCTGGTCGTCAACAAACCTTCAGGTACCGCAGTGCATGGCGGTTCAGGGCTGAGCTTTGGATTAATTGAAGGGCTGCGTGCGTTGCGTCCACAGGCTAAGTTTTTGGAACTTGTCCACCGCCTCGACCGTGATACCTCCGGCGTTTTACTGGTCGCGAAGAAACGCTCAGCTTTGCGCGCTTTGCACGAGCAGTTGCGGGATAAACAAATGGAAAAGATTTATCTCGCTCTGGTCTACGGCAGTTGGCCCGGCAAAATCAAGTCGGTTGATGCCCCCCTACAAAAGAACACCCTGCAGTCAGGGGAACGGGTGGTGAGGGTTGCCGATACTGGTAAACCGTCATTGACGAAGTTTCGCGTACGTGAGCGCTTTCCACAAAGTGAGATCAACGCAACCTTAGTCGAAGCGTCACCGATTACCGGACGGACTCACCAAATCCGCGTTCACGCTCAATGCGTTGGCCACCCCATTGCTGGTGATACCAAATATGGGATTCGAGGGTTTGATGAGCAATTGCAAGTGCTCGGGCTAAATCGCTTATTTCTACACGCACAGTCATTGACGATTCAACATCCAAAAACAGGTGAGCCGTTGCGTTTTGAAGCACCGCTGGATCCTAACCTGCAGGCAGTGATCAACAAGCTTCGCAATAGTTAGCACATATAATCAATAACATACGCGCTATGTTATTAACTAAATATCACTCTGTAGTGAGTAATTCGCAATGAGCGAGAGATTAATACAACCCGCATTAGTTGTTTTTGATTGGGACGGCACCTTGATGGACTCGGTGCCGCGCATTGTTTCCTGCATGCAAAAAATGGCAGCTGCGGCCGGATTGTCAGTACCGTCAGAAAGTGCAGTTAAGGACATTATTGGCTTAAGCCTTTGGGTCGCTTTAGAACGCCTTTTTGATTGCTATGATGCGCAGGAACAACAGCAGTTGATTGCCATTTATCGAGAATTCTATGTGCATACCGACCAAACGCCATCGCCGCTTTTTCCGGGTGTCGAAGAGGTGTTAGTCGATTTACAACGGCAAAACATACTGATGGGCGTGGCCACGGGAAAGGCCCGAGTCGGGCTAGAACGGGCTTGGCAAGAAACGAATACGGCCAAGTTTTTTCAAGTATCGCGCTGTGCCGATGAAGCAAAAAGTAAGCCGGCGCCACAGATGCTTGAAGAAATCCTTCAGCACACGGGCGTGAACGCCGCATCTGCGATCATGATTGGCGATTCCTGCTTTGACTTACAAATGGCCAATCATGCAGGTATGCCAGCTGCAGGTGTCACGTGGGGCGTTCATGATGAAGTGCGATTGCGCGTCGAAAAGCCGCGTTTTATTCTCAATGATATTCGTGAATTACCAGAACGCTTAAGGCAGCTGAACACCGTTCAGGCGTAACAGCTCCGCCAGTTGAATAAGAGGCAGGCCAATCAAGCTGTTTGGGTCATCACCGCGCATTCGTTTAAATAAAGTAATGCCAAAGCCTTCACTTTTAAAGCTGCCGGCACAGTTAAATGGTTTCTCTTGGTCAACATAGCGGCATATTTCTGCTTCTGTTAATTCACGAAACTCAACAGTGAATGGGTCCACGATGCAATGGCTTTCCTGCGTGGCACTGTTATATAAGCAAAGCCCAGTATAAAACACCACTTCTTGACCGCTGCTGCGCTTAAGTTGGTCTATCGCTCGTGCTCGCGTATGCGGCTTACCGAGAATGCGACCTTGGCATACAGCGACTTGGTCAGAGCCGATAATTAAATGTTCTGGAAACTCTGCTTTTAATGCCGTTGCTTTTTCAAAGGCCAAGCGACGCACTAAGTCGAACGCTGGCTCTTCGGCTAGACGCAGTTCATCAACGTCTGGCGTTGCGGTAATAAAAGGTATGCCGAACTTCTCGAGTAAGGCTTGGCGATACACAGAGCTACTTGCCAGTACAAGAGGAAGAGGGGACGATGCCATGGTTGCCTCCGGTTACATCTAGGTTTAAGTGCCCACGAACAACGAAATTTAATCCTTATTGGCTTTTATCATACACGTACTTTTATACGTAAGTATGATAGAATGGCACATTAAAGGGTGGAAAATGTATCAGGACTAGCAAAAACATCTGTTTTTTCGCGAAAACAGGGGCTTGTCTTGTAATTTTCTTTGACTATCAGTAATTCAACTATTATTATTCGCGCGCTATGCAAAAGGTTCGTATACCGCTTTCGGTTGATCCGGTACGAAACTCAGGTAAAAAGTTGTCATTTGACGGGGTTATTCCCGGACAAAACTTACCACGTTTCAATGAAGTGCTGGCATCACCCTGTACCGATGTAGAGGTCACGCTAACATTCGATACAGATGAGCAAAAGATTCACTATTTTCGTGGTCAGGCGAAAGCATCCGTCGAACTAGTGTGCCAACGTTGTGGCGATGCCATGCCATGGCAACTAGAGACAGAGTTTCAATATGCCCCGGTGACAAAGCGGCGTTCCGCTGAGGATATGCCGGAGCATTACGAAGCAGTCGAATTGAATGAACTAGGCGAGGTACTGCTCCATCCTCTAGTTGAAGACGAACTGCTATTGGCATTGCCGATTGTGGCAAAGCATGTCGAGCAGGACTGTAAGATTAAGAGTGATGCAATGAAATGGGGTGAGCTACCTGCGGAAGCAGAAAAGCAAAATCCGTTCGCTGTATTGCAAAAGCTTAAGAAATAAACGATTCAGGAGACGAGTCAAATGGCTGTACAAAAAAACCGCAAAACCCGTTCTAAGCGCGGTATGCGTCGTTCACATGATGCGTTGAGTGGTGCTGCATTGTCTGTTGATCAGACAAGTGGTGAAACTCACCTTCGTCATCACGTAACCGCTGACGGTTACTACAAAGGTAAGAAAGTCATCGCTTAAGGCGTATGACAAACTTTACTCTTGTAATCGATGCGATGGGTGGTGACCGTGGTCCCTCCATTGTAATTGCAGCGCTCGCCCGAGCGCTGCAGTCGTTTCCGGATGTCAATTTTATTGTCACTGGCGACGAACCGCGACTGAAAGCGCTCTTTGCTCGTGAGTGTAAGGTCGATAAATCCCTCGATAGTAGTCGCGTCCAATTTCATCATACAACGCAAATTGTCCACATGGACGATAAGCCCGGCCAATGTTTGCGAAAAAAAACCGACTCGTCCATGCGTGTCGCCATCGACTATATTGCTGAAGGTCGTGCTGATGCCTGTGTCAGTGCCGGGAATACTGGTGCACTCATGGCGATGGCCTACCTGCACATCAAAACCTTACCTGGAGTGCTACGACCTGCATTAGTCGCCCCTATACCAACCGCTGGTGGTTCTCAAGGATACCTCCTTGACCTTGGCGCAAATCCGGTGTGTGATGCCGAGACTTTATTTCAATTTGGGGTGATGGGTTCGGTACTCGCGCATGAAATGAGCGGTGTTGAAAAGCCAAAAATCGCGCTGTTGAACATGGGCACAGAAGAGATTAAAGGCCCAGACGTAGTCAAGCAAGCGGGCCTATTGCTCGCCCAGTCCGCCTCTCTGAATTACCGTGGTTTTATCGAAGGTTCTGATTTATTTACCGGCAAGGCTGATGTTGTGGTCTGTGATGGTTTTACCGGTAATATCGCTTTAAAAAGCTGTGAGGGCATGGCCAAATTGGTTTATGAGCACTTTCAGGCGAGTATGAAAGACCATTGGTTGAGCAAAGCGCTGGCTTGGTTGCTGGTAAAACGACAACGAAAATCTTGGCAATGGCTGAACCCCGACCAGTATAACGGCGCAAGTTTGATAGGATTGCGCGGAGTTGTCGTGAAGAGCCATGGAAACGCAAGTGCAAATGCATTTTTCAGTGCCATTACTCACGCCATCAAAGAAGCTCAAATTAAACTTCCCGAGCGTATTCAAGCCCAGGTCGAAACAGTATTGAGTGAACAACAATAAGCTCCCGCTCGCGATAGTCGGGAGAACCGGCACATGAGGGGATTTATGTCTGTTCGGCAAACAGCCACAGTACAAACATGCTACGCTCGTTTATCAGGAACGGGGCATTTTCTTCCCGCTACGACGTTAACGAATGCTGAATTAGAACAACGTGTTGATACCACCGACAGCTGGATTCGCGAACGTACAGGCATTCAAACTCGCCATATCGCAAGTACGGATGAGTCGGTGGTTACCATGGGAACAGAAGCAGCCAAGCGCGCGCTCGATGCAGCAGGACTCGGAGCTGCTGACCTCGACTTAATTGTAATGGCGACGACATCGGCAGATCGCGCATTTCCCAGTGCCGCTTGTGAAGTACAGCATGCGTTGGGTGTGACCGATATTCCAGCATTCGACGTTGCCGCAGCTTGCTCTGGTTTTATCTTTGCGCTTTCCGTAGCCGAAAAATATATTATTAGTGGTGCTGCCAAACACGTGTTAGTTATTGGCAGCGATACGTTGTCGCGCTTGTGCCGTCCAGACGATCGCAATACTATCGTGTTATTCGGTGATGGTGCCGGCGCTGCTGTGTTGTCCGCGGCCGACAGCCCAGGTATTTTGTCGACGCATATTTATAGTGCAGGGGAGTTTGCTTCGTTATTGGGTGCGGATCATCCGAATCGCGACGATGAAGCGTTGCAGCAAGAAGCGTGGCTGTACATGCGCGGACGCGAAGTGTTCAAAGTTGCGGTGGAAAAGTTGGCGAGTCTGGTTGAAGATACATTGAGTTTTCACGACATGACGGCGCAGGAATTAGACTGGCTGATCCCTCACCAAGCCAATTTTCGGATCATTCAGGCAACCGCAAAAAAGCTCGGGCTACCCCTTGAGCAAGTGGTGATGACGTTAGCAGAAACCGGCAACACATCAGCTGCGTCAGTGCCGATTGCACTCGATTGGGCGATTCGAGATGGACGTATCCAACGCGGTCAGACACTATTATTAGAAGCATTTGGTGGCGGATTCGCATGGGGCTCAGCCCTGATTCGCTATTAGCCACCCTGATATTGATCAATAGAGAGAGATGACTCATGAGTCAACATGTAGCATTCGTTTTCCCAGGACAAGGCTCACAAGCGGTCGGCATGTTGGCCGACCTAGCAGAACAATTCCCACAAGTCGCGGCGACATTCGCTGAAGCCTCAGAGGTATTGGGCTACGACCTCTGGGATGTTGTCCAATACGACCCTGACGGTCGTTTGAATTCAACCGAAGTGACTCAGCCAGCATTATTGGCAGCGAGCGTCGCTATTTGGCGTTGTCTTGCCGACGGTCCAGCGCCGGCAATTCTAGCTGGACACTCGCTTGGCGAATATTCAGCACTGGTTTGTGCCGGTGCGATTGATTTTGCCGACGCTATTCGTCTCGTTGAACTTCGTGGCAAAGCAATGCAAGAAGCTGTTCCGGCTGGCTTAGGCTCGATGGCCGCAGTCATTGGCCTTGACGATGACAAAATTGCTGCGGCTTGCAAGCAAGCAGCACAGGACGATATTGTTGCGCCGGTTAATTATAATTCACCTGGACAGGTCGTGATTGCCGGTGAGAAAAATGCAGTAGACCGCGCTGCGGTGCTGCTGAAAGAAGCCGGTGCAAAGCGTGTGTTGCCACTGCCAGTGAGTGTACCGTCCCATTGTGCTTTGATGTTACCCGCTGCGGAAGTGCTTGCTGAAGCGTTGGAACATATCGAAATTCAGATGCCACAAATTCCAGTGTTACACAATGTAAACGTAGCCGAAGCGACATCACCGGAGACGTTACGTGAGGCGCTGGTCGCTCAGCTTTATTCGCCGGTTCGCTGGACCGAAACTGTGCTTGAAATGAAATCACGGGGCGTGACCCACATCTACGAGATCGGGCCCGGTAAGGTCTTAACAGGTCTCGCGAAACGAATTGACGGTGATCTTGTCGGTATAGCTGTGAACGATGCCGAGACAGTGCAAAGTATCCGCCAAGTTTAAATGTGATCATGATCGATCACGACAAATAACAGCAAGAACGAAGGAAAAATACATGACACAAGCTTATGCAGGTCAAGTCGCTTTAGTTACCGGCGCAACGCGTGGTATTGGCAGAGCGATCGCCGAGGTTCTCGCCAGTGGTGGGGCTACTGTGATAGGTACAGCCACAAGTGACAGCGGTGCGCAGACCATTTCTGAGTATTTAAACGCACAGGGTAATACCGGCCGTGGACTGGTATTGAATGTCACGACTGACGGCGCGATTGATGAATTGGTGAGTCAGGTACAGGCTGAATTCGGCAAAATTGATATTCTCGTGAATAATGCCGGAATTACCCGTGACAACTTATTGATGCGAATGAAAGACGATGAGTGGCAAAGTGTCCTCGACACTAACCTGACTGCCGTGTATAAGATGTGTAAGGCAGTCATGCGCGGTATGATGAAGAATCGCTACGGACGCATTATTAATATCGGATCGGTCGTCGGTACAACAGGTAACCCGGGTCAAGCAAACTATTGTGCAGCAAAAGCAGGGCTGATTGGTTTCACCAAGGCATTAGCGAAAGAAATCGCGTCACGGGGTGTCACAGTCAATGCAGTCGCTCCAGGGTTTATTGATACGGATATGACCAAAGCATTAACCGACGACCAACGCGCTCGAATTTTTGAAACCATTCCAGCTGCGCGTTTGGGTAAACCGGAAGAAATTGCCGCAGCTGTTGGCTTTTTGGCTTCAGAACAGGCAGGATATATCACCGGTGAAACAATTCACGTCAACGGTGGCATGAGCATGGTGTAAACGTTTTTGCCGAAATTAGCAGCAATACGAGGTAAGACCTCATATAAATCTGCAATTTTTGCTTTAATCGTGTCGGCTGATTGACTACACTACACGCAAATTAATAAAGATACCTTGAATTGAGGGTTAGACATGAGCACTATCGAAGAACGCGTAAAGAAAATTATCATTGAACAACTAGGTGTTAAAGAAGAAGAAGTAAAGCCAGAAGCTTCTTTTGAAAATGACCTTGGTGCTGACTCGTTGGATACCGTTGAGTTAGTTATGGCGCTGGAAGAAGAGTTTGAAACTGAGATTCCAGACGAAGAAGCGGAAAAAATCCGTACTGTTCAAGCAGCGATTGATTATATCAACAAGCACTCTGCTTAATCGCTTAAAAACAGGTTAGTCTTTTCGAAAGGCGGAATGAAAATTCCGCCTTTTTCTATATGTGCGGATGACTAACGTATCGTTGGCAGGATGAGAGACCGGTTTTCGTGCTGGAAATTTTCAGGCACAATGGTTGGACAATCAGTAAGCCATGATGGAATAACGTGACCAAGCAAAACCTTCCAATTCAAAGTGTCGACGGGAACATTACTGACACATTGGCGTTAACTGACCGCAGTTGGCAGTTTGCCGATGGTTGCTTTACGACGATTGCGATGAGCCAAGGTCAATTGCAGCTATGGCCACTGCACTGGTCTCGTTTGCAGCAGTGCGCGCAGCGTTTAGGCTTGGGCCAGATTTCAGAGTCCGAAATAATTGCCGATTGGGAAGAGCTACGTCAGTCGTTGGCGCCCGAGTATTTAACCAAAGCAGTGGTTAAAATCGTGCTGACTCGAGGTGACGGCGGCAGGGGATATACGCCACCGGCATCTACGATAGTTCGTCGTATCCTGACCGTTTCTGAGTTCCCGTCACACTATGAGGCTTGGCAAGAAGAGGGCATCGCGATGGGCCGGGCCCAACTTAAGCTCGGCCGCCAACCTGCCTTAGCCGGTTTGAAAACCCTGAATCGCCTTGAGCAAGTTCTGTTGAAACAAGAGCTTGCACAAGACGAAACACTCGATGATCTTGTCGTTTTCGATAGCGATGATTATATTGTCGAAGCGACGGCCGCAAACTTGTTTTGGCGGCAGGGCGACAAGTGGTATACGCCTGCGCTTGATCAAGCAGGAGTCGCTGGTGTTGCCCGCGAACAATTATTGAAGGTAAACCCGCAGGTTAAGATTGGTCACTATCGTTGGCAATCGCTGCAACAAGCGGATGAACTATTGATCTGTAACGCCTTGATGGGGCTTGTGCCTGTGCGCCAATTGGACGGCAAACCATTGGCACAATGTCGACACTATCCGCAACAACTGCAAAGCGTATTACAACCATGATCAAATTAGTCCTTCGTATCGGTCTTATTTTAGCGCTGCTTTGTGCCGTAACTCTGGGTAGTGCCTATGGTGGTTTGTACTATTGGTTTCATCATGGCGGGCAGCTGAGCAACCTCGAACAACCGACGCTTTTTGAAGTGCCGCGTGGCAGTCATGCACGGCGATTGGCAGTTGTGCTGCATGAGCAAGGCTTTCTCGAGCAGCCACAGCTGTTCGCATGGTCGTTACGACTGTTTCATCGAGGTGAAACCATTCAAGCAGGGGTCTATGAGTTACGTCCGAATGAGCACTTAGTTGATCTCTGGGGACGTTTTCATCGCGGTGAACAACATCTATTTTCGATCACTTTTGTCGAAGGAACTGAATTTCGTCAATGGCAACAGCAACTGGCTGTCCATCCGTATGTACGCAGTGGCCTTGCCGCCGAGGAACCTGCAGAGCTAATGGCGCAACTCGGTAGTGAGTTTACTCATCCAGAAGGATTACTCTTTCCAGATACCTACCGATTTTATGCAGGTACGAGCGATCTACAGCTTTATCGCCAAGCGTATCAACGCATGCAGCGTGTTGTTACTGAACTCTGGTCGCAACGCGATCGCTCGGTGCCATTGACCGACTGGTATCAGGCACTGATTCTGGCATC
This sequence comes from Aliidiomarina sp., assembly GCF_022565475.1. Lineage (GTDB taxonomy): Bacteria > Pseudomonadota > Gammaproteobacteria > Enterobacterales > Alteromonadaceae > Aliidiomarina. Next base: position 51,215 of record NZ_JAIUMR010000001.1, on the reverse strand, counting down.
GATCGTGGAGAAAGAAACGGGCGCTGAACATGAACGCGACTTAGTCGCTTCCGTTTTCGTTAACCGTTTGCACACAGGAATGCGCTTGCAATCGGATCCGACCATCATTTACGGTTTGGGTGAGCGTTATCGTGGCGTTATCTATCGGTCTGACATTCGAGAGCATACACCGTATAATACGTATCGAATTGATGGCCTTCCGCCAACGCCAATCGCTATGCCAGGGCGAGCCGCGATTGCTGCCACATTAATGCCAGCATCGTCTGAATACTTTTATTTTGTTAGCCGTAACGATGGCACACACGTGTTTTCGCGCACACTGGAAGAGCATAATCGAGCGGTAAACCGCTATCAGAGGAATCGATGAAAGGTCAGTTTATTGTCATAGAAGGGCTCGAAGGTGCAGGGAAAAGCACCGCGGTGCAAACAGTCAGCGACTGGATTGCCGCACAACAACAGTCCTATATTCAGGTACGAGAACCCGGTGGCACACCATTCGCCGAAGCCTTGCGGGATCTTGTTAAACGCGACTGGGACGAAAGGGTTACAGCAGAGGCAGAACTGTTGTTAATGTATGCGGCGCGGGTTCAACTGGTCGAAAATGTGATTAAACCAGCATTAGCGACTGGCCAGTGGGTCGTCGGTGACCGCCATGACTTGTCGTCGCGCGCTTATCAAGGCGGCGGCCGCGAGTTAGGCGATGAAATGCTACAAACCCTGCGGGGAATTACACTCAAAGACTTTCAGCCAGATTTAACGCTTTATCTTGATATTGATCCAGTACTCGGCCTTCAACGTGCACAAACACGAGGCTCGCTGGATAGGATTGAGAAGCAAGCGATCGCATTTTTTCAACGCACACGCGCCCGTTATTTAGACATTGCCCGTCAAGATCCGAATATAGTGATCATCAATGCAGGAAATGAACTAAGCGACGTTCAACAACAAATTCAGCGTGCCTTAGCAATCCGGTGGCCGCATGACGACTGAACAATTTCCGCAGGGCAGTTTTCCTTGGCTGCGACGGCTCTGGTTGCAACTGCTGACGAGTTTCAAACAACAGCGCCTTGCCCATGGCCTCGGTTTTAGTGATGCTGCGGAATTAGGCAGTGAAGTTCTACGCTTACGCTTAGAACAGTTTTTACTTTGTGAGCAAAACCAAATACGCAACCAAGCGTGCGGTGAATGTAAGAGCTGTAAGCTTTACCTTGCGGGTACTCATCCGGATCTGATTGTTTTGCAGCCTGAGGGACAAAAGCAAATTGGCGTCGATGCGGTCCGACAGGCAGTTCAACAAGTTCAGAAGACGGCAGGGCAAGGTGGCAACAAAGTCATTAGCATTTTGTCTGCAGACCAGATGTCGTTGCAAGCAGCCAATGCGTTGTTAAAAACGTTAGAAGAGCCACCGCAAGCAACTTATTTCTGTTTGTATGCGAAACAATACAGTCAACTATTGCCGACGATTCGTAGCCGCATCGCTAGCTACCCTTTACCTCGGCCCAGCGTAGATGAGTTAAACGATTGGCTGACACCTTTGAGCCAAATCCCGTTATCTCCCGACCAACTTGAGCGCGCGCAGCGCCAGCCCCTCTCTGTTTTAGCGGAGTTGCAAACAGGGCAAATTGCCGAAGACAAAGAATTAAAGGGGCTTCTGCGTGGTCAGCTGCCAACGAGTTCTGACCCTATCGAGCTCCAGTCGTGGCTTGAACGCGTGCTCGCGAGTCTCCAACAAGTTTGTCGTGATGCGGCGGAGAATAAGGTACATCCTCTTTTTGCGGCCGTCGCACCGGCGAATATCAGCGCTCAACGTTGCTATGAGATTGCCAATGCGAGCTATCGTCGCGCCTTGGAAATACGCCAACAAGCGCGTCAGTCGGGCATTAACTTACCGTTATTGTTGCAAGCCTGGAACAGTGAGCTCATGTTGCAGATTTATCGTAAGGTCTAATCGCGGGCACTGTATACAGCAAGTAAGGTAAAATCGAATATGTTTGTAGATTCACATTGTCATCTTGATAAACTGAAAGTTACCGCTGAACTTGGTGTTGAGCAGGTCATCCAAGATGCCCAAGCCGCCGGCGTCGAGCATTTGCTCTGTATTGGTGTTGCCCTCGATGATTTCGAGCAGATGCAAGGTATTGTCGGCCGCCACGAACGGGTTAGCTATTCCTGTGGCATTCATCCTTTATATGTCGCCAAACATGGCTTTAACGCTCCTTTGCTCGCAACCATGTGCGCACGCGACGATGTCGTTGCGGTCGGTGAAACCGGGCTTGATTATTACTATGACAAGGAGCACATTGCTGAACAACAAGCGAGTTTTGCGAAGCACATTGAGATTGCCAATCAGGTCGACAAACCGCTGATTATTCATACCCGTGACGCGCGCGAAGACACAATTGCGATGTTACGTGAAGGTCAAGCAGATCGTTGCCGTGGCGTTATGCACTGCTTTACAGAGTCATTGGAAATGGCGGAGCAGGCACTTGATTTGGGTTTCTATATCTCGATATCCGGCATTGTTACTTTCCGCTCCGCGACCGAATTGCGTGAGGTCGTTGAACGTGTGCCTATCGAACGTTTGTTAATCGAAACTGATGCACCTTGGCTTGCACCCGTTCCTCATCGTGGCGAAGAAAACCATCCACAATATGTGAAGCACGTGGCGGAAACGGTCGCCCGCTTAAAAGGATTAGATGTAGAAGAAGTCGCGGCGAAAACACGAGAAAATTTCTACAATTTATTTCGTATTGAACGCACCGCTTTAGTTTAATTCGAAATAAAGAAAAGCTCGAAACTAAGGGGGGCGTTTCGAGCTTAGGGGAAGTGTCTAGCAAAGGGTGTTCGCTAAACATTGCGCAAAGCATCTGTTCGTTGCTGGCCGCAAGAGAAATTGTTCCTGTTCGTCATCGTCAGGGACAACAAAAATCGAGCTTGCCGAACACAGACGATTTAACCAAACTGCGAACAGTGTGCCCAAAAAACAATCAAGGGTTAATTTAAGAATAGACAATTTGCCAAGGTTGTCCAGTTTTACCTCATAAAATTAGAGATTCCGACTATTCAAGCTCCTAAATCTTTGATTGTTAGTTAGTTATTACTAAGTTCGCCACGAATATTTTTAGCCAGTTGCGCTTTAACTTCGGCCAAATTTGCCTGTGTGCTCAAGAGATAATGTAATTTCGTAAGCGCAGCTTCAATCGTCATATCGTGACCGCTAATGACACCAATGTCGGCGAGGCCATTGCCCGTCGCATAGCCTTGCATGTTGACAGTGCCTTTGAAGCATTGAGTGCAATTTAAGACGATGATGTTGGCCTCAATTGCTCGTTTTAATGCTTTAATTAGCGCACCAGACTGCGGTGCGTTACCAACCCCATAACTCTGTAAAATAATCGCTTTCACCGGGTGCTGTACGAGATTATCAATCAGTTCCGCACGCATTCCTGGATACAAGGTTACGACACCAATTTCTTGGGCCGTAATTGGCGATAAGACTAAGGGTTGGTTGCGGATGGGTTCAACATCGCCGGCGATTAATTCAATCTCGATACCCGCAGCAAGTAGCGGCGGAAAATTCGGCGATGCGAAGGCATCGAAGCCATCAGCATCGGCTTTGGTGGCTCGATTACCACGGAACAGTCGATTATTAAAGAATAATGTCACCTCATGAATGGGGTAATGTGCTGCCAAAAACAATGCATTCAGCAGATTTGTTTGACCGTCAGAACGCAATGCAGCAAGCGGGATTTGCGAGCCTGTCACGATGACAGGCTTGCCAAGGTTCTCAAACATAAAGGATAGCGCTGACGCTGTGTAAGCCATGGTATCCGTACCATGGAGTACAACAAAACCGTCGTAATCATCGTAATGCCGATGAATGTCTTCAGCGATTCGCTGCCAATCTGCCGGCGTCATGTCCGACGAGTCCATCAGAGGCGAGTATTCGCATAACGTAAACTCTGGCATTTCCGGTCGATAAAACTCCGGCATACCTTGCATACTTTCAGCAAGGAAGCCCGGCGCCGGCACATATCCATGTGCCGAACGCATCATGCCAATGGTTCCGCCTGTATAGGCGATATAAATTCTCTTTTTTCGTTCTGCCACTAATAGACCTTACACTCTAAACAACGTGCATAAATATAATTAGGGTCGTTAAACTCGTTTAACGCCTCAACCTCGCGGCGTAATTCTAACACTTTTTGCTCGAGCAACGTCGGCGATTTCGTTTTAAACAGGTTTGGCGCAAACTTCACGCTGGTGTCGAAAATCTGAGCCAACAAGGCTTCCATCCCCGTGAGCTCGACCGTCGGGAAGGTGACCTGGTAATCCTCAAGCTCGGCGCGCGCAGCGACGGCGATGACCGCATCCTCTAATTCACCTAAGGCGTCGACAAGACCTAATTCAAGAGCACGACTACCTGTCCAGACACGACCTTGCGCGACCTCATGGACTTCCGCCACGGTCATATTGCGAGCCTCAGCAACTAGACTTAAGAATTCGTCATAAATCCGGTCAACGCCACGTTGAATCGCTTCCTGCGCGGCATCATTGAGATCGCGTTCGATGCTTATGTAGGGGAACTCAGTGGAGGATACGCCATCGGTATACACACCCACTTGCGCTAATGTTTCCTGCAACGACAAGAACATGCCAAAGACACCAATTGAACCCGTGATTGTTGCAGGCGTTGCATAAATCTCATCGGCACCAGCAGCAATCCAATAGCCACCTGAGGCAGCGACAGAACTCATAGAAGCGACCACAGGTTTCCCGGCTTCGCGTAACTGGAGGACTTCCTGACGAATTTGCTCTGACGCAAATGCACTGCCGCCTGGGCTATCAATCCGTAAGACAACGGCTTTTACATTGTCATCAAGGCGTGCGCGGCGAAGTTCCGCCGAGAGGCTTTCTCCGCCAACCGTGCCACGTGGCTGGCGACCATCTAAAATAGTACCGGCAGCAAATACGACACGAACTTCTGGGCGAGTGTCCGGCTTCTTGATAACGTTCTCGCGATCGATCACGCGCATATAATCACGCCAAGTAATATGCCGATAGCTGTTACCATTGCCATTATCATTCGCGCCACCGATTTCGATCAGCGCGTTGCGGATTGCTTCTGCATGCGCTAATTCATCCACTAAACCAGCATCCAATGCCATTTGTGCCTGGCTATTGTCAGCTGCTGCAAACAAACGCAGGTAGTCGTCCATTTGGCCACTTAGCAATTCAGGAGCGATGTCACGATGACGGGTGATGCCAGCAAGGTAAAGTTGCCATTGACCGTCAATCCACTCTTGATTGGCTTCCTTTGCTTCTTCTGACATATCCATACGGCTGTAGGGTTCAACTGCAGATTTAAAATCACCGACGCGGAAGATGTACGGTTTTACATGGAGCTTGTCAAACAAGCCTTTGAAGTAAGTTTGATAGGCGTGAAAACCTTCCACACTGACAGCACCTTGCGGATTTAGATATATCGTATCGGCCTGACTTGCAAGAAAGTACTGCGACTGACCAAAGGAATTGCCGTGGGCAATAATGGGTTTACCGGCCGCGCGAACGAGTTCAAGTTGTTCCGCCACTTTTTCCATCTTGCTAATACCACCGCCCCAGAAATAGCGCAGGTCGAGGACAACACCGGCCACGCGGTCGTCGTTGGCGGCGTGTTCAATTACCGCAAGAAAATCATGCAGACTGGTTTCTGGAATTGGTGAATTGCCGAGTGCTTCGGCTAAAAAGCGATCACTCGGTGACAAATAGGACGCTTCTTCAACGAGGATGCCAAATGGATTGAGCACCAACAAGCCACCATCGGGAACTGTTGGTTCTTTGTCACCACTGAAGAGGGCGACACCAATGATGATGACCAGAACAAAGAAAATAAAGTTAAGAATAATACGGCGCACCGTATTGATGAAGTTCCAAATAGGGCGAAGTATGCGGGCTAGAAATTTCATTTTTATGGGTCCACGCTGTTGTTGTTTGGTGATAGTTTAACCATTTAAACGCTTTATGCGAAGCGGTCTTTTGTAACAATTCTATTCCAATGCTAATGTATCGATGCTGTGATAGCCGACGTTGCTAACAGCAACTCTATTTTGTTAGTTGTGGAACTGATTATGAAAGCAGTAGAACTTCTGTTAAACCGTTCGTCTATGCCGCGTCTGGTCGCACCTGGACCCACTCAAGATCAGCTTGCCTTGCTTGAGGCGGCTGCTTTACGTGTGCCCGATCATATGAATCTAACGCCGTATGAATGTCATGTATTTCAGCACGAAGCATTACACACACTCAGTGAGATTTTCGTTGCCGTGGCGAATCTGGAAGGATTAAGTGAAGCCGAGCAGACGAGGGCAGCGCAATTACCGTTGCGATCGCCGTGCTTAATTGTTGTCACAACACGTTATTGTGATGAGCCGAAAGTACCAAGACAGGAACAATATGCCAGTGCGGCTTGTGCAACCATGGCGATGCAGCAAATGGCGTTTGCGCAAGGACTTGGTGCAATTTGGCGAACTGGAGTTTATGCTGAATCTGATCACATGAAACAAGCACTCGGAATTTCAATCGACAACGATATTGTTGGCTTTCTTTATGTCGGCACACCTGCGGTACCGACTCCGATTAAACCGAAGAAAGATAAAAGCATCTTCATTCAACGCTAATAATGAATAAATAATCATTTTATACGCATAACTATATTGACTAATTCGACTCGCTTACGATATTCTAAGCGGGTCGTTAGTTATCGTAGTTGAATGATTATTCATGTATAAAGCAGAGTCCTCGCAGCAATTCAATACTAAACCGGAGTCTCCATTACGCGTCGCTGTATTTGGCGCCAGTGGCTATAGCGGTTCCGAATTGTTGGCATTATTACAACATCATGAACACTTTACGGTGGTCAAAGCTTACGCCTCTGAACGTGCACAAACGGTTGCTTGGGCAGCGCTTGCACCACAACTCGCTGGGCGTTCAAACCTGCTCATCGAGCCTTTTCTCGGCGACTTTACCGCATTGAACGACATCGATGTTGCCTTTTTAGCGCTCCCACATGAAGCCAGTGCAGAACTTGCCAAAGTGCTGATTGGACAAAATATAAAGGTATTCGATCTATCCGGCGCTTTTCGCTTCAAAGACGCGGCACAGTTTGCGGCAACCTATGGTTTTACGCATCCGGCACCAGAACTTCTACCATTGGCGAATTATATGCTCGCCGAGTTTCCGCAAGAACTCAGTCAGCTACCGCTCTTTAGCATTCCCGGATGCTACCCAACAGCAGCGAGTTTAGCCTTATTACCCGTCTGTGAGAGCGGTCTGCTTGCACCAGCATCTGTGCCCGTGATCACTGCGATCAGTGGCGTATCAGGTGCTGGTCGAGCGGCCAACTTACGCACGTCATTTTGCGAAGTGAGTGTGCAACCTTATGGTGTGTTTCAACATCGCCACCGGCCGGAAATTGCCAATAACTTAGAGCGAGATGTGGTTTTTACCCCCCTAATTGGTCCATACCCACGTGGAATTGTTGCAACGTGCGTGGCGCAGTTACGCCCGCAGGTCAACGCCGAGCAAGTTCATGCGGTTTATCAAAAAGCTTATGCGCAACAGCCTTTCGTTCGTCTTGTCGCGCAACCTCCGGCTGTACAGCATGTGGCACACACACCGTTTTGCGATATTTTTGTCGCCGTTGAGGAGCAACAACTGATTGTCATCGCGGCCTTAGACAATCTATTGAAAGGTGCGGCAAGTCAGGCGGTGCAGGCGGCAAACCGGGTATGTGGCTTAGCTGTCAATGCCGGCTTTGAACGCCACCTTGGCTTGAGTGGAGGTGCCTGATGTTATCGTCCTCTAAAGCCGTTAAGGTGATTAAAGTTGGCGGTGCGATTCTTGAAAATCAAACCGCATTGGCGAACTTTTTAGCGGCCGTAAAAGCCAGTGGAGAATTGGTTGTGATCGTTCATGGCGGTGGCAATGCTGTCGATCAGCAGTTACACCAAGCCGGACTCAGCAGCACTAAGATTGATGGTCAGCGCGTCACTTCAGCCGAGCAAATCGATCTTATTGTTGGTGCCCTTGCCGGTACTACCAATAAAGCCTTGGTTGCCGCGGCGCAGAAAGCAGGTATTTCTGCTGTTGGTTTGAGCCTCGCTGACGGTCCATTGTGTGGGTTAGAGCCGGTACCGAGCCTCGGTTTAGTAGGTGAACCGAAAACAGAAGCCACTGAGAACACGACCGGTGAGGCGTTAATCCATTGTCTTTTAACCCAAGGCTTTTGCCCGGTCATCAGCTCGATTGGCATCGATGATCAGTTTCAACTGCGTAACGTTAATGCAGATTATGCAGCAGCGGCTATTGCCATGTTGTTGCAAGCTGAACTGTTCTTATTCAGTGACGTACCCGCAATTCTTGATCTTCAGCAGAATCCGATCAACGAACTATCACTCGTTGAAGCACGCGTCCTGTTGACTGAACCCTTCATAAAAGGTGGTATGCAGGTGAAACTGAAAGCTGCCATTCTTGCGGCCGAGCGTTCACGACGAAGCACCGCGATTGCTGGGTGGGCTGATGCTCAGACTGTAATCGCTTTGTTGCGGGGTGAGCGTTTAGGCACCCATATACGCGTTTAAACTCATTCTAAATCTATCGTTCGAACCCATTCGAAGAGAACTATTATGCATTTATTGTCTTTATTTGATCTGACGGCCGAGCAGATCCGCCACGCATTGACCTTAGCAGGCTATATGAAAGCGCATCCCGCAAGTTTTCAATATAGTTTGAAGAGCAAGTCAATCGCCATGTTGTTTGAAAAACCGAGCTTGCGCACACGGGTGAGTTTTGAGGTGGGAATTAATCAACTCGGTGCACAACCCTTGTATCTTGATGCGCAAATGGTGCAGCCGGGGCAACGTGAATCAGTGGAAGATATTGCCCGCAATTTAGCCTGCTGGACACACGGTATTGTTGCGCGTGTATTCAAGCACGAAACGCTGCATGCGTTAACCGCCGCAAATATTCCAGTCATTAACGCACTATGTGACCAACACCACCCGTGCCAAAGTTTAGCGGACTTGTTAACTATTCAGGAGCGTTACCCGATAGACATGAAAGTCGTCGATATTCTCTACGTTGGCGAAGGAAATAACGTCTGCCAAAGCTTCATGGTCGGCGCGGCCGCACTGGATTTGAAACTCACGGTCATCTGCCCGCAAGGGTTTGGCCCGCAAGCTGAGTTTTTAAGCGAACTTAATCAGCGCTATCCAGCACATAAAATTCAGCTGGGTACTGATCTGAATGCCGTTCCACACGCTGATGTTATTTACACCGATACCTGGCTATCGATGGGCGATAGTCGCGACTATGCGGAGACAAAGCGCATTTTTAGTGCCTATCAAGTGAATCAACAATTAGTCGAACGATTACAAGCAACAACCGTGATGCATTGTCTACCGGCTCATCGCAATGACGAGATTACCGATGAAGTTATGGACGGTCCTATCAGTGCCGTGTTGCAGCAAGCAGAAAATCGGTTATATGTACAAAAAGCAGTTATTCATCATCTATTCGAGGAGTCTAGCCACTCATGAGCAAATTAAATACTAGCGTTAAAAAAGTTGTTTTGGCCTATTCAGGTGGGCTCGACACCTCGGCAATTATTCCTTGGTTGAAAGAGAATTACGATTGCGAAGTCGTCGCCTTTGTCGCTGACGTCGGACAAGGTGACGAAGAACTCGTAGGCATTGAAGAAAAAGCCTTAAAGTCAGGTGCGTCGGCGTGTTATGTCGTCGATTTAAAAGATAAGTTCGTCAATGAATTGATCTCTCCGGCGATGCAGGCTGGTGCGATTTATGAAGAACAATACCTTCTCGGCACTGCCTTGGCGCGTCCAGTCATTGCTGAAGCACAAGTGCAAGTCGCGCTTGAGGTTGGCGCCGATGCTGTGTGTCACGGCTGTACCGGCAAGGGCAACGACCAAGTCCGTTTTGAAAGCACGTTTGCTGCCTTAGCGCCGCACCTGACAATTATTGCACCGTGGCGGGAATGGCACATGCGCTCGCGCCAAGAACTATTGGATTACCTTGCAGAACGCGATATTAAAACATCGGCGTCGGCGACAAAAATCTATAGCCGTGATGCGAATTTATGGCACATCTCCCATGAAGGCGGCGAGCTAGAAGATCCATGGCAACAACCGAGTGAGCAAGTGTGGACGTTAAGTAATTCACCGCAACAGGCGCCGGATAAAGAAGAAGTTGTTGAACTTAAATTTAACTCTGGAGAACTTGTCGCGATTAATGGCACTGGCGTCTCACAAACGGAAGCGCTGATCGTGCTCAATACCATCGGTGCTGAGCATGGTGTCGGCCGAATCGACATTGTTGAAAACCGTCTTGTTGGCATGAAATCACGTGGCTGCTATGAAACACCCGGTGGTGCAATTTGGTATCAGGCATTGCGTGGCCTTGAAGAATTAGTCCATGACCGTCCCTGTCAACGCTTACGTCATCAGCTCGGTCAGCAACTTGCAGATTTACTTTATGATGGCCAGTGGTTCACACCCGTGCGCGAAGCCTTGCTTGCATCTGTCGCCGTGCTCGCGAGTAAATTGACCGGTACGGTGCGCGTTGGACTGTATAAAGGCAATATTACCGTCTTGGGGCGTCAATCACCTTATAGCCTATATTCAGAAGCATTTGCGACCTTTGAACAAGATGAAGTCTACCAACAAAAAGATGCGGCAGGTTTCATCCGGCTGTTTAGCTTAGCTAGCCGGATCCGTGCATTGAAACAAGGGGGTTTAGCATGAGTATGTGGGGCGGCCGCTTCGAGCAGGGCAGTGCTGCTGAGTTTCGTGACTTTAACGATTCACTAAAATTTGACTATGTGCTTGCACCTTATGACATTCAAGCCAGTCAGGCGTGGGTGAATGCGTTAGCAGGTGAGGGGTTGTTGTCGTCGGAAGAACAGCAGCATTTACTGCATGGCCTTGATGAACTGGCGAAGGACGTGGCGCTGAATCCAAAATTGCCGCTTCAATCTAACGCAGAAGATATTCATAGCTGGGTAGAGGCGGAGCTGCAGGAGCGAATTGGACGCGTGGCGAGAAAGTTACATACCGGACGATCGCGCAACGATCTTGTGGCGACAGATTTACGCTTATGGGCGATCGCCAAAGCAAAATTAATCGGTGAACAGATCCTTGCAGCGATCAATACCTTGATCGAGTTTGCTGAGCGCTATGAAAATGCGGTGATGCCAGGGTACACCCATTTACAGCGGGCTCAGCCGGTATTGATTGCCCATTGGGCGTTAGCCTATGTTGAAATGCTTGAGCGTGATTTTGATCGCCTATCGCAAGCAAGCGATCGCGCCATGATCGCGCCGTTGGGTTGTGGCGCGTTAGCGGGATCCGGAATTGCGATCGATCGATCAGCGATTGCGAAAGAGCTTGATCTTCGTGAACCCGCAAGAAACAGTTTAGATGCGGTTTCTGATCGTGACTTTGTACTTGAATTGCTGTCGGTTGCGAGTATCGGCATGGTGCATCTATCACGTTTGTCCGAGGATATCGTCTTTTATACGTCGGGCGAAGCCGGATTCTTTTTGTTAGGTGACCAGATCTCCAGTGGCTCCTCGCTCATGCCACAAAAGAAAAACCCCGATGTGTTTGAGCTGATTCGCGGTAAAACTGGGCGTGTAGCGGGTCATTTACAAGCGATGTTAATGACGGTCAAAGGCCTGCCATTGGCGTACAACAAAGACATGCAAGAAGACAAAGAAGGCTTTTTCGATGCACTTGAGCAATGGCAACGCTGCTTAGCGATTGCCGCGTACGCCATTCCCTATTTAAGTGTTGATTTGGCCAAAGCTGAAGCGGCCGCGATGCTTGGTTATAGTAACGCTACCGATCTTGCCGATTACATGGTGAGTAAAGGGATTCCGTTTCGTGATGCGCATGATTTGAGTGGTCAACTCGTGTTACGGGCGATCAGTCAGCAATGCGCGCTGGAAGCACTGCCACTGGCCACCATGCAGGCGGTTTGTCAGGCGATTGATGAGGATGTTTATCCGGCACTCGCATTGACTGCGGGGATGAATCGTCGCAGTGCGTTAGGCGGCACAGCACCGGTTCGTGTCCAAGGTGCAATACGACGCGCTCGTTTGCGCTATCAAGCGCATGCAGCGGCGCTGACCCATATCCGCCAAGCTCGCTTAACTGATGTTCCAGCGATTGCAGATCTGATTCGCTATTGGGCGGGCAAAGGCGAGCATTTACCGCGCCAAGAACAAGACATTATGCAAGCGATTCATACCTTCGCAGTTGCGGAGATCGATGGCAACGTCGTCGGTTGTGGTGCACTGTACGTGTATGGCACAGGTTTAGCTGAAGTGCGATCCTTAGGATTGCGAGAAGGGTTGCAGGGCAAGGGCCTCGGTGCTGAAATTGTTCAGTTCTTGCTCGACCAAGCGCGTAATCTCGGTATTGCGCGAGTGATTGCGTTAACCCGTTCACCGGCTTTCTTCGCTAAACTTGGCTTTGAAATTGCGGATAAAAGTCGCTGGCCAGAAAAAGTCATGAAAGACTGCGAATTCTGCCCACGGAAACATGCCTGCGACGAGACGGGTTTAGAAATTCGTCTGTAAAATGGTTACCCGATCAAAAAAAATCCCCGGTGCTAAGCCGGGGATTTTTTTTGATAGGTGCCTATTAGAATTCTGCGTTGTTCGGCGAACGCGGGAATGGAATCACGTCACGAATATTCTGAACACCGGTCACATATGCGACCAAACGTTCGAAACCTAAACCAAAACCAGCATGCGGCACGGTGCCGTAGCGGCGTAAATCGCGATACCAGCTATATTCTTCTTTCGGCAATTGCATTTCTTCAAGGCGTCGATCAAGTAAGTCTAAACGTTCTTCCCGAGCGCTACCGCCAATGATTTCACCAATTCCGGGGGCGAGCACGTCCATCGCGGCAACGGTTTTACCATCACTATTCTGACGCATGTAGAAGGCTTTGATGTCACGCGGGTAGTTCTTCAAGATAACCGGTGCACCAACGTGTTCTTCTGCTAAATAACGTTCGTGTTCAGATTGCAAATCAGTACCCCATTCCACGGGATAGTTGAAGGTTTTCCCACAGTTTTTCAAGATTTCTACCGCGTCGGTGTAATCCATGTGGACGAAATCATTGTCGATCACGTGTTGCAGACGATTCATTGCTTCTTTGTCAATGCGCTCAGCAAAGAATGCCATGTCGTCAGCTCGTTCGGCTAAAACGGCTTTGAACACGTATTTGAGCATTTCTTCAGCCAGCTTAGCGACATCTTCCAAATCGGCAAATGCGACTTCCGGTTCAATCATCCAGAATTCCGCTAAATGACGACTGGTATTCGAGTTCTCAGCACGAAACGTAGGGCCGAAGGTATACACGTTGGACAGGGCGCAGGCATAAGTTTCAACGTTTAACTGACCACTCACGGTCAAGAACGCTTCTTTACCAAAGAAGTCTTCTTTAAAGTTGACGCGGCCTTCATCAGTTAAAGGCAAATTCATCAAATCGAGCGTCGACACACGGAATAACTCACCCGCGCCTTCAGCGTCGCTGGTGGTAATAATTGGCGTGCTAATCCAATAGAAGCCGCGTTCATGGAAGAAACGGTGAACTGCTTGCGCTAAACAGTGACGAACCCGGGTTACGGCGCCGGTGATATTGGTCCGCGCACGCAGATGAGCAAACTCGCGCAAATATTCCATACTGTGACGCTTTGGTGCCATCGGATAGGTGTCCGGATCTTCGACCCAGCCGACCACTTCAACGTTGTCAGCTTGCAGTTCAAACGCTTGCCCTTGACCCGCCGACTCGGCAACTTGCCCTGAGATAATCACAGAACAACCCGTCGTCAATTTCACCACTTCCGCACTATAATTCGGTAAATTGTTAGGGACAACTGCTTGGACAGCATCAAAACATGAACCATCATGCACGTTAATAAAGGAAATTCCTGCTTTCGAGTCGCGCCGGGTACGCACCCAGCCGCGGACTGTCACTGTGTCGCCGACCGCATAGTTGCCGCCGAGAACATCTTTAATCACCGCAATTGTCATGTAACAAATTCTCCGAAACGAGCCTGTGAGGCTAAACAGTGCGAAAAAAGCTTCGCAAACGTCGCCTTTATTAAAGATAAAATCAGCCGCTAATCTTACTTGCTTGCGGCAATCAGCGCAACGGCTGCAGACGATTAATCGAGCTCGCATTGATCGACAAATGCGGCCATCGCAGCGGTCAATTGGCTGAGTTCGTTAGGTTCGATGCAGTAGGGCGGCATGATATATAAAAGCTTGCCGAATGGTCGGATCCAAACGCCGCGTTGGACAAATCCGAGTTGTGCTTTGGCAACATCAATCGTGTCTTCCATTTCGACGACGCCAATTGCGCCAAATACACGGGCATTGCGCACGCCAACGCGACCGTTGAGCGGTAAGAGCTCAGCGCGCAGCTGCTGCTCTATGCGACTCACTTGTTGCTGCCACGCGCCGCCGGCCACTAGCTGTAAACTTGCATGGGCGACTGCGCAGGCGAGGGGATTGGCCATAAATGTTGGGCCGTGCATTAAATGACCACCACCGGGGCCTTGTCCTATGGTATTTGCTACATGGCGTGTGGTCAGCGTTGCCGCAAGCGTCATATACCCGCCGGTGAGTGCTTTGCCGACACACAAAATGTCCGGTGCGATGTTGGCGTGGTCACACGCGAACAGCTTGCCGGTGCGACCAAATCCAGTTGCAATCTCATCAGCTATCAAAAGTATATCGTAGCGATCACAAAGCTCGCGGATACCACGCAAATAATTCGGGTGGTAAAAGCGCATGCCACCGGCGCCTTGCACGCAGGGTTCGAGAATAAACGCAGCTATTGTTTGGTGTTGAGTGGATAACAATTGGCGAGCAGCATCAAGTTCACGATCACACCAATCTTGGTCGGGCCGAATTTCGGGGCTAGGAAGAAAATAATGTTCGGCGAGAATGCCACGAAACAATTCGTGCATGCCGTTGATCGGATCACAAACCGACATGGCAGCGAAGGTATCGCCGTGATAGCCCTGACGTATGGTGGCAAGTTTTGTTTTTTTCGGCAAACCACGACTGACCTGAAATTGAATCGCCATTTTAATTGCGACTTCGACCGCAATTGAACCTGAGTCAGCAAGAAATACAGCATCGAGTGGCTCAGGTGTTAACGCAACTAACGCTTTGCCGAGCTCGACTGCTGGCGCATGGGTGAGGCCACCAAACATCACGTGCGCGAGTGTGTCCACTTGCTGATGTAACGCGGCATTCAAATGCGGATGATTGTAGCCATGAATCGTTGACCACCACGAAGCCATGCCATCAATCAGCTGTTCACCTGTTTCGAGGTACAGATAAACGCCAGAAGCGCTCGTTACCGGATAGGTGGGTAGAGGGTTCGTCAATGAGGTGTAAGGATGCCATAAATGACGTTGGTCAAATTCGAGATCAACTGAAGCGGTGTTCATATAATAGCCAAATGTAAACTTTGTAATTGAATTTATATTGACAGTTTACGTGGCCGAATTAAGCTAGTCGACATCTTTTCAGGCAAATGTTGGACTTTAGCTCATGACTTCTGCGCAAAACTCAATCAAAAAATGGCAACGACAAGAAATTGAAGCGCTTTTTGCGTTGCCATTATTCGCGCTTCTTCACCAAGCGCATACCACCCATCGCAAGCATTTTGACCCGACACAGGTGCAAGTCAGTACCTTGCTGTCGATTAAAACCGGAGCCTGTCCTGAAGATTGTAAATATTGCCCGCAAAGCGCTCGCTATGACACGGGTTTAGAAAAAGAAGCGCTGGCTGAGGTTGAGCAGGTATTAAGCGCCGCTCAGCAAGCGAAAGAAACTGGTGCCACGCGCTTTTGCATGGGCGCGGCATGGCGGAATCCGAAAGCGCGTGACATGCCGAAGCTCAATGCCATGATTCAAGGCGTTCGAGCGCTTGGTATGGAAACCTGCATGACGCTTGGCATGCTTTCTTCAGAGCAAGCAGCTGAACTTGCAGCTGCAGGATTAGACTATTACAACCATAACCTCGATACCTCCGCTGAATTCTACGGCGATATCATTACCACGCGCACTTACCAAGATCGATTGGACACGCTTCAGCATGTTCGCTCGGCGGGTATGAAAGTATGCTCTGGTGGGATTGTTGGCATGGGTGAAGAACAATCGGATCGCGTAGGACTATTGCAACAGTTGGCCAATTTACCAATTCCGCCGGAAAGTGTTCCGATCAATCAGTTAGTCAAAGTCGACGGAACACCGTTAGCTGAAGTTGATGATTTAGACCCGTTTGAGTTTGTTCGTTGTATCGCCGTTGCACGGATTTTAATGCCCACCTCCTATGTTCGACTATCGGCCGGGCGCGAGACCATGAACGATGAGCTACAAGCACTCTGTTTTTATGCCGGTGCCAACTCTATTTTTCACGGTGAAAAGCTCCTGACTACTGGAAATCCCGAAGCAAACCATGATTTAGCGCTTTTTGCCCGTTTAGGTTTGCGGCCAGAAGCAGCCAAGCCGCTCTATTATGATGCGACAGCAAAAGAGTCACAGGCGGCTCTGGCTGATGCGAATTTGCACGTGTAGGTGTTGAGTCAAATGTATCGTGAAGCTATTCGGCAAACACTTGAGCAGGCTGATATACAGCAGCGGCGTCGACAATTGCAACAAGTCGACAGGGGGCGGTTGGACTTTTGCAGCAACGATTATTTGGGATTGAGCCAAGATACAGAGGTACTTGCAGCATATCAGCAGGGCTTAAAACAATGGGGTTGTGGCGCAACTGCGAGCCCCTTGGTGCGGGGTTATAGCACCGCACATCATGCCTTAGCAGAGTATCTTGCGGATTGGCTGGATATGGAGCGTGTGCTTTTATTTAATTCAGGGTTTGCAGCGAATAGTGGCGTATTACAAGCACTACAAACGGTAAATTTGTACCCGGTACTCGATCGTCTTGCTCATGCATCGCTCTATGATGCGGTACAGGCGGGGCGCTCGAGTCGTTTTCGTCATAACGACTACGCCCATTTGCAATCGCTACTTGCACAGCAAGCTGAAGCAACCGTCGTCGTGACGGAAAGCGTTTTTAGTATGGACGGCGATGGTGTTTCTCTCGCCGAAATCACCCCAATTACAAAGCGGTTTGGCAGCGTCTTATTGGTTGATGACGCTCATGGCTTTGGTATTCTCGGCGACGGTGGTCGTGGCGTGCGCGATGACGTCCATGGCCAACACATCGATATACTGACAGCAACGTTCGGCAAGGCATGCGGCATCGGCGGCGCTTTTATTGGAGCGAGCGCAGACGTAGCGAATTTGTGCCTGCAGCGTTGTTCGCATTTCATCTACAGCACTGCGTTTTCTGCCGCGCAAGCGGTCGCAATCCTGGCTGCAATTGAGCGTTTCAGGTCTACTCCGGAACTGCGCCTGCAGCTGCAAAAAAACGTGAGCGAGTATCAACGCATGTTACGAGACGCTGGACTCACGCCTTGTACCCATAATCATCCTATTCAACCCTTGATTGTTGGGCAAAATGACCATGCGCTGCGTTTAGCCGTGGCTTTGCAACAACAGGGGATTGACTGCATCGCTATTCGACCGCCCACCGTGCCGCAGGGCACCGCCCGTCTGCGGGTATCCATTCGGGCAAATCACAGCAGTTCTGACTTAGATCGATTTATCAGCTGTTTGGTTAACTGTTTGCACAACGATCGAGAACTTGCTGATGTTATGTATCGACAATAAAACGGCAGTGGCAAACCGCTTTAGTCGCGCTGCCGCACGCTACCAAAACCATTGTCAGGTGCAGGATCAGGTGGCAGAGCGCTTGTTGACGTTGGCCGCTCGCCACGGCACCTTGCAGCAGCCGCTGCGATTGCTGGACTTAGGTTGTGGTCCAGGCAGCCAGCAACATCGTCTGCACGAGCATTTTGGTTTCGGACCAACAAGTCATTATATTGGCGTCGACATAGCCGCTGCTATGCTGGACGTCGCTCAACAGCGAATCGAGAACATTGCTCCGCCATGTTCGCGGGACTTTATTTGCGCGGATGCTGAGCAATTGCCACTTGCGGCGGCGCAGGTTGATGTTATTTACTCCAATATGGCGTTGCAATGGTGCCAAAACCCTGATGCGGTGTTGCGCGAATGTGCCCGTGTCTTATCTCCAAATGGGTATGCTTTGGTATCGGTTGTGTTACCGCAAAGTCTACAGCCCTTGCGTCAACTCATGGGGCGTGAACAGAGCCGCCATCCCGAGTTTGCAACGTGGCAGCGAGCGGTTTCGAATTGCGGATTAAAGTCGTTAGCGTGCACGGTAGAGCAGGTGACCAGCTATTATCCCGATGTGAACGCCGTGGTAAAAAGCATCAGCGGCGTCGGTGCTGACGCTCATGCGCAGCCGGTAACGAACAATGCTCATGGGCAAAGTTCGCGGCTTAATCGCAGTAATCTGATGAAATTGCGTCAGGATTACGAAGGCTTTCGAACCTCTAAGGGATTACCCCTTCATTATCATATCGGTTTCTTCGTTCTTACCGCAGAATAAGAATGTCGGCACAGCGCTATTCATCGGCCTGTTCATAAGTGAGTTAATGTTATGTCAAGATGCTTTTTTATCACCGGGACCGATACCGATTGCGGGAAAACATCGGTCACCGAGCTATTACTCGAACTGTTTGCACGTGCGGGCTTGCAAACTATTGCGATGAAACCCGTGGCTGCCGGATGTGAAATTACCGCAGAAGGACTGCGCAATAGTGATGCCTTAAAGTTACAAGCCGCTGCGACCATAAAGCTTCCGTATGAAGAAGTGAATCCAGTAGCCCTAGCGCCCGCAATAGCACCGCATATTGCCGCGGAACAGTTCGGCGTGAATGTTACTGTGGCGGAACTTGCTAAGCACTGGCATGCGCTTAAAAAACAAAAAAGTGACGTATTTTTGACCGAAGGCGCAGGAGGTTGGTGTGTTCCGTTGAATGCAACTGAGTCATTTCCTGATTTTGTGCAACAAACCCAGCAAGAAGTAATCCTTGTCGTGGGTATGAAGCTTGGGTGCCTCAATCACGCTTTGCTGACTGAGCAAGCCATTCGCGCAGCGGGTTTAAAGTTACGTGGCTGGATAGCAAACAAACCGACGTCTGCACCCATGATGGCCTACCGCGCGAACCTAAAAGCACTTGAACAACGGATACAAGCGCCGTTATTAGCCGAGTTGCCTTATTTAACCTGTTTGGGTGACCGCGAAGTTTGGTTACGACAATCAAATTTAGTCCAATTGTTGAATTTAACGCCTGCAGACCTACACAATTCTGCCGAACGGACTGTGCAGGTCGCAGGCAGCTGATTGACCAGCGCGAGTACGCTATCACAACATAAAGCTGCAATCGGACTGGCTGTTGAGTTCCCTTGCGCGGCTATCACGAAAATACATTGCCGGAGCATCGCCAAGTAGCTGTGCTCGCGAACCTTCGACCGCCAGTGCAGTTCCTTCGCGCAAACCGAGAATACTTGTTGCTGGGTGCAGTTGCATAAACTCGGCTAGTCTTTGCGCGCGCGTTTCACCATGAAAACCTAGTGGATGTTGATCGAAGTAGTGCGGGTTCAATTGCATATTGACGAGACGCAGGGCCGTAAACGAGGGTGGTTGGACAATCGGCATGTCATTTGTAGTTTTAATGGATAAACCTGCGATATTTGCGCCCGCGCTCCAGCCAGCATAGGGCGTTCCGTTTATGACCTGTTTGCGAATCAAATCGAGCAAGCCAAGTTCATAGAGTTTTTGCAGTAACACAAACGTATTGCCGCCGCCGACTAAAATGCCCTTAGCATTGCGTATCGCAGCGCGAGGGTCCGCATAACCTTCAATACCGCGAATGGTTAATCCAGCTGGCGCAAGTGCGTGGCTGACTTTTTCGCTGTAAGCCTGTGCTGTCATGGTGACACCAGCATAAGGAAGGAATAGTATTTCAGAACCAGATGACGTCTGCTCACGAAAATGCTCCAAAAGCCACGGGCGACTGTGCTCCAAATAGCCCGTATCTGCGTATTTTGAACTACTCATCAATAATAATTTGCGCATGATCGCGTTTTTCCCTCTAATGTCGTGGTAAAGCGCTTGAATTACTAAGCCTTTCTCCCCATATCATAACGTAAATCGTGGCAGTCTGTTGAGAGGTAATGTATGAAACGAGTGGTTCTTTTTTTGGCGACAAACTTAGCAGTGATTGTCGTCCTCAGCATTGTGCTGAATATTATTATGGCCGTGTTTGGCGTTGATTTCGGCAGCTATCAAGGTTTACTCATCTTTGCTGCGCTATTTGGATTTGGCGGGGCGTTTATTTCGTTGTGGATTTCGAAATGGATGGCCAAACGCTCGACAGGTGCGCAAGTGATTACCCAACCGCGTAATGATGCAGAACGTTGGTTAGTGGAAACGGTGGCACGCCAAGCCAAACAAGCGGGTATTAAAATGCCGGAAGTTGCTATCTACGATTCACCGGAACCGAACGCGTTCGCCACTGGGCCGAGCAAGAGTGATTCACTCGTCGCGGTTTCCACCGGATTGCTGCGGAATATGACTAAAGACGAAGTCGAAGCCGTGCTTGCTCATGAAGTGAGCCATGTTGCAAATGGCGATATGGTGACCCTCACCTTGATACAAGGTGTCGTCAATACCTTTGTTATTTTCCTTGCTCGGGTAGTTGCTGGGTTAGTTAACAATGCCTTACGGGGTAATCAACAGGGTGGTGCAGGTCGTGGCTTTGCCTATTTTGGTTTAGTGATTCTCTTTGAAATTATTTTTGGTGCATTAGCGAGCCTCATTGTCTTTTATTTCTCACGCCAACGCGAATATCGCGCTGACGCAGGAGCTGCTCGCCTTGTCGGCGCGCCGAAAATGATTGCTGCGCTGCAACGATTATCGCAAGGGCGCGAGTCGCAACTGGATGATCGGCTGCTCGCATTTGGGATTAAAGGCAAATTAGCGAAAGGTGAACTCATGATGACGCATCCACCTTTAGAAAAACGCATTCAAGCGCTAAGAGAAGGTAAGTTTAAATGATTATTCCGTTTGCTGAGGAAAGTGGCACCGCAATTTATCATCTAATGACACAAACCTTGATCCCACGCCCTGTGGCGTGGGTATTGTCGAAACATGCGCATGGGCACTTCAACCTTGCGCCGTTTTCCTATTTCACCGCAGTGTCGTCAAAGCCACCTTTAATCATGTTTTCAGTCGGTGACAAAGCGCCAGGTTTAGGCAAAGACACCAAGGTCAACATTGATCAAGAACCATACTTCGTGGTGCATATTGCTTCAGCCGCACAGGCTACAGACGTAACAGAGAGTTCGCGCAGTTTACCTGCTGAAGAATCAGAGTTAACGACCGCTAATTTAGTTACCGTTCCGTTTGGTGATTTTCCATTACCACGCTTACGCGACTGCAAAATCGCTTTCGGTTGTAAGCTCCATGCACTGCAGCAAATTCCCGGTGCACCGCAAACGTTAGTGTTTGGCGAAGTCGTACAACTCTATGTCGATGATTCCGCTGTCTCTGTCGAAGAACGCGTAAAAGCCGATGGTCAGCGTTCGAAACGAGTCACAATTTCGGCTGAAGCGATCGACCCATTGGCACGCCTCGGTGCGGATCAATATGGAACGTTAGGCACTATTTTGACCGTTCCACGGCCAAAATAAGAATACCTTAAATAAAGCATTGCAATCACCGCTAGCTGCAGCTAAATTGAAGGCTTCCGAGCTTTTTTAGACAACGCCGAAGTGCTTGTATATGGCAGTTTAATGAGTTTTTTTCAGTAGAAAAGCAGTAAAGAGGTAGTAGTAATGACGTGGAGTCCTGAAAGTTGGCGTAATTTCCCAATTGAGCAGCAACCGAACTATCCAGATCTGGATGTGTTGCGTGACGTGGAAGGTCAACTCAAGCGCTATCCACCTTTAGTCTTTGCTGAAGAAATTCGACGCTTAGAAGGGCATTTAGGTCAGGTCTGCCAAGGTAATGGTTTTTTGCTGCAAGGTGGCGATTGTGCGGAGTCATTCCGCGATTTTACCGCGCCGAAGATTCGGGACACCTTCAAGGTTATGCTGCAAATGGCTATCGTTCTCACGTTCGCAGGTTCCGTTCCAGTCACTAAAGTTGCGCGCATGGCGGGGCAGTTTGCTAAACCGCGTTCGAGCGACACTGAAATCCTCGATGGTCTTGAATTGCCGAGTTACCGAGGTGACATTATTAATGGCGCGGCGTTCACTGCGGAGGCTCGCATTCCTGATCCGCAACGGATGTTGACAGCCTACCATCATTCCGCCGCGAGCTTGAATTTGCTTCGCGCTTTTGCGCAAGGTGGTTTTGCTGATCTGCACAAAGTACATAAATGGAACATGGGTTTTGTTAATGCGAACCCGATGAAGGAAAAATATCAAGCCATCGCTGAACGTATCCAGGAGTCCTTGCACTTCATGGAGGTACTCGGAATTACCGCAGAAACCCATCCGACCATTCATGAGACGGAGTTATTTACGTCTCATGAAGCATTGTTGTTACCGTACGAAGAAGCATTAACCCGCACCGACAGTTTGACCGGTTTACCGTATAACTGTTCGGCGCACATGGTGTGGATGGGCGAACGAACACGACAGCTTGATCATGCACACATGGAGTTCTTCAGCGGCATTAAGAATCCGGTAGGCGTCAAGATCGGTCCGACTGCATCAGAAGATAATGTAATGGCGATCATTGATAAGTTAAATCCAGAAAACATCCCTGGACGCTTGACCTTTATTACCCGCATGGGCGCGGACAACCTAGGTGAAAACTTACCGAAATTAATTCGCCGCATACAAAGCGAAGGGCGCTTAGTCGTATGGTCAAGCGATCCGATGCATGGAAACACAGTGAAAGCGTCCAATGGGTATAAGACCCGTGACTTTTCCGCGATTATCCGAGAGCTTCGCCAGTTCTTTGCCGTTCATCAGGCAGAGGGAAGCTACGCTGGCGGTATTCACTTAGAAATGACCGGAGAAGACGTGACAGAGTGCACCGGTGGTGCGTATCGTATTTCGCAAGATGATCTCGCGGATCGGTACTTAACCCAATGTGACCCACGCTTAAACGCCGACCAAGTACTTGAACTCGCTTTCTTGGTTTCTGAGTCCTTAGCGAAAGCACGCCAAGGCCAAGCCTAACGTATCGTGTCGAGAAAAGGAGTGCTTTGCACTCCTTTTTAATAGCGATGTCGCTTCAATCGCGCAGCAGTCATAATTTTAGCAGCGAGTTCCTCGACCGATGCGTGGGTTGAATTTAAAAAAGGAATCGCTTCACGTCGATAAAGCCCCTCAATTTCGTTAATTTCAAATTGGCACTGCTCTAATGACGAATAACGGCTGCCTGCACGGCGCGCTTCGCGAATGCTTTGTAAGCGGTCAACGTCGATGGTTAGTCCAAACAATTTGTGACGATGCATTTTTAGGTCATAGGGCAGTTCAAGATTATCCATATCCTCTTCGGTCAACGGATAATTTGCGGCTTTAATGCCATATTGCAAGGCTAAG
This sequence comes from Aliidiomarina sp., assembly GCF_022565475.1. Lineage (GTDB taxonomy): Bacteria > Pseudomonadota > Gammaproteobacteria > Enterobacterales > Alteromonadaceae > Aliidiomarina. Next base: position 27,562 of record NZ_JAIUMR010000001.1, on the reverse strand, counting down.
TAAATACAGGTGGGGGTTTTACCTGTGCGCGACGCGCCAACTAAAATAATATCTGCTTCAGCATAATTGCGAGTGGTGACGCCATCATCGTTTTCCAAGGTGTAATTGATGGCATCGATGCGAAAGTTATAGTCTTGATTAAGGCCGTGCGTGCGATTGGTTTTGGGTTGTGCCGCAACGCCGAGCTCAGCTTGAACCGGCGCTACATAATGGTCGAGGAAGTCATAACAAACCCCTTCACTTTGGGTAATGATTTTCTTAATGCTGGGGTCGACAAAGGTATGAAAAATGAGCGGGCGTTCACCATTCTCTGCGTAGGCTAAGTTAATTTCGTCGACTGCTCGATGTGCTTTTTCAGCTTCATCGATAAATGGAAAGGTTTTGTGTTGAAACTCGACAGGAAACAGCGACAAAATGGCATGGCCAAAGGTTTCTGATGTCAGCGCCGTACCATCGGAAATGTAGAAAGCTGTACGCATAGAAAAAACATCCCAGTGAATAGAATTCAGATGTTAACTTGTTGCGACCTAATGTGTAAAATGATTGCAACTTTATCCCACTGCGAAAAGGAACACACCGTGCAAGATTACGTGCTTTGGTATCAAGACTTAGGTATGGGCGACGTTAACCGAGTTGGCGGCAAAAATGCCTCACTCGGGGAGATGATTAGTAATCTGGCAGGAGCTGGAGTTACAGTCCCCGGTGGTTTCGCCACTACCTCACACGCCTTTAACACCTTCCTTGAACAAAGCGGCCTCAACGCCCGAATCTACGAAATCCTTGACTCCCTCGACATTGACGACGTTAAAGCCCTCGCTGAAGCTGGGAAGAAAATCCGTCAGTGGATTATTGATACGCCATTTACGCCTGAACTTGAAGAGGCGATTCGCAGTAGTTATGCGCAACTCAGCGGCGAAGTAGAAGACGCGAGTTTTGCTGTGCGCAGCTCGGCGACTGCCGAAGACATGCCTGATGCATCGTTTGCTGGGCAGCAAGAAACCTTTTTAAACGTCAAAGGTATCGACGCTGTCATGGAAGCGATTAAGCACGTTTTCGCGTCCTTATTTAATGATCGGGCTATTTCGTACCGGGTCCATCAAGGTTACGACCACCGTGGCGTCGCCTTATCCGCTGGCGTACAACGCATGGTACGCAGCGATCTCGCCGCGTCGGGCGTGATGTTTTCAATTGATACTGAATCTGGTTTTGACCAAGTGGTCTTTATCACCTCGTCTTACGGTTTAGGCGAAATGGTGGTGCAAGGTGCGGTCAACCCGGACGAGTTCCATGTCCATAAGCCAACGCTTGCTGCCGGCCGACCGGCAGTCATTCGTCGCACCATGGGAAGTAAAAAAATCGAAATGGTGTACTCAGCCAGTCAAGAGCATGGTAAACAAGTCGTCGTTCAAGACGTTGATGCAGAGCGTCAAAAGCAGTTTTCTTTAGAACACGATGAAATTATGGAGCTGGCCAAACAAGCAGTGATTATTGAGAAGCACTATGGTCGACCGATGGATATCGAATGGGCGAAGGATGGTCAGGACGGTAAGCTCTATATTGTTCAAGCTCGTCCAGAAACCGTTCGTTCTAACGAGATCACCAACCAAATTGAACGCTTTGCGCTGAAAGCACAATCGGACATCGTCGTCACAGGTCGCGCGATAGGTCAGAAAATTGGCAGTGGTAAAGCACGCGTATTGTCCTCAATCGCCGATATGGATCAAGTCAAGCCAGGTGATGTTCTGGTCACCGATATGACCGACCCAGATTGGGAACCGATTATGAAGCGTGCAGCGGCAATCGTGACCAACCGTGGCGGACGCACTTGCCACGCAGCAATTATTGCTCGCGAGCTTGGTATTCCTGCCGTTGTCGGTTGTGGCGATGCCACGGATAAAATTGTTGACGGAATGGAAGTCACTGTATCGTGCGCAGAAGGTGATACCGGACATATCTATCAAGGCATTCTTGAGTTTGAAGTGAGTCATTCGGAAGTCGGCAATATGCCGCCATTACCACTGAAAATCATGCAGAATGTGGGCAATCCAGATCGTGCTTTTGATTTTGCCCGCTTGCCTCATGCTGGTGTAGGGCTAGCGCGCCTTGAGTTTATTATTAATCGTATGATTGGTGTTCATCCGAAAGCCCTCTTGCACTTCGATGAGCAAACTCCGGAGCTACAAGCGTTAATTAAAGACATCATCAGCGGCTATGAAAGCCCACGAGAATTTTATATTCAACGTTTGGTCGAAGGTATTGCAACCATTGGTGCGTCGTTCGCGCCAGAGCGGGTCATTGTGCGCATGTCCGACTTCAAGTCGAACGAATATGCAAACTTGATTGGCGGTCGCCAGTATGAGCCGGAAGAAGAGAACCCAATGTTGGGATTCCGCGGCGCTGCGCGTTATTTAGCGCCTGATTTCACCGCCTGTTTTGCGCTCGAGTGTGAAGCGATTAAGCGAGTACGCAACGACATGGGCTTAACCAACGTTGAGGTCATGATTCCATTTGTGCGTACCGTCGAGGAAGGCCGGAAAGTCATCGAATTATTGGCTAAACACGGACTGAGGCAGGGCGAGAATGGTCTGCGCGTGATCATGATGTGCGAGTTACCATCGAATGCGGTATTAGCGGATAAATTCTTGGATATTTTCGATGGCTTTTCGATTGGCTCGAACGACTTAACTCAGCTTACCCTCGGTTTAGACCGTGATTCAGGCTTGATTGCACACTTATTCGATGAACGTAATGAAGCGGTTAAAGCCTTACTAGCGATGGCGATTCAGACTGCAAAACGCCGCGGTAAATACGTCGGTATTTGTGGTCAAGGTCCATCGGATCATCCGGACTTTGCACAATGGTTAGTGGAACAGGGTATTGACTCGGTTTCATTGAATCCTGATACCGTGGTGGATACGTGGCTGTATTTAGCTGAACATTTACATGTACAGAAGTGAGTTGAGTGGTTAGGATGCGTCAATGAGCGCGGTAATTCCGTCGTTAGATTTAACCTTGAAATTGCCCGAGGACACTCGGGCTTTTCTCGTGGAATTAAGAAAAGCCGGGTTTATTGGCGACATTGACGCCAGTGAAAGTGCTCGCATTGTTGCGTCCACCGATAACAGCATCTATCAACTAGTTCCCCAAGCGATTCTTTACCCGAAAGGCACTCAGGATGTTCGCTGCATTCTCCGAACTGCAAACAGCGAGCGTTTTCAACCTATTCGTTTTACTGCTCGCGGCGGTGGCACCGGTACTAACGGTCAATCGTTAACTGACGGCGTCGTCATTGATCTGAGCCGCCACATGAATCGTGTACTTGAGATCAACCTTCAGGAAGGATGGGTGCGGGTCGAAGCCGGAGTGGTAAAAGATCAATTAAACCAAGCGTTAGCGAATCACGGCTATTTTTTTGCACCGGATACGTCAACCAGTAATCGCTGTACTGTCGGTGGCATGATAGCAACCGACGCGTCGGGACAAGGGAGTCTGGTCTATGGCAAAACGAGTGACCATGTACTCGGACTCAAAAGTGTTCTCGCCTCGGGGGAGGTCATCACAACTCAGCCGATCAGTGTGGCCGACGCGCAACGAGAAAGTGAAAAGGGTGGTACTTTAGGCAAGATCTACCAACAAGTATTGGCGACTTGCGTCGGTTTGCGTGCAGAAATCGAACAGCGTTTTCCGCCGTTAAACCGATTTTTAACCGGTTATGACCTCCGGCATACCTATCAGCCCGCATCTGCGATTATTGATATTAGCCGTTTGATTGCCGGTGCTGAGGGTACCTTAGCCTTGGTTACTGAAGCGAAGCTCAATATTACCCCGACACCCCAATATAAAGTCCTCGTTAATATAAAGTATCTCGATTTTCAAGATGCATTGCGCCATGCACCCGAACTCGTCAAAGCGCAAGCAACCTCGGTCGAAACTGTTGACAGTAATGTGTTAGATCTCGCTCGCAAGGATGTGATTTGGCATGACGTCAGTGACTTACTCACCGATGTTCCACCATACCGGATGGATGGCATTAATATTCTTGAGTTCACAGCTACGGATCAAAGTGAACTTGGGGATAAAATTAAAGCATTAATTACCCAGCTTAAAGGGCTCGATCCGCATAAGTCTGGTGTGATCGGTTATCAAATTTGCCGCGAAGCAGACAGTATTCAACGTATTTATGCGATGCGTAAGAAGGCTGTCGGACTTTTAGGTGCAACCGTGGGGCGCGCTAAGCCCGTGGCCTTTGTCGAAGATACCGCTGTGCCACCAGACCGTTTGGCCGATTACATCCTCGAATTTCGCGCGCTGCTTGACAGCTACGGCCTTCATTATGGCATGTTTGGCCATGTTGACGCCGGCGTTCTACACGTTCGTCCGGCGCTTGATATGCAAGATCCGGCGAGCGAGTCGCTGGTGCGCGAAATTAGCGATCAGGTCGTGGCATTAACCGCCAAGTATGGTGGTTTGATGTGGGGCGAGCATGGCAAAGGTTTTCGCTCAGAATATGGTCCAGAATTTTTTGGCGAGCAATTGTTTACCGAACTGCGCAGAATTAAGACCGTGTTTGATCCACGTAATCGCTTTAATCCAGGAAAGATCTGCACGCCGCTAGGCTCAGAACGCAAGGGCGATAAGCTTGTTTCGGTGGATAGTCGGAAACGTGGCTGGTACGACCGACAGATACCTGCGGTCAGTCAGGAGCTGCTCTCAGGCGCAATGGACTGCAATGGCAATGGTCTCTGTTTTAACTTTGATTCCAGTGCACCCATGTGTCCATCGTATCGCGCGAGCAAAGAAAAACGATTTTCACCAAAAGGTCGCGCGAGTTTACTCCGAGAATGGGCTCGTCGCGCTGGTCAAGTCGGTTTTATCTTACGGCCTACCATTCAAGAGCCGAGTATCTGGCAAAACCAACGGCTGCCGAAGGCAACGGGGCAGGATTTTAGTGACCAAGTTCGGGAAAGTCTTGATACCTGCTTAGCCTGTAAAGCGTGTTCGACTCAATGTCCGGTAAAAGTTGATATTCCACGCCAACGTGCGGTGTTTTATGGGCATTATCACGAACGCTATCGACGGCCGATGCGTGATTACTTGATTCGTAGTAGCGAGACCAGTATTGCGCGCCTTGCGCGGTTTCCACGGATTGCCAATTTGCTGACGCAGAACCCAGTCGCACGTGGACTGCAGAAAGCGTTATTTGCCTATGTGGATACACCCAAGTTCTCGGTTCCCCGATTAGAAAACCGTTTACCGAAAGCCGTACTGACATTTGCTCAATTTCGTCAACAGGCCGAAACACTGATCGATGCAGATATCGCCGAACGATATGTTTTTATTCTTCAGGACACCTTTACCTCGAGCTTTAATGCAGGCGTTGTTGCCGCGTTTGCGCGAGTGGCCTTGGCATTAAACATTGTTCCGGTATTGTTACCCTTGCAAGCGAATGGTAAACCCGCACACGTCAAAGGCTTTTTGCAAACATTCCGGCGGCAAGCTTCATTGGCTGCAGAAACTTTAAGTGACTTGAGCCGTCAATACCCAACGGCGATTGTTGGTATGGATGCTGCGACGGCACTGATTTATCGCGACGAGTACCGGCACGAAGAGATTCCCGGTAGCGATGATTTTGAGGTTTTGACCATCGACGAATGGTTGCAAAATGTACTGCATGATCGCCAACACGAGTTATCCAAGTCCAGGCAAGAAGAGGGAGTCGCGGCGACGTTGTTACCACACTGCACCGAGCAAACAGCGTTACCGCAGGTTCGACAGCGTTGGCAGCAGATTTACCAGTCTTTCGGCGTCTCGTTATCGAGTCCCGCAGTGGGCTGTTGCGGCATGGCAGGTACGTTTGGCCACGAAAGTGAGCAGCAGGGTTTAAGTGAGGAAATTTATCAACTCAGTTGGCTACCCGCGCTGGCAAATAGTCAAGGGCCAGTGGTCGCGTCTGGTTTTTCCTGTCGCTGTCAGGTTGAGCGACACAGTGGCGTAAAACCACCGCATCCCATTGAATGGCTGTCTGAACAATTAGAAGTCTAATTTTTAATAAAAAAAAAGAGCTTCACGAATGAAGCTCTTTTTATTTTGTCTGCGGTGACTAGGCTTGTTTTTCTGCTAATTTCTTAGCCAAAATTTCACGTGCCATTTCATCAGCAATTTCACCCGTCGGACGATCTTCAGCACTTGCGCGGGTAAAGATTTTATCTAAAGTGCCATAAATAGCTTTCACACGAGCTGCGGTATCTTCGCGGCTAAAGTTTGCCGCTTCAGAACAGACGTGAATAACGCCGCCAGCATTGATCACATAGTCTGGAGCATAAAGAATGCCCATATCTTTGACAATTTTGTCATGTGCTGGCGTCGCCAACTGGTTGTTGGCACTACCGGCGATGACTTTCGCCTTGATACGCTTCAAGGTTTCGTCATTAATGGTTGCACCGAGTGCACACGGTGCATAGACATCTACATCTGCGTCGTAGATGGCATCAATACTAACGGCTTCAGCACCCAATTCGGCAACAGCACGGTCGACTGACTCTTGATTGACGTCACAAACGATAAGTTTAGCGCCTTCATTTGCACAATATTTTGCGAAGTCATAACCGACAGCGCCAAGGCCTTGGATGGCAATCTTTAAGCCAGACAAGTCTTCATTACCGAAAGCGTGTTTCGCAGCCGCTTTCAGGCCTAAATAGGTGCCTTCTGCTGTATGCGGAGACGGATCGCCAGCTTTGCCTTCGGTGCCAGCAACGTAAGCTGTTTCAGTGGCCACGATGGCAATATCGCTGGTACGGATGTTGACGTCTTCAGCGGTAATATACTTACCACCAAGCGCATTCACAAAGCGGCCATAAGCTTTGAAGAAGGCTTCGCTTTTATCTTTTTTCGCGTCGCCGATGATGACAGCTTTACCACCGCCAAGTGGCAAGCCGGCGAGGGCACTTTTGTACGTCATACCACGAGACAAACGCAACACGTCGGTTAGGGCTTCTTCCGAGTTTGCGTAGCTCCACATCCGGGTACCGCCAAGTGCAGGGCCCATGGTGGTGTCATGCACTGCAATAATTGCTTTTAAACCTGTGACCTTGTCGTGACAGAAAACCACTTGTTCGTGGTTATCAAATTCCTTGTGCTCGAATAGCGCCATTTCCGCTAACCTCATTGTTGGTTTCAGAACGATTACACGACCGAAAAGGTCATCGTTCAGGATAGAAATTTGTGGCGTAAACTAACACTTTACGTAAACTGTTACTAGTTTCTTAAGCGTAAAAAATTACGTTTTGTCGCAGCAAACTATCAACTTGTCTTTACACTTGCAGAGGTCTGTCCAGTCTATAGAAGATAAGGCCTGTAGCCGCTCTAACAAGCCTTTGCAAGGCGACGCAAGCCTGTTAATATGCTGTCAAATGCTACAAAGCTTTAACAATTTTGTTAGCTTCTAATCCATTCCAATGTAATTTATTCAAAGTAGTAGTGAGACCACCATGAGTGACCAACAAGAACAAGCAAATCAAGAACAAGCAGCATGGGTACGCGAGCACTTTCAAAAGGCAAATGGTTACCTGGTTGAAAAAGGTTTAATTACCGATAAAGTATTAACCAAGGAATGTCGGTATTTGATTCCACATATTGCGTTATGGAAATTCACCTTAAGTGGTTCAACCGATAAAGTGTGGGCCATTACTGGTGTCTGTCCAAGTGACTATGTCGACGCTAAAGTTGCTGATAACGCACGTGATGCACTGCGGCATTTCTCATTGCGTTGGCAGCTGCGCGCAGACAACATCCTCAACGATGAAAAAGCAGACGAAACGCAACAAAAGTTTGCGCAGCTGTTGATTAACCATGCTGAAGCCTGCTACGACATCGTCGAGAACGATGAGTTATGGGTTGACCAACATATCTAGATATGACCAACTAAAATAACGCGCCCATCACTCGGCGCGTTTTTTATTATCAAGAATACTAACTCTCGTCGTGGTCGAGCATGAACAGGCCTTCGTTTAGAAGACCGAGTAACAACTGACGTGCTTGTGATGAGTTGAGATAGGGATGGACCTGCTCAAGTGCCAAGTAGTCGGTACTTTCTAAAAGCAACACAAATAAAGCTTCTGCATCGTCTTCATCGAGCGCGTACCAATGGCCCTGAATCACCGCGAAGCGCTGCTCATTGAGCACAGTCGTCACCATTCTCACACCGACAGCTTTGATCAAAATATCATAGCGTTGCAATGTATAGATTAAGGCTGACTCGGTATACGGCTGTTGCGGCCACTCCGGTAGTGGCGGTCGTGGGTTACGTGATAATAAGCTGACGATCGACCGATGTAGCTGTCCTTCATCGGCAAGTGCTGATTGTAATAATTCACGAAAGTTACTCACGACACTAGGTGAAATATGCCATGGTTCACAGTCGTTGAGTTCATTTTCATTACCCGCAAGAAGATCTGAAGTCCGATCACGAAAACGTTGTTGCAGCTTATTTTGGTCAAGCGCATCGTCAGCGAATGCTGACAATAACTCAGCCTGACTCGGCGCTCTCAAACCCACAGAGTAATTTAATGCCGCCTCAAGACTCTCGCCCGCATGTGGAAAACCGGCAGGAATATAAAGAATATCACCGGGCTCGAGGACAACGTCAATCGTCGCTTCGAATCCTTCGATCTGCTTTAAGTCTTCATGCGGGCAATGCTCGATATAAAGACCCGGCTCACCGACTTGCCAGCGGCGCTTGCCCTGACCTTGAATAATAAAGACGTCATATTGGTCTAGATGCGGCCCAACACCGCCACCGGGCGTTGAATAACTGACCATAAGGTCATCAACGCGCCAATCCGGCAAAAACCGAAAGGCGCGCAACAATTCTTGTGCCGGCGGATAATGCTCGTTCACGGCTTGGACTAAAAGACTCCAGTCCGTTTCTCCAAATTGTTCATAGTCATCGACTGGACCATGTACGAGATCCCATTGCTGGTTCTTGCAACTGACTACGCGTGAATCCACACCCGGTTCTAATGCGAGTCCAGCAAGCTCTTCCGCTTCAATCGGATCGTGAAAATCGATAAATCCTTGACGGATGACGAGCGGCTTTTGTTGCCAATAGTCGCGTAAAAATGCAACGGCATCAAAAGCGTAATGGTTCAATACGTAGTCGGTTGTCATTTACTAGCTCTCACGAGTGTCTTACGCGTTATGCAAATGCTGAGGAAGTTCTGCAACAAATGCCTCAGCACGGCCAACGTAGTTCGCTGGGGTCAAGGCTTTTAGTTCAACTTTGACACTGTCAGGTAACGTGAGGGAATCAATAAACGTGGCCAAGTCGGCAGCCGTAATACGCTTCCCACGGGTCAACTCTTTCAGTTTTTCGTAAGGTTTTTCAATGCCATATCGGCGCATCACGGTCTGCACCGGCTCAGCGAGCAACTCCCAGTTTTGATCCAGTTCATTGCGCAGATTCGCTTCGTTGACTTCCAACTTCGACAGTCCCTTCAATGTTGCTTGGTAAGCGATCACCGCATAACCCAGCCCCACACCTAAGTTGCGCAGGACGGTTGAGTCGGTGAGGTCACGCTGCCAACGTGAAACCGGCAGTTTTGCGGAAAGATGGCCGAGTATCGCATTAGCTATACCTAGATTACCTTCCGAGTTTTCAAAATCGATCGGATTGACCTTGTGCGGCATGGTAGAAGAGCCAACTTCGCCAGCAATGGTTTTTTGTTTAAAGTGATTGAGCGCGATATAACCCCACATGTCACGGTCTAGATCGATGAGGATGGTATTAATACGGCAAAGGGCATCAAACCATTCAGCGATGTAATCGTGTGGTTCAATTTGTGTGGTGTAAGGGTTCCAGGTCAAGCCTAGTGAGGTCACAAACTCTTCAGCAACGCGATGCCAGTCAACATCTGGGTAGGCCGCAAGGTGGGCATTATAGTTACCCACTGCACCGTTTATTTTCCCGAGAAACTGGACTTGCTTAAGTGCGGTTAGTTGGCGATCTAAACGCACGGCAACGTTCGCGAACTCTTTGCCCATGGTGCTCGGTGTTGCTGGTTGTCCGTGGGTTCTTGCCATCATTGGAATGGATTTATAACGTTGCGCATGAGTAACCAAGGATTGCAGAATTTCCTGTAACAGCGGACTGACGACTTGCTGATGTGCAGCAGTCAGCATCAGTGCATGAGAGAGGTTATTGATATCTTCTGAGGTACAGGCAAAATGAATAAACTCGCTGACAGCCGCAAGCTCAGCATGATCCGCGACTTTTTCTTTAAGAAAATATTCCACCGCTTTGACGTCATGATTCGTTTCGCGCTCAATTTCTTTCACACGTGCGGCATCACCTTCAGAAAACTCACGAATAATCTGGTCGAGTAATTGATTCGCCTCGTCAGACAAAGCAGGGACTTCAGTGATCTGCGAAATCGTTGCGAGTTTCTGCAACCAACGAACTTCGACGAGGACACGTTGGTGAATAAGACCAAACTCGCTGACATACGGGCGTAAATCCGCAGTTTTATTACCATAGCGACCGTCAACAGGGCTAATTGCGGTTAATTCTGAAAGGGCTAGCTGCATGTCATGCTCCGTTTAAAATAGGCTGGACAGGACTAATAATCATAAACCTTAGGTCGAGTCACCTGAGGTTCAGCGAAATCTATCGTTTTAAGAGTGAGTCGATCGCATCGACCATGCGTCGGCGGCTAAAGATCACTTGCCGACGTTTACCACCAAGCTGACGCCATAATACCGCACTGCGAATACCTGCAAGTAACATGGTACGGATGTGATACTGCACTTCCACTCGGCGCAAGTAATCAGGATTCCCGCTAATTTGGATACGCGGGCCTAACGGACTAATGACGTCCATGTAGAGTTTGCCAGCGTTTTCAATGATTAGACTTGGTTCAAAGGCAAAGTCATTCTGTTGGCGTTCGATTTGTTGCAAGCTCCGGCCCAAGTTAGCCAGCGCCTTTTGATTATTCATGAGACGCCGTTCAAGTGCTAACATACCCACGACGTAGCGTGTTTGCTCGACGTCTTTGGCACCTTCACCGCTGAGTTGGCCGCGAAGCAGACGCAGCGCTGGCTTTAACGACTCGAGATCACCAAAAACAGCTTCTGTGCTTTCTGGGTTCATCGACAAGAGCGCATGAATCAGGACGTCTGAGTGCTCCGCCGGTTGTATTTCACCACGACGGGCCAGTTGTTGTGCGCACACGGCGGCAAGGCAGACGCCGCCAAGCGCAATCATGCGTTCTTCCCAAACACTGAAATGGCTCACAAAGCGACCTCGAAGTCTGTTATGCGTTGTTCGATGATACCACCACCGAGGCAAACGTCACCTTGATAAAAAACGGCTGACTGTCCCGGAGTGACCGCAGCAACTGGTTCGTCAAACAAAACTTCAATCTGCTCAGCATTACGGCGAATGACTCGACAAGGGATGTCTTCTTGACGATAACGTGTTTTAACAACGCAGCGAAATTCTTCAGCTGGCACTTCGCGATTCACCCAGTGCAGCTGACCGGCAACTAAACCTTGAGAAAACAGGCGAGGGTGGTGCTTGCCTTGAGCGACAATTAAGTGATTGTTGGCGACGTCTTTATCGACAACATACCAAGGTTGATCGGACGCATCTGCCAGTCCACCAATATGCAGGCCTTTACGTTGACCGATCGTGTGGTACATCAAACCTTCATGCTCTCCGACCTGCTGACCATCAACGGTCAGGATAGGGCCTGGTTGAGCAGGAAGGTACTGTTGCAGAAAATCTTTAAACTTGCGTTCGCCGATAAAACAAATGCCTGTCGAGTCTTTTTTTCCCGCAGTGACCAGCCCTTGCTCTTCGGCAATGCGGCGCACTTCTGGTTTAGCAATATCACCGACCGGAAATAATGTTTGCGCAATATGTTCGTGGCTTAAGGTATACAGAAAATAGCTCTGGTCTTTGTTGCTATCGAGTCCCCGCAGCAGCTGCCAATTACCATCACTGAACTGCCGACGGCAATAGTGCCCGGTAGCAATATAGTCTGCACCGAGAGCCTCTGCAGCGAACTCAAGAAAGGCTTTAAATTTGATTTCCTTGTTGCACATGATGTCGGGATTTGGCGTTCGCCCCAGTTTGTATTCACTCAAGAAGTGTTCAAATACATTGTCCCAGTATTCGGCAGCGAAATTGACGGTGTGCAGGGGGATTCCGAGGGTTTCACAGACGACTTCAGCATCGGCAAGATCCGTTGCTGCAGCACAATATTCGTCGGTATCATCCTCTTCCCAATTCTTCATGAACAGGCCTTCAACCTGATAGCCTTGCTGAATAAGCAGGTAAGCGGATACGGATGAGTCGACACCACCGGACATACCGACGATGACACGCTTGTTCGCATTAGGGTTGTCTAAATTTTCATCTTGATTCACGCAAATCATACCTATTTATCTTGCAGCCATGGCGTTATCAGACACCTTCGAGCCCATGATGAAAAACTGGCTTGTGCCTTTAAAGGCGCAGAATTTTAGCATTTTTTGCTACCTGATGCCTAGCAAAAAGGGCGAGTCAATGCAGGAACCGCTGCTATTCTGTTGCTTCGAGCTGGCGATACTCGCCGCTGGCCAAACTTGCAATTGTCCATGCACCGACTTGGAAGCGAATTAAACGCAATGTTGGATGACCGATCGCGGCGGTCATCCGTCGAACTTGCCGATTGCGGCCTTCTTTCAAGGTTAATTTCAGCCACGTATCTCGAATTGTTTTGCGCACACGCACGGGTGGGTTGCGCGGCCACAACCACTCTGGTTCCGAAACGATTTCCGCTTCAATCGGCAGGGTGAGACCATCATTAAGCTCAAGACCCGCACGCAGTGAGCGCAACTTCTCCGCGCTTGGTTCACCCTCAACGAGCACATAATAGACTTTGCTTTGCTTGAATTTTGGTGAGGAGATCTTCGCTTGCAGCTGACCATCGTTGGTCAAGACAACGAGACCTTCACTGTCTTTGTCGAGTCGGCCAGCGGGATAGACGTCTTTAATGGGCACGAAATCCGCTAGCGTGGTTTCGCCGGGGTTACCGGTGAATTGACACAAAACATTCATTGGCTTGTTGAGCAAGACAACGACAGAACGAGACGGACGTGGCCGTGGTTTACCGCTTTTGGGGCTGTGCATGCGCTTAGCAAAAGGCTTATGCGTTGAGTCTCGCTGCATGAGTATCCTTATCTCGTTGTACACTAGCATTTTCTGACTTGAGCAGGGATAATGGCTGGCAATTGAACCATTTAAAACAATAACCAATGGACTAGTTTACCATGAACCAAACACCGTCACAGCCACGTTGGAATACGGATTTAAAAAAGGGTCTTGCCAGCGGCAACAAACCTGATGCAAACAAAGTACTTTTTGAAGCTTGGCAATTGACCAAAGAAAAACGTACTGGCATCGGCTTTGGTATTATTTGGTCGTTTCTTGTCGTTTTACTCGCCGTGATGTTTGTCACTATACTGGTCTCAGCATTGGGGATCGACATTGAAGAAAACGCAGCGGCTGAAATCTTAATCTCGGCAATTGCATCGATTATATGGGCGCCACTGATGGCAGGGCTTATTTTGATGGCTTTGCGCAATGTGAGCGGTGAAAATGTCGGCGGAAGCCATGTATTTACATTACTGCAGCAACCGTGGGTCTTTATCGGGATTAGTGTCGTGTCCATGTTGATCGGTCAAATACCGAGCCTAATTCCGGGCGTCCCTGAATTGCTTGCCTTATTTATTTCACTGGTTATTTTATTCTTTTTCTCATTTGCGTTAACGATCGCGGTTGGCACTCGCTGCAACGTGGGTAATGCCTTGTATGCATCCGTCATCATCGTTAAGCAAAGAATGGCCGCCTTTTTTGTCTTCTATCTAGCACTTGTATTCTTGGCGTTTGTGATGGTTATCCCTGCGGTAATGTTTGTTGCCGGTTTCGCTGCTGCAGGCAGCGTCGGCCAGTTTATCGCCATTATGCTGTCGTTAGCGGTAATTTATGGCTTAGCATTTTGGCTCGCTCCGCTGTTCTATCATGGTTTGGCCGTATTCTATCGCGAGATATTCGGCCAAGTCGCAGCAGAAACGCCAACCAGCGTCTATAGTGCAGATGAGACGTCGGAAGTAGTGGAAACCTCAGACGAAGAAGCGTCGAGCTCTGATAAGAATTCTGATCGTGATAACTTTCAAGCCTAACGGAAATTTATGCAAACGATTGTAACTCAGATCATTAAGCAAAAAGGTGAGGTGCTCCGGCATGTCACCTTTTCTGTCGCTGTGGTTTTTATCATCTTAGCGATTGCCTATCCGTTTATTTCTGGCGATTACACGAGTGACGTCACTGACGACGAATCCTATGGTTCATTGCCCAGTGTTTCACGTCATTTATCGAATGTGACCGTCGAAGTGCCAGATTTTTCGCAGATTAGCGATGTCAATGACCGTAAAACTGCATTTTTTGCTTACCTTTTACCTGCAATCGACGCTGAAAATGAGCATATTCTCAAGGTCCGCCAAGACGTGTTAAGACTGCATGCTCAGTACCAAGCCGGTGAATCATTGACGCGCACAGAACGACGCTGGGTACGCGCAGTCGCTGAGCACTACCGTGTTGAACATGACGATCTCAGTGCAATATTTACGACCCTGAAACGTCGGGTCGATGAAGTGCCCGATACCCTCGTCTTAATTCAAGCTGCCAATGAGTCAGGCTGGGGCACCTCGCGGTTTGCCCAAGATGCGCGTAATTTCTTTGGCCAATGGTGTTGGAACGAGGGCTGTGGCATCGTGCCATCGTCGCGACCTGCCGGCGCAAGTCATGAGGTGCAGTATTTTGCGAGTATCGAGGCATCGGTACAAAGCTATATTCGTAATCTTAATACCCACGTTGCGTATCAAGAGCTACGTGAAATTCGTGCGGATCTGCGCGCACGGAATATACCGATTACCGCTCAGCCATTAACGCTTGGTCTAATGGCTTATTCTGAACGTGGTGAAGAGTATATTGTTGAGTTAAACCAAATGATTCGCGTTAATCGAGAGATTATTCGCCAAGCAAGAACTCAATAATGATTGGAGTCCTTGCGGTCAGTTTTTTAAGAACCGACCGCAAGCTTAACGCTTTAAGAGAGCTGTATAACCTGAACGGGTGTGCGGCTGTCATCTTCATCAAATTCAATGAATTGACTGGCATCGCCAACCGGCGCTTGGTCAAATGCAGTATCGCCCAATTCATTTTCTTCGCCATCGGCAACCAGCGCTTTAAAGTTAAATAGACTCGTATCGGCAAGGTGACTGGGTACAACATTCGTAATCGCTTTAAACATGCTTTCAATGCGCCCTGGGTATTGACGATCCCATGTTTTCAGCAGGTCTTTAATGACCTTGCGTTGGAGATTTTCTTGCGAACCACACAGGTTGCACGGAATAATCGGATAGTCCATGGCTGCCGCGTATTTCGCGATGTCTTTTTCGCGTACGTACGCTAACGGACGAATGACAACGTGCTCACCATTATCACTGACCAACTTGGGTGGCATCGACTTCAAAGAACCACCATAAAACATGTTGAGCATGAGTGTTTCAATGATGTCATCGCGATGATGTCCCAGTGCGATCTTGGTTGCCCCTAATTCACGCGCAGTCCGATAAAGAATGCCGCGACGTAAACGCGAACACAGTGAACATGTGGTTTTCCCTTCGGGAATTTTGTCTTTTACGATGGCATAGGTGTCTTCTTCAATAATGCGATAATCAACGCCTTCAGCTTGTAAATACGCAGGAAGAATATGCTCAGGAAACCCAGGTTGTTTTTGATCTAAGTTGACGGCGATAATTTCAAATTGAATCGGCGCAACTTTTTGCAGATAACGCAAGGTTGTCAGCAAGGTGTAACTATCTTTACCACCGCTCAAGCACACCATGACGCGGTCACCATCGTTGATCATGGCAAAATCGTCAATCGCTTTACCCGCCGCGCGGCGAATACGCTTTTCCAGTTTATTAAAACTGTATTTATGGCGCTTATCGTCGCTTGCGGAGACGTTTGCTGTAGTTGCTAGCGGGGTAGAGTGAGTCATGACTGTTTCCTGAACGACCACAAAATTTAGGGCGGCTAGTATACCTGCCGCCCTATCTGCAACGCAATCCTTGCACTGGCGCAATTAATTAACGACGGGGGATTTGAAGCCTTCCGGTTTCACTGCAAGTAAGTCGCAATTGAGCTGTTCAATCACATGCTCGGCGGTATTCCCGAGCAGTGCCGCGGTTATTCCAGTACGGCCAATCGTACCCAAGACCACTAATTCGGCGTCTAATTCATCGGCTACCCGTGGTATTTCATCATCGGGTATACCTTCGCGAAGATGCAAACCGCTAAACTCAACTTCGGCATGACGAGCAACTTCTGCTAACGCATTCTCATGATGTTCGCGCACATTTAACTGGTACTGATGCGTATCAAACTCAGGTATTTCAACGGCTATCGAAGCAGGCGCGCCGGGGTAGCAGTTTACTAAATGTAAATGTGAGTTGAGTTTTTTGCTGATATAACCCGCCGCTTTTAGGATTTTATTATTTAGTTGCTGATGGACTTCACTATCACTACCTGCATTCACGGCGGCTAATACAGAGCTATGTTGGGGCCAGTCGTGGTCTTTCACCAATAACACGGGCTGTGGTGCTTTACGTAAAAGGTGCCAGTCGGTCGGCGTAAAAATAACGCTCTGCAATGTGTCGTGTTTACGTGTGCCTTTAATGATGAGATCGTAATCACCTTCAACGGCCGTTCGAATGATGGCTTCAAAAGGCCGATGGTGCCATTGCACTAAAAAGTCGACTTGATGTTGTTCGGCAGCATATTGTTCGAGAATGCCACGCATCCATTGTTCACGCTCACTGACCAAACCTTGACGCATTTGCTCGCGTTCTTCACCGGAAAGCATAGTTGTCATTTCATAGGCAAAGTCATAGATTGATAAGAAAAGCGTTAACCGCGCAGGCTGAAGGCGAGCGATGTGTAATGCTCGGGCTAGAGCTTTCTGTTGTTCTTGATTCGGGTCGAGTACAACAAGAATGTTCTTAAACATGGTAAATCCTCGCGCTAAAATCACTTCTTCAAGCATAGCGCAAGCATTTAAAAACGCACGTGTTTTTGCGGTAAAATTAAGCCGTTATTGCGCTTAATCAAAAACAGTTAACGGGATTAATCGTCGCAGGGCAGTGCTGGTAAACCAGCAAGTTCACACAACGCGTTGAGCTGTTGCAAACGCACAAGTCGGCCGTCGACTGCAATTAAGTCTGCTTTTTGGAATTTACCAAGCAGTCGGCTGACGGTTTCAACAGTCAAGCCCAAGTAATTGCCGATTTCTGCGCGTGTCATGGTCAAACGAAACTCTTTCGAGGAAAGGCCGCGCGTGCGAAAACGAGTCGAAAGCTCAATTAAAAAGGTGGCTAATCGTTGTTCGGCTGTGCGCGTGTTGAGTAACGTCAACATCCGTTTATCGGCGTTAATTTCGTCACTCATGAGCCGCATTAATTGCCGCCGCAGTTCAGGAATTTGGCCACTTAGAGACTCGAGGTTGTGATAGGGGATTTCACAGATCATGGATGTTTCCATCGCTTCTGCATAGCCATGATGCTGACCCGTACCAATTGCTTCGAAGCCGACCAAATCACCAGGTAGATGAAAAGCCGTAATCTGCATTTCGCCAGCATCATTTAACGAATAACCTTTAATGCTGCCAGAGCGAACCGCATAGAGCGCTTGCAGCGGCTGACCCGCACGGAAGAGGGTGTCACCGCGCTGATAGGGGCGCTTGCGCTCGATCATGGAGTCGAGTCGTTCTAATGAATTTGAATCGAGCGTAAACGGCAAGCACAACTGACTGATACTGCAGTTTTGACAGTTAATGTGGTTGTTTAGCTTTAATTCACCGGCCATGTTGACTCCTTTAACGATTTCGCGAGCATTCTAACGCAAAACCGTGTCAACTACACGTTGCGTCGATGGATATTATGCGATTCGTTGCAGTTGCTGAAGAGCAATAAATAATGTCGCTATACCGTACCCCAAAAGCAGTAGTCCTGCAATCCAGCGAAAGCCTTTCGAGGCAATAATATAAGCCAATTTATGGCTGAAAATACCAGTCAAGAACATGGCGGGAAAGGTACCAAGGCCAAAGATCATCATGAAGGTTGCGCCGCTGATAGGGTTTGCGCTGAGTGCTGCCCACGCCAGTGCACTGTAAACCAATCCGCATGGCAGCCACCCCCAGAGCATGCCGGCAAGAAAGATATGCCCACCGTGCTTGTTGGTTTTGGGTAATTTACGCGTTAATGGTTGCAGACGACGCCATAACACAGCGCCGATTTTTTCCAGCCATAACAATGCGGCATTCCAACGCACCAGATACAGGGCCAATAAAATCATCATGATGCCGGCAATGGCGCGCAAATAAATCAATGCATTGGGATAGAGGCTGGTGACCGAAAATAAGGCACCGCTGACCAGCGCCCCGGCTATACCATAACTGGTGATGCGACCAAGGTTGTACCAAAGCAGTCTTAATGGCGATTGGTTCATGCCCATTGCGGCGGCTAAACCGCCACACATCGCGAGACAATGACCGCTGCCCGCTAATCCCATAATGAGTGCGGCAAGCCAATCGACCGTCACTTCGTTTCCTCGTTCTGATCAGGTGTCGGTGATTTTTGTGGGGCTTTTTTCTTCTTCTGAGCGTCATCGAGAAGGATGTTGTAACCTTGCCGCTCAAGGTCATCGAACTGACCGCTGCGAACGGCCCAAAAGAAAATCACGATGGCAATGACGACAAGAATGATGGCAATAGGTACCATTAAGTGCAAAATTTCCACAAGCCCCTCCCTAACGTGCGTCGCGCATGAGTCGCAATGAATTAGTCATCACGATTAATGAGCTCGCCGACATGCCGAGCATAGCAAGTAAAGGGCCAACTTGACCAGTTACGGCGAGTGGTAAAATGACTAGATTATAACCAATCGCCCAAGTGAAGTTTTGGCGGATAATTCGACGCGTTAAGGTCGCAGTTTCATACATGCGCCGAAGTCCGGCAAGTTCACCGTTAAGAATGACAACATCACTGCTGGTTTGTGCGAGGTCGGAACCGGTTGCAAACGTCACCGAGCCGTCAGCGCCGGCAAGGACAGGGCCGTCATTAATGCCATCGCCGACCATTAACACCGGTCCGTCCTTGCGCAAAGATTGCAAACGTGAAAGTTTATCCTCGGGTTTCAGTCCCGCGTAAACCTGATCAATAGGCAGTGATGCGGCCAGTTGCTCAGCGCGTTCAGCAGAATCGCCGGTCAACATGACAATATTGAAACCACGGTTCTTGTACCACTGCAAGGTAGTAGCAGTGTCGGCACGTAGTTCGTCATCCACTTGCCATGCCGCTAAAATCTGTTTCTCGCTCGCGAGAATCACGTTTGCGTGCTCCATCGGCGACGTCGCATCGGGGTGCCACTGCTGAATAAATGCAAGGCTACCAATACGATAGCGTTCACCTTGGTAACATCCGCTGATCCCAAACCCTTGGTGGATTTCTACAGCATCCAGTGGTTGATGTGCACTGAGGCGTTGTATTGGGCGAGCAATCGGATGCTCTGAGTAACTCTCTAAACTAGCCGCGATATGCTCTATGTCTGCTGCCGACAACGTGTCATTGTAGACACAGTCAACAATCGAGAATTGACCACGTGTAAGTGTACCTGTCTTATCGACGCACAGGGTCTTCATTTTCGGTAATGCTTCCATGAGTACCGCATGTTTAATCAATATACCACTACGATTAAGACGACTAACCGCGCCACTCATGGCCGTTGGCGCAGCTAAGGATAACGCGCAAGGGCAGGTCGCAACTAACACCGCGAGCATCACCCAAAAGGCTTTGGACGGATCAATAAACGTCCAGGCAACATAGGTTAACGTGGTGACAATGAGTGTCATTAAAACAAAATAACGACTGACAATATCCGCTAAGCGCACGAACCGAGGTTTCTGTTCAAGCGCACTGTCTTGTAAGGAAATAATGCCTGACAACAAGGTTTCCTGGTGTGTCGCTTGGATACGAATCGAAATTGGATGCTCTTGGTTGATCGAACCTGCATAAACCGTATCTAATTGTTTTTTAGCGACGGGTCGACTTTCGCCAGTCAGTAATGACTCGTCACACCAAGCATCAGCATCCATCAGTTGGCCGTCAGCGGGAATTGTTTCACCTGCTTTCACGCGAATCACATCTCCAGGCTCAAGGTATTTGACCATGACTTGTTGCCAACCCTCATCCGTTTTGCGTTCAGCAATGGCCGGAATCAACTTCATCAGGTTTGCTGCGTTGGCAACCGCCTTGTGCTTGGCTTGCATTTCGAGAAAGCGGCCTGATAATAAGAAAAAAGCAAACATCGACACGCATTCGTAATAAATTTCTCCGGTGTCGGTTACCGTTGCGTAAAAGCTTGCCACAAAAGCAATAGCCATCGCTAACGCCACGGGGACATCCATATTCAGCGTGCGAGCTTTCAATGCTTTTAGCGCATTCACAAAGAACGGCTGACAGCTGTAGACAATCACAGGCGCGGTGAATAACAAGGAAACCCACCAAAAGTACAAGCGGGTCGTGTCATCGATATCGTCGAAATAGAGCCCGAATGCAACCATCATGGTTTGCATTGAGGCAATGCCGGCAACACCGAGGCGACGAATATAGCCTCGGCGCTTTTTCTCGTAACTGGCTTCTAAGTCAGCCTGCTGAAACGGCAGCGCTTTGTACCCGACCTGATGGATGGCGCGGAGAATGTCACTTAAACGCGTTTGATCAGCTTGCCATTCGACTTGCAGGCGTTCTGTTGCGGAGTTCACCACAACTTTACTAACACCTGACGTGTTCATTAATTGTCGCTCAATTAACCAAGCACAGGCTGCGCAAGTCATGCCTTCAAGGGCAAGGGTAGCTGCCTGACGTTCACCCTGACGACTGACAAATTCACGTTGAATGTCAGGATCATCATAGCGTTCGAGTTCGCTTTGCAGCTGTTGCAATTCATCCGGAACGAGAATGAGTTCCCCAGGCTTAGTTTCCCGATATTTATAAAAATGGGTAAGCCCCTGATCTACGATCGTTTCGGCAACGGACTGACAACCAAAACAACACATCGGCTGTTGTTGTCCTTCGATCTCAACGGTAAGGTCAATACCGCGCGGAACCGGCTGGTGGCAATGAAAACAACTAGAGCTCACAGTAACCTACACAATGCATTGGCTATCATTAAATTCCGTAATTGACCGGCAATAGTGTGATTGTATTGCTAATCGGTAAATGAATGTTCTGGCTGACGCGCCATTCGCGGTCAAAGGGTTCGATGTCAACCCGCCAATGACCATATAATTCACGTGGCAGCATTTGACGGTACACACCATCTGCTCCCTGAGTCATGCGCAACTCGAAGTCATTGTTGTGGGTAGTAGGGTGGAAGAAGGTCACGATCAACGCCGATGCATCATTCGGTTCACCTGAGCGAAATGTGAGCTCGAAATTATTGCTCGCAGAGAAATTAGCATAGAAGGAAATATTTCGCTCCTCGGCGATAGCAACGCGCGTCAGTTGTAAATTGATACTGCGCCCTTCGTTGTAATAGTCGTCGACGACCATTGAAATTGGGTTTCGATAGATAAGGACGGCGGTGACAATACACGCTGTAATAACCGCGAACTTCATAAAGATAATGTACCAAACCCAACTCACTTTGTACCAAGGGGTTTTCACTGAGTTAGTAGGCGTTGTCGTGTTTGTCGTCATAATCGTCTCTTTTAATAACAGAAAGCCCCGATGACCGGGGCTTCCATGCCGAACATAGCAATGAACGTTACTGTGAGAGGCTGAGAATATAGCCTGATAAAATTTTCACTTTATCTTCACCTAGAATGTCTTTAAACGCTGGCATAACGCCATTGCGACCATACATCAAGGTTTCATTGATTGCACGCTCTGAGCCACCGTAAGTCCAAACATTATTGGTCAGATCAGGTGCACCTAACGCCGGGTTGCCTTTACCGTCTTGTCCATGACAAGCGGCACAAACCATCCATTGTTGCTCACCTGCGCGAGCTAAGTCACGGTCTACTGTACGACCACTCAGGCTCAACACATAGGCGGTCATTTCGGCGATGCCTTGACTACCCAATTGGTCGCCAAATGCAGGCATTGCCGCTTGGCGTCCTTCCATAATGGTGGTGTAGATATGTTGCGGCGAAGAGCCCCAGTTAAATACACCGTCCGTTAGGTTAGGAAAGCCTTGCGAGCCGCGCGCATCGGAACCATGACACTGTGCACAGTTTTGCAAGAACAGACGCTGCCCAATTCGAAGTGCATCACGGTCTTGTGCAATTTCAGCAATTTCCAAGCTCGCATATTGCTGAAAGATAGGACCAAAGACTTCGTCAGCGCGAACGCGTTCACGGTCATATTGAACATTAAAGCCGGCTTCACGCGCGTCAATCTTCGCTTGTTGCGACTCTTCGAGCGACAAGACGAATTGGTTCGCACTCTGCCATTTCAATAAGCCTGGGAAATTACCTAAACCCGGGTAGAGAAGTAGGTACAGAAGGCCCCACGCCAAGCAGATCCAGAACAGCACGGTCCACCAGGTTGGCAATGGGTTATTCAGTTCGATAATGCCATCGAACTCGTGGCCCATGCTTTCGCCTTCTTCCACATCTGTGAAATTCTTCATGTTCCACCACAGCAATAGGCCAATTGCGACCAGTGAGCCGAGGGTGAGAACGATAATCCACCAACTCCAGAAGCTACTCATTATTATCTGACTCCTGTTGAGAGCGTTTGACGTTCTTATCCTTGTCTTCTTCGAAGATGGAATTCGCGTCTTGCTCAAATTTGCCTTTGTTCTTCGGCCAGAATGCCCAGACGATCACGATAATGATGACGCCGAACACTAAAGCCGTATGAATTGCTTGAAAACCTGCACCCATGATTACCTCAATGCTGTGCCGAGCGACTGTAAGTAAGCGATCAACGCTTCCATTTCGGTCTTGCCTTGGACAGCAGCTTGGGCGCCTTCAATATCCTCATCGGTATAAGGCACACCAAGGGTACGGAATGCTCGCATCTTCCGAGCCGTCAAGTTGCCATCCAAGGTGCGTTCGGCAAGCCAAGGGTAGGCTGGCATATTTGACTCTGGAACGACCGCACGCGGGTTGACCAAATGAACATAGTGCCATTCATCACTGTAACGGCCGCCAACGCGAGCGAGATCAGGACCGGTACGTTTTGAGCCCCATAAATGTGGGAATTCCCAAACGTGCTCACCCGCGACTGAGTAGTGACCATAACGCTCGGTCTCAGCTCGGAACGGACGAATCATTTGTGAGTGGCAGCCAACACAGCCTTCTCGAATATAGATATCGCGACCTTCAAGTTCTAAAGCGGTGTAAGGGCGCAAGTTTTTTACTGGCTCTTGCAGTTGCTTTTGGAACAATAGGGGGGTGATCTCTACGAGACCACCGATAGAAATTGCGATAATTGCGAAAACCGCGAACCAGCCGACGTGCTTCTCGACCTTCTCATGTTTATTTTTGCTCATGATTTAGCCTCCTTTACGCCGGTTGAGCAGCTAATGGCTCGCTGCTACGGACTTGGTTAGTACGGATAGTTTTCCAGACGTTGTAGCCCATGATCAACATACCTGCGACCACAAATACACCGCCGATGAAGCGCACGAAATAGAACGGATACGACGCTTCTAAGCTTTCAACAAAGCTGTAGGTTAAGGTGCCATCAGAGTTGACAGCACGCCACATTAAGCCTTGCATAACACCGGAGATCCACATCGCAACAATATAAAGAACAACGCCAATCGTATGCAGCCAGAAGTGGGTGTTAATCAATTTAATGCTGTACATCCGCTCGCGATCAAAAAGAATCGGGATCAGATGGTAAATTGCACCAATTGAAATCATCGCAACCCAACCTAACGCACCTGAGTGGACGTGACCAACTGTCCAGTCTGTGTAATGCGACAGCGCGTTTACCGACTTGATTGCCATCATTGGACCTTCAAACGTCGACATGCCGTAGAAGGATAAGGACACAATGAGGAAGCGTAGAATCGGATCGGTACGCAGCTTATGCCAAGCACCCGACAAAGTCATAATACCGTTGATCATACCGCCCCAAGAAGGAACGAATAGGATAACTGACATCACCATACCGACTGACTGTGCCCAGTCAGGCAACGCAGTGTAGTGAAGGTGATGAGGACCGGCCCAAATGTAAATCGTGATCAGCGCCCAAAAGTGAACGATCGACAGGCGATACGAATAGACCGGACGTTCGGCTTGCTTCGGTACGAAGTAATACATCATACCTAAGAAACCGGCCGTTAAGAGGAAACCGACGGCGTTATGGCCATACCACCATTGCATCATCGCATCGACGGCACCGGAATAAATGGAGTATGACTTCCAGAAGGAGACTGGAATCACCAAATTATTGCCGATATGCAACATGGCGACAGCGATCATAAAAGCACCGTAGAACCAGTTGGCCACATAAATATGGGACGTCCGGCGAATCGCGAGGGTACCGAAGAAGACGATAATGAACGCAACCCAAACAATCGCGATCAAAATTGAAATCGGCCATTCTAATTCTGCATATTCTTTCGTCGTCGTAATACCCAATGGCAAGGTAATCACTGCCGACACGATGACGGCTTGCCAGCCCCAAAACGTGAACGCAGCGAGTCGGTCAGAAAACAACCGAACTTGACATGTTTTTTGCACAACGTAATACGCTGTGGCAAAAAGGGCACTCGTGCCGAAAGCAAAGATCACTGCATTGGTATGCAGTGGACGAAGACGAGAGTAGGTCAGCCATGGGGTGTCAAAATTAAGTGCTGGCCAAACGAGTTGGGCAGCAATTAAAACACCGACGACCATCCCGATAATTCCCCAAATAATCGTCATCACAGTAAACTGCTTAACGACTTTTAGGTTATAGTCGACAGGTTGATTCGAAGTTGTGCTCATTATTATTAATCCGCTGTAGTTTGCAGAACAGACAGTGAGTATGAACCATAACCAGCAAAAAAAGTAATTTGCATGGCTATGCATTTCAACTCGGATTGTAAGGGTTTTCAGGTGGAAAATACAGCCAATCAATACCCCGAAAGCATGATAAAGATCAAACTATCACTGATTGAGTATCGCGTTTGTATAAAAACTTATAGGTCGCATTAACAAGACTTATTCTATTGCTGGAAAAGAGAACATTATTATGAAGTTAGACAGCGTGCGAAACTTAACCACTGGGGTAATAGTATTGCTCCTATTGAGTAGCTGCTCCGACTCCAAAATGCCGTTGACTGATGTCCAGCAACCTTGCGCCTACCAACTACGTGACACATCGACGCATGAGCATTGTACCTATGTACTGCCTGAATCATTTAGCGCAGGCCCAATCGTGTGGTTCAGTAGCGATCCGGCAATGCCAGTCGAAACCCTGTTAGAGCTGCACTTGTCGATTCCTGAAGATTTGACGATTGTGCATAGTGATGTCGTTGGTGTGAGCATGTATATGGGCCGAATTCCGCTGCAGTGGTCGCCAGTTACCAATCAAGTATGGCAAGCTGACCTTCTGATAGGCGCTTGCACCGACCCAAATATGTTGTGGATGCTGCGGATAGAGTTTGAAAATCCGCAAGGTGCACGGCAGACTACAGAAATTCCATTTCATTCAAGTTGGTAACTCGTTTATGTCTAGTAAAAAAATTTGGCTGCTGGTATTGGCGGCATTCATGGCTTTAACCGCATGCAGCCCGAACCAACAAATTCAGGCGGACGACGCTGGTCCATTGCGCGCAGATGTCTCGGGAAATATGCAAGCTACATTGCGGGTCCTGTATGTCGAGGCTGATGGCTTTGCCTACCGTAATTCCGCGGGTGAGTTAACCGGCGTCACGGTTGAAATAATGCAAGAGTTCAAGCAATGGTTTGAGCGCTATCACTCGGTTTCTCTCGAGTTAGAGTTTGTCGAAGAAGCCAATTGGTCGGTTTTTTATCGCCGCATTCAACATGCACACGGTGGCGTATTTGGTTTGGGGAATGTCACCATTACTGAAGCCCGCCGTGACGAACTACAATTCTCTCCACCTTATATGACGAACGTAGCCGTTCTCATTACACCAAAAAACACACCTGAACTGAGCAACTTTTCCGAATTCGGCACCGTGTTCGCCGACTTGCAGCCGATGGCATTTGCCGGCACCTTGCATGAAACTCGGATCACCGCATTGCGTGACCAGTATCAGCCAGGCAGGGATATCCGCCCAGCGACAAGTAATCCCGAAATTATCACTGCCGTAGCTGAGGGTGGCTACTATAGCTATATTGACGCTTACAATTATTGGCGAGCGGTTGCTGAGGGTGCTGCGATTCGCCATCACTCAGTGGGGGATGAAGTAGGTGAAACATTCGGTATCATCATGCCTCATAGCAATGACTGGGCACCTGTGTTAACCGCATTTTTCGCCGCCGACGGTGGCTTTATCTATACCGAGCGTTATCGCGAGATTATGACCGAGCATCTTGGTGAAGCGTTGGCACAGCTTTTACTTGAGGCAGCGCAATCGTCTTAATTTTGTAAAGATTGTGTGAAGTTTAATCTATTTTCCATGCTTGTTTCGTTAATGGGGGGCAACAACTTAAATTCGGCCGCAACATGTTAGCGGCTACCCCCCTAGGAATGAGGAGTTTAAACATGAAAAAGTTAAATCTATTAACCTTAGCTGTTACCTTTGCGTCAGGTTTAGCGCTGACCGGAATGGCGGTCGCTGACCATCACGGTGGCGATCGCAATAAAGAAGGCTCGAGCTACAGCGCAGATAAGTCTTACGGTGACAAGAGTAAAGGAACGATTGCTGAGATCGCAGCAAGTAACGGTAGTTTTGAAACGCTTGTCGCCGCTCTGGGCGCAGCAGATTTAGTTGACGTGCTTGCTGGCGAAGGTCCGTTTACCGTATTTGCTCCAACGGACGAAGCCTTTGCTAAATTACCTGAAGGCACGGTTGAAAGTCTCTTGCAACCGGAAAACCGCGATCAATTAATCGCCGTGTTAACCTATCATGTGGTGCCTGGCAAGGTCATGAGTGCAGATATCAATGGTGATACGCAGGCTGACACAGTGCAAGGTTCTGCACTGAACATTCGTGCCAACAGTTATGGCGTACGCATTAATGATGCACGTGTGGTCACAGCAGATATCGAAGCTGATAATGGTGTAATCCACGTCATCGATAGCGTGTTGATTCCTGGTCAGTAACCTGTGTAGACAGACAACTAACGAAAAGGGGCACTGACGAGTGTAATGCCAGTCAGTTAAGCTGACTGGCATTTTTTCTTTTAAGGGGGTATTTCCTTGTTTTCGGCTTCACCCACCTCGGATAACATCTATCCTCGCGGCGTTCCGGTAGTTTAAAGTACCCCATC